>NZ_SZPQ01000030.1 GCF_005217455.1 Martelella alba
GTCTGGCCTTTAAAGCCCAGACGGACATAGCTGTTATCCCCATCAATGGCGGTATTGTCGCTGAAATAATGCCGGGCGCGCACACTGCCGTACAGATCCAGCTTATTACCGTCATTATTGTAAATTTCAGCGGCATAAATGGTCGGCGTGATCAGTGCAATTAAAATACCGCATGCTATTTTCTTCATCATTATCCCCTATGACTACGCTTGTATTAAATGACAGAATGAGATGCTTAATGATCCTAAAAGATGTTAAATTTATAGTTGCGATCGAGGCCGCATGAGCCGGCTTATCGGTGAAACCCTATCGACAGGCTCAATATCATTTGCAAAACCATCATGGTTATTTGCTGGTTGCATCCGGGATAGCACTCAAACGCTCAAAGTAAACATGCCTATTTACCTTGATGGTTAATTTTTGCCTGCTTTATTTCGTGGGTTGTTATCGCTATCCTTCCGTTAACGATTGCTTTACCTCCTCTTCAATCATTTCCCAGATCTTATCGACGATAGCGCCGAATTCAGGCGTCCGCTTCAAATGCAATGTCCGCGGCCGCGGGAAAGGCACCGTGATGGATTGTTTCACTTTACCGGGGCGGGCGCTGAAAACCACGATACGGTCAGCGAGATAAACCGCCTCATCTATCTGATGGGTAATCATCAGCACGGTTTTACGGCTGTCCTCCCAGATACGCAACAATTCCGCCTGCATGATTTCCCGGGTCTGGGAATCCAGCGCGGCGAAAGGCTCGTCCATCATCAACAACTTCGGATCCATGGCCATGGCGCGGGCGACATTCGCGCGTTGGCGCATACCGCCCGAAAGCTGATGGGGATACGCATGCTCAAACCCCTTAAGACCGGCCACATCGATATAGCGCTGAACGCGCCGATGGGCTTCGCGTTTGCGGACCCCCGACAGGGTCAGGCCGTAAGCCACGTTATCAATCACTGATTTCCAGGGTAACAGGCAGTCGCGCTGGAAAACCATGGCGCGATCGGCGCCGGGAGCGGAGATGGTTTTACCATAAGCCTGGACATGGCCTGAAGACGCCTCCATCAGACCGCTGATGATACGTAATAACGTTGATTTGCCGCTACCGCTGGCGCCGACAATCGCGACAAATTCACCTTCCTCTATGGTGAGGTTGATTTCCTCCAATGCCAATAGCGACTTTCCTTGGTTTGTTTTGAAGGTTTTACTCAGCGATGAAATAGTTAATGCCGTTGAGCTCATACGTACCTCCAAGGCGCGAGACGTTTTTCTAAAACGCCCAGCAATAACGTCCCGATTAAGCCAAATATGCCCAGCACAAAGACATAAGCCAACAGTTTGGCGGTATCGAAGTTTTGCCCGGCGGCCATGATGGCATAGCCATAACCGGCGAACGAGCCGAAAAATTCCGCCACCACCACACCCACCAGCGCGCGTGCCCACGCAACGCGGATACCGCCGATGATAAACGACACCGCGTAAGGGAACGTCACTGTGTGGAAGACTTGCCAACCCGAGGCATTAAAGGATCGGGATGCTTCGATTAAATCCTTATCGGCGGCATTCAATGCGGATTCGGTGGTTACAATGATAGGAAAAAGCGCAACCATGATAATCAATATGATTTTCGACGCGTAGCCCAATCCCAGCCAGGCAACCAGCAAAGGCGCGATGGCAATGATCGGAATGGATGACAAGGCGGCAATGACCGGACCCAGCATAAGCGATAGCAGACGGCTGCTGTTTAATGCCAGTCCGATAAAAACGCCCAGCAGCACCGAGAGCGGGAACGCGACCGTCAGTGAAATACTGGTGGCCACGGTGTTGTCCCAAAGATGGCCCGAGCGGTATTCCTCCACCAGGGCATGCCATACCGCAACCGGAGAAGCCAGTAACATGGCATTATGAACCAGTGTCGTCGCTACCCATTGCCAAATGAGAACAATAGCCAAAATGGTCAGCGCCATACGGCATGTTGCCGGAGCGATGCCGTCTTGTTCCAGATAATTGAGCCAGCGTGATTTCATCAATAGTTACCCGAATACGTGGCTTTCGCCAATTTACCGAAACCGGGTTCACCGGTCACCACGCCGTCGCGATAGACCGAATGCCCGCGTACCCAGGTCTGCACCGGTTTGGCGCGCACCTGCCGGCCGGCATAAGGACTCCAGCCCACCAGACTGATGACGTCTTCATCACGTATTTCGTAACTGGCATCCAGATCAACCAGTACCAGGTCGGCATCATATCCCACGGCGATGTCGCCTTTATGGTGAATGCCAAAGATCTTGGCCGGCGCGGTGGCGCCCAGTTCCACGACTCTTTCCAAAGAAATATTGCCTTCCAGCGCCGCCGTAAAAAACATGCTTAAGTAAAATTGTATTGATGGCGTGCCGGTGTGCGCTTTCCAACCGTCCGTCCAGCCGATTTCTTTTTCTTCCCGCGTATGGGGGGCATGGTCTGTCGCCAGAATATCAATGGTGCCATCCTTAAGCCCCTCCCATAAACCCGGTACATTTTTTTCCGGTACCCAATAGGAAAGGGCATAGGAGCCCAATCGTTGAATCGCCGACCAGTCACAACCTAAAAACAGCGCCCAGGGGTTAAGCTCGCAGGTGACTTTTTGTCCGGCGCGTTTTGCCTGGCGGATCAGCTCCACGCTACCGGCGGTTTGCACATGCAGGATATGCAAATGGCAGTGGGAGGCTTTTTGCAGGCGCAGCAAGGTGGCGATGGCGGTTTCCCATATCACGCCGTCGTGGGCGGCATAGGCTTTGGCATACGCCAGGGCATCGCGCTCACCGCGTTGCCAGAATTCCTTTTCGATGACGTCCATTAACGATTGGTCATGGGGATGTACCATCAACGGGACATGGTATTTCGCGCACATCTCCATGATTTTCAGTATCTCGCCATGATCATGCACCCCAATCCCCGGCATATGCGGGTAGCTGCGTCCGGTATCCACCACCATGAAGATTTTGAATGCGGTAATGCCGGTTGCGGCCATGTGGGGAATCTCATCAATTACCGTGGGTGCGGGATTGAAGTTCCAGTCAACCAGCGAACCTTGTTCATATTTGGCGAATTGACGTTGGAGCAGTTCCAGCGTATTCGGCGGAGGGGCCACGTTCGGCATCCCGACGGTGGTTGTCACGCCCCCGGCAGCGGCGGCCATGGTGGCGGTACGGATGGTTTCTTTATATTCGAAACCCGGCTCGGAACCTTCGCGATGATGGCAATGCATATCGATAAACCCGGGTATCAGCGCTTTACCTTGAGCGTCGACAATATTTTCAGCATCCATTTCATCATCGGAGTCCGTGCTGTAAATACCGCAAATTTTCCCTTTATCGATTCCCACGCTCCCTTTAAAACGCGCGTGAGCGGTGATGATGTCAGCATTCTTAATTAGAAGTTCCATTTTTTCCTCTTTGATAAATTTGGTGCTTAAGCCGCAGAAATCTTCTTTGCCCTGATGACTGCTAAAACGTCGTCAATATATTTCTTGCTTAACCCTTGTGTGATGAAAACGATGCGAGAGATTCGTTCCTGGTCGACCTTGTCGTTTATTACAGTAGGGGGGTGAAATAGCCCTTGCACCACATGAATAACAATAGGTTTATCCTGATTTTTGATCCAGCAAATGCCTTTCACCCTGAGTAATTGTTTCCCGTGCGCCAACGTCAATGCATCCAGCCATGCGGATAAATGTTCCCAATGAAACGGCTCATCAATCGTCAAATAAAAATTGTTGATTCCATGGCTATGCTTGTCCTGCTGAAATGAAGCGATGGCGTGATGGACGGGTTTCCCCTCGTCAAGGGGCCGCCAATTTAACCAGGATGATATTTGGTCGCTTGAAATTCGCGACGAATAATCAATCCCGTTAAGTACCGACTCCGCCGCCGGCATTTGACTGTTCGAACTGAGAAAAACCGGCGCGCCGGGATTAACGGCGCGGCATCTTGCCAATGGCGTGTTCTGCTGTTCGGCGGGCAGCAAGTCAAGCTTGGTGATGACCACTCGATCGGCTAACGCCAATTGTTTGACCGCTTCCGGGTAAGTGTTCAGGGTATCGTCGCTTTTGACGGCATCCAGCGTGGTGACGACATTGCTCAACCGATATTTCGCCACTACCGGCTGAGTCATGAGCACTTGAATGACCGGTCCCGGCTCCGCCAACCCGGTGGTTTCGATGATGACTTTGCCAAAACGCCGGCAATCGCCGCGTTGGCGGCGTACAAATAATTCCCGCAACGTATCCACCAAATCGCCGGTCACCATACAGCATAAACAACCGGTCGACAGCTCAATGGTATTTTCATTGCTTGATGCTATCAATTGATGATCAATGCCAATTTCACCCAGTTCGTTGACGATGACGGCGGCATCCGCTAAAGCGGGTTCTTTGAGCCAATGATTGAGTAATGACGTTTTACCGCTGCCAAGGAAACCGGTTAATAACACTACCGGGATGCGTTCGTCGTGTTTTGCCTCAATTGCCATGGGCGATCGCCTCGACGAGTTTGGCATCCACATATTTATTTATTGAGAAGTCATTCAAGCCCGCACTTGACTTATCACCGTATTTTTCACCGATCTTGATGATATTGGTCAGACCCTCGGGATTAACCCGCAAGCCTTTGCCGATTGCCTGATGCTGCTGAATGATAAAATCATAAGATTTTTCGCAGATATCTTTCGGCGTTGATGTGTAAGTTGATAATATATCGATGGCCTGTTGCTTATTTTTAGGGTCATACAGCCATAAGGTTGCCTCTTTTAATGCCAGGGCCATTTTCTCGGCCGTATCACGATGTGAGGCCAGCCAGTTTTTGTTATAAACCAGTGCCGTCTCGATATAGGGTTCGGAGTACACATCGACGATTTTCATGCCGCGGCTGCTGGCCATGCTATCGAATGGCGCGATAAGCAAGGCGCCTTTGATTTGGCCGTTCTCCAGAGCAATAATGCGATCTTTCGAGTTGGTCAATGCCAGAAACTTTACCGAATCGGGGTCAACGTGATTGTCGGCGAGTTGCATGCGCAGTAAATCCACTGTGCCGCCTTTCAACGCGCCGGCGGAAACGACCGATCCTGATAGAGACTTCACATCCGGTACATTTTTGGCCACGACCAGATGCAAAATGCTTTTCTCAATGATCGATCCGGCGATGGTAATCGGCGCCCCTTTGTCAATGGCGGTAAGCGTAATGTCTCCCAACGCGGCCCCGGCATCGGCGCTGCCGCTGGATACCGCCTGGACCAGTGCCGGGCTTGAGCCTACCAATAGCTCTCTGACAGAGATGCCATGCTTGTCATACATGCCTTCCGCTTTGGCCACCGCATGGGGCCACAGCAGAGCACTGGGGGCCAATACCGCGAAACGCACTTCGGCCTTGGCATTTTCGGCGAAAGCGGAGGGCGCACAACCCAGGCTTAATAGCGTAATTATCTGAAAAGTCAGTCGTATTGAGCGTAATATGGCGGTTTTCATTATCTGGATCCCCGATGAGTGAATAACGTCCAATCTAGATAGGGTCTGCAAAATTGTCAATAATAGTCAATTAGACATAATGATCTCCTATGACGAAAGTCGAGATTTTGCCATTATGATCCGTTATAAGAGAGGGTAGGGGACGTGATGGCGATGATAAGCGGCGCACCTGGCGGCATCTTCAGACGGCTCGCCGACGATACAATGATCCGATTTTATTTGTGAAGGACTCTCAGATGAGTTATGTCAAGAATGGACTGGCGAGGACTCTGCGGATCCTCGAACTTTTTGAACGCGACTGGCTGGTGATGACTATCGAGGATATCGCCGCGGAGCTGGGCGTCCAGCCACGAACGGTTTATCGTGATGTTAAGCAATTGAAAGAGGCCGGTTTTCTTGATCCCGTGTCGAATGCCGGCTATACCCTGGGGCCGGCGTTCGTGCATTTCGATTGGCTGCTGCGCAAGAGCGATCCTTTGATTCACTATGCGATGCAGCCCATGAAAGAATTGCTCGCCAGCAGTTCGCCAAGCGCGACGGTGGTGTTGTGTCGCCGTTATAAGGACTGCGTGATGTGCGTGTATGAAGTCAGCGGCAACGAACCGCATATGTTGCCCGCCTATGAGCGCGGCGTGGCCCTTCCGTTGTTCAAGGGCGCGACGTCCAAAGTGATTTTGGCCCATCTTTCTCCCCGCGGCCGTCAGCGTATCTATCTGGAAAACGAGGATGTGATAAAGTCCAAGGATCCGGCGATTAATTGGAAGACGTTTTCCGCGGAACTGGCCAAAACCCGGGCCAACGGTTACGAAATGACGTTTTCGCAAATGAAGGAAGGCAATATCGGTATTGCCTCGCCGATTTTAACCGCCGGCCAGGTTGCCGGTAGCGTATCGTTGATTTTTGAGGCGCGTGACAAGCATTTGCCCGCGAGCAGCCACGAAAAAATGATCAGCTTGGTAAAAGCGTGCGCCCAACGGATTTCACAACAGCTTTCGCAGGCCCCGGCCTTTCATATCGCCAGAGAATGATCAGGTTCCGGGTGCGCGCCGCACCCGGAATACCCCGCGATGTGGCGATACACACGACCTTCCGCCACGTTTCCCAGGGAATTGCGCGTTATTCCTTCACCGTGTCTTCCAGGAAGAAGCGGCCGAGAGGATTTTGGTGGAATCCCTTGATGTTTTTACGGCTGACATTCCGATAAGGACTGTAGTAGAGATCAATCCAGTTTACGTCGGCTTTGGCCATCTTTTGCAAATCAATATACATCTGCTCGCGTTTGCTCGGGTCCATTTCCACGCGGGCGGCGGCCACCAGCGCTTTGACCTGGTCGTTATGGTAACGGGTCATATAATCCATATTCGCGTCCTCGCCCAAGACAAAGGTGGTCTTCTGATCCGGGTCCAGGATGTCATTGGTCCAGTACATGACGGAAATATCGTAATCGCCGGCCACCAGCATATCCCAGCTCTGGCTTGGGTCGACCTTTTGCAAATTGACCTTCACGCCGGCTTTCGCCAATTGCTGTTGTAACAGGATGGCGATTTGTTCGTCCACTTCATCGCCGGCGTTGACCACATAGTTAAGGGTCAAATTGCTTGCGCCGGCGTCTTTCAGCATTTGTTTCGCTTTTTCCGGGGAGTAGGGGCGGCGCAGGTTATCCTCATAGTGGTATAAGGCCCCGGCGGGAATATACGAATTCGCCACCTGACCATAGCCGAAGGTTACTGTTTTGACGATGGCGTCTTTATCAATGGCGTAGTCCAGCGCCTGGCGTACCGCCACCTGACCCAATGCGCCGTGGGAGTGGTTGATCAGCAAGTGATCCTCCCGGGTCGAGGGGTCCAGCTCCACCTTCAGGTTAGGGTCTTTTTGCAGCGAGGCGATACGGGAAAACGGCACGGTCAGCGCGGCGTCCAACTCTCCGGCCTGCACTTTGAGCATTCGGGTGTTGTCGTCCGGAATCGTCAGCCAGTCCACTTCATCGAGGCTGACGTTTTTCGCCTGCCAGAAATAGGGGTTTTTCACCAGAACGATTTTCTCGCCGCGCGCCCATGATTTCACACTGAACGCGCCGGATCCAACGGGCTTTTCCGCGAAAGCTTCTTCTCCTTCCGTCTTCATGGCTTTTTCGGAAATAACGGAAGCGTTGGGTAACGCCAGTTGCGACAAAAAGGGGGCGGAAGGGGATTTCAGCGTTACCACCAGCGTATGGGGATCGGCGGCGACCGCCGTGGCGATAATACTGTAGGAATCGCGCCACAGCGATCCTTGGTCATCACGAATGCGTAGCAGGCTGAAGGCGGCATCGCCCGCCGTAACCGGGGTGCCGTCGGAAAACCGGGTGTCGCGGATTTTAAAAGTATAGACCTTGCCGTCAGGGGAAACGGTCCAGCTTTCCGCCACGCCGGGCTCCAGTTTGGTGCCGCTCTTATCAACACGCACCAACGGATCGAACACATTGGAAAAAACCCAGTTGTCGGCGTTCTGAGCGGATTTTATCGGATCGAAGGTGGTACTGTCCTCACGCCGGCCGATCGTCAGCACACCGGCTGCTTGCGCTATCTCGCCGGTGATGCTAAGTGCCAGAAATACCACGGCCGCCGCTAACTTAACGTGCTTGCGCTTCATGCAATCTTCCCCCAGTTAATGGAAAAACAGTGTCTTTACCCACGTGCGACAGCACGCAGGCATAAGAGTGATCGGCAATATGCCGGGTTTGCGGTGGTGCGCCGACGCGGCATTGCGCCTGCGCGTGGGGACAACGCGGATGGAACGCGCAGCCCGGTGGAATAGCGATGGGACTGGGGGGATCTCCCCTCAGGGGTTGGTCCGGTAATGGCTTGTCCGGGTCAATTTCCGGGATAGCCGCCACCAGGGCGGCGGTATACGGATGACGAGGATGGGAAAAAACCGCCTCGCACGGCCCTTCTTCAACGATCCTGCCCAGATACATTACCGCCACCCGATCGCACAGATGGCGCACAATCGCCAGATCATGCGCGATGAACAGGATCGCCAACCCCATTTTTTCCCGCAGATCCATAAGCAGATTAATGATCTGTCCTTGAATGGAGACATCCAGCGCCGCCACGCATTCGTCCGCTACAATCAATTTCGGCTCCATGGCCAGCGCCCGGGCGATCCCCGCCCGCTGGCATTGTCCGCCGCTTAAGCCGGCCGGCTTGTGCCCGGCGTGCTCGGGGCGTAGGCCCACCAGCGTGAGCAGCTCCGCCACGCGCGCCGGCACCGCGCCGCGCGGCACTTTATTATGGACCCGCAACACTTCCGCAATGCTTTCGCCGAGAGTCTGGCGGGGATTCAGGGATGAGAAGGCATCCTGAAATATCATGGCGGTATGGCGGCGCAGGCGCGCGACATCGCTTTTCAATCCATGGGTGATGCGGCGCCCCTCGAATCGCACTTCGCCTTGCGTGATCCGTTCGAGCTGCAGCAGCGCCCGTCCAAGCGTGCTTTTACCGCTGCCCGATTCACCTACCAGACCAAGGGTTTCGCCGGCGTGGATCGCCAGCGATACCTGGTTGACCGCATGTACGGCGCGGCGGCGGCGCCCGAAACCGCCGCCCATCGGAAAGACGACCGAGACTTCATCGGCTTCCAGCAGGGGTTGTCGTGTGGCTATCCCCATCATTCCTCCCGGTGCGCCAGCGGCGCAAGCGCGTGATGGCATGCCACCCTGTGCGTCAGGCTGTTTTGCCTATAGTGCCGGGGCGGCTGCAACCGGCGACAAAGGTCATCGGCATAATGGCAACGGGGGTGGAAACGGCAACCCGGGGGAAACTGTTCCGCCACGGGCGGCTGGCCGGTAATGGTCGTCAGCCGTCCCCCCGCGCCCCCGCTCGCCGGCTGGCAATCAATGAGTCCGCGGGTGTAGGGATGCAACGGCGAGGATAAAACTTCACGCTTGCCGCCCGTCTCGCACAGACGGCCGCCATACATCACGGCGATGCGATCGCAGGTTTGCGCCACGACGCCAAGATCGTGAGTGATCATAATGACCGCCAATCCCAGTTGTTCCCGCAAGTCGCTCAGTAAACGCAAGATCTGCATTTGCACGGTGACATCCAGCGCGGTGGTGGGTTCATCGGCGATAAGCACTGCCGGTTCCGGCGCCAATGCCACGGCTATCATGGCGCGTTGGCGCATCCCGCCGGAGAATTCATGGGGGTAGTTCTTGATGCGGTTTTGCGGGTCCGGGATGCCGACCTGGCGCAGCAATGCCGCGTCTTCCCGCGCCTGGCGGCGACTCGCGCCGAAGTGCCGCCGGCGGCTTTCGGCAATATGCTCGCCAATGGTCATGACCGGATTCAAATGGCTGGCGGGGTTTTGAAAAATCATGCCGATTTCCCGCCCGCGAACGGCGGACATGTGTGCTTCGCTAAGCGCGAGGATATCGCGTCCGGCCAGTAGCGCCTGGCCGCCGGTAATGCTTAACCGCGACCCGGGCAGCAAGCGCATCAACGCCCGGCAAGTCACGGTTTTGCCTGAGCCGCTTTCGCCCACCAGGCCAAGCATTTCTCCGGCATGGAGATGAAATGAAACATCATCCACCAGGGCGATATCCTGTCCGCTGGCAATCGAGAGATGAGACACGGCCAATAAGGTCATACGCGTTCTCCCAGCTTATCGCCCAGGCCGTCGGCCAGCAGGCTGAAACCCAAGGCCAGAAGCACAATGGCCGCGCCCGGGAAAGTGGTTATCCACCAGGCGGTGGTGATAAAGCTCTGCCCCTCCGCCACCATAACGCCCCACTCGGCGGTGGGCGGTTGAACGCCCAGGCCCAGATAGCTCACGGCGGCGCCATTGAGTAGCACCAGAACGCAATCGGACATGGAAAACACGATGGCGCCCGCCAGGGCGTTCGGCAGTAAATGACGAAATAAAATACGGGTATGCCCATACCCCAGACTGCGGGCGGCCAGGACGAAATCCCGCTGTTTCAGGGTAAGAACCTGGGCGCGCACCAGTCTTGCATAAGATACCCAACCCACCATGGCCATCGCGATATAAAAACTGCCTAACCCCGGTCCCAGCACGGCGATAATCGCCAACATGAGCACCAGAAAGGGAAACGCCAGCACGATATCGATCACCCGCATCACCGCCGCATCCGCCACGCCGCCCAGATATCCGGATAACGCGCCCAGCGTGGTACCGAGCGTAAACGGGAAAATCACCCCTAAAAAGCAGATCTGCAAGTCCACCCTGGCCGCCCACAGCACCCTGGAAAAAATATCGCGGCCGAAATTATCGGTGCCGAACCAATGCGCGCCTCCCGGCGGCAGTAAGCTGGCCGCGGCATCCTGCGCCACCGGATCGAATGGCGCGATCCACGGGGTAAAACAGGCGATGACAAGCCATACACCGATAATGGTAATGCCTAGATTCAATGCATTGCGCCGTGGCAGGCAGCGGCGATGCAGGGCGGCCATCAATGCCGTCGCGCTCATAATTTCACCCTCGGATCCAGCGCCACCGTCAGCACATCGGCCGCCAGATTGACCGTCACCGTGGCGAGAGCGAACATCAGCACCACGCCCTGGACCACCATGTAATCGCGACTGAAAATGGCTTTTACCAGCAACTGCCCCAGACCGGGAATAGCGAAAACGCTTTCGATGACCACGGTGCCGCCAATCAGCCAACCAATATTGACAGCCAGTAAATTAAGGGTCGGCACCAGCGAGTTTGGCAACACATGGCGCCAGAAAATCCGATTTTCCCGTTGCCCGCGCGCCCTGGCGGCCACGACATAATCGCCGCTCATCTCAATTAGCAGGCTGGCCCGCAGATTACGTATGAGAACGGCGGAAAGGGCGAGGGCCACTGTCAGACAAGGCAACGCCATATGCCGTAATTGTTCGGCAAAATCATCGCCGTAACCGGATACCGGGAACCAGCCCAGCTTCACGCTAAATAAAATGATCATCATGATCCCCAGCCAGAATGCCGGGAAACCCAATCCGGCGGTGGTGAATATCCGGATGATCAAATCGGCGGCGCGCCCGCGACGGCGTGCGGCCAATGAGGCCAGCGGCACTGTCAGGATGAGGGTGAGCGCCACACTGCCCGCCACCAGCCAAAGCGTCGGCTCAACGCGAGACCCGATCAGTTTTAGCGTATCCACGCGGTAGACAATGGATTTGCCCAGTTCCCCCCGCAGCAGGTTGCGTAAAAAAAACAGGTATTGCATCCACAGCGGTTCATCCAGCCCAAATTGCGCGCGGATACGGGCCAGCGCCGCCGGGGTGCTGCGCACGCCCAGCAGGATGCGCGCCGGATCGCCGGGAATGGCGCGCACCATGGCGAACGTCATGACGCTGATGCCGAACAACACCGGTAATAACTGTAACGGGCGATACAGCAGAAAACGGTAACGGTGCATCACACGCCTCCCGCAGCGCGCGGAAACGCGGGAAAATCGAACGGCCTCGGATGGCGGATTGGCCTCTGGGCATAAACCCGGCGTTCGCCGAGATTGACATGCCAAGACCGTGAAATGAGCGCGTCCGCCAAAGCCGGTTTCATCTTTATGGCGCAGGCGTGGGGCAAGTCTTGCACCAAATGCGGCACGGGCACCGGCGGGACCCCCACCTGCGGGGAGCGGATTGCTCCCACGCGGGCGCGATGGTCCCCAAGCGTGATGTTATGCCATCGATCAAGCTGTATCGCATTGCACATACGTTTTTCCTCGTCCACCGACGCCGTCGGCCGCCGGTGTTTCCTTTACGCTAACGGCTTAGCGAATGGCTGGGTAGTTAGTAAAAATACTAGTTTTACCGTCAGACAACGTTCATCTGGTCCGCAACGGGGCGGGTCAAATCAAGAATGGCATCGTAATTGCTTGTTTTGGCGATAGCCATGGGCGGGAGAGCGCAAGCCTTGCCCCGCCGAACGGCGTTTAACGTGGAGGGGATGATATGCGGTTGGAGATCGAACACCCCGGCGCATCGCCCGCGAACAGGTTGGACGATGCCTTCGCCGGATTGTTTCATCAGACGCGCGCGCTGGGATTCGACGCGGTCATTTATGACTATACGCCGGTTCCCCGTTCTCTGGAGGGAGAACTTATCACGCCGTCATTGCTCAAAATGCACAATGTGCCGGATGATATGCGGCAGCTTTGGTGCGAGCGGGGGTATTACCAGGTGGATCCGGTACAGCATTGCGCGCTGGAAAATTGCGCGCCCTTTGTCTGGTCCTATCAACATCCCGACCTGAGCGTACTGCGCGGCAAATTGGCCGATGAGCATCAGCCGGTGACCCATTATATGCGGGATCACGATATGCCTTGCGGCGCCACGGTGCCTCTCCATTTGCCCCGCGGCGGCTTTGTGACCCTGACCGGCATTCTCGCCGGCCAACGGCGGGAGCGGGATATCACCGACACCCTGGCGCAGCTCACGTTTCTTGCCCATCGTTTCCAGGAATCCGCGTTTCCCTTATTTGACGACGCCATGCGGGTCTGCCGGTATGTCAAACTCAGCCAACGGGAACGGGAGTGTCTGGCCTGGGCCGCCGAGGGGCTGACCGCCAAACAGATCGCCCGTAAGATGCACCGTTCAGTGGCGACCGTCACCCTGCATCTCAATACCGCCGCCAAGAAACTCGGCGCGAGCAATCGGGTACAGGCAGTGGTCCGCGCGTTGCATTACCGCTTGCTGGACAGTTAAGAACTAGCATTTTTGCTAGTGTTCACCGCCGCTGACGGCGTTTTACCCTGATGGCGAATTCAAGCGACAGGGTATCAGCCACTCATGTATACGATTAGCGAAGGTTTTGCTCCCTTCCGGGATTACCGGACCTGGTTTCGGATATGCGGCGATTTGCGTAATGGCCTCACACCGCTGGTGGTCGCCCATGGCGGACCGGGTTGCACCCACGATTATGTCGATGCATTCCGGGACATCGCCCATACCGGACGCGCCGTTATTCACTATGACCAATTGGGTAACGGCCGTTCCACCCATCTGCCGCAACAAAACCCGGATTTCTGGCGGCCCGCCTTGTTTCTGGCGGAGCTGGACAATCTCTTGCGCTATCTGGATATCGCGGAGGATTACGCGCTGTTGGGTCAGTCCTGGGGAGGAATGCTGGCGGCGGAACACGCGGTCGGCCGGCCGGAGGGGCTTAGCGCGTTGGTTATCGCCAACTCGCCGGCGTCCATGGCTCTCTGGTTGCGCGCCGCCGCCGAATTGCGCGCGGCGCTTCCCGCCGATGTTCAGGCCGTCTTGTCGGCGCACGAGGCGGCAGGCACCCTGGATAGCGCGGCTTATAAAGCGGCGAGCCAGGTGTTCTATCAGCGCCACGTTTGCCGCCTGGATCCCTGGCCGGAGGAAGTGCGGCGAACCTTTGACGCCATGGATGCCGACCCGACGGTGTATCACGCCATGAACGGTCCCACGGAATTTCATGTGATAGGCAGTATGAAAGACTGGACCATTATCGACCGGCTTTCCGCCATCCGCGTGCCGACCTTGCTGATTTCCGGACGCTACGATGAAGCCACGCCGGAGGTCGTTCAGCCTTTTGCCGACCAGATCGCCGGCGCGCAGTGGGTTATCTTCGAAAACTCCAGCCATATGCCCCATGTGGAGGAACGCGCGCTGTGCATGAAAACCGTCGGCGACTTCCTCACCGCCAACACCTGACATCCCCCGGGCCGAGGCTTGTCATCGGACCGTGGCGCCACGCGCGGCCGGTCTGGCAAACAGCCGTAAACGCGGCGGGAATAGGGTGGTCCGGCAATGTCCCGCCCGGTCCCCGCGGCAAACGACGCGAAAGGTTTCAGCGCGGTATCGCGGCGGCGTTGTCCCGCGTGAAGAATTGCAGGATCGCCGCCAGCAAAGCCGCGACGGAACCGACGACAAAACCGGCCAGATAGCCCTGGGCGTTGTCCCAGCCGCCGAAATGATCGATAAGCCACCCGGCCAGCGGAGAGGCGGGCAGTGTCCCCAGAAACGTCAGCATCAGCAACAGACCCATGGCGGAACCGGAGGCTTTCGGCGCATGATCGGCCATCATGGCGTAATAGACCGGGAAAACCGCGTTCAACCCCAGCCCCCACATGAGCAAAATGACCCATAGCATGCCGATGCCGGAAATGTAACTCAGGGAAAAAACGCAGATGGCATACCAGGCGGATAAAAATATCAATGTCTTGCGCCGGCCGATATGATCGGAAATATAGCCAAAAAACAATTGGCCGAACCACCCTGTGATATAGGGCACCACGCCAATGATCGCGCCGAAGGTATCCTGCTGGTGCATGGTGAATACCACATAGGGCGCCAGGAACCACAGGCCGACGGTTTGGGAAAAGTTGATCAGGCCCGCGCCAATCACCGTCAACAGGATATGGCGGTTGGCCAGCACATTTTTGGTTTCGGCCAGTTGCTCCCTAAAGGTCAGTATCGCCTCCGGTTCGTCGGAGGGCGCCGTCAGACCGTGGGCATGGGCGTAATCATTCACCTCGCGGTAGCTTTTGGGGGTGGCGAACATCCACAGCGCCAACGCGAGGATATAGCCGATGATAGGCGTGAACAAAAATACCAAACGCCAGTTATCGCTACCGAAGGCCGCCAATATTCCGCTGGCGGCCAATCCGCCGAGCAGCGCCCCGACAGGATAACCCGTGTGATGCAGACCAAGCGCGAATCCCCGATGTTCCCTGGGCCAATATTCGGAACATTGGGCGATATTGGTCACTTCGGCGCCGCCGGCGGCGCCCATTCCCAGCACGCGCCACAGGACGAATTGCCACAATTGCAGACAGGTGGCTTTAATCCCCACCAAAATGGAAAATGTGGTGAATACCACCATATACCACACCTGGCTTTTCTTTCTTTTCCAACCGCGACCGATTTTATCGGCGATAATACCCGCGGGCAACGCCACCAATGCGTAGGCTAGAAAAAACAAACTGACCAGATAACCCCATTGTACGCCGCTTAAATGAAATTCATTGATTATGGAGGGTTGGACACGAAACATAATTTCCCGGTCATTGGCATTCATTACCCATAATACCCATGTCAGGAAAAGCATAATCCAGCTCGCGCGAGCCCCCTTTGGTACCTTGAAACCAATCATAAAAACCCCCTGATTTTATTATTGATACCCGCCATAATTCACGTTGCCTGTTTGTTGGCGGCGTTCGCGCATGGATCGTACGATGCGACTCGAATTATTTACGATATGGAATGCCGGGCGACCTTGACGAGGTATGCAATAATATTTAATGAGACAATACCCATGCTCGCATAACAGAAACGCAGCAGAAAAACGGCATCGAATAGCCCCACCGTCGCCCAGGCAATAAGTAGACTAATCATCAGGCCGGCGACGATCATAAGACACAATTCACGTCGAATCAGCGCAATCGTGGATAGGCGCCCCGGCGATAATGGCCGTGATAACTTCATGATTTCACCCGCTTTAAATACCTCGTGCAGCCAGCGTTGCTGGCTGCGTTCATTCACCCCGGCCACCTGGCGGACTTTATTTAAAGTAGAGGAAACGTTCTCCCGGAACCATCAAGTGAAATTTATTGCCAGGATAGGACGACAACATATAATCCACGAAATAACCTGGGTTATCCGTATTACAGGTAAACATATCAAAGTGAAAGGGCAACAAAAGATCCGCCTGGACATGATTGGCAAGATCGGCCGCATCCCTGAAACTCATATTCGGCACAATACCCCTTTTGATTCTGGCGTAGTCGCCGCCGTTAATGGGTAACGCAACGATATCCGGCGCCAATGCCGTTAATTCCGCCTCCAGTTCCGGCGTGACCAGCGTATCGCCGCTATGGTAGAAAGAAAGTCCGTCAACGGTAACGACATATCCCAGAAAACGATCATGGCCCAGGACGTTTTTGTCGTAAGTACTGTGCGCCGAGGGAATGGGACGGACAGTAAAATGGCCGATGCTAAATGCCTCGCCGGTCACGGCGGCGCGCACATTCCCCTTGATAAGGGCATTATCCGCCTTGACTCTATCGGCATCAAACGAAGGAAGATAAAACGGGATATCCCCCCTGGCGACCGCGACGCGTTCCAATGTGGATAAATCCATATGGTCGTCGTGATAATGCGTGACGATAATGGCATCGGCGCAGAGAATATCCTCCGGGTCGACTACCGGTCCGAACGCCCTGACGAATTCCGTGCCGGGTTTATTTACCTCGATTGAATGGGTCAAATAGGGGTCGATGACCACTATGTCATTGGCGCTGTTTTTCAAAACGAATCCGGCTTGTCCCAAGCTCCAGATTGCCAGGGCGCCGTCAGGCACCCGGGTTTCCCGTAACTCATGCTGTATCGCTGATTTGTCGCGCAATGTATAAGGCATCATCTTTTTCTCTTTCACATAAGGTACGCTGTTTTCACACGGCGAGCGCCGGGATGTCCAGGTTGTCGCGCGGCTGGCCGCGATGGCCATAGCGCTGTCGTTCATGTCAGGCCCTTCAAGCGCTTGGACGCGCTTGCGATCATAACCAGCGCCGCCTGTTCCGCCGCATCGCCATCCTGGTGGCGGATGGCGTCGTACAGATCACTGTGCTCGCGTAATGTCAGCGGCATATTATTCCTGTCCGGCATATAGGTCCGTTCGAAAACCGCCCGTTGCAGGGAACTGATGGCAACGCCGAGCTGTTGCAACACCGGGTTATGCACCGAGTTCAACACCGCTTCATGAAAACGGATGTCCGCCTCGTTGAACGCATCGCGATCTTGATGGTTGGCTATCATATCGTTGAGCGCGGTTTCTATTACCGCCAGCTCGCTGGAGCTGGCGCGTTCCGCCGCCCACCGGGCGATGGTGGGTTCGACCAGATTACGGACTTCGCTCATGGCGGCGATTAACCGGGGGTCGTAACCGCTGGATAAAATCCACTGTAAAACATCGGTATCCAGATAATTCCATTGACTACGCGCCGCCACAAATGCCCCCCGGTAACGTTTTACCTCCACCAGACGTTTGGCCGTCAGCGTGCGAAAAACTTCGCGAATAATATTGCGCGAGGTCTGAAACTCCTCGCACAAATCGGCTTCCGCCGGCAGAGGGGCGCTGGGCGCATATTTCCCTCCGACAATCTGCCGGCCGATAGCGTGAATGATGCGATCTGTTTTGCTTAGCTCATGCGTTTTCATCATCAACTCCGGTGAACTGCAACGGTTGCGGTACATCCGTTTACTTTAACCATCCCGCCGGCGAACGTCGCTGATTGCCGTACAAAAATTCGCATTCACTCATCAGGCTTGTCAAGATTGTAGTGCAATTTACATATTAAATACTACAATATCGATCACAAAACCGACGATAGCCGGTAACGAAAAAAACCGGCCGTAGCGCGGCGAAGGGCGCCGAGGTTTGGTCGGCTCCGACTCTTATGTTGTTGATAGGCCTATGTGGGTCGGTGATAACCTCCGTCATACCCACCGTTGCCGCGCTTTGTCCTAGACTTTGCTTACAGCGTGTTTACGCCTTCCAGAACGCCTGCCCGTCGTCGCAAGGTAATTTATTGCCGCGTGCGATGTCCAAACAGCGCGCCCGCGAACGAATTATTGGATATTTTTGTTTGCTTCCGTTTTGCCCGGCGAGATTTGAGCATGATCACTTTCCCATAGTAGGTACTTTTCTAGTCTGTTTGTGAATAAAGACGAGGTCATTATGTTTCCCGAAGAGCGACGTAACGAAATCTACGCCTATATTGATGCGCATGAGCGGGCTTCCGTATCCTGGCTTGCCAGAGAATACGGCGTTACCAAGGAGACTATTCGAAGCGATTTGAACATTCTTGCACAGCAGGGGCTTATCACGCGTTGCCACGGCGGCGCCGTCGTTTTGCGCCGCAAATTGCGGTCCATGCTGATATCGGAGTCGGGCGGTAATTTCGAAGTACTGCTGAAAAAATTAAATAAACAGATGAACCGGCGCAAGCCGGCAGGCAAAGGCAGAGGAAAAATGAGAGGAAAGGTGTGTATTTTAGGTTCGTTTAACGTGGATATCGTGGCTCGCGTTGAACGTTTCCCCAAAGGGGGGGAATCCCTACTGGCGCGGGGAAGTTCTTTAGGGCCAGGAGGCAAGGGCGCCAATCAGGCCACGGCCGCCAGCCTGGCGGGCGCCCGGGTGCATTTCGTTTCCAAAGTGGGTACCGATCAGTTCAGCCAATTCGCCTTCGATCATTTATCCGCCTCGGATATCCATTCTTTCCGCCTCTACCAAACGGAACAAGAACCCACGGGTAACGCCATCATTTATGTTTCCGAGAAAGACGGCGAAAACATGATCGCCATATATTCCGGCGCCAACAAGACCTTGACGGACGCCGAGATCGCTGAAATGGCGCCGGAACTGGCCAGCGCCGATGTCCTGCTGCTGCAGTTGGAAAATAATCCCGATGCCACCTTGAGCGCCATACGGCTCGCGGAAAGCCTGGGCGTGCGAGTCATCATGAATCCGGCGCCTTATGCGCCGCATGTGCTGGACTGGCTTTCGCATATCGATGTGATTACCCCCAACGAAACCGAAGCCTCCCTGCTATCCGGCGTCGAGGTGACGGATTTGGATACCGCCCGTGAAGCGGCCCAAATTATTGTCGGCAAGGGGGCGAAACGGGTGATCATCACCATGGGTTCCCGTGGCGCGCTGCTCTACGACAACCATCAATTTCAACATATTGCCCCGTTTCCGGCGTTCAGCGTGGACACCACCGGGGCGGGGGATGCGTTCAATGGCGCTTTAGCATCAGCCGTCGCCGACGGGCAGACATTGGCTCAGGCCGCCACTTTCGCCTCAGCTTTTGCTTCGCTGGCGGTGGAGCGTGAAGGCGCTTCCAATATGCCCACCCGCCAGCAAGTCATGGCGCGGATGGGGCAACGTTAAACTGCGTTCGGATAGATTCAGGGGGTCAAATGGGCCCTGTCTGGTGAGGAAAAATAGATGAAAGAGATTGAAGGTATCGTACCGGTTATGCTTACCCCCTTCACCGCTGACGGCGCGGTGGATTACCCCGGGCTGGAAAAACTGATCCACTGGTATTTGGAACAGGGCGTGGATGGGTTGTTCGCGGTCTGCCAATCCAGCGAAATGCAGTTTTTAAGCTTGGCGGAACGGGTGGACATCGCGCGTTTCGTGGTGGAAAAAACCCACGGTGCCGTGCCGGTCATCGCTTCCGGCCATATCAGCGACGATATGGACAGTCAACGGGAAGAATTGATCGCTATGGCCGACACCGGCATCGACGCGCTGGTACTGGTGACCAACCATCTGGACCCGCAAAATCAGGGCACGGATGTGTTCATGACCCGGCTAAACACCTTGCTGGCATGTCTTCCCGCCGATTTGCCGCTGGGTCTGTATGAGTGTCCGGCGCCTTATCGCCGATTGCTCAGTGATGAAGAGTTTCAGTTTTGCGCGCACAGCGGCCGCTTCATCGTGCTAAAAGACGTCAGTTGCGATCTCGCCACCGTCACTCGCCGCGTACAACTGGCGCAAGGCACGCCGCTTCATGTCATCAACGCTAACGCCGCCATCGCCTGGCCGGCCATGCAAGCGGGTTCGCGCGGCTTTAGCGGCGTATTCACCAATTTCCACCCGGATTTGTATGTCTGGCTGTACCACCAGGGGTTATCCCATAAAACGCTGGCGGACGAATTGGCGGTGTTTCTTTCCCTGGCGGCGGTCAGCGAAACGCTGGGCTATCCGAAAAACGCCAAAATCTACCATCAGCGACTCGGCACTTTTACCAGCGAATATTGCCGGGTCAATAAAGACGATGTACTGGAAAAATTCTGGGGTCTGACGGTGATCCTTCATCAGATCCGTCAAGGCAGTGAACACTGGCGGCAAAAGATCGGCGACGCAAAAGGATTATAATATGAAAGATCTTACCTCTACCCTCGATCCGGCGCGCGCGACAACCCCGACGGCGTGCGCCTCGCCGCCTCCCATGCAGGAGGCTATCGCCCCCCCCGTCGCCGGCGCTGTTGGACGATTGCGTTGGGGCGTGGTGCTGATCTTATTGTTGGCCGCCATCGTCAATTACATGGACCGCGCAAACTTAAGTATCGCCAATACCACCATAGCCGGCGAATTCGGTTTCTCCCAGACCGAGATGGGGTTGCTGCTTTCCGCTTTCCTTTGGCCCTATGCGTTGTCCAATCTACCGGCAGGTTGGCTGGTGGATAAGTTCGGGCCAAAACGCATGTTCTCCTGGGCACTGTGTCTATGGTCGGCGTGTACGGTGGCGACCGCGTTTGTGAACGGGTACAGCTTTTTCTATGGCTTGCGTATGCTGCTGGGCGTGGCGGAATCCCCCTTCTTTACCTCGGGCATCAAGATAACCCACCGCTGGTTCGGCGAAAATGAGCGTGGATTACCCACCGCCATTATCAATACCGGCTCCCAAATCGCCAACGCCATTGCGCCGCCAATACTGACGGTATTACTGCTGTCTTTCGGCTGGCGCGGCATGTTTATCGGTATTGGATTGTTGGGGCTGCCGCTGATACTCGCCTGGTGGAAATTCTACCGCGATCCCGACGCTCGGGAAGATGCCCTGATTCACGCCGGCCATCGCTCGGTGAGCACGGCGGCTGAACGCCAGGTGAAAACCGACTGGGGTAGCTTGTTCCACCACAAAACCACATGGTTCATGATTATTGGCAATTTCTCCATCATGTTTACCATCTGGGTCTATTTGACCTGGTTACCGGGTTACCTGGAAAAATCCCTCGGTTTTAGTCTGAAGGCCACTGGCTGGATAGCCTCTATCCCTTTCCTGGCCGGTATTCTCGGCGTATTGGTGGGGGGAATGTTGTCCGATCGCCTGGTGCGGCGCGGGACCAGGGCGATTACCGCCCGGAAAGTACCGGTGGTCCTGGGTGCGGCGCTGGCGGCCTGTTTTGTGGCGCCGATCCCTTTCGTGAATAGTACCCCGCTGGCCATCGCACTTCTGGCGATGGGGTATTTTTGCTCGCAGATGCCACAGGGCGCGCTGTGGACGCTGGCCACCGATATTGCGCCCAAGGACCAGGTGGCTTCCCTGGGGGCGATACAGAACTTCGGCGGTTTTCTGGGGGCGGCCATGGCGCCGATTGTCACGGGCATCATTCTTGATGCCACCGGAAAATTCACTAACGTGTTCTTGCTGGGCGCCTGCTTGCTTATGCTGGGCGCGCTGAGTTATGGCTTGTTCGTCAGCAAACCGCTGGAACAGTCCCGGTAGTCCCGGACGGATCCGCCCGACCTGCCCGGGCGGAGGCCGTGCCGGCTGTCCGGTTGCGCGTATCGGCCATGGCGCCACGCTTGAAACGATACTGTCTGGTATCTCATTTTTTTAAAATATAAAATATTTTATAAAATTAACTTATTGATTATTCACATGTGTATCAGTTTATCAATTCTGAATTGATCGGACGCAGGAAATAAACGATACCAGTAAGTATAGTGATGGCATGGTTCCTTAGCGGACAGCCTGTCATGCCTTACTTGCTGCTTACCCTTGCCGCCCTGTTTTGGGGGGGAAACTACGTTGTGGGCCGCGTGCTGGTAGTCGGCGCGGATCCGGTTGCAATGACCGAAGCCCGCTGGGCGCTGACGGCCCTGTTGTTAATGGCGTTGTATCACAGGCAAGTCGCCGCGCATTGGCGCTTGTTGCGGCAATCCTGGCCCGTTATCGTGTTTCTGTCCGTCTTCGGCCAGGTATTGTTTCCGCTGACCCTCTATGTGGGATTGCAGTATACCACTTCGCTGAATGCGGCCATGTACATGTCGGCCACCCCCTGCATGGTGCTGCTTATCAATAAGCTGATCTTCAATGACCGGATTAGCCGTAATAACTGGGCCGGCGTGTTATTGAGTACGGCGGGTGTATTTTTCCTGGTTCTTAAAGGCCGTGTTACCGACTTCGCCGCGTTCCGGCACCTGAATCAAGGGGACTTATGGACCATGGCATCGGCATTGAGCTGGGCGTTTTACTGCTCGTTTCTGCGCAAGAAAAACAAGGCCATTCCCGGTAATGCCTTTGTGGCGGTCAGCTCCTGTCTTGGCGCGATTATCCTGTTGCCGCTGCTGGGGCTTTATTGCCTGACGCAATCGGGTATCGACTTCGCCTCCTACCATCATTGGGGCTTTCTTAGCGGTCTGGCCTACCTGGTCATCTTCCCCTCCTGGCTTTCCTATGTTTTCTGGAATCGCGGTATCGCGGAAATCGGCGCCACCCGCGGCGAAATCTATACCCATTTCATTCCGTTGTCGGGCGGGGTTTTCAGCTTGCTTTTTCTCGGCACGCGGCTGGAATATTTTCACATTGTCAGCGCGATTCTGATTGTCGCGGGTATTGGGTTATGTTCCCAAGAGCGTGCCGCCAATCGCGTTAAAGCCGTCCGCCCTCTGAATAAATAATGACCTTCAGCGCCATCCAGGCGGCCAGCGCGGGAGGGTTTTCCCGCGTTTCCATCCCCCGGCTCTGCGCCGCCGCGATGGCGCCGTCAATGAGCATCATGGCGATAAACGCCACGCGCTCGGCCGGTTCCGGCTTCAGGCATGTCGCCAGAATATCGCGAAAAAGCGCGATGATCCCCCCCTTGAGCCGGGAATTGATCTCAATGACCCGTTCGTTGTTGCGGCCGAGCTCCGCGACGGCGCGGGTAAACATACAGCCGTTGAAATCCGGATCATTGAACCAGCGATGATAAAATTGAAACAGGCAAAAAAGCCGTTCTTTTACCGTGGTGTATTTCGCGGCTTCCTGATTCAGCCCGGAGAGAAAAAACGCCAGTTTTTCCTCAAGCAAATTCACAATCAACGCGTCTTTGTCGGGGAAATGGCGATAAAAGGTCATTTTCGACACGCCGGCGGCTTCCACTATGCGATCAATGCCTGGCGCGCAATAGCCTTCCCGATTGAACAGACGAGCGGAGGAGACCACAATATCCTGTTTTTTGGAGGCCATCTTTTTCATCCCACAGGCAATGCCGTACCGCGCAGTATACCACCCAATCCCTCGGGTCGCGTCTCTGGCGGCGGGGCCGCGCGGCGATGACCCCCCCCTCATGATAAGCATTAAACCTTTTTATAACAAACTAACTCGAGTTAGCTCCTATCAAATAAATCAAACGGTTAACAAATAAGCAAGATCAAGGTCACACAAATGAGACAAAGCTTTTGAGTTTTTAATTGGCATAAATATACTTGCTAACTCAAGGTAGCATGTAATTTTGGCCCTGTTGACGCCAGGGTTTGGACACTGAGAGTGAATTAACCGGCGGTCCGGGCGGCGCCATCTCAACCTCCGGCGGCCGGGTAACGTATCTCGTCAGCGAACCCGGCCGCCGGCGACCCACCTTACCTTTGGTGCCGATACCGCCCGGCATGCCTGCTACGACGGCGGTTGCCAAATTTATCCGCGCAAGTACGACTACCCGTAAGGCGCCGCCGCATGCCACGGCGCGTCTGTGAGTACAATAAGGAGAAGGTATGCTAACGCTGAATCTGACGGCCGGGGAGACATCGGTTTGTGCCGGCGAACATGAAGTATTAATGGTGACCAATGCCGATTTGCGCGAACCCGCGAATAAGACTTGCTGGCCGGTGCAACAACGTTTTGAGCAAAAGTTGCAAGTCGCGCTGGAGAAATTGGGTTGGCGCATGAAGCGAGCGCATCCGGTGGATAGCGCCCGCGGTCATGGTTTTATCAGTTCGCAAAAAGAAGGCAGCGCGCTTTTCGCCGCCATTGATCCCGACGCGCCGTTGATCGTTCTCCTTACGGCCTGGCAATACTCCCACCATATTGCGCCGTCGTTGGCGCATCATCGGGGGCCGATACTGCTGCTGGCGAATTTCGACGGTACCTTTCCGGGATTGGTGGGCATGCTGTGCATGGCGGGAACGTTGACCAGCCTGGGAAAACCTTTCTCCCGGCTCTGGTCCGAGAATTTCGACGACGCCTTTTTCGAGCAAGGCTTGTCCACCTGGCTGCGCGATGGCGCTTTGCATCATTCCACCCAATATTTGCGGGATATCCCCGCCACCCATGCCCTGATGGCCAGCGCCGCCGGGCAGATAGGCCGGCAAACGGGCGAATATATCCTGCGCCACAAGGCCATCATTGGCCTGTTCGATACCCTGTGCATGGGGATGCTCAATGGCGTGTTCCCACAGCAGGCGATGGTGAATATCGGCTTGCCGCTGGAATCCCTGTCGCAGTCCGCACTGCTGGTGGAGATGGCGAAGGTGCCCGACGATATGCGCGAAGCCTGTCTGCGCTGGTACGAAGCGCGCGGCATGACCTTCAATTACGGCCACCGGCATGAAGAGGATCTGACTCGTCAGCAGGTGCTGGAGCAGTGCGCCATGATGATAGCCATGGCGCGCTTCGTCAAACGGTTTGGATTGACGGCCGTCGGGGTACAGTACCAGCAGGGTCTCAAGGATTGCTGCGCCGCTTCCGATTTCGCCGAAGGGGCGATCGGTAATGCCGAACGCTTCCCCATTCCGGACGAAAACGGCGAGATCATCTGCCCGGGCAAAGCGATTCCCTGTATCAACGAAGTGGACATGGGGTCGGCCATTCCGCAGGCCATGCTCTGGCGTTTGCTGGACGCGCTGGGCCTGCCGGCGGAAACGACGCTGCATGATATCCGCTGGGGCAGCGAATACAACGGCGTGTTCTATTGGGATTTGGAGATTTCCGGCGCCGTGCCCTTCGCCCATCTTAAAGGCGGTATCGCCGGCGCGACCGGCTATCGTCAGCCGAAGATGTTTTTCCCCAATGGCGGTTCGACCATTTGCGGCCAGGGAAAAGCCGGGCGGTTTATCTGGGCGCGCGCCCATTACCAGGGCGTCGGCGTGGTCATGCACATCGGCACCGGACACGGCGTAGAGCTACCGGCTGACGAATTCGAGCGCAGACGCCGGGCGACCAATTATGAGTGGCCGTTGCTCAACGCGGTATTGGACGGTGTCGAGCGGGACGATTTGATGGCGGGCCATCAAAGCAATCACCTGACGCTGGCCTATGTCGATGAGGCGCTGCTCCCCGAAGTGTTGACGGCTTTCGTCGCGCAGGCTTTGACCCAGGGTATCGACGTCAAGGTGGCGGGCAGCGCCGGCGGGCTGTTAATCACGTCCGGGGGCGACTGAATAAAATCCGCGGCGCCTCGGCGTCGAATCATCTTACTTTAGGGATAAAGCGGATCGCGGTATTGGCGCGATGGCCGCGGCGCGGCCGACGTTCGGTCGGGTATCCCGGCGCCTTTATTTTGCGTCGCGGCGTTTCACATCCATCATGGTAATGGCTACAGACAGGAGCAGGGTATGAGTAAGTGGTTCCCGGACGGGGTATGGCCGGTGATGCTGACCCCTTTTAAACACAGTGGCGAGGTCGATTACGCGGGATTGGCGCGATTGGTGGAATGGTATATCGACCAAGGCGTGGCCGGGCTATTTGCGGTTTGTCAATCCAGCGAGCAGTTTTTTCTTTCGCCGGCGGAATGCGCCAAGGTCGCCGAAGCGGTGAAAACGGCCAGCCGGGGGCGTGTGCCGGTTATCGCGTCCGGCCATATATCCGATACTATCGACGACCAGATAAACGAATTGCGGACCATGGAACAAACCGGCGCCGAGGCGCTAATCCTCATCACCAACAGATTGGCCAAAGAAAATGAAAGCGATGAACAATGGATAAATCATTGCCGGGCATTGCTGGATAATCTCGATCCGCATACCGCGCTCGGGCTATATGAATGCCCCTACCCTTATAAACGATTATTATCAGAAAAAGTGATTGATTTCTGCCTATCCACCGGGAAATTCTATTTTATCAAAGATACGTGCTGTGACGCCAAAATGTTGCAGCGGCGGATAGAGCAAACCAAAAACAGCCAGATAAAGATTTACAACGCCAACGCCACCACGCTACTGGCCTCGCTCAGAATGGGGGCCGCGGGTTACAGCGGGGTGATGGCCAATTTCCATCCCCGACTGTATGTCTGGCTATGTGAACATTACCAGGATGCCAAAGCGGACGAACTGGCGGCGGAACTGTCCATCATGTCGCTGATTGAACGGCAATATTATCCGGTTAATGCCAAATATTATCTGTCGGATGTCATTAAATTGCCGATGGGCACCGCCAGCCGTCAGCAGGATGAACACGGTCTGACCGATACCTATAAACAAGAGGTACGCTACATTTCCGCCCTCACAAAAAAACTAGAAAAGCAGTTTTATTAAGGAGTAGACAAATGAAGAGATTCAAACCTGAATATGACGTCATCGTGGTCGGCGGCGGCCCGGCCGGCGTTATGGCCGCCCTGGCTTCCGCCAGAACCGGCGCCGGCACTTTACTGGTCGAGCGGCTGGGCTTTCTGGGGGGCACCGCCACGAATTCGCTCATTGGCCCCATTTCCCCTTTTCACTTTGGCGATGAACAGGTGATTAACGGCATCCCCCAGGAATTCATGGATCGCCTGGTGGCCGCCGGCGGCAGCACCGGTCATCTGAAAACCCTCGATCCGTATGGCAGCGGCGCTTCGCTTGGTTTTTACGACCGGGAAAAGTATAAATATGTCGCCCAGGAAATGATGATCGAAGCCGGAGTCGACATGTTCTTTCATGTCGTCGTCAGGGAAATCAAAAAAGACGGCAATAAGGTAACCGGATTGACTATCGCCGCCAAAGACAAGGACTATACGTTCGGTTGTAAAGTCATTATCGATTGTTCCGGCGATGGCGATGTGGCCGTCAAGGCCGGCGCCGAATATGTCTACGGCGATAAGGACACGCATAAGGCCCAACCCGGTTCCGCCATGTTCGAGATGGCGGATGTGGATGTGGAAAAGGTCTATAACTATATCTACGAGAACCCCGACGACTTCGAATTCAAATCCGATTGCGTGCCGTTACGTCCTTATGACGAGCGCCTCAAGCAGCATTACTTCGTGGCGCAGGGTTTCAAGAAACTGGTGAAAAAAGCGGTCGACGCCGGCGAATTGAAATTCGGGCGCGACAGCATCATCGTGCTCAACAGCGTTCACCCCGGCACGATACATTTCAACGCTACGCGCGTGCATGGCTATGATCTGTCCAATTCGGAAGAGCGCTCAATCGCTGAACTGGACGGTCGCCGACAGCTGGAATCCGTCTCGGAATTTATGATCAAGTATGTGCCGGGCTTTGAAAAAGCCTGGGTGAACGATACCAGCAACGAAGTCGGCTCGCGCGAATCGCGGCACATTGTCGGGCTTTATACGCTGACCGGCGAGGACGTCGCCGAGGGGCGCAAATTCGATGATGTCGTGTCGCGCGGCTATTTCCCCATTGATATCCATAATCCCACCGGCGCGGAAGGCTATCGGAAAGATGGGCAGGGCGGCAGTTGGACCGATTTGAAGGACACCTATGATATCCCCTTGCGTTGCCTGGTTCCGGCTAATATCGATGGCGTGGTGCTGAGCGGCCGCTGTATTTCCGGCACCAGCCAGGCGCACGGATCCTACCGGACCCAGGGCGGGATCATGGGTATCGGCCAGGCGTCAGGCGTGGTGGCGGGATTGTGCGCCGTTCAGGGCGTGCAGCCGCGTGAAATCGATGTGAAAACGGTGCAGAGTCAGCTTTCGGCGTTCGGCGCGTCCCTCTGGCGCGACGAAGAGAAAACCGCCCGGGAGCGGGCGCATGCCAGGAAATGCGTGCAGGATTACATTGCCGGGCGCGATAAATTCATCACCCGCGCCGATCTGCTGGAAAAGTTCAAGGACTGACCGGGCCTGGCCATGACCCAAGCCCCCGGGCTTTATCGGCCGTCGAGGGGCGAATCCCGGCGGGTTTCCCATCGCCGTCGCCGGCTCAATGTTCGGAACGCTGCCGCCAGATCAGCGCCATGGGGATGACATGTCGCCTTGCGCCGTCCTTCTCCCCCTGTAGCAGGCGCAACAGCGTATCGAACGCCTGATTCGCCCAAACCGTTTCATCCTGTCTGACCGACCAGATGTTATTGGACAGGAAGTTCAGCATGGGATGCTCGTCAAAGGTGCCGATATTGATATCGCGGGCGATGTAGCCGCGAATCGAGCGCAACTGACTGAGCGCGCCCTCCAGCACCGGCAGGGAGGAGGCGATGAACGCCTGCGGCGGCGCGTTATGTCCGGCAAGATAATCGTTCATCATCTGTTCGCCGTCCATGCGGCGGTTATGCGGGCTTTCCAGGATCCATTGCGGCTGCACCGCAAGGCCGTGCGCCGCCATAACGTGCCGGTAGCCCTGCAAACGCTCCCGGATACTGGGCTGCTGAACGTCGCCGGCGAGAAACACGATCGGTTCCGAATGCCAGGACAGCATGGCGCGGGTCAATTCGGCGCTGCCGTTCTGGTTATCGCTCACCACCAGGGGACAATCTTCCAGGCCGAAGTCCCGGTCAAGGATCACCACGGGACGTTTCGAGCGCGCAACGGCGTGTTTTTGCGCCCCGACGGAAGAAGGCGCCATGAACAGACCATCGATGTTCCGTTGCAGCATGGAATCAACCAGTTTTTTTTCCCGATCCTCATCGCTGTAGCTGCTGCTAATGATCAGATGATACCCTTCCTCGCGGCAGCGCAACTCCAGTTTTTCCGCCAGATTTGAAAAAAACGAATTGGACAATCGGGGAATGATTAATCCCAGTGTATCGGTTTTATTTAACTTCAGGCTGCGCGCGGTGTAGTTCAGCGAGTAGCCGTGCTTGGCGACATAATCGTTGATCTTTTCCTGTGTGCGCGCGCTAATCCGGTATTGATCGGCTTTGCCGTTTAGCACCAACCTGACGGTGGTGATGGAAAGACCCAGCTCCGTTGCAATCTGCTCTACGCTTTTCGCCATATTCGCATGCTTGGGTAAAGAGGACACCAACGCAGTATACCGTTATAGCTGCGTCGGCGCAGCAGGAAACGCGCCCCTCAGGTGAAACCGGGGCTAAACAACGACGATTCCCGCCAATGCCGGCAAAAGATATGCTTGGCTTGGCGCGCGGCCGGCGCCGTCCGCCAACAAAATGCGGGCCTTCTTATCCCTGTTTACCTCCGTTAGCCGTGTCAGGGCTACCAGTAGAGGGACCAGCTTTGGGTCAGGCGCGTTAGAGCCTCGACATAGAAATAATCTCCCCAGGAGCAGCATTCATCGACGCCTTTGCCGCCGGCCAGGTGATAGACGGCGTGTTTCAGTAGCCCCTGCTCCGGGGAGCCGGGCCGTACCCGGTAAAACCGTATCAACGACTGCATCATCTGTAACGCCCGTTCCTGGTACGTGGCGCGATCAGGGTCGGTGACCGGCAAATGTTTCACCAATTCCAGAAGGCCGCAAACAGCAATGGCCGCCGCCGAACTGTCGCGTAGCACGCCGTTGCCCGAGAGCGCCAGGTCCCAATAGCACACCTGATCGTCGGGTAACCGGTTGAGAAAGTAATTGGCCAGCCGTTGGGATAACGCCACCAGACGCCGATCGCCGGTGTAGAGATAACTCAACAGGAAACCGTAAATCCCCCACGCCTGGCCGCGAGACCAGCAGGAATCGTCGGCATAGCCCTGCTGGGTATCGCCGAAACGCGGTTCCCCGGTTGCCACATCCATATAAAAGGTGTGCCAGGTGGAGGCATCGGGCCTGACCAGAAATCGGGCCGCCTGGCCGACATGCGCCCGCGCCGCGTCGGCGAAACGGCTATCGCCCGTTTGCTGGCTGGCCCAATACAGCAGGGGCAGGTTTAAATTGCAGTCGATAATCATTCTGCCGGCTTGGCGGCAATCCTGTAAATCGCCCCATGCCTGGATAATCCGCGCTTTGGCATGATAACGTTCCAATAATGCCTCCGCCGCCAGCAACGCGAATCCCCGGGCCTGGCGATTCCCGGTCAGGCGCCAGGCGCTTACGCAAGACAGCGTGTAGAGAAAACCCAAATCATGGGTATCGGTGTCACGACGCGCCGCGATACGCTCGCCGAAGGAACGCACCTGTTTTTCCGCCGCCTGACGATATTCCGCCTGTCCGGTGATTTCCCACGCCAGCCAAAGCTGGCCGGTCCAGAAGCTGGTGGTCCATTCCACGTTATCGGTCAAAGGATAAATCCCTTTCACGCAGGTTTCCGCCGGGAAATATTCACCGAAAGCTGAAAGATTACAATGGATTTTATCGATAACGTCTTGTCTGGCCGAAAGCACGTCTTGGCCAAAGGTATAACGATCGACAAGGGGTAAGTGAAGCGGATTCAATGGTTCTTTGCAGACATCATTCAGCATGTGTTTCCCTTAGCGTCATTCTGGGGGAGGACGTGATTCATAGATTGTTTAATTCCCTCGACATCATGATACCGTCGTTCAACCCCGTCGGTGTTTTCGGTCTTGAGGATAAAAATATTCTGACCAATGATAATGTTATCTACATCACATAATTTTTTGATATTGGGAAATACATTTGAAAAAATATGAAACAATGGTTTAAAATTAAATTTATGGCAAAAAAATTTAACTTTATTGTCTTATGGACGCAATCGATACGGTAGAATCCCTGGAATTGGTGTCGCTTCATGAGCGCGCGGTCTCGTTTAGCCGGCTGCACGCCAATTCCGTGCGCTATCATCATTGGCATCAATGCCTGGAAATTCTTTACGTCGAGGAAGGGTATGGCATTGTTGTCGTGAATAATCAGCAATATACCATGAGACCTGGCCGGCTGTTCGTATTCCCGCCGTTCAAACTGCACAAAATCATGGTGGCTGAAGGTCAGGGCGAGGTATACCGGCGTACCATCATTCATTTGGACAACATCGCCATCATCAACGCCCTAAGGGGGTTTCCCCGCTGCCAGGCGCGGCTCAAACGGCTGAGCCAACGGGAAAATCGGGCGGAGGTTTATGACATCTCGGCGTACCACCCGGTGATAGACGCCATTTTTGAAAAATACAACACCCTCTTGAATTTTGACGGCGGCAATGTTGAAGATATCGCCTGTCTGTTGATTCAACTGATGACTTTTCTGCCGGAAAAAAGCGAGAACAGCGACTTGCAGGACAGTTGTCTGTCCACCAATGTCATGCAGTGGGTCGAGGATAATTACAGCGACAAATTCACCCTGGATTCCCTGGCGGGGCATTTGGGCATGTCGCGCAGTTACGTCTCGCGCCGCTTTCGGCTGGAGACCGGCGAGCCTATCCATGAATATCTGTTGACCCGGCGCATCAGGCGGGCCTGCGAACTCTTGCGCGACAGCGGGCAGAGTATCGCCGATATCGCGGCGGCTTCAGGCTTTTCCGATACCACCTACTTTATCAGCTCATTCAAAAAAAGGATGGGCAAGACTCCCCTGCAATACCGCAAAACCGCCCCGTCAACCCTGGCGGAATAACCCACCCAAAATCCCTTTAAGGCTTTCTGGCACGCCCTTCTGGCCAGGACAATATTTTTGAGTTTTTTTCATGAATTTTATAAACCATTGTCCTTGATCGCGCTGTTTACCGTTTTATGAACCGACCTTGCGAAAAAATGAGAACCCGCTAACAAAATTCACTAAAGCTTTCGTTTTATCTATGCACAGAAATTAATAGAACCCGTGGTGACGCAATAAACAAAAGAGCCTAATTTTTAGTTTCTTATCAAAGATTGGCAAGTTGTATACGACGCGGAGGCGCGATATGTATTCACATTATTTTAAGCAAAGCAGTGATTTGTCCCATCGGCAACAATGGGTAAACTGCTTAAATGCCATGCTGGCTTCGGTGGATGCGATTTTCCCCAACGGCGACAGCGGGATTATTTTCGGCGCCACCTGTGCCCATTATGAAAAAAAAGTCGCGGAAATGGAGGGGCTTTCCCGCATTCTCTGGGGATTATTTCCGTTACTGGCCTCCGGTGAGAAATCACCCTATTGGCAGAAGTATCTCAATGCCATTCGTCATGGCACGGATCCGGCCCATCAAGCCTATTGGGGAGAAACCGGACCTTATGATCAACGTTTAGTGGAAATGGCCGTTTATGGCTTGGGATTGGCATTACTTAAAAATCGGTTTACCGATGTATTGACCGACCAAGAGAAAACGCATCTGCACACATGGCTGAACCAAATCAGTAACGCGGAAATGCCGGACAGCAATTGGAACTATTTCGCTATTATGGTCCAACTGGGATTCAAGCAGGCCGGCTTGCCTTGGGATCGCGCAGTTATAGAACACTGCTTCGCAAAAATGGAGGCCTATTATCTGGGTAATGGCTGGTATTCCGACGGCCCGGGCCGGCCGAAGGATTACTATATTTCCATGGCTTTTCATTATTATGGTCTGATTTATGCGACGCTGATGAAAGACAGCGATGCCGAGCGTGCGAAAACATTGCTCGACCGGGCAACGCGTTTTGCCGAAGATTTTGTCTACCAGTTTTCCGCCGAGGGGCCGGCGGTGCCTTTCGGCCGCAGCCTGACTTACCGTTTTGCGCAAGCCGCTTTCTGGAGCGCGGCGGCGTTTGCCGGCCTGGATGTCTTCACCCCGGGGCAAATCAAGGGCATTATTTTCCGCCATTTCCGCTGGTGGCTTAACCAACCTATCTTTGATCGGAACGGGCTGCTGACCCTAGGCTATGCCTATCCCAATCTTATTATGGCGGAGGACTATAATTCGCCCGGCTCCCCCTATTGGGCGTTCAAACTTTTTTTAATCTTGGCGCTGCCGGAAGACGATCCGTTCTGGCAAGCGGATGAGGCGCCGTTGCCTGTTTTAAATCACCAGCGCGTGATAAAGGAAGCCGACCAGATCCTCGTACACGAAGAAGGCTCGGCGCACGTCTATATGCTGACTTCCGGTCAGCTTGAACTGAATAATTACGTTAACACCGAAGCCAAATATACCAAATTCGCCTACTCAAGCCATCTGGGATTTACTATTGAGCGCGGCCGTTACGGCTGCGCCCATGCGGCCTGTGATTCCATGCTGCTGCTGGCGGAAAGCGACGGATATTACCGGGGCCGCAGGGAGTGCGAGCAAGTGATCACCCGGGAAGACGCCATTTTTTCCCGCTGGTCCCCTTGGCGGGACGCGCATGTCTCCACCTGGCTTATTCCCTGGGATGGGGGGCATATTCGGGTGCACCGGATTACAACCGCCCGGGAATTGGACAGCCTGGAAGGCGGATTCGCCGTGATCCAGGAAAAAACAACCCGCACCAGGCTTGAGGACGGCGTATGCCGGATTGACGCCCGCAACGGGACCAGCCTGATAGCCAGCCTGGACCCGGCCGCCGATCGCCGGGCGGATAGGGTGGTTACCCCGCCGAACAGCAACATCATGTTCGCCGAACAAGCCGTCATACCTGTTCTGAAAAAGAAACTGGCGCCGGGGACACATTGGCTCTGCTGTGGGGTGGCGGCAACGATCCACGCCGATACGGCCATTCCTGAAATGCCCGAGCTTACGCTTTTGGATGACGCCATAACGTTGAAACAGGGCGGTAAAGAAAAGCATATCGCGTTTTCGTGACGCGATACGGTATCGATGGGCAAGAATATGCAGTCTCTTAAGACAACGAGGCGATGATGAAAACAATTACAGCTGAAAATAAAGTAAGCTACTATAAAATGAGTGCCATTATATTTCTTTATTTTTTCACTTGGTCGGCCAGCGTGGGTCTTCTGGCAATCTGGCTGGGGGAAAAATCGGGTTTGAATGGCTCGGTGATAGGTACTGTATTTGCCGTTAACGGTATCTTTGCGGTAATGATGAAGCCTATCTACGGTTTTATTATGGATAAAATAGGCATGAACAAAGGCTTGCTTTATTTTATCGTCATCATGTCGGCTTTAATGGCGCCCTTTTTCATTTATGTTTATCAGCCGTTATTGCTCAGTCATCTTATGGCCGGCATTGTCGTCGGCGCCATCTATTTGAGCTTTGCCTGGTATGCCGGGGTCGCCGCCTGCGAATCCTATGCCGATCGTTATAGTCGCATCAACGGTCTGGAATTCGGCCAGGTACGGATGTGGGGCTCGCTGGGCTGGGCCGTGGCCGCCTCGTTTTCCGGTGTGCTTTTCAATATTTCTCCGGCTTATAATTTTGTATTGGGCAGTCTCGCTTCCCTGGTTATGCTGGTGGTATTACTGAGTTTAAAAGTGGATACCTCCACGGCGCAGGCCGGACAAGTGCTCGCCAAAGAAAAAATCGTGTTCAGCGATGTTATCGATCTACTGAAAAACGGCAAATTCTGGGCATTCTGCCTGTATGTGGCCGGTATCGCCTGGATGATGTTTATTGCCGAACAGCAATTTTCGCGTTTTTTCGTGACTTTTTTCAGTACCAGGGCGCAGGGCAACGCGGTGTACGGTTACTTAAGCACGGTGCAGTCCGGCCTGGAATTTCTCATGTATATGGTAATCCCCTTCATCGTCAATCGAATAGGCGCCAAAAAAGGGTTATTGCTGGTGGGGGTTCTGGTGGGCGGCCGTTTAATTGCCTCAGGCCTGTGTGAAAGCCATTTAATTATCTCAATCATCAAACCGTTATACGGTCTTGAACAATCGCTGTTGCTGGTTTCGGTGTTCAAGTATATTGCCGAACATTTCAGCAAGAAAGTGAATTCAACTATGTATCTGCTGGGCTATCAAGCGATGATTTATATTGGCTCCATCGTCATCTCGTCTCCCGCCGGGTATCTTTATGATCGAATAGGTTTCGAACATACCTATATTATCATGGGCGGCATCGCGCTATTTTTCACTCTGGTATCGGTTTTCACGCTTGCCTCTTGCCGCAGTAAAAATCAGCCAATTGTCGCCGACGATGCCACCCATCATTTTGGGGAAGATAGGCCTATTGTCAAATAGGCCATTGCCAGGGCCAATCACGGCCAGTTATCGGCAGGATATTCTAATCAAATAGGAGGGATGCGTTCTATTACTCAATAGATTCGTTGTTATTCGTGTTGCCGCTTGGCAGGCTTTGCGCGCATCGTTGCCGCGATGAAACTCAACGTATTCATGGTATATATTATTTCAGCATGCAAGATTAATTTTAATTCGTCATAGTCCATGTTGCCGTTTTGTTGGCCGGGTTGGTGTCGCCGATGAATTTATCGCGGGCTGGCCATCGGGGAGCAACTTGAATTATCTGGGATATCTAAATTGACTTCTGAGGATGAAAATGAAGAATGTTTATTCGATAACGTTATTGGGACTGGTTTGTGTCTCGCTCAATAGTCTTGCCGCCGGGCCATGGATCGAGGGACGTGAAGCTTATAATACCGGAACCCGCCAACATGAATTCATGATGCGTGGCGGTTATGGTTTCGCCAATGGCGCTGGTATTATGCTGACAAATGCTTATTCAACGAATAAATGGAATCAATTTAAACACAGCTATAATGAACTGGAAAGCTGGTATCCGTTGTTTCGCGTTACCCCACAGTTCACAATACTGCCCGCCTTAATTCTCACTGATAACAGCCGTGGCTCGACAGTTTCTCCTTATGTTGATTTTAATTATAAATTCACCCCGGATTTCAATGTCACGGCGCGCTATCGCTATAATCATAAAAATTATGAAATTATAGACAATAACGGCCATTACAATGACGACAGCACCCACCAGTTCGTTATGTACTGGAATGTCAAAATCAATGATAAGTGGGCCTATACCTTCGAGCCGGACTACTATATCCACATCAATGATTTTCATGCCAATAACGGCAGAAGCTACAGCTGGGAGTTAAACAATAAACTTATCTATAGCATCAATTCGCATTGGAAGCCTTATATCGAAGCATCGTGGCTAGACAGAACCATTGCCTATCACCGCGAGCAATACCGCTTCCGTACCGGTGTGCGCTATTATTTCTAGTTGCCGGCCGCCCGGTCGGGCGGCGGCCCTCGCTACAGTCGCTCAATGAGTTCACGTGTTTCCGCGACCGCGACCTGCCAGATGGCCTGCATGTCTTCGTCCGGACGCTGGTAAAAACCGCCGTAATTGCCGTCGCCGAGATAGGCCCGGGCCGCGGGCGGCGCCAGCTTGCGCAAATGGACCAGATCGACCATGGCTTTTTGCGTCGCCGGCGGCGTCACGCCCGGCAGCCGGGTCCAAGGGAAATTTTCCATCCAGGAGGCATGGGAAGCGACCGGGTCGATCTCCATGACTTTTTGCCAGGTTTTGGGCGCGCACCACCAGTTATGCAACTGTACGCACATGTCCGGATTGTCCATTAGCCATTCGCCGGCAATATTTTGCGCCGGTGAATTGCCGCCATGGCCGTTGACGAGCAGGACCCGCCGAAAACCCTGGCGTTTGAGACTGTCGAGAATATCCATCAGCAGACGGCGATAGGTATCGACCCGCAGGTGAATGGTGCCGGGATAGCGGGTGAACGCGGGGGTCATACCGAACGGCACGACGGGAAAAACCGGCACGCCGGTGGGTTCGGCCGCCGCCAAAGAGACCCGTTCCGCCAGGATGCTGTCCACCGACAGGCTCAGACCGGCGTGTTGCTCAGTACTGCCCAACGGCACGATCGCCCGATCATCCCGCGTGAGATGTTCTTCCAGTTGCTGCCAGTTCATTTCGCTGATTTTCATAAACGTCGTCCGAGTTGCGCAAACAAAGTTAGAGGGCCTTGATCAAAAGGGGTTTAACGATATGCTGGATATCGCCGGCGTCAGGCACGTGGCGATACTCGAAGGCGGAGGCGTGCGCGCCGATACGGGCGGCCAGCGCCTGGGCGCCGGTCGCGTAGACCAATACGTCCGCGCGGCGCAGGCAGGCGTCAAGCTGGGGAGCGCCCTGATTCAATACGGTCACCGACGCCACATGGGAGGCGAAACGGCCCACGCCCGCTTCCATCAGCGGCGTAAATTCCGGAAAAATGGAAACCACCGCCACCTGCGCCAGCGGATCAATGGACGCCAGCGCCTGCCGGGTCTCCGCCGACGGAATAAAACGAATGGCCACCACGGTGGATGTCGGCAACAGTTCGGTCACCTCCCGTCGGCGATGGGCGAACGTCAGCACCAGATCGGCGGCGGCGCAACGCCGGCGCAGTGTTTCATCCTCACGCAAACCGTTGACCGTCGCGGCTTCGACCTCGGCCTGAACGTCCGGCGCCAGTCCTTCGCCGATTTGCCGGGCATAATCCTGGGTGGGCGGCAGAAAATTGCCCACCATCACAATCCGCGCCGGGCGCTTTTCATCGGTCAGCGCCCGCAATCGTGTCTGAAGCAAGGCGGTCAATTCACCGGCCGATACGCCCAACGCCAGTCCCTGGCGAATCAGGGCATCGGCCTGCTCTATCAGGGAATAACGGCTGCTCTGCCCTAGGGCGGCGCTGGCATCGGCGATGTAATTGCCCGCGCCGGGCTTGCTGTAGATCAGATTCGCTTCCTGTAATTCCCGGTAGACCTGCGCCACCGTCATGGGCGCGACATCCACCCTGGCGGCCATATCCCGCACCGAAGGCAGGCGATCCCCAGGTTCTAGCGCGCCGAAAGTAATGCCGTATTCAATCAACCCGCGCAACTGGATACCCAGGGGGATCGCCAGGCTGCGATCAATACGAAATTCCATATTAGTCCACCATCTGTATTGGTCTACTATTACAATAATGCATTTTTAGTCAAATGAAAATCACTTGAATTCATAAGAAATGCTGCTGGATCAGGTTCAGTGATAGGATTTAGTGATGATGAATGAGATAAATATTGACAATAGAATTAAGCGGCCGTCATTATCGTTCTAACGAACTAGAACGGTTACACAGCATACTTTTAACATAATTCGATGAGGGGCGGGCAATGATGGCGAAAAAACATGTCGTGTTGGCGGCGCTATTAGGCGCAATGATCGGCGCAAGTCCGGCGTGGGCGGCCGACGCGCCGCAACGGGGCGGCACCCTGGTTTACGGCCGCTATGCCGACAGCAACTATCTGGATCCGGTTATGATGGAAGGCAACAATAATATCTGGATCCTCTCGAATCTCTACGATACCTTACTGCTGCCCACCGATGACGGCAAGGGGGTTGTGCCCGGCCTCGCCAGCCATTGGTCCATGTCGGCCGATAATCTTTCGTTGACCATGACCCTGCGTGATAACCTGCGTTTTTCCGACGGCAGCCCCATTACCCCCGAGGACGTCAAATGGTCGCTGGAACGCGCCAGCAAGCCTGGCAACGGCGAATGGCAGTTTATGGTGGATTCCATCGCCAACGTCACCGTCTCTGGCCCGCATACCGTGGTGATTCATCTTAAGCACGTTGATCCCGCTATTTTAAGCGCGCTGACGGTCTTCAATACCGCCATCATGCCGGAGAAACGCTTCGAAGCCGAACCCGGTAAAACCGACGAAGAAAAGGCGGAAAAGTTCGCTGAGCACCCGGTGGGTTCCGGTCCCTTCGTGCTGAAAAGCTGGCAGCGCAATGGCAGCATGAGCCTGGTGAGAAACCCCTATTACTGGCAAAAGGGCGCCGACGGCAAAGCATTGCCCTATCTTGACGGTATCCGCTTCGACATTATCCCCGACGACGCCACCCGGATTCTTAAGCTGAAATCCGGTGAACTGGACGGCGCGGAGTTTATTCCTTATTCACGGGTGGGCGAGTTGAAATCCCAGCCGGGTATCGCGATGAAGCTGTTCCCATCCACCCGTACCGAATACGCCAGCGTTAACGTGCGCCCGGAATATCAAGGCGCTAAAAATCCCCTGGCCGACGTGCGGGTTCGCCAGGCGTTGGACTACGCCACCGATAAAAACGGCATTATCCAATTGGTGACTTTCGGCCTGGGTACGCCAATGACGTCTTATATCTCCAGCGCCACGCCGGGCCACTATGGCGACAAGCCGCTGTTTCCGGTGGATATCGCCAAAGCGAAAGCGCTGCTAAAAGCGGCCGGCTATGCGGACGGTTTCAGCACCCGCATTATGATACTGTCGGGCAATGAAGACGAAATCAGCATCGCCACCGCCTTGCAGCAAATGTGGTCGCAGGTGGGCGTGAAACTCGCCATCGATCAGGTGGATAACGCCACGCGCACCGCCCGTTATCGCGCCGGCGATTTCGCCATTCGCCTGGGTGTCTGGACCGACGATATCGCCGATCCCAACGAAGTCACCTCTTACTTCGTGTATTCCAAAAATATCGGCGCCCTGCACTCCGGCTGGCATAGCGACAAGGCGGATGCGCTGTTTGAAGCGTCGCAACAGGAAAAAGACAGCGCCAAACGTCTGGATGACTATCGGCAGATTCAGGCCATCTATAATCAGCAGGGACCGGTGATTCCGCTGTATGAAAGCTCCTACCCGGTGGCGTTGAAAACCACGGTGCATGGCTTCGTGCAGATTCCGCTGGGCAATAATGTTTTCACCAAAACCTGGCTGGCTAAGCATTAATCGGGTTGGCGGCGCCTATCCGCCGCCCAGTTCCGGATGACGGCGGAACATCGCCGTCAAGATAAGAGACAAGGAGATTTGGCGTGCCCGAGTTTTCCTGGCTGCTAAAGCGGCTACTGATGATCATCCCGACGCTGCTGGTGATTTTGGTGGTGACCTTTGTCCTGGTGCGACTGTTGCCGGGCGACCCCGCCAGCGCCATGCTGGGCGATCGCAGCATGGATGCCGACGTGGCGCGTATCAACGCCCAGTTAGGGGTGGACCGGTCCTTGCCCGAACAGTTTATTTTATTCGTCCGTCAGGTGTTGACCGGCCAATTGGGCACCTCGTTTTTTTTACGCCAACCGGTAACCCAAGTCATCATGGAGCGCTTGCCCGTCAGCCTGACGTTGACCGGGCTGGCGGCGCTTTTTTCACTCATTATGGCCATTCCGTTGGCGTTTGTTTCCGCTTTGCGGCGTAACTCGCCGGTGGACGTCGTCATCCGCGGCGGTTTCCAAATCACGTTGTCCATGCCGTCGTTTTATATCGGTCTATTATTGCTGACCTTGTTCGCCACGCGGTTGCACTGGTTCCCGGTGGGCGGTTACGGCGATAACTGGCACGATCGCCTCTGGCACCTGTTCCTGCCCGCAATGACGCTGGCCCTGAGTCTGGCGGCCGTGCTGATGGGCAGCCTTCGCCAGTCGATACTGGCGTTACTGGACGCCGAATACGTGGCCTTCGCCCGGGCCAAGGGACTGCCCGGCCATATCGTGCTGTTCCGTCATGTGATGCGGAATTCGCTGATCCCCATGCTAAATCTGTTCGCGCTGAATATCGGTACCATCATCGGTAGCGCGGTGATTACCGAAACGGTATTCGCGGTGCCGGGCATCTGCCGCCTGATGGTGGACAGCATCCTCAGCCGGGACTATCCGATGGTACAGGGATTGGTTATCGTGCTGGCGGTACTGGTGTCGCTGATTTTTTTACTGGCCGATATCGTGCAGGCGCTGATAGACCCCCGGAGGACGCATGACTGAGATGCTTATGGCCGGACGCCGGCGCCGGTTGCCGACGCTGCCCGCCACAGGCTGGCTGGGGGCGGCCATTCTGCTGGCGAGCCTGTTTATCGCCCTGTTCCCTCAATGGCTGGCGCCCTATGATCCGCTGGCCTTCGATTATCGCGCCATTTTGCATCCGCCCTCGGCGGCGCACTGGTTCGGTACCGATAATTTCGGCCGGGACATGCTCTCGCGGGTGATTTACGCCTGGCGGGTGGATATGCAAATCGCTGTCTTTACCACGTTGTTTCCCATGTTGTTCGGTACGCTGGTGGGCCTGCTGGTGGGGTATTACGGCGGTATCGCCGAGGTACTGTTCCAACGGCTGGTGGACGCGGTAATCACTTTCCCGCTGCTGGTGCTGGTAATAGCCATCGTGGCCATACTCAGTCCCGGGCTGGGCAGTATGTACATCGCCGTGGGCATCATCTACTGGGTATTCTATGCCCGGCTGATTTCAGCGGAAGTCGGCATCCAGAAAAAACTGGATTACGTGGCGGCGGGCAAAGTGATGGGTTATAGCGATCTGCGCATTATTTTCCGGCATCTGCTACCCAATGTCGCCACCGTTACCCTGGTCTATTGGATGACCGATATGGCGCTGGCTATTTTGCTGGGTTCCAGTCTGGGTTATCTGGGCCTGGGGGCGCAACCGCCGACGGCGGAGTGGGGGGTGCTTATCGCCTCCGGCAAAAATTACATGGATACCGCGTGGTGGATAACGGTATTCCCCGGCACGGCCATTGTTCTGACCGGGTTAGGATTCAGTTTGACGGGCGATCTGCTGGCCGCCTTGATGAAACCGGGACGGGATTAAGATGACTGACGATAATGGCGCGGCTACGCCGCTATTGGCCCTGGACGGGTTGACAACGCGTCTGCGCATGGGCGGCGGTATGACCGCGGTCGTGCGTCGGCTCTCGCTGACGTTGCGGCAAGGGGAGATCCTGGGACTGGTGGGGGAATCCGGTTCGGGTAAAAGCGTCACCTTGCGTTCGATCATGCAATTGTTGCCGCGCGGCGTCGACTATTCCGGCTCGGTGCGCTGGCGCGGCGAGGAGCTGATCGGCGCCGGCGAGCCGCGGCTTAGGCATTTGCGCGGACGCGAGATGGCAATGATATTTCAGGAACCGATGACCGCCTTGAATCCGGTACTGACGGTCGGCCGGCAAATCGACGAAAGCCTGCGCGCGCACCGCCAAATGAATAAACGCCAGCGACGGGACGAAACCATCGCTTTGCTGGAACGGGTAGGAATTCCGGCCGCCGCCGGCCGCTTGAATGATTATCCCCATCAATTCTCCGGCGGTATGCGCCAGCGGGTCATGATCGCCACCGCGCTGGCCGCCGGGCCGCGCTTATTATTGGCCGATGAACCCACCACGGCGCTGGATGTGACTATCCAGCAGCAAATTCTCACGTTGTTACTGCGGCTTCGGGATGAAAGCGGAATGAGCATGATTTTCGTCACCCATGACCTGGCGGTGGTGGCGCAGTTATGTGATCGCGTGGCGGTCATGTATGCCGGGGAACTGGTGGAGAGCGGCCCGGTGCGGCAGTTATTACGCCATCCGCAACATCCTTACACCCGTAGTTTGCTGGCGGCCATTCCTCAGACGGGCCGAAACCGCGAGCCGCTGGCGGCGGTGGAGGGAACGCCGCCCGCCCTGAACGCCATGCCGTCGGGCTGTCCTTTCCATCCGCGCTGCGGTTTTCGTTCTGAGCGCTGCTTGCGCGAGGAGCCGGTTCTACGGGCGCGCATTCCCGGCACGCTGGTGGCGTGCCATCATGCCGATGAACTAAGGAGCGCGTCATGACGGAATTACCGCCCTGGGTGATTAGCGTGGAGGATGCCTACGTGACTTTCCCGGTCAAACGCACGCTGGCCGAACGCCTGCGCCGCCGGCCGGCGCGCGCCGTGCAAGCCCTCAACGGGGTCCGCCTTTCGCTGCGGCGGGGGGAAACGCTGGGCGTGGTGGGGGAATCCGGTTGCGGTAAGTCCACCCTGGCCCGCGCCCTGGTGGGGTTGAACCAGACCAGCGAGGGGCATATCCGTTTTAAAAACACCGATATCGCCGGTTTGCGGGGCAAGGCCCGCCGGGAATTCAATCGGCAGGTGCAGATGATTTTTCAGGATCCGTTTGGTTCGCTCAACCCGCGCATGACGGTACGGCAGATCCTGGCCGAAGCCTTGCGGGTTCACCGTATCTGTGCCAAGGAGGACATCGCGGGTCGTATCGAGCGCCTTATCGACATGGTGCGCCTGCCGGCGGATGCGGCGGATAAATATCCCCACGAATTTTCCGGCGGCCAGCGCCAGCGTATCGGCATTTGTCGGGCGCTGGCGGTGGAACCGTCCGTGCTGGTGGCTGACGAATTGGTTTCCGCGCTGGACGTTTCGGTACAGGCGCAAGTGGTCAATTTGCTGCTGGAATTGCAGGAACGATTGCACCTTTCGGTATTGTTCGTGGCGCATGAATTGCGGCTGGTTCGGCATATCTGCCATCGCGTGGCGGTCATGTACCTCGGCGAAGTGGTGGAATCGGCGGAAACCGAAGCCCTGTTCCACAAACCGCTGCATCCTTATACCAAGGCCTTGTTGGCCGCGGCGCCCAGCCTGGATCCCGATCGGCGTCCGGCGCGGGCGAGCCTGACGGGTGAGCTGCCAAGTCCCCTGGATCCGCCCGCCGGCTGCCGTTTCCATACCCGCTGCCCCATGGCGACGGAGATGTGCCGACAACAACATCCGGTATTGAGGCAAGTGACGGATAACCGCTGGGTGGCCTGCCACCTGGTCTGAAATCCGGCCATAAGCCGGAATAACGGCGCCGCCGACGGGCGCGGCGTTCACTGATTATGCATTGAGGAACATTATGTCAAAAGTAGCGCTGGCGATACACGGCGGTTGCGGCGTGATGCCGGTGGAAGGTATGAGCGAGGATGACTGGCGGGCCGCACGGGCGGCCCTTGTTGAAGCGCTGCGCGCCGGCTGGCGGATATTGCGCGGCGATGGCGGCGCGTTGGACGCCGTCCAGGCCGCGGTGGAAGTAATGGAAAATGCGGCCTGGTTTAATGCCGGCTACGGCGCGGCGCTGAATACCGCCGGAGAACATGAGCTGGACGCGGCCATCATGCGCGGCGGCGATCAGGCCGCGGGCGCCGTTTGCGCCGCGCGCCATATACGCAATCCGATATTGGCCGCGCGCCGGCTGCTGGATGCGGGCGACGCGGTCTTGCTGACCGGCGCCGGGGCCGATCAATTCGCCCGTGATCAGGGCCTGGCCATCGTGGAAAATACTTTTTTCACCACGGCGCGCCAGCGCGGCAACCTGCAACGAATGAAAGCCCATCAGCAGGCCGGAACGTTCCGGGCGGCCCGTGAGGCGGACAAGCACGGCACGGTGGGCGCGGTGGCGCTGGACTGCCGGGGAGACCTGGCGGCGGCGACGTCCACCGGCGGCTACACCAATAAACCGGTGGGCCGGGTGGGGGATTCCCCGCTGATCGGGGCGGGGACCTGGGCGAAAAATGGCGTATGCGCTATTTCGGCTACCGGCCAGGGCGAATATTTCATTCGTTACGCGGTGGCGCATGACATTTCCGCCAGAATGGCGCTATTGGGGGAAACGCTGGATGCCGCCGCCGGTAGGATCATCCATGGCGACCTGCGCGAACAAAACGTGGGGGCCGGTCTGGTGGCCATTGATGCCGATGGCGTTATCGCCGCGCCCTATAACACATCCGGCATGTATCGCGGCTGGATCACCGCCGACGGCAGGGGGACGGTGGCCAGCCATTCGGATCTGTTTACCTTCGAGCCCGGCGCCTAGACAACCGTTACCGCCGGCTCTGAAAAACCGGCGGAGCAGCGACGGGGACCAAAACAGAGGGGGCTATTTCCCGCCCGCTTTTTTAATGGCGTCCTGCAAGTCCTGCTGATCCACCGCGCCGGCGAAGACGGTGACATTATCCTTGTCGGCGCCGCTGGTGGGCATAATCACAAAACCGGGCGTGCCGCTAAAACCGATCTGTTGCGCCAACTGATTAATCTTACTGAGTACGGCGTCGTTTTTTTGCAAGACCGCTTCGGCGGCGGGCGGCACATGCAGTTGCTTGAGCACGCCGTTGATATCCGCGTCAGTCAGTTTGCCTTCGTTATGGCCGGTTTTGTAAATACCGTTGTGATAGGCCAGATAGGCTTTCGGCCCCTGGGTCTTCCAGACATTCAGCCCGGTTTCGGCGGCGGTGATGGAGGGCTGCCAGCGGCCGCCGAAAATAGGCCATTCCTTGAAAATGAATTTCACATCGCTATTGGCCTTCATGACCGATTCCATAATGGGCGCCATGTGACTGCAATAGATGCATTGATAATCAAAAAATTCAATCACCGCCACCTTGGCCTGTTCGGGGCCGACCGTCGGGGTATCCTTATCGCCAAGCAGGGCGGCCTGATTGTCCAGCACGCCTTTCAGCAGGGCGCCGGCCTGTTCCTGGGCCTGCTGTTCCTGTAGTTTCTGGCTGACCTGCACCAGGATTTCCGGATGCGCCAGCAAATAATCGGCGGCGATTTTGCCTATCGCTTCCTGCTGTGCCGGCGTAAACGGCGCCTGTGCCGGCGTATCAGCCAGTCCGGCCTGGCTGGTAAAGGAAAGAACGGTGGCTAAAACGGCATATCTCAATTTACGTGTCATTATAATTCCTTTGCATGCGACCGGGGCGGAAGCGGGAGCCGCCAGAGCGTCAACCTGAAGATGACCGGTATAACCCTATACGGTTCAACCGCGGTTCGCAACGGATGCCGCGTGACAATGTCAAAAAGTCCCTTCGACGGTCTTACGCCATTCACTGCCCGCGGTTTTTCCCGACGTAACCGGCATTGCGCCCGCCGGCGCTTCGGTTGACGAACGCGGATAACCCTCACGGAAAATCAGGTGGTTACCTTATTGGGTTCGGCAATGTTTGCAGGTAAGTTAGCGGACAGACATTTTGACCCCCTATGCGCAGGAAAGAGAATTTATCGTGTTTGCCAATTGCCAATTGTTCGGGCTGGACCTGGCTTTCCCGGACGTTTGTTTAACGCCGATGCCGATGCCCGTTCCGGTGCCTTATCCGAACATGGCCCTGGGCTTTACCGCCACGCCCCACACCTGCAAAGTGCTGTTTGCCGGTCTGCCGGCCCACAATATGGCCACGCGCATCTGGTCCAGCGTCGGGGACAACGCCGGCGTGAATTTGGGCGTGGTCTCCGGCACGGTGATGGGCGCTTCGCGCCATCTCACCGGCGCCTTCACCACCTTGATCAAGGGTTCTCCCGCCACCCGGCTGACCAGCCTGACATTGCAAAACGGCACTAACGCGGTTGGCATGCGCCTCATTCCCAGCCAATGCAAAGTCATGTTGCTCGGCCTCTGATCGGCGATGGCGAGAACAACCATGCTGATATCGTTAACGTCGTTTCTGGCCGGCCATCGCCGCCGCCTGTCGCTGATCGCGGCGCTGATGCTCACGGGCTGCGCCGCGGACCCGCCACCGTCCCATGTGCTGGAACTGACTATCCCCGGCCCGGCAAACCAGGGGGCACCATTGAAGATGCGGATTTTTTTCCTGAGCGATCAGACCGCGTTCCTGTCGGCTGATTATCCGGCGTTACAAGATGGCGGCAATACATTCTTGGCCGGCGCCCTGCTCGACACGCGGGATTTTTTCCTGTTGCCGGATGAGCGGACCCGGCGGCTCAGCCTGGTGATTCCTCCCGCGGCGAAATTCCTCGGTCTGTTCGCTGAATACAAAAACATGACGCATCGGCGCTGGCGGGTAATTTGGCCGGCCGAGATCGCCCGGCCGTCTTTCTGGCATCGGTTGCTGCCCGCTGGCGCCAGCCGGCCGGCGGGCAAGCGCATCGCGGTCACCCCGGACGGACTGAAATGCGAGACGTCCTCCCATGACGGTTGCGGCGTATCGGCCGAACAGGCGGAAAATTCATGATAAAAAAAGCTCACAAGGTCCTTTGGACCGAAGGTATGTTTTTGCGTCCGCACCATTTCCAACAAGCGGAAGCTTATCTCGAAGAGCGCCAATGGCGTCTGCGGCCCGGGGGGTACTGCTTTGGATTTTCCGCGCTCTCGCTGGATGAAGGGCTGGCGGCGCTGGGTAAGATAGCGCTGACCTCGGCCGAGGGCGTTTTCGCCGACGGCACCGTATTTCATATCGCCGGGCCGGAGGAGGGGCCGGCCCCTTTGGATATCGGCGCCGAGCATGACGGACAGACCATTGTGCTGGCCGTGCCGGTCAAACATGCCGGGCGTGACGAGGCGATTTTCTGCGATTTGCCTGATTCGCCGGCGCGCTACAGGGCATTTGAAAAAGATGTCGCCGATAACAACGCCGTTTCGGCCGGCAACGCTGTCCTCTATTGCGGGAAATTACGTCTGCGGCTGATGCCGGAACGGGAACTGAGCGGTGATTGGCTGTCATTGGGCGTGGCGCGCGTTAAGCAGAAAACGCCCGATGGCGCGGTGGTTCTGGACGAGGATTACATCCCGCCGTTGATCAACAGCGACGCCAGCCCGGTGTTATGCCGATTCAGGCAGGAACTGACGGGGCTGTTACGCCAGCGCCGTCGGCAATTGGGCCGCTATCTGCAGCAATGCGCCGGCGGCCGTGAGACCGCCGTCGATTTGCATCTGCTCGGCCTGATTCATCGTTTCGGCGCCATCGCCGAACATACCCTGACATTGCCGCGTCTTCATCCCGAACGGCTTTTCGCCGAATGGTTGCCCTTCGCGCTGGAATTGGCGGTATCCCGGCCGCCATACCAGTTTGAGGGGGACATGCCCCGCTATGATCATCTGGATATCGGCGGCGCTTTCGGCCGATTGATGATGCGCTTGCGCCAGGGCCTGTTTTTTATCCTGCAGGAAAATGCGGTGCCCCTCGCGTTGACCAGGCAGATGCCGGGCCTGAGTGTGGCCGTATTGCCTGAATCCGGCATGATTGGCAATTACGATTTTGTGTTGGCGGTGCAAGCGGATTTGAGAACCGACGACGCGTCCGCGCATTTCCTGGCGCAGGTGAAAATCGCTCCGGCGGGGCGTATTCGCGATTTGGTGCAATTGCAACTTCCCGGCATCACATTGCGCTGTTTGTTCCAGGCGCCGAGACAACTGGCGGCCCAGCCCGGCTGGAGCTATATCGAATTACAGGGCGACCACGCCATGTGGCAGGATATCGACGGTACCGGCACCATCGCGGTCCACGTCGCCGGTGAATTCGGCGGCGTGCCGCTGGCGCTTTGGGCGGTACGCCGATTATCCGGCGCCGGCGAGGCCGATAAATGAACGACCCCGCCGTTTTGCCCCCATCCTGCGCCGGTCAGGATAATCCGCTGGTGTTTTGCGCCCTGCCGCTACTGAACGCCATCGCCCATCTCCGCTACGCCCCCGCGCCGGCCGAACCGGCCGCTCTACGGCAGAGCCTTGTCAATGAGGTGCGTCGTTTCGAAAAGCACTGCCAAAGCCGCGGCCTGACCCACGATGTGATCGTCGGGTCGCGCTATTGTTTGTGTACCGCGCTGGATGAAGCCGCGGCGTTGACCGATTGGGGCAAAAGCGACATCTGGACCGGCAATGGCCTGTTGCTGGCTTTTCATAATGAAACCAGCGGCGGTGAGAAATTTTTTCAACTGATGGCGACGCTGTCTCAGGATCCGGCCCGCCACGTCGACCTGCTGGAATTGATGTATTTCTGCCTGTTGCTCGGGTTCGGCGGCCGGTATCGGGTGATGGAAAACGGCATCTACCGCCTGGAAATCATCACTCAACGGTTGGCAAGGCAACTGCGGACAATTCGCGGCGATTATCCCGCGCCGCTGAGCCACTTCGAAACGGTTATCGAAGCGCCAAGACGCGGAGCCCGGTTGGGGACGGCGTTGCTGCTGTGTCTGCTGCTGGGCGGATTGGGCGCCAGCACGCTGCATATCCTGCTGGATCAACGCCTGGATACGGTAGCCAATCGGGTACAAGAACGGCTGTTCGCTTTAGCGTTGCCCAAAGCGCCGCCGCCGCTGGCCGGGTTTTCGCTGGATACGCTGCGCCGTCGGTTCAAAGATGAAATTGCCGCGGGCAACCTGTCTGTCGCCGTGCAAGGGGATCGGGTCGTCGTTTCCCTGTGCGGCGGCGATGTTTTCCCGTCGGCGTCGGCGCACATCAACCGGCGTTATGAACCTCTTATCGGGCAACTGGCCGAATTGATGGCGATGATCCAGGGGACGGTCACTGTCCGCGGCTATAGCGATGGCCAGCCCATCCGCACCCCGGCTTATGCTTCCAACCAGGCATTATCCCTGGCCCGCGCCGAAGCCGTGGCCGAGCTATTGCGTCAATCCCCGCGCCGGCCGCGACGGGTCGTCGCCGAAAGCGCCGAGGGCCAGTTGTTGCCGAATACCAGCCGCCGCAATAGAGCGATCAACCGCCGGGTGAGTCTGTCGTTTCATAACCGGCCGCCGGTTGCCGCCGGTTCCAAGGAGTGATCATGCTGAAATTCCTGATGGCGCCGGCAACCCGTCGCGCGGTGTGGGAAGCGATTGTCCTGGTCGGCGTCGGACTGCTGATTATGCTGGCCGGACCGCTCATGGCATTCGACGGCGCGCGGCCCCTGGCGGATCTGGCCGCGCGATGGCGGACGCTCGCCGTCATCATCGCCTTATGGCTGCTGGCGCGCTGGTTGCCGCGCCTCCTCTATTGGCGCCGGCAAAAACGGTTGTTCCGGCGGTTGGCCGGCGCCGATAGCGCCTCATCGACACAGCGCAGCGAAGAACGCCTGTTGCCCGACAGTTTCAAACGCACCTTCCGCCTGCTGCGTCATCGCCAATTTGGCGGCGGTGGCCCGCTGCGGCGTTACTGCCGGCGGTTCGGCAAAGGGTATGTTTATCAATTGCCCTGGTTTTTGGTCTTGGGCACCGACGCCAGCGGTAAAAACAAAGCCCTGCAGAACGCCGGCCTGGACTATTATCATTCTCTCCAAGAGATCAACAGCTTATCGCTGGAAGACAAGCCTGATAATCATTGCGATTGGTACCTGACTTCCCATGGCGTGCTGTTAAGCCCCGCCGGCGCGTATTTGCAGGATGGCAACCGCTATTGGCGGCAAATGATAGACCTATTGAGCCGCTACCGCGCCCGTCAGCCCATCAATGGCGTGGTGCTGGCCATAAACGCGCAGGATGTGCTGCATGCCTCGCCGGACGGGCAGTATCGGCAGGCCGTGCTATTGCGCAAGCGCCTGGTGGAGTTGCGCCGGCGCTTCAAAATCGATTTTCCCCTCTATTTCATGATGACCAAAACCGATTGCCTGCCGGGGTTCAGCCACTATTTCAGCCGGTACGACGGCCCCGACCTGGAACAATGCTGGGGAATGACCTTGCCCTGGCCTGGCGGCATGCAACCGGAGATATCGCTACGGCAGGCGCTGGACGAGGGATGGGATCGATTGCAAACCCGGTTGAACGCCGCGCTGGCCGATACGCTGGCGGCGGAGCGGGATCCGTGGCAACGGGCGCAGATACTGGCTTTTCCTCAAGCATTCGCCGCCTTGCGGCCGCAATTGTTGCGCAACCTGTCGACCATCTGCCTTCCATCGGGCGACGGGCCGGCACTTTCGCCCCGCGGACTGTTTTTCACCAGCGCCAATCAGAAAGACGGCGGCAAGACGGCCTGTCCAATCCCCAGGGATAACATTTTCGATTACAGTTACGCGCCGCAAGATCAGCGATTTGCCTGGGACGAGCAAGAGACTCCCGCGCCCCAGAGCTACTTCCTCAAGTCGTTATTTCGGGAAATCGTCCTGGCGGAGGGCGGACTGGCGGGCCGCAACCGATGGGCCGCCTACCGCCGCCGGCTGGCGACGGCGGCTGGTTGTTCGCTGCTTTTGCTTACAATCGGCCTGGCTGTCGGCGGATCACTGCGCAGCTACCGCCATAATCTGGACTATCTGGCGCGGGTGGAGGAAAAAATCGAGGCGTTGGCCCGGCAAAGCGCACGGCTCGATTTTAACCAAGGCGCCGGTCTGGCCGATTTGGTGCGCTTTCTGGACGACCTGCGGCGGTTGGTATGTCTCGACGGTTTCGACCCGGCGCACCCGCCGTTGGATTACCGAATGGGGATGTATCGCGGCGAACAGATGGCCAGCGCCGGCGAGTCGCTTTATCAACATGCGCTGAAACGGTTATTACTGCCGCTGGCGGCCCAGCATATCACCCGACTGCTTTATCAGATTGATTTCGACGATGCCGAACTGACTTATGGGGCATTGACGGCTTACCAGATGCTTTATCAGCCGGATCATTATGATCGCGATGGCTTATTGGCTTGGCTGACGGACACCCTGCCGGCCATGCCGGACGTCGCCGAGCTTGACGAGGCGCGGCGTGAACGGCTACGGCGGCATTTAGGACATTTGCTGTCCAGCGGCCCGCCGGCGTCCCCTTATGTCAAGGATACGCGGCTGGAGCGGGCCGCGCGGCAAGCCGTGCAGAAAACCGCGCTACCGGTGCGGGCCTATGCCCGGTTAAAAAACCGGTTGTTGCAGGACGATCGTTTTACGGCCATCAGCCTGACCGAGCTGGCGGGCGAACAGGGCGACTGGGTTTTCGAGCGCAAGAGCGGACTGGCGAATTATGAACCCCTGCCGGGTTTTTATACGCCGGAAGGCTATTGGTTGGGCGTCAATGCCCAGGCGCGGGCGGTAGTGGACGAGTTGGCGGCGCAGGACGGCTGGGTATTGGGCCATGCCCCGTCCGGCGATGGGGCGGCGATGGCGGATCAGGTCCGGCTACTGTATATGAACGATTTTATCCGGCAATGGGAGCAATTTCTTGGCGATATCACCATAAAGCCCAGCCTGAGCCTACACCAGCGTATCGGTTATGTCCGTGTATTATCCGGCGACCAATCGCCGTTGCGCGAGCTTTTGCTCAATATCGGCCGGACAGTGTCGTTGCCCGCGCCCCAGACCGGGGAATTCCCGGCGGGCGTCGGCGAGCTGGGTCAGGAAACCCGGCGCGTTTTCAACCGGATGTTCGCGCGCGCGCAACCGGACCCGGGAACCGCCGCCCCGGAGCAGATGGCCAGAAACCATTTCCGGGATATCATCGCGTTGACGCGGTCGCCCCAGCCCGGCAGCGACGGTGTATCCTTCGGTAATGTCCTTAAAGGGCTGGACAGTCTTTATCATTATCTGGTGGCCCTGGATGTCGACGACAACGCCGCCGGGCGTCAAGACGCGATTTTGACGCGTCTGCGGGCTGACGCCCTGAGGCTACCCGCGCCGTTTCGTCAATTGGTGCTTACGCTGGTGAGCGAGGCCGGCGACGATGCCCGGCACCAGACCATGCAGCGGCTGTATCGGTTGTTCGACCTACAAATCGCCGGTTTTTATCAATTCGCGTTGAAGGGCCGCTATCCCCTGGCGCCAAACGGCAAACAAGATATCAGCCCGGATGATTTCGCCCACATGTTCGCGCCGGGCGTCGGCCTGGCCGACCGATTTTTCGATCGCTATCTGGCGGATAAGATCAACACCCGCGAACAGCCTTGGCGTTTTATGCCCTGGGCTCAGGCCGACGGCTCGCCGGGAGAAAAACAACTGCTGGCCTTTTTCCAGGCCGCCGCCGCCATCCGGGACGCTTTTTTTCGCCAAGGCGGCCAGGGGCCTTCCTTTTCTTTCACCCTGCGGCCGTTATCCATGGATAACCGCATCATCAGCCTGGAGATGGATATCGATGGGCAACCGGTTGCCTACCATCACGGTCCGCCGGCGGTATTTCATCTGAACTGGCCGGGCCTGGCGCGCGCCTTTCAGGCGCAAGCGACGCTAACCCTAAGCAGCGGCGCGACCAAGACCGTGCGAACCGAGGGCCCCTGGGCCTGGCACCGGCTGCTGGCCAATGCCGGCGCCCGTTGGGATGGCCGGCACATCGCCAGCCGGGCCGTTTTTATGCTGAACGGCAGCAAGGCCACGCTTGAGATCGTCGCCGACAGCGCGCGCAATCCCTTCGCGCTACCCCCCCTGGACGACATAATGCAACAGGAGACAATGTGAAACTCGAGGCATTGCTGGCCCCCGTCAGCGCAACCCAACCTTGCGGCGAAAATCTGGAATACGACGCCGAATGCCTGCATATGCTGCAAATGGCGCGCGGCAAGCCTGAACAACAATTTGGCGACACCCTGATTGCGGCGCAGGAACCGGATTGGCGGCAGGTGGAATTGACCGCGCTGCGGCTACTGGCCCGTAGCAAGGATTTGCGCATCCTGTTGCCGCTGGCCCAGGCTTGGACCGCGCAGCGCGCGCTGGCGGGCTATGCCGACGGCCTGGCTTTGATTGCCGGCGCGCTGGAACGCTATTGGGAATCATTGTTGCCCGCGCTTTGCCAGGACGGGGAACCGGATCCGTTCATGCGTATCAACGCCCTGCGTGAATTGGGCGAGGGTTTTACGCTAACCCGGCTAGTGCGGCGCAGCCCCTTTTTGCGCGTAGACGGCTGCAGCCTGACGGTGGCCGAAACCTTGCGCGGCCTGGAAGACGGCGGCGGGGAAAGCCGGTATGCCGGCGGTCCGGCGCGTTTACAACAAGCCGTTCGGCGGGGAATCAGCCCGCACGCCCGTCATATCGCCCCGGCCATCGCCGCCGCGAAACGGATTCTGGATATTCTGCGCCGGCGCCTGGGCGAGGGCGCATTACCGGAAATGCCGGCCTTGCTGGCATCGCTGGAAAGTTTGGCGCCCGAACACGCCTCGGCGCCGGCCGGCGATGACGAACCGTCCATCTCAGACGCCGCGTCCAAGGATTCGCTTTGTCCGGCCGGCCGGCGTGACGGCGGCGCATGGCGCGAGATCGCCACACGGGAAGAGGCTGTCCGGGCGCTGGCGCAAGTGAAGCGCTATTTCTCCCGGTTCGAGCCTGGTCATCCGGCGCCCTTGTTGCTGGCGCGCATTGAGCAACTGATGGGGCAGGATTTTATGGGAATTATCGGTAATCTGGCGCCGTCGGCGGTAGCGCAATTCGAACAGGTGCTGGGCGGTCACGGCCGGGAATAAATATCCATTTTATCAAATAGTTACGTTGTATTGCCGCAGCGGGCGGGCGATCTTTCACATCACGGCCAACCCGGTGACCGAAGGCAAACGCGGCCGGCGGTCGGCGACGTAAAGTAGGACGAGTTTATTTTGTCAGTCATGGAGCGTTGTAATACATATGGATCACACCAATAGCGGACAGAAATTCCTGGCTCGCAATCGCGCGCCGCGGGTGCAGATTGAATACGAAGTCGAGCTGTACGGAACGGAACGCAAAGTTCAGCTACCGTTTGTCATGGGCGTTATGGCCGATATCGCCGGCCGGGGCGAAAACCCGCCGCCACGGTTGGACGAACGCAAATTTCTTGAAATCGACACGGATAATTTCCATGAACGGATGAAATCGCTGCAACCGGGCGTGGATTTCCGGGTGGCGAATACGCTTACCGGCGAAGGCGAACTGTCGGTCAGGATGACGTTCAGCCATATGGACGATTTTCTGCCGGATGCCATCGCGCGCCAAATCGATCCGTTGCGTGGTTTGCTGGAAGCCCATGTCCATTTATCTAACCTGTTATCTTATATTGATGGCAAGCATAGCGCCGAGGAGTGGATTGCCTCGCTGTTGGCCGATCGTGAATTGTTGCGTCTGCTGGCCGCCGCGCCGATAGCGGACATCACGCCGGCCGCCGGCCGCTCCGCGCAATGGGAGGGGGGCGCCGCGGCGTTGGTTAAGGAAACCGAAACCGTCGCCGAAGATTGCTCGCCGCCGCCTTTACACGCTTGCCGCGCCAGCTTGGAAGCGCAGTTCCGGCCCCGCAGCGAACAGGCGTGCGACGCCATCGCGGCGGCGGTGAAAACCTTGGCCGAGCAAACGCTGGAACACGACATACCGCTGTCCGGCAATGCATTCTGCACGATTCAGGATGTGATCGCCGCCGTTGACGACAAGATGACGCGGCAAATCAATCTTATTTTGCATCATCCCGATTTCCAGCGGCTGGAGGGGGCCTGGCGGGGTCTGCACTACCTGGTAAGCCACACCGAAAGCAACGAAATGCTGAAAATCCGGGTTATGGCCGTAAGCAAAACCGAACTCGGCCAGGTGCTCAAACGCTATAAAGGCGCCAGTTGGGATCAAAGTCCGATATTCAAGCGTATCTACGAAGAAGAATACGGTCAGTTCGGCGGCGAGCCCCTGGGGTGCCTGGTGGGCGATTATTATTTCGACCATAGCCCGCAGGATGTCGAACTGCTCGGCGAAATGGCCAAAATCGCCGCCGCCGCCCATTGCCCGTTTATCAGCGGCGCCTCTCCCGGCATAATGCAAATGGATTCCTGGCAGGAGCTGTCCAACCCCCGCGATTTGGGCAAGATTTTTCTCAACACCGAATATGCCGCCTGGCGGATGTTGCGCGAAATGGAGGACGCCCGTTATCTCGGATTGGTTATGCCGCGGATGCTGGCGCGCCTGCCTTACGGTATCCGCGCCAATCCGGTGGCGTCGTTCCTGTTTGAAGAGGAAACCGACGGCCCGACACACGCCAATTATGTCTGGAGCAATGCCGCCTATGCCATGGCGGTGAATATTAACCGCTCGTTCCGGGAGTATGGCTGGTGTACCTCAATAAGGGGCGTGGAATCCGGCGGCGCGGTGGATAATCTACTCTGCCATGCCTTTCCCACCGATGACGGCGGGCTGGACATCAAATGTCCAACCGAAATCGCCATCAGCGATAGACGGGAAGCCGAGCTGGCGAAAAACGGTTTCATGCCGCTGGTCTACCGCAAGAACTCCGATTTCGCCGCGTTTATTGGCGCCCAGTCCTTACAAAAACCCATGGAATACGACGATGCCGATGCGACCGCCAACGCCAATCTGGCCGCTCGGCTGCCCTATCTGTTCGCCTGTTGCCGTTTCGCGCATTACCTCAAATGCATCGTGCGCGACAAAGTCGGGTCTTTCCAGACACGCGGTGATATGGAGCGCTGGCTGAACAACTGGATTATCAATTACGTGGATGGCGATCCGGCGAATTCCTCGCAAAAAACCAAAGCGCGTCGGCCCTTGGCGGCGGCGGAAGTCCAAGTGTGCGAACTGGCCGACAACCCGGGGTATTATCAGGCCAAGTTTTTCTTGCGCCCCCATTACCAACTGGAAGGATTAACGGTGTCTTTACGGCTGGTGTCCCGATTGCCGTCGCTGAAACAGCCTGGTCAGGCCTAAGTCATTAACCGCCGCGCAAATCGGCGGCGGATCGCCGGCCCGGACTATGGTCGGGCCCGTTTTTGTCAGGAGCAATAGTGATGCACAACAGTATTTATTTACAGGTGGAAGGGGTAACCGGCGAAGCGAAGGATGCCAGGCATCAGGGGTGGATTGATATCCAGACGTTTCAGTGGCAGTTACGCCAGCCCACCGAAACCGGCGTCGGCGGTGGAGGGGGCAGCGGCAGGCTGGTGGTTCGGGATCTGGATGTGTTCGCGCGGATGGACAAGGCGATGCCGACGCTAATGACGCTCGGCGCCGAGGGTAAACGCCTCAATACGGTGAGTCTGGTGGTGTGCAAGGCCGGCAGCGAACAGGATGAATATCTGAAAATTATTTTGAAAAACGTCATCCTGAGCAGCATCGAGATGACGAAACATATTGGCGGCGATGGCGTCGAAGGCGGCGCCGTCGCCGCGGGCGATATTGGCGTTCGCTACCGTTTCTCCCCGTCGCTGGTGGAGGTGAATTATCACGAGCAGGACGAAAATGGCAGCCCGGGACCGCAGGTTACCTTTAACTGGGATGTCAAAGGCAATACGCACTAATTGATGCGCCGGCCCCGGCGCCACCAAGGCATAGGAGAAAATGAATGCCTGAGTTTCCCATTGACGCGCCCCCCAGGGATAACGATCACCGTCCGGTGAAAGACGAGGATGAGCTGTGGTCCGGGCTTTGCCGTGATTTGTCGCTACCCCGGCCCGAACCGGCCGAGGATGCGCTTTCGGATTTATTGTTCGGTTCATCCACGCCGGTAGCGGATGAAAACCCCGTCAGTGGCGGTAAGAGACGGCGATCGTCCGGGGACGACAATGTTTCCTGGCAAGGCGGAGTAGGGGATCCCATGTCCTCGCCGCCCGGCGTGGGCATCGCCACGGACAGCCGCGATCCGCTATATTGGTTCGCCGCCGGGGACGCGGGGAGTCTGGCGGCGTTGGATGCCGATGCCGAGCGGGTGGCCACGACCCTCGAGCCTGATGCCCAACGGCGACGGCAGGCCATGGCCGCCGCGCTGAACGCATGCTACAGGCGGGTGTTGGCGCTTTTTGACCCAGATGACGGCTTACGCCCGGCGAGAGCCGAGCGTGGCTGGCGGCGCTTGGGCGCCCGCCGACGTCAATGGCGGGATTATTGCAAATACCATCAACGATTGCGCCGGGACTCGGATAGCCAGGCCGATAACCTGTTCGAATCGGTGTTTTTGCCGGCCTATGAACAGCGATTGCGCGATAACGAACACGCTCTCGCCGTCCATTCGCCGACAAACGATATCGCCAATGCGCTTACGCCGCCGATACGCTGAAAAACCGGTATGTTGTCCGGATAGGCCGGAACATCCTCAATATTACCGCGTTGGCGTGGGATGACGGCGGAAATCGCGGCGATCCTGCCCGCCGATATTGTGTCCCAGCCAGCAATTCTGCCCCAGGCGGTATGGCCGGCCTAAACAACAGCCCTGATAGTGGTTGTGATTGAGAATCAATTCCACCTCCCACCGGTAGTCGAGTCCGAGATATTGCCGTACCCATTCGGCCAATACCTCCGGTCCACCGTTACGCCTCGCCCGGTGTGACGCGGTCTCTTTCAGGAAATGACCATATTGCCGCCAGGACAACGGCCCCAGCAGAACTCGGAAACTGAATTGCCGGTCCGGTATGGCCAGTCCAAGACAACTGCCCCGCCCCAACGGGGCGGCGCCGGAGGATAGGCGCAGCTGTTGATGACGGGGCAGCGGTAGCCAATGGAAAAGATTTTCGCGGATATCGACTGGAACGCCGAAATAATGCGTCAGCATCTGCGCGAGACCGCCCCGGTTGCGCGTATGGCGGCTGAAATGGCCGGCCATGTAATAGCGGGCCGCCGGCGGTAAACCGCCGTCCCCGCCATCCCGCCGTGAGGCAAGACCGTCGCCGGCAAGACAGGCGGCGAAGCGGTCGAACCGGCGGTTATCCGGCCGATCAAACGAAATACAGGGTTGCGCATCGGCCCATGCCCGATAAAAAAGGGTAATAAGACGGTGATGAAAAAGGTCGGTGAAAGCCGCAAGTCCGGCGTCGTTATTCTGTTGTCCTCGCTGCTGGACATATTCGGTAAGCGCCAGCGGTAAAGGGCCGTCGGGACCAAACAGGCCGAAACCGTGAATATCGATACGTTGTCGGCCGGTGGCGTCCGGTGTAACGGCGGCGATCTGGCTGGGGGCGAAAACCATTGTCGGCCGCTGGCCCAACCTCACCGGTTCATGGCGAGGCAGGGGCGCGCGCCCCAGAGGGTAACCGCCGCCCGCTCGGGCATCCAATCGCCGCAACACGGGAAAAAGTGTAAAGCGCCAGGGGGATTTCGCCACCGCGTGAAGTAAAGCGCCGGCGCGCGCTTTGGGCGGCGTCGGCGATAGGCCCGATGGCGGGAGGCGGCGCAGGGAAATGATTCTCATCCTGGCCTCCGCGACGACCTTGTTCGGCGGGTTGGCACGATCATAGGGAGCGTTCCAGGGTTGTGTGTCCCGGCCAATGTCCGATGATTCCCCGTTGCGGGCTGACCAGCGTGGTATCGGCGAAACTGTTGACGGCGGCGAGCTGGTCGAACAAACGCGCCAGCACGCTGCCCAGCAGCCAGGCTCCGGCGCCGGAAAACGCCTGTTCATCCAGGGTAAGCTGAATATGGACGCCGCGGGCATACATGGCGGGCGGCGCCAGCAACCGGTAACAAGGTTGCCGACGGCATTCGAGCAGCGCGCCGATCGGCGGACTGGCGATATGGCCTGCCTGTCCGGCCAATAATTGCAACAAACGCCGTAGCGTATCCACCCCCTTATCGTCTGTCCCGTTCAGCAGACTGGAAATGTCCGCAAACAACAGGTTAATCAACTGCCAACATTCCCGGCCTTGCGCCGGAGCAGGGCAAGGCGAACTGGGGCCGTGAATCATTCGCGCCCGCCGAATGGGCAGCGAATCCCGCGCGGTCAGTTCGCCCGAATGCCCGTGGCCGGGTTGCAGCGGCAGATGACGATTGGAACAAAGCACATCGGCGTTGAGATAGCGCAAATCATCATGCCGGGGGGGATGCGCCTCGTCGGCCAGGGAGACAAAGACTTCCGAGCCGTCATAACCCGCGTGGGGCCCTGACGGGCCGGCAACACCGCGCCACAGATACGGCTCCCGCCGCAAGGTATACCAGGCGCGGTTGTTTGTGTCGTCTGCGTGGCGCACCTCATACATCGGCCTGAACTCTTGCTGATAGCCGTGATAGCCGCTGCCGTACAAACTCAGTACCGAATGGATTTCGTAGTCCAACGGCCGCAGTTTATCCGCCACCAATGGGTAATCGGTCTGCCGCGCGTTCAGCACGACGCGTTCGACGCTGCGTGGAAACAGGTTGATTACCGGCGTGCAATGCAGCGCCAAATGCGCATTATCGATCCTGCGCTCCAATTCCGGCACGGCTTTGCCCAGCAGCAGGAAAATCTCCCACCGCCGATGTTTGCCGCCCCGCGACAGCAGAGGTTGCAGGCCGCTGACACTGAAAAAACGAAAACGGGCGGGAAAATGAAAATACTCCCGCGCCAGGCGATAGCTGTCCAGATGACGGGGATCGCGCGGCAACAACGCCTGATCGCCGGCGAAACCCTCATGACGAAGCGCCGAGGCATTCAGCGACAAGGACAGGGCAGGATCGTCGACAATCCTGCAATAGATGTCCTGGGTGTGTTGTATCAGTAACTCCATCAATTGTCCGGCCTGCATATCGTCGCCGGCGAGGTAAAATGTCAATTGATCGCATTGCATCCGCTCCAGGGCCACATTGTCGATACTGCGCAATTCAATGCGCAGCGCGCTGACGATGCCGCCGTGGTTCGGCGCGCTTCGGCGCAATTCCGCCGGGATGCCGCCCAGCGACACCTGCTCGATAACGAGCGGTTGCAGCATGACATCGTGGGCGGTACGGTAGCGGCAATCGATGCCGGGGTTTTTGGCATCCCGGTAATCGAACAGGGTACCGCGCGGCACCGGGAAACCTTGGCTGATGTCGCCTTTGAGGTTGTCCGGCTGTAATTGCACGATCGCCATGGCCGGAATGCCGGCCAACGTATGCGGGTAGAGCATTTCCAGCAATTGTCGGGTAATCTGCGGAAACTCGTCATCCATCTTCATCTGAATACGCGAGGTCAAAAACGCGCAGCCTTCCATCAAACGTTCCACATAAGGATCGGCGATATCGTCGCCGCTCATGCCCAGATTACCCGCCGTATCCGGATGGCGCAGTGCGAATTCCGCGCCCATTTCCCGCAGCCAGGTTAATTCCCGCTGGTAATACGCCAATAAACGGCCATCCATAGGTATGTTATCCTTGTTCAGTGAGTCCGACATGGCCGCTCTCTAAATCCACCTGGCTGTAAAAGGTGAAATCCGCCGGTTCCGGCGACCCTCGGAGCCGGCCCTGAATCACAAATGACAGCAGGTACGGCGAGAGGGATTCCGACGATAGCGGGTCGATGTGCAAACCGTCCGCCGCAATTCTGGGCTCGAAACGCAGAATGGCTGTTTTGATGGCGGCGGCGATTTCCGGCGGGCCGAGCTCTGAGACCCGCTTGCCCGCCAGCGGTGGTAAACCGAATCGCAGCACGTTGCTGGCCAGATGGCCCTCGGTTGCCCATGTGTCGGGATAATGCGGCCGGGCGCAGTTAAGCAGTAATTGCAAATGGGCCCGCACCGAGTCGCGCATTATCCGCCGATCGTCGCCAACTGGCTGGTCAGGACCGGGCGGGATACCGGCCAGCCGCTCCAGCAGCAGCGGCGGGATCAGCCGGGTACGGCGGTAGGGGGCGCCGGCCGGCGGTTTGGCGGAAGTCGTCATAGCGGTTTCCTGACGTGTCGTTATGTTCGGTGTTTCAGCCCACATGAATCTGCTCGGCGTCCAGTTTGGCGATGGCTTCGGAAGTCATCAGCAAATGTTTGCCATGCAGTCGGGCGTAATCCTCCGCCTGGCAATCCCATTGCCCGACGCGGACGTGTTCGGTATGGGTCACTTTGCGCAACAGGCGTTGACTGATGGATACCGTGGTTTGCCAAACCGTTTCCAGGCTTTTGCCGGCCAGGGTGCAACGGGAAATCCAGGCCGATAGCGAACGGCCTTGATACGCCAGTTCCTTGATACGGCAATCTCCCCGGCCGCTGTCGATGGCTAACTCCCGGCTATCAAGGGATAGCGCGGCTGGCGTGGCCAGCGTCAGATCGCCTTGCGGCGCAATCCGCAAGGGGCCGGGAACGTCAAGCGTATAGGGCAAGCCGGCGTCGGTCCGTTCCAGGACCGCCAACAGCCAAAGCTGGGCGCCATTGCCGGCGATAAGCACCAAATCGCCGGTCTGCGGTTGCAAAAGGCAACTGGCGGCCTGACGGCACTGCCAGCCGCGCTGCTCGTGTTCGACGATAAAAAATCCTTCCGGCAGCGCATCGGCCACCCTCCCCACAGCCTGCGACGGGGGGGCCGCCGTCAGGGAAAAACGACTATGCCGCGTGTTCATAATGCTCTTGGCTACCTCTCTCAATGGATTTATGTCATTCCTGCTCTGGTCCCCCCCGCGGGAATTCAAGCCCGGGTATTTTCCCGCCAGCATTCCGCCGCATACAGGGCCTCATCCCTTTCCAGGATGCCCCGGCGATGGGAAAACACGCTTTGCCGTTGGTCGGCCCGGTGCAACAATGTCCGTTCAAAGCGGGCCTGGCGCAAATCCGCCGCGCGCATATCCGACCGGCTTAAATCCGCGTGGCGCAAATCGCAAGCGACCATTCGGCTATCGTTTAGGCAAGCTTGCCTGAAGAGCCCGTGACGCAGGGAACTGTGCGAAAAATCGGCCGAACGGAGATTGGCGCAAAGAAATTGCCCGTGGTCCAGTCGGCTGTGTCGGCAGCGGACGTCTTGCAAATCGCACGCGTTAAACAAGGCTTTTTCACCGTCTACCCCGTCCAAGCAGGCGTGTTGCAGCGCGGCGCCGCTGAAATTACATTGTGTCAGCCGGGATCCGGTGAAATCCGCCCCGTCCAGGGAATTATCGTTGAACTGGCAGCACAGAAATTGCTGATCGCGGTAATCATTTCCGCTGTGCCGGCAGCGAAAGAAGACGCTGCGCTCAAAGTGGTTGCCGCTGAAACGCGCGGCGCGCAGATCAAGTTGGAACAGTGTGGCGAGCAAAACCCGGCAATCACGAAAAACCGTCCGGTCGAAAAGGGTCCGGCAGAAATGCCAGTGCCGCAAGGTCGCCCGCTCAAAGCCGGCGCCCGCCAGGGAGCCTTCCAGCATCTGGCCGTCGCGCAGGTCGGCGGCGTGGAATAGGCCCTGCGCCAGGGAGCAATCGGTAAACAGCGTCTCTTCCAGAATGGCGTGACTGAAATCGGCTTGCGGCAGCAGACAATGGGTGAACCGGCATCGGCTGATCCGATGATGGCGCAGATTCGCCTGTTCCAGCCGGCAGCGCTCAAACAGGCATTCCTCCATCCGCCGGCCGGATGCGGCGAATTCGCGGAAGGTGACATTCACGAAAATCGCGCCGAGCAAATCCACCTCCGCCAGCGAGCCGCCATCCAACGTTACCGCCTCGATAATTTCGCCGCGGTGGATTTTGCGTCGCAGCGCCTGCGCAGATAGAGCGCCGCTCATGAAGCCGCTCCTTGTCCCGGCAGGGTTTTGCATTGCGCCAGGTAGGCGCCGTCTACTTGTGTCAATGGGTCCATAATGGCCTGGGATAGATCGGCGCGAAACAGGCAGGCGGCCCGCAAATCGGCTCCGTTTAGCCGGCTTTTCTGCAACAACGCGCCGCCGAGATCGGCCCGTTCCAGTCTGGCGCCGGACAAGTCGGTTCGGATAAACAGACAGTCACGGGCGTCCATGGCGGTTAATCGCGCGCCGGACAGGTCGGCCTCGCTAAAATCGCAGCCGCAGGCCTGCGCCCCGCTGAAGTCGCTGCCCGCCAGCATAATGCCGCGGAAATTGACGTGCCTGAGCCATCCATGACGAAAATCGCTCCGCCGGATTCGGCTATCGCCGGTAAAAACGCAGTCGGTTAGCCGGCCATGCTGAAAGCACACGCCGTCGAGGGCCGTGCCGATAAAGGCGCAATCCGTCAGTTGCGCGGCGCTGAAACTGCTGTCCGCCAGCGCGCCATGCAAAAAGCTCATTTGCGACATCCGGCTGTGGCTGAAATCCAGTTGTTCGGCATTCTGCTCCAGAAAAACACTGCGGGTGAAAACCGCGTGCCGAAAGCGGCAGTGGCGCAATCGCACCTGGCGGAACAGCATTCCCTCAATCACCGCGTGATCGAACCGGCAATGGGCGATATCCGCGCCCTGCAAGGGCGTTTCCGCCAGCCGGACAGCGGTAAACAGGCTGTCGCGGCACCGGGCGCCGGCCAGACAGGCGCCCTCCAGACGGCTGTGGTTCAGTGTGGCGCCGGACAGCGAGGCGTGGGCCAACATCGCTTCGCGCAGATCCGCATGATCCAGCCGGCAGTGATCCAGTATCGCGCCTTCCAGCAAAGCCTGGCGGAAATCGCCGCCGCGCAGATCCATGCCGCTTAAGTCGGCGCCGGTAAGATTCATTCCCTGGCAATGGCCGCCGCCCGCCAGTTGATCCCGAACCTGTCGCCGCAAACATTGCGAACTTCCCTGATCAAGGGCGGGCGCCGGTCCGCGGCTGTCGGCGGAATGCCGATAGAGCCAGTGCAGAGCGCTACGGGTATCCTGGTCCGGCGTCGCCACGGATTGCAACAGGCGCAGGTAACCGGCCGGCCCCGCGCCATCGTCCGAGGTTGAAGACTCGGCCTCCCGATCCGCCAGCGAAGCGGCTTTTCGCCTAGCCAGTTGTTGCAGCGTTTCGGCCTGGCGTGAGACATCCGCCATAAATTCCGACAAGCGATCCGGCGCGGGACGCGGCGGTAACTCGGCGGCCGGCTCGGACATCCCTTCCGACGGGCATGGGGGGCCGTCGTCCGCGGACCATGACGCGCGGACATTATCGCCGCGGCGGGCGAGCGCGGCGGATAACGGGCCGGGAGGGGAGCCAGGTCGGGTATCCAGCCAGGGAGCCATCAGAGCGGGCGTCATCAGATCCTGATCGCGCAAGGTATGGGCCGCGCCGGTTTTCTTGTCCAGACGCCGGTGGATAACCTCGCGGTAATGGGCCAGCGGTCTTGGTTCGCCAACCGATTCCATGGCCGCCGTGAGTTGCGCCACATCCGCCGCGTCATCCTGACCAATGGCGCAACCGCCGTGCCAGATCAACAGCATCCGGTCGCGATGGGGAAAAAACCATATTGTCGTGGCGCGTAAAGGGATCTCCTCCGGCGCCGAATCCTTGCTCGCGCCGCGAACGATAAAACAGCGGGCCCGCCAGAGCGGCAGGCTGCCCTGCTGTACAGGCCGGTCTGGATGCATATTGGCAATACGCCAGGGCGCGCCGGGCGGCAGAGCGTCGAGGTCGGGCCACCATTGATCCTGCTCGGCCCGATTGAACACGTGCCAGTCGATATCCCGGGCAAAGCCGGGAAAGCCTTGTTCCAGCCATCGGCGGTCGTAGCGTTTGCCTAATCGGCCAGTTTGCCGGGGCCAGGTAAAACCCAGCGGCCCAAAACCGGCGGGTACGGTGGCTCGCCGGCCTGGACCAAGCAGATGATCGGGATGTTCGATGCGCGGCAGCGGGTGGCGGCGGGCGCCATCAACCATCACTGGCGCCGCGCCGATGCCCAGGGGGTTCTCCGGTACGCCGGCGCCGCCATAGGCATTTTGCCAATCCAGCGGTAATTGGTCGAAGGGTAGAGGGTGGGTTGGCCGTCCGTCTCTCCAGAAACGTTCACCGGTGACCAGCAGGCTTTTCGCCAGCGATCCTACCCGGATGCTGGCCACGCAGGCCGTCTTATCGGACTGGTGACGGGTGTAGGCGTGGCCGGTGGCCAGGAATTCGGCGCAGGGCTTAGGGAAAACCATATCGACGGCCGCGGCGTCGCCGGTGAGTTCTTCGGCCGCCAATCGCCATAATTCGGGTTCGGGGAAAATCCGTGGCTTGGCGGACATATCCGCCAGCGCCAGTACCGCGACGCACAGCCGGTTTTCTCCCTGCCAGCGCCATGGACGGGTGAGCACGCCCAGGCGCAGGGGTTTGACAATTTTCATCACTGCGCGGTTATCTCCGCCGGGAAAATGGGATCAGCCGCGCGCATCGTTATCAGATAAAGATAGTGAGCGCGCTGGTATGCAGGCTAAGCAGCGTCGTGCGGATATCCAACTGACCCTGGGCGATATTGACGCCGACGGTTTCCATGCGCATGCCGGCGTTAGTCATATCGACCACATGATTCGACATCATGAGATTGCGGGTATGCAGGGCGGTTTGCGCCACCGCGATAGCCATGCCGTCAACGGTTTCCGAGGTGCCGGCCACGGTCAGGCGGGTGGCGGCCCGGGTCTCCGCCACCCCCTCGATTTTGCACACAAGCTTATCGGCGGTCAGGCGCGTCTCGCCGCCGCTTTGCAAAGCGACGTCGGCATCGGATCGGATTGTCAGATCGCCGCCGATATGCTCGCGGCTTTCGCCTTTGATCGTTCGACGGGCGTCGCCACCGATATGCTGTTTCATGTTGCGTGCCACGCGCAGAATAGCATCGCCGGCGACCTGGACGCTCCTGGTCCTGATATAGAGAATACGGATTGGCCGAAGCGATGTCGGCCGCGGCCCGCGGCCCGATCCCAGGGCATTGTCCGTCCGGTATCGGCGCAAGGCCGTATTACCGCTTTGCGCCTGCGGATCGTCGGCGGCAAGATGGTCGCCATAGATAATCCGCTTGCCGGCATCGAACATCAAATCCCGCCCGGCGCGCTGACTCAGCGTTTTCCCCGCGTGGCAATTCAGCGTTCCGCTGGCGGCGCGCTCAATATCGCCGGCCACCTGCCGGTAATCACCGCCATGGATGATGTCGGCGCGCCCGCCGGCGGTGACGACGCTGGTTTTGCCTTGCCGGAAGGTCTGTCTGTCGGGAGCGGCCTTCAGTATGGTGCAAGGGCCAAGATGGGCGTAGTCCGATTGGCCGGCAATGGTTTGGGTAAGATTGCCTTCAATGGCGCCCCGGTAATCGTTTTCCACCGACAGCCGCATATCCCGCTCGGCGTGCATGGCGAACATTTCACGGCCGGCGGCGTCTTCCAGGAACAGATAGCTGGCATTTTCCGGCCCGCCCTCGCCGCTACGGCTCATGAAACCCATTCTGGCGGCGTGCTCCGGCAACGCCCAGGGCGGCTGGGCATCCTCGTTGTAGACTCTCCCGGTGATAATAGGCCGATCCGGATCGCCGTTGATGAAATCGACGATAACCTCTTCGCCGACGCGGGGGACTTGTATGCTGCCGTATTTCCAGCCGGCCCAACCGCTGGAAACCCGCACCCAGCAGGCGCCGGTATCGTCTCCCGAGCCATGGCGGTCCCAGCGGAATTTGAGTTTGACGCGGCCGTATTTATCGGTCCAGATGGTTTTACCGGGTGGACCGGTCACTTCCGCCGTCTGCGGCCCCTGGGTTTTCGGCCAGGGGGTTTTTCGTGCCGGCCGCCAGGGCCGTTCGCACGGCATCGCCTCGAAGTCGGCGCTGAATTCGGCCCGTGCATTGTCTGTCTGGCGGGTATCGGCGTCCTCATCGCAAAAACGCGGGTCACTAAGGCGATAGCGCATGCCGAGCACCAGATAACCGCATTCGGCGGTCGGTATCGGCCCATCTGCCAGGGAAAAGGTGTGACCGGGCGACATACCGCGGGCGGTGGTGAGCCCGGTGATTTTTTGCTGGTTGGCGGCCAGGCGCTCTTGCCGGATCCGCGCCAGAAACCGCCCATGGTGGTTGTCGTGATGTCCGCCCGGCCAGTGGAAGATTTCCGCCATGCGGGCGGGCGGGGAGGCAGGGCGCGGACCGGCCTCCAGCAGGCGGGCGCGGGGACGGCGGAAATCGTAGTCATCCAGAATGCAGAGATCGGCGGTGACGGCGTGGGTGGCCGACCAAACCTGTATTCCCTCGCGCAAATCGGCCAAACCAAAGCCCGGTTGTTGAAAACGGATGTTCTCGTAGCCGTCGACGGGACGATGATTTTCCGGCGCGTCGCACAATACCATGACATGGCCGTCGGCCGCGTGCCGGAAATAATAATAAATCCCTTCATGCTCCATCAATCGGCTAATGAAATCGAAGGCGCTCTCCTGATACTGCACGCAATAATCGCAGGGTCGGTAATCGTGGGTAAGGGTATTTTCATAGCGGATGTGATGTTCATTTAGCAGGGATGTGACGATTTCCGGCAGGGTGCGCCCCTGCCAGATGCGGCAATCCTGGTTCAGGGCCAGACGCCACAAGGCCGGCCTGATTGAAAAGCGATAGCGGTGATAGCGTTCCCGGCACCCATGGCGACCGGCATACTCCGCCGTGGCGACCAGCCCCTGCAGGTAACGGCGGCCGCCGGATTCCAACTGTATCTCCAGCGCCATCTCCTGACCGGGAAATGCCGCCAGATCGTGGTCGGGGCGCTCGCTGAGACACTCCACGGTAAAGTGGAAAAGCGCGGATAGTTCTTCGCTGCCTTCCAGCCGGAGAAAAATGAAACGGGCGTCAAAATTGTTATTGATTGTTATGCGGTGACTATTCTTGTTTTCCATAATTGCCTGAGCCTGTTGCGACAATGCCTATATGGCGCGGGTGACCCGTCGGGTTGACGCTTATTCCACCAATCCCAGACGATGCGACCACAAAATGAGTTCGGTGGCCTTGTGTACGTCCAGTTTGCGCATGATATTCAGACGGTGGGTTTCCACGGTTTTGCAACTGATGGACAATCGCGCCGCGATATCCCGGTTGCCGGCGCCTTCGGCGATTTGCTTGAGCACCTGCCGCTCCCTTAACGTCAGGGAGAGCGATGGACTTTCCTGCTCAGCCATGAGCTGATCCACCCGGCGGGTTTCCAAAACGGGATCGATATAGCGCCGCCCGGCGCAGACGGCATCGACCGCTTCCAGCAAACGCCGCGCCGGACTGGTTTTCGCGACGAACGCCATGGCGCCCAGCCTGAAAACACGCGCCGCGTGATGTTCCCCCTGCCGGGATGTGTGCGCGACCACCCGCAGAGAAGGCCAGCGCCGCAGTAATTGGGTAATGACGTCTTCCCCTTCCATTCCCGGCAGCCCCAAGTCCAGGATGACGAGATCCGGCATGGTCTGACGGCATAATTGACTGACGTCCAGCCCATTACCGGCATGACCGACAATACGGTAAAACGCGTAAGGACGAAAAAGGGATTTAATCCCGGCGATAATTAATTCATGGTCATCAACGATTAGTATTTTTATAAATTGGCAATTATCGTTAGGCATAGAGCTCTTTATTTTCAGTTATCATTAATCATTGATGCCCATATACCCTGAATATGTCGCCTTGCCGCCGCGATGCAACTTGAATTATTTAGAGTATAAGTGGGTTATTGTTTCCCGATTTACTTAAATCGCCGCGATCATAGTCCATCAAATCAATAAAGCAAGCTGATTGCCATGAAGATATTCCCGTGTTTTGGTTATGTTTATATTCGTCAACCTTTCGGTGGTTTTCATTGACCGCGATCGCGCCATCGCCGCGGCGAGACAACATGTATTATTAAGACGGCGTCCGTTATTATTTCCACTAAAATCCGTGGCCGCGCGCCATAAAGCTGGCGTACAATTTATTGAATTCGAATGAATGAACAGAATGGGAGCGAGGAATGAAATTATTGCGTTACGGCGATTCCGGTGAAGAACGTCCCGGCATACTCGATAGCCAGGGCCGGATCCGCAGCCTGGAACACCATGTGGAAGACATAAGCGGCGCGGCCCTGCTGCCCGAGTCTTTGAACCGGCTGCGCGCCCTGGATTTGGAACGACTGCCGCTGGTGGACGGAACGCCCCGGCTGGGCCCCTGTGTCGGCGGGGTCGGCAAATTCGTCTGCATCGGGCTGAATTATGCCGATCATGCCGCGGAAACCGGCGCGGCCATCCCCGCGGAGCCCATCGTCTTCAGTAAGTGGACCAGCGCCATTATGGGGTTTGAGGGCCAATGGAACGAAACCGTACGCTAAGAAGGTAATTCATTGTTTAAATTGAAATTTAATGCTCTCA
>NZ_SZPQ01000031.1 GCF_005217455.1 Martelella alba
TTCACACCAATGCAGCATATTCAGCGCATGACCTGATTCTACTTATCACCTCCGTTAAAAATGGGGGGATTACCATTCTGGATAAGACCGGATCGCCCGTTGCAAATCAACAAGAAAAGTCCTGGGTCCATCGCCTCCGTCCGGGCCAATTCTTGAGGCGCGGATCCCTATCCCGACAGAAAGCCTTTTCACCCGGCATCGGATTATGGAATACTGTCGACAATATTACGGTTAAAAGACCTCAGTACTCAGGATAATGGTTGGCTTATGTCTCAATCCAAAGATTCGTTTGCCGTGCTACGCACGGCGACCCTGTCGGGTTTGGTGCAGGAAGAAATTTTGCGACGGATTAAAACCCGGGAATTGGAAGCCGGCATGAAACTCAACGAGATGGAGCTGGCGGAGCATCTGCAAATAAGCCGCAGTCCGGTACGCGAGGCATTCCGCGCGTTGGAGGAAGCCGGCCTGGTTATTTTGGAAAAAAACAAAGGCGCCCGAATCCGCGATATTTCCGATGAAGAGGCGGCGGAGTTGTATGAAGTCAGGGCCGGATTGGACGAACTCGCCGGCCGTCGGCTGGCGTCAAGAATCACTGACGGCGAACTTCAGGAATTACAGAACATGCTGGTGCAACTGGAATCCAGTTCCTGTCACGATGATATCAACAACTATTTTTCGCTGAATATCGCTTTCCACGACCGGCTGGTGGAAATGGCCGGCAACGAGACCTTACTTTGTCTGTACCGCCAGGTCATCAATCGGATGCATCTTTTGCGCCGCCGGGGATTTTCCCTGGCGGGCAGTTCCCAATCCTCCCATACGGAGCATCGCATGATTCTGACGGCACTGGCCGCCCGCGATCCGGATTCCGTCGCGCGGATGATGCGCCAGCATGTACAGCAAGGCTATCAGCGCGCCTGCAACGCTCAGGATGTCGAAAAAGCGCCCCAGTTGACCATCCCGTTACGGGAAAAACCCTAACGCCGGCCCGGCAAGGTTTCGCTGGCGCGCCGGGGCGGGAGGGGAAACGGCGACTACAACGAGTGATTGTCCACTTCGAAAATGTCCCCGTGTTCCAGGCGAAATACGCGATTGCACAATGTTTTGATCAGACCATGGTCGTGCGAGGCAAACACGAAAATATCGGTCCCGGCGATCCAGTCGTTCATCCGCGCCTGGGCCTTTTTCTGAAAACTCTCATCGCCGGTGCCAAACATCTCATCTATCAATAAAATTTCCGGCCTGACGGAAGTCGCCACCGCGAACATCAATCGCATGGTCATGCCGGAAGAATAGGTACGCACCGGCAAATCCAGGAACCTTCCCAGCTCGCTGAAATCCTCGATATCCGGAATTTTGGCTTTGGCCTGTTTTAGGTTATGGCCCAATAGCAACAACATGCGCAGAATATTTTCATAACCTGATAATTCGGCATCCATGCCGGCTCCCAGTTCAAAAACGGTAGCCACTGTCCCCACACGCGCCACATTGCCCGATGTGGGGGGATAAATACCGGCCATGGCGCGCAGCAATGTGCTTTTCCCCGCGCCATTATGACCGATCAATCCTACGGCATCGCCGTCGCGCAGGGTGAAACTTACCCGATTTAGGGCGGTTACCGTCACAACGCCGCCGCCGCCGCCGATTCGGCCCCCCGATCCCATTCTAACCAATTGCCGGCGCAAGGATTGCGAACGGGCGTTATAAATGGGGTAGGCGATCGTCACTTCATTGAAAACAAGCTCGGCCATGGTCAAATCCAGAACGCCAGCCGAGGCGCATAACGGTTAAATAACCACAGCGTTAGCGCCCAACCCAATAAGGCGCTTATTATTGCTGCAAGATAAACAAAAGTGTCAGGCGCATGCCCGAATAACGGATCGCGCACCAGGGTAATGAAATAAGAGAAAGGATTCAGCCAAATGATGACCTGGCTAATACCCAGATGTCCGGCGCGATAAATGACTGGCGTCAAGAAAAACACAATCGGCATCAAAGATTGTACGATTTGTTCCACATCACGGAACCGGGCGCCTATCAGGCCAAATAATAATGTTATCCACAAAAGGTTCAGCATAACAATAATGAACCCCGCCAAACCGAGCAAGGTGAACCAACCCAGTGGCTGTGGATAGACCAGCCATACCGCCAGTAATACCAGTAAATTATGCGCCAAACATATCATTTGCCGCACAATCAATTGAATGGGATGAATTAACAAGGGTAAGCGCAAATTGCGGATAATCTTTGATTGACGGACGAATACGGCTGGGCTTTCCGTGACGCAGCCTGACATAAATTGCCATAATAACAGGCCCACCGTCAACGAAGGTATAAACTCCCGGCGATCCTGATGCAGCAGTTGGCTCCATACCAGCCCCAGCCCCGCCACGCCGATGGCGGCGCCCAGGGTCAACCAGAATGGCCCCAATATGCTGCGTTTATACCGCGCCTTGGTATCGCTGTAAGCCAGATGAAAAATAAGCGGCAAACAGCGAACACTGTTGAGCAGATCTCTCGACATAAAGTCCATTACAGCCACACGTCCTGAATTATCCCTTATTTGGCAGGCCGCCGATAGTCTAATGCGAATCGGACCTATAACGCCAGCCATTGCGCAGGCAGCAAGTCATTTATATCCTTGTTGTTATATCTCATCAGGGTAAATTTATTATTTCCATCATTATCGTGTTAATAACCTATTCCAGCCATGCCGGCGGTTTTCGCATACGCTAAAATAGCTTATCACCGGATTATACTCTAAATAATTCAAGTTGCATCGCGACGGCAAGTGAGTGACAAATTCGTCGGGGACGAATTTAAACCGCCCATGGCCGGCCCCCGGTGAGAGAAAGAATGTCTCTCATAACCCCCAAGGTATAGACGACGAGGTAACTGGGGTGAACGGACGCCGCCAACAAAGAGGCGACTTGAAGTATGACGCGTATAGCCAAATTCATGATCTTTCGATCACCTTTCATGCTATTTCGGGCCATTTGATTTTCGGCCGTTATTTTCTTTACGCCCACGCGTATAGACAGGAGCGCACTTGAACGTCTCGCACCCGCAAGCTCAATCAGGCATGAGCGTCGCTATCCTGATGGGGACATACAATGCCCAGCGTTTTCTGGCGATGCAGTTGGATTCTATCGCAGCCCAATGCTGGCCGAATTGGACTATCTGGATATCCGATGACGGCTCGCGGGATGCCAGTCTGGCCATTATCAAGGATTTCGCGCAAAAATGGGGACCGGAACGGGTCAAACTTTTATCCGGCCCGTGCCGTGGATTCGCTGAAAATTTTCTGTCGCTGGCCTGTAATCCGACGATTCAAGCCGATTATTACGCCTATGCCGATCAAGATGATATCTGGGAACCCGATAAGCTTCGTCGCGCGTTAACCATCCTGGAGGAGAACGGCCGTGAACAACCGATGTTATATTGTTCGCGTACCCGCCTTATTGATGAAAACAATCAGGAGCTGGGCCTCTCGCCACTGTTTCGCAGGAAGCCGAGTTTCGCCAACGCCTTGATCCAAAGCCTTGGCGGCGGTAATACCATGATTTTTAACCGGGCGGCCCGCAATCTGCTGCGGGAAGCCGGCTGCGTCAATATCATTTCCCACGATTGGTGGACCTATCTGGTGGTGACCGGCTGCGGCGGCAGCGCCGTATACGATGATTACCCATCCGTTCGCTACCGCCAGCATGCGGCCAACCTGATCGGCTGCAACCTGGGCCTGCGTAATCGTTTGGCCCGGCTCGGCCAATTATGGCGCGGCGATTTTAGGCGCTGGATAGATTGTAATGTATCGGCACTGCAACTTATCAGCCAAAAACTGAATCGGGAAAACAACCATCTGTTATTCAAATTTATTCGGGCACGCCGGGACTGGCTTTTGCCTCGGCTGTTGGTGCTAAAGCAGTCGGGAATATACCGGCAGACCCTGCTGGGTAATCTCGGCCTGTTATTCGCTGTAATTTTCAGGAAACTTTAAATGAGCATATTCGTCACCGGCGGGGCCGGTTTTATCGGCAGTAATTTCATACAGGATTGGCTGGTCGGCCACGATGAGATCATCATCAACCTGGACAAACTGACTTACGCCGGCAATCGGGATAATTTGGCGGCATTAGCCGGCGATGAGCGCCACATTTTTGTCCATGGCGATATCAATGACCGGAAGTTGATTGCCGATCTGCTGCGTGAGCATCGCCCGCGCGCCGTGATCCATTTTGCCGCCGAAAGCCATGTGGATCGGTCTATCGATCACCCCGATCCGTTCATCCAAACCAATGTGGTCGGAACATTCAACCTATTGGAAGCGGTCCGCCAATATTGGCTTGCCGCCAGCGGATCGCACCAGGCCGACTTCCGATTCGTCCATATCTCCACCGATGAAGTCTACGGTTCGCTGACCCCAGTCGGACCTGCCTTCCGCGAAACCGATCGTTACGAACCCAACAGTCCTTATTCCGCCAGTAAAGCCGCCAGTGATCATCTGGTGCGAGCCTATGGCCACACCTACGATTTACCTGTGATCACCACTCATTGTTCAAATAATTATGGCCCCTATCAGTTCCCGGAAAAATTGATTCCCCTGATTATTCATAACGCCTTGGCCGGCCAGCCCCTGCCTTTATACGGCGACGGCCGGCAAATACGCGACTGGCTGTATGTCAGGGATCACTGCGCGGCTATCCGTTGCGTGCTGGCGTCGGGCCGCATCCGGGAAAACTACAACATCGGCGGCTGGAATGAAAAATCCAATCTGGAAGTCGTTCAGACCCTTTGCTGCTTGCTGGATAAGCTGAGACCCCAGGCCAGCGGCGCCTCTTACCTGGACCAGATAACCTTTATCCGGGATCGCCCAGGCCACGATCGCCGCTATGCCCTGGATGCCTCCAAAATAGAACGGGAGCTTGGCTGGCAGCCGGCGGAAACATTTGAATCCGGCCTGGAAAAAACGTTGCAGTGGTATCTGGCGCATCCGGAATGGACCAATAACATCGCCAGCGGCGCTTACCGCCACTGGCTTGAGCTACACTACTCGTGATGCCCGCCCCGGATGGCCCGCGAAACCGGGGGCGGCGTTATTGCGCTTCGGACAGGCTGTCCTCCGTCGCCGGCGGTGCGAGATGAGACATGACATAATGATAGATATCGTTCATCTGGGATTCCCAACTTAACGTTTCCATGGTGGCCAGACCGCCGTTCGCCAGTTGTTGTCGCAACGAACCATTGTCATACAGACAGGTAAACGCCTCCAGCATGGCTTGCGGCGTCGGATCCGCCAGATAGGCATTACGGCCGTGCTGACAATGCCATTCCACATGCGGGCCGTTATTCGCGATCACCGGTACCCCGCAAGCCATCAGTTCGACCGGCAAATAGGAGAGGTTGGTGCCGGAAAAGGCCATGCCGATATCGCAGCTTCGATAAAGGTCGCCCGTGGCCTGAAGCGACAGATTGCCCATCAGCGTGGCGGGAAAAGGCGGCCGGGCTTTCAGATCCAGACCGGCGATGACAATTTCCACCATCGGGAATTTTTCGGCGATTTTCTTTAGCGATGCCATGCCGAGTTCAAAGCACCGGCGCTCGGTGGACGGTCGGCCATAGAAAAACAACCGCGTTACCTTTTGCCGTACCATGGCGTCGCGTCTGGCGGGGAAAAAGATCTTCCGGTCGGCGGCGAACAGATAGGGCCGCGCGCAACCGCCATGCGCTTCATAGCATCGTTTGAGCCAGCCGCCGCCGGTGATACCGATAAAACCGAAGCCATAGGTGGCGTTGGCCTGCATGGCGGTGGTGCCATAAGCATAAAACAGGCTTTCGTAATCCTGCATGAAGTAGAATTTTTTTTCGGTGAACGTGAAGGCCCGGACATGATAAGCCGACTGCCAGGTCGTGGCCAAGGCCGCGCGGGCGGCGGGCAGTCGGGCCGGATCGATGACAACCTCAAGCTTGCAGTCGGGCAACGCCGAGTCCAGATCTTTTTGTAAGTGCGCGCAAGTGGTATGCCGCCGGTTATCGTAGATGAAGATAAGGTTGCGCGTGCCAAACCCGGCGAAATGATTGGCGAACCGGAACAGCGTATAGTGACCACCGCCCCAAACATTGGTCCAGTCCGGTACAAACCAAATGAATACCGGCCGCTCGTCTTTGGCCGGCACAGGGGCGACAGCGCCGCCATAATCGCGCCAATGCCGGTAATCGAGCACCGTATCGCAGGTCATCGCCGAATCCAGTTGGGCCATTTCCGGCCATACCGTATTGGAACCGGGATTGACCCGATGATGCAACAAGACGAATAATCGCGGACGGCATTTATACATGGCGAAAATCAGGGCATTGCCCCAGCCATATTGTTTGGCGCAAAACCACAGTCGCTTGAAGTGATAAAGCATGATTACGTCAGTTATCCTGGAAAGTCGCCACATATTTTGCCAAATCCTCTTTCCAATAGCCGGGATTCAAGGATGCGTCCAGAGTGGAGAGGTATAGGGATTTGATGCCCTCGGAGAACGGCCGGGGAGCGGATAAGGGGAATAAGGAGGACTGTACCGGTACGATATTACCGCGGTAACGTAGTATTTCGCCGATTTCCCGGGCAATATCAAAACGGCTTATCGTACCGTTGCTGGCATAGTGGAAAGTACCGGTCTGCCGGTCATGCATCGCTCTGATGATAAATTCGCTGAGTTGCGCGGCATGGGTGATGCTGCCCAATCGATCATTTACCGCTTTCAGTTCCGTCGCGCCGGATTTGATTTGCCGTATGATTTTACCGACAAATTTATGATCTTTATTCGGGCCGCCGCCGATCATCCAGCCGGCACGCAAAATCAGATGTTTCTCCGGGCAATAGATCTTTACCGCCTCCTCGCCGTTCAGTTTCGAACGACCGTAATAATTGGTCGGCAAGGGAATATCCAGCTCGTTATAACTGATTTTCCCCTCGGCGCCGAACACATTGGAGGATGAGATGTACAATAACCAGGCGCTGCTTCCCTGAGCGGCTTTGGCGATCTGCTCCGTGGACAAATGATTATAAATACCGGCCCTGGCCGGTTCGCGCTCGCATAAATCCACATCGGTCTCGGCGGCGAAGTGCAGAATGATATCCGGTCTCAATTCAGAGATATACTGATACACGGAACAGGGATTGGCCAGATCGCAACGTCTGCGATCAGCCATCACAATGTCATAACGGCAATGGCTCAAGGCATGAGTGACATACATGCCGAGCATACCGGTGCCGCCGGTGATAACGATTTTTTGTGTCATGGAAATACCTCGGCGACCGCCAGAGTGGTTCCGGCGCTGTCTTTTCTGGAAATCAGAGGGGGAACGCTATCGGCGACATCCGCGGCCATATTTTTCCATTTCACCGCAATATCAGAGTCATCGTAACGGATACAGCGGTCATATTGCGCATACCAGTATTCAGTCACCATATACTGGATTTTCGCCCGTTCCGATATCACCTGAAAGCCATGGGCGAATCCTTCCGGGAGCCAAAGCTGACGCTGGTTCTCGTCGGACAGTAACGCGCCGGTCCATTGACCGAAAGTCGGTGATGAGCGGCGCAAGTCCACGGCGACATCGAATATCATGCCTTCCACGACCCGGACCAGTTTCCCCTGGGGCTTATCGACCTGATAATGCAGGCCGCGGATGACATGCCTTACCGACAAGGATTCATTATTTTGCACAAAGCGCAATTCCCGGCCGATTGCCTGACAAAATTTACCGAGATTGAAACTTTCGCAAAAATATCCGCGTTCGTCGCTAAATACCGGAGGTACTATCAATAGGATATCCGGGATCGAGAGACTTGATATTTTCATTGCACGTTCTCTTTAAGTAAAAATAGCAAATATTGCCCATAACTGTTTTTCACCAGTGGCCTGGCCAAATCAGCCAGTTGTTTATGGTCTATCCAGCGTTGCTTATAGGCGATTTCTTCCGGGCAGGATACTTTCAGCCCCTGTCGGCTTTCCAACGTGGCGATGAATTGACTGGCATCGAGTAGCGAGTTATGCGTACCCGCATCCAACCAGGTGAATCCCCGGCCCATGACCTGGACTTTCAATGATTCACGCTCAAGATAAAGTTTGTTAAGATCGGTGATTTCCAACTCACCGCGCGCGGACGGTTCTAATGTTTTAGCTAAACGGCAGACATGCCTGTCGTAAAAATAAAGGCCTGTTACCGCACAATTCGATTGCGGATGCGTCGGTTTTTCTTCAAGGCTAATGACCTGACCCTCGGCATTGAATTTCGCGACGCCATAACGTTCAGGATCCTGGACATGGTAGACAAAGATGCTGGCGCCATTTTCATGATGCATGGCGTTTCGTAATAATACCGGCAGATCATTTCCATAAAAAATATTATCACCAAGAATAAGAGCACAGGGGCTGTTATCCACAAAAGACTCGCCGAGAATAAATGCTTGCGCCAAACCATCCGGCGAAGGCTGAACACGGTAATGTAATGATATTCCCCATTGTTCCCCGCTGCCCAGCAATTGTTTAAACCGCGGGATATCCAGCTCGGTGGAGATAATGAGAATATCCCTGATCCCCGCCAGCATCAAGGTACTTAAGGGATAATAAATCATCGGTTTGTCGAATACCGGCAGCAATTGTTTGGAGACGGCCAATGTGGCGGGATGCAAACGGGTACCCGCTCCACCCGCCAAAATTATCCCTTTGCGTTTCATGAGTTTTTTCCTCTGGACGTCCCCTACTGACCGCAAACATGTAAAAGATCACCGCTTGACTCGCCAGCCACATCGCCGTTTTGTCTGCGGCATTTGCTCACCCAAATCACGAAATCGGTTTTACTCGCAACTCAATTATATAAGCCCAAGTTGCGGCGCAATGGCGGCTAACGCAGCCAACAAAGAGGCAGCTTGACGTATGATGAGCCAATGTAATAGATATATCTATTGTGCTGGACAAGTCATGTCATAATACCCGGCGCTGACTCAGCGGATTCATCATAACCCAAAATCTTTTTTTGACTATCGGAGAGATGGAAACATGTTTTTAATCATCTCCGTAGACCAGAGTCGACTCGGCGACGACAGACCTTGGCGATGAACCTGAAGACCACGGGTGCTAACCTAATAACCTATCTCGCAAGGCGTTACTGGCGCAGGCGGATTTGGACCCAATGGAATCCACCCATCAGGGGGGCATTAAGGATAGCGGGGACCGCGCTTGGGAAAACACTATGTCACCGGGGTATATATACTCTAAATAATTCAAATTGCATCGCGGCGGCAAGCGAGCAAGTTCCCAGGAGCATAGATAACTATGTGACTGGGGCGAGCATGTGTAGCCAAAAAAGAGGCAACGTGAAGTATGGCGAGTATAACGTTTTGGTGGATAAACATTCTTTAATAATATCCAAGGCAATAACCCCGCACCGCCCCTTGCGCAAGCCGTTAGTAAAGAAAAATTAATTAGAATAATAGGATAGACGCATCCTGCTTTTATTCGCTAACATAAGTAACCCCATTAAAGTAGAGCAACATAGATACATTAATGAAATTAATTTCTCACATCAATACGCTGGATTATTCACATTACCTCGCGGCGGTTAGCGAGCGATGTGCTTCGGACTATGAACGATAAATATCGTCAATATATTGGCTAATACTGTCGATTGCCATAGCGAAGTTAATTTTTAAGGAGAAACAAAGATGGCGCTGACTGATTATATAACAAAGGCACTGGGTTATACCGCCGCTTACGGGTGCCTGATATGGCTGTCACCGTCCGCCGCCTTGGCCGGATCAGCCCGGGATTATCTCAACGCACCCATCGACTCCTGGCTTACATTTTACAATGTGGGATACTCGACTTCGGTTACGCCGGAAGACGGTACCGATATCACATCCAGTGTCCGCGCCAATGTTCTGACACAATCCGTTATGGTGACGAGAACCATGGATTACTGGGGCAGAACCGGCGGCTTGTCGGTTGTTTTGCCCCATCGCTATCTGGAGGCCACCTCCGATGATTTTCGCGCTTCCGGGCGGGGCATTTCCGACGTCGGTTTTTTATGGCAGATGAATATGTTCGGCGCGCCGGCGCTGACCAGGGAACAATTTCATACCTTCACGCCCGGTCCTTTCTCGAGTTTTCATCTCTTCATCGGTACACCGCTTGGCACCTACGATGCCACGGATGCGATGAATCCCAGCAGCAACCGCTGGACCATCAGTCCTACCGTCAACTATAGCTATACCCCTGATCAGGGTTGGACCTGGTATGAAACCTATCTCACCGCGCGGTTTTTCACCGACAACAATGACTATCGGGTTGGCGGCGCCTCGCGGCTAAGTCAAAAACCCTTGTATACCCTTGAGGGACATGCCAGTCGCAATGTCACCCAGCGGTTATGGTTATCGGCCGATGCTTACTACAATTTCGGCGGCGAAACCCGCATTGATAATACCGATCAGGACAATCGGGCCAGCACTCTGCGGTTGGGTGTGGGTTTGGGTTTAAACGCCTGGGCAGGCGGCGATCTTATTTTCAATTACGAGGGCGTGGTGGCCAAACCTTCCGGTCAACCCGACGGTCAGACGGTTAGGTTGACCGTCAGGCAATTTTGGTAATTGCGGCCCACATTTTGCGGAGTGAATGCATTCTCCCCATGACCAGCCTTAAGCCTAAGATCATAAGGGGTATTTTAATAAAAAACCGGCGGCGGCCGACTTCCCGCATGGCTTTATATTCATCGCTCATGGCCGTGCCGGGTCAACGCGATGTGCGAGTGCCGTCGCCAGCCAGATTGCATTGTCCCAAGGTACGCACGGTATTGCCGTGGCGTCCAGGGCGCGCCGCCACCCGGCAAGCAAAGCCGTGGTAAACCTCGGGAAAAGGCTAAAACCCTTATCACATAGCGGATAAAATCCCATGCAGTATTTCGTGAGGGGAAAATTGATATTTACCCCTGTCACCCCTTTTTTTCATTCTCATGGGCGAATGCCGGCCAGCCGGCGCCGGAAGGCCATCGCAACAGAGTTGCTCTGTTGGAAAAGTGCAAAATCGATAGTTTGTCCTGAAAGTGAATATCATATTTATTTCCGGCCTATTCCGACTCCATTCAACCTGAAAAATAAAATGTATGATGATTAACGTTTTGAATAACAATAGTTTTTAAAATATCAACTTTATTTTTAGACCAGCAATGACATTAATTGACAAATGGATTCGAGACCATCACTCTATTAGGGATTTTTATTTTTTGTCACCTTATTAAATCAAGTTATTATAATGAATTTTTGGAGCCATTAAGAATGCCTACATTGCACAAGCCAGCTATTTATCTGCCGGAGCATATAATCACTCTTGAAGACACTATCGCTTTAGCCAGGAAAGACTTCAAGGATAACCCCAATTTAGACAAGGCCATTGAATTAATTACTAATACCGGCGTGAGAAAAAGGCACATCATCCAGCCTATTGAACTGGCCACATTACATCCCGGATTCGGCTATCGCAATGCAGTATTTGAATATGAATCCAAACGGCGAGTTCCTGCTGTTATCGAAGAAGCACTTGGGCATGCCGATATCACCGCCAAAGATGTTTCCGCCATCATATATGTGTCCTGTTCAGGATTTTTAATGCCCTCCCTGACCGCCTGGCTTATAAACAAAATGGGCATGCCCCTGAATACCGTCCAGATTCCCATCTCGCAATTAGGCTGCGCCGCCGGCGGCGCGGCAATTAATCGGGCTCATGATTTCATCCAGGCTCATCCGGGCAGCAATGTACTGATTGTCAGCTGTGAATTTTGCTCACTGAGTTATCAGCCCACCGACGGGGATATCGGCAGTCTGCTTTCCGACGGTTTGTTCGGCGACGCCATCACCTCGGCGGTGGTAACGTCGCGCGCTGGAAATGGGCTTGAGCTATTGAGGAACGCCAGCTACCTGATTCCCGATACGGATGAATGGATTCGTTATGCGGTTAAAGACACGGGCTTTCATTTTCGCCTGGACAAACGCGTACCAGGCACCATGAAACCGTTGGCGCCGGTAATGCAGGAGTTGGCGACGGCCCATCAATGGCAAATCGATAATTTGGATTACTATATTATTCACGCTGGCGGTCCTCGTATTCTTGACGATTTATGCAAATACCTTGGCGTTGCGCGAAATAAATTTTCCTATAGCCGCGATACGCTGGAAAATTGCGGCAACATCGCCAGCTCCGTGGTGTTCGAAGCGTATCGCCGCATGCATGAAGACAGCATCTTCAGGCCCGGGGGAAGAGGTATCATCGCCGGTTTCGGACCAGGCATTATCGCCGAGATGAACTTGTCCCAATGGGGCGACTACGACCTGAAACGGCTAACCGCCTGAGGGGTCTTCAGCCGCCGGCGGACAACCACGCCTAGGGCCGCTTATCCATACCGATATGGGGAATACCGTCTTCAACATACACATCGGTAACCGGCTGGAAACCGAAACGGCTATAGAATTTTTGCAGGTGCGCCTGGGCGGAAAGATGAATGATCCGCTCCGGCCAATTTGCGGCGCATACCGCCAGCGTCTGTTCCATCAGCCGATAACCCAGATTGCATCCTCGGGCGTGCGCCGCCACGATGACCCTTCCGATGACAAGATGCGGACCTTGGGTCAGAATCCGGGCGCAAGCCGCCAGCCGTCCATCCAGATAGCCCGCAACGTGACGATTATCACCGACCAGATCCTGTCCGTCGAGGTCCTGGTAAGGACAATTTTGCTCGACGACGAATACGGCGCACCGCAAAGCGAGGATGTCGTAAAGTTGCCGCGTCGTCAGCTCTTGATGACGCCAGTGGTGCCATACCAAGTTCATTGCGATGCCTTTGATGGAAATAAGCGATATCGAGATATCTACGTCGGCAGTCTATTACTTTTGGTTGCACGAGACAAAATCCTTTTAACCCGGGCAATGTCGTATTTATGCTTGATTCAGTCGCAATTGGTATGGCTCTCATTGCGCACTGTGCAAAGATGAAGTCACGACAACCCTTTTGCGCCGCGACCGAGAGACATACGATGAAAGTAATCGAAACAGCCTGGATTCCTTTACAGGACGGCAACCGCCTTGCGGCGCGAATTTGGTTGCCAGAGGGCGATCGGCCGTCGCCCGCCGTGCTGGAATATCTGCCCTACCGTCGACGGGATCGGCATCGCGGCGATGATGCCCTTTTACATCCCGGTCTGGCCGAATACGGCTATGTCGCCATCCGCGTGGATATGCGCGGTTCCGGGGATTCCGATGGCCTGATGAACGATGAGTATACCCCGCGGGAATGGAATGACGCCTGCGAAGTGATTGCCTGGATCGCCGCACAACCCTGGTGCTCCGGCGCGGTAGGCATGATCGGCATCTCATGGAGCGGTTTTAATTCCCTGCAAATCGCCGCATTACGGCCCCCGGCCTTGAAAGCCATCGTCACCGCCTGTTCCACTGATGATCGTTATGCCGACGATATGCATTACATGGGCGGCGTACTGCTTAACGACAATTTGCAATACGGCGCCACGTTGCTCACCTGGACCCCGACGCCGCCGGATCCCGCCGTGGTCGGCGACCGCTGGAAAACCATGTGGCTCGAGCGATTGCATGGGATGGAAATCCCCCCGGCGGGCCGCTGGATGTCTCATCCGACGCGCGACGCGTATTGGCGCAGCGGGTCGGTTTGTGAAGACTATGCCCTGATCGAGGCGCCGGTATTGGCGGTGGGCGGCTGGGCCGATGGCTATACCAATACCGTCCTGCGCCTGTTGGAAAATCTGCCCGGACCGCGCAAGGGCCTGATCGGCCCCTGGGGGCATGCGTTCCCCCATGTCGCCTCACCGGGGCCGCGTATTGATTTTATTCGTTATGTGGCGCGTTGGTTCGATCATTGGTTGAAGCACGAACCCACCGGTATCATGGACGAACCCATGCTGACCTATTGGCTGCAGGAAGCGGAACCGCCACGGGCGCGCTATACCGAGCGGCGAGGGCGGTGGGCCGCGGAACGGTACTGGCCTTCGCCGGCCATCGGTCCGCGTCTGTTTGCGTTGGCATCCGGGGGCCGATTACGGGAAGACGAAGCGGCGCCAGGGGATATTCTTCAGCAGAAAATATGCTCCCCCGCCGTTACCGGCCTCGCATCCGGCGAATGGTGCCCTTATGGCTGGGGACCGGATATGCCCGGCGATCAGCGGGAGGACGATGCCGGTTCCGCCTGTTTCGATGGACCGCCGCTGTCTGCACCGCTGTACATTGCCGGACGCCCCACCGTGCGGCTTAGGCTGTCGGCCGATCAGGTTGTGGCCATGGCCGCGGTGCGATTGAATGCCGTGGCGCCGGACGGCGTCTCGCTGCGTATCAGTTACGGCCTGCTGAATCTCACCCAGCGTAACGGCCATGACCGGCGCGAACCGCTGATCGCCGGCAAGGCCTACGATGTCGTTGTCCCGCTAAACGCCGTCGCATTCGCCTTACCGGCCGGATATCGCCTGCGAGTGGCGATATCCAGCGCCTACTGGCCACTGGCCGCCCCGCTGCCGGTACGCACCGTTCTCACGTTGTACAACGGCAGTTTGGCATTACCGGTACGCGATAGCCTGGTTGACGCCTGTCCGCCCCCGGATCTGGGCGCGTCGCAAGTTCCCCCCGCCGAGCCCGCCCGTGTCATCACACCACCGGCACGCGGACGTCTGCGTCTTAGCCGAGACATGAATGATGGCGATACCACGCTGGAAGTGGTACGCAACCTGGGCGCATTGTTTCTAAAGGAGACCGGTTTGCGCCTGGATGCATTGGGTCATGAGATTTATACAATCAACGCCCTTGACCCCCGGCGGGCCGACTCGCTGGCGGTGCGCAGCGCCGGCTTTCAACGCGGCGATTGGTGCGCCCGACTGGAAACCCGCAGCCGGCTGAGCGCCGATAACGGTGGCTGGCGGCTGGATTCCAGCCTGGAGGCTTTTGACGGCGACGACGCATTTTTCCACCGTCAGTGGTCTGATTATTATCCTTTTTTTGACGATGCGTTGCCGGAGAAACGCCAATGAAACTCGGCATTGCCCAGATAACCGGCGCTCCCGCCGACGAAACGGATATTGTCGAATGGGTGGCATCCGCCATGGCGGGCCTGCCGGACGCCGATTTGATTGTGCTGCCGGAATTGGCTTTGTGCGGCTATGACGACCCGGAACGCATCCGTCGGATGGCGCTGGACAAAAAGGGGCCGACGCTTCAGAGCCTGGGCGCGCTGGCCGGTAAAAAAAGGCAGGCGTTGGCGTTCGGATATGCTGAGCGCGACGCGGCCGCGAACACCCTACACAACGCGGTGCGGGTCATTGACGGCCAGGGCCGGATATTGGCTGATTATCGCAAAATACATCTCTGGTCAGGGTATGAAACCACCCTATTTGCACCGGGCGATGGGTTCGCCGGTTTTGCGCTGGGCGGCATGCGATTTGGGCTGGCCATTTGTTATGATCTTGATTTCCCGGAAATGACGCGTATCCAGGCCATAGACGGAATGGACTGTCTGTTGTGCGTGAGCGCGACCACCAAAGGCTATGATGTGGTGCCGCGGCATGTGGTGCCGGCCAGGGCTTACGAAAACGGCTGCTTTGTCATCTTCGCCAATCGCGGCGATAACACGGGTCTTTTCCCCTGCATCGGCCAAAGCCGAATCGCCGGACCCGATGGCGCGATTATCGCCGCGGTGCCGGGGGAAGGCGCCGCGCTGATCGCCGGTGATATTGATCCGGCCTTTCTGGCGAACTGGCGCCGGACCCACCCTTATCTGGCGGAGCGGCGAATCAGGTCTGATTTTTCGCCCGTCTGACCCGGCGCATGGCCGAAGGCAGGATACCGAAGGTACGGCGAAACCAGCCGGCGAAGTGCGATGTCGAACCGAAGCCCACCGATACCGCAATGTCGATGATCGATTGATCGGAGTAAATCAGCATTTCCCTGGCTTGTTCCAGCCGGAGTTCCAGATAGAACCGTTGCGGGGATTTGGCGAAATGCCGGGCGAACAACCGTTCGAGCTGACGCTTGCCGATACCGGCCCGCGCCGCGATATCCGGCAGCGTCAGCGGATCCTCGATATGCGCCTGCATAATGCCAATGGCGGCGGATAGCGGCGGCGGCATCGCCGCGACGGCCGGCCGGCCACCCCGTTGATCGTCGTCGGCGCTGCGTATCCGCTCATGGTGAAACTGGTTGGCGACCGCGGCGGCGTGATCGTCGCCATAGCGCTCGGCGATCAGATTGAGCATCATATCCATGGCCGCCGTTCCCCCCGAACACGTCAGCCGTCCCCGGTCGATTTCATAAATTTTGCGGGTACATTCGATATGCGGGTAGGTCTCCCGGAACGCCGAACGGCTTTCCCAATGAATGGTACAACGGTAGCCGTCAAGCAGGCCGCATTTGGCCAGCAAAAAGGTACCGGTGGAAAGCGATCCGATGAGGACGCCGGCTCGCGCCGCCTGACGCATGGCCTTTTGATAACCGCGTTCAAACTTCGGCGCCACCACCCGTTCGCCGCCACAAACGAACAGGTAATGGGAGCCCGCCATAATCTCATCAATCGCCCGGGTGGGAAAAGGGATGCCATTGGCGGCCGTCACCGGCTCGCCGGTCAGGCTGGCCAGATGCCAGACGAAAGCCTGCTTCTCGTAAAGCCGGTTATACGAGCGCAACGGCTCAATGGCCGACGCCAGACTCATCATGGAGAAATCCTGACCGAGCAGGAAGGTAAATACCGTGGGTTCGACAACCGGCATAGCAAATTTAATTCAGCTCATCACATAGATATAAACAATACCCTATTCGGCCGGGCCCGCGCCACTGGGTGGGCCCGGCCGTTCAGCGCCATGGGGCCGGAATGGCATCCCTAAGCCGGAATGAGGTTACGGCCATTGTCCCCAAAGAGCGCCCTTAATCCTCGGCGCCGGCAGACCGGGGGGGAAAACGATGCCGCCACTGGCGATGGAATATCTGTTGTTCATTTTCCCAGGCGGTGTAACGCGATATCAGTACCAGCGCCGTATCTTCCCAAAACAGGCGACTTTCGCTCTGCAAGCGGATATGCCAGCCGGGACGCTGGTAGCGTTGCGTTCGTTCGGCGGACCAACTGGCGGTTGCGGGCGTCGCGCCGATTTCGTGGATCTCGCGGCCGGCGCCATCAAAAGTCAACTCGCCGATACGCACCCGCTGACGCTGCGTTTCCATCGTGAGCCGATGTCGGTGGCGACCGGCATCCCAAACAACCTGCCGGGATGTCGTCTCCGGCGCCACTATTTCGTGTTCAAGGGGCGGCGCCGAGCGGGCCGGGCCGAAGGCATCGGGCACATCATGGCAATCCGCGCTACGCTGTGGTAACCGAAAAATGCCGCTGGCCGGCCAGATCCGCACAGGTCCCTGACCGGGCTCGGCCCAGGCCATTGGCCAGTAGGCGTTGGACAACGCCAACCGCAGACGGCGCCCGGCGGCAAAACGATAAGCGACGCCCTTGAGCGGCAACACCACCCTAAACGATTGACCGGCCGGCACATCCGGGCGGACCAGCCGATGAAGGCCGAAGGTCACCCGCGCGGAAAGGCCGTCTTCGTCCACTTCATTTAAGCGCAGCGCCAGCAACGCCGAAGGGCCGTCAAAAGCGATATCCACCGCCAATTGCGCCTTGCCGCAAAGGATAAGCGGCGCCTGCAGCGCCAGTGTATCAAAACAAACCGATAGACCGTCATCGGCACGCTGATCCGCTTGGAATTCGGGCGCCTGCCCGCCGCCGTCGAGCGGGCACCACTCCCCGCCCATCATGCCGCAATGCATCGGCGAATCCACAAGTAACGGGGAGTCATCCAACCCCGGTTTCTCGCTCAGCCGGCCGTCGGCCAGGAAAAAATCCCGCGTTTCGGCAGACGAAGACCATTGCCGCAGGGCGATCCAATGTCCATCAAGGCCCATCGCCGCGGGATCAGGCCGCAAATTTTCGCCTTGCCAGAGATGCAGCATGGGCTCATCCATAATACCGGTGGGTTCATCCAGCAACCATTGCCGCCAAAAACGCAGGCATTCGCCGAGAAAATCCATCGCCGGGCCGGGCGTGCCCCAATTGGGGTAGATATGGGTCCAAGGGCCGATCAGCGCTTTGCGCGGCACCTCCAGATGCGCCATCATACGCAAAATGGCGTCGCAATAGCCGTCGGTCCAGCCGCCGACCGCGTAAACCGGACAGCGGATCGCCGAATAATCCTCGCAAATCGAACCGTGGCGCCAGAACGCATCCCGTTCCGGATGCGCCAGCCACTGCGCCAAGGGCGGCGCCATGCCCTCAAGCCGGGTCAACCACTGATCGCGCCACGCCCCCCCCGCATAAGCCGGGTCCAGAGGGCGACCCAACTGGGTGAACAGTCCGCTGCCCCATTGCAGGCCGTCGGTCAGCAACGCGCCGCCCATGTAATGCACATCGTCGGTATAACGATCGTCGGTGGAACAACAGGTGATGATGGCTTTCAGCGCCGGCGGACGCCGGGCGGCGATTTGCAAGGCGGCAAAGCCCCCCCAGGAAATGCCGATCATACCGACATTGCCATTGCTCCAGCTCTGCCCGGCTATCCAGGCGATAACATCCACCGCGTCGTCCTGCTCCTGGGAAAGATACTCATCGCGCAGCAAACCTTGGGAATTGCCGCTGCCGCGCAAATCGATACGCATGGCGGCGATGCCGTGGGCGGCAAAATACCCATGAAGCATGGAATCCCCCACCGCGGTATTGTCCGACTGGCGGTAAGGGATCCATTCCAGCACCAGCGGCGCCCGGGCGCCGCCCTCAGGCAGCCATAAGCGGGCGGTCAGCAGCGTGCCGTCCGATAACGGTACGGTTATCTGGCGAAAAGCCGGAACCGCCAGCGAATAATCTATCGAATCAGACATATCGGACACCTTAGAATAAGTAATCAAGCACAGGGGGAGGCGGGATCATGCCGGCCGCCCCCCCATCCCCAACCGGCAATGGCCGCCGCGCCGGCCAGACAAATCAGGCCGCCGATGATCATGGTCAACGGTAACCCCATCAGTTGAGCCACCCCCCCGCAGACAATGGCGCCAATAGGCACCGTGCCTATCAGCATCATTGAATAAAAGGACATCACGCGGCCGCGCAGATGATTCGGTACCTGATGTTGCAATAAGGAATTGGATGTCAGGTTCTGTGTCAGGATGGCGTAACCTATCGGCGCGGCAATCAGCGCGCTCAGCCAAAACAGATGGGATAAACCCAGGCAAATCTGGGAGAGAGCCAGCATGATCGTCGCCCAAAGCGGCCAGGGGCGCATGGGTTCGATACCGCTGCTGTAGGCCAGGCGTAGCGCCGCCGCCAATGCGCCGACCCCGGTGATGCTCATCAGGATGCCGGAACCCGCCGGACCGCCATGCAATACCTGATCGGCCAACATGGGTAAAAACGAAAAGTACGGCACGCTGGTGAGGCTGCAAAGGCCGACCAGCAATAGAATGCGCAATGCGTTTGCATCCTGGCGCAGGAACCGCAAGCCCTCGACCATTTCCTTCAACACATTGCCGGCGCGCTCCGCCGGCGGGCGCTGTGGGATTCGCATGCCGGCCAGGAAAATGATTAACGGCACATAGGACGCGGCAATAAAGGCGAAACACCAGCCCTCGCCCACTTTATCCACTAATATACCGCCCAGGGCCGGGCCGATCAGTCGGGCGCCGTTGAAAATGACTGAATTAAGCGCCAACGCATTGCCCAAATCGGCATACTCCACCAGATCCACCACCAGCGACTGACGCCCCGGCAAATCAAAAGCGCTAATAAGCCCCAGGCCCAGGGCGACGGCAATGGCCGACTTATCGGTGATGAGATTGTTCAGGGTCAGGGCTGACAGCAACGCAACCAATAGGGTCAGACCGATTTGCGTGGCGAGTACCAGCCGGCGCCGATCGCAGCGATCGACAATCACGCCGGTGAACAGCCCGAACAGCAGGATGGGACCCTGGCTGCAAAACGCCAGCAAACCCAGCATAAACGGAGATGATACCCCCAGGCGCCAAATCAGCCAGCCCAGCGCGATGGTATGAATCCAGTTGCCGATGACCGATAGCAACTGGCCGCCGAAAAACCTGCGGTAATTAGGATGCCGCAATGCGCTGCCGGCGGACCGGAAACTTTTTTTGGGCGCAAGGGGAAGACGGGCAGTACTCAAGGGAGCTCCCATAGCATACCGGGCGCGATCAACGGCCGTGCCCGGCTATTTTCGTTCTGGATAAATCGACCCGGCGAAAACGGGCCGTAACCGGGAAATCAGACGGCGGATACCTCGCGGAATAACGGCCACTGACCATCGGGCGTCCAAGCGCCTTTGATATGATCGGGCGTTAACCACGCGTTGCTGCCGTGATAGAGGAAGACATAGGCGCCGGTTTCTTCCAGTTGATCCTGCAACTTGACATACATCGCCGCGCGTTTGGCCTGATCCAGCTCGACAGCCGCTGCGGCGCTTTGCTTATCCCAGTCTTTATCGCAAGTACGCTGGGTATTCCAAATCCCCACCTGGTTACAGGTAAACCAGGCGGTAACCCAGCTGGCGTCCGGCGCGGTGGTGAAGGTCGTGATACGCAGTTGGGAATCTTTCCAGGCGTCCCCTTCCGATTCCTGCCCGGCCGCCACAAAAGCCGCGCTGTCCATCTGATTGATTTTTAGAGAAATACCCACTTGAGCCAGTTGAGCCTGGATAACCTGCGCCACCGTGCCGCCATCGGTGGAGGAATTCAAATCCAACCGCAACTGCAGATTGGATACGCCGGCTTCTTTAAGAAGCTTTTCGGACGTCTGCGGCGAATACGGGTAAATATTCTTGCTGCGGGCGCCGGGCAACGGCGGCGGTACCAGACCGTAGGCCGGCTTGACCGCGCCGCCAAAGGCGGCATCCAGCACAGAGGGGACATCAATGGCTTGCTGAATGGCCCGGCGGACCCGCACATCCTTCAGCAACGGGTGATCGACATTCATGCCAAGCCAGGTATAGGCCAGCGCGGGACGAACGGTCAATGTGACGCCGGGTACGCCCTGCTGGTATTTGGGGATGGCGCTGATATTGATTTTGGTCATATCCAGATCCCCCGCCTCGAAAGCCATCTCGGCGGTGTTGAGATCACCGATAGGCATCAGTTGGATCTGGTCATAGTCACTGTGCGGGCCGGTCCAATGCTCGTTGCGCACCAGGGTAAGACGTTCGCGGGGTTGCCAATCGCCGATACGGTAGGGACCGGACGACGCCAGGGGATCGGTACCGATTTTTTTGTCTTTGGCGGCTTCCACTGCCTTTTTGCAGACGATCAATCCCGACGCATGAGGCAAGGTACTGGTAAATAGCGGCGCGAAAGGATGTTTTAGGTGAATAACGCCTTCATACGGCCCCTTCACTTCCACATGATCCAATGCTTCCCAATCGGAGGCATAGATGGCCGACAGTTTGGGATCCAGAAAACGCTCAAAAGAATATTTTACGTCCTCGGCGGTCAACTCGCCAAAATCGCCAGTCCATTTAATCCCCGGTTTCAGCCGAAAATGCACGGTCAGCGGGTCCACCTGTTCCAGCGACTCGGCGGCATCCAATTTCCATCCCCACTCGGTGCCGGCCTTGTACTGGCAAAGACCGGAATAAACGGCGAACATGACCATTTCGTCATACCAGCCGCTACGATTGGCGGGGTCGAGATTGGTGATATCCTGATCATTTTGCACTCGCAGTCGTTTATTTTTGTTATCGGCGGCGAACGCCAGGGTTTGTCCGCCGATCACCAGCGAACCGGAAACCCCAGCGGCAAGGATCGCCATTGTTTTCAATAGGTCACGTCTGTTCATCGAGGGGCCTTTCATGGATGTATTTCCTTTAGTGAAATTTGGCCGGACCGGGCCGGTAAGGGTGGGTTATCGGTTAACGGGGTATGGCAGCTCACCTGGCGCCCGTCCGCCAATCGCCGCAATTGCGGCGCGGCGCGGCGGCAAAGCTCGGTGGAAAACGGACAACGGGTATGGAATTCACAGCCGGCGGGGCGATGGGACAAGGTTGGAACTTCGCCGCGCAGTATCCCGGCGCCAGGTAGCGAATGGCGACGTTTGGCGCTCAGCAACGCTTGGGTATAAGGGTGTGCCGGATGGCGAAACAGCGTATCGGTCGGACCGGTTTCGACAATCCTCCCCAAGTACATAATGGCTATCCGATCGGTGACATGCCGGGTGATGGCCAGGTTATGGGTAATAATCAAATAACTTATCCCCAGTTCCCGTTGCAAAGCGGTGAGTAAGTTAAGCAATTCTCCCTGTACCGACAGATCCAGTCCCGCGGTGGGCTCGTCGGCGATAATCAGTTTCGGCCGCAACGCCAAAGCCCGCGCCACCGCCACCCGCCTGGCCTGGCCGCCGGAAAGCTGATGAGGATACCGGTCGAGAAATAACGCGGGCAGTCCCACCAGGTCCAGCAATTCGGTGGCCGCGCTGCGGCGCCGATACTCCCGCCCGTTGACCGCGAAGGGTTCGGTAATCAACCGCTCCACCGTCATCCGGGGATCGAGGGCCGCCATCGGATCCTGGAATATCAGCCCGGTTTCCCGGCGGATAGCCCGCCAGGACAAATCACTGGCATCCAGCGGCTCCCGGCCGTTGACCTGGATACTGCCGCGGGTGACCGGCGTCAGGCCAATCACCGCCCGGCCGAGGGTGGTTTTGCCGCTGCCGCTTTCACCGATAAGGCCCACGGTCTTACCCCGCGGCACTTGCAGGCTGACGCCGGCCAGAACATCCACATGACTTACCGCGCCCGGCAACATGCGGCTAAACAGATTGCCTGTCCTGTAACGCACCACTAAATCCCGGATGTCAAGCATGGGCGCCCACCTTATGGCAGCAGACCGTCCAACCGCCGCCGTCCAGTACGGTTTCCGGCGGCGTTTCGCTGCCACAGGGCGCGAACGCGAACCGACAACGCGGCTGGAAAGCACAACCGATCCGATGGACGCTGGGCAACGGCACCGACCCGGCGATAAACGGCAACTCCCGGGTAGCCGTTGCAATCCGCTCCGGATCGCAGGCCAGCAATGCTTGGGTATAAGGATGGGCCGGGCTAGTGAATATCTGTTCGGTGGGACCGGCCTCGACGATCTCGCCGGCGTACATGACCGCCACGTTATCGCACAGCGTGCCGACCAAATGCAGATCATGGGTGACGAAAATAATGGCGCCATCCACCAGCCGCCGGCTGGCCTTCAATACCTCGACCACCTGCATCTCCGTGGTGGCGTCCAGGGCGGTGGTGGGTTCATCGGCAATCAGCAGTTCCGGTTCGGTCAATAATGCCGCCGCGATGGCGATCCGCTGGCGGATGCCGCCGCTTAATTCATGGGGATATTGTTTTAGCCGGCCGGAAGGATCGGCGATACCAACCTGTGCCAGCATGTCCACGGCGCGCCGGATTTTCTCTGCTTTAGAACCGGGTTTATGGTGCTGGAAGGCCAGCAATTGCTTACCTATCGCGATGACCGGATTCAGTGCCGTAAACGGATCTTGGGAAACGGTGGCGATACCGTTGCCTCGCAACCGGCGTTTTTCCGCATCCGGCAGCGCCAGCAAATCCCGGCCGCGATAATATAACCGTCCCGAGGTCTGGGCATGAGACGGCAATAACGTCAGCATGGCGCCGATCAGCGTGGATTTTCCCGACCCGCTTTCGCCCACCAGTCCCAATACCTCGCCTTTTTCCACCCGCAGCGAGATATTGCGCACCGCATTAAGCGGTCCCTTGGCGGAAGCGTAGGTGACTGACACGTCGTCCATTTCCAGTAGCGCCATCATTCGTCCCTCCGCGTTTGCCGGGCGGTACGGGGATCGAGGGCATCCCGCAGGGCTTCGCCCAGGAAAGTAAAGCCCAACGTGGCGATGATGATGGGGATCCCGGCGGCGATGACGATATGCGGCGCCTGCCGGATAAAGGAATAACCGTCATTCAGCACCGTGCCCCAACTGGCATTGGGCGGCTGTACGCCTTGCCCGAGAAAACTCAATCCGGATTCAATGGCGATCACCGCCGGGATATCCATCGCCACCATCACCAGCAGCGTACCGGCCATGTTGGGAACCAGGTGGCGGAATACCACGCTCAAGGACGACGCGCCCATGGCGCGCGCGGCGACAATATACTCCATACGCTTTAGCACCCGGGTCTGGCTGCGCACCACCCGAAAATAACCCGGCACCATAAAGGTCACGATAATCAGAATGAGGGTGGCGACGCTTGACCCGACCAGCGTCACCACCGCCAAGGCAAAGAGAATCATCGGGATCGACATCAACGAATCACAAAACAGCATTAATAAGGTATCGAACATTCGTGGACCGTAACCGGCCAGCAGTCCAAGCAGCGAGCCGATGAGCAAGGCGCCGCCGGTGCCGAGAAAAGCCACCGTCATTGCGATGCGACTTCCGTAAATCAGGCGGGCAAGCACATCGCGGCCAAGCTGATCATTGCCTAACCAATAGGTCATGCTCGGTCCCTTCAGCCGTAGCGCCGCCTTGATGGCGTAAGGATCGTGCGGCGCCAGCCAGGGCGCGAACAACGCGCAGACAATAAGCGCGGTCACGCAAATCAGGGCGAAACGGCCCATACCGCTTGACCAGACCTGCCGCAAAACCCGGAAAGAGTCCGACCTGCGCGGATTGACGGTTTTGTTCTTACGCATTTCGGCGGGGGAAGTGGTTATCAGGGCCATGCTCATAGCTCCTGCCGCACACGCGGATCCAGTAGGGTATTGATAAGATCGGCGATAAGGTTGGCCAGCACGTAAAACCCGGAAGTGACCACCACCGTGCCCATCACCACCGGGAAATTACGGGAAATGACCGAATCAAACGCCAGCTTGCCCAAACCGGGACGGCCAAAGACGATTTCAGCCAGCACCGCCCCGGACAATAGCGAACCGATGCCCACTCCCAGCACCGACACCACCGGCACCACGGCAATGGGCAGGGCATAGCGCAATGCGATCAGGCGTTCGCCGATACCGAAAGCGCGATAAGTGCGGATATGGTTTTCTTTGAGGACTTCCAGCATCGATGCCCTGACCAGGCGGGAAAGATAGCCTATCCAGCTCAGCGCCACCGTCAGCGAGGGCAATACCAAGGCGTGAAGCTGCGAACCGATGTCGCCCTCCCGCCCCGCCCCAATGGCGGGAAACCAACGCAAGGTAACCGAAAATAACAGCAAGGCGTATATGGCCACCACAAATGCCGGCAAAGCGATCACACTGGTGGAAAGCAAACCTATCAGCCGATCGCGCCAGGTGTTGGGCCGCAACGCGGCCCAACAGCCCAACGGAATACCGAGCGCCATCGCCCAGGCGATGGCGCTCAACGCCAGCACAAGCGTATTGGGCAACGCTCGGGCGATAAGCTGCAACACTGGCCGGTGCGTCAGCACATCCTCGCCCAGATCGCCCGTGGCCACATGGGCGATAAAACGGCCGATTTGCACCACCGCGGGGCGGTCCAGGCCCATCTGTTCACGCAGCGCCTGCTTTTGCGCCTCGCTAGCCCGAGGACCGAGGGCCACCGAAGCCGGATCGCCCGGGACCAAAAACACCAGGGTAAACAGTATCAGTATGGCCGCCAGCATGACTGAAACCGCCAGCACCATTCGCCGAAGCAGATAAAAAAACATACGCGCAGCCTGTCTCGAAATCACTGATGGAGAAAAAGCGCCAATGTTTACCGTAACGGAGGAAATAGCGCCCACCCGGCGGCGGAGTTTTCCGCCCCTCCCCCGTCCGGCGCCGTTCTCAACCGACTCGGGACGATGCGCGGTCTGATTGCGCAACGGGAAACGTCAGCAAGATTGACAGCGTTTGCGCATGAGAAACGTCATAATTACGACATTTATTCTTGTCAAAACGACATATAAGAACGTCCTATGTTTCTGTATGAACCCGATGATTCGCATTATGCGGCACGGCAAAATGGAAGAATACGCTTAACTTCCTGATTCATGGCGAATTCCTCCTGAAATGACGTCTTCGTCTTTATTTTATAAAAAAGATAAACTATAAAAATCAATAAGATAAACAAAAAACATCATAGATAAACTGAACGTTAACAGCAGGGGTTATCGAATTTATTTTTTATTATTTTGCGGACAAAAACAGCAAAAAAAAATAAAGTCGGTATTCTCCTTCTCGAAATTTCGCAGCGAAATTCTTGATAAAACATCATCTTTTACTCATTACGATTATAGAATCGCACCACACATTGTACTTCTATCAATGGAATATAAAAATAATAAGATAAGATAAGATATCCCTGGGATAATATTTCAAAGATACATGCGTCTTTTTCTATTAGTCATGTTTCAAAATAGAAAATATTCATATAAACTGCTCTGGTAATGAGTTGTTTTTATTGTTTAACACCATCGCCGGCAAGGGTTCTATTAACGATTCCATTAATACAACCCACCACCATTATTCACCGCGGCTCTCGCTGCGCAGAAAAGGACGTTAACTACCGTTTGTTAAAATTATGTATTTCAGTTTTATAAAGAAGAAGCCGGATTATTTCCTTCGGCTTACCCTGAACCTGCTATCTGCTTGTATCGCGGCGACTGAAGTCGCCTTAATTTCGCAAGAGTAACGATATGGAAAAAGTAAAAGATATTGCCGACACTGTGGAATCCTTATCACGAATCTACCACCGTTTACGAAAAGAAGTGAACGGTCAATTGGTCGGCGAAGGCCTGTCATTGTCGAAAATGAAGATCCTGCAATTGATAACCCATGGCAAAACCAGCGCCACGGACATCAAAAATTATATGGGGTTTTCCTCTCGTACCGTGGTTACCGTGCTGGACGCATTGGAAAGAGATCAGTTGTTGCAGCGTCAGCAAAGCCCCACCGATAGGCGGGTCAAACATGTTTATATAACCGAAAAAGGTATCGACCGGCTGCGTATTGCCCAGCAAATCCATCGCAAGATCCTGGAGCGTCTTCTCGAACCTTTATCCGCCATACAAATGGAAAAACTTGGCGAAATCTGCAATATGCTGGAGCCTCGCCAGGAATAACGGCGATCGGTTTTCAGGAACAATAATTTAGTAGCAATAATAAACCTGATGAACCAGAAACGTAATGTATTCTGAACAGTCTTTACCCATACCCCGCCATGTCATGTCATGTTGCGGATAGACTTTCCCGATGCCTAGACATATCAAAAATATTTGATATACGCAGATGGAAGAAGTTTTTCAGGTGAATCAACTCAGCGTCATAATTAAGCAATTCTCACCGTGTCGTACTGGCAATTTATAGACTGCCAGTACGACCGTTCGCTTAATCCGCGGCGATCTCCGGCCGGAGACATCGGTACTCATTTATATTACTTAAGTTTTTTTTATGTATACCGGGCGACATCGAGTCGCCTCCGGGTCGGCTGCGCGCCCTCGCCACGAAGGCGTCCGAAAGGACATTGGCCGGCATAGCCTTTTCACCGCTGTCGCGTCATTGTACTGATGGGGACGCTATCAGCCCTGCCGAACGGCCCGGTGATGGGGCGAAAATGAAATTTAGGCGTTGCGCGCGGGTCGTGGAAGCTGCAACCATCGCCAATGCCGTGTATAATAGAAGCGTCGTCATCCCTATGCGCCTATTTCAACCACAGCCGAATATTTTCAGATGGTCCAAGGAACGCTTTACATTGTTTCCGCTCCCAGCGGCGCGGGCAAATCGAGCCTGATCCAGGCGTTGCTTAAAACCCAACCCCTTTACGATACCCAGGTTTCCATATCCCACACCACGCGGCCCATCCGCCCGGGCGAAAAGCACGGCGAACATTATTACTTCGTCTCCCAGGCCGAATTCGAGCGCATGATAAAAGAAGATGCCTTCCTGGAGTATGCCAACGTTTTCGGCAACTACTACGGTACCGCTCGCGAGACCATAGAACAGGTGCTTGCAACCGGCGTGGACATCTTTCTCGATATCGACTGGCAGGGGGCGCAGCAAATCCGGTCCAGAATGCCGCAATCGCGCAGTATTTTCATACTGCCGCCGTCCAGAGAGGAGCTTTTACGCCGGCTGCGCGGCCGCGGACAGGATAGCGAGGAGGTCATCGCGCGGCGCATGGCGCAGGCGGTGGCCGAAATGTCCCATTACGCCGAGTATGATTATCTGATAGTGAATGACGACTTCAATACGGCACTGACGGATCTGCAAACGATTATCCGTGCCGAACGCCTGCGTTTGTCGCGACAGAAATTGCGGCATGGCGCTTTAATCACCAAACTGTTGGCGGACTGAGACAACTTTCAGTATGATGCCCAGTCATTTCTTCATCTGTGGAGTAGCTCGCATATGGCACGCGTAACTGTACAAGACGCCGTTGAGAAAATTGGTAACCGTTTTGACCTGGTGCTGGTCGCTGCCCGGCGCGCGCGCCAACTGCAGGTCGGCGGCAAAGATCCCCTGGTCGCCGAAGAAAACGATAAATTCACCGTTATCGCCCTGCGCGAAATCGAGGAAGGTCTGATCACCAATCAGATCCTCGATCTGCGCGATCGTCAGGAACAGCAGGAGCAGGAAGCCGCGGAAATCCAGGCGGTCACCGCGATTGCTGAAGGCCGCCGCTAGTCGCGAAAACGGTTTGCAATTGTATCTGTTTGAAAGCCTGAATCTGCTGATTCAACGTTACCTGCCCGAGGACCAGATCAAACTTCTCCGGCAGGCGTATCTTGTCGCCCGTGACGCCCACGAGGGACAGACACGCTCCAGCGGCGAGCCGTATATCACCCATCCGGTCGCCGTGGCCTGCATTCTGGCGGAAATGCGCCTTGATCATGAGACGCTGATGGCGGCGCTACTGCATGACGTGATTGAAGATACTCCGGCCACCTACCAGGATATGGAGCAGTTGTTCGGCAAGAGCGTGGCCGAGTTGGTGGAAGGGGTTTCCAAGCTCGATAAGCTGAAATTCCGCGACAAGAAAGAAGCCCAGGCGGAAAACTTCCGCAAGATGATCATGGCCATGGTGCAGGATATCCGGGTTATCCTCATCAAGCTGGCGGACCGGACCCACAATATGCGGACCCTCGGCGCTCTGCGGCCCGATAAACGCCGCCGCATCGCCCGCGAAACCCTGGAAATCTATAGCCCACTTGCCCATCGCCTGGGCATTCATCATCTGAAAACAGAGCTGGAAGAGCTGGGTTTTGAGGCGTTGTACCCCAATCGCTACCGGGTTATCAAAGAGGTGGTGAAAGCGGCGCGCGGCAATCGCAAGGAGATGATCCAGAAAATCCTGGCGGAAATCGAGGGCCGATTGACCGAAGCCGGCATCCCCTGCCGGGTCAGCGGGCGGGAAAAGCACCTTTATTCCATTTATTGCAAGATGCACCTTAAGGAACAGCGCTTCCATTCCATCATGGATATTTACGCTTTCCGGGTGATTGTCGGCGAAGTGGATACCTGCTATCGGGTGCTGGGCCAAATGCATAGCCTGTATAAACCTCGCCCCGGCCGGGTGAAGGACTATATCGCCATTCCCAAAGCCAACGGTTATCAGTCGTTGCACACCTCCATGATTGGGCCGCACGGCGTCCCGGTCGAAGTGCAAATCCGCACCGAGGACATGGATCAGATGGCGGAGATGGGCGTGGCGGCCCATTGGGCCTACAAAGAGCAGGGCGAAACCGGCACCACGGCCCAGATCCGCGCGCAACGCTGGATGCAGAGCCTGCTGGAATTACAGCAGAGCGCTGGCAGTTCGTTTGAATTCATTGAAAGCGTGAAATCCGATCTGTTTCCGGACGAAATCTATGTGTTTACCCCGGAGGGACGTATCGTCGAGTTGCCGGCGGGCGCCACGCCGGTGGATTTCGCTTATGCGGTTCATACCGATATCGGCCATGCCTGCGTCGGCGCCCGGGTGGATCGACAGCCTTATCCCTTGTCGCAGCCGCTGACCAGCGGCCAGGCGGTGGAAATCATCACCGCGCCCGGCGCCCGGCCCAACGCCGCCTGGCTGAATTTTGTGGTCAGTTCCAAAGCCCGGGCGAAAATTCGCCAGATGCTGAAAAATCTCAAACGGGACGATTCCATCAGCCTGGGCCGGCGGTTGCTGAATCACGCGTTGGGCGGCAGCCGCAAACTGGCCGGCGTGCCGCCGGAAAATCTGCGGCGCGAGCTGGATCGGATGAAACTGGCCAGCTTGGACGATTTGCTGGCGGAGATCGGTCTGGGCAACGCCATGAGCGTGGTCATCGCCCGCAATCTGCAAGGCGAACAGTCCAACCTGGAGCAAACCGGGCCAAAAACCCTGCCCATCAAGGGGGCGGATGGCGTGCTTATCACTTTTGCCAAATGCTGCCGGCCTATCCCGGGCGACCCTATCATCGCCCATGTCAGCCCCGGCAAGGGGCTGGTGGTGCATCATGAATCCTGTCGAAATATCCGCGGCTACCAGAAAGAACCTGAAAAATTCATGGCAGTGGAATGGCAATTGGACACCGACCAGGAGTTCATCGCCGAAATCAAAGTGGACATGTTTAATCACCAGGGCGCGCTGGCCAATCTGACCGCGGCCATCAACGCCGCTGATTCCAATATCCAGAGCCTGAACACCGAGGAAAAGGACGGCCGGGTCTACAGCGCCTTCATCCGTCTTACCACCCGCGATCGTGTTCATTTGGCCAATATCATGCGCAAAATACGCGTCATGCCGGATGTCATTAAGGTGGCGCGCAACCGTAACTAGCCTGGCGCTTTCTTCTCTTCGCCCGGCAATCCATCAACGGATTGCCGGGCGATGGAAAGGGTGTTCATCGCCGGGGACACGACCGCCACGGAGTGCAAAATGCTGGAAGGCCAACTGCTCAATGCCATACCGCTCAGCTCGCTTTCCGGGGTCGGCCCCGCGCAGGCTGCCCGGCTGGCCCGGCTCGGCCTGGAAAACCTACAGGATATACTGCTGCACCTGCCCTTACGCTACGAAGATCGGACGAAACTGTACGCCATAGGCGATGTGCTGCCGGGTATGTTTGTTACCGTGGAGGGAGAAATCCTCGGTTGCGAGATAAGCTTCGGGCGGCGGCGTATGCTAACCTGCCGGATGCGCGACGACAGCGGCGTGCTCACCCTGCGGTTTTTCAATTTCAACGCCGGGATGAAAAACAGTCTGACCGCCGGGCGGCGCATCACGGCCTATGGCGAAATTCGTCGCGGGCAGCACAGCGCCGAGATCATACATCCCGAGTACCATATCCTCGGCGATGGGCGCGGCGTAGAGCTCGCGCCGGCGCTCACACCAGTTTATCCCGCCACCGAGGGGATACGCCAGGCAACCCTTCGCCATCTCACCGAGCAGGCGCTGGCGATGCTCAATGACCATCCCATCGCCGAATTGCTGCCGGACGAACTCATGCGCGGCTTACCTGGACTGGCCGATGCCTTGCGCACCTTGCACCGTCCCCCGCCGGATGTCTCCCTGGCGGACCTTGAGCAAGGAAAACACCCGGCGCAGCGGCGCCTGATTCTGGAAGAACTGCTGGCGCATAATCTCAGCATGCTGGCGGTCAGGGATGAGGTCCGAAAAGACCACGCCTTGGCGCTCGCATCGGATCCGCGATTAATAGAGCGGTTTCTCGCCACGCTCCCTTTCAGCCCCACCCATGCCCAGCAGCGGGTAGCGGCGGAAATTGAACGCGATCTGGCGCAGTCGGTGCCGATGATGCGGCTGGTGCAAGGCGACGTCGGTTCCGGCAAGACCCTGGTGGCGGCGCTGGCGGCGTTACGGGCCATCGGCCAGGGTAAACAGGTGGCGTTAATGGCGCCCACCGAGCTGTTGGCCGAACAGCATGCCATGACCTTCCGGACCTGGTTTGAGCCCTTGGGTATTGAAGTGGGCTGGCTGGCCGGCAAGCAGAAGGGCAAAGCGCGCCAGGCGCAGCAAACGGCCGTGGCCGAGGGCAATGTGGCGATGGTGGTGGGCACCCACGCGATTTTTCAGGAACAGGTGCGATTCGCCGGATTGGCGCTGGTTATTATCGACGAACAACACCGGTTCGGCGTACATCAGCGTCTGGCCTTATGGGAAAAGGGCCTGTCCCAGGGGTTTCATCCTCATCAGTTGATCATGACCGCCACCCCTATCCCCCGCACGCTGGCCATGACCGCCTACGCCGATTTGGATACCTCGATCATCGATGAACTGCCGCCGGGGCGCACGCCGGTGACCACAGTCGCCATACCCGACACCCGGCGAAAGGAAATTATTGCGCGGGTCAGCCAAGCCTGCCTACAGGAACAGCGGCAGGCGTATTGGGTTTGTACGTTGATTGAGGAATCCGATCAGTTGGAAGCCCAAGCGGCGCAAGCCACCTGGGAAGAACTGCAAGGGGCCTTGCCGGAGCTGCGGGTGGGCCTGGTGCATGGCCGGTTGAAAGCCACGGAGAAGCAGGCCGTTATGCAAGCGTTCAAGGACGGCGCAATCCACCTGTTGGTGGCCACCACCGTCATCGAAGTCGGGGTTGACGTGCCTAATGCCAGTTTGATGATCATTGAAAATCCCGAACGGCTGGGCCTGGCGCAACTCCATCAGTTGCGCGGCCGAGTCGGGCGCGGCGCCGTGGCGTCCCATTGTGTGCTGCTGTATAAATCCCCCCTCAGCAAAACGGCCCAGCGCCGGCTACAGGTACTGCGGGACAGCAACGACGGATTCGCCATTGCCCAGCAGGATCTGGAAATCCGTGGCCCGGGCGAACTGCTCGGCACACGCCAGACTGGCAACGCCGAATTCAAGGTGGCGGATCTGGTGCGTGATCAGGCCATGATTCCCGAAGTACAGCGTCTGGCCCGCCATATTCACCAGCGTTGGCCCGAATCCGCCCGTTTGCTGATAGCGCGTTGGATGCCGGAAAGAACGCGCTATACCCACGCCTGACGGTCGATAGCCGTTGTAGTGGCGATTGCGCGTTATGACTGTTCGCCCTTGCGGCGGAGTGACGCGAATTCGGCGGCGAAACGATGCGGTTGTCGCGGGCCGGACCGGGCAGTTGACTTATATCAAAAAGTGATGGCTATCACGCCAAGCAATCGATTGCTTTTCATTGCGCGATGATTAAAATGCCTTCTTTGCCTGCCGCCCAGGAAGACACCCCATCATGACCATACCCCGTTATGAATTCGACGAAGCGTCGGTTGCCGACGCCAAAAGCGAGCTTATTTATCGGCTCAATGACCGTCCGCCTCTGGCCGAGACCCTGTTCGCCGCTTGCCAGCATCTATTGGCCATGTTTGTCGCCGTTATCACTCCCGGCTTGCTGATTTGCCAGGCGCTGGGATTACCGGCACAGGATACGCAGCGGATCATCAGCATGTCGCTGTTTGCCTCCGGCGTGGCGTCGGTATTGCAAATCAAAACTTGGGGTCCGGTGGGGTCGGGTTTGCTCTCCATCCAAGGCACCAGTTTTAATTTCGTCACACCGCTTATTATGGGCGGACTGGCGTTGAAAAACGGCGGCGCCGATATCCCGACCATGATGGCGGCCTTGTTCGGCACCCTGATGGTGGCCTCTTGCACCGAAATCCTGTTATCCCGCGTATTGCATTTGGCCCGGCGCATTATCACGCCGCTGGTGTCCGGTATCGTGGTGATGATTATCGGTATTTCGCTTATTCAGGTTGGCCTCACCTCTATTGGCGGCGGTTTCGCCGCATTAAACAATCACACCTTTGGCGCGCCAAAAAATCTGCTATTGGCCGGCATCGTATTGGTGGTTATCATTTTGCTTAACCGCCAGCGTAATCCCTACTTGCGGGTGGCCTCATTAGTGATCGCCATGCTGGTGGGCTACCTGGCCGCTTGGCTGATGGGTATGTTGCCGCCGGCGGCCGTCGCCACGCATGCCCTGATCATGTTGCCGACCCCCCTTTATTACGGTCTGGGTTTTGACTGGAACTTGCTGGTGCCATTGATATTGGTGTTTATGGTCACGTCACTGGAGACTATCGGGGATATCACCGCCACATCGGATGTATCAGAACAGCCGGTACGCGGGCCGATATATATGCGCCGGCTCAAAGGCGGCGTGTTGGCCAACGGCCTGAATTCACTGGTATCGGCGGTATTCAACACGTTTCCCAACTCCTGTTTTGGCCAGAATAACGGCGTTATCCAACTGACTGGCGTCGCCAGCCGTTATGTGGGGTTCGTCGTGGCGCTGATGCTTATCGCGCTCGGCCTGTTTCCCGCAGTCAGCAGTGTTGTACAGCATATTCCGGAGCCGGTGCTGGGCGGCGCCACCATCGTCATGTTCGGTACCATCGCCGCGTCCGGGGTGCGTATTGTTTCGCGCGAACGTCTCAATCGGCGGGCAATTATGATCATCGCTTTATCTTTGGCGGTCGGTCTGGGCGTCTCGCAGCAGCCATTGATTTTGCAGTTCGCGCCGCAATGGTTAAAAACGTTACTGTCATCCGGTATCGCCGCCGGCGGTATCACCGCTATCGTGCTGAATTTTCTGTTCCCGCCGGAACACGATTAATTTTTCTGCATGATTACCGGGCCGCCGTTCCAATACGGCGGTTTTTTTTCGTCCCTGCGGCATTGCCTATTGAGAAGCGCGGCTAATTACGGCATAAAACACAGTAACCTTTATGACCGCGATGGATTGGGCGATGAAATTTATTGGAAAACTCCTGTTATCCATATTTTTGCTACTGCTTCTGCTTATCATCCTGATCTACGTTGTGTTGCAAACTTCCTGGGGCGCGGGCTGGGTCGGAAAATACATCACCGGACACAGCGGCTACCAGTTGACCCTTGGCAAAATCGACCACAATTGGACCTCGCCCAGCGAAATTTCACTGGATAACGTGACCTTTGGTTATAAAGGGCGGCCGCCCATCGTCGTCGCCAAACAACTGACGGCCGGCTTCAGCGCCCGCCAATTGACGGACCCCTTCCATTTTTATCGCATTCAGTTGCAAGACGGCACGCTGAATCTGAATTCGACCTCGCCAAGCCTGCCCTTCGCGGCGGACGTTCTGCAACTGAGCGGCATGGCGGTGCAATCTCCGCACGGCGGCTGGCGGCTCAATGGTCAAAATATCAATGGCGGCATTACCCCCTGGCAGCCGCAAGCCGATTACCCGCTGGGGCGCGATGCGCGTTTTCAGTTAAGCGCCAGTTCGCTGACGCTCAATGGTATTCCGGCCGAAAATGTACTGGTGCAAGGCGAGATCAATGATCATCGGCTGCGGCTGGATAATTTGGGCGCGGACATCTCGCAAGGGGAACTGACGGGCAATGCGCGCCGCGACGAGAACGGCGACTGGCAAGTGGACAATTTGCGGCTAAGCAACGTGCGTATGCAGACGGATAAAACCCTGGACGCGTTTCTACGCCAGGTTTCCCAGGTTCCCAAAATCACCATCAATCGCTTTGATCTGATCGATGCCCGTATGGAGGGCCAGAACTGGGCCTTCAACGACCTGGACCTGACGCTTAGGGATGTCACTTTCCAGGATGGCGACTGGTCATCCGATGACGGCTCTTTGTCATTCAACGCCACGGATTTAATCGACGGCGCAATACATCTGGACGACCCCATTGCCGATCTGGCATTTTCACCGCGCGGTATCGAAATTCGCCAATTTAGCGGACGCTGGGAGGGCGGATTGATGAGGACCTCCGGCCGCTGGCTGCGCGACGGCCGGCAATTGGCCCTGGACGAACTCATGGTCGCCGGGCTGGAGTATACCCTGCCGGCAAATTGGCGTGAAAGCTGGATGCAGCCTTTGCCGTCCTGGCTCGCCGGGGTATCGGTGGCCAAGTTTACCGCCAACCGCAATCTGCTTATTGATATCAATCCGGACTTTCCTTTCCAGATCACCGCCCTGGACGGCTACGGCCAGCAACTGGAACTGGCGCGCAATCATCAATGGGGCATCTGGTCTGGCAGTCTGACGCTCAACGGTAGTGATGCCACCTTCAATAAAATCGATATCCGGCGCCCGTCCCTGACCTTGAACGCCGACCCGGCCAAAATCACCATCAGCGAGCTGAGCGCTTTTGTCGGCGACGGTCTGCTGGAAGCCACCGCCGTCATGAATCAGCAGCCCACGCGTGATTTTACCGTTAATTTAAACGGCCGCGCCGTGGCGCCGAATATTCTTGAACACTGGGGCTGGCCGACCGTTCCCTTCTCGGGCAACGGAAATCTGCAACTGACCCTGACCGGACGATTGCCGGCTGATTTACCGTTAAGACCTTCTCTTAACGGCAGATTGCAGGTGCAGGGGAGCAACGGCCAAGCATTGAATCAGGTTATGGAACATGGCGCGTTGGCCGGCATGGAGCCTGCCGCGACGCCGGCGCAGCAATAATTCGCCCGCCCGCCGCACCGCCGCCCCCAGGGGCCTACTCGATGACAAAAGCGCCGCTATGCTCCAGGGGCGCTCCACGTCCCGGCGGCAATACCAGATATACCCCGTTGAAAATGGCGCCTTTTTTATCATTGCCATACAGCTCCACCTGCAACTGCACCCGCGCCTTGCGGCCCCGCGCCAATCTGTCGAGATCCCCGCTCAGGGAACTCAGATCCGCGACGGCGCAGGGACGTCCGGTAATCGGCGTGGTATAGCGGATGTGGGCATCGGCCAGGATAATGGTGCCGCCCAATTGCCGCTCCCGCAGCAAAAGCCAGATCAATCCCCAGCCGGTCAGCGTCGCCATGGAAAACAGGCTGCCGGCAAACAGCGTGTGGTGAGGGTTTTGATTACCGGTTTCCGGCATCGTGGTCATGAATTTCTGGCCGGTATACTGGGTTATTCGCACGCCCATTTTTTCGCTTAGCGGAATATGTTCATACCATGCCTGTTGCAGTTGTCCGCACCAATCAGGCCGGTGCAGGATGTCATCCAGCGTGGCGATGGGTTTTATCATCAGAAAGTGCCGGATGGGCGTGGTGGAAGGCGCCAGGATTTCACCCTGATTCACAAAACCCAGTTTTGCGAAAAAATCCACCGCATCTTCGCGGGCGCTGCATACCACCCGTTTAACGCCTTCCTGCCGGGCCACGGATTCCAGCGTCATGGCCACCAGCGTGCCAAGGCCCTTATCCTGCACTTGCGGATGTACCGCCAAAAAACGAATTGCCGCCTCATTATCGGCGTTGATATACAGTCGGCCCACCGCCACCGGACGACCGTCCTCATCCACCACCATCTGGTGATGAGCCATCGCGTCATAGGCGTCACGCTCGGAACCCGGCGGTTGATGCAGCGGCTTACGTAACATCTCCCACCGGAATTGAAAGTATTGTTTTAATTCTTCTTCGGTTTGAGGAACCCGCAAGTGATACATAACTGACTCTCTTTGTGTAAATCCCAACCGTCTCAGACCTGCAACCAGAACGTCGCCGGACCGTCATTGACCAGTTCAACCTGCATATCCGCCGCAAAACGGCCGGTTTGGGTAACGACGCCCGCCCGTCGGCAACAGTCGGTAAAATATCCATACAGCCGCTCCGCCTCCGCCGGTTTGGCGCCGCGCGAAAAACCGGGCCGCAACCCTTTATCGGTATCCGCCACCAGGGTGAATTGCGAGACCACCAATACGCCGCCGCCGGCCTGGCGGACATCCAGATTCATTTTGCCCTGCGCATCGCTGAAAATCCGGTATGCCAGCACGCGCTCGCATAATTTCGCCGCGCGAGTATCGTCGTCTTGCTTCTCCACGCCCAGCAATACCAGCAGACCCAAACCGATTTCCCCTGCCGTTTCCCGCTCAATAACAACCCTGGCGCGGGTTACCCGCTGAAGCAACGCAATCATTAACCCAATGTCTCCTGTGAAACCGTCCGACGATGTTCAGTCAGTGAAACGGTAATCTCCGCCCCGACCAATACAATACACCAGCTCCAATAAACCCAGAGGAATAAGATGGGAATGACCGCCAGCACCCCATAAATCAGTTGATAGGATGGAAATAAGCTGATGTAGAGGCCGAAAATCTTCTTCCCCGCCTCAAACAACACGCCGGCCACCAGCGCCCCCGCCGCCGCATCCCTGCCCGGTACCCGCACCGTAGGCACCACACTGTACAATAACCAGAAAGAAACGCAGGACAGCAGCAACGGAAACAGCCGCAACGCCAACCCAACCGGCAGCGAGGCGGCCGCGCTATCCAATCGGGCCAGCGACAACAGATAAGAACTGATAACCATACTGGCGCCTATCAGCAAGGGCCCGAGGGTCAATATCATCCAGTAAACCGCAAAAGAAAAAATCAGCGGCCGCTTTTTGGTACTGCGCCAGATGGTATTGAGCGCCGAATCCACGGCATAAATCAACAATAAAGCGGTGACCACCAGGCCGCAGGCGCCCACCACCGTCATCTGCCGGGTGTTTTCCATAAACTGTTCAATATAGTGTTCGATAACATTGCCGGTGGCCGGCATGAAATTGGAAAAAATGAAATGCTTTAGCTGCGCGCCGGCGTCGGAAAAAACAGGGAAAGCCGCGATAAGAGCGAATACCACCGTGGCCAGAGGCACCAGCGATAATAATGAAACATACGCCAGATGGCCGGCCAACACCGTAATATCGTCATGATACATGCGTTTTAGTAAAAACTTGCCGAATCCGTAGTAACGGCCCGTTTTCCAGAGATGCCAACCCATTGTGATCCCGTCCTCCCGATAAAAACACCGGCGTCGGTACCGATCAGGCAAAAAAGGCGGGGGCCACGTCAGGGCCCGTGACATGCACCGTAAGCAGCCCTACGGTTTGAGCGCCGGCGATATTGTCGGCATTATCATCCAGGAAAACCGCCTGTTCGGCGGGGATGCCCTCTTGCTCCAGCACATAGCGGTAGATGGCGGGATCCGGTTTTCGCATGCCTAAATCCTGCGACAGGTAGAGTTTATCCACACTCTGGCGAACTTCGGGGTATTGGCTTGGCCAGTAATCGCAGTGCAACCGGTTGGTGTTGGACAAGATCACGACCCTATGGCCCTGTTCGCGTAAACGGCGAATGATGTCAATGACCTCGGTACGCAAGCCGGCGAAAATTGCCTGCCAGCCGGTGGTAAATTGCGCAAAACTCAGGGCGATTCCCAGCTCATGGCAAATTCTGGCGGCGAATTGCTCATCGCTGATTTCCCCGCGTTCATGCTGTTCAAACGCCTCGCCCATGACGAACTTTTTCTTCAGGGTGGCGAGCGGCACGCCGCTCAGATTGCTCCAAACACCCAATACCCTGCCGAAATCAATGTTAACGACGACATTGCCTAAATCAAAGATATACAGCATGGCTCCCTCCTGATTCTGACTGGTGGTTTCACTGTAGCGGGAAATAACACAACTGAACAGTAATGAACCTGCATTACATTGTCATGGCGGAAGCGAGGGTTGCGCATCGCGACGGGGTAGGGAGATAAGGAAGCCGCGTTTTCCGCTACGTTAGCCGCGGACGCGCCGCCGCGCCATCACTTTCCAGGCGCGGCGGCGCGGCATGACGCCGAGTTTACCCATCCAGGCCGGTGGTCACCTGGAATTCGCGGGTTTCGCCGGCCGCCAGTTGAATTAAGGCGCCGGCACGGCGCGCGGCGAGACGGCCTTCCGGGCGGCAAGTGGCGGGCAGCACGAAGGCCGCGACCCGCTGATCGCCATTATAAAGGATCCAGCGGGTGGCATAATTGAATTGCGCGCTGGCAAAACGGGTCACAAAACGCGGACCGCCATCCGGTGCCTGCATAAAAAATGCCAGTTGCCCGGCATATTGCGCCAGGTTATCTGCGAAAAAGACGATTTCCGGATCATAGAGCTGCGGTTGGTCCAATGCGCCGAACCGGGAAGGATTCTGGGCGAGCATCGCGGTATAATCCCGCCACTGTGGCGTCGGATGCACATGGGCGGGAACGGATGTTCGCAAGGCGAACGCCTCGGCGGGAATATTCTGGCTGAAAACCGCCCCGGGCAGATAAGCGTAATTCATATGGCACATATACTGGAGCGGCATGGCGACGCTGGCGAGATTCGTCACTTTCATGCCGATGGTTATCAGCGTTTCGCCGGCCGCCAGCCGGACCGTCGGCACAGCCCGGTAGTGGTGGCCGAATCCCTTGACGTATTCAACCTCGCCGCCCAGGACGACGCTATCGCCTTCAAGGATAAGACACGCGCTATCCAGCGGCGCGCAGGGCATTTCGCCATGCAAGGGATGATCGTCCTCCGGCCCCGGGCAGCCATTACTGAGCAGGCCGGAATGGAAAGCGAAGCAGCCATAGCTGTCCACCACCGATACGCCTTGTTTGGGTTCGGAAAACGGGTTGGCCATTTTCAAGGTATGGCCGTCAAACTCCGCATCCCAGATCATCTGGCCGAAGTAGGGCAATAACGTGACAAACCCCCGGCGATTGCGCAGCGTAACCGCTTCAATGCCGGAGCGATATTTAAACAACGTAACGCTGTACTCTGCGCTTTCCACCAGGCAGACCGGCAGTTCACTAAATTGATTGCGTTGAAGGTGAATAACGACGGACATAATGCATCTCCTGGCGACTAAAGTTTATGATCCATGGCCGAAGCGGCGGATTCGGCCAACGGTTGCCGGCTACGCAATTCACCCCAAAAATAGTAGCCGACGTAGGCAAAGCACAGCAGCGATACTGAAAAAGCTTGTTTCATTGATCCCAAATGGTCGGAAACATAGCCCTGGATAGCCGGTACCACCGCGGCGCCGACAATGGCCATCACGATAATGGCCCCGGCCACTTCGGTGTATTTTTTTTCCACCGTATCCAGCGTGCCGGCATAAATGGTGGCCCAGCATGGCCCGAATAACACGCTGACCAGCACCGCTGCATACACCGCGGTGAAGTTCGGCGCCAGAACCACATAAGCCAAGGTCGCCATACCCAACAACGAATAAGCCACCAGGACCTTTTGCGGTGTAAAACGGGTCATCAGGAAATTGGCGATGAATTTGCCGACAAAAAAACAGATAAAGCTGTAGATCATGAAATTGGTGGCGTCCCGCTCATTGGCCGCGCCCAGATTTAGCGCCAGCCGAATGGTGAACGACCAAACCGCCACCTGCATGCCCACGTATAAAAACTGGGCGAGGATACCCTTGCGGAAACGTGCATTGCCGGCCAGATAGCCCAGGGTTTCCCACATACCCGGCCGGGCGGCCTGATGATTGTCCGCCATAGGTTTACAATGCGGATAACGGGTCAGCATAAACAAGACCAAAACCACCACCAGCACCATAATCAAGTATTTGTAAGGCTCCAGCGTCAATTCCAGCATATCCAGCCGGAACTGGTGCGCCTGTTGCGCGGTCATGCCCGCCATTTGGCTTTTCAAGCTGCCCCCCGCCTGAAACACCAGGTATTTGCCCAGCACGATGCCCATTAAGGCGCCGACCGGGTAAAATGTCTGGCTGATATTTAAGCGCAACGTGGCGAAGTCGCGATGGCCTATCATGGAACTGTAGGTATTGGCCGCGGTTTCCAGAAAGCTCAGACCGATGGCGATAGCGAAGATCGCCGCCAGAAACATGGTATAGGTGGCCATATGCGAGGCCGGATAAAACAAGACACAGCCGAGAATATACAATGATAGGCCGATCATGATGGCCAGTTTATAACTGCTCTTGCGAATCACCATCGACGCCGGTATGGCTATCAGGAAGTAACCGCCGTAAAACGCGCTCTGTACCAGGGCGCTGGCGAAATCGCTCAGAGCGAACACCGTTTTGAATTGTGTGATGAGAATGTCGTTCAAACTGGCGGCGCAGCCCCATAGCGGGAACAGGCACGACAACAGGATAAACTGGAATCGCGGCGTTCTATTCAGATAGCCGTCGGGCATTTGGATCGTATCGTGACGCATGGTGTTATTCCTGAGTCAGGGTGGCGAGGAAATCCTGGAACTGGGACGCATCGGGATAGGAACGCTGGGTCCCTTTGCCCCTGACGCTGTAGGCGGCATAAGCCGATGCGTATGTCATCGCCCGCCGGACATCGCCGTCGGCGACGTAATAGCGGGCAAAACTGCCGATAAAGGCATCGCCGGCGCCGCTGGTGTCCACGGCGTTTACCGCTACCGGTGCAACCCGGTGAACGCTATCGCCGGTCATCCATACCGAACCACGATGCCCCAACGTAATAATCAGGTTCTTAAGCCCCTGCGACAGCAGGGTCCGGCCGGCTTGCAGGATGTGTTCTTCACTGTCCGCGGGCATTCCGGTGAGAATTTCCAGCTCCGTTTCATTCGGCATGAAAAAATCGCACTGGCAGGCATACCGCATATCCAGTTCGCGACTGGCTGGCGCCGGGTTAAGCATCACCGGCACATGATGCCGGCGGGCGAAATCAATGGCGTGATATACCGTGGGCAGAGGAATTTCCAATTGCAGAATGAAAAGCCGGCAGGTTTTGAGCTGTTCCGCAGCCCGGTCGATATCCGCCGGCATCAGGTAATTATTGGCGCCTTTGATGATAAGGATGCGGTTATGCGAATCTCTATCGACAAAAATCGGCGCCACGCCGCTGGAAACGCCGGAGATCCGTTCAACATATCGGGTATCCACACCGCAACGGCGAAGATTATCCACGGTATTGCCGGCGAAGAGGTCATCGCCGACTTTGCTGACCATCATCACGTCCGCGCCCAGCTTGGCCGCCGCTACCGCCTGATTTGCGCCTTTACCGCCGCAGCCGATTTCAAAATCCGGGGCTTCCCGTGTTTCCCCTATTTTCGGCATGTCGGTGATATAGCTGATCAGGTCCACCATATTGGAACCGATAACCGCAATATCCATCATTGTGTCTCCTGAAATGAACCCTGAAATGTTAATATGCAAACATTAACAACTCACAAATGTTATTAATATGACAAACATCACAACTCAAAACAAAAAAATTTCGTGGGGAATGGCTGTATAAGGGCAATAGACAATGTTATAATATTAACATCTACTAAGCGTCTTATGAGGACACGGTCATGACCAAACCCGCAATAGATTTTCCACGCTATATCGACCATACCCTATTGACGATGGACGCCACCGAGGCGCAAATCGCCGTGCTGTGCGACGAAGCTCGCCGATTCGATTTTTATGCCGTCTGCGTTAATTCCGGTTACGTCCCCTTCGCGGTCCAGGCGCTGCAAGGCAGCAAGGTCAAGGTCTGTTCGGTGGTGGGGTTCCCCCTTGGCGCCTGCCTGACCGCCGCCAAGGTTTTTGAAGCCAAAGCGGCCATCGATGCCGGCGCCGGCGAGATCGATATGGTGATTAACGTCGGCTGGCTGAAAAGCGGCAAGCTGGATGCGGTAACCGCCGATATACGCGCGGTACGCGAGATTTGCGCGGATATACCGTTGAAGGTAATATTGGAAACCTGCCTGCTAAGCGAACAGCTTATCGTGCAGGTATGCCAGATTTGCCGTGAGCTTAACGTGGCCTACGTGAAAACATCCACCGGCTTTAGCACTGGCGGCGCCCGTGAACAGGATGTCAGGCTGATGCGTCAAACGGTGGGGCCGGAAATCGGCGTCAAAGCATCGGGCGGCGTGCGCGATCGTCAGGCCGCGGAGGCCATGATACAGGCCGGCGCCACCCGCATCGGTACCAGTTCCGGCGTTGCCATCGTCACCGGCACGGTTTCCGCCGGCGCTTATTAATCGCGTTATTCGGCGGCTATCAGACTTATCGATGCAGGATGTCCCTATGGAAACGCGGCGCGAAGAAAGGATTAACAAGCTGGTACAGGCCCTAAAGCGGGAAGACAAACTTCACCTCAAAGACGCCGCCGTGCTGCTTGGCGTATCGGAGATGACCATCCGCCGCGATCTCAGCGCCGAACCGGGTCAAGTGGTTCTGCTCGGCGGGTATGTGGTCAACGATCCGAAAATCAGTACCGTTACCCATTATTTCGTTTCGGATCAAAAAGCCAAGCACGTCAAGGAAAAAGGCATGGCCGGCCGGATTGCCGCTCAGTTGATCGAAGCCGACGATACGGTTTTCTTTGATTGCGGCACCACTACCCCGCTTATCATCGACGCCATCGAACAGGATTTATCTTTTACAGGGGTTTGCTATTCCCTTAATACCTTTCTGGCGCTGCAAGATCTTCCCAATTGCAAAGTGATTCTCTGCGGTGGCGAATTCCATCCCGCCAATTGCATTTTCACACCGCTGACGCAATATTCCGTGCTGGATAATATCTGTCCCGACAAAGCGTTTATTTCCGCTGCCGGCGTTGATTTGCGCCATGGCGCCACCTGCTTTAACTTCGACGAACTGACCATGAAGCACCGGGCGCTTGCCTTATCGCAACGCGCCATCCTGGTTGCCGACGGCAGCAAATTCGACAATATCAAGCCCGCCTGTATCGGCGCCCTTACGCTGTTCGATACGCTGATAACCGATCGGTCGCCCCAGCAGAAATTTCACGATTACTGTCAGCAAAACACCATCACGCTGTTGTATCCACAGGAATGAATTTTTCTCGCCTACGGCGAAGCGCAAAAAAAACCGGCCTGAAAGGGCCGGTTCAGGTTGCGACTGAACAAGGATCAAGCGTCCCGATTGGAACGATAAGCCCGTTTGCGGTCGTTTTCGGTAAGATAGCGTTTACGCAACCGAATGGATTGCGGCGTCACTTCCACCAGTTCGTCGTCATCAATAAACTCCAACGCCTGCTCCAGCGTCATCGTGATGGGCGTAACCAGCGTGGTGGCTTCGTCGGTGCCGGAGGCGCGCATATTGGTGAGTTTTTTCCCGGTCAGACAATTGACGGTCAAGTCATTGGAGCGGTTGTGGATGCCGATAATCTGTCCCTCGTAGACTTCCGCGCCGTGCCCCAGGAACAGACGGCCGCGATCCTGCAAACCGTATAGCGCATAGGCCACCGCTTTCCCCTGTCCGTTGGAAATCATGACGCCGTTCTGCCGCTGGCCGATTTCGCCCGGACGAACATCGTCGTAATGGCTGAACGAGGAATACAGCAAACCGGTACCCGAAGTCATGGTCAGGAACTCGGTACGAAAACCTATCAGACCACGGCTCGGGATCACATAGTCAAGACGGACGCGGCCCTTGCCGTCCGGCAGCATATCGCGCATTTCCCCCTTGCGGATACCCATCGCTTCCATTACCGGACCCTGATGCTGTTCTTCGATATCGAGGGTAACCTGTTCAAACGGCTCCTGACGTTTGCCATCCACCGTGCGGTAAATCACTTTGGGCCGGGATACGCCAATTTCAAACCCTTCGCGGCGCATATTTTCGATCAATACCGAAAGATGCAATTCACCGCGCCCGGATACCAGAAAAGTATCCGGATCGGCGGTTTCTTCCACCCGCAACGCCACGTTATGCACCAGTTCCCGGTTCAGACGTTCAAGGATCTGGCGGGAAGTCACGTATTTACCTTCTTTGCCGCAAAACGGCGAAGTGTTCACGCCGAAGGACATGGACACGGTGGGTTCATCCACCGTTAGCGGCGGCAAGGCCTCAGGCTGAGCCGGATCGCACAGCGTATCGGAGATATTCAACTCGCCAAGACCGGTCAGCGCGATAATATCGCCCGCTTCCGCCAGTTTGGTTTCGATGCGCTGCAATCCCAGATGCGCCAGCACCTGACCTACTTTGCCATTGCGTCGTTTGCCCAGGTGATCGATGATTACCACCGTCTGGTTTGGCTTAACCGAACCGCGTTTGATGCGGCCGATACCGATAACCCCCACGTAACTGTTGTAGTCCAACTGCGAAATCTGCATCTGGAACGCGCCGTCAATATCCACTTTGGGCGCTTCGACGTATTTCACGATGGATTCGAACAGCGGCGTCATATCCTCAGCCATGTGCTCGTGTTCGTAGCCGGCCACGCCGTTTAGCGCGGAGGCGTAGATTATCGGGAAGTCCAGTTGTTCATCGGTCGCGCCAAGATTCACGAACAGATCGAATACCTGATCGACCACCCAATCTGGGCGGGCGCCGGGCCGGTCGACTTTATTGATGACAACGATGGGCTTGAGACCGTAGGCGAAGGCTTTTTGCGTCACGAACCGGGTTTGCGGCATCGGCCCGTCCATGGCGTCGACCAGCAGCAAAACCGAATCCACCATGGACATGACGCGCTCGACCTCGCCGCCGAAATCGGCATGCCCCGGGGTATCGACAATGTTAATACGGTAGTCGTGCCAATTAATGGCGGTGTTTTTCGCGAGAATGGTAATCCCGCGTTCTTTCTCCAGATCATTGGAGTCCATCACGCGTTCTGTCACCTCAGTCCGGTCGCCCAGGGTACCGGATTGCTGCAACAGTTTATCGACCAGGGTGGTTTTACCGTGGTCGACGTGTGCGATGATGGCGATGTTACGCAAATTTTCGATCACAACTTTGCCTCAGGCATTAGAAATAGCGCGTTATTGTACACGGAATAGACGAGGGACTAAACAAGATCCCGATGATCTCGACGATTGCCGAACTGTCGGCGTCCAGCTATCCCCCAATCAGTGCAACAGCCCTTGGTTGGGGGTAAATTGCACCAAAATAGTGCCCATGTACCGCGCAAATGCACTAAAATAGCTTGCCCCCACCAATCTGGTGCAGTCCGTGCCGAGGTAAATAACCGTAGCACGGCCCGTTTAAACCTTTTTGACAATGTTGGCACAGTTTTAGCTTTGCTATAGGCAAGTTTAAATAATCAATCAATACGATTTCGTTCCACGACGACAATGGCATATCCGGGAGAATATAAGTATGTCCGCTGAACACGTTTTGACGATGCTGAATGAACACGAAGTCAAATTCGTTGACTTACGTTTCACCGATACCAAAGGTAAAGAACAGCACGTCACTATACCGGCCCACCAGGTTGACGCCGATTTTTTCGAAGACGGCAAAATGTTTGACGGTTCGTCCATCGCTGGATGGAAAGGCATTAACGAATCCGACATGGTTCTGATGCCTGACGCCAGCACGGCGGTACTGGATCCGTTTTACGAGGAAACCACGCTTATCTTGCGTTGCGACATTCTCGAACCTTCCACCATGCAAGGTTATGATCGCGACCCGCGCTCCATCGCCAAACGTGCGGAAGACTTTCTGAAATCCTCCGGCATTGCCGACACCGTACTGTTCGGGCCCGAACCGGAATTTTTCATGTTTGACGATATCCGTTTCGGCTCCTCGATTTCCGGCTCCCATGTGGCCATTGACGACATTGAAGCGGCCTGGAATTCCGATAAAGTAATTGAAGGCGGCAACAAAGGTCACCGTCCGGGCATCAAAGGCGGCTATTTCCCCGTCCCGCCGGTGGATTCGTCGCAGGATCTGCGTTCCGCCATGGTATTAACCCTGGAAGAAATGGGTCTGGTGGTCGAAGCGCACCACCACGAAGTCGCCACCGCCGGCCAGAACGAAATCGCCACCCGGTTCAATACCCTGACCCGCAAGGCCGATGAAATTCAGATTTACAAATATGTCGTGCATAACGTCGCCCATTCGTTTGGCAAAACCGCAACCTTCATGCCGAAACCCATGTTTGGCGACAACGGTTCCGGCATGCACTGCCATATGTCGTTGAGCAAAGACGGCAACAACCTGTTCTCCGGCGACAAATACGGCGGACTGTCCGAAACCGCATTGTTCTACATTGGCGGTATCATCAAGCACGCCAAAGCCGTCAATGCGCTGACCAACCCAACCACCAACTCGTACAAGCGTCTGGTTCCGGGTTATGAAGCACCGGTCATGCTGGCTTATTCCGCCCGTAACCGTTCAGCATCCATCCGTATTCCGGTTTCGCCGAACCCGAAAGGCCGCCGTATCGAAGTCCGTTTCCCGGACCCGGCCGCTAACCCGTATCTCGGCTTTGCCGCGCTGATGATGGCCGGTCTCGACGGTATCATCAACAAAATCCATCCCGGTGACGCCATGGACAAGAACCTGTACGATTTGCCGCCGGAAGAAGCCAAAGAAATCCCGCAGGTTTGCGGCTCTCTGGACGAGGCGCTAAAAGCCTTGGATGCGGATCGCGAATTCCTGACCCGAGGCGGCGTATTCACCAATGACGCCATTGACGCCTACATCGAGTTGCGCACGCAGGAAGTCGACCGCATCCGTATGACGCCGCACCCGGTGGAATTTGAGTTGTACTACAGCGTTTAATTCAGTTGTGTTTTTTGTTGCCGTGGAAACTTTCAGCCCATCTTCGGATGGGCTTTTTTCTCCGGCAAACCTTGCGCGCAGCCAAGCGCAACGTTATTTAATCGACTAAAATGCACTAAAAGAGTGCGGGAGACTGCTTTATGGCTACAGGCTCATTGCCCGATGCTGGGCAGATCCTCAATTCACTGATTAACAGTATCCTTTTGCTGGATAACGATCTCGCTGTTCATTACGCCAACCCGGCGGCGCAGCAATTGCTGGCCCAAAGCTCCCGTAAGCTTTTCGGCACGCCGCTGCCTGAATTGCTGGGGTATTTTTCCCTGAACGTTGAACTGATGCGCGAGAGCCTGAATGCCGGCCAGGGATTTACCGATAATGAGGTCACTTTGGTGGTGGACGGTCGGGCCCATATTCTTTCGCTGACCGTACAGCTTATGCCGGAGAACTGGTATTTGATGGAACTCGCGCCTATGGATAACCAGCGGCGTTTGAGCCAAGAACAAATCCAGCATGCCCAGCAGGTGGCGGCGCGGGATTTGGTTCGCGGCCTGGCGCATGAGATTAAAAACCCCCTTGGCGGGTTGCGGGGCGCGGCCCAGCTACTGTCCAAAGCCTTGCCCGATCCCTCTTTGCTTGAATACACCAAAGTCATTATCGAACAGGCCGATCGGTTGCGTAACCTGGTGGACCGTCTACTTGGGCCGCAGCAACCGGGCATGCATATCACGCAAAGCATCCACCAGGTGGCGGAGCGGGTCTTTCAGCTGGTTTCGCTGGAGAAGCCGGACAATGTCACGCTGATACGCGATTATGACCCCAGCCTGCCCGAATTGGCCCATGACCCCGACCAAATGGAACAGGTGTTATTGAATATCACCCGTAATTCATTACAGGCGCTGGGCGAAGACGGCGGCACCATCACCATACGTACCCGCACGGCCTTCCAGCTAACGCTACATGGGGTGCGGTACCGGTTGGCCGCCAGAATTGATATCGAGGACGACGGCCCCGGCGTGCCGGCGCACCTCCAGGACACGTTGTTCTACCCGATGGTCAGCGGACGCGAGGGGGGGACCGGTCTGGGGTTATCCATCGCCCGCAGTCTGGTCGATCAGAACTCAGGTAAAATTGAATTCAACAGTTGGCCGGGCCATACCGAATTTTCGGTTTACCTGCCTATTCGCCAGTGAGGTCATTATGCAACGAGGGATAGTCTGGATCGTCGATGACGATAGCTCCATACGCTGGGTGCTTGAACGCGCCCTCACTGGAGCCGGGTTAACGTGCGCGACCTTCGAAGGTGGCGGCGATGTGCTGGAAGCGCTGTCCACCCAAACCCCGGACGTGTTGTTATCGGATATACGCATGCCAGGAATGGACGGCCTGGCGCTGCTCAAGCAGATTAAACAGCGCCATCCCATGTTGCCGGTGATTATCATGACCGCCCATTCCGATCTGGACGCCGCCGTTAGCGCCTATCAACAAGGCGCCTTTGATTATCTGCCCAAACCCTTTGATATTGATGAGGCGGTCGCCCTGGTGGAGCGTGCGGTCAGTCATTATCTGGAACAACAGCAGCCGGCGCGGGCCCAGCCGGCCAATGGCGGACCGACCACGGATATCATCGGCGAAGCGCCGGCCATGCAGGATGTCTTCCGTATTATCGGACGCCTGTCCCGCTCCTCCATCAGCGTGCTGATAAATGGCGAATCCGGAACCGGCAAAGAGCTGGTGGCGCATGCCTTGCATCGCCACAGTCCCCGGGCCAAATCCTCGTTTATCGCCCTGAACATGGCGGCGATCCCTAAGGATTTGATCGAGTCGGAACTGTTTGGCCATGAAAAAGGGGCGTTCACCGGCGCCAACCAGGTACGGCAGGGCCGTTTTGAACAAGCGGACGGCGGCACGCTGTTTCTGGATGAAATCGGCGATATGCCCCTGGACGTCCAAACCCGCTTACTGCGCGTATTGGCGGATGGACAGTTTTATCGGGTCGGCGGCTATGCGCCGGTCAAAGTGGATGTTCGTATCATCGCCGCCACTCACCAGAATTTGGAACAGCGGGTACAAGAAGGCAAATTCCGAGAAGATTTATTTCATCGTCTGAATGTCATTCGGGTGCATTTGCCGCCGTTACGGGAGCGCCGGGAAGACATCCCACGTCTGGCGCGCTATTTCCTGCAAGTTGCCGCCAAAGAGCTGGGCGTCGAGCCCAAAATCCTGCATCCGGAAACTGAAACCGCGTTGACGCGTCTGTCGTGGCAGGGCAATGTCCGCCAGTTGGAAAACACGTGCCGCTGGCTGACGGTGATGGCCGCCGGACAGGAGGTGCTCATTCAGGATTTACCGCCGGAGCTGTTCGAAAGCGCCGTCCCCGACGCCGCCGTACAATCCCTGCCGGACAGTTGGGCCACCTTACTGGCGCAATGGGCCGATCGGGCCTTGCGTTCCGGTCATCAAAACCTGTTATCGGAGGCCCAGCCCGAAATGGAAAGAACACTGTTGACCACAGCGCTGCGGCATACGCAGGGTCATAAGCAGGAAGCGGCCCGATTGCTGGGCTGGGGCAGGAATACCCTAACCCGCAAGCTTAAAGAGTTGGGGATGGAGTAAAGCGCATCGCCCTCGATGCGTGCCGCTAAACGCGCCATACTCCGTGATGCTTGTTTGTCGACGTCGTCGGCTTTCCGTCACGGTATGGGCGATAAAACTGAGGATAAGTGAGAGGCTGCCCGTCTCTTATCGAAACCCCGCTCGGGGTTCACCCGCGCTTGCACCGCACTGACCCTCACACGCCGGCGCGCAAAAACATGAATGATGCAGGCTATAAATCAAAAAAAGGCGAAATAACGCGCAAAATGATGCAATGTCACTCTTTACATCCCAGGTTTACACAGTATGATCTTTTCGCTGACTTGGGAGAAAGACCATGTTGAATTCGTTGATCGCTTTGGTATCGCATGGCGCGGACATGACCGCCGCGGCCGGCCACGCGCCTCAAACAGCATTGGCCGCCATACTCTGCGCCGCGCTGATCAATTTTCTCAGTTAACGCTGTTTTGCCGGCGAATGTCTTTACACCGTTATACTATCCGTTGTTCGGCGGAGATTGTGTGACGGCAGCGTTCAGATGACTTGCGAAAATTGGCGCTGGCGCATCTTGTCGCGCAGATAACGGTCAAAGCACATACAGATATTCCTTATCAATAACCGCCCTTTGGCGGAGACGTTCACAGCCCGCTCGGTCACTGTTACCAGCCCGTCACGCTCCATCGGCGCGAGCATGTTCAGATCCTCGGCGAAATACTCGCTGAAGCGGATGCCGTATTGTTGTTCCAGCGGCGCGTAATCAATGGCGAACTGGCAGATAAGACCCTTGATGATATCCCGCCGCAGGCAATCGTCCTGTGTGAGCGATACGCCGCGCCATAACCCGTTGCCCTGCCGGTCCACGCTGTCCGTATAGGACTTGATGTCTTTTTGGTTTTGCGCGTAGCTGTCGCCAATCATACTGATGGCCGACACGCCCATGCCAAGCAGCTCGCAATCCCCGCGTGTAGTGTAGCCCTGGAAATTACGATGTAATTTCCCGGCGCGCTGGGCAACGGCCAACTCGTCATCCGGACGGGCGAAATGATCCATGCCGATAAATTGATAGCCCGCCTCGCACAACGTGGCGATGGTTTGCTGCAAAATCGTCAATTTGCTGGCCGCATCCGGCAAATCCTGCTGTTTAATTTTACGTTGGGCGGCGAACAGGGCCGGCAAATGGGCATAATTGAATACGCTAAGGCGTTGCGGGTTCAATGCGATTACCCGCTTTAGCGTATGGAGAAACGTTGCCGGCGTCTGCTGCGGCAATCCGTAAATCAAGTCAATATTGGTGGATTGAAAGCCGCATTCTTTGGCCCGCGCCATCAGCGTGAAGATAAGGTCTTCATCTTGTACCCGGTTGACCAGACGCTGGACATTTTTGTTGAAATCCTGAACCCCCATGCTGATCCGGTTGAACCCCTGCTCCGCCAGAAAATCGATGATGTCAGGCTCGACTTGCCGGGGATCGATTTCCAGTGAGAGTTCAGCCCCAGGCTGAAAAGCGAAATGTTCGCGCAGACAGCTCACGAGCCGCGTTATCTGTTCACGCGTGAGATAGGTCGGCGTACCGCCGCCCCAATGCATTTGCACTACCGGACGCTGACGAAACAGCGGCGCACGCTGAGCGATTTCCCGCTCCAGGGCCGCCAGATAGCGATCGACCTTTTCCGTCTGGCGGGTAATGATTTTATTGCAGGCGCAGAAATAACACAGCTTGTGACAGAACGGAATATGCAGATATAGCGACAGCGGCCGTTGCGGATAACGCATTAACGCTTGCCGAAACGCCGACTCGCCGTAGCCATCGCTAAATTCCAGCGCAGTGGGGTAGGAGGTGTAACGCGGCCCCGACTGGTTATATTGGCGGATAAGGGCCGAATCCCATTCTATGGTTGGCACTGGCATGGTGGCAGCTTACTCCTTACGGTATTTTCGCCGGCGCGACCTAACCGGCGGCGCCGAACGTCGCACGGCCCCGCGGGCCGAAAGCAACCGGTCTTTACGTCGCGAAAGCCGCCATAGTTTACTCAATAACCACATTAAATAACATGTCAGCGGTAGCACGATAAGCAATAGCAGCATGGGAAACTATAACCCGTCTTTACCGAAGCCCCTTTTGAGCAATTGCAGCATATCCTCATCCTGGGGGGCGTCTTCTTCATCTTCATCCAATTCAATCCCCAGAAGCGCCATCAACTGGTCAATGCGGTCCAGTTTTTCATCAACATAGGCCTGCTCCTCGGTACTCAGGTCGTCGTCCTGTTCAATGCGAGTCAACAAAGCATCAAGCCGGATATCGTTTTCCAGGCTATCCAATTCTTCCTCCGGCGCGAGCGGAACCGGCGGAACGACGGCCCTGGAACTGGCCGGCCTGGATACGGCGCCGGGGACAGACAGCGGCACCGGTTTCTTGCTGCCGATGCGCGGGTCGGCAGCGACTGCGCGCATCGAACGGTTGCCGTTGCCGTCTTTGCTCTCCTGATTACGGGAACCGGCGGCCAGACCGCGGTGTTTCTTTGAACGCTTGCGGTCACGGCCTTCCTCATTGAGTTGCTCGCGGCTTTTACGATTTTTCTTGCGCGCAGCCGTTTGTGTCCGGCCGCTGTGGGTTGTTGGTTTCATCTTGGCTGCTCTCGCGGGAATAGTCTTATGAGTATATCTACCCGGCATACATCAAGTCGCCTTTTTGTTGGCGGCGTCCGCTCACATGCCGCTGCAATGCGGCTCGAATATATTCGTGTATGCCATCGTTTTTTATGTCGCCGTTTGACCGCCAGCAACACAAAAAAACCTTGAGGTTATGGGTTGGGGCGGAATCTACCAGAATCCCGGCAAATAAAAAAGGTGGCGATAAGTCTGCCACCATAACATGAGAATGCTTCGCGAGAAAATGCCACCCGGCGGGGAACTCGCCAGGCCGCATCCTGTGGAGAGAGGACGCTTTTACGAACGCAAAGCGTGATATCCGGCGAAGCAGCCCGATGAGTGTGTATTCCTTTACGCGCTCGTCCTGAGCGGCCTTCTTCCCTGAGAGATGCAGATTGAATTGATATGACATCGTGCGCCGGCGTCGCCGCGCACTCATCCAGGGTTCAAACCTCTTGCAAAAATGTGCCTTCTTTCAGCGCTCCTTGCCTCGTCCGCTAATGTAACTCAGTGAAAATCGCCCGCAAGTGGCCGGGGGATTGGGCAAAGGTCGCATCAACAGTGTTAATTAATTAACTTTATGATTTATAATATATTAATTACTATAAAAACGAGAAGACGTCGCTGGATAAAGGCCGATCTCCTACACTAAAACCATTCTATCCTCTAAATAATGCAAGTTGCGTCGCGGCCAACAAAGAAGCAACGTAAATTAGGATGAGTGTAAAAATATTCTAATCATGCTTCGCTGGAAAAGTCCGGCTCTCAAGACCAGGCAGCGCCGACGTCGACGTCGTGCAAACTAAAATCCGCATTCACGCCGTTTATCCGTATAATCAGAGGCAAGCCATCAGCCAGGGAGAAAACTTTTTGACCACCACCTATAATTATCATATGACGCATTTTGTCATGAGCGCGCCAGATATACGCCATTTGCCCCCTGATACCGGTATCGAAGTCGCTTTCGCCGGACGGTCCAACGCCGGAAAATCCAGCGCCTTAAATACGCTTACCCAGCAGAAAAACCTGGCCAGAACCAGTAAAACCCCTGGTCGGACACAATTGATCAATCTCTTCGAAGTCGCGCCGCAGCGCCGCTTGGTGGATTTACCGGGCTACGGCTACGCCGAGGTGCCGGAAGACGTGAAACGGCAATGGCAGCGGGCGCTGGGGGAGTATTTGCAACAGCGCGATAGCCTTAAGGGACTCGTCATAATGATGGATATTCGGCATCCCTTGAAAGATCTCGATCAGCAAATGATCAAATGGGCGGTAAGCGTGGATATTTCGGTCCTGGTGCTGCTGACTAAGGCCGACAAACTGACTGCCGGCGCCGCCCGGACCCAGCTTGGGCAAGTGCGTAAACAGGCCGTGGCGTTCGGTGGTGATATTCAGGTGGAAACGTTCTCATCGTTAAAGAAAACTGGCGTCGACAGGTTGAGTGAAAAGCTGGACAACTGGTTTGATGCGGCCAAAACGCCTGTGCGCGACTGACATCAATCACCTTCATGAGGGGGCTTTTGGCCGCCTCTTCCCTGGCCCATGCCGTTGTAACCGGTTTCTTCCGCCCAATAAAAAACGCCCCAGACAGTGAAGCCTGGGGCGGCTAATATTTAGCCAAATCCGATTACGTGAAGTAAAAGGTCTGAAAGATAGAACATCTTACCTCTGTACCCTACGACTCTAACTTTACAACAATTTTCGTTCGGGCAAAAGATTTTTTTGTTGTTTATTTTCACTTACCGCTGTCTTGAATGCGATAATAACAATATGTATCACATTTTTATGTAGCTAAATTACAAAAAAAGCTTATTACTTCGCCACTTAGTGAGCTTGATCCCAATTTTCACCCATGCCGACATCAACGCGCAGCGGAACGTCCAGGGCGAAACACCCCTCCATCAACGCCTTGATCCGCTCCGCCGCCGCGGCCGCCGCCGATTGTTCAATTTCGAAAACCAGCTCGTCATGGACTTGCATGATCATCTTGACCGGGGGCTGTTCCTGTTGCAGCCAGTTATCAATAGCAATCATGGCGCGCTTAATGATATCGGCGGCGGTTCCCTGCATGGGGGCGTTGATTGCGGCCCGTTCAGCGGCTTTTTTCCGCGCGCCATTGCGGGAATGGATATCCGGCAGATAAAGGCGGCGACCGTCAAGCGTCGAGACATACCCCTGCTCGTGGGCCTGCTTACGGGTTCGCTCCATATAGTCCAGCACCCCTGGATAACGCTCAAAATACAAGTTCATATAGCGCTGCGCTTCGGTGCGGGATACCGACAGTTGCCGTGACAAACCGAAGGCGCTCATACCGTAAATCAAACCAAAATTTATCGCCTTGGCACTGCGACGCTGCTCTTGCGTGACGTTCTCCAGCGCCATGCCGAACACCTCGGCGGCGGTGGCCCTATGAATATCTTTGCCTTCGGCGAAGGCCTTGAGCAACCCGGCGTCCCGCGACAGATGGGCCATAATGCGCAACTCGATCTGGGAATAATCCGCCGCCACTATCACCGATCCGTGCGGCGCAATGAATGCCTGCCTGATCCGGCGTCCCTCCTCATTGCGCACCGGAATATTCTGCAAATTGGGATCGCTGGACGAAAGCCGGCCAGTGGCGGTGATAGCCTGGTGGTAGGAAGTATGCACCCGCTTAGTGGCGGGGTTGATCATTAAGGGCAGTTTATCGGTGTAAGTGGTTTTCAGTTTGGCCAGACCGCGGTATTCAAGGATAAGCTTGGGCAGAGGATAATCCAGCGCCAGTTCGGCCAAGACTTCCTCATTAGTGGAAGGCGCGCCGCCGGGCGTTTTCTTGAGAATCGGCAGCTTCTGTTTATCATAAAGGATAGTCTGCAACTGCTTGGTGGAGGACAGATTAAAAGGCTCCTCCGCCAGTTCGTGCGCCTCTTTTTCCAGTTCCCCCAGTCGTTGGGTTAACTGCCCGGAATGGGTCGCCAGAATTTTTTCATCAATCAAAACCCCGGTACGCTCGATGCGGGACAAAACCGGCACCAGGGGCATCTCGATTTCTTCAAAAACCTTTTTCAGGCCGCTTTCTTTCTCAATCTGCGGCCAGATCTTCTCATGCAGGCACCAGGTTACATCGGCGTCTTCCGCGGCATAGGGCGCCGCCTCCTCAAGGGCAATCTGATTGAAGACAAGCTGATTCTTGCCTTTACCGGCAATATCCTCAAAACCAATGGCCTTATGTTGCAAGAAACGTTCCGCCAGGCTATCCATATCGTGACGCCCAGCGACGCTATTGAGGACATAGGATTCCAGCATGGTATCAAAGGCCATGCCGACCATCTCAATATCGTACCGTTTCAACACGCCCCGATCGAATTTCAGATTCTGGCCGATTTTCAGCAGGCGCGGATCCTCCAGCAGCGGTTTCAGACGGGCCAATACGTCATCCCGCGGCAACTGTTGCGGCGCATCCAGGTAATCATGGCCCACCGGCAGATAAGCCGCCTCGCCCCGAGCGACGGCAAAAGAAAGTCCCACCAGATTGGCGGTCAGCGTATCCAGGCTGTCGGTTTCGGTATCAAAAGCAAACAGCCCTTTTTCGCGAATCTTGTCCAGCCACCGCTCCAGCGCGGGCATCTCGGTAATCACCTCATAGCCGTCGCGGCTCAGGGGTTGCGCCGGTTCATCGTTGTTTTGTACCGGCGCCGGCGCATTAAACGGATTGCGCGCCACACTTTCCGGCGCCTTGCGTCCTAACCACTTACCGGCCTCAAGATCCGCCAGCCAGCGTTTAAATTCGTATTTGCCGAATAATTCACTTAGCGCCGCGACATCGGGCTCGCTAACGGTTAACCCATCAAAAGCGATTTCCAGGGAGACATCGGTTTTGATGGTGGCCAGCGTATAGGAGAGAAAGGCTAAATCCTTATGCTCTTGCAGTTTCGGCGCCAGGGTTTTCGCGCCGCGAAACGAAAGCGAGGCCACGCCGCCCAAATTGCCATAAATTCCCCGCAGACTGTCCAATCCTTGCAACAAGGCCTGTGCGGTTTTTCCACCCACCCCCGGCACGCCGGGAATATTGTCCGAACTATCGCCCATCAGCGCCAGGTAATCGATGATTCTCTCCGGCGGCACGCCGAATTTCGCTTTAACTTCTTCCGGGCCAAGGACGGTATTGGTCATGGTGTTGATGAGGGTGATCATTGGCGAGACCAGTTGGGCCATATCCTTGTCGCCAGTGCTGATCAGTACCTCGCGCCCGGCGCGTTCGGCCTCCAACGCCAACGTACCAATGACATCATCCGCTTCGACGCCGGAAACCGCCAGTAATGGCAGGCCCATGGCTTTAACCATACTGTGCAGGGGCGCTATCTGGCTGCGCAGATCGTCGGGCATCGGCGGCCGATGCGACTTGTAGTGTTCAAACAATTCATCGCGGAAAGTTTTACCCTTGGCGTCAAACACCACTGCCACATGACTGGGCCGATATTGCGCCAGCAGGCTGCGCAGCATATTCAGCACGCCATACATTGCGCCGGTGGGCTCGCCCGCACTGTTGGTCAGGGGTGGGAAAGCATGATAAGCGCGGTAAAGATAAGATGAACCGTCAACAAGAATCAGAGGATTGTCTGCGATATGGGCCATAGCGTATGCCGTTTTCGGAACATGGAATAGGAGGTATGTACTGTACATCATCCCAAGCGTTATGGCGGCGAGCGAGAGCCCCCCATCGCATAAGCGGACGATGTCGCGGGGGGGTAATCGCACACAGCCAACAAAGAGGCCGTTTCATGGATGACGCCTATAGCATGCCATAGCTGGCCGCCGGAGACGAACGTTAGCGTCAAAAAGGCCGATAAAAATACTGGAGTTGCGTTCGGATCCGCACGATCATGCTGTGGATAACTTTGTGAGTAAAAAGATTTGATAAAATTTACAGAATGTTTGAGCCGAAAGGAGTTTACAAAAAATCAATATTTATCAGTGAATTATAGAGTGAGATCACTTAATTGCTTATATTACATAGAGATTCCCGCTTTGTGGATATAACTCAAATTACCCACCAGGCGCAGACGGGCCATTTAGGCGGAGCCAGAAAAAGGATATACACAATATTTCCACTTCGACAGGTTGAAACGGTAAATAACTTGCTGCGGAAATATCGGCCGACGCAATTAACCGTATCGGATGGCGGAAGAGACGATCCGGCGGACACGCCGCCGGAGGGCCCCTTTATTGCTGAGTTAGCAAAAATTTCACGACATCGCCGAACTGTTTGACATACGCATCCATAGACGAGGTATCCAGGCCGTCGTTCTTGACCATGTATTTCCCATTCACGAATACCGAGGGTACGCCGCGTAAATCCAAATCGGCGGCGGCTTTTTCCTGCTGCACCACCAGCGACTTTACAACAAAGCTGTTCAAAGCGGCATCGTACTGCTCGGCGCTGACGCCCGCTTTCACAAACACATCGCGAATGTCGGACGGGGATTGAACGGTTTGCGTTTTTTGCACCGCATCAAACATCAGCGGACTGACTTTATCTTCCACGCCGAGCGCCATTGCCACGGCCCAGGCACGGGTTAGCTCTTTGCCCATGTCGCCGCCAAGGAAATCCACGTGGTATTTGACGTACTTGGTACCGGCCGGCAAGCTCTTCTTGATGCTGTCGGAAATATGGTAGACGTTTTCGAACTCATAGCAATGGGGACAATAAAACGAGAAAAACTCCAGGACCTGCGGTTCGCCGGCGACCGGCTTGTCCAGTTGAACATACTGCTGTCCCTCGGAAAACGGCGCGGCGAATACGCTGAATGTCAGCGCCATCAGCAAACCAGCCAGCGCATACCAGATTTTTTTCATCAATTTTTTCTCTCCATCAGTTTAATAAGAAGGCGTCAGTTGCAGCGGCGGTTCGCGCAATAGTTTGACTTGTTCGGAAAACACCATGATTTGCTGTTCCCAGAACCCGGCATCGGTCATCCAGGGAAAACTGTGCGGGAAGGCCGGATCTCCCCAACGCCGGCTAACCCAGGCAAGATAATGGATCATGCGCATGGCCCGCAACGGCTCAATCAGCGCCAACTCCCGCGGATTAAAATCCATGAACTCGCTATAGGCGTCAAGCAAAAGCGATAATTGATATTGTTGTTCGCCACGATTACCGTTAAGCAGCATCCACAAGTCCTGAACTGCCGGCCCATTACGCGCGTCGTCCAGGTCGACAAACATCGGCCCATCACGCCACAGGATATTCCCGGCGTGCAAATCGCCGTGCAACCGCAACGAACGCCATTCCTCGTTCCAGCATAACCCGACTTCGCTGATCAGCAGGTCGGCCACGCGAAGAAAAGCCTCTTTTTGCCCCCCGGCGATGAGCTGGCTTTGTTCCAGTTCCCTACGGGGCTCGTAGAGATAATCCTCCAACGAAAACGTGGGACGGAAAGCGAAACGGGCCGCGCCATTCTGCCTATGTATCCGACCGATAAAACGCCCCACCCACTCAAGCTGTTCATCATTGTCCTGTTCGAATTGCCGTCCCCCAACGCTTGGAAAAATCGCATAACGAAATCCCTGGTAATTCAGAAGCGTTGTACCATTAACGTCCATCGGCGGCACCACGGGGATTTCCGCCTCGTCCAATTCCCGCGATAAAGCGTGCTCTTCCAAGATCTGCTCGGACGTCCAGCGTTCCGGCCGGTAAAATTTGACCACATAACGCTTGCGATCTTCGTCCAGAAATTGGTAAACACGGTTTTCATAGCTGTTTAGGGCGGTAAGGCCGGAATCGACGCGCAACCCAGTTGCCTGTAAGGCATCCATGATCAGATCCGGCATCAGCGTTCTGAAATTGAAAGCACTCGTATTCATAAAACAGTTTTCGTCCAAACCTGTTGAAGACGCGAAATTAACCCGGTCAAGACCGGTGCGTTCGCTTTGCGCTCAATCCTTAAGAATGCCCCTGGCCTTCAGGATGGCGGTCTTAAAATCCTCTTCGTAATCTTTCTGTAAACCAGGAATTGCGGCAGTGCTATCGGCATCGCGCATTTTCAGATGATAGATCAGCATATCATCGCTCAAATTCGCCAGATCGCCTTGAAATCCTGCCTCATCAGCCAATTTGCGCAAAAATTGCAATAAATTGAGGTCTGAATCCTTTCGCCAAGCGGGATGAAGCAATTCAACCAGTTCGTCGACACGATGATATTTCATAAGCCAATCCTTTTATGATGTTGGTGTTAGGCCGAGTCTTACCACGATTCAAGCTGCCCAAAGGCGGGATACCGCTATCCATGGCAAGGGGGACGGGCCATGGTCTACTTTAGCAATTTCCGCCGGGCGGCATACGCCCTAATCGTCGATTTCCCTTGGTAGATTGTATCTTATTATGTGAAACCGCGTGACGGCTCTTCGCCTTCAGGGTCAAGCTTTACGCTTCCGGCGGCCGCTCCTTTTTAAGCATGATGATATGCCCAGCAAGACCGCCAACGCGCCGTTGGACGCGTCAGAAGACCGATCGTCCCGTATGCTTTCGTGCGAATATGCGCCGCCGGACATACGCAGGCCGGCCGCAAACGGAGTATTCTGACAAAATCGTCTTTTACAGACCGGAGTTGTATGAAATGGCCACAGCGAAACCCACTATTACGGGCATTATTTTGGCGGGCGGACGTTCCAGTCGCATGGGCGGCCAGGATAAAGGGCTGCTCCTGCTCCATGGCCTTCCCCTTTACCGGCATGTACTGGCCGGTCTGACGGAACAGGTGAGTCAGGTTATCATTAATGCCAATCGCCATCAGGATCAATACCGGCAAAGCGGGCTCACAGTCATCAGCGATACTATAGCCGATTTCCAAGGGCCGCTGGCCGGCATGCTGGCGGGCTTACAGGCTGCCGAAACCGACTGGGTGGCGTTTGTACCCTGCGATGCGCCGGTATTCCCTTTGAATTTGGTTGCGCGCCTGTGGCATGACAAGGAGGATGCTAAAGCGGCTTTCGCCCATTCCGATAACCGCGACCATCCGGCCTTCGCCTTGCTCAATCGCGCGTTGGCACCCTGTTTGCAACGCTTTCTCGCTGGCGGAGACCGCCGGGTAATGCTATTTTTCGACAGCATCAACGCCGCGAGAGTAATGTTTTCCGAAACGCATCCAGCGTTCGCTAACCTCAATACCCCCGACGATCTGGCGGGTTGGGCCTGGTGACAACCACTGCGAGGATAATGGTCATGCCACACACGCATTTGCCGCTATTAGCTGTCGCCGCCTATAGCGGTACCGGCAAAACGACCCTATTGAAAAAAATCATTCCCATGCTCAATAAGGCGAACATCCGGGTGGGAATTATCAAGCATACACATCATAAGATGGATGTGGATACCCCGGGAAAAGACAGCTACGAGTTGCGCAAGGCCGGCGCGCGACAAACCATGGTCGCCAGCGAGGCGCGTTGGGCGTTGATGACCGAAAATAGGAATGAAGCCATGCCATCGCTTTCTTGGCTGGCGGCGCAAATGAATCCCTCCCTGCTTGATTTGGTGCTGGTGGAAGGCTTCAAAGGCGAACCGGTGCCCAAAATCGCCTTGTTCCGCTCGGATACCGGCAAGGATTGGCGGACGCTCATTGACGAACATGTCATCGCGGTGGCCAGTGACGTGAAACTGGATATCACCCTACCCCTATTGGATATCAATCGTCCGGAAAGCATAGCGGTGTTCATCGGCGAGTGGTTGAGAAATTACCCGCCGTCATGAGAGATAATAGGTTAGGTTTTTTTAAGTATTGAAGATAAATATTCCCTCTCTAATAGCAAGTAAATGGTTATCCGGAGAAAAATAAACTAATAAGCTAAGAGATTATTCTTATTTCATGCTCTAAATAATTCAAGTTGCATCGCGACGGCAAGCGAGAGGGTCTCCGGGAGTATCGCTCACTGTGTGGCTGGGCCGAACGAGCGTAGCCGACAAGGCGCCACTTAATGTATAACGAGTATATACCTTGAATAATTCACGTCTTACATAAGTGGCGGCACACTGACGATTCATTGAAACCGATGTTGGACTTGTCATACTTAATGTTGACTCTTGATTGACTACGTTTGCTGGTGTCATCTCGGCGCCAGAGAAAGTCGAAAAACCGGCGCTCATTCCCCCCCAACCGCGTTGATAAACCCATGATAACCAGGATAAGCGAAGACCGGCGACAGAAAGGTAATATGAAGTATGGGGGGATCAAATGATACGAAAGTTAAATATAGCGTTTTTTATTGGCGGGAGACTTTACCAATCTGGTTCATTTATGGTAATTATCTGTCGCCTTTTATTAAGTATAAATGTAAACAATGTCAAATATCAGAATCAGTAGATAATTTCATTTAATTAATCCGAAGGAGAACCATTAGAAATGTAATTATTATGTTGCAGCTCAACTATTGCTTCGAGGTTTAACCAACTAGTTATCTTTGTATATAAAGATAACCATGCTCCTTTATTGAACCTCGGTCAATCTTTACTCCAATAGTTTATGTTGCACTGCGGCTGCACATGCGCGAGTCCCCAGGAGCATAGACCACTATGTGACTGGTGTGGGCAAACGCAGCCAACAAAGAGGCAACACGAAGTATGACGAGTGTAGAAGCTATTAGCGGTACGAGTAAGTACCAATCGCAAACCAATCACATTTATAGAATAAAAAATGACCTCTTCAAAATGGTATGTTGCCGTGATAAGTGTTGCCGCCTTACTGGCAGGCTGTTTATCGAACGAAAAGAAAAAAAATGCCGTTAAATTCCCCCAAGAAACCGTCGATAAAAAAAAACCATCTGTTATGGAAAATAGCGAAACGGCTTTTGAACCTTATCGACCAGTTTCCGCCCACCAGGCACAACGGGCTAATTCAGCAAGTGTCGAGGATATATCCCAGGCGAATCTCTCATCCTCTACGGCTTTATCCAATGGCAAGGGTTCGGCGACCATCACCGTGCCTGATTTGCAAAAAACGTTCTCTCGTTCTTCTTTCGATATTCTTTTGCCCTTGCAAGATAGTGAAAATAGGTTTTTATTCAATCAACTCGGCGCCAGGCGTTTTGATGGACGAAATATTGTGAACCTCGGCATCGGCCAGCGCCATTTTCATCAGGACTGGATGTTGGGTTACAACTCTTTCTATGACTTGCAGGTTTCCCGCAATCATCATCAGCGACTGGGGTTAGGCCTGGAATTATGGCACCGTAATCTTAAGTTGACCGCTAACGGCTATTTACGGCTCTCTGGATGGAAAAGCGCTTATCTACACAACGGATACGAAGAGCGAGTGGCGAATGGCTTCGATATCAATCTGGATGCCTATCTGCCGGAACACCCGCAATTAGGCGGCCGGGTCAAATATGAACAATACCGGGGCGGCGAAGTGGCCCCGACCAATAAAGATGAACATTTCAAAAACCCTTCGGCTCTTACGGTGGGGTTGACATACAATCCCATCCCCCTGTTAACCTTTGGTCTGGACCGCTCACACTGGAGCAACGGCCGCAGCGAAGGTAAAGCCAATATGATGATCAATTACCGTTTCAATATGCCGTTGTCCAAACAATTGGATCCGCAGTATGTCACCGGCACCAGAAACATCGAAGGCAGTCGATTTAACCCCGTTGAGCGAAATAATAATATCATTCTCGAATTTAAGAATCAGAAGACGCTGTATTTCCGGTTACCCACCGAGTTAACCGGAGCGGAACATGAAAGACACCCCATTTCCTTCGATTTTTCCCAGCAGTTCATCCTGGATCATATTGATTGGGAGGACAGCAGTCTACGCGCCCACGGTGGCCAGGTAATCAATGTTTCCAAACATCACTACCATGTTCAACTCCCGGCTTATGATGCGCGCTCGACAAACTATTACGTTCTTTCCGCCGTGGCTTATGACACACAGGGGGATGCGTCCAATCGCAGTACCATGATAATCAGAGTTGAACCCGCGAGTGTCGTCGATACCGCCGGAAACCCATTTGATCCGGCGCCCGGGGATGATTCACCTCGAAATCAGCTGATTTCGCCACGCACGTCATCTGTTGATGATGATAACGAAAGCGATGCGCCCGCTGCCCCGGTTATCAATACCAAAACAGTGGCTCGAGCATCTGACGAGACGCTGCCCGGACAAGACAGCGCTCTTCTTGATAATGAACTGGATATCGCTAAAGGGGAATCCCGTGATGCCCCTTCCACCCTTGCGGCCGCACGACATTCCCCTGACGCGCCTTCCACCGAAGAGGCCGAAGTATCAATGGAAGATGGCAGCAACACGTTGTTTACCGAAAACTTTATCCAGCCTCTGCTCAATACGCCCCCCGAAAACAAGAATACCGCGGCTCGAGCATCCGTACCGCCGCCGCCTCCTCCTCCACCGACCGCCGAAGTACAGCTCAGGCCCTTGTCACAAGTGGGTTCGGGTGATTCCCTCAGTAACGTAACACTTAGAAAGCCCCAGCCGAAGGCCGATAACCAAGCCAGCAAAAATAACTTCCAAAATGAGCTCGCCAATGCGTTGAATAAAAGAAACAGCACCCTGAAAAACTGGGGATCAGACACGGCTTCCGATATTTCAACATCCTCACCCCCCTCATCAACGCCCGTCACACCGCCGTCATCCCCAGATAAGAGGTATGACTCCACCCCATCTTCATCACCTATGCCCCTCACTCTTCCTACTTCCGGTTCATCTTCATCCAGTGATTCCGATTTCATGGATGAGGTGGTATTACGCAGACCCCCACCCGTCGCGGCAACAAGAACATTGCCAGTCGAACTGCAGATCCCCTCAGCCGTGACGGCCACATCGCTTTCCGCCGGCAATTCCGGCGTCCTGCAGCCGGCAAACAGCGTATCCGCCCCGCTTCCAGCCGTTTCTGCACCCGATATATCGTTCTCTCCGCCGCCTCCACCCACTGAGCGTGACCTTTCACCACCAACCTCTCCGGGCGAAATCAACAACCTGAAAAACAAGGACATTCGTGAAGGACAAATGACGCGTCATTCCTCAGCGCATAACGCAACAGTCAGAATTCCAGCGGATGAATTGGCTCTGAAAAGGAACAGTTTGAAGCGTGTTCCAGAAGATCGAAAGAACCTATATAAGAATGAATGCAGATCGGAAATGGGAACATATTCAACACTAAGACGTTCGATAATGAAATTTGACGCATCGGATGTTGAAAGTGACAACAGTGACAGTTCAGATTGGGAATGATAACATTGCTCAATAAGTAATACCGGGTATTTTGCTTTTTCCCATCAAGTATAACTTTGGGTTTATATAATTCCGACATCCAAGAATAACAAGGTTTAAAGAACTTTTAGCCTTGTTATTCTTTAATCTTGTAATATTCAAGCAGATCCCAATTTTTTTACTCTAAATATCTTAAGTCGCATCGCGGCCGACAAAGGGACTCACTGAGTATGATGAGCAAATATGGCGCAAGTCCAGCGCTTTGTGTATTCGCCGTTCGCGGTTTCTGCATAGTGATTGATTTTAGTTTAGCCGAAGCCAGCGCCAGGCGCGCTCAAGCCCTCTGGCGGCACAGGCCGCCGCCGGCCTTTATATGACGTAAAAAAAAAGCCCCCTGC
>NZ_SZPQ01000032.1 GCF_005217455.1 Martelella alba
CCGTCCTCGGGAGAATGTGATTTCACAGGAACAGAAGGGCTCCAGTGGAGGTCTCTGCGGGGCAGCAGGCATACCGGTATTTTCGGTGATATGGACAGGTAAAAGCGTGGGGGCGGCCGGGGTGTGGTCGGCTTTGGGCTGACGGCGGGTAACCCGTCCTTCGCTCTGGAACAGGCGTATCCATTTGAACAGGATATTGTTATTCACGTTGTGGCGGCGAGCGACCTCGGCAACGGATACGCCTGGCTGCAGTGCAAGCTGAACCAGTTTTAGCTTCAGTTCTGGAGAGTAGACCTGGCGAGGTGCTGAACGCCAGTCTGTCTTGGTCTGAAAAGTTTCCATGATAGATGTCCGTCTGATACAGATGGACACCAAGGATATCTAACGGTTTCGTTTGGAAACAGACGGCGCTGGGCACACGCTTACTAACCAGCTATTACAGTCGTCACCTCGGTTTGTACCTTAAGGGGGATGGGCTGGGCGAAGCCGGATTTGATACCGGCCAGCCGGTACGGGTGATGGTGGAGCCGGGGCGATTGGTGATATTGCCGGAAGCGGGTTAATAGGCTGGTCTGTTAGATAACATCCCGGCTTAGAAGGCCGGGATGTTACTGTTAATATTTAACAACCCCGGCGTGATTAGCCGGGGGAATAATCTAATAAAAATCAGGATCTATAAGACCTTCAGTTTTAAGGATCTCAAGGAACTTTTGATAAGCGGCTTCGTCATACTCCCGAAGATCATCTAACAAATTTTCTTCAATGAGTGCTTTATGGTAAATCCCTGAGTAATAATATATAAAGCCTTCAGGTATAGATGGGTCGATAAACTCAACTTTTTCAGCAAGTTTACCTGTGATCCTGTAAGTGCCCAATCCACCATTACCTTTTGGCATACCCAGTAACATTGTCTCTGTACAAGTTTTATCGACAGATAAAACCCAATACATACCAAAAATATGAACAACATTTCCCCATTCATCTTTAATCTTCATCTGATGTTATCCTTAATTGATTCAATCACATCAGACGGATTAGACGTGGTTCGCTGGGGAGTAACAATTTTCATGTCATAGGCTTTACCAGTAATAGAGTTGTGCTGATAATGGATTTCGATATTAGAACCGTTTGGCAATTTATGTGAGGCTGTCATTTTCTCAAATCCAGAAGATTGAGGGAAACGAGGATCACTATTTAAATTGAAGCCCATTTCAGAGAATTTTTTACCATCAGCCGGACTTTCTTTCACCTGATTCCACAAAATTTGCTCATTCAGATCCCGTGGCTGAGTAAACTGCTTGCCCGGCTTCGCCGTCGAGATCTTTTCCGCCGCCCTAACGATCTGCTTATTCGTGAAGGCCGTTGCCGTTTTACCAACGACTGTCAGCGCCCTTTCCGCCGGGACAGTCGATAACAGCGCCAGTGCATAATCCTTGGCTTCTTCTGCCGTCAGCACCGCCATTACCGTATCAGATACCGGCGTATTTGACAGTATCGCTTTAACGATATCCGCGCCTTCGGGTAGGTCGCCTTTGACCATCCGGGTCAGATCCGCCTGCACCTGTTCTGGCGACAGGTTGTTATCTTGGGCATACTTGGCGTAGGAGGTGACCGAGCTACCCAGGTCGGCCAACCCTTTGGGCATGGATTCCGGGCTCAGGAAGTTATTCTCCACCGCATTCTTCCCTGCTTGCGCACCCGCCAGCGCATCTCCTGCGCCCTGGCCCACCACTGCTCCGGACAATCCCGCCGCCAGTGTGCTCAACGCGCTGATCCGCTGCTTTTGTCCCTCCGGCAGCGCGCTTCCCTCCATTCCAGGATGGAGGGCGGACGTCAGCGCCTTGGCCGTTAACTCCCCGCCCAACGCTCCCACGCCTCCCGATAGCGCGCTATATCCCTGCATCTTCGCCAGCAGTGCCCCCGCCGCCGCGTGCCCGCCCAAACGCCATCCTTCCCGCTCCCCGCTGAGTGCCTTTATCCCTTACGCCACGTATGGCGACGCCGCTCCCGCCAAGGCCTGCCCGATATTGCCTCCCGCCAGCCCCTGCGCAAAACCGTTCAACGCCGTCAAGGCCCGGGCATGGCTACCGCCTACGCCCATTCCCGTGGCCGCATAAGCCTGATTATACGCGTTATCCCAAATTCGCTGCTGAATGTCCGCATTCGTTGGCGTTTCGTTTAGCCCCTTCTCCCGCCGCAACGTTTCACGCGCTGCCGTACGCTCCCGCTCCCCCGCGTTGGCCGCCACCTGATGGGCGCTCTTGGTCGCGCTGACAGCCGCCGCCGTGCTGGCGATATCAATAACTTGCGCGCCTATCTCCGCCACCAGCGACACTTGCTGCAACCGCTGCCGCTCCTGCGTTTTATCGAACAGCGGATCCAAGGTCTTATGGGCGCGCGCCACGTCGCGGCTCAATCCGGCAATGGACTGCCGCGGGTCCTGGGGCTGGCTGATAAGCAGATCGCCGGGGCTGAACACCGCCTGGGTCATATTGCTTCTGCCGCCCGAACGGTTGACGCCCGCCAGCAGCCCACCGGTCAGATTGCCCATGAACTGCTCGCCCACCGGCCCACCGCTACTCATGCCGACGCTTTGCTGCTCAACATGGTATCGTGTCTGGTTGCAAATATCGATAAACCCCAGCGTACCGGTTTTAAGCCGGTTTCTCTTCGCCATCGCGTTACTGGCGATGGCCGCCCCGTCCAACTGAGTATGGCCGGCCACTTGCACATCCACGCCGCCCCGGCCGGCGAACAGGCCGGTCTGCTCGCGCACGGCGCTGTAACGGCTATTTTGCCTGGACCGGTTGACGCTAACACTGCCCGAACCGGTCATCGAGCCAAAAGTGAATTGGCCACTGGCGCTGATATTCAGCTGTTTGGCATCATAGTCATCACTGTCTTGTCGACTTTGCATCAGCAGGTTACGGCCGATATCGGCCGTAACCGTCTCGCCGCTGACCTGCGCGCCGGCCAACAGCGCATCGCGGCCGCTGGTGAGCGCCACCTGCCTCCCCGCCGTCAGCAGGCTATCGGCATGAAAGGCGCCTTCGCCCAACTCGCCGCCCTCGCCTTTGTTAATGCCGGCAAAGATGCTGAAACCAAAACCGCCCTGACCCACACCGATGCCGACACCCACTACCCCGCTCCGGCTACTGTTGCTCCCTTCAAGTTTTTCCCGGTTCAGGGCGGAAATGAGCTGTATATCCCGTCGGGCATTAAGGCGGATATCGCCGCCGGCCCGCAATTCCCCGGCCTGTATCGCGATATCTCCCGCGCCATTCCGCCCGCCGGCGGCGGCCATGGTGAGGTTGCCGCCGCTGGAAAGCGTGCTGCCCTGGGACTGATATTGTTCGCACCGTTGATCCGCATGTGAGCTCTGGCTGCCCAGGGACAGACTGGCCCCGATGGCGTTGGTGTTTTGCGGTGAGTCGCCCTGCGCCGCCGACAACGCCCCCGCTCCCACGGCCTGCACGCCGCTCAGCACGGCCTTGATACGTTGTAAAGTCGCCAGCCGTGGGTTATCGTCGCTTTCGGCCTGTTGGATATTTTGCGCCAGGTTATTTATCGCGCCGCCCACCGTACCGGAAAGCGCCAGCGTTAAGCCGCTGCGTTTATATGCGGATTCCTGCTTCTCGACGATGTGGTTTTCCACGGATGAAACATCGATCTCCGCGCCAATGACATGAAGATCGCCGCCGGCTACAATGTCACTGCCGGCAATATTAATCCGATCGCCGGCCTCCAGGCGGGTTAAGCCCCGTTCGCTGCCCGCCATAACGCCTGCATGGCGTCGGACGTAAAGACTGTCGTCACGTTGCTGGCTCTCATTACCAAGAGAGATATCGATAACGCCACTGTCCATCAGTCCTGATTTCTGCGCTTGGCGGGAATGACTCTCCCGATGGATTTCCTCCACGGCGGTTAACGTCAGTTGCCTCCCGGCGGAAAGGAGGACGTCCTGCGTTCCGGCGATAACGCCACCCTTCGCCAGGATGTCCCGTCCGGCCGATAATCTTATTGAATCACCGGTAAGCCGGGAACCCATTGCGCGGGTACTGTACACTTCGTCACAAGATTGCTCGGCGCTGAATGACATCAGATTCTTGCCGGTAACGCTGGCGGCGCCATTTTTGATGATTTCGCGATTCAGCGCCGAGAATAAGCGGATATCCCGTACCGCCTGCAAAGTCATGTCCCGATCGGTCCGCACATTGGCGCCATGCAGGCTGATATGGCCGTTTTGCCGGCCGGTGGCGGTGATGGCGATGTTACCGCCGCCGGCTAGCGTACTGCCCTGGGCCTGATAGCGCTCATGATGCTGAAGGGTGCGGCTCTTTTGGCTGTCATAGGTTAGGCTCATACCCGGTATGGGATTGTTGTGCGGCGCTACGCTTTGCCAGGTGGCCAGCGACCTGGCCGCCTCCGCTTTGGCCCCTTGATAAGCGTCTTTGACGCGATACAAACCGGACAAACGGCCGTTATCGGTTTTCCCTGTTTGCTGGAGATTTTTCACTGAATTTTTGACGGCGTTGCCTAACACATCAGAGAACTTCAAGGTCAAGCCACTGCGTTTATACTCCCTTGCATGCTGTTCGATAACGCTGTTTTCCGCTGCGCTGAGCGACACCTCGGCGCCGCTCAAGGCAATTTCTCCCCCGGCGACCACATCGCTGCCATGGACGACGAGCGTGTCGCCGGCCCGCAGCCGGACACTGCCCTGCTCGCTCCCGGCCAGGGTGCCGCGATGCTGCTGGAGTGTGAGTTGATCGTCGGTCTTCAGGCTTTCCTTGCCCAGCGAAGCCCCTATGCCGCCGCTGCCCATTAATCCCGAGTTTTTTTCCTGCCGGGAATGGGACACGTGATGACGTTCCAGCGCCGTGGTAAGGGTCAGCCGGTTGCCGGCCGTCAGTTCGATATCGCCAACGCCGGCAATGGCGCCCCCCTCCGCCATCAGGTCACGTCCGGCGGACAGGCGCAATGTATCGCCGCCAAGCAGCGGCCCCTGAGCCTGATAAGCATGGACTTCGTCATGGGTTTCCAAGGAAATGGCGGATACCCAACCGCGGCTGGTCTGCTTGCCGTGTTCGATAACATGGCTTTCGGTTCGACCTGCCGATAAGGCGATATTTCGGCCCGCTTGCAGGTCCAGATGCCCCTCGGACTCGATGGCCGCCGCACGGGCGTTGATATCCCGGCCGGCCGACAAAGCGACGACTCCGCCGCCGATATGGCTGCCCTCTTCGCGCTGTTGGTCGGATAAACGGTAATTGTCAGCGTCCCAGTAAGCTTTTTCCCGTTTAACGGTAGACAGTGTGCCCAGATTGATGTCCCGACCCGCCGCCAGGACGGTGCGGCTTTGCCCGCCGCCATTGGCGATAGTGACGGCGGTCAAGTCGATATCATTGAGAGCGGCCAAAGATAGCTCGCCGTCTTTGTTATGCACATAAATGCCCGCGTTCCGATCGCGCCACTGATTTTCGCCATCGCCCCGCACCGTGGATTGCACGCGGATATCCCGGCCGGCGGTGAGCGTTATGTTATCTTCAGCGGCGATGGCGCCGCCAGTCTGCTTGATATCCCGCTGGGCGGACAGGCGTATCTCCCTGGCGGCCAAGGACCCGCTGGATGTTATGGCCCCGGCGCCCAAAACCAGTTGCCCCTCGGCCTTTGCCGCGCCGCTGTTGGCCAGTTGACCGTCCACCGTCAGCCGGATATCCCGGCCGGACAACAATGCCCCGTCGCCGGTAAGGTCTCCGTCCCGGGCGCGAACATACAGCTGCGGTACCAGGACCTGCTGGGTGCCGCCGTCAGGCAGCGCCACCTCCCGGTTGACCAGCCACACCATGTCGCTGGTCAGCAACGCCATCTGGTGGGGGCTGAGCATCACCCCAGGCGTCAGATGAAACGCCTCGGCATGTCGCAGACCGGCATTCATCAGTGCCTTGAACTGATCGGATTCGTTGCGGTGGCCTTCGAGCAAATGCCGGCCGGTGAGCTGCATCATCTGCTCGCGCACCAGACGCTGCTCATAGTAACCGTCGCCGAGGCGTTTATGCGCCACCGACGGCGTGAAAGGCAATTTATCCTGCATATAATCCAGCCCGATCCACTGCTTATAACGGGTGTAACGCGGGCAGGTTTCCACCAGATAGCCAATGGCCGGCCTGGGATGCAGCTTGAACAGACTGCTGTGGGGCGGCGCGGTCTCTATGGCCATTGTCTTTACCCTCGATGTCCAGGCATGGCCGGGAATGTCCATCGCGGGGATGGGATGTGCGTAAACCTGGCCGGCCCACAGCGCCAGCGGCAGTTGCCGCCACTGTTTGCGCTGTTCTTCCGTCGCGGGCGGCTGGAGTGGCGCAAGGGAGGATGGGGCCGGCTTTGCGCGCCGGCCGAACGGAACGCGCGACGTCGCGGCGGCGGTTTGATTTTCATCCCCGGCGTTATGTCGCCAGACCATAGTCTGCAGCGACAGGGTCTCGCTTACGGGGAGGGGCCGATAAACAGTACGGTCTTTCCCTTGTGAGGTTTTGGTTTTGCCTAACCTATTTTTCTTTTTTTTATCGTACCAGTGCCATTGATAGCCGCGATCCTTGATCACTCGTTGACCCTGGGTGGTTTCGTTGCGCAAGTCGCCGATGTGACCGAGCAGTTCGCCGCCGGCGACAATCTGGCTATCATGGTTGAGCAAGCGCCTGGCGTTCAATGTCATCGTTCCGCCGGCCAGGATTCGGCCCGGACGGCTTTTGTCGATAGCATCTTCGGTAATCAGGCGGGTGTAGCGGTATTCATAAAATTTCTGGCTGGCGCTGCCATCGGGCATGATGGCGTCGCGGACGCCGTATTTGTCTTTCCTGCGGGTATTGATGTCACGCCAGGCATAGCGGGTGGTTTGTCCGTTAAGCACCCCCTCGTGGCGTCGCTCGTGCCGGGTGGTTTTCGTCAAGGTCAGGCCGCCGTTGGTGTTGGCGATGTCATCGGCGTCAATGACCAAATCGCCGCCGGCGTCAATGACCGCGTCATGGTTGTTCACGCCGCCGACGCGGCCGACGGCGTGTCCCTGCGCGTCCAGGCCGCCGCCCAACGCCAGATGTCCTTCGCTGGCAATAAGACCGCCGTCGCGATTGTCGAGACGGCCGGCGCCGATGTCCAGCCGCTGGCGGGCGGCAATCACCGGCGCGCAACCCTCTTGAGCATGGTTATCCAACCTGTCGGCCCGCAAGGCAAGGTGATCGCCATATAGGCGGCCGGTGGCGGTATTCAACAAGGTCGCGGCTTCCAGCCGGCCCTGATCGGCATCAATAAGCCCGCGATTGTGTAATTGGCCGCGCAGCGTCAGGCGCAGCGTGCCGTGATTTTCCAGTGGACCATCCAGGGACAGGCGCAACGTTTCCGCTTCCAGCGCCGCCGCCGGCGCGTTGTGGAATGTCGCGGCATTGACGTCGGCTTCGCCCAGGCGCAGCGCGCCCTGATTGTCGAAACTCCCCGACAGGGCGACTTGCAGGGTTCGGGCTTGAAAGCGCGCTCCGGCGGCGTTGGCCAGCGATGCGGCTTCAATTTGGCCGTCGTGGGCATGCAGCGTCCCGTTATTGCAAAAGGCGCCGGGCAGGCGGACGCGCAGCCGCGCCGTGTGAATTTCCGCTCCGGCGGCGTTGGCCCACGCGGCGGCGTCGAGGCGGGTATTACCCAACGACAGATGACCCTGATTAACAAGCTCCCCGGACAAGGTCAGTTGCGTTGCATCCGTCTGTAGCGTCGCCGTCCCGGCATTTTCCAGGGATTGCGCGACGATCCGCACGGCGTCGGCCCGGATTTGACCGCAATTGCGCAAGGCCCCCGGCAGCGCGGCGCGCCATTCGCCGGCCCGTATGCGCGCGCCCGCGTCATTATCCAGGGCGTGAGCGGAAAGTGCCAGCGCCTGGCCGGCCGACAGCAGACCCATGTTAGTCAGTGGACCGGTGGCGGACAACGTAAGCCCGTCCTTGGCCCGCATTTCGCCGGTGTGGTGGAGCGCCCCGCGCAGCGTAACGGCCAGGCGGCCCAGCGAAATCACTTGTCCTTCCCCCGTCAGACCAGTCAGGATCAATTCGGCGCGATCGCCGGCAGCAATAATGCGGCCTTGGCGATTGGCCAACTCGCCGGCATCCAATGCCAAATGGCCACCAATGTGGATCAGGCCCGAGGTATTGTCGACGTGCCCGGCCTCGGGGGAAGACCCGTTAAACTCAGCCAGGGCGTCATCGGCCGACGCGCCTGCCTTGCGACGAAACAGCCATTGCGCGTGGCCGACGGTTTGGATATCACCGCCACGATTGTCCAGCGCGCCGCTTTGACAATGAAAATCGCTCCCCTGGACATGTATTTTGCCCTGGGGATTATGCAACAGCCGTGTGTCGACGACGGTTTGGCCGGCGGCCAGGATCCGGCCCCCGGAATTGTCCACGATGCCGGCGCTCACGCGCAAAGGGCCGCTGGCGTCAATCAGGCCCCCGGCGTTATTGAGATGCCGGGTGCTGTTTAAGGCCACGTCGCCGGCGCCGATTATCCGTCCGCCGGCATTGTTCACGGCCGGCGCATGGCAGTCGACGCGCCCGCCGGCTTGCAATAGGCCTGCGCGATTATCCAGGCAGACGGCGATAACCTTGCCGTCGCCATCCGTAAGCATCTGGCCGTCCGAGTTGTCGATATGGTAGGTCATAGCGACAATGTCGCCCCTGGCCTGCATCCTGCCGTCGTTATTCACCATCCGGCCGGTGTTGATGTCCAGCGCGGCCCCGCTATCAATCACGCCGCCGGTATTATCGATTACGCCTTGCGAGGGCGCGGGCCGCCGGCGGTGATTGCGCTCAACGCAAGATGCCGTTGCATCATGCCGGTCGAGGGCGTCATGAACCCGCAAGGCCAGCGGCCCTGTGCCGGTCTGCCGTAGCGAGCCGCGCCGGTTGCTCAGCCGCGAAGTCTTTATCGTCATAGCGCCGGCGCTCAGACGCCCTTCGTCGTTATCCACCCCGGCCGGCGCATGGACAATCAGCCGGTCGGCGCAAACCTGGGCGCCGCGCAGGCTGAGCGCGCCGCCAGCGTCCAGGACCAGCACGGGCGACGTGGTCCGCCCGCCGGATAAATCCAGCGTTGCGCCGCTTAGTGAAATCTCCCCGCCGGCGTCGTTTTCCCCTTGCAGGCGGATGTCGCCGTGGGCCGCCATTCGCAAGGCGCTGCTTCTGACGCCGCGCCGCCGGCCATCCAGGCCGGCCTGCCAGCGGCTTTGACCGCCGCTGCGCACGCCGGCCGCCGCCGCCAAGATATCGCCTTTGGCCGCCACATGGCCGTCGTTGAGTAATCTCCCGTGTTCGCCTTTGACGGTCAAATGCATATTGTCATGGGACGCCATCCGGCCGGTATTTCGCATCTCCCCATCGACCGTCAGTTCCATCTTGGCAAGGCTTAACATGTCGCCGAGATTCTCCAGGCGGCCTTCAGCGGTCAAGGTCAGTTCCCCGGCCATGGCGCCGATACGCCCGGCATTGCGTACCCCAAGCCCGTGCTCGTTGCCTTTCATGTGTATTTTGTGGGCGTACATGCCGCCCAGCGCCGCCACATCCAGGGCGTACTCGGGCGATGCGCCGTCGTCTGGTTTTTTCTCCAGGATGGCGCCATGCCGATCGGTGATATTGCGTCCGGTGACGATGGTCAGGCGCCGGGCATGGACATCGGCGTTGACCCGCACCGCGCGGGCGATCAATGTGGCATGATCACTATTGAGATTGGCGGCGCCCGCAAAGATAATTTCGCCCCGTTCCACATCAAACCCACTTAGCCGGCCGTCTTGCACGAGAGCCTGGCCGGCGGCCAGCGTGGCATTGTGGGCATTGATGAAGCCGCAGCCGTCGCAAGAGATGCCGGCGGGATTGGCGATAATGACTTCCGCGCCGCGGCCGGCCACTTCAATCCAGCCATCAAGGTGGCTGGCGTGGGGAGAATTGACCTCGTTGAGGATCATGCTGGCCTCGCCGCTCCCCGCCAGCCAGGGATTGCCGTCCACATAGCCGGCCAGTTGGGTTGATGCGGCCTGGACGCTGTTATTTAGAATCACCCCGGCCGGCTCCACGTCAAATTGCCGGTAGGTGTTATGGGAAAGGCCGTGTTCGTTGTGGGCCTGGATATCGATTTGCGCGATACCGTTGGCGGTGTGGGTTATCGCTGGCTGATGGTCGCCCGGCGCAGCGGGGTCGGCGTCAAAACCGGCATGGGCGCGAAAAGCGACGCCGCCGGCCAGCAGCAGGGCAAAACGCAGCGCGGTAAGGCGCCATTTCGGACCCGCCGCCGACAAGGGTTCCGGCGTCCCTCTTATTGGGCCGACTCGTCGGCCGGCGCCGGCGATATCGGAGACCGCCATTGGCATGCCGCGCGCGTTATTGAAAATGACGCGATAGCGATGTTTATTCATAGCACTCAGGTGTCCTTACCGTTCTCGCGCCACACCCCGGCGCCGGGATATCGCCGCCCTGGCGGATCAATAGCCTATCCCAGTAGGCGTTATCACTGGCGCAGCCAGTTTGGACACGGACAGCGCGGAAATCGGCATGTACACGGGATACGTGAGGATGCCGGGCGCGACCCGGAACCAAAAAGGCAAGTGAATAGTCCTCATGGAATAGGCGCTAATGCTGCCAGGCAAGGTTGAAACCCAAGATCATGGCATCGGTTCGCAAGCCGTCCGGTTTTGAAAAAGGCGCGCCGGCGAATAAGTCATACTTGACCCCAGCGGCCGACCAGGCGCCGCGCAAACCACTGGCGCCGCCCGCCAGACGGCGGCCAGTGGTTCTTTCCCCAAGCGCGCCATGCATCTCGCCGTAATCGACGGCCAGATACCACTCCTGATCCGGTACCGGCGTACGCCAGGCGATGTCATTACGTATCATCCAGCCGTCATCGGCGCTGAGGGTGCGCTCGCCGTCAAAGCCGCGTACCGTCCAGCGGTTGCCGATGGCGAATTGTTCCGAAGGCATCAGCCGGTTGTGGCTCAATTGGTGGCGGTAATGCGCCTGATAGCGAAAACGCGCCTGGCCGAGGGTAAACGGCGCGTTAAGCGAAGCGGACCAGCGGGTGGCTTTACCCAGGACGGGGCATTGCCCAACGGGTTTCAAGCTATTTGGCCGGGCGCCGAACCAGCGGGTGCCCTGCTGATAGCTGACATCGGTGTCCAGCGTGGCCCGGCCGATATGGCGGCGGTGGGCCAGTCCGGCGCGCCAGGCGCTGATTTGCCGCGGCGGGCTACTTAACCGCGCGCCATTGAAACGAATTCGGGCGGTGTGCGTCATGATATCGTAGGACAAAGCGGTTTTATGGGCGGCGCCGCGGTGTATCACCCGCTTCGCCTGGAGGGAAAGGTTGCCCACCTCGTTCTGGTAGCGATGAGACGGGTAAACCGCGTTGACGGGCCTGCCGGTATTTTGACCATAGCCATAACGATTGCCGTTGACGCTGAACAACCAGTAGCCCCAGGGCAGCGAATAGTGAAAACCGGCGGCTTTGTAATATTTCATCCCCGCAAAGCCTGTATCGCGGCCGAGCGTCACATAAAACAGATCGCTTAGGGAAAAAGGATTATCCAGGGCCAGCATGATGCCGGCGTGATAACGCCCGGAAGCGCGGGTGCCGCTGTCATCTAACCAGGTACCCAGGCGCCAGCGGCGCGGTTGTGTGCGATTGATGAAGATAATACTCTCGCCGGGTCGCTCGCCGGGCACCAGTTCCACGCTGGCCTCGGACGATGGCAGCCGTTGCAGGTTCTCCAGCCCTTGTTCGATATCCCGCAAATCCAGCACATCGCCAGGCCCGATCGGCAGGCTGTTGAACAAGGCGGCGCGGCCCGCGCCGTCGCCGTTCAATTGCACGGCGGCGACTCTGCCGGGCAAGATGAGCAGCCGCAGGCGCCCCTCGCGCAGGTCCTGGTCCGGCGCCAGCACTCGGGTGGTTATCCAGCCATGATCAATCAAGCGGTTTTGCAACGCGCCCATCAGCTTGTCGATACCCCGCACGCCCAGGCATCGTCCGCGCGCCTGGCTTAACAGGTCATCCAACCGCAGCCAGCGGGGAAAGGCGTCGGCGCCTTCCAGGACGATATGATTTATGCGCCGGCACGGCGTTTCTTCGGGAAACGACAATGCGCCCTTGTTTCTCGGCTTGGAAAGGTGAACATCCGGCATAGCGGGCGTCAACCGCCGTTCACGGGCCTCTTGCTGCTCCCGCCAATGGCGCTGCTGGCTGTCCGCCGTGCTGGCGCGGACGTCGGGAATGGCGATGACACCGACGAACGACGCCCATAAAAAACAATACCTTCCTATGGATAAAACAGTATTCATCCATGAATCCCCTGGGCATATAAGCAAAATGGTAAAGGGATAAATATGACGGGTATCCCTCTTGCGCCATAAACTCGTTATACTTCACGCTGCTTCTTTACAGGCTGCGCTCACTCACCCCGGTCATCGTGTTGGCCATGCGCCAGGGGCGATAAAAGACGCCCGGTTTCTCAGCCCGCCATTGGCGTTTTAAATTCATTCCCGACGAACGTGCCGTTCGCTTGCCGCCGCGATGCAGCGCGACATATTTTAGAGTAATACGTATTCCGGCCAAGGCACGTTGGTCTGTTTTATTTGACTGTTGTGTTTTCCGTCACGATGCGATTTAAATTATTCGATGTAAACATATTGGCTATATTTTTATTGGCATCTTCGCCAAAACAATGCAGCATAAATAATGCTGTAGTTTATGTAACAACCAATACGCAACAATCAATATGTAACAATCAATATGTAACAACCCTTATGCGACATCGATTCCAGCGTTATTTCTCTTGATGACCGGGTTAAATCATTAACGAGGCATATTCTGTCTATTATCAACAACACGGCCCCTCACTGAAAGCCGCCGACCGGAGGTCGCCTGACGACTCAAATTTATTCCCAACGAATTCGTTGCATTGCTTGTCGTCTCAATGCAACTGGGAACATTCACCGTTTGACTAGACTAGTGCTTTGTTAGCGCAATAACACTGTCGGTATTGAATGATCATCCTGCATCCTTCAAAAACAAATGTTATAATTGCATTTAAGAATAAACATCATTCCCCAGCCGGCTTGATGTAAATATCATAATAATAAAATTCCCGCGGGTCAAACGGTCCCGAATCGCTCAATGAGTCACCGTGAAATGAAATAAGTTAAAACTCAAATACTTCATATTCTAAATACGTCAGGTTGCATCGCGGCGGCAAACGAGCGGCAAACCCGCCAGCAATAAATCCGACCCGCCAAAGGCGGGCCTTAGGTGAGCGGCGGGAAAAAACCGCGCAACGGCCGACGCCGACCATACCGCGCTCAAAACGTTATTCTGCGGGGGAAACCGTCACCGCGTCGGGAAACGCCTTGAGCCAGGCCTCGAATCCGCCATCGATGCTGTAGGCGGCGGAGAAACCCCGTTGCAATAAATACTGGGCCGCCCCCTTGCTGCTGTTGCCGTGATAGCACATCACCATCACCGGCCGGTCGGTATCGGTTTGCCGCATGAATGCATCCAGCGTGTCATTGGTAAGATGAAAAGCGCCTGGCGCATGGCCCGCGGCGTAACTACGCGGGTCGCGGATATCCGCCAGCGCCGTTTCGCCCTTTTTCCAGCGCTGATAGGCCTGCTCGACGCTGATTGCTTCAAATTGTTCCATAAAGAGGCACCGCCGTATGATGAGGTGAAAGAAAAGGCGCCCGCCGGGGCTTTGCCAGTGTAACAAGACCGGTTGCGGCGTCCAGCCTTTTTCCACGCCTTTTGTTGAGGAAATGGATCCCCTGTCCCGGACTTTGCTCAACGCAGTTCCCCGGCATAAGCAAAGGAACATGCCGGCGTCATTAGCGCGTCAAAAGCGAATAATTTGTTACCTCTATCACGCCTAAGCCCAAAAATTCAACAATGCCTTGGCATAGATGTTGGTTTTCGATTACAATTGTGAGCGAAAACGAAAATAAAGGCATCATTGCGAACATCTGGAGGACGCTATCGTGGAAACCAAAGACTTGATTGTGATTGGCGGTGGCATCAACGGAGCCGGGATTGCCGCGGATGCTGCGGGACGCGGTTTGTCCGTCCTGTTGCTGGAGGCCGATGATCTTGCTTGCGCGACGTCGTCCGCCAGTTCCAAACTTATCCATGGCGGTTTGCGCTATCTCGAACATTACGAGTTCCGTTTGGTTAGCGAGGCGCTGGCCGAAAGGGAAGTCCTATTGAAAATGGCGCCGCACCTTGCTTTCCCGATGCGCTTCCAATTGCCTCACCGTCCCCATCTGCGGCCTGCCTGGATGATCCGTCTCGGCCTGTTTCTTTATGATCACCTGGGTAAGCGGACCAGTCTGCCGGGCAGTAAAGGTATTCGTTTTGGCGCGGATTCGGCGTTGAAACCGTCCATCAAGCGCGGTTTCGAGTATTCCGACTGCTGGGTGGACGATGCCCGCCTGGTGGTGGCCAATGCACAAGAAGTTGTCGCCAAGGGCGGTGAAGTGCGGACCCGCACCAAAGTCACCCGCGCTTGGCGCGATGGCGGTTTGTGGCATGTGGAAGCCATGGATACCCTGACCGGCAAGACCCTAACCTGGCAGGCGAAAGGACTGGCCAACGCCACCGGTCCCTGGGTGAAGGCCTTCATCGACGACGGATTGAAGCTGCCTTCGCAATATGGCATCCGGCTTATCAAGGGCAGCCACATTGTGGTGCCACGCGTGCATAACGGCCGTCATGCCTTTATTCTGCAAAACGAAGACCATCGTATTGTTTTCGTCATCCCCTGGATGGACGCATTTTCCATCATCGGCACCACTGACGTGGAATATCATGGCGATCCGCGGTCGGTACATATTGATGACAGTGAAACCGACTACCTGCTGGATGTTTTCAACGCCCATTTTAAAAAATCCCTTTCCCGCGAGGATATCGTGTGGAGCTATTCCGGCGTTCGACCGCTGTGCGACGACGAATCCGACTCGCCCCAGGCGGTCACCCGCGACTACACCCTGGCGGTCACCGACGAGCACGGCAAGGCGCCGCTGCTGTCGGTGTTTGGCGGCAAGTTGACCACTTATCGCAAACTGGCGGAACATGCGCTGGACAAACTGGCGAAATATTATCCCGACGCCAGCGGCGCCTGGACTCGCAACCAGGTGTTGCCAGGCGGCGATTTGCGGGGCGATAGGGATGATTATGCCGCTGGTCTGCGGCGCAAATACCCCTTCCTGACGGAAAGCCTGGCCCGCCGTTACAGCCGGACCTACGGCTCGCGCAGCGAGAAACTGCTTACCGGGATAAACGGCCTGTCGGATATGGGCGAACATTTCGGCCACGAACTGTATGAAGCCGAACTCAACTACCTGGTGGCCAACGAATGGGCCGTCGCGCTGGACGATGTGATCTGGCGTCGCACCAAGCTTGGAATGTGGCTGGACGACGGCCAGAAAGAACATATCGCGGATTGGCTGGCACAGCATTACCGCGCCGGCCGGACCTTGTCGCTGGCATCGTAAACGGCGCTCGCCGATAGCGGCCGCTTGGTCAAACAAAAACCACCGTTGGGACAGTCGCCTGTGCCAACGGTGGTGAACGTTTTACCGAAAGCGCTATAGCCGTATCGGTTTCACATGCCAAATCTCCTCGGCATATTCCTGTATGGTGCGATCCGAGGAAAAATAGCCCATGCTGGCGATATTCATCACCGCGCGCCGAGTCCACTCATCCGGATTGCGATATAACGCATCGACCCGGTCCTGGGTATCCACATAACTGCGATAGTCCGCCAGCAACTGGTAATGGTCGCCGAAATTCACCAGCGTGTCGAATAGATTACGATAACGGTTGGGCTCGCCGGGGCTAAATGTGCCATTGGCGATTTGCGTCAGCGCCTGATTGAGTTCCGTATCCTGTTCATAGTACTGGCGAGGATTATAGCCGTCGCGCCGTAGCGCCTCGACCTGCTCGGCGGTATTGCCGAAAATGAAAATATTTTCGGCGCCCATCCGTTCGCCCATTTCAATATTGGCGCCATCCAACGTACCAATGGTCAATGCGCCGTTAAGGGCGAATTTCATGTTACTGGTGCCGGAGGCCTCTGTGCCCGCTAGCGATATCTGTTCAGACAAATCAGCCGCCGGGATGATGATTTGCGCCAGACTGACCCCATAGTTGGGCACGAATACCACCTTCAGCCGGTTTTTCACCAGGGGATCATTGTTAATCACCGCCGCCACATCATTGATCAAATGTATGATATGTTTGGCCATATAATAGGCCGAGGCCGCTTTACCGGCAAAAATATTCACCCGGGGCACCCAATCCAAATCCGGATCCTGCCGGATACGATTATAGCGGGTGATGATATGCAACACATTCAGCAGTTGCCGTTTGTACTCATGGATGCGTTTGATCTGCACATCGAACAAGGCTGTCGGATCAGTGACCACATTCAGCTCGCGGGCCAGATATATGGCCAGCGCCTGCTTGTTGCCAAGTTTGGCTTTCTGGATATCTTGAATAAACGCCGGAAAATCGATTTGCGTTTTGATCTCCGCCAGTTGGCTTAAATCGGTGCGCCAGGTCTGGCCGATATTGTCATCCAGGACCCCGGATAATGGACGGTTGGCTAACGCCAGCCAGCGCCTGGGCGTCACGCCGTTGGTCTTGTTGCAGAATCTGTCAGGATATAGCCGGGCGAAATCAGCAAACAGCGATTGCACCATCAGATCCGAATGCAATTGCGAAACCCCGTTGACCTTGTGGCTGGCGATAACCGCCAGCCAGGCCATTCTTACCCGTCGGCCGTTGGTCTCGTCGATAACCGATACTCTGGCGAGGAGATCGGGGTCATCGGGGATTTTTTTCTGTACCTCATTAAGAAAATGCTCGTTGATTTCGAAGATAATTTTCAGGTGCCGGGGAAGAATTTTTCCCAACATATCCACCGGCCAGGTTTCCAGCGCCTCGCTCATCAACGTATGGTTGGTATAGGAGAATACCTGGCCTACCACATTCCAGGCTTGCAGCCATGTGAATTTATGGTCGTCTATCAGCAGACGCATGAGTTCGGGAATGGACAATACCGGGTGCGTGTCGTTGAGATGTACGGCAATTTTATCCACCAGATTGTCGAAGGTCTTGTGCATCAGCCAATGCCGGTTGAGGATGTCCTGCATGGTGGCGGAGACTAAAAAATATTCCTGGCGCAGGCGCAATTCGCGCCCCGAGTAAGTGGAATCGTCCGGATAGAGCACCCGCGATACATTTTCGGAAAAATTTTTATCTTCCACCGCGGCGAAGTAGTCGCCCTGGTTGAATTTGCCCAAATTGATTTCATTACTGGCCTGGGCGCTCCACAATCTCAGCGTGTTAGTGGCGTCGGTGTCGAAACCAGGGATGATCTGATCGTAGGCGCGGGCCAACACTTCCTCGGTTTCCACCCAGCGGGTTTTGTTGCCTTCTTGTTGAACGCGGCCGCCGAACCGGACTTTATAGCGGGTGGCATGGCGAGGAAATTCCCAGGGATTGCCGTATTCCAGCCAGTAGTCGGGAGATTCCGCCTGTTGCCCATTGACGATGTTTTGTTTGAACATGCCGTATTCGTAACGGATGCCGTAACCGGCTCCCGGTAGCGCCAGCGTGGCCATGGAATCCAGAAAGCAGGCCGCCAGCCGGCCCAGACCGCCGTTGCCAAGACCCGGGTCGGTTTCTTCCTCGAGCAAATCATCAAGATCGAAGCCCATATCGTCGAGGGCCGCCTTGGTGTCGTCGTAAATTCCCATGGCCAGCAACGCATTGGATAGCGTCCGTCCCAGCAAAAATTCCATTGATAGGTAATAGACCTGGCGCACATCCTGTGACAATTGGGCGCGATTGGAACGCAACCAGCGCTCCACCATGCGATCCCGCACCGCCAGTAAGGTCGCATTCAACCATTCATGTTTATTGGCGATGGACGGATCCTTGCCAATGGTGAACATGAGCTTATAGGCTATGGAATGCTTCAGCGCTTCAACGCTGAGGGTGGGTGAGGCATACATAAACGGTGAGTTCATAACCTACATTCCTCAACAGTGGATATCTACAAGCGTTGATACAAAGACTGATAAGCCCTCGCAGCGACATGCCAACTGAAATCCAGCCCCATCGCCTGACGCTGGACATAACGCCATAAGGCCGGTCTTGACCATAACACAAAAGCCCGGCGTATTGCCCGCTGTAAAGCGGCCGCCGTAGCATCTTCAAACACAAAACCGCTGGCGACGCCGTCAGACAGGTTTTCCAGCGAACTGTCGGTCACCGTATCCGCCAGTCCCCCGGTCCGCCGCACCAGTGGCAATGTTCCGTATTTCAAGCCGTAGAGCTGCGTTAGGCCGCATGGCTCGAAGCGGCTCGGCACCATGATAACGTCGGCCCCGCCAATGATCCGGTGGGAAAACGCTTCGTGATATCCCAGTTGCACGCCCACCTGGCTGGGATATTCGGCCGCGGCCGCCAGAAATCCCTGTTGCAGCGTGGCGTCGCCGGCGCCAAGCAGGACAAACTGGCCGCCTTGCTCCAATAAATCCGGCAGGACTTCCAGTACCAGATCCAGTCCTTTCTGGCTGGTCAGTCGGCTGACCACCGCGAACAGCGGCGCCTTTTCGTCCAGCGTCAGTCCCATGGCGGTCTGCAAATGGCGTTTATTATGCGCCTTGGCCTCCAGCACATCGCGGTTGTAGCGCATGGCCAGCATGGGGTCGTGGGTGGGGTTCCAGATAGCGTCGTCAACACCGTTCAAGATACCCGTCAAGCGGCCTTCCGAAAGCAGCGATTGCAATAGCCCTTCCATGCCGGCGCCGTAGACCGGTTGGGTGATTTCCCGAGCGTAAGTGGGGCTAACGGTCGTGACATGATCGGCAAAGAACAGGCCGGCCTTGAGGTAGGAAATCTGGCCGTAGAATTCCAGGCCATAGGTGTTGAAAAAATGATCCGGCAAGCCAAGTTCAGACATGTGCCGGGATGAAAACAACCCTTGATAGGCCAGGTTATGTACGGTGAAGACCGATTTGGCCGGACGCCCCTTGGCCGCCAGATAGGCGCAGGTGAGGCCGGCGTGCCAGTCATGGGCCTGGACGATATCCGGCCGCCAGAACCGATCCAGACCGGTGGCCATTTCGGCTCCCACCCAGCCCAGCAGCGCGAACCGCAGATAGTTATCCATGTAGGCATACTGATCCTGGTCGTGATAGGGGCTGCCGGGACGATCATATAGGCTGGGCACATCAATGAGATAAATGCCGACGCCGTTGAACCGGCCGAACAACAGGGTGACGTGATGATAAAACGCATCAAATTCATTGATGATGCGGGTATCGGGAATACCTTTTCGCAAGTCGGGAAACGCAGGCAGCAAGACCCGCACATCATCGCCTTGCGCGATTTGCGCGGCAGGCAATGCGCCGACCACATCGGCCAGGCCGCCGGTCTTCAGCAAAGGAAACAATTCGGAACATACATGTAAAACCTGCATCGTCGCTCCCATTAAGGCTTATACCCGTCATACGCCAAGCTGCCTTTGCTGGCTGCGTTCATTCGCTTGCCGCCGCGATGCGACTCGACGTAGTCAAGATATATTGCTGTTCACTGAACAAAAGCCACACCCTTTCTCATTTATAAAACCGCCGCGTCGGCTTTATGCGTTCGCTCCGGTCGACAAGCCGGCCGGGCTCTCGGAGATGCGCGGTCCGTCATCACGCCTCTGCGCGCTTTACTCGGTTTCCGGACTTTCTTGATTGAGATTCACCAGCATCTTGCGCGTGACCAGTACAATCCCCTCTTCGGAACGATAAAAACGCCGTTCGTCTTCCTCGGCGTTCTCTCCAATTACCATGCCCTCGGGAATCATACAGGCGCGATCGATAATACAGCGCCGGAGCCGGCAGTGACGGCCCACATTGACATCCGGCAGCAGCACTGCCTCATCCAGTGTGCAAAACGAGTTAACCCTGACCCGGGGAAACAGCACTGAGTGGGTAATATGCGCGCCGGAGAGTATACAGCCGCCGGACACCAGGGAATTCAGCGCCACCCCGTGATTACCCGCCCGATCCTGGACGAATTTTGCCGGCGGCAGCGGCTCCATATGGGTGCGGATCGGCCAGTGTTGGTCGTACATATCCAGCTCCGGCGTCACCGAGGCCAGATCGAGGTTGGCGCGCCAGTAGGCATCCAGCGTGCCGACATCGCGCCAATAGGGCGGCGTAGCGGCGTCTTCAGCGCTGGACACGCACGAGAGCGTGAAGGGGTGCGCCCAGGCTTCGCCGGCCAGGGTGATTTTCGGGATAATGTCTTTGCCGAAGTCGTGGTTGGAGTTTTCAATCAACATGTCTTCTTCGAGCAACTGGAACAGATACTCGGCGTCAAACACGTAGATGCCCATGCTGGCCAGGGCCTGATCCGGTTTGCCCGGCATCGGCGGCGGGTCGGCGGGTTTTTCGACGAAATTCAGCACGCGGTACTGTTCGTCTACCGCCATAACACCGAAATCCCGGGCTTCGCGCCGGTTGACGGGTAAACAGGCCACGGTGCATTTGGCGCCTTTTTCCACATGATCGATCAGCATCCGGGAGTAATCCATTTTGTAAATATGATCCCCGGCCAAGATGACGACATATTTGGCCCGATAACGGCGAATGATATCCAGGTTCTGATAGACCGCATCCGCCGTACCGCGGTACCAGTGCTCGGTGGCGAAACGCTGTTGCGCCGGCAGCAGGTCGACGAACTCGTTCATTTCCTCGTTGAGAAAGGACCAGCCGCGCTGGATATGCTGCACCAGGGTGTGGGATTGGTATTGGGTGATGACGCCGATGCGGCGAATACCGGAATTGAGGCAATTGGATAAGGCAAAATCAATGATGCGGAATTTCCCGCCAAAATGCACCGCGGGCTTGGCGCGCTTGGCGGTCAGGTCCTTGAGGCGGGAACCCCGCCCGCCCGCCAGGATGAGCGCAACCGATTGAATCGGTAATTGTCTGGCCAGCATCACCGGGTTACTATTTTCAAACCTAACCATGGCCGACTCCTTATTATCGTTTTACCAGCACATACACCGCTCGCGCCTCTGCCTGGAATTGGCCGGCCGCCCCCGGTTGCCCCGAGTGGGCGAACGGTTCCGTCAGTACCCAGTCACCCTCAGGTAATGCCATTTCACAGGCGTTTGTCGTGGCGTTGATCACAAAGAGATAATCTTCCGAAAGTCTGATTTGCAATCGGGGTTCTCCCCGCTCCCACTCCGCCGTAGTCAATGATTGTCCCCGGCAATTCAACCATTCCACCGTGCGCGCATCCCCTTCGCGCCACCACCGGTTTTCCACCAACGCGGGTATGTGTCGACGCAGGCGGATCAAGGCGGCCACATACCGCGCCAGGTCTTTATCCCCGTTATGCCAATCAAACCAGGTCAATTCGTTATCCTGGCAATAGGCGTTGTTATTGCCCTGTTGGCTGCGACCCTGTTCGTCCCCGGCCAACAGCATCGGGGTACCTTGCGACAAAAGCAGCGTCGCCAGCATTGCCCGCTGACTGCGCCGCCGCGCTCGGCGCACAGGCGGATCGGCGTCCAAACCTTCGCAGCCGTGATTGTGACTGTAGTTTTCGCCGGCGCCGTCGCGGTTTTCCTCGCCATTGGCGCGATTATGCTTGCGCTCGAAACTCACCAGATCCTGCAAGGTGAAACCGTCATGGGCGGTCAGCATATTGATTGCCGCCGCCGGCGACCGGCCCGATGCGGCGTAAAGATCGCTGGACGCCGCGAAACGGCGGGCGAACGCCCCCAGCGGCACCTCCCCGCGCAGCCAGAATCGGCGCATATCGTCCCGATACCGATCGCTCCATTCGCCAAAAGGCGCCGGGAACCGGCCGACCTGGTAGCCCCCGGGACCGATATCCCAGGGTTCGACAATCCACTTGCAACCCGCCAGACGCGGCTCTTTGTCGATGGCGACAAACAGCGGCGCGTCATTTTGAAAGGCCGGCGTGCGCCCCAAAACCGCGCCCAAATCAAATCGGAAGCCATCCACATGGCAGGTCTGACGCCAGAAACACAAGCAGTCCACCACCCAGGCCATCACCGCGGGATGCGCCAACCGCAAGGTATTGCCGCAGCCGGTCCAGTTTTGGTAATTTCCCCCTTCGTCCAGCCAGTAATAAACGGCGTTATCGATCCCGCGCAACGACAGGGTCGGTCCGTAAACATCCAGCTCCGCGCTGTGATTGAACACCACATCCAGAATCACTTCGATACCGGCCCGGTGCAAAGCGGCCACCGTATCGCGAAACTCGTCCAGCGCCGCGCGGCCGTCGATACCGGAGGCGTAGGTCTGCTCCACCGCAAAAGGGGCCAGCACGTTGTATCCCCAATAATTACTCAGCCCCAGGTGTTGCAGCCGCGGCTCGTCGATATGCGCCTGAACCGGCAGCAGCTCCACCGCGCTGACGCCCAAATCGCGCAGGTAATCGATCATCGCCGGGTGCGCCAGCCCGGCATAGGTCCCGCGCATCGCCTTGGGAATGCCCGGGTGCAGTTGGGTTAAGCCCCGGACATGGGCTTCATAAATGACCGTTTCACCCCAGGGCGTGTCGGGATGCCTATCATTTCCCCAGTCGTAACGCTCATCCACTACCACGGATTTGGGCGCCGCCGCCGCGCTATCGGCCGTGTCCGGCGTATCGATCCCGCCCTGTAAGGCCGGATGATCAGGCGCTTTACCGTCCAGCGCGCGGGCGCAGGGATCGATCAACAGTTTGGCCGGGTTGAAACGGTGGCCCCGAGCCGGATCAAACGCGCCGTGGACACGGTAGCCATACCGCTGGCCAGGACGCAGCCCGGCAACGCGCCCGTGCCGGATATCCCCGGTACGGCCCGGCAACGACAGACGCCGCTCGCGCCCCCTTTCATCAAACAGGCACAACTCCACCCCGTCGGCATGGGCCGAATAGAGGCTGAAATTCACGCCGCCGCCATCGAAGCTGGCGCCCAGCGGCGCGGCGGCACCCGGCGTTATGGCGCCGGGTTCCATAGCCGATGCGGCGGCCCCGGTCCGTCGTTGGGATTCGGTGGCGCCGCCGGCCGCGATTGGCGCCGGCGAACCGGCTTTTGTCCGAGACATCACGCCCTCCTGACCAGATATGTCCGAGACATTACGCCTCCCTGACCAAATAAATAGTCGCCAATGGCGGCGCGGTCAGTAGCAAAGAATGCTCACGGTGATGGCAGGGGGTCGGGTCGCTATACAATTCCCCGGAATTACCCATATTGCCGCCATTGTAATAATGGGAATCGGTATTAAGCACTTCACGCCAGCGGCCGGGGGAAGGTATGCCGATGCGATAGCCCACACGCGGCACCGGCGTAAAATTGCTAACCACAATCATTTCGCCGCCATGGGCGTCGCGGCGCAAAAAGGCGTAGACTGAATTCTCGCTATCGTCGGCCACCAGCCATTCAAAACCGTTATAACGGTAATCCAGTTCATAGAGCGGCGGATGCTGCCGGTAGCATTGGTTCAGATCGCGCACCAGCCGCTGTACGCCGGCATGCATGCCGTTGGGGTCGTCCAGCAAATGCCAGTCCAGGCTGGTGTCATGGTTCCACTCATTCCATTGGGCGAACTCATTGCCCATAAAGAGCAGTTTTTTCCCGGGATGGCCCCACATAAAGCCGTAATAGGCACGCAGATTGGCGAACTTCTGCCAGTTATCGCCCGGCATTCGGTTAAGTATCGACTGCTTGCCGTGTACCACTTCATCGTGAGACAGCGGCAGGATAAAGTTCTCGCTATAGGCATAGACCATACTAAAGGTCATTTGGTGGTGGTGATATTTGCGATGTACCGGGTCCAGTTGCATATAGCGCAACGTATCGTTCATCCAGCCCATATTCCATTTGTAATGGAACCCCAGTCCGCCCGTTTCAGGCGGCGCGGTCACGCCGGAGAACGAGGTGGATTCCTCCGCCACGGTGATGGCGCCGTCCCGCTGGGTGCCGACGGTATGATTGGTGTAGCGCAGGAAAGCGATGGCCTCGAGATTTTCATTACCGCCATATTGGTTGGGCACCCATTGCCCGGCCGGCCGGCTGTAATCCCGATAGATCATTGAGGCCACGGCATCGACGCGCAAGCCGTCGACGCCGTAACGCTCCAGCCAGAATAAGGCGTTGCCGGCCAAATAATTACGCACTTCGTTGCGGCCGTAGTTGTAAATCAGGGTATTCCAGTCCTGATGCAGGCCTTCGCGAGGATCGGCGTGCTCGTATAACGCGGTGCCGTCAAATCTCGCGAGTCCGAATTCATCCCCGGGGAAATGGCCCGGTACCCAATCAAGCAGGATATTGATGTCGGCCTGATGGGCGGCGTCGATCAACGCTTTGAAGTCTTCGGGCGTCCCGAAACGCCGGGTCGGCGCATAGATGCCCAACGGTTGATATCCCCAGCTTCCGTCGAAGGGATGCTCGTTCACAGGCAGTAATTCGATATGGGTAAAACCCATATATTTGACATAATCGATCAATTGCCCGGCCAGCTCCAGGTAGCTTAGCCAGAAGTTATTTTCCACGTGGCGGCGCCAGGAACCTAAATGAACTTCGTAAATGGCAATGGGGCGTTCGCGGCCGTTGGCGGCATTTCTGGCGGGACAGGTCTCGACCGTGGCCGGAATGCCGCGAGTGACGGAGGCGGTGTCCGGCCGCATTTGCGACTCGAAAGCATAGGGATCCGCTTTGAGGCGGGTTTGGCCATGGCAATCGATAATCTCATATTTGTAAAGCTGGCCGACGGTGACGGCCGGTAAAAACAGCTCCCAAATGCCGTTTTCCCGACGTTGCCGCATGGGGTGACGCCGGCCGTCCCAGAAGTTGAATTGACCGACCACCGATACGCGATGGGCATTGGGCGCCCAGACGGCGAACCGCATCCCGGCCACCCCATCCAGCACTTCCGGATGGGCGCCCAGTCGCTCGTAGGGCCGCAAATGCGTGCCTTCCGCCAATAACCAGCTATCGATATCCTGTAACAACGGACCGAAACGGTAAGGATCCTCGATAAGGTAGGTATGCTCATGCCAAGTGACCGCCAACTGATAGGGGAACGGTTTTTTCCGGCGGGTCAGTAAAACCGAGAAAAATCCCCGCGAATCTTCGCACTCCAATTGCGCGACTTTGCGATTGTTTTTCGCGTCAATTAACGTGACTGCGCTGGCATCGGGCAATAATGCCCGGACTGCCAACCCTTCGTCGGTGGCATGCATTCCCAGGATAGCGAAAGGGTCGGCATAACGCCCTGAAACCAAAGCTGTAATGACCTCATGGCCGGAAAATCCTGACATGGCGTTCTTCCTTAGATTACTCCATGAAAAAAAGAATATTTCCAAAAAACCAGCATTTTTAGCTTGCGAGAGCGTAGGGATTGCGCCACTGCGTCGAGACCTCGCGTCTCTGACGTCGCCGCTGAGTCGGCGTTACCGCTCGCCTTCCCGTCGCAATGCAAAATGCATCGGGTAAAGAGCTTCGCCACGGACGGCATCGGGAAAGCCTGTTTTTTTCAGTGCGGGGAACGCCCGTACGAAGATAAGGTGCGCTGTGCGTACAATCTTGCCCTTTCCAATAATAAGCATAGACAAAGGTTTACTGGAAAGATTAATGCTCAACAATGAAATTTTTAATTATTTATTAAACTATTGAAAAATTGTCACTTCACTAGTCACAAATTGCCGAGTGACTGAGGCAATAACAGGGCATGGATCACAGATGGAAGGGAACAGCGTGATTAGCGTTAAAAACGCAATTTTACAAAAATAGAAACCCCTACAGGGGGGAAATGAGCCGGCCCCCCGCGAGGGCCGGGAATTCAGCAAGCCGTCAGGCCAGCAGGCGCAACATGCGGCGCAAAGGCTCCGCCGCCCCCCACAGCAATTGGTCGCCCACCGTAAAGGCCGACAGATAGCGCGGCCCCATGTTCAGCTTGCGCAGACGGCCCACCGGCGTGCTGAGCGTACCGGTTACTGCGGCCGGGGTCAGCTCCCGAATGGAGAGCTCGCGATCGTTGGGTACCACCTTGACCCAATCGTTGTGTGTCGCCAGTATCTGCTCGATATCCTCAATGGCCGCGTCCTTTTTCAGCTTGATAGTGAAAGCCTGGCTGTGGCAGCGCAAGGAGCTGATGCGAACGCATAATCCGTCGATGGGGATGGCCTGGCGGGTATTGAGTATTTTGTTGGTTTCCGCCTGCCCTTTCCATTCTTCCCGGCTTTGGCCGTTTTCCAGTTGTTTATCGATCCAAGGGATCAGGCTACCGGCCAACGGTACCCCGAAATTATCCACCGCGAGCGTGCCGCTTCGGGTCAGCGCCGTCACTTTACGCTCAATATCCAGAATGGCCGACGCGGGGTTTTGCAAATCCTTGGCCACTTCACTGTGCAATTGCCCCATCTGTACCAGCAGTTCGCGCATGTGTCGCGCCCCGGCGCCGGATGCGGCCTGATAAGTCGCCACCGATACCCATTCCACCAGATCATGGGCGAACAGACCGCCCAGAGCCATCAACATCAGGCTGACGGTGCAGTTGCCGCCGACGAAGGTGTTGACGCCGTCGTTTAATCCCTGCTGGATAACCGCCTGATTGACCGGATCGAGGATGATAATGGCGTCATCTTTCATACGCAGCGCGGAAGCCGCGTCAATCCAGTAGCCCCGCCATCCGATTTCCTTCAGCTTTGGATAGATTTCGTTGGTATAATCGCCGCCCTGGCAGGTGACGATAATATCCAGGGCGCCCAGCGCCTCCAGATCAAAGGCATCTTGCAACACCCCTTGCTGTTGACCGTTGATGACGGGCGCGGGCTGGCCGTGTTGGGATGTTGAAAAGAATACCGGCCGAATAGCGTCGAAATCGCGTTCTTCGGTCATGCGCTGCATGAGCACCGAACCGACCATACCGCGCCAGCCGATAAAACCAACGTTTTTCATGATTACTGTCCTGCCGTGGAGGGTAACTAAAGTCAATCTGTCGTGTTTTTTTGACCGCATAAAAATACAAGGTACACGATTACCACCTTACAGAATGAGGTTGAATCGCTGCAAGTTAAATTATTTGATAAGGGGAATTTTTTTCAGCAATAACGCTAATATCGCCGCGGCGCCACAGGAACTTGAAAGAGTGGGGCAGATGTTGGGAACACGCTGAAAAAAGCGAGGTAATGATGACGGAAATGATTTCGGCAACAGTTTTACTGTTTTTAATTATGGACCCGCTCGGCAATCTACCGATTTTCATGTCGATATTGAAACATATCGAGCCCAGACGGCGGAGACGAATCGTTATCAGGGAGATGTTGATCGCTTTGTTGATGATGCTGCTGTTTTTGTTTGCCGGCGAACATATCTTGTCCTTTCTCAATCTTCGAACGGAAACCGTGTCCATCTCCGGGGGAATCATCATGTTTCTGATCGCCATCCGGATGATATTTCCCAGCCAAGAGGGCGGCGGCAGCGGCCTGCCGGCCGGGGAAGAGCCCTTTCTGGTGCCACTGGCCACGCCGTTGGTGGCGGGTCCTTCCATTCTGGCGACGCTGATGCTGCTTTCCCATCAATATCCGCAACAAATGCCGCATCTGGCTGTGGCGTTACTGATTGCCTGGGCGCTGTCGATGGTTATTTTGATGCAGTCGACGCTATTTTTGCGGCTGTTGGGTGACAAAGGCGTTAATGCCCTGGAAAGGCTCATGGGTTTGCTGTTGGTGATGTTGTCCACCCAAATGTTTTTGGATGGCGTGCGGGCGTATTTGCGGGGATGAGGCATTTGGGCATTCCCCGCCGGTAATGAAGCGGCGGGGAATGCCGAGCAGCCGGTGAGTTAAGCGATCACCATGTTGAGTAGCAGGCAACCCACCAGGCCGCAGACCGAGATAATGGTTTCCAGCACCGACCAAGAGCGCAGGGTTTCCACGATGGTCAGGTTGAAATATTCCTTGAACAGCCAGAAACCCGGGTCATTGACATGGGAAAAAATCACGCTGCCGGAGCCGACGGCGATCACCATCAATTCCGGACTGGCGCCCGTCGTCGCCACCAACGGCGCGGCGATACCGCCGGCGGTAATGGCCGCCACCGTGGCGGAACCCAAGGCGATACGCAAAATGGCGGCGATAAGCCAGGCCATGAGCAATGGCGAGAATGCGCTGCCCTTCATTAAGTCGGCAATATAGTTACCGACGCCGCTGTCCACCAAAACCTGCTTGAACGCGCCGCCGCCACCGATGATCAGCAGAATCATGGCGATGATTTTCACGGCGTCGCCGATGCTGTTCATCACTTGATCCACGCTACGGCCGCGATTGATGCCGAAAGTGAAGATGGCGATCAGTACCGAGATCAGGGTCGCCATGACGGGGTCGCCGAGAAAGTCGGCATAGACCCGAAACGGGTGGCCGGCCGGCAGGAGCATTTCGGCGAGCGCGCGCAGCGCCATCAGTATCACCGGAACCAGCGATGTCCAGACGCTGACGGCGAAGCTGGGCATTTCCGCTTCGGTGAAAATCTTGGGGTTGTACAAACCTTCCGGCACCGGCTTGTCAATATCGCGCAGGAAACGGCTGTAAACCGGACCGGCCAGGATAACGGTGGGGATACCGAGAATCGCGCCGTACAACAGGGTTCTCCCCATATCGGCATGGAAGATGGTGGCGATGGCCGTCGGCCCGGGATGGGGCGGCAGGAATCCGTGGGTCACCGATAATGCCGCCGCCATGGGCACGCCGACGTACAACAGCGGAATGCCCGCGGTCGCGGCAATGCTGAACACCAGCGGGATCATCAGCACGAAGCCGATTTCATAGAACAGGGCAAAACCGACGATAAAACCGGTCAGGACCACGGCCCATTGGACTTTGTCCTTGCCGAATTTTTCAATCAGGGTGGTGGCTATTCGCTGTGCACCGCCGCAATCCGCCAGTAATTTGCCCAGCATGGCGCCAAAACCGATGATAAGCGCCAGGCTACCCAGGGTCCCGCCAACACCGTTTTTGATGGAATCCAATACCTTGCCCACTGGCATTCCCTCAAGGACGCCAACCAACAGCGCAACCAGGATCAAGGCGATAAATCCATTCAGTTTAAAGCGAATCATCAGGAGCAGCAGCAAGGCTACGCCGATGGCTACGATAAAAAGCGGCATAAAAAATCCTCTATGGCATTTTATTTTCACGGTCGGGACGAGTACAGGCCAGGCCGTGAGTCGTTATGCAGTCGGGTTAGTGATGTGCGGGCTAAGGAGATTTCCCAACCAACCGTTTGAGCATAGTGGGCATCACGATGTTACCGGTATCATGATACCGGTAACATCGTGCCTTGCGGAATCGGTTATGGCGATAAAATTAGCGTTTTGAGAGGTAGATCATAAATTCAGCGGCAAAAGCGACGGGAAACCGATGGAATGGGCAACGCAAAGTTATCCCGGCCCGGTCCCGTGGCTGGGGTGAGATAATATAGCCTGGAAATCAGATACTTTCGCCGGCCAGCAGGGTAAACCCCAGATCGATTTTCTCCGGGTCGACACTTTCGCCCCGCAACCGAGCCAGCAGTTTCTCGGCGCCAAGCCGCCCCATTTCCTCGCGCGGCGTCAGCACGCTGGCCAATCTGGGGCGCATCACCTGCCCGACATCATGGCCGTGGAAACCGGCGATGGCAATATCCTGCGGAATGCGCAAGCCCAGACGCTGGCATTCGAATACCGCGCCGATGGCCAGGTCGTCATTGGTGCAGATGACGCCGTCCATGTCCGGGTGTTCCCGCCGGGCCTGGCGCAACAAATCCACCCCGGTGGAATAAGAAGAAGAATAAGCGAACATCACGCTGTGGGGGAGCAATCCTCGCTCACGCATCGCTTGCTCATAACCCTGCTGTTTGATCAAAGTCCGCTCATCTTGGCGGGCGCCGAAATAAACGATACGGCGATGGCCGCGATCCAGCATGAGCAGGGTCATTTGCCGCGCCGCGGCGAAATTGTCGAACCCCACCGCGATATCCAGGCAAGGCGAGACGCTATCCATGATTTCCACCACCGGAATACCCGCCACCTCGATCATTTTCAGGGTACGCGGCGTATGATGGCGTTCAGCCAGAATCAACCCGTCAATGTTATAAGACAACAGAGACGTCAGCCGCAATTCCTCGGTTTCCGGCTGATAGCCGTAGTGAGCGAGCATGGTCTGGTAGCCGTTGGCGTCAGTGACGGTTTCAATGCCGCGCAGCACTTCAGCGAAAACCTGATTGGTCAGGGAAGGCAGTAACACGCCGATGGCCCGGCTGGTGGCGTTGGAAAGAATATCCGGCGCACGATTGGGAATATAACCCAGTTCTTCCAACGCCTCGGCGATTTTGCATTGCAATGCTTCAGAAACCAGCGTCGGATTACGCAGATAACGGCTGACGGTCATTTTGGTGACACCGACTTTATCCGCAACGTCTTGAAGACCGGGCCTTTTCTTCTTCATTGGCAATACTGTCGTTTTCGTGGTGGAAGGGCGCAGTTTAACAAATAAATGCCGGAACGAGTATGTTTATGTCACAACCAGCGCTAACTATGTCACAATAGTCTTGCGCGTCAGCCGGCATGGAAAAGACCGCATCGCCCGCCTTCAAAGGCATGGCGGCGGCAACTCTTGGCTATGCCGGTTTTCATCGATTTTAGCGCGCTATGCCGAGGGCAATGTGACGTGTTATCGAAGCACAAGCAAAGCTGGTTAATCCGTGAGCGGCACTTTGCCGCATTTTCCACCGGTCCGTTGCTGAATTTCTGGCATCGGCGCGAAGAGGGCGAATTCATCGGCGCGCAAGACCTGCCTATTCGTTTCGTTCGTCTCCGTTCGCCCCGGCACCGCCATGTGGTGGTCATCAGTACCGGACGCATCGAAAGCTATGTGAAGTATCCTGAAGTCGCCTATGATTTGTTCCATTGCGGCTATGATGTGATGATCATCGACCATCGCGGCCAGGGCCGCTCCGGGCGCCTGCTGTCAGACGTCCACCGCGGCCATGTTCTGCGTTTTGCCGATTATGTCAGCGATTTTACTGAATTTTGGCGAAGGTATGTCGCCGACCGCGGCTATCGCCGGTGTTTCGCGCTCGCCCATTCCATGGGCGGGGCGATTCTGGCGTTATTTCTGGCCGCGCAGCCGGATGCCTGCGATGCTGCGGCGCTGTGTGCGCCTATGTTCGGAATCCGTCTGCCGATGCCGCACTGGCTGGCCTGGCGCATTCTAGAGTGGGCCGAGCGTAGGCCCGACATGCGCGACTATTATGCCGTCGGCACCGGGCAATGGCGGCCGACGCCCTTTATGCTCAATGTACTGACTCATAGCCCACAGCGTTATCGACGCAGTTTGCGGTTTTACGCCGACGAGCCGGGGCTTCGGATCGGCGGTCCGACCTATCACTGGGTCAGGGAGGGCATTCTGGCCGGTAATGACATTCTGGCCAAGGCCGCCGCCATCACCACGCCGTTGATGCTGTTGCAGGCCGGCGAGGAAAAAATCGTCGATAATCGCCGCCATGAGGCGTTTTGCCAGGCCATGGCCGCCGCCGGCCATCCTTGCGAAGCAAACAATCCCGTCAGGATCGAAGGGGCCAGACATGAGATACTGTTTGAAACCGATATCCTGCGCGCCCAGGCGTTGAACGGCATTATCGATTTTTTCGAGCGACACCATTAATCACGGCGGCACCCGTGCCGCTGCCCATATCAGAGGTTTAAGAACAACTATGTTTCATGTCGTTGTGTCCGATCTGGATGGTACCCTGCTGGCGCCGGACCATACTTTGACGCCCTATACCAAGGAAACGCTTCAGTTATTGACCGCCCGCGATATCCATTTCGTTTTCGCCACCGGTCGGCATCATATCGATGTTTCACAAATTCGTGACGGGCTCGGCATCAGCGCATTTATGATCACCTCCAACGGCGCGCGGGTGCATAATCCCGATGGCGACATGATTTCCGCCCATGATCTCGACCAAGACATCGCCGGCGAGTTGTTCAGACTGGTTCACGACGACCCGGGAATCCTGACTAATGTCTATCGCCGCGATGATTGGTACATGAACCGCAACCGGCTCGATCAGCAAGACTTTTTTCGCGAATCCAATTTTAATTACCGATTATTCGAACCCGGTCAATTGCCCACTGACGGCATCTGCAAGGTGTATTACACCAGCGATGACCATGAACGGCTTCTGGCGCTGGAAGAAACCCTCAATGCCCGCTGGGGGGATCGCATCAATGTCAGCTTTTCCCTGCCGGTCTGTCTGGAAGTGATGGCCGGCGGCGTATCGAAAGGCCGCGCCTTGGCGGAGGTTGTCAAGACGCTGGGTTATACTTTGCAGGACTGCGTTTCGTTCGGCGACGGCATGAATGACAAGGAGATGCTGGCCATGTCGGGCAAAGGCTTTTTGATGGGCAACGCCCACCAGCGGTTAAAGGAACTTTTGCCCGAACTGGATGTGATCGGCACCAATGGCGAGGAGGCGGTACCGCGCTGGCTGCGTAAAATGTACCTTTAGGCGCGGTGGTTTACGGGACAAGGGCGGATGGGGCGATGTCCGCAACAAAAAACGCTTTGCAAGTGCGAATGATAATGATTATTATCTCACTGCGTTCCGGGTATCTTCCTTGTTATTTCAGGGTAGCCGAGAAAGCACGACATTGCTCACATTGCTTCCAGTATGACTTGAGCCGGCTTGGGTGCCGGCTTTTTTTTGCGCGCCGGTCATTTGGCGGCGTCCCGGTTATCCGCCAAAAGCCAGTCCGACGTAATATCGCTTGGCTGCGGCGCCGCGTCTGTTTGCGCCGGCGCAACGGCGGGCGGCGGAGATTGATGCGTCAGCAGGGCCTCGGTCAAAGACGCCGACGTCAGTTTAAAGGATTTTACGATTTGTGTTAGCGATGCCGCCTGGTCTTGAAGGGAAAGTGCCGCTGACGCCGCTTCCTCCACCAGCGCCGCGTTCTGCTGGGTGGTCCCGTCTATCTGACCCACCGCCAGATTGATCTGATGAATGCCGTCGCTTTGCTCGCCACTGGCCTGAGCGATTTCATTAATGATTTCAGTGACATTATGTACGTGGTCGACCATGTCTTTCATTGAGATACCCGCTTCTTCCACAAGTTTCATACCGTCATGAATCTGACCGACCGAAGTATCGATCAGTTGTTTGATTTCCTTCGCCGCGGTGGCGCTGCGTTGCGCCAGCGCCCTGACCTCGCCGGCCACCACGGCGAAACCGCGCCCGTTTTCGCCGGCGCGGGCAGCCTCCACGGCGGCATTCAGGGCGAGGATATTGGTTTGGAAAGCGATGCCGTCTATCACGCCGATGATTTCCGACATCTGTTCCGAAGAAGAGCGAATGCTGCGCATTCGATGGGTAACCTGTTCCATCAGCTCGCCGTTATGCTGCACAATGCCGGAAGCCTGGGAGGACAATTTGGTCGCCTCGGTGGTATTGGCCGCCGTATTTTTGATCGTGGCCGTCAGTTGTTCCAGCGAGGCGGCGGTTTCTTCAATGGAGGCGGCCTGCTCCTCGGTGCGCGAAGAGAGATCCTGGTTGCCGACCGCAATTTGCGATGTCGCGGCGGCAATGGCTTCCGCGCCATCGCGCACCCGTCTTACGATACGGTGCAAATTGCCGTTCATTTCATTCAGCGCTTTAAGCAACCGGCCGGTTTCATCGGCGGCGGCCGTTTGCGTCTGGCTGGTTAAATCGCCTTCGGCCACTCTTGCAGCCACTCCCACCGCCTGTCGCAACGGACGGGTGATACTTAACGTGATGCGCCAGGCGATCGCCATGCCGATGGCCAGGCTACCGGCGATAAGGGCGGAAAGCACAATACGTATCCAATGGAAGTCTGCCGTCACCCGGGATTGGGAATCGACCATCTTACCGTTCTGAAGGTCGATAAACTTCCGGACACCGGCGCGATATTGGGCGATGATGGGCAGGGTGATATCCATAAACTCATGCATCGCCGCGGCCTTGTCGCCATTTTGGATAGCCTGCTCAAAGCGTTGATCAGAGGCGATAAACCGATGCCGGACATCGCCGAGATCCTTGAGCGCCTGGATTGAGCGCGGGTCCGTCACCCCTTGCGCCATGGATTGATATTGACCGCCTATCGCCGTCCGCATGGCCGCGATACGGGCGGCTTGCTGCCGGACATCGGTTGTCTCGACGGAAAGGAGAAGGGACTGCTGGGCGATAACCATCTGGTTAAAGGCATCGACGATGCCGTTCGCGCTCACAGTGATCGGATAATCCACTGAAACGACGCGAATAATATTTTGGTTGAACTTGGCCAGATTGATGACGGATATCACGCCGCAAAGCAGAATCAAGATGAGCAATGAGGCAAAACCCATTGTCAATCTCGGTCCGATTTTCATATCAGCAAGCTTCATAATTAACTCCTGAGTCACTGCTGCTTTTTCCTGCCTCCAAGCGATAAGCACTGTCAGGAGGGGGAAGTGTGTTCCAAACGCCGAATGAAATCTTGTTTCGGTACCCTGCTTACTTATCGGAAGCGTCAGACACTTCTTTACCCTTTTGATCGGTATAAACTTTCTTTTATTCATTTATGATAGTTAATACCTATCATAGATTGCGAGATTGATCGATCATAGTTATATGATTGTGAAAACTGTTCACACTTTTCGTGGCCCTGAGCGGTAACGTTGTACTGTTGAGACATTTCCTACATTGGCAAAAAGGCTGAAAGTCCCCGGTAAAATTATTCAATTTTTTTGAATTTAGCGGTGAGATTTTTAAGCTTTTATATTCTTATCGCTGGTTTAAACTGGAAAAAAACATTGAGGAGAATTGAAAATGATTTACCTACGCGCTGCGAACGATCGGGGACACGCCCAACATGGTTGGTTGGATAGTCGGCACACATTTTCGTTTGCCGACTATTATGATCCCGACTTCATGGGCTTTTCCGCGCTGCGGGTCATCAATGAAGACCGTATCGCCGAAGGGCAGGGGTTCGGCACCCATCCGCACAAAGATATGGAAATTCTGACCTATGTGCTGGAAGGCGCGGTCGAACATCAGGACAGCATGGGCAACAAGGCGCAAATCCAGGCCGGCGAATTCCAGATCATGAGTGCCGGTACCGGGATCACCCACTCGGAATATAATGCCCGCGCCGACCAGCCGTTGCATTTGTATCAAATCTGGATCATTCCGCAGCGGGCCGGGTTAACGCCCCGCTACGAGCAGCGCCGGTTTGACGCGCCGCAAGGGAGGCAATGGGTGCTGTCGCCGGACGCACGGGAAGGCTCGCTCAAGGTCTTTCAGGACATGACCCTCGCGCGCTGGGCCATCGGCGCCGATCAGCAGGAAACGCTGTCCATTGATCCGGGTCGCCGCGTATGGATTCAGGTGGTGCGGGGCCGGCTGGATATCGGCGGTCGGCCGGTGGGCGCCGGCGACGCGCTGGCGGTCTGGGATGAAGACGCCCTGATGGTCAAGGCCGGTGAAGACAGCGAACTGCTGGTGTTTGATTTGCCGCCGGCATGACGTTCGTTGCGGCGGTCATTCGCGGGCAAAACGCGATGCCGCCGCCCAAACCGCCGTCGGCCGGTAACGTAAAAGCACGTTAACCGCAAACAGTCAAGGGATTCCGCCAAAACCAAATCGGCCAGCGAGAAGAAGGGGATTTCGTTGCACTCCCCGCTTTGATCGGCGGCACTAGGCCGAACCAAAAGTCACGCTGGCCCGCACAAAACCATCAGGTACTCCAGGTTGCGGGTCGGGATGGGTGAAGGCAGCCTCAACGATTGTCGTTCCCGGGACCCGAGTGGAAAGTAACATCAAAAGCTGCCCCTGTGTATCGGTAAGATCAAAGTTATTCGGGAAATGATAAGTGGTGCTGGAGGGAGCAAAACTATACCACATTCTGGCATTGGTTACGGGTACCATAATACCTTGATGTGGTCTCAGAAGCGTGAAGAGAATCTGATTTTCACTTACTCCATCGGCGGGAGCATTATCTTTTATCACCTCATAAAGTATTTCATAGGGTATCTCTCCAACAGGTAAAAACTCAAGTATGGTATTATTGTTAAGACCAGGGTTTCCTATTATCTCCGCAGTCACAAAGTTTTTTTCAATTGTTTTATTGGATAGCGTGAGAAGATATTTCCCGAATTGGTCAGTCCTCCCTGACGCCGCCGAGAGTATTGCGTTACCACTGGTTCTAAAATTTAGGAATATTCCCGGTATTTGCCGCCTGCTTGCATCATAAACGCTATAAATCATGCCATTTCTCGTCAAACCATCAGCCGGCGCAAAGCTCCTCCACACGCCGCCAGAAATATCCATATCTGCTGTACTAACAGTGACAGACCGGCTACCTTGCCCATTCTGGTCAGATATCGCGCTTCTGGATAATCCAGAACAGATAGGATCGCCGCATATTACCCGGCCGTCATGACTTAACTGCCCGGCTGAGCTATGGATATCCATATTTCCATTTTTTGCATTTGATGCGGTAGTCAATGTCAGGTGTGACTGGCGAAAATGATCTTTTGTATTCAGCATCATATCTGTCATGATATTACCTTAGGCTTCTCAGCCAGTTAATCTCGTGCAAAAATATAAAACTATTATATCTCCATATTAAATTTCTTTAGGCGCACAGCGCATTCGCCGCCATGACATAACCTGCATTATTCGAAGTATCTATGTTTTTTGCAATGTCATTTTTTGACATGAGCCCTATCAGAATAGGCGACATCCCGCGATCATTCATGCTATGGGCGACAAGAATGATCACGGGGAAAAACGTGTGGGAGAGAGGCGTGCTTTAGCGGGAAATAATCAGGTTGATGCCGAAACCAGCGAAAAATATCCCGGCCATGCCGTTTATCCAACGCGCCAGCCGCTGATAGCCGCGACGGATGGCCGGCAAGGCGAACACCATCGCCACCAGCGAAAACCAGCACAAGGTCTCGCCGATAATCATGAAAAAAAGCCCCCAACGGGCGACGGCGGAGACATTGTCGCCGACAAACAGCGAAAAGACACTGCCGAAATAAACCACCGCCTTCGGATTAGCCAGGTTGGTCAGTAGGCCGCGCAGGAAAGTCTGCCCATGATGCGGCAACGTAGCGGAAACCTCCGCCGCGGGATGACGGGCGGCGCGCAGCAGTTGCCAACCCAGCCAGCACAGGTACAGGCCGCCGCCCACCGTGATGATGCTATGCAGCCAACGCATTTTCAGCAGTAACAAGTGCAGGCCAAGCAAGGCTACCGCCGCCCAGAGGGTAATGCCAAGGCTGATGCCCAGTACGCCCAGCATGGCGTCATGCCGAGACCGGCTGGCGGCGGTCTGGGAAATAAAGAAAAAATCCGGTCCCGGACTCATTAAGGCTATCAAATGAACCATGGCCACTGTGGCAAACAATACTAGCATCGTCGCATTCCTTGAAAATATCTTGTCCCGCCGACGGTTATCGCGACGTCAGCGGATCGTCGTCATCTTGTTGCAAATGGTCGCGGATCACCGTCAGAAAAGGCATACCGAAGCGATCAAGCTTGCGATGGCCCACACCGTTGACCCGCAACAGGTCATGGGGGGTTGCCGGCAGTTGTTCTGCCATTTCCAGCAATGTCGCATCGTTGAATACCACGTAAGGCGGCACATTGGCCTCGTCCGACAAAGATTTGCGTAATTTACGCAGTTTGGCGAACAGTTGCCGGTCATAATTGCCGCCATAGGTCTTGGGCGCGCTGCGGGTCTTGAGGTTCGCCACTCTTGGCTGGGCCAGCATTAACGGCGCTTCGCCGCGCAGCACCGGCCGGGCGGATTCGGTCAATTGCAATGCCGAATGCCGGGCGATATTTTGACTAATAAAGCCTAAATGAATCAATTGGCGCAGCACGCTGACCCAATGCTCCTGGGAACGATCGCGGCCGATACCGTAAACCGGCAGCTTATCATGGGCATATTCCCTTATTCGCTGACTATTGGCGCCCCGCAGCACATCAACGACATAGCCCATGCCGAAACGCTGCCCGACCCGGTAAACGCAAGATAACGCTTTGCGCGCGTCCTCCAGCCCATCGTACCGCTTGGGCGGATCCAGGCAGATATCGCAATTGCCGCAAGGCTGTTGGCGATTTTCACCGAAATAGTTCAAAAGCACCAGCCGGCGACAGGTCTGCGCCTCGGCGAAAGCGCCCATGGCGTTAAGCTTGTGCCGTTCAATTTCCAATTGTTCGCCGGCGGGCTTTTCCTCCAGACAGCGACGCAACCAGGCCATGTCCGCCGGATCATAAAACAACACTGCTTCCGCCGGTAGACCATCACGGCCGGCACGGCCGGTTTCCTGATAATAGGATTCGATGTTGCGCGGAATATCATAATGCAGCACAAAACGCACATTGGGTTTATTAATACCCATGCCGAAAGCGACGGTCGCCACCACGACCTGCAAATCGTCCCGCTGGAAAGCCTCTTGCACCTGCGCGCGCCGTTCGTTGCTCAGGCCGGCGTGGTAGGCATCGGCGCTGATTCCCTTGCTTTGCAACCGCGCGCTGATGTCCTCCACCCGCGAGCGGCTGTTGCAATAAATGATGCCGCCTTTGCCGCGCTGTCCTTGCACGAAATGCCAGAGCTGTTCAATAGGCTTGTACTTCTCCACCAGGGTATAGCGTATATTGGGGCGATCGAAACTGCTGACTTGGATCAGTGGATCGCGCAGCGCAAGCAGGCGGACGATATCCCGCCGGGTGGCGTCGTCCGCCGTGGCGGTCAGGGCGATAAACGGAATATGGGGAAAATGCCCTTTGACCTGGCCCAATGCCCGGTATTCCGGACGAAAATCGTGACCCCATTGGGAAATGCAGTGGGCTTCGTCCACCGCAATCATTGCCAGGCGCCAGGACGATAGCTGGTCAAGCATATTGTCCATCATCAAGCGTTCCGGCGCGATATAGAGCAACTTGAGCCGGCCTTCGCGACAGGCGGCGATGATCTCATGTTGCTGCTCGCGGGTCTGTGAGGAATTGAGGCAGGCGGCGGGCACGCCGTAAGCCAGCAACTGGTCGACCTGGTCTTTCATCAGGGAAATCAGCGGCGAGACCACCAGCGTCAACCCTTCCGCCACCAGGGCCGGAATCTGGTAGCATAGGGATTTGCCGCCGCCGGTGGGCATGACCGCCAGGCAGTCCCGACCGCTTATCACGGCATTGATTAACGCCTGCTGGCCCGGCCGGAATTGCTGATAGCCAAAGGTATCATGCAATATTTGCAAGGCAAGCGCTTCCCTATCCAACACTAGCGCCGTAGACACACCATCCCCATTGTTTTTATTTGCGACCCCGCTATTTTCAGCGTCCGCCGGCAAAACCGCAACCCATTACATCAAATCATTGAGCATGATGCCCACCCCGACGCGGGTCTGTTTGTGATTATAATCGATCAGCGACTCGCCGTAACCACTGAAAAGCTGCGTGTAGAAACGGACATGGCTGGTCAGGGGATAACTCCAGCCCAGTTGCGCGCTACCGTAGCCGCTGTTCCAGTTGTAGCGGCTTTCCAGGCTAAAGACGCTGGGTCCCCAGGCATAACCGATGCGTAATCGATAAAAACCCAGGTATTTGGTGATATCCGGATTATCGTCTTTGTCGCCGAAACGGGCCCATGGTTTTAATTCAATCTGCCAATTGCCGTTTTGCGCCATCAGCCGGGCATAGGCGCGATCCCAGCTACGGGAAGTGGGATCGGCCTTGCCATTGGATTGATGATTCACCCCCACTTCCACATCGCGCAGGGTCCAGCCGGCGAAGGCATAGTCGGTGGCCCAGCCGACGAACAGTTGCGGTTCATAATTGGTTTCACGAAAAGGGGAAGATTCATCGGTATTGGAAGCCTGCCACCAGGAATCCTGTGTATAGGAGGCGGCCAAAACCGAATTGTCGCCAGCGATGCCCCGCCAAATGGGGAATGCCAGGCTCAGTTGAAACTTGATCTCGTCCTTACGGGCATGATCCGACCAGTCGTAGGATTTAATAGCCTGTTTATTAATGCTATCAGTATAGGTATAAAGCAGGTAATTGCTTTCATAAGGGTAAAGCGTAAACGGATTATCATGCTCTTGCAGCAGGTTGGCGATGATACTGCCCCTGACCGGCAACGAATCATGAATTGTCTGTTCGGTGGCGTCTTGTGCATGAACTGCTGTCGATGATCCCCATAAAAGTACTGCGGTCCCCAAAAGCCTACGCATAGATGTTCTCCTGAGCGCAATGCAAAGTATATGAAATTAAATTATTTTACATACAATCAACTACTTTTTTTAACGAATTACTCTTAATTATCACGCCAGACCGTCTTTGCTGACGAACGCCGTGGAACGCCGGATGGCAAAGCGTTTTGCGTCGGCCAGCCGTGCGCCGCTATCCTGGCGGGGAGGGCAAACAACCCTGGAAATTTACATTTTGTAAGCATAGTATAAACACAATGTTAACGTCGGCCCGCAGGGTCATTTTGCCTGGAACATCATCATGTCTGTTATGCCCCTGGGCGGAGAGGATGCCCGTCGCCTGATAAGCGAGATTTTCATCTACCACATGCCGTTTAATCGCGAATTGGGCCTGGAGCTGACCCGCCATGAAGAGGAGTTTGTCCAGTTGGACTTTTCGCTGGATAAGAAATTGATCGGCAACGTTATGGAACATATTCTGCATGGCGGGGTTATCGCGGCGGTTTTGGACGTCGCCGCCGGGCTGGTGTGCGTGACCAGCGCGCTGCTGCGCCAAGAGACGCTGATCGAGCAGGACCTGCGCCGCCGGCTGGCCAAGATGGGCACCATCGATCTTCGGGTCGATTACCTGCGGCCCGGCCGGGGCGGCGCCTTTACCGCCACCGGTCGGCTATTGCGCGGCGGCAATAAAATTTCCGTCGCCCGGGTTGAATTGCACAACGACCAAGATCATCATATTGCCAGCGCGGTCGCCACCTATCTGGTGGGATAAAAGCAAAGGCCTGCCCGGCGCGCCGGGCGGCTCGCCCCAACAGCGGCGGGGGTAATCGCGACGACTTCCATCTTGTCCGGACCGGTATTGGCTATCGGTCGGATCCAGGGATTGACCAGGCTTCAATATGCAAAAAACGTCTACGCGCCGCGGCGTGCTATGTGCGCTGGGCGCCTATCTCATTTGGGGATTGGCTCCGGCCTATTTCAAACACATCCAGCAGGTGCCCGCCACCGAGATTCTCACTCACCGTATCGTCTGGTCGGTCTTCTTCATGGCGGCATTATTGACGATTTGCGGAAAGTGGCGGCAGGTCGGCCAGGTCTGTCGCCGGGGCCAAACCTTGCTGACGCTGGGGCTGACATCGCTGCTGGTGGGCGGCAATTGGCTGTTGTATATCTGGGCGGTCAATCATCATCATATGCTGGAAGCCAGCCTGGGCTATTTTATCAATCCGCTGGTGAATATCCTGCTGGGAATGGTGTTTTTCCGCGAGCGTTTTCGCAAGGCGCAATGGCTGGCGGTGGCGCTCGCCTGCTGTGGGGTCCTGCTGCAACTGTGGAAGTTCGGGTCCTTGCCGGTCATTGCCCTCGGCCTGGCTCTCAGCTTCGCGTTTTACGGCTTGCTGCGCAAAAAACTGGGTATCGACCCGCAAGTCGGCATGCTGATTGAAACGCTGTGGCTGCTGCCGGCCGGCGCCTGGTATCTGTTTGTGCTGGCCGATAGCCCCACCAGCCATCTTGCCGACAATAGCCTTGGCTTGAACCTGTGGCTGGTCTCGGCCGGCGTCATCACCACGGTGCCTCTGTTGTTGTTCGCCGGCGCCGCCAACCATCTGCGTTTATCCACCCTGGGTTTTTTCCAGTATTTGGGGCCGACGCTGATGTTTTTACTGGCGGTGTTTTGCTATGGCGAGACCCTGACCGAAGACAAATTGTACACGTTCGGTTTCATCTGGCTGGCGTTGGCGGTGTTTATCGGCGACGCCGTCGTCCGGCAACGCCAATCACGTCATTCGCGCGTGGGCGTTGCGTGAAATAAACCGGGCGATGCCCGGCCCCAATACCAGGATGGACAGCAGTCTGAGACTTTGCAGGGCCATGACGAAACCGATGTCGGCATGACTGCCGGCGGCGATAATCGCCACGGTATCCAGCCCACCCGGGCTGGTGGCCAGATAGGCGGTCAGCATGTCCACCGGCAACATCAGGGTCAACAGCCAGGCCATCACGCCGCACAGCAAAATAAGGCCGATGATGGAGGCCACCATCTGCGGTAGGGTTTTGAAGGCCAGCGACACGATGGTCGGCGTAAAGCGTAGCCCAACGCTCCAGCCGATAAACGCATAAGCGAGCGCCAGCAGCCATTCCGGCACCAGCAGGGTCAACGTGCCGGTTATGTGCAGGACGGCGCCGATAATCATCGGCACCAGCAAAGCGCCGGCCGGAATGCGCAGTTTCCGGCCCAGCCATGCGCCCGCCGCGGCAATGACCAGCGTCGCGACGAAGCGCAGGTTCAGTGTCGGGAACCAATCAATGGGCGCCGCCGCGCCGTTCTGGCCGCCCATGTAGCGATGGGCGACAATCGCGGCGGCGGCGGCGACAAAGAGCACCCGCAAATACTGCATGAACGCCACCAGTCTGACGTCGGCGCCGAATTCCCCCGACATGGCGACCATGGCCGAGGCCCCGCCCGGCGACGATCCCCAGGCGCCGGTTGGACCAGGCAGATGGCTGAATTTCACCAGCAGGAAACCCGACAGGCCGCTGGCCAGCAGCGTCATCATGACCACCACGATTACCAGCCACCAGTACGACAGCAAGATACCCAGGATGGAAGGAGACAGCATCAAAGCGATCATACAGCCGAGCACCGCCTGGCAGCCGATGAAAATCTTCGGCGAAACCCGGACCGTCGCGCCGCCCAATCCCATTGTTACGGCAACCAGCATAGGCCCCATGAGTAGCGCGGCCGGCAGATGATACAAAAGCAATGCCGTCCCCAACAGCAGGGACAACACAATCAATAATATCCATTGGACGGGCAACGGCAAGGATTTCATTGGCGATGATTCATTAGCTACGGGACACCCCGTTTTAGCATAGTCGAGGCTTGCGGTAAGCAATTATCGTACAAATGATTAGCGAATTTTTCACGAAAGGTCAGCGGCCTGCCGGGGGAGATGATGGGCGCCGAATCGTCCGTCGCCGGTTTGGGCCGCGACAGGCGGTCGGCGCCGCAGAAGGCGCTATAGCCAGTTTTTGCGTTTGAAATACAGGTAAGGCGCCAAACCCGCCAAAATCATCAAGCCGATGGCCGCCGGATAACCAAACGACCATTTGAGTTCTGGCATAAATTCGAAGTTCATCCCATAGCTCGACGCCACCAGGGTCGGCGGCAGGAAGACCACCGACACCACCGAGAAAATCTTGATGATGCGGTTTTGTTCGATATTGATGAAACCCATGGCCGCCTGCATCAGAAAGTTGACTTTTTGGAACAGCGACTCGTTATGGGGCAGCAGGGATTCGATGTCGCGCAGAATTTCACGCGCCTGCTCAAGTTGCCCAGACGGCAGGCGGGCCTTGCGCACCAGAAAATTTAAGGCCCGCTGGGTATCCATCAGGCACAGCCGGACCTTCCAGCCCACATCTTCCAGCTCCGCCAGAGTAGACAGGGCCTCGTCGTATTCATCACCTTGCTGCCCTTCCATGATAACCAGGCTCAGGGCTTCCAGATCGCTGTAGATATTTTCAATTTCATCGGCCAATTGCTCGATTTTGGTTTCGAACAAATCCAGCAGCAATTCATAGGCGTTGCCATCGGTCAGGGTCTGGCTGCGGGCGCGCATGCGGTAGAGCCGAAACGCCGGCAGCTCGCGCTCGCGCAGGGTGAACAGGCGGCCGTCGCGGATGGTGAACGCCACCGTGGCATTGCCGGCGTGATCCTCGGCGTCTTCATAAAAAAAGAACGAGTGGATATGCAGCCCATCCTCATCTTCGAAGAAACGGGCCGACGCCTCGATATCCTCCAGCTCGAGCCGGGTTGCCAGGCCTTGGCCCAGCTCATGCTGGACTTTCTCGCGCTCCCCTTCCTCCGGCTCAATCAAATCCACCCAGACGGAACTGGTTAAGGTCGCGCTTTCATCCAGTTCGAGACGGGATAAGCGGTTATGATCCAATTTGAATGCGTTAAGCATACGCCGTGGCTTCCTTAGCGATGTCAAATGGGAAACGCATTAGATCGTTGAAATCGGGGGTGAAAATGTCACCGGCACGTTTCAGACCGTCAAAGATCCGACTCGGAGCGACACAGTGGTGCGGGTCGCTGATAACCATCAAGGCCATCAGCATAGGAGATAGCCTTAGCGGAATCTGATAAACAGAATGTCGAGCCAGTATCTACTGGGGGCGTCCAAGGCGTAGTCCTCTCATAATGATAGTGCGCGCATGTTACGCCGATATGAAAAAGGCTGTCAATACGCAAGAAGGCAACAATCGATTATTTTACGTACCCCGCGTTCGGCCGCCGCGCGGACCTGGCGGCGCGAGCCACGGCTATACCGTTTCCAGTCGGGCGTAGGCCGCTACCAGCCATTTGATACCCTGGCCCTGGAAGGCGATCTGCAACCGGCTGTGTTCGCCCTCGCCTTCCAGATTAATCACGGTACCCTCGCCGAATTTGGGATGGCGAACCCGCTGGCCCAGTTTAAACCCGCTTTCATTTTGACTGAGCGGCGCCCCGAGGCGCTGGCGGTTTACCGGCCGCGTGACGCTGGCCCGCAACCGGACTTCCTCTATGCATTCCTGCGGCAATTCCCCGACAAAACGCGACGGCCGGTGAAATGCCTCTTTGCCGTACAGGCGCCGGGTCTCGGCGAACGTGATGGTCAGCTTTTCCATGGCGCGGGTAACGCCGACATACGCCAGCCGGCGCTCTTCCTCCAGTCGGCCGCCTTCATCGAGGGACATCTGGCTGGGAAACATGCCCTCTTCCATCCCGACGATGAAAACTTGCCGGAATTCCAGGCCCTTGGCGGAATGCAACGTCATTAATTGCACCGCGTCCTGGTAGGCGTCCGCTTGCCCCTCGCCGGCTTCCAGCGCGGCATGGGATAAAAAAGCCTGCAACGGCAGCAAGTCTTCGTCTTCTTCCTGATAGCTGTACTGGCGGGTGGCGGTCACCAGTTCCTCCAGGTTTTCAATGCGCGCCTGGCCTTTCTCTCCTTTTTCCTGTTCGTACATCAGCCACAGGCCGGAATTTTTGATCACCCGGTCGGTTTGCACGTGCAAGGGCAGATCGGCGGTTTCCTCCGCCAGAGCGTCCACCAGCTCGATAAACCGCTGCATGGCCGTGGCGGCGCGCCCCGCCAGCGCCCGCTCGCCAAGCAGTTCGCCGGCGGACTGCCAGAGCGTTTTTTGCCGATCCCGTGCGGCTTGCCGGACCACGTCCAGCGTGCGATCGCCGATACCGCGAGTCGGGGTATTGACAACCCGTTCAAACGCCGCGTCGTCGTTGCGATTGGCGATAAGGCGCAGATAGGCCAGGGCGTCCTTGATTTCCTGCCGTTCAAAGAAACGCTGGCCGCCATAGATTCGGTAAGGCATTGGTCCTTGCAGCAGGGCTTCTTCCAGCACCCGCGACTGGGCATTGCTGCGGTAAAGGATGGCGCATTCGCTCAGCGCGCCGCCTTCTTCCTGCCAGTTTTTGATGCGGCTGACCACAAAGCGCGCCTCATCAAGCTCGTTGAACGCGCAATACACGGCGATGGGCTCCCCTTCGGCGCCGTCGGTCCAGAGATTTTTCCCCAGCCGGCCGCCATTATGGGCGATAAGCGCGTTGGCCGCCGCCAGGATATTGCCGGTGGAGCGGTAATTCTGCTCCAGCCGGACAGTTTGCGCGCCGGGAAAATCCTCGAGGAAGCGCTGGATATTCTCCACCTGGGCGCCCCGCCAGCCATAAATCGACTGATCGTCGTCGCCGACTATCATAACGTTGCTCTCATCGCCCGCCAGGAGCCGGATCCATGCATACTGGATCCGGTTGGTATCCTGAAACTCGTCCACCAGAATATGGCGGAAGCGATCGCGGTAATGCCGCAAAATCTGCGGTTTGTTCAGCCAGAGTTCATGCGCGCGCAGCAGCAGTTCGGCGAAATCCACCAGCCCGGCGCGATCGCAGGCTTCCTGGTAGGCTTGATAAATGCGCAGCCAAGTGCCTTCGACCGGATTGCCGTAGGTTTCAACATGCTGCGGCCGCAAGCCTTCGTCTTTTTTGCCGCCGATATACCACATGGCCTGGCGGGGAGGCCACTGTTTATCATCCAGATTCAGCGCTCGGATGATGCGTTTGAGCAGCCGCAACTGATCCTCGCTGTCAAGGATCTGAAAATCCTGCGGCAGCCCGGCGTCCATATAGTGGGCGCGCAGCAGGCGGTGCGCCAGACCGTGAAACGTCCCAATCCACATGCCGCCCTGACTGGCGCCGATGAGATGCTCTATGCGGTGGCGCATTTCCAACGCCGCCTTATTGGTGAATGTCACCGCCAAAACCGAGTAGGGAGAACTGTTTTCCACCGCCAGCAGCCAGGCGATACGGTGCACCAGCACCCGGGTTTTACCGCTGCCCGCGCCGGCCAGGACCAGAAGATTGCCAAGGGGGGCCGCTACGGCTTCACGCTGTTTATCGTTTAGGCTGGCAAGTAATTCAGAGACATCCATAAAGACTTTTTACCCAAGAAGATTGCCGTTTCGGCGGCGGCGTCATAACGCGGACGACAAACGCCCGGCAAGGGAATAACTGTTTTTTTATACAGCCGCGCGTCCATTATAGCAAGGACAGCAGCGATTCCAACCGCGGAATTTCCAGGTGCGGCAGCAGGCGGGCATCGGGGGCCCGGCCGAAATCGCCGCCGCGATCGTTAATCCAGCAGGCCTGCATGCCGCTGGCGACGGCGCCATTGATATCGGCGGACAGATCATCCCCCACATGCAGGACGTGCCGTGGCGACACGCCCAGTTTCGCCGCCGCCCGGTGATACATGTCGCGAAACGGTTTCGCCCGTCCGTCCGGCCCGGCCCGCAGGACGAACTGGAAATACCGCGCCAGCCCGCAGGCCGCCGGCGAAGCATTGCCGTTGGTAATGGCCGCCAGCGGCCAGCGCTCGCTTAAGGCGCGCAGCGTGCGGTGGGTGGCTTCGGGTACGCTGATGGCGCTGCGCCAGCGGGCGAAGTGGGCCATGGCGGCATCGGCGCCGTCCCGCGATTCGGTTTCCCCCAGGCCCTGGTCACGCATGGCCTGTTGCAGCGCCCGCCAGCGCCAGCGGGTAACATCATGATAAATATCCGGTTCCCGCTCGCGCAGCGCCACCCGGATTCGGCGGTAATAACCGGCATCCAATGTCCTCAGTGCCGGGTGATAGCTTTGCAGGAAGCGCAGCGATTCCTCTTCGGTCCGGGCAATGACCGGGCGGTTATCGTACAAGGTATCGTCCAGATCGAAGGTTATCGCCTTGAGCGGCCGTAAAGGACGGTAGAAAAGCATCAGGGTTTTCCTCGTTTGGCCCGGGGATGCGCGGCGTCGTACACCTCGGCCAGATGCTGAAAATCCAGGTGGGTGTAAATTTGGGTGGTGGAGAGGTTGGCATGCCCCAGCAATTCCTGCACGGCCCGCAGATCGCCGCTGGATTCCAGCAGATGAGTAGCGAAGGAATGGCGCAGTTTATGCGGATGGACATGGCTTTCAACCCCTTGTTTCACCCCCCATTCGGCAAACCGTTTCTGCACGTTGCGCATTGAGATCCGCCGGCCGGATTTCGCCACGAAAACCGCGTTATCCTCGGGGGAGAAACTTTCGCGCACGGCCAACCACCGGCGCAACCAGACGATAGCGGTACTTCCCAGGGGCAGTTTGCGCGCTTTGCCGCCTTTGCCGGTTACCCGGACTTCGGCGGACGCCAGATCCAGTTGGCCGCAATCCAGACCAACCATTTCCGCCAACCTCAGCCCATCGCCATACATCAGTTCCAGCATGGCGCGATCGCGCACGGCCAATGAATCCCGCGGAGTGATCTCCAGCAGGCGATTCACCTCGTCCACATCCATATTTTTCGGCAGATGACGGTTGCCGCGCGGCGCCGGTACGCCCTTGGCCGGATTGGCCGGCAAGGCGCCCCGCTCCACCAGATAATCGAGAAAACTGCGCAGGGCCGACAGCCGGAGCGCCAGACTGGCCGACTGTAATCCCTGCCGCTTGCTACGGACGGTCATCGCCCGGACATGCGTGACGTCCAGTTGTTCCCAGCTTTTGATAGCCAAATCGTCGGCCATGCCGATCAACGCTGTCAGCTGGCGGGCATAGTTATCATGGGTTAGCGGACTGAGCCGCCGCTCCACCCGCAGGTAGCGCAAAAAGGCCTCGGCCGGCGGCCACAGCGGCGAACGGCCGGCGACGGTCATGGGCGTGAAACCCAGCGGACCAGCAGGCCGGGTAACAGGACGGCGAGTTGTTGCAACAGTACCGTGCCCATGCCGGCATGATAATGCTGGCTGTCGCGGCTGGTGAATATCACCAGGCCGAGATCGCCCCGCTCGCCGATCAGCGACATGGCCACCGAGCCCACTTGCCGGGCCTGCGGCAGCATTAGCAGCAGCTCGGGCCCGTTCAAGGTGCCCAGATAATGACTGCCGCGGCCGAAACGTTGGATACGCAACGGTTCAAAGGCGGTGCGGGACAGGCCGAGATGGGTGAAATCCGACGGCGCGCCGATAAGCCATTGGTCGGCGAACAGTCGAACATGGGCGCCGGACAAACCAAGCCCGCGCGCCCAGCGCTGCAACCGGTAAAGCAACTCCTGGAGGCTGCCGGCGGTGGCCAAATCGGTCTGGAGATCCAGCAGGCTGCCGAACAGTTTTTCGTTGGCGCCCGCCTGCTCAATCAGCCGGCCAATTTCATCCTCAAGCTGCGCAATATGCTGGCGCTGGCGGGCTATCTGCCATTCCAGCAGGGAAACGCTGCCCCGGTTGACATGGGGCACCCGCATGCGTTCGACCTGAAAGGCGTTGCGGATGAAAAAATCGGGATTTTGCAACAGGTATTGCGCAACCGCGCTGTCATCCAGCGCCGCGGCGGCCTCGTCCTGCTCCTCCATGTTTTTCATAAATGAATAAACCCGTCGTAGATATGCGCGGCCGGACCCGTCATATAAAGGGGATGGCCCGGGCCCTTCCAATCGATGTCCAGTTTACCGCCGGTCAATTCCACCGCGACCTGATTTTCCAAAAGCGCCTGGGAAATGCCCACGGCCACAGCGGCGCAAGCGCCGCTGCCGCAGGCCTGCGTTTCGCCAGCCCCCCGCTCGAAGACCCGCAGGCGGATATTGCCCCGGTCGATGACCTGCATAAAACCGATATTGGCCCGCTCCGGGAAACGTTCATGGTTTTCCAGCAACGGGCCGAGGGACGCCACCGGCGCCAGAGCGGCGTCCTCCACCTGTATGACGCAATGGGGATTGCCCATGGACACCACGCCGCACAGCACCGTTTGCTCCGCAACCCGCATAATGTAGGTTTTTTCCGCCTTGCCGGCGCGGAAAGGCACTTCCGCCGGTTCAAAATTCGGCTCGCCCATGTTCACCCGCACCAGATCATCATCGGTCACCGTCAACACCATCCGCCCGGTCTGGGTGCTGACATGGATCTCCCGTTTATTGGTGAGATTTTTCATCCGCACGAAACGCGCGAAACACCGGGCGCCATTGCCGCATTGAGCCACTTCGCTGCCGTCGGCATTGAAAATGCGGTAATGAAAATCCAGTTCGGGATCATAGGGCGGTTCCACCACCAGCAACTGATCAAACCCGACGCCGCAATGACGATCCGCCAGACGCCGGATCAACTCCGGCGAAAAATAGACATTTTGCGTCACGGCGTCAACAACCATAAAGTCGTTTCCCAGGCCGTGCATTTTGGAAAACTGCATATTTCGCTCCGCTGACTGACTCTAGACGCAGCATAGCGCGTCTGCAAGCCCGATGCGACCGATACCGCTTATGGCACCACGCTGTCGGCAGAATGACGCGAATCACTGCCGGGGTTCGCCGCTTGCACCGGCGATTGCGAGGAGGTATCCGAACTCGTCAAGGTGGTTTTATGGTTATCGGGGGCGTTTTTTGCCGGCGGCGGAAAATAAAGCGGCCCTTTTAACCCGCATCCATACAATCCCATGATTAACAACGCCAGCAAAATAGGGCGCAATTGACTTTTCATCCGATTAATTACCTGTCATTCGTGTACTCTGGCTTCACTGCCCGTCAACGTCCACGTTGCCTGTTTGTTGGCGGTTCGCAGCCGTTCCGGACGAGGGCGCCGTTTACCGCCGTCGCGACGCAACGCGACGTATTTAGGGTATATAATCGCAGTTGAGTCTTGAAAAGCAATAGGAATCGATATGAACGATACTGAGTTCCACCAACTGGCCGACGGGTTGATGCGCGGCATTGAAGATGCGCTGGATGCCTGGCGGGGAGACAGTGACATCGATTATGAAACCGACGGCGGGGTGATGAAATTGACCTTTGAGAACGGCAGCAGCATGGTGATCAACCGCCAAGAACCCTTGCACCAGATATGGCTGGCCACCAAAACCGGCGGCTATCACTTTGATTACCGGGACAACGACTGGCGCTGCGATCGCAGCGGCGAGACTTTCGCCGCGCTGTTTTCCCGGTCATGCAGCGCCCAGGCCGGCGAAAGTTTCATTCTCAAGGACGCGGCGCGCTAGCTGGAGCTGGCCTGCTGCTGGGACGCATCATGATCATAGGAGGGTTCGCACAGATGCGGCAGGACGCTATTGCGAAATGGCACCACTTGGATGCGCCCATCCAACTGCACGATCTGATAAAACTGCGGCAGGTTGAAATTGATAAAGCTTGAGCCGTAAGTGAAACGATCGTGGGAAGATGAATAGAAGCGGCTGACGTCGCGTACCAGTTCTTCCTTGCTGCCTTCGCAATGATGATAGGCCTCGACCCGGTTGGACTCGTCAAGGATATAGATATTGAAACCCTGATCGTCGGCGCTGTCCTCAAAGAAGAACTGGATGATGCCCTCACTGGCGAAACCGTCCACCACCGGCGGCAGATGCACCTTGTCGGTTTCCATTTGAATGGAGAGGCCGTGCAGTTTGTTATTGGAAATGGCGCCGTAAAATTCAATGGCGTTTTCCAGTTTCTGCGCCGATACGCTCAAGCGTTCGAAGAACAGCCCCCATGTCTGGCCGGCCACCCGCACCGCCTTGAAACGTGCCGGGTCCTGGCGGGTACTGGAAAGTCGCAGCTCGATGCATTCCGACACCAGTTGTTGTACCCGGGTGCGAATCAAGCCGCGCAAATGCTGGCTGTAGCAGAACACTTCCACCGTATCCGGGGGAGCGGCGTCCTGATGCATTTTGCCGAGTATGGTTTTCAGCGCTTCCAGTACCGCTTGCTCGCCGCTGAAATGCAAGGTGCGCACTTCGTTCCATGAGTTGCGGTACAGCAGATCGATACTGCCCACCAGACATTCCTGCTGCTGGCCAAAACTGAAGACATCCAGTTTACGGAAATCGAAATGCACCACCTGGTTACGGAAAACCGCGGTCGGATCGTGCTCCAGATTGACAATGATGGCCAGATGGCGAATTTCGCACGGACTGTACAGGGCCTTGGGCGTCGGCGCCGGCACCCGCAACGGGAAGGTGCGCGAGACATCCGCCACCAGTTCCTGCAACCGGCCGACATCGCAAACATCGCTGCCTTTCACGTGCAATTGGGTTTTGCCGGTTAGTAGACCGTTGAACCACGACCAGGCCACCAGCTTGCTCAGATAGCGGTTATATTCCAACGGCTGATGGCTGATGATGGAATCCATGGACGGCGATTGATTGTACAAATACCAGCCGGCCCGGTTGGCGCGCCCCTGCGGGACATGGATAAACGTCAGATGCGGTTCGGATAAATCGGGAGAGATTTGCGGATTGATCAGGGTCACTTTGCCCGGCAGCGCTTCAAACGCCGCGTAAAGCTTACGGGTCAACACGCCGATGTCCTGTGGGCTGGCGCTGACGCTCAGGTTATTGCGTCGCGCGAACCGGATCAGGTTGCGGTAACTTTGCATCATGGCGTCAAGCAACTCGTTGTGCGCTTCGCGCACTTGAGCGATTTTCCAGTTGGCCCGATCATCCAGCATGGCCAGCCGCGCGGCGTCCCATCCCCACTCCTTGACCTGCTGGCTGAGGATTTCCCGCCGCCAGACCACGCTTGACGGCGCCGCCGCCGAGAGTTTCTCGCACACCTTGAGGTAAAAACATCGCCGAACCAGATCCAACCGGGTCATGTCATTTATCTGGGTCAGATAACGGGTAACCCGTTCGAGCATCATACAATAAGGATCCAGACCGTAGGACACGATCTCGCCGTCATGGAGATGCTGCTTGATATTCATGGCCAGCAACTGGGTATGGGGGTATTCCCAGGAATAAGCCTCCAGCAGTAAAGTCTTGAGCACCGCCTTGTAGGGGGAATCGATGCTTTTGTACAGCTGCCACAGGCTGGCGCCGAAGTATTCTTCGGCGGAAAGCGTGCCCAGACCGCCGAGATCCAGCCACTCATTGGGCGTTAAGGCGCCGCGGGCATAGAGCGACATGACATATTCGTCGTAATGCGGCTCTTCCTCGCCCGGCACCATATTCCACAAGATCCGTTTGCCGGCCAGACGTACCGCGGTGCGGTAGAATTCATCCAGCAACAGGATATGCTGGGTGGAGCCGCAATCGTCATCGCCGAGGCTACCGCTTTCGTTGCGGCGGAAACGATTTTCATCGATCAGAAAAAAATTGACTTCCACGCCCTGCCCCGCCGCCCATTTTTCCAACAAGGCGCATTTACGCTGCAACTGAGCGCGCTCGGTCGTGTCCAGCCAAGACTGGTGACAGACCCAGACATCAAGATCCGAGTTGCCGTTCTGGCCAATGGAAGAGGTGCTGCCCATGGAGTAGACGCCGGTAATGGGCCGTTCGCCGGCCGGCGGCGTGACAAGGGGAATCTCGGATTTTCCGGCGGCTTGCGCCAACCAGGCCGTCTGGTTTTCATCAGGCGCGTAAAAGCATATGCCGCAGGGTACGTTACCTTCGAGGTAACCCGGAAGCATAGGGTGATGATAATGTAATAAGGTTGGCAGCAGACTGTATACGCGCTGAAAAGCTGGCCCCATGGCCGCCAGCGCCCTATCCACCCGTAACTGGTTGATCGCGTCCAGTCTCTGTTTCAATGTCTCGATATAAAAGTACAAGACGTCTCGCCTGATTATCCCGGTGCCGAAAAATCTCTCCCGCATCCGGCCGGAGATCGCATTTTTACCCGTTGCCGACGAAGATGTCGCTCACTTGCCGCCGCAATACCAAGCGGATGAGTTTTGAGTATAGAAGAAAGTTCGGCCGGCAATTGCTGGAAACGTGATCAATTTAACACCTTGCTGTTTGACCGTAAAGGAAGTTAAGCTACTCATTAATTATAACACTTTTCCCTGCTGCTTCCCTTTATTCCTTAACGCCGGCGGATGCGTCGGTGCTTCCATCGCAGGATCCCGATACCTTACAGCGCCTTATCATCAGTGGTAGGATGGGCGATGAATGATAATAAAGGTAACGAACGCTATGCAAGACAACCTGTTGAGGATCGCTACCCGGCAAAGCCCGCTGGCATTATGGCAGGCGCGTTACGTTCAAGGCGAATTGATGCGCCGCCATCCGGATCTGCGAGTGATCCTGGTGCCCATGGTAACCCGCGGCGACATCATGCTGGATACACCGCTGGCGAAAGTCGGCGGTAAGGGCCTGTTCGTCAAAGAGCTTGAACGGGCGTTGCTGGAAGAGCGCGCCGATATCGCCGTCCACTCCCTGAAAGACGTGACCGTCAATTTCCCCGACGGGCTGGGGTTGGCCGCCATTTGTCGACGGGAGGATCCGCGCGACGCATTTGTCTCTGCCCGCTACGCCGGTCCGGAATTTCTGCCGGCCGGGGCGGTGGTGGGCACGTCCAGCCTTCGCCGGCAATGCCAACTGCGGGAGCGTCGACCGGATGTGATCATTCGCGATCTGCGCGGTAATGTGGGGACCCGTCTCGCCAGGCTGGATCAGGGCGAATTCGACGCGGCCATACTGGCGGTGGCCGGACTGAAACGGCTGGAACTCGAGGCGCGTATTCGCCGGCCGCTGGAACCGGAGGAATCGCTGCCGGCGGTGGGCCAAGGCGCGGTGGGTGTCGAATGCCGCCTAAACGATGAACGGACGCGCGCTTTGCTGGCGCCGCTGCACCATCCGGACACCGCTATCCGGGTCGGCGCCGAGCGGGCCATGAACGCCCGCCTGGATGGCGGATGCCAGGTACCCATCGGCAGTTACGCCGAGATCCGTAACGATCGTCTGTGGTTGCGTGCCCTGGTGGGGTATCCAGACGGCAGCAAAGTGATCCGCGCCGAGGGCTCCGCGCCGCTGGATCAAGGGACGGCCCTGGGCGAGGCGGTGGCGGAAGATCTGCTGCTAAGCGGCGCCCGGGTCATCCTGGATGCCGTGTATCGGGGAAACCCGCCGCAATGAGTATTCTGGTGACCCGTCCCTCGCCGGCCGGCGAACAGTTGGTCGAACGATTGCGTTCGCGCGGTTTTTCCGCCTGGCATTTACCCTTGATTGTGTTTTCTCCCGGCGACGAACTGGCATTATTACCTTCCCGGTTGGCGGCATTATCGCCGGGGGATATGTTATTCGCCGTATCCCAGTATGCCGTGCGCTATGCGCATCATTTCTTGCGCCGGCAAGGGGTGGCGTGGCCCGCGCCGCTGAACTACTATGCGGTCGGCCGCTCCAGCGGCCTGCTATGGCATAGCCTGGGCGGAATGGCCGTGGAGTTTCCCCATGACGGCGAAAGCAGCGAACACCTGCTGGCGTTACCGTCGCTGCAACACATCCAGGGACGGCGGGCCATGATCCTGCGCGGCAACGGCGGCCGGGAAGTCCTGGAGGAACGTTTGCGGTTACGGGGGGCGACGGTGGAATACTGCGAGTGCTACCGGCGCAATCCGGTGACCTATGACGGCGAGGAGCAGGCCAGACGATGCCGGCAACGGGATGTCGATACTTTGATCGCCACCAGCGGCGAAATGTTGCAACAACTCTATACTTTAATACCTGATTACTATCGTGTTGCCTGGTTGCTTCGCTGTCGACTGATTGTGGTAAGCGAGCGTATCGGGGCCTTGGCCCGCCAATTGGGTTGGACGGATATCGTCGTGGCGGACGCTGCGGATAATGATGCGCTGATGCGCGCGCTGCTTTGAAAATTTAATGATGGGATAGGCCAATATGACGGAACACAGTACTCCAACACCTCAGCAGGATAACGCCGCGGCCGCGGCCGTCTCCGACCGTCCGGAACAAACGGCGTCCCGGCCTTCCGGCGGCGGCCGACGCGGGACGACGGCGATGATACTGGCGGTGGTCGCCATACTCATAGCCCTGCTGCTCGCCGCCGCGCTGTATTTCCATGATACCCGCCGCGAGAAAGCGCAATCCGCCGCCACCGAACAATTGCAGTCAAGTCTGGACGGACTGCGGCAGGCCCAGCAGCAACAGCAGCAGCAATATCAGACCGCCTTGCGGAGGCAGGAACAGGCACTGGATGACGCGCGGCGACAGGCCGACGCCCAGGCCAGGCAGATTGGCGAATTGCAGGATAAAATCGCCACCATTTCCGGCGCCGACGCCAATACCTGGCTGCTGGCGCAGGCGGACTTTTTGATCAAATTGGCCGGCCGTAAATTATGGAGCGATCAGGATATCGTCACTGCCGGCGCGTTGCTTAAAAGCGCCGACGCCAGCCTGGCGGACATGAACGACCCCAGCCTAATGCCGGTGCGGCGCGCCATTACCGATGACATCGCCAGCTTGTCATCGGTCAGCCAGATCGATTTCGACGGCATTATTCTTAAGGTAAACCAGTTAGCGAATCAGGTGGATAATCTGCGTCTGGCGGATAACGACAGCGACGAGGCCCCCATGGACAGCGATGGCGACAGCAAGTTATCGGGCTCCGTGCGTCAATGGCGGCAGAATCTCAGCAAAAGCTGGCATAATTTCCTCAATGACTTTATCACTATCCGCCGTCGGGATACCGGCGCCGAACCCCTGCTGGCGCCCAATCAGGATGTCTATCTGCGGGAAAACATCCGTTCCCGCCTGCTTATCGCCGCGCAGGCGGTGCCGCGCCATCAAACCGATATCTTCCAGCAGTCGCTGGAAACCGTCGCCACGTGGGTCCGTGCTTATTTCGACACCAACGACGCCGCTACCCGCGCTTTTCTCACTGAAGTGGATTCATTGAGCCAGCAAAGCGTGTCCCTGGATGTGCCGGACCATCTCTCCAGCCAGCCCATCATGGACAAACTGATGCAGACGCGGGTACGCAATTTGCTGGCGCAGCCGGCCGCGCCTGCCAGTCAGGGAGAATAGACCATGGTAAAAGTACTGCTGCTGTTCGTGCTGTTGATGGCCGGCATCGTCATCGGCCCGATGATAGCCGGCCATCAGGGCTATGTGCTGATCCAAACCGATAATTACAATATTGAGACCAGCGTCACGGGATTGGTGGTGATATTGGTCGTGTCCCTGATCATTTTGCTCGCGCTGGAAGCCCTCTTACGGCGGGTTTTCCGTACTGGAGCCCGTGCCCGCCGCTGGCTGGCCGGCCGAAAGAATCACCGCGCCCGAATTCATACCAAAGCGGCGCTGATGAAACTGGCCGAAGGCGATTATCGACAAGTGGAAAAATTGCTGACCCGCAATGCCGATCACGCCGATCAGCCAGTGGTCAATTACCTGCTGGCCGCCGAGGCGGCGCAGCAACGGGGCGACGATATCCGCGCCAACCAACATCTTGAGCGCGCCATGGAAACCGCGGAAGACGATCAGTTGCCGGTGGATATCACCCGGGTCCGGCTGCAATTGGCGCGCAATGAAAACCATGCCGCCCGCCATGGGGTCGATCATTTGCTGGCCGTCGCGCCGCGGCATCCCGAAGTATTGCGACTGGCCGAGCAAGCATTTATCCGTACCCGCGCCTGGCAGGCCCTGTTGGATATTCTGCCGACCATGCGCAAGATTGGGCTGCACGAGGAAACGGCCATTGATGAGTTGGCTTACCGGAGTCATACCGGCCTGATGGATCAGATCATGGAAAACGAAGGCAGCAAGGGACTCAATGCCTGGTGGCGCAATCAAAGCCGTAAAACGCGCGGCGATAGCCGCTTGCAGGCGGCGTTGGCGGAACACCTGATCGAATGCAACGATCATGATACCGCCCAGGCTATTATCGTTAATGGCCTGAAAAATCGGCAAAGCGACGACTTGTTGTTATTGTTGCCCCGGCTGAAATCCGGCGATCCTGAGCAATTGGAGAAGGTGTTGCGCCGGCAGATCAAACAGCAGGGCGCGACGCCGCTGTTAAACAGCACCCTGGGACAATTGCTGATGCAGCGGGGAGATTGGCAGGCCGCCGCCGACGCGTTGCGCGCGGCATTGAAACAGCGGCCGGACCCTCACGACTATGCCTGGCTGGCGGATGTATTGGATCGATTGCACTTGCCGGAGGAATCGGCGCGCATGCGCCGTGAGGGATTGATGATATCGTTGAAACCCTAAAAAAAACACTTGCCGATATGGCAAGTGTCCAAGGTCGAATCATAATGGCATCAAGTCGGCGCCTCACTCAACGGTTTGTCCGGCGGGTCGGATGACAATGCATCAACCCTCTGGCCAATAGGCGCCCCAATTGGCTCTGCGTCATTCCGGGATTTATGAGGCGTAAACGCGAACATAAGCAAAGGAATGAGCATCTACGAACACGATCATTGCAGTTGCCGTGCCAAGTCTTTCCGTGGCGCCGGCCGACACAATAAACACCGGCGCCGCCCGTGACAAAAATGAATATTATCCATGAATAACATAGCGTTAATTTGATCGATTTTTTCTTGCCGCCCAAACCGTCTTCGCTGGCGCGCGGCGCCGGTCGAGTAAAATTCGACCGTACCGTTACCTGGCGGCGACACTTTTCAAGTGGTTAGTAAAACTTATTTCAAAACATATAATTAAGTGTCTTCATTAAGAGACATGCCGGAGGCAATGGCCTGTTCTTCGTTTATCAGCCACCAGTTCGCCTCAAACGGCCGCAGCATGTTGCCGTTTTCCGCCGTCGGTTCGTCATAATTGCCGCATAACCACGCCCAGCGCGCCCGGCCGTCCAGATAATCCTCGGCAAGCGGCAACGTTTGTGGACCAAGGTTGGCCATAACCCGCAAACGCTGACCGGCCATACGGCGCTCATAACACCAGAGGACGGGGTGCGCCGGCGCCAAATCGCGATAGTCGCCGTGGAGAATCACCGGATATCGCCTGCGCAGAGCGATAAGTCGCCGGTAAACATGCAATACCGAACCGGGATCCGCCATGGCGCGCGCCACATTGATTTCCCGGTAATTGTCCGCTAGGCCAATCCAGCTTTCGCCCTCTGTGAATCCCGCGTTGCGCGATGCGTCCCATTGCATGGGAGTACGACCGTTATCCCGGGATTTGGCGGCCAGGATCGCCAGCAGTTCCCCTTCATCGCGCCGTTGTTTCCGCAAGGCGGCGAACATATTCAGGCTTTCGACGTCGCGGTAACAGCCGATATGGTCGAAATGGGGATTCGTCATGCCGATCTCCTCCCCCTGATAGATAAACGGCGTGCCCTGCATACCGTATAAGACCAGCGCCAGCATCGCGGCCGACGTCTCGCGAAGCGGACCTTCCGCGCCCAGGCGCGAGACTATGCGCGGCTGGTCATGATTACACCAGAACAAGGCATTCCAGGCCTGCCCATGCATGCCGCGCTGCCATTCGTTGAAGATCCGTTTGAGCAAAATCCGGTCGGCCGGCGCCCGATGCCATTTTTCGCCGTCGGGATAATCCACCTTGAGGTGATGAAAATTGAATGTCATGGACAGTTCCCTGCCATCCGTGGCGGCGTATCGCCGGCAATGCGCCAGGCTGGTGGAGGACATTTCGCCGACGGTCATCAGCCCCAGCGGCTGGAAGACATCGCGGCTGAACTCCTGCAAAAATTCATGGATGTTTGGCCCGTCGGTGTAAAACCGCCGGCCGTCGCCTTGGTGATCATCCGGGAAACCGGGATGCTTGGAAACCAGATTGATGACATCCAGACGCAGCCCCGCCACGCCCTTGTCCGCCCAGAAGCGGCACACGTTTTTCAATTCGGCGCGTAATCGCGGATTTTCCCAATTCAGATCAGCCTGTTCAGGCGCAAAGGAATGTAAATAGTACTGCCCGCTGGGCGCATGCCACTGCCAGGCCGAACCGCCGAATTTGGATTGCCAATTGTTGGGCGGTCCGCCGTTCACGCCATCACGCCAGATATAAAAATCGCGCCGGGGGCTGGCGGGATCTTCGGCGGCCCTAAACCAGGCATGGCGGGTGGAAGTATGATTCAACACCATATCCATCACCACGCGGATATTGCGTCGCCCGGCTTCGGCCACCAACCGTTCGAAATCGGCCATGGTGCCGTATTGCGGATCGATGGCGCAATAGTCCGCGATATCGTAGCCGTTATCCACCTGTGGCGAGAGATAAATCGGCGTTAGCCACACCGCGTCCACGCCCAGCCAATGCAGGTAATCCAAGCGGCGAATGATGCCGGGTAAATCGCCCGTGCCTTTGCCGGCGCTGTCCTGGAAGCTTTTTGGATAAATTTGATAGATGACGCCGTTTCGCCACCAGGGAATAAAATTGCCGTGCATTGCGATATCCATCTTGTTTTTACCGTTATCCCTGACATTATCCCTGACAAAAGAGCGGCGGCCGCCGCTTCTGTCCGGAGAACCCGAAAATCCTTTCTTGTCGGCGTCATACCGCCGGCAGGGCGTTCATATTGGTTTTACGCCGGTAGATCGCCAAGGTCAGCGCCAGCGGCACCGCAATGGCAACCAGCATGGCCACGCCATAGATATCCCAGAACCGGGGCTGGATGGACAGGATGCCCGGCAGGCCGCCGACGCCGATACCGTTGGCCAGCACGCCGAACAATCCGCAGACCAGGCCCGCGCAGGCGGAGCCGGCCATGGCGCACAGCATGGGAAAGCGGTACTTCAGATTAATGCCGTACAAGGCCGGCTCCGTCACGCCGAGAAATGCCGATATCGCCGCCGGCACCGAGACTTCCCGCTCGTTGGCCTTGCGGCTAACCAGAATAATACCGAGTACCGACGCGCCCTGGGCGATATTGGACAAGGCGATCAGCGGCCAGACCGGCGTGCCCCCCATGCTTTGCACCATCTGCAAATCGACGGCCAGCGTCGTTTGATGAATGCCGGTGATCACCAGCGGCGCGTAGAGAAAGCCGAACAGCGCCGCGCCGATCGGCGCGAGATTGCCGGTCATCAGGCCCCGTACCGCCCAGGCCACGCCGTCGCCTATCAGGCGGCCGAAGGGACCGATGACCGCATGCGCCAGGAACACCGCCAATATCAGCGACGCCACCGGCACCACCACCAGATAAAGATAATCCGGCACCAGGCGTTTGAGGCGGGTTTCAATCATCGCCAGCGCCATGCCGGCCAGCAGCGATGGCACCACTTGCGCCTGATAGCCGACTTTCTCGATGGCGAACAACCCGAAATTCCATGCATCCGGCATCTGCTGGCCGAGCAAATAGGCATTCATCAGTTGCGGCGACACCAGGGTCACCCCCAGGACGATGCCCAGCGCCGGCGTTCCGCCCATTTTTTTCACTGTCGACCAACAGATGCCCACCGGCAGGTAAAAAAAGACCGCCTCGCCGATGAGCCACAAAAAGTCATACACCGTTTGCCAGAGTTGATGGGTTTTGGCCAACGGTTGCGCGCCGAACCAGGGAATGTCGCCGATAACATTACGGAATCCCAGTATCAGGCCGCCGCTAATCAGTACCGGCAACAAGGGAAAAAAGATTTCGGCGAAATGGGAAATCGCCAGTTCGTGCCAGCTCATATTACGGCGCGCGGCCTGCCGGGCGGTTTCCTTATCGCCGCCATCGACCCGTGCCGTCGCGATCAGCGCCTGATACCAGTCGCCGACATCGGTGCCGATCACCACCTGGAACTGGCCGGCGTTGGTGAAACACCCTTTGACCATCGGCAACTGGGCGATTTTTTCCGGTTGCGCCGCCCGTGGATCGTTAAGGACGAAGCGCAGGCGGGTGATACAGTGGCTAACGGCGGCAATGTTTTCCCTGCCGCCTATCAGCGATACCAGGTTATCGATATCACGGGGACTCTTTGTTTTCATTCGGCGACCTTTCGGTAATGGAGCTCAGTGGTATTTACTGGCAGGAAAAGTACCGCCAAACGAAGCGGCGCAAAAGCGGGAACGTTCCCATTTTTAATCGGGATCACAGAAATATTCTTGGCGCCGCCGCCAGGCTCCCCTTCTGCGTTGAATCGGCGCCCAACGGAAATTATGGTGTTACACTGGAGCAAAAACCCCGATCCGGGCTCACACTGATTGCAAATGCTATGGCATCTCAACAAAACCGACTGACCATTAAGGATATCGCCCGGCTGAGCGGCGTGGGCAAATCGACCGTTTCACGGGTGCTGAACAACGAAAGCCGGGTTAGCCCGCAGACGCGGGAGCGCGTTGCGGCAGTCATTCGCGAGCAAGGCTTTATCCCGTCCAAATCGGCGCAGGTGATGCGCGGTCAAAGCGATAGGATTATCGGCATTATCGTCACCCGACTGGATTCGCCATCGGAAAACCAGGCGGTGCGCGCCATTTTGCCGTTACTTTACGAGCAAGGCTATGATTCGCTTTTAATGGAAAGCCTGCTTAACCAAAACCGGGTGGAAGAACATCTGCGCGTTTTGTGCCAACGGCATGTGGATGGCGCGATTCTATTCGGTTTCAATGGATTGCAGAGCGCCGTCCTTTCTGAATGGCAGAACAAAATGGTCGTTATGGCCCGTGAATACGCCGGGATGACCTCGGTCCGGTACGATGACGCCGGGGCGGTAACGCTATTGCTGGAGCGCTTATGGCGGCAAGGCCATCGCCATATCGGCTATATCGGGGTGGAACCGGTGGACGAGACCACCGGCCGACTCCGCCATGACGCCTATCGGCAGGGGTGTGCCCGGCTGGGGATAACGCCGTCGTCGGCGCTGGGCGATCTGAGCTATCAAAGCGGCTACCGGTTGGCGGGACGGGTTATTAATGCCCAAACCACGGCGCTTATCTGCGCCACCGATACCATCGCCCTGGGCGCGATCAAATTCCTGCAACAGCAAAATCTCGCGCCGGTGCAGATGTGCAGTATCGGCCACACGCCGTTGCTGAAATTCCTGTTTCCCGACACGCTGTCGGTGGATCTGGGCTATTCGAACGCCGGCCGGGAGGCGGCCCGCCGACTGGCCGGCCTGCTAAACGGCGAGCAGGAAAAATCCGCCGTCGTCGTCCCTTGCATACTGGACTGACACGCAAGGGCGCGGCGCTACCGCCGTGTGTGGCGGTGGCGGTCCGCCGTCGAGCGACGCCATCAGGCCGACACGGTCTTTAGCCGCTGTTCGCCCAACCCTTCGACGCCCAGCCGCATGATCTGACCGGCACGCAGAAACACCGGTTGGGGTTTATGCCCCAATCCCACCCCCGGCGGCGTGCCCGTGGCGATAATATCGCCGGATTGCAGGCTCATAAAACGGCTCAAATAGCTGACGATATGCCGCACGCCGAAGATCATGGTCTTGGTATTGCCGTTCTGGAAACGCCGGCCATCGACTTCCAGCCAGAGGCTCAACCGCTGCGGGTCGGGTATTTCATCGGCGGTCACCAGCCAGGGGCCGATGGGGCCGAATGTGTCGCAGCCTTTGCCTTTGTCCCAGGTGCCGCCGCGTTCAATCTGCCATTCCCGCTCGGAAATATCGTTGACCACGCAATATCCGGCCACATACTCCAGCGCGTCCCGCTCGTCGATATACCGGCCCCCCCGGCCGATAACCACCCCCAGTTCCACTTCCCAATCGGTCTTCGCCGAGCCGCGGGGAATTTGCACATCGTCGTTGGGACCGATAATGGGGTCTGAGGGCCAATGGAACGAAAACGTACGCTAAGAACACAACTCCTTGTTATAAAATAAAATTATTTATGATG
>NZ_SZPQ01000033.1 GCF_005217455.1 Martelella alba
ATTGAAAATACTGCTCATTACTCCCGCTTTAGACCACCGATTAAAGCGATTGTAAATCGTCTTCCAGTGACCATAACATTCAGGTAAATCCCGCCAGGGAGCGCCAGAGCAAAGTACCCAAAAAATGCCATTCATGGCGTGTCTGTGCGCAAAGCGCAAAGTAAGGACGCCCGCCTTTGGAAGAGCCTCTTTCAGGTGGCAGCATGTGAGAAATCAGGGCCCATGCCTCATCGGGGAAATCGTAACGAGCCAAATTAAAGGACTTTTTGTGGGTAAATCATAGAACTGATTGTACAAAAAATAGTTACGGGACACACCCTAAAAGAAAATCGACGTATTGCTATACGCTCGGAAAAAACAGCGAGAAACTATCTGAGTATGCTAAAACCGGGAGCGATCAGGTTATTTTTGAATCGATTGTTAAGTTAAGGGGCACACCCTAAATTCTCGGTCGTTTGTTGGTCTGCGGTTTCGGTTTATCCCCGCTGGCGCGGGGAACACGTAGAGCGTAAATTCCCCATCATGACAAAGCACGGTTTATCCCCGCTGGCGCGGGGAACACCACCCGATGAACCTCTCCCAGAGAATCCAATCCGGTTTATCCCCGCTGGCGCGGGGAACACGTACATGTCATGTGATTGCCGGGTGATATAGCCGGTTTATCCCCGCTGGCGCGGGGAACACTCTCGATACATCTTTCTGATTTAAGTTATTTTTTTATCCCATAAAAATTCTACCGATTATTTTTCTTTGAATTCCTCATTGTTAAAGAACAAAAATTCGTTATTTTTCATAATATTATAAAAAAGTGATTTAACCCCGACGCCGTTTACCAAAATACGCTATTTTTCAGTAGCCTAATAGACTGGCATGCCATCTCAAGGCTTCTGGTGAGCAAAATTTCTTGTTCTTATCATCCCTCACCTGCTCGCCGTAGCATTTCTCTGCACATTGCATATCGGTTAATGAACAACATCAAAAGACATTGCCCTATCCATCGGCAGGAGACAGTTGTGGCCACTTCCGCTGCTCTGAATGATACTATGAGCCGATAACCTCAATACGTCTAAGAGCTAAAGATGGATCGGTTGGATTGCGATCGAATGTTCGTCATGGTGCTGGAACTGGGGAGCTTCGCCCAGGCCGCCGAGCGGCTGGGCACCAGCGCGAGCCAGGCTTCCAAGCTGGTTTCCCGACTGGAGCGGGAACTGGGCGCCCAATTGTTCAAACGTTCCACGCGGGCGATCTCGCCCACCGATGTCGGCCAGGCATATTACGAGCGGGTAAAATCGTTGCTGGACGCTTTCGATGCACTGGATGCGGATGTTCGCCATACCGCCGGCGCCCCCGCCGGCCGTCTGCGGATATCAGCGCCGGTAACGTTCGGCACCACCCGTTTGGCGCCGGTTATGGTGGAATTTGCCCGTCAATACCCGAAGGTTGAACTGGATGTCAACTTCTCGGACAGACGGGTAAACATTGTTGATGAAGGCTATGACCTGGCGATCCGGATCGGCAAGCTGGAGGACAGCAGCCTAATCGCTCGCCGATTATGCGACATTCGCGTCGTCACCGTTGCCGCGCAGGACTACCTAGCCTCGCACGGGACGCCGCGACACTGGCGGGAGTTGGACGGGCATGACTGCATTGTTGATAGCAACTTCCGCGATCCCCTCCACTGGCATTTCATTGAAAGAGAAAAGACCGCGTTGTACCGGATTAACGGACGACTGCGGTTTTCCAACGCGGAAGCTTGCCTGCGCGCCGCCGTCGCCGGGTTGGGAATTACCCGCGTACCGACCTTTGTGGCCGGCGATGCGTTACGTCGGCATCAGGTGGTTGCCCTGTTGCGGGATTATGACAGCCCGCCTCTGGGGCTTTTCGCCTTGTACCCGCCCGCGCAGCATCTGGCGCGTAAATCCCGCACGTTTATTGATTTTCTGGTGGAGGCGTTCGCTAGAAAGCCGGAATGGGATATTGAGTTCTAATTATTTCCAAAATGGAATGAAAGATTGTCAATTCGACCGGATAATCATTATTAAGGAAATCGCGTATCTTTCTCTCAACGACACTTAACAAGAGAGAGAAAAATGATTGATAACCGCACCGCTCCTTGGGCCGCTTTGGTCATGCGCATCGCATTGGGCATCCTCTTTCTGGCGCATTTCGGCCTGAAAGCATTCGTCTTCACGCCGGCCGGCACCGCTAAATTCTTCGTATCTTTGGGTTTACCCGGCGGGCTGGCCTATATCACCATGGCCTGGGAACTGATTGGCGCCATATTACTGATTCTCGGCATATGGTCACGGGTGGTCGCCGTACTGCTTATCCCCATTCTCTTGGGCGCGATTTTCACAGTCCATGCCGCCGCGGGCTTCTTTTTCACCAACCCCAATGGCGGTTGGGAATTCCCGGCTTTCTGGATTGTGGGACTGGTGGTACTGGCCTTGACTGGCGATGGCGCGTTGGCGCTGAAACCGACGCCCATCAAAAAATGATTGGAGACAACCGATGCTGGTAAAAGGTAAATGGACCACTGAATGGCACCCGGTTCAGGCTACTGATGAAAAAGGCGGATTCGTCCGCCAGACATCCAGCTTCCGGCACTGGATCACGCCGGACGGCACGCCCGGCGTCACCGGCGAAGGCGGCTTCAAAGCCGAAGCGGATCGCTACCATCTGTATGTGGCCTTTATTTGCCCCTGGGCATCCCGCACCCTGATGGCCCGTTCGCTGAAAGGACTCGAACGGGTCGTCAGCGTCTCCGTCGTCGAGCCGTTTTTGTACGATCAAGGTTGGCGGTTCGGTGACTTCCCCGGCGCCGACCGGGACGCGGTAAATCATGCACAATGGTTGCACCAGCTTTACACCCGGGCCGATCCGACATTCACCGGACGCGCGACAGTCCCGGTACTCTGGGACAAGAAAACCGCGACTATCGTAAACAATGAATCAGCCGATATTCTTCGTATGTTCAACGATGGATTCGGCGACTTGGCCAAATGCGGCCTTGACCTGTACCCACGGGCTTTACGCGATGAAATCGATGCTTTAAACGCCGAGATTTATCCGCGCTTGAACAACGGCGTTTACCGGGCAGGCTTCGCCACCACCCAGTTAAGTTATCAGGAAGCATTCAACGATGTTTTCGGCATGCTTGATAGCCTGGAAGAACGGTTCGGCGACGGGCGGTCCTATCTTTGCGGCGGGCAGTTAACCGAGGCCGATGTTCGGCTATTTGTTACACTCATCCGGTTCGACGCGGCCTACCACGGGCTATTTAAATGCAACCAGCGGCAGTTGCGGGAATATCCCGGTCTCGATCGCTACGTACAGCGCATCCTGACAATCCCGGGCATTCGGGAAACGGTCAATCTTGATCATATCAAGCGGGGCTACTATTCCATCAAAGCGCTCAATCCAAGCGGCATTGTGCCCGCAGGGCCGGATATGCGCCGCTACGGACTCTGAAACCTACCCAGCATGACGAATCCGTCCCATGATATCCGCCGAGTCAGTCACCTCGGCGAACTCATAGGCCATAGCGGTTAACGAAATGCGCTGCACCTCGGCGGCGCTGACGCCGCCAAAGCCCATATCAGGGTAAGGCATGGCGGCGCAAGCGTCGCTTAAGGCGATCATTTTGTATTCCCGGTGAACGCCATCGCGAATGGTGGTTTCGCAACACACATTGGTTACCGTGCCGCAAACAATCAACGTGTCGATATCTTTCATGCGCAAAATGGCATCCAGATCGGTATTGTGGAAACCGCTGTAAAATAGCTTGTCCACCACAGTATCACCGCGCCGGGGGTAGAGTGCTTCGATAATGTCAATATCGAGGTTGTCGCGCCCCAGCAAGGCATCCACCTCGGGATAGAGATCACGCATCCGGCCAGTGTCGCTGCCGTCACCGCGCACCACATGCCGCAGGTAAATCACCGGCATGCCACGCTCACGCATCAACACGCTTAAATCGCCTATCTTATCGACGATGCGCTCCGTGTCCGGCACATAAAGCTCCTTACCTTTAACGCAGAAAGCTTTTTGCATATCGACAATAATAAGCGCTGTGCGCTGCGCATTAATTGGCCAGGTGACTTTTTTCATTATTTTTCCACTTCCACACTAAGGGTGGCGTCCCGGCGATCCCGTGCTACCACATTGATTAATATGTTCAATATGATGAGCAGGATAACCCCCATCATCATGGGTTGCGCCACAATCCCCTTGGCGGCCTCCGGCAACTGCGACAATACGTCAGCGGGCAGATACATGCTACCCATGGAAAAGATAAAAGCCGGCGCCGCCACGGCCAGGTTATATTCGTCCCAATGTACCCGCGCCAACATCTGAATGCCGCTAAAAGCGATAATACCGAACAACACCGAGGATGCCGCGGAAAGCACCGGTCCCGGCAGGCTGGCCAACAGCAGCCCGACCTTTGGCATGACGCCGAGCGCCAGCGCGAGAACGCCCGCCGTAAGCGTAACATAGCGGCTGGCGATGCCAGACACACGGATGATGCCGACGTTTTCCGGGTAAGAGGTCGTGCCCAGTCCCCCCACAGCGGCACCCGCCGCGCAACCAAGAAATTCCGTAAATAAACCGCGGTTGACACGCTGGGTGGTGAGCGTTTGGCCCCCCCAATCCGCCAGTAGTGAGTACATACCCATCGCCTCGGCGGAAGCTTGCAAAAAGGCCAACATCATTAGCAATACCACTGGCGGTGAAACACCGAAACCGAAGGAAAATACCCCCGGCAGAGCGATCAATGGAGCCTGGCTCAAACTTGCCAGATGCCAGTCGGTCATCAATTTAAACGCAATGGTACCGGCGATAATGCCCCATAAAAGCGCGCCGCGTTTGATCAGTTGACGCCGTCCCAGCACCAGACAGCCCAACACCACCAGCACCGTAAACAATGCGGCCAAAGCGCTGGTGCCCAGCGTACCGCCGCTGGCGGTGCCAAACCAGCCATTGGGTCCGATGCTGGCCAATTGCGCGCCGATGATCACCAGCAGGCTACCGAATACCACCGGAGGCGAGATATAGCGCGCCAGCAGACCGATAAGCCCAAGCTGTTTCAAGGGCAAAGAAAGGCAGGCGAAAATCAACGCGGCAACGAACATCGAACCGAAGGTGACGCCAAGCCCCACCGTATGGGCGGAGCCGAGCACCGCCACCATAAAGGCCGCGGTAGGCCCCTGTACGACAGGTAACCGCAAAAAACGCCCCGATTGTAACAGCGTGACGATCCCTGTGGTGAAAAAACATGCCTGTACCATGGCCCCCGTCTGAGCGTGGCTCAGGTTTAACGCGCCGCCGATAATCACCGGAAAGACCCAGATGCCGGTAAGCGCGAGCAGATGTTGAAAAGCGTAGATTACCCTCTGGGCTGGCGGTATCTTATCTTCAATGCCTACTGATAATGTTGCCGGTGAATTGACCATAGTCCTACCTTTGCGGGTGAGCGGTTGTTTTCAGTTTTGTTCTCTACTCCTTGGCAAAGCAATAAATGTGCCGTATACTGATAATTATCATGTAATAAATTGAAAAATAATGAATAATTTTAATATAATATTCTATAGCATCATACCGTTCCGCTGTTTTGCACCGTTTCAGGTCACGAGCACCGCCGCGCGCACCAGGATGACAAATGATGGAATTTGAGTTGGATACCACGCAGTTATGGCAGCGGCCCGGGTTTCTTATCCGGCGCTTAAACCAGATCCATCATGCTATTTTTTATGAATGTCTGGCGGGCGAAATCACGCCGTTGCAGTATGGCTTGCTCACCGTGCTCGATACTGGAGGCGATATGGACCAAACCGCTCTCGGGGCGGAGCTGGGCGTCGATCGTACCACGCTGGCGGGCGCTATTGAGCTGCTGGAAAAACAGCTTTGGCTCGGACGTGAGGTTCACTTTAGCGATAAACGCCGCAAGATCGTGGCAATCACCCTGAAGGGCCGGCGCGTACTGGAAAAAACCCGCCAGCAGATGCACGAAGCGCAACTACGTCTGCTCGCGCCCTTGAGTGTCGAGCAGCGCCGGCAATTTATCCATTTGATGAACTTGTTGGTTGAAGGCAATAATCATATCACCAGCGTTGCGGTACGACACTTTGAGTAATGCCGGCGAGACCGCCGCGCTTGCCGCGCGATGAGTGTTATTCGATCTTCAGTGAGGGGCATCCCGGCAACGAATTCGTTGGGGATGGGTATAAACCACCAACGGCAGCCCGGTGAGAACCAGGATGTTTTCAGGAACAAAGACGCCGCGGTGACTCGGCTGGGCAAACGCGGCCTACTCAGGGGGCTACATGATATGACCAGATGAATGAGAATAATCCCGCCATCACGGTTCAGTCGTCGATCCTTTTTTTGGAAAGTCAGTTTTGTTTGTCAAAAATAATCTTTATCGGGCTAATAGTTAGGAATACCAGGCGCTATAAAATATCAGCGTTTTGGTTAGCAACGGCAACGCCGGAACGCGCTTCTGCCCATCCCCATGTAAAATCATTTGCCGCACGGACAACCGTCTCGTATAATTTCCTCTACGCGTTATTTTTGATTAAGCCTGGTCTCTGGTCTGATTATTTTAAGTTTTTAGCAAAATTTACTCAGGAATATATTTAACGACTTTAACTATATTAATCATTTTCTCCATTAATTATTTATTTTAGATGCTTCCCGTTGCATCGCCGCGGCAGGAGAGTGAGTTCCCAGGTTCGGCGATAACGCTGTGACTGGGGCGGGCAGACGCGGCCGACAAAGCATTGACTTGAGGTATGACGAACTTAGAAAAATGATAAGTTCCGTTGTCTTTTTAAGATGAAAACCAAGAAAGCATCTTGTTTCGGGTATCTGTCGAAAACATTAATGAGACATATCAGTATGAGGCAGGTTCTCTTTTATTGCGGGCTGCTGTGCTGGGCTGTTGCATTGGTTTATTGGTGGCTATCGGATATTTATTTGGTCCTCTGTTTTGCGGCATTGGCGATCAGCGCTTTTACCCTCCATTTTTTACAGCAAAAGGTTATGATTATGTTCGGGAAAAAAATTGCCGGTAGCAATAATACCCTGTCGCCTGACGACGCCATAGCGTCCGCGCCGAACGGGTACGCTAAAGATAACCTTCCTCCCCAAAAAGCAATTATCGCTTCCGATATGCAACTAGAGGGAAACATCATTTTTTCTGGAGAAATCGATATCTATGGCACGGTGCAGGGCAATATCCATGCCGAAGACGGCGTTATCAATATAATGCGCACAGGTTCGGTTGAGGGCAACATTATCAGCAAAGAGCTTGTCGTCGACGGTACCGTAAACGGAATTTGCGAATCGGGCGCTATCGATGTTCTCGAACATGGTGTTATCCAAGGCGCCCTTACCTATGAAACACTTTCGGTCAAGAAAGGTGGGCGCATTGTCGGCAAAGCCGGCATAACCCCCCCGAAAGGAGAGCTTGTCACCTTAAGCGCGGAAGCGGCAATCTATACGTTAAATGACGGGGAAATCGTCCATAAAGAGTATCTTCATATCGAAACGTGACATGCTTTCGCCTGCACTTTGAGTCCCCCTTTAGATCGGCATGGTCGGCAAGTTGGCGATGTTTCGGCCAGGATCAAGAGGGGATTGTCTACATAGGCGAAGACTATTCTTGGCCCAAATTTCTTTCGCGAAATCCGACCGGTTTATCCCCGCTGGCGCGGGGAACAGCACTAAACTCTTTATCCATAAACCAATAAACCACGGTTTATCCCCGCTGGCGCGGGGAACACACCCATTCGCCGGCATTTAAAATTTGGATAAGCGGTTTATCCCCGCTGGCGCGGGGAACACTTCTTCTTCGTCTTCCGATTCTCCCGATTCTTCGGTTTATCCCCGCTGGCGCGGGGAACACCCGTAATTAGCCGCGCTTCTCAATAGGCAATGCGGTTTATCCCCGCTGGCGCGGGGAACACCCCTGTATTTTCACATGACGGAGAGTTGTTTTCGGTTTATCCCCGCTGGCGCGGGGAACACCTGAAAATGCTGCAATTAAGAAAAGAAATAAACGGTTTATCCCCGCTGGCGCGGGGAACACTTTACCAGATGATAAATCTGATCTTTTTGTATCGGTTTATCCCCGCTGGCGCGGGGAACACTTATTAATCTAGTGGCTTGCCTAAATAAATTGCGGTTTATCCCCGCTGGCGCGGGGAACACTGTAATGGGTGATGTTCTTATTAATCTAGTGGCGGTTTATCCCCGCTGGCGCGGGGAACACTTATTCAAATTTTTGTTTATGAATAAATTTTACGGTTTATCCCCGCTGGCGCGGGGAACACATCACCTTCCGATGATTCTATTCTTGTGTAAACGGTTTATCCCCGCTGGCGCGGGGAACACAGGAAACTGCTCATCGTCTGCCAACGCCAAAACGGTTTATCCCCGCTGGCGCGGGGAACACTAATTCCGATGGTTTATGAGTTGATTCGCCGCCGGTTTATCCCCGCTGGCGCGGGGAACACTTAAATTCTTGATTTAATATGTCATCATTTTGCGGTTTATCCCCGCTGGCGCGGGGAACACTTTTAATTTACTTTCTCGAAGACCTTCTTCCCCGGTTTATCCCCGCTGGCGCGGGGAACACTCAAACTGCATTCGCAATAAACGGCGACAAAACGGTTTATCCCCGCTGGCGCGGGGAACACGCTTAATCCTTGCATTATTTGAGAATTATTTTCGGTTTATCCCCGCTGGCGCGGGGAACACATCCGACCGATGAATATATTTGCGAAAAATTGCGGTTTATCCCCGCTGGCGCGGGGAACACTCCAGATGAGCACGCTCCAGCATTTAAAATCTCGGTTTATCCCCGCTGGCGCGGGGAACACTGCATGGTAGAGACTGGCAAATTGCCGGAATGCGGTTTATCCCCGCTGGCGCGGGGAACACGACAAGGGGGCGAGTCATGACTGACAAGCAAACGCGGTTTATCCCCGCTGGCGCGGGGAACACGCATAGTACTCCGGCCGTCGCATTTGCATAATCGGTTTATCCCCGCTGGCGCGGGGAACACTAGTGGGGATAAAGTTTTTGTCAATTTCATGACGGTTTATCCCCGCTGGCGCGGGGAACACATGTGCAAAGCATTATTATTGTAATATCAGTGCGGTTTATCCCCGCTGGCGCGGGGAACACGTATTCCATTCCCCGTATTGCTGTTCTTCGAACGGTTTATCCCCGCTGGCGCGGGGAACACTACTCCACCTCTCGTTTACCCAACGTCCGGTTCGGTTTATCCCCGCTGGCGCGGGGAACACCTGGATGTACTGGACAAACGCATGGCCGGGTACGGTTTATCCCCGCTGGCGCGGGGAACACGATTATAGCGTTGTATCTTCGCTGTCTCCCCGCGGTTTATCCCCGCTGGCGCGGGGAACACTCGCGGTCGCCCTCCCGAACCTCGATGTAGAGCGGTTTATCCCCGCTGGCGCGGGGAACACTCTTAATCTACATTATTGATCTTAAAGATATTATTAACCATCTAAAAATCCACCAACTTTTCCCAGCAAATTCTGAATTTTTAAAGAACTGAAAACTATTTATTTTCAATAGGTTGAAAAGATACTAGTCTCAGCCCATCCCAATCTACCGGAATACGCCGATTAGTTCCGTACGTTTGGAAATCAAAACCAGATTCTGTGTTGGTTGCCCATGCCATCACAACATTGCCCTGCTCTGCTAGCTCGCTAACTTGTTCCCAAATCATTTCCCGCACACGACGTGACGTATCGCCGATATACACCCCGGCCCTTATCTCCAGCAACCATACCGCCAGGCGCCCACGCAATCGTGGCGGAACATTTTCGGTCACCACCACTAACATACTCATCGGTGGCTCCGATGGCCGACATCACCCGACGGCTGTGGCTCGGGAATGGCGGGTGGTTGGGCATCCAACGGCGCGGCTGGTGGTTCAATACCACCGGCGGACAAAACATCTTCAATCAAAGGAATCAATTTGCCTAACACCAGCGAAGATCGAAAAATATCGCGACAAGCCAGACGAATATCTTGATCGGGTCGGAGGGGCCGTTTAGCGGCAATTTCGAACGCTTTGGGTACCACGGTCTCGAATTTGATAATATCGGCGATATCATAGACGAAAGACAGCGGCTTGCCGCTATGCACAAAGCCAATGGCCGGCGCATAACCTGCCGCCAACACTGCGGCTTCGGTAATACCATATAAACATGAAGTAGCGGCGCTGATACATTGGTTTACCACATCACCTTTCTCCCAATCGTCAGGATCGTAATTTCGCCCGCTCCATTGCACATTAAAACGCTGTGCCAGCAATTTATAGGTTTCCCGTACACGCGCCCCCTCTATACCCCGTAATTGTTCGACAGAGCGGCGTGCGGGAGCAGGCTCGCCAAAACGCAGCTCAAACATCTTACGCACGACTTTTAATCGCAATTCTTCATCAAGCGCTAGCTTTGCTTGATAAAGCAGCCGATCTGAGCGCGCTCCGCCAGGTTGGCCTGAAGCATAAAGCCGCACGCCCGCCTCCCCCACCCAGACCAATAGAGTTCCGACTTGGGCGGCCAGCCGGACAGCGGCATGGGAAACCCGAGTGCCCGGCTCCAACATGATACACGCGACCGACCCCACCGGAATATGCGTCCGTACGCCAGTCGCGTCCACCAAGACAAAAGCGCCATCGATAACATCGATCTGACCATATTGCAAAAAAACCAATGAAACCCGGTCTTTCATGGGAATAGGGTTAAGGGGAATAAAGCCCATGCACCACCTCTTGCCGAATATGACAATCCAGCGCCTTCGCTCATCACGCTATGAGTAACGCAACAACCTTTTCGTTATTACAATAACATTACTCATAGCGCTCATTTTTACTGATTCGCATTTCAACTGACAAACATACCGTTGATAATACTGTCTGGCTGTGCGCAAAACAGACCAAACATCCCCCAACAACATGCCTGTTGGAATACAGCACATCTCTACCGTTTTCTTCTTACCATCATTAACCCGCACCCCAACCCCTTGCATTTGCCAATTCCTTCGAGCAAAGCCTTTTCGAATAGGGCCACGTCCGTAATACACAGACTCCCCGCATAATCGACGCTGCTATAGGCAATCGGTTTCTCATCTAATCGACGCACGACGCGGTATTGCTGATAGGCGCCCACGCAAGAACTCCGTGCCGGATCGTCAGCATTATCATCGGCATAATCAGGTCCCGCCCAACGGGCAAGATCATCATTATCGGGGTATATCAACCGGAACCCATGCAAATTTCCTTGGTTCTCCAGCCATTCCTGCGCGGCCCTCTGTTGTATTTTCCACCATCTGTCACGCGCAATACCGTTGGCCTTTGCCTTATATTTGGCATCCATCATGACATCGCTGCGCTTATTATTGTGCGTAACTACCGGATTAGCGCGTAGCTGAAAGTCAAGCGTCAAACCTTTTTCAAGCGAGGGTTTGAAAGGCTTGGTTTCAACTTCGAAAAGGAAATGCTGTGTCAAAGGCGGCGTCGCCGACAGAATGAAGAATCGACCTTTTGGCTCCTGCCGAAACAGAAAATGCCGTTTTTGTTGTTCCGGAAAGAGCTGCCATAACCATTGATGACTCGCATAAGGCGTCGACGTGCGCCATTTTTGCAACATGTCCGGTTTTAATTTTTCCAAATGCAATTGAACACGAGAAAGGTACATTATTCTCTCCCTTGGAACGGCCCGCTATAACGGATATAGTCGCCAAATTGCCAGCGTTTCCGACTCACGGGCTGATCATGGCAACATTGCGTTTGCTGACAGGTCAGACTCCGTTCGTCCGGATCATCCCAATAACAGACACCCGAATCGTGAATAAGCCTTTCTAGTTCTGACGCGCGCATTTCCAGCGCCACTTTGGAAAAAACCTCCCGCAAGGTACCTGATAGCAATCGGGGCGCCAACGGCAATGCCAATGGGCAAGATTTACGCCCCAAATAGAGCGGAAAATGCGGCGCCAACAAGGCTTCTCGCAAAGCGGCAAGGGTATAGGGTGCCTGTGTCGTTTCACATACCGCCACATGCCAATAGCCATCAACTCGATATTCCCGCTGTGAAATGATCGTGCCAATCTCACTTGGCGCAAGACTTAACTCATCACGGCGCGTGTAATACCGATACTTTCTGGACTCGCGCGGTGCGCTGACCGTGTGGTAATCACGCAGCCAGCGCTCCTGGGAAGAAAGCGAATGCACCGCAAGGCGATAATGCTGATTAAAGTGGTTAATCCGCGTTTCTTCTTCGCGGCGAATTCCCAAGGCGGCGGCAAGCAACCCCAGCAAAGCGGAACGTGTGGGAACCGACGCCGTATGCCGCACTTCGCCGACGCCCTCCACGCCCCAAGAAACCAACGGAGCGTATAACTGAAAAACCAGATATTCCTTCATACACCATCCTTAGCGGCTGACGAAGGCCAGCAATTCCTGCATTGAACCGGTTCCCGCCTGGACATTCAGTTCGCAAGACGCCTCAACGCATTTTCCATAAACGTCGTCAAAATTGTTGCGTTGCGCTTGCAAGCGCGCGATTGCGGCCTGTACCACATTGTCATCCCTTATTGGCTGAAAGAAAGCCACTGCCAGCGAGCGAGGCTGCCGGGTACCGATCTCCGCCAACGCATAGGAAGCATAGGCGCGAGAAGCAAAACTGTTTTGCTTACCCGTAGGCGAAACCGTCATAGCTGTTTCGGTGAGCGCGGCGATAGCCCGGTTCGCCAACTCCGCATTGTTACCCAGATTTTCCACCAATAAATCGCGGCTGATACAGATATAGGTATAAAAAAGCGCGGAAGCAAATCCTTGTTCGCCCATAAAACCAGAACCGGCATCTTCTTCCTTCTTATTCAAATCATCCACCGCGGTGAAAAAGTCATCTTCGATCGTCACGGCGCTTACACCTAGCGCATGGGAAACTTGGCAAGCGGCCTCTACATTGAAGTCTGGGCTAGATGCCAACATACGACCGAATAAAGCCATATCCACGCTACGCTGTTCTTTTCGTAACAGCTTGACTTCGTCGTCTGTCGGTTCACGATTTTCCACGATGAGCGTATTGACCAAATTTTTGATCAAGGCGATTTCATGATTGCTAACATGTACGATTTGTTCGATGTCGAGATTCTTTTCCAAGGAGGCGTTTTTATCGCTTTTCAGTTTTCCGAACTGATTTGCAATTTTCCCCGCTGCTTCTTTTGCTGTTTTTTCCGCAATATTCGCTTCGCGCATCGGTTTGAAAACATAGTCCATTCCGATACGACGGGTACGCACGCCTATAAAACCTTCCATCGCCTCACCAAAAGTTTCGGATGTTCGCCAGGCGCGCTTTAGACTTTGCGAGGACACGCGCAGACGTTCCACACCGCCCATGAAAGCTGTTTTCGGCCGGCCGGAATCATCACGGTTTAAGTTGGCGGGCGCATAGGCGGTCAATAAATGAAGTTGAATAAAGGTAGTCATGATTAAATCCTTCTAAAAATGCTTATTTGGCGTCATAAGTGGAAAGATACTCACTCGCCCAACGTATACGGTTACGATCAAAGGGATGGGCGGTTTCCGGTTGATGGGCCTCACGCCGCTGCCACTCCCGCATCCACAAAAAAATGCTATCTGCCAACGAGAGGATATTGACCCCATTCGTATCACGTATTTTCACTGCGCGAATCAATTGCTGGTATAAATCATCAGGATGGGTAACCCGCTGCAAACGTTCAAAACGCAAAGGGGAAAAGCAAGGTTTATCTTTAACTTTTACGCTTTCCCCCAGTTGCGCGGCGAAACTTCGTTTATTGTCATGGGATTTAATATGCGCGGCGACGCTCACGAACAACGCCAACGCCATCAGATCAATAGGCTGTAATGCCATACAGGCGGATAACCGTCGACGCAATACATTATAGCTTTCACTCATCATGGCATCATAAGGCGGCGCCATGCGTTTTATTTCCGCCCGCCATGCCCGGCCATTGATTCTTTTTTCATCCTGGTTGGCATAACGCTCAGATAAAATGGCAAACCAGTCCGTCAGCGCCTTTTGTGCTTCCGTATCTTTGAATATTCGCGGGATCGCCGTATCACTATTAAGCATGTTGTTTTTCCTTCTGTTCCTCGCCAAGCAGCAATACATCTTTTCGGGTTTTTTGTTTACAGTACGCACCATCCAGTATGCGTCGGGCGACTAATCGGCGGCTAAGAATATCGCTTGGACAATCCACATCGGTAAGGGCATTACGGTCAAATACCTCCAGAAGATAGGTATGTAACTGCATTTCCCATTGACGTAACGCCTGGCATGACGCGGCATTCTTGCGCTGAGGGTCCCCTGCCAATATCACTAATAAGGAGAGAAAGGCCGGTTCAGTTTCCTGCCAGAAGGCAGTATTCACCGTACCGAAATCAACAGTAGCTTCTTTCGGGTTGGCAAACCAGGCGCTTCTGAGGGCATTGCGCAATAGTGAAAGTGAATCCGAGGCCAGCGAAACCACCTGTTGCATAACCGCTTGCAGCAGGTCCGCTCGAGAGGTGTCAATAAGCGGAATGCGATGCTGATACCAGCAGCGCGCTTTGGCGTTATCCATATCATAAGCAGAGCACCATAGGCCGCAGGCCAGGATATTCGCCCGTTCAGTCGCCGCGCGAACCACCTTGGCGGGAAGCGTCCGGTTGAATTTATCTTCGCCCTCCAGCAAGATTCCCAGCCAGTCTTTATAACATAATCCCCCTGGTTGCCCTTTTAACGCCAACCAGGGCGATGAGGGATCCTTTAACGCCTGGCGATAGGGTGAAAAGGGATGGAGCCAACCATCGTATTGCACACCATAATTTTTGCTGCGCATTTGTAGCAATAACGCTTGGTGGTGTTCGCCACACAGATCGCAGTTACCGGCATCGGTATGCGCAAAATCGATTTCAATACGGCGCGGCATGCCCCAATACGCTTGCAACGGGTGCGCATTTTCCGGCGTAATAACATTTCCGGCCTTTTCACTGGTTCTTGTTGGCCCAAGCCAAGGAAATATCTGCGTAAGTTTCTCAGAAGTCGGCTCTTTTGTCTGGGTGATGACATTTAGCCAGAGCTTTTTCCATAATGGGACATGCTGTCCGGCCATCGGCATCACCAGGGTGGTCAGCGGGCCGCCGCCGCGCATCCCAACGCGATATCCCGCGCCTCCCGCTGGGGAGTTGGTTTGTACGGTAAATAATGCCATGACCGCACAATCAGGACAGATCCGTTCGACGCTGCGCCGTTTTATAAAATGATCTTTATTGTGCTTAAGCGCATTTTCCCCTGGCGCGTCAATCAGCAAACCGGCAATAGAACCGTATTCACTACCAAGAGCATCGTAGCTTTGCAGGAAGGAGGGTTTTTCCGCACCAAATTGAAATGCCGAAGAGACTGCTTGCAATCCGTCTTGCCAGTCATTTGGATCGATCCCGTCATTCCATATCTCTTCCCAATCATCGTCATCCTCTGGCGCAACCGTACATTGCAACAAACCCGCCAGCATTTGCCATGACGCATTTTGAAAATCGGCGCGAAGATAAGCCGTATCGAGAACAGCGTTATCTAAAAGTTCAATAAGTGGTATTTTGGTTTTTGTTCCGTCGACGCGGATAACCGGAAGCCAAGGTTCTTTGATTAAATCCATTGATATCGCCCCTGTTAAGTTGGCGCCGGGCGGCGTCAGTTCGCAAACACAACGAATGTATTCCTCACGCAAGCGCGGACATTTCCCCCACCAATCCTAAACGCTTACTGTAATAAATCGCCTCGCCGTTTTTCGATACCAGCAAGACCTGAGCCCCCGGCCGATGCTGGCGCTTACGGAATTGCTCAAGCGTCTGCGCTGCGGGTAAGGAAAAATGGCCGGACTGGCTTTCCCACCAAGATTTGCGCACTTGCACCCGGCTTTTCTCCCAGCGAAAATCCCCCTCACCGACCACAGGTTGCAGTTGGCCGTCCGGATCAAGCCATGCGAGATAGACATCCGTGCTTTCTTCACCGAGTCGCGTGGAAAACGCCCCGTCTTCACTCCATAAAATCTCGCTGGCAGCTCTGTTATAACCGTTAGCCATTTGCAATAAGCTCTGCGAAGCGATGGCGCGTCGGCCTATCTCCTTGCCATAGACTTTATTGGAGAGGGTTTGCAGTTCTTGAGGAACAGGTATGCTTTCCTCGTAAACCCCATCGACCAACGCCCTGGCGCCTTCGGGCATGCGAATTTCGCCATATTGCCTTAACAAGACCTGTGTTCGCCATAAACAGGCATGGTCCGGATACACAAAACCGCTGCCCCTCAATTCATCCCCCAGCCAACCCTGTTTCGCCTCCTCCTGCCATTCCGGCGCTAAAATATGCAGAATCGGGGGTTGACGTTTATCGGTAAGAGTGCCTTCACATTGGCCTTGTCCCCCGCGAATGTGACGTTGCAAGCGCCCCGCGCGCTGTATCAGCAAATCAATCGGGGCAAGATCGGTAATCATATAATCCAGATCTAAATCCAGACTTTGCTCAATGACCTGAGTCGCAATCAACACCTTCCCACGCCGTTCATTTCCTGTTGACGTTTTGCCAAACCATTTGAGGGTTTTATCTTCGATTACCATACGATCGGCAAAAGCAAAACGGCTATGAAACAGTAAAAGGTCCTGTTCTGGAATTTTCGCTTCATTTAATAATTGCTGGAACACTTTCAGCGCGTCATCCACTGTATTTCGAATCCAACAAATACAGTGACCTTCACTTACCGCCCGGTATATCAGATCTATAGCCTGCCGGCGCGTCTCACACCAGTTCACCGCCACGGTACGCCGCACCTCCTTACGCGTCGCCAAAGACTGTTCGAGGAGTCCGGCCGAGGAAAGATGACTTAACCAGGGATACCCTGTCTCGCTGGCGGATTGCGCCATAGGCAACCCGGCGCCCTCAGTAAATGCTGCAAGCAGTTTTTCACGCAAGGCGGCGGGTAATGTCGCGCTTAAAATAATGGCGCTACCGCCCTGAGCCGCATGAAAGCAAAGCAGCCCTTCCAGCAATTTCACCATATAGCTGTCGTATGCATGCACTTCGTCTAAGAGCAAAATTTTGTCGCGCATACCCAGCAGACGTAATGATTGATGGCGAAACGGCATTACCGCCATGAGAACTTGATCGATTGTCCCGACACCCACCTCGGCCAATAACGCTTTTTTTCGCGAGTCCGCAAACCAGGCATGGCATTCGCTGCCCGCATTGGCGTCGATACGATCATAATCTTCCTGCTCGGTTTCCACGGGTTGCCAGACCGACTGGCTGAACGCCTCGGACATTTGCCTGCCGCCATGGGCCAGTACCAAAGAGGGTCGGGTATCCTCGGCAAACAACGCGCGGTACGCTTTCGCCAAACGATCGTACATGGCATTGGCCGTCGCCATGGTCGGCAAACCCACATACAGCCCTCGCCCTTTTTTGGCGGACAGTAAACGATGGGTCAGGATCAGCGCCGCTTCGGTTTTACCCGCGCCGGTCACATCCTCAAGAATAATCAGCTGCGGGCCAGGAGAGGAAATATCCAGCGTTGTAGCACACCGCTGCAGAGGGGTGAGTTCCTTTATAAACGGGAAAAGCGCTTGATACCCGACGTATTGGCTGTTTGAAGATATCGGCGGTAACCGCGAGAGCGTCTGTCGGGTTTGCTCACAGGCGATGATCCAATACTGTTCCAGCGGCATGGGCGCACTGTGATAAGGGAAATTGACGTCATTGGAACCCATCCAGTCCGCCAATGTCATCAGCCCAGCGAAAAACCAGCTTTGCTCTTGCAAACATTTTCTACCGGGTTTCGTTTTCCAGGTTTCCGGCAGTACCTGAAATGGGAATAATGTGTTCAAAGCAGCCAAATACTGCCTCGCCGCATGCAAATCATCCTCATCGAAGGCTAACGCACCGCTGTTTTTCAAATTTTTGGGCGGCATGCCATGATGACCGGTGCTGATCGCCATCCAGATATTAAGTGCCTTGCGGAAAGGCCGAAGGTCCTCCGGCGCCCTTCCCCAAAGACGATCTTCATCCCCCTCACACCACGTGTTGAAAATCTTGCCCCACAAATAAAATCCCAAAGAATCATGTCGTTCCGTGGCGACGATGTTTTTCTGGGCCGGAACCAGTCGTTCATCGGGGAAAACGGCGTAACGCTGAAACCCGCGGGCGAATTTGCCGATATCATGACAGGCAAAGAGATAAGCTATCCATAAGGCGCCTTCTTCCTCTGACATACCGCAAGACGCCAGCACTTGCTTACTGCCGAAAAAATCCCGCTTAACCATAAGAAAGCCGCAGGCCGCCACATCCAGGCAGTGATAAGCGAGCAGATGATAGTCATCACCCATGCTTCCCTGCTTTTTACGCGCTTTTCCCCAATATCTAAGATAGTCCGGAGTGGGTTTTTTACTCATTATTCTTTACCCCGACTTTATCGACAAAGTGCATTTTTAATATACATTGTCTTTATCGGCAAATACGAGAAACAATCCACGTATTAATGGTGGTGATTCAAATTTATCTGTCGCTTAATCTGATATTTTCAACCTCGTGTTTTAATACCTCATTATCTGCCGGCGCCCCTCGATAAACCCAGCGCATTGAGCAAAAGATGCTTCCTGGGTGTTCTTTTACCCCACCGCCATCCTAACGGCCCTGCCGTCAATGGCAAAAAAAACTTTCCATTTCGAAACACTACAACCTTTCGTTTTGCCTTTTAACTATCATTTAGTTTCGTTTGGTGATGCCGATCACAAACAAATGGTTCTGAATATGAAAGTATCCAGTGCAGTGACTCAAACCAGGCAGTGTTCAAGGAAATTAAATGAAAGAGATCATTCAGAAGCACATCTCCGGAACGCCGATCGGCATCTGTTCAGTGTGTTCGGCACATCCGCTGGTCATTGAAGCGGCTCTTCGCTTTGATCTGGCCGGCGATCGAAAGGTACTGATTGAGGCCACGTCAAATCAGGTCAATCAATTTGGCGGTTATACCGGCATGCAACCGGCGCAATTTCGCGATTTCGTGTTGGCCATCGCGGATAATATAGGCTTTCCCCCTCAGCGGATTATCTTGGGCGGAGATCACCTGGGGCCGAACTGCTGGAGAAACGAAACTGCCGAAAGCGCATTACTGAAATCCGAAACCTTAATTGAACAGTATGTCCGGGCGGGTTTCACCAAAATCCATATCGATACCTCGATGTCCTGCAGCGACGATCCCGTGCCGCTTAGCCCGTTGACCGTGGCTGAACGCGCCGCCCGACTTTGCCAGGTAGCCGAGCAGACCGCCACCGATGAACAAAAAACGCGGCTGACCTATGTCGTCGGAACGGAAGTGCCGGTACCGGGGGGAGAAAGCAAAGCCATCGAATCGGTGCATATCACGACGCCCGCCGCGGCGCTGGAAACCATCAATAGCCATTATCAGGCCTTCGCCGCCCGCGGCCTTAACGAGGCGATTGAAAGAATCGTCGCCATCGTCGTGCAGCCCGGAGTCGAGTTCGATCATTCGTCGATCGTGCATTATCAACCGCAACTGGCGCAAAATTTGTCAAACGCCGTCGAGAACACCGGATTGGTTTATGAAGCCCACTCCACGGATTATCAAACCGCCGAGGCTTATAAAGCCCTGGTCCGCGATCACTTTGCGATCTTGAAAGTTGGCCCGGCGCTGACTTTCGCGTTACGCGAGGCCATGTTCGGCCTGGCGATGATGGAAAATGCCCTCGTGGCGCCCGGCGATCGCAGCGAATTGATCGCGGTTATTGATGATGTTATGCAGGACGAGCCTGACTATTGGAAGAATTATTACAGCCCGCTCCATTCCAAGGCACGGGTCGATATGCATTTCAGCCTCTCCGATCGGTTGCGCTATTACTGGCCGCACGTTCGCATTAATAAAGCGGTGGACAAGCTGTTCGCTAACCTGGAGGGTATCGCCTTGCCGCTCGGCATCGTCAGCCAGTTTTTCCCGGAGCAATTTCAACGCGTCCTGCGCCAAGAGGCCGTCCTCACCCCGATGAATCTGGTCCTCCTGCGTATCCAGGATGTTCTACGGCTCTATCGCTATGGCTGCGGCCCACAATAAGGACATGGTCATGACGAGAATGAAAGAAATCGTTGTCGCCGGGAATAACGCGCTGGAGATTCGCGAAACCAATATGCCTGAGTGCGGCGATGAGGAAGTATTGGTCAAGGTCATTTATTCCGGGTTATGCGGATCGGATATTCCCCGCATTTTCCATCATGGCGCGCATTTTTATCCGGTTCGTCTGGGACATGAATTCTCCGCCGAGGTCGTTGCCATCGGCCGAAGCGTCAGTGGCATCAGACCCGGTAATATTATTTGTTGTGTGCCGCTTGTTCCCAACTTATCCGCGGAAGAAAGCCGGCGGGGATTTTATTCGCTCGGCAAGGGCTACTCCTTCGTGGGTTCGCGCTTGCCCGGCGGCAACGCGCAGTACGTGACATTACCACAAAGCAGTTGTTTCGTTTTGCCGGAAGACGTCACTCCCCTGGAAGGGGCGTTTTTCGAGCCGGTCACCGTCGGCGTACATCCCATGCTGATGGCGGGCGGCTGTGAAAATAAAAATGTGCTGGTACTGGGCGTGGGCACCATCGGCCTGCTGGCCATGCAAACTGCCAAGGCCTTGGGCGCCAAAACGGTAACCGCGGTGGATATCAACAGCGAACGGCTGGCGCTCGCCAAAACGTTGGGCGCAGATCATATTCTTAACGTCCACGATGAGAACGCATTGTCCGACTGCGATTTCCTACCGGATATCGCTTTTGACCAATTGATTCTGGAAACGGCGGGCACGCCGCAAACAGTGGCTTTGGCTTTGCGGGTCGCCGGACCGCGCGCGCAAATCGCGCTGATAGGCACGCTGCACAGTGATCTGGCGCTGACTTTCACCGAATACGAACAGATTTTACGCAAGGAATTGTCGTTGTTCGGTAGCTGGATGAATTATTCCGCGCCATTTCCCGGCGATGAATGGCGCCTGACGGTGGAGATGTTTCGCAAGAAACAAATCAGGATAGAGCCGCTTATCAGTTGCATTGTCAATGAAGAAGACTATGTCAAACAGGTCATTGCATTACAAGGCGGACCGGCCAATGGAAAAATCCTTTTATCGTGGGAATAAGCCATGAACCATATCATCAATAGCAGTTACCTGCTGCGCCACGCGCAGAAAAACGGCTATGCCGTGCCGGCTTTTAATATTCATAACCTGGAAACAGTGCAGGTGGTGCTGACGGCCGCGAAAGAAATGTCATCTCCGGTGATACTGGCCGGCACGCCGGGAACTTATCAGTATGCCGGGACGGCCCAATTAATCGCCATCGTCGAATCGCTGGCAGCCGAACTCCATCTGCAGGTGGTATTGCATCTGGACCATCATCATGAGCAGGCGGATATACGCGCCAAGGTCGAAAGCGGCATCCGGTCGGCCATGATCGACGGCAGCGCGTTGCCGCTGGAGGAAAATATCGCCATTACCCGCGAGGTTGCCGCGCTATGCCATCATTATGGTTGCAGCGTCGAGGCGGAAATCGGGCAATTGGTCGGCCGGGAAGACGATATGGTCATTGATGTCGCCACTGATCCCTATACCCGGCCCGATCACGCCAAACGCCTGGTGGAGCAGACCGGCATCGACTCACTGGCGGTCGCCATCGGCACGGCGCACGGCCTTTATTGTTCGGCGCCGAAACTGGATTTCGAACGTTTGCGGGACATCGCCAGGATAACGGACATTCCCTTGGTGCTGCACGGCGCATCGGGACTGGCCGATGAGGATGTTCGTCAATGCATCGAACTGGGCATTTGCAAAGTCAATGTGGCGACCGATTTGAAATATGCCTACGCCGATGCGTTGAAAGCCTATTTCATCGATCACCCCAAAACCACCGATCCTCGCGAATATAACACATTGGCCAAAGAGGCCATGAGAAATGTCGTCCGGAAAAAAATATTAACTTGCGGCAGTGCCGGCAAGGCATATTCATAATGAAAGCGATAGCCCAAGACGACTCAAGTGACATCGTGAAAGTCAGTGATTGATAAATGTGTCGAGCATATGTTTGATGCCTCGGCAGCGGACTGATAAAGAAAAGGATTTTCCCATTCATCCCCAGGATCATGGTGGAGATGTCACTGGGGGTCAACGGCGGCTGTCAAAGAGGCGACGTGAAGTCTGATGGGTAAAAAAAAATACTGGAGGCGGCATGTTGAAAAATATTGATCCCTGTCTCTCACCAGAACTGCTTCATGCTTTATATTGTATGGGCCATGGTGATGAGATCATTTTGAGCGATGCACACTTTCCCGCGCATACGGTTAACGCCAAGGTTATACGGGCCGACGGCAACCAGGTAGAAGGTTTGCTTAAGGCCATCATACCATTATTTACGTTGGACAGTTATGTTTCGGATCCCGTGGTGATGATGTCCGCTAATACTGGCGATACGATCCCCGATGAACTGATCGCGGATTATCAGAAATGTCTGCCGCCGGCGCAGGAAATCACTTTTATCGAACGTTTCGCTTTTTACGAGCGAGCCCAAAAAGCTTATTGCGTCGTGGTAACATCCTCCACTCGGAAATACGGCAACATTCTTCTGAAAAAAGGTGTTACCCCAATAGAATGTTAACATTATCAATTGAAGCCGGAGTTTTTCATGCAACAAGCAATATTGCAAATGAGAAATATTTCCAAATCATTTGCCGGCGTACAAGCACTGAAACATGTTGACTTCGAATTACGCAAGGGTGAAGTCCATGCGCTAATGGGCGAGAATGGCGCGGGCAAGTCGACATTAATGAAAGTTCTTATCGGCGTGTATGCGGCCGATGAGGGAACCATCTATTACAAGGATCAAGAAATCGCCTTCCATTCCGTCCTGGAAGCACAAAATAATGGTATCAGCATGATTTTCCAGGAATTGAACCTGGTACCGCATTTGTCCGTGGCGGAAAATATATTTCTAGCCAGAGAGCCGCTTAAAAACGGACTGGTGAATTTTTCACTGATGCGGGAGAAAGCAGCGGCGTTGTTGGAGATGTTCGATATCGATGTCTCTCCCGATGATATTATCAATACACTCTCCGTGGCCAAACAACAGATGGTGGAAATCGCCAAGGCACTGTCTTTTGATGTCGAAGTTTTGATCATGGACGAGCCAACCTCGGCACTGACCAAAAAGGAAATCGACCGGCTATTTCTGTTGATTGACAAATTGAAAAAACGGGACGTCTGTATCGTTTATATTTCACATCGCATGGAGGAATTGAAGCGTATTTGCGACCATATCACCATATTTCGTGACGGCTGCTATATTTCGGATCATGTTTTTCGCGATATTACCATGGACGCCATTATCACCCAGATGGTCGGCCGCACTCTCGACAACCACTTCCCTGCGCGAAAATCGCAGGTCAAGGATCACGTGATTTTATCGATTCAAAACGCGACGCGCTACGGTGTCTTCCAGGGTATCGATTTTGATTTGCTGGAAGGGGAAATACTCGGCATTACCGGTCTGGTGGGCGCCAAGCGCACCGAGCTGGCCAGAGCCGTTTTCGGCGCCGAAACGCTGGATGAGGGACAGATTGTTTCTTTTGACCGGGAAATCACTATCACCAGTCCCCATGATGCTATTTTGGCGGGCATTGCCTATTTATCGGAAGATCGAAAACTTAACGGACTTGCCGTGAATATGTCGATCAAAAGCAATGTCATGATGGCTGCGCTGGAGAAAGTCTGTGGCAAATGTGGCATTATTTCCAGCATGAAAGAGAAGTTGGCCTGTGATCAGTATATCCGGAAATTGAATATCAAAACCCCGCACATCGAGCAGATTGTCAAAAATCTCAGCGGTGGAAATCAGCAAAAAGTGGTCATTGCCAAATGGTTGTTTCGCGAAGCCAAGATCATGATTTTTGATGAGCCCACACGCGGTATCGATGTCGGCGCTAAATACGCTATATATGAATTACTGGATGAACTGGCTAGCCAGGGGATCGGGGTTATTATGATTTCCTCTGAATTACCGGAAATTCTCGGCATGACCGATCGCGTGGTGGTAATGAGGGAAGGCGAAATGACCGCGGTATTGCCAACCCGGCAAACCGATCAGGAGGAAATCATGCAATATGCCACGGGCGTGAAAAACATGTACCGTACCGAACAGGAGTGGGCTTGAATGAACGATAAAAGAAAACTTTTATTGCAAAAGTTGGCTGCCTTAGGTGGTTTATTCCTGCTGATTATTATTTTTTCGTTTACCAGCGACAGTTTTTTTTCCATCAATAATATTATGACGGTGGGACTGCAAACCTCAACCATCGCCTTTATCGGCATCGGCGCGACTTGCGTTATCCTGACCGGCGGAATCGATTTGAGCGTCGGTTCGGTGGTGGCGCTGGCCGGCGTGAGCGCCGGTATGGCGGTGAACGCCGGCATGCCGGTGCCAATCGGCATGCTGGCCGGCGTACTGACCGGGAGTCTGTGCGGCGCGGCAAACGGCTTGCTGGTGACATCGCTCCGGCTGCCGCCCTTTATCGCTACGCTCGGTACCATGATGATTGTTCGCGGTCTGGCGTTGTATGTCACCAATGCGGCGCCAATATCCGGCATGCCGGATTCCTTCGGCGATTTGGGCAACGGTTCGCTGTTCCAGGTACTGCGCGAAGGCAGTAACGGCTTGCCGGAAGTGATCTTCCCCGGAATACCCTATCCGGTGCTCTTAATGATCGCCGCCGGTGTGCTGTTTACCTTCGCCTTGTCAAAAATGCGCATGGGACGCTACTTGTACGCCATTGGCTCCAATGAGGAAGCGGCGCGGTTATCAGGCATAAAAACCGATCAGGTCAAGCTGTGCGCCTATATCATCAGCGGTACATTCGCCGGCTTGTGCGGCGTGGTGATCGCCTCCCGGTTAGTAACCGCCCAACCCAACGGCGGGGTGGCATATGAACTGGACGCCATCGCCAGCGCCGTGGTTGGCGGTACCTCATTGATGGGCGGCGTGGGAACCGTGGCGGGAACGTTGATAGGCGCGTTTATCATCGGCGTATTGCGCAATGGCCTTAATATGAACGGTGTGTCGTTCTTTGTTCAGCAGATCATCATTGGCAGCGTTATTTTGTTGGCCGTCGCCTATGACCAAATCCGTCAACGGCCGGCCGGTAAAAAGACCGCCAAACAGAAAGTCGTCAGTAAAAAAGCGCCCGTAAACCAGTACGTAAAATAATTTTACCTTTGTACCCAACACTATGTGAAGGATATGACATGAACCCAATAGCAAGATACACCCTGCTAGGATTGGCCGCGGCTATCGCCTTGCATACCTCCGTGACCTATGCCAGATCGAATGAAATTGCCGTTATCGTTAAAACCGCCAATTCCAACTATTGGCAAAACGTTAATAAAGGCGCGGCCGAGGGAGGCGCTGAATTAAAAAACGCCTATAAGGTGACTTTTCAAGGTCCCGAGGCGGAAACACAGGTCGCCGAACAGGTGAATATGGTTGATAACGCCATAAATCGCGGTGTTTCCGGTATTGTTTTAGCCCCCTCTGATCCCAATGCGCTTATCCCTGTGGTGAAAAAGGCCTGGGAAAACGGTATTCCGGTGGTATTGATAGATTCATCCCTGGATAAGAAAGGAGATAAATACTACCAATCTTTTTTGTCCACCGATAATCGTAAAGCGGGGGCATTGGCCGCGCGGGAATTGCTGAAAGCCAATGGCAAAGAGGGTAAGGTCGCTGTGATGTCGTTCACGCCAGGGGCCGGTAGCGCCATTGATCGTGTCGGCGGATTTACCGATGTCATAAAAAAGGATTCACATTTGAAAATCGTCGGTCCCTATTATTCCCAGGCCGATATGGCCACTGCCTTGAATCAAACTATCGATGCGCTCTCTTCCAATAAAGATATTACCGCACTGTTTGGCGCCAATGAACCCACCGCCGTGGGCATGGCCCGCGCCATTAAGCAGATGGGCTATGCCGGTAAAGTTGTCGCGGTCGGTTTTGACGGCAACGCGGCGTTACAGGAATTTGTCCGCGATGGCACATTGAATGGCATTGTCGTGCAATCATCCTATCAGATGGGCCGGATGAGCGTGCTGACAGTGGATAAAATCCTGCATAAACAGAAAGTCGAAAAGAATATCGACACCGGCGTGCTGTATATCGATAAAAATAATATCGACTCGAAAGAAGCAAAAGCCGTTCTTTATTAAATTGCTACCCGAGTCAATAATTTTGCAGAGACTATGATATGAATACATCCATTAATGAAGCCGCCAGCGCGACAGCGACCGTGCCTTACCGGGCTTTGGCCGACGGCACCCGCATTCCCGGTATTGGCATGGGCACATTTGGTTCCGATCGGTTCAGCGCCAATGACGTCGCTCACGCGGTATCTTGCGCCGCCGACGCCGGTTTCCGTTTTTTCGATTGCGCATCGGTTTACGGCAACGAACCCCTGATCGGCGACGTGTTCCAGGACATGATGCGACGGGGCATCCATCGCAGCGAACTCTATATCGATTCGAAGGTCTGGAATGATCGGCACGATGACGTTATTGCCTCCTGCAAACAATCATTGCATGACCTTAAGCTGGATTACCTCGATCTCTATCTGGTGCATTGGCCCTTCTCCAATTACCATGCGCCGGGATGTGACGGGGATTCGCGCAATCCCGATGCGAAACCCTATTCCCATGACAGGTACATGGCCACCTGGCGCCAGATGGAGCAATTGGTCAAAGAAGGCCTGGTGCGTAGCATCGGTACATCGAACATGACCGTCCCCAAGCTTGAGCTGTTGCTTAAGGACTGTCATATCCGCCCGGTGGCGAACGAAATGGAATGCCATCCGCATTTCCAGCAGCAAGCTTTGTACGACTATCTCATCACCCACCGTATCCAGCCTATCGGTTTTTGCCCCATCGGTTCGCCTATGCGCCCCGATCGCGACCGGACGCCGGATGATACCTGCGATATCGAGGATCCCGTGATTGTCGCCATCGCGCGGCGCCTGGGCGTGCATCCGGCCATCGTTTGCATTAAATGGGCGGTACAACGGGGCCAGATCCCCATCCCTTTCTCGACAAACCCAGAGCAGATCTTCGCGAATATCGCCTGTATCACAAAAGATCCGCTCAGTGACGAGGATATGCGGGCCATTGCCGGCATCGATCGCAACAATCGGTTGATCAAGGGCCAGGTGTTCTTATGGCCGGATGCGAGGGGCTGGGAAGATCTCTGGGACCTCTCCGGGAGCGTTGCCCGATAACAGCAAAGATCCCGGTCGCCCGTGCGCCCGGGATAGCCAGTCTTTCAGGAAAATACCATGTATCTGGGAATTGACTGTGGAACGCAGGGCGCAAAAGTCCTGCTCTGGGATAGCGAGAGCGAAAGCTGCCGGGCATCAGGCTATGCCCCCTATCAGCCGATAAGCGACCGGGTCGGGCAACAGGAACAATGGCCATCGGATTGGCTGGCGGCGATCTCCAGGTTGGTCAACGAGGTTGTCGCCCAATCAGGGGTTGAACCGGGCGCGGTTAAAGGCATCGGCGTCTCGGGCCAGCAGCATGGTCTTATTTTGCTGGATGCCGCCGACCAGGTCATCCGGCCGGCCAAATTGTGGTGCGACACCGAAACCGCGCCGGCGCTGGAGGCTTTCCTGGCGGGTTTCCCCGCGCGGCATCACGGCAAGACAGTTGCGCATTTTATTGGTACGCAAATCCCCGTCGCCTATACGTTGGGCAAACTTCTGTGGGTGAAAGCCCACGAACCCGATGCCTATCGGCGAATAGCCAAAATCATGCTGCCCCATGACTATATCAACTTTTGGCTGACCGGCGAATACCGCGCCGAGTGCGGGGACGCCTCGGGTACCGGCTATTTTGACACCCATCGGCGATGCTGGTCGCAAGACGTGCTGGACGACATCGATCCGCGGCTGTTTGGCAAAATGCCTCCCCTACTGGCCTCCCGAGACCTTTGGGGCCGCCTCACGCCCAGGGCCGCCGCGGCGCTCGGCTTGCCCGCCGGCGTGCCGGTGGCCAGCGGCGGCGGCGATAATATGATGTCGGCCATCGGTACCGGCAATATTGAGCCGGGTATCCTTACGATGAGTCTGGGCACCTCGGGAACCCTATTCACCCATGCCGATCGCCAAATCGACACCGCCGTCTGCCCCGACATCAATGCTTTTTGTTCGTCATCGGACGGATGGCTGCCGCTGGTCAGTACCATGAACGTCGCCAATGCCATCAATGCCTATCGCGATATTCTGGATATCGCGCTGGCCGATTTCGATGCCGTCCTGTCGGCCAGCCGGCCCGGCGCGGGCGGGTTGCTCAGTTATCCCTGGTTCAATGGTTCACGGCTGCCCAATCGACCCGATGCGACAGCCAGTTTATCGGGCATAACGACGCGGAACTTTACCAAGCCGAATATTCTGCGATCGGTGGTTGAAGGCGTGACTTTCAAACTGTGCAAAGGCATCGACATTTTCAAGCAGTGCGGTTTGACGTTTGAGCAAATGCGGGTGATAGGCGGCGGCGCGAAAAGCCGTCTCTGGTGCCAGATGATTGCCGATATTAGCGGGATCGAGGTGATCCGGCCGGCGGTGAGCGATGCCGGCGCGCTGGGCGCGGCCTGGCAGGCGCATTGGTGTTGCGAAAATGCCGGCGATAAGGCGGCGCCGCTGCGGGATAGGTTGCCGGCATCGCTTATCGACTCGCGCGACGATGTGTTTACCCCCCATGGGCCGTCCTTTGCGCTGTATCGTGGGTTTTACCAGCGTTTTCATGAGAATATGGCTTACTGGCCCAGTCGATGCCAAGGGACGCTATAGCCGATCGGCGTCTTGTCTTCCGGCAGCGGGGTCCGGGCGTCGCCGGTCGTCCGGCCTCATGCCGCGGTGGGCGGCCTAACGTTACTTCGATTTTTCCGAGACATTCCGGCCGGCGTGGCTTTCCAGACGGGTAATATCATAAAGGCCGACCAGGGTAATCATGGCGATGATCACAAATCCCAGCCGGAAGGCCATCCCCTGGCCGGACGGCAGCGCCAACAGGCCGGTCAACCCCCCCCCCAGCCGAATACTCAACGCGCCCAGCGTCACCCCCAGACCGCTGGCCAGTTGCAGCGACGTGCTGAACAAGGTATTGGCGGAACTCATTTCCGACGACGGGACCTCGGCGAAGGCCAGCGAACTGATACCGGTAAACTGCATAGAACGACTTAACCCGCCCCAGAACAGCAACAGCAAAGTGAGTATATGCGGGGTGGCCGGTGTAACAAACGCGCAAAATAGCAGCGAGAGCACGCAGAGCACGCCGTTGCCCACCAGGAGTTTTTTAAAGCCGAAATAGCGAATAAGCGGCGTGGTGGCCGGTTTCATCGCCAGATTACCGGCAAACACGGCCAGCACCAGCGATCCGGCATGGAAGGCATCCATGCCAAAGCCCACTTGAAACATGAGCGGCAACATAAAGGGCGCCGAGCTGATAGTGGCGCGTAGTACGAATCCGCCCCGCATGGTGATGCGAAATGAAGGCACCGCCAGCGGCTGCAACCGGATAAGCGGCGTGGCGGCGCGTTTCAGATGGCGGATAGCCCACAGCAGCGCAACGACACCCACCGCCATCAGGAGAATGGCATCCACGGGATTGAGACGCTCTTGACTGAACATTTCCAGGCCAGCCACCAGGGACAGCATAGTGATCCCCGTCGAAAGAAAACCGGCCAGATCGAACGGCGGTTTTTCGATTGCCGCCTGGTTCGGCATCAATCTAAACGTCAACGCTATCGCTACCACGCCCAATGGGATATTCAGGAAAAAAATCCAGTGCCAGCTTGCATAGGTGGTAATAAACCCGCCGAGGGGCGGCCCGATGATCGGGGCCACCAGCGCCGGCCAGGTCAGGGTGGCGATGGCTTTGATCAACTGGTCCTTCGGCGTATTGCGCAGCACCGCCAGTCGGCCTACCGGCACCATCATCGCGCCGCCTACGCCCTGCAATACCCTGATCAGGACAAATTGCGTCACCGATTGCGATAATCCGCAAAACAGCGACGCCACAGTGAAAATCAGCAACGCGCAACTGAACACATTTCTGGCGCCGAAGCGTTCGGCCACCCAACCGCTGGCCGGAATAAGCACCGCCAGCGTCAGAAGATAAGCGCTGATGCCGATATTCAAATCCACGGCCGTGACGCCAAAGGCTTTGGCCATATCCGGCAGCGCGGTGGCTATTACGGTGCCGTCGAGAAACTCCATAAAAAACGCGCTGGCGACCAACAGCGCCATACCAGAAATCCGGCCCGATTTGGCGTTCTGCCGGCCGGCTCCCTGGGAATTTGAGTCAGATAAAGCCATCCCATAACCTCTGTGAAAACACTCGCCACGAACCCCTATACCGGGATCTCGCTTACTGGAAGCACGCGACGGCTCGGCGACGGACCCGCCTTACCGGAGGCGCAGGAGACTCCGGCGATGACGAATGCGGGTAAAAGCCCTAGAGCCGCAGGCCGCGCGGGGAAAGGTATAATAACTTTAAAATATGTTATACCAAAAAAAATCAAACACCACTCATACTTCTATTTTCTGCCCCTTTATTTTGCCATGATAATATAAAGTTAATTGTATGATAATTACTTGATGTTATTCATCTTACCGTGGTTTTCATCCTCGGAAAATTAAAACGGCACAGTCATAATCACCCGGCGTTATAACCTCATAGACTCGACATCATTCAAGTTACAACAGGCTCAATTGAGCGGCCACCGGCAGTGTGACGAGTCTATGCCGGAATAACGCCAGGCGCCGGCGCCGTTATGCCCGCAATGCCTCCAACGCCGTGCTGAAAAAGTCTTCTTCGCCGAAATTGCCGGATTTCAAGGCCAGTCCAATCGTGTCTTTACGACACGTCGCCCGCAGAGCTGGCACACCGATGCTGATTTCCGCGCCGATGGCCACCGAATCGATAGCCAACCCCTTCACTACCGCCCCCGAGGTCTCACCCCCGCCCACCACCAGCCGCCGGATGCCGGCGTCGAACAGCCGCACGGCCAGATCGGCAAAGAACCGCTCAATGGCATCGGCAACGTTATCCCGGCCGTATCTTTCTTGTAAGGCGTTGACCCGTTCCACGTCCCCCGAGGTGCAAATGAGCGGCGACCGGTGCTGGTTTTCATCGACAAACGCCAGCAACGCCCCCGGCTCGGCGCGCCCGGCCATAATCTCTTCCGCCTTGACCTCAAGCACCGCATGGTTTTGCGCATGGTAATGTATCTGCCGCAAAGTCATACGCGAGCAACTGCCCACCAGGATGGCCCCCTTGCCGCGCGCCCCGATCCGGGCCGGCGCCGCGCCACTCGCCAATCCCCGGGCGATAAAGTTATGCGGCAGGCCCTGAGCTATGGCCGATCCGCCGGTAATCAGCCGTGCATCGGCGCACGCGGCGCCGAGCGTTACCAGATCCCGGTTGGTTAAGGCGTCCACTACCACCAGCCAATGCCCCTGCCGGCCATGGACCTCCAGCGCCTGCCGGAGCGCGCCATCCCCAAGCTGCGTTTGCCGCCAGGGAATAAAACCCTGCGGATGTCTGGATTGCGACGCCAGTACCCGACGGATATCCGGGTCGGTCATAGGCGTCAGGGGATGGTGCTCCATACCCGATTCATTAAGAAGCTTTTCGCCGACGAATAAATGGCCTTGATACAGTGTGCGGCCCATATCCGGAAAGGCCGGGCAAACCACCACCCCCCGGGCGTCCAGCCGCTGGGCCAGCGCTTCGGCCACCGGGCCGATATTCCCCTCGGCGGTGGAATCGAAGGTCGAGCAATACTTGAACAGGATTTGGCGGCAGCCTTGACGCAAGAGCCATTCGCAGGCTGACAGCGCGTGCGCCACCGCCTGGTCGGCGGGTAACGAGCGGCTCTTTAAGGCCACCACGCCGGCGACGATATCCGCATTCACATCATGCGCGGGGGTGCCCATGAACAACGCGGTCTTTATCCCGCCCTCGCCCTCCAGTCCTTTCGCCAGGGCGATGCCGATATCGCTGGCGCCGGTGAAATCATCCGCTATCACCCCAATCAACATGATGTTTTTCCTTTGTTTTGCCTGACGCGCGCCTTCATTCGCAATACGGCGGACTGCGGCGCGGCGAGAACGGGAACCCCACTGACGGCCCGCACCTGGGCCAGGGCGCGCGATGTGGAAAAATGGGCCAGCATAATCACATCGCAATCGGCAAGCCGTTCGGCATACTGCGCCACAATGGCATTATGTTCACTATCATGGCCCGCGCGCAGTTGTTCAATGGCGCCCTCAGCGCAGAGGGTGGTCAATGACGCCGTTTTGCCCAGACGGGCGGCCATGGCGTAAAATTCATGTTCCATGCCGGCGATGGCGGGCGCGAAGGTGGCCAGCATGCCTACCCTGCCGCCCGCCGCCAGGGCGTCGGCGAACATGGCCTCATTGGGTTTAAGTACCGGAATGGCCAGTTGTTCGGCCAGCTTATCCAACGGGTCGCCAAACGCGGAACAGGTGGCGAGGATACCGTCGGCGCCCGTATCGGCGGCGTATCGGCCGAAGCGGATAAAACGGGCGGCCAGTGCGTCGGTGAGCGCGGCCGTTTTCGCCCGTTCCAGGGAGAGTCCCTCATCCAGCAGATGCACGGCGGCGGCGTCCGGCCACAGCTCGCGCATTGCCGCATGGATAGGCTGCATGGCGACCGGCGTGGCATGCAGTAAAACAATGCTATCAGACATGTCATTCTCCTGTTGTCCCAAGCGTCAGAACCGGCAATCGAGCCCAAACCGGCCATACTCCGCCCGCGTGTCCGGGGCGGTAACCATCTCAATCAACGCGGCGCCGGCCGGCTTGTCCCGCGCAGCGGCGAACAAGGCAATGGAAAACGACGTGGCCTTTTGCAAATCGCCGGGCAACGGACCGACGATATCGATCCCCGGCACCACCAATAACTCGCTGATTTGCTGAACAGCCATATCCGCCTCGCCGGTAATCAGTTTTTCCGCGGTAAAGCCTTGCGGCACGGGACACGCTTTCGCGTCCACTTGCGCCTCGATACCCAGTCGGCGCAATACGGTTTTAAAATGGATGCCGCTGGCGCCGCCGATGGAATAGCACAGAGAGCGGGCCGACAGCAGCGCCTGTCTGAGTTTTTGCGAATCGGCGATATCCGGTTTTGCCGCGCCCTGTTTCACCGCGAAACCAATGCGCGATACCACCAAGGGCTTGCGCGTCGTCGCATCGACGAGACCCCGCGCGATAAGGTCTTCCATGGCCGGGTCCGTAACGATAACCACATCGCTTTGCAGGCCGTCGTCTATTTCTTTCATCAATACCGTGGTCGGCGTCCAGGTTGCCTCGATCGGACCGAATTGTCCCCGATAGCGATTCAGCAATGACGCATCAAAGGGCGAACGGACGACCAGGGCGCTGTGCAGCCTGAGAGCGGTCGGGTTATTCATGGTTTGACTCCTGTTTTTACCACTGCTAAAAAGGCGCCGGCAGGAACGACTCACATTGCCAGCCATATGGTTAAGGGTACGGTCACCACCGCAAGGATCGTGCTTATCATAATGGCGCAGGCCGCCTTCTCGGGGTGGACATCAAGGGCCGACGCCACGGCGGCGATGTTGGCGGCCAAAGGATTACTGGCCAGCAGCACCAGCACGATATACTCGTAATGATTCAGATGAAACAGTCGGAATAACGCGATGATCACCAGCGCATACAATCCTTGTTTCCAGATAATAGACGAGAAGATGAATTTCCAGTCAGGCACCAATTTGTCGAATCGGGCCAGCGACATGCCGATAATCATCATGCCCAGGGTCGAGTAACCGCCGACGAATCCGCCGACACTGCCCTTGATGATTTCGGGTAATTCAAAATGGAAATATTTCAGTACCAAGGCCAGTATCGCCGCGTGCAAGGTGGGCATTTTCGCCACCAGCACCAGACTGTGTGCGATGGAGTAGCGGCCGCGGGCGGTGATGTAATAGGCCGCGGTGAATTCGTAAATACTGGACGCCACCTTGGCGAATACCACAATACTGATTGCCGCGGCGCCGTCCGGTGTGCCGCCGAGCAGACCAATGGCCAGCGGCAGGACAAAATAACCGACATTGCCCTGACCTCCGGCGGCGCCGAACAAATTGGCCCGATTGTCCTTCCATAGCAGACGTCCGACAAAAAACGCCAAAAACGCGGCAACACAGGACACGACATAAAATATCACGGAATACATGGCATAGCTGACATCGGCTGGCGAATTCAAAATAAGCACGAAGCACACAATGGGCGAAAATATATATATAAGCAGTTTAGAAATATCCTGCGAGTTTACCTTGAATTTCTTTGAGGCATACCAGCCCAGCATGGATACGGCGATCAAATACGCCACCCGCGGCATAATTTCATATGCGGTCATTTTAATTCCTATTTAATCATCGAGAGTAAGAGATAAAATAAAGCCAATCACCAGACGCAACCAAAAACCTCGCACAGCTCCCTGATATTTTCCGCCGACAGCGGAGGGATATTTTTACCGGACGTCAGCCATAATTTTGCCGTTTCTTCCAATTCCTCCAGGATAAAAGCGGCGTGGGCCACGTTTTTCCCCCAGGTGACCGGGCCGAGCCGCTCCAACATGACGCCCTTGGCCGCCCCGGTAAGGGAGGCCACGATTTCCGCCACCTCCCTGGCGCCGGGTCGATGGTATTTTATAAGGGGGATTTTTCCGACCTTCATGACCTGGTAGGGGGTAATGGGTGGAAGAATGGCCTCTTTCGACCATACGCCGGACAGCGTTAACAGCACCAGGTAGGTCGAGTGGGTATGAAGAACGCAACCCACCTGGGCATTATTTTGATAAACCCCCTGATGCAGCATCAGGGTTTTAGAAGGCTTACCGCCGTTAATCCACTCCCCCCGGCTGTTCACCTTGGCGATATTATCCGGCTCAAGACTCCCCAGGCAGGCATCGGTGGGCGTGATAAGCCATCCATCGTCAAGGCGGGCGCTGATATTGCCGGATGAACCCGCTGTATAGCCCCGTCGAAACAGACTTTCTCCCGTGAAGCAAATTTCTTCACGTATCTTATTTTCTTTGTTCATGCTATTTTTCTCTTCAGAGAACATCCACGAAAGTAACATGCGGCGAAGACGAATTTATCAAACTCTGCTTGCATTCCTTGGATACTGAATCCGTTATAATTTCATCCAGGCTATTTAACGGACATACCGAATAAAAACCGTATTTACCATATTTACTGCTATCTGAGATCAGTATGTTGCGATTGGCCACCGAAATCACGGTCTGTTTTACCACGGCCTTGCCTTCATAAGGCGTCGATAAACCATGCACGCTATCCCAGGAGCTCGCGCTGATAAACGCCAAATCAATATTCAATGCCTTGATGAAGTTCGCCGCGCTCAATCCGACACAGGAGTAGTTTCTCTTATCGACCCGACCGCCCACATGGAACAAATCAATTGCCGGATTCGCCATTAAATATTGGCTTATGGAAAAATCATTGGTCACGATCGTCAGGCGAAAATTGGCCGGAATGCAACAGGCGATTTCGAAGGTGGTGGTCCCCGCGTCAAGATACACAATCGACCCTTCGGAAACTTTGCCCATGGCGCATTTACCCAGTTCCTTCTTGATCTTGTGATTCAAGTAGGACTTGTCCTGGTAGGGCAACTCCTGCCGCAACAGCTCGCTCAGGCGGATACCGCCATTGACGCGCTGAACTTTTCCTTCATGTTCAAGCTGCTGTACATCGCGGCGAATCGTCATATGCGAAACGTTCATCAAGGCCGCAAGCTCAATATAGTAGGCCACCTGGTTTTCATGCACATAGCGATAGATGAAATCGCGGCGTTCGTTAGCGCTTAACACCATTATTACCACCAGCTTGTCCGTTTGATAGGCCGGACTGTCTTGATAGGACACAGTGTACGGATATCAATTTCACATTAAAAGTTGCGATCTCACAGAAGCCGCGCTTTCGGTTTTGCTTGCAATAAAAAATAGCTTATTGATAAATAAATTAAAAATAAAATAAATCGGCCAAAACGGATTTCACATTCGCCTGTGAATTTTCAACGCCCGCCGTAATATGCCCGGCAGGGCGACCCCTTTACCGTGAAAAACAGATGATTCGGCCCCCGTCCATCCCCTTGAGAGCAACAGGTGTTGGCTTGCACGGAGAAATGAGCTTGGGTGTATACTCCAAAGATTCGAGTTGCATCGCGGCGGCCAGTGAGCGTCCAGGTCATCGGTCGGGAATGGGGGCCGTCCACAACGCGGCGACTTGGCAGATAACCCGTCTGACTTCATCTTATCCGTTTCTTAGCGCAGGAATCGCCGGCAATGAATACACTTCCCTTGCTTGTTTTCGATGTCAATGAAACGCTTCTGGATATTGAGAGTTTAACGCCGTTTTTCCATCGGGTATTGGGTTCCGCGGAGGCGATGCGGGAGTGGTTCGCCCAATTGGTGCTGTATTCCCAGTCCTTGACGTTGTCCGGCCAGTATGCGCCTTTTGGCGTGTTGGGCGCCGAAGTGTTGCGTATGACGGCCGCTACCCGCCATAAAACCGTGCGCGAGGACGATATCGCCGAACTCGGCGCGCTGGTGGCCGCCATGCCCGCCTGGCCGGAGGTTCCCGCCGCTTTGGAAAAACTTAAACTCGCCGGATTCCGGCTATTTACCCTCACCAACAATCCGTTATCCACATTGTCAAGACAACTGGAAAAGGCCGGGCTTTCCGGATTTTTCGAAAAAAATTTTAGCGTGGATCCGGTCGGGTCCTTTAAACCGGCGCAAAGCGTTTATCATCATGTGGCCAATAAACTGACCGCGCCTCCGGCGAGGCTTTGCCTTATCGCCTGCCATACCTGGGATATCATTGGCGCGCGCAGCGCGGGATGGGACGCCGCCATGGTGTTGCGCCAGGGCAACGCCCTGCTCTGGGTAGGCCCGCAGCCGGGAGTGGTCGCGGCGGATTTGGCCGGCGCGGCGGAAAAAATTATCCGCTTTTATCAGACATAACCCATTTGGTTAGCGGGCATAGGCTTGCTCGGATAAAAATGATTTATCAAGCGCGTAATCCTGCAATTTGGCCAGCGTTTCCTGATTGGTGAACATCTCGCGCAACCCGTAATGGGGGAGAAATATAAACGCCTTGCCCCTTTGCTGCAAGGTCAGGTAGCCCTTGTCCACCAGTTCCAGAAAATCGCGGCGAGCGGTCGGATAGGCAATCCCGTGATTATTTTTGTGGTAGCGAAGGGTAAATTCCGCCTCGGGCTTGCGCAGTGCCCGCCCGAGGATGGAACGCTGACGGTCGTTGAGCTGGAGATCCTTTTTGAGGGTCTGACGCAGCGCGCGATCCCAGTTTTCCCAACCGCTGACGTAATGTTCGACAATACGCAAGGCAAGCAGCGTTAATTGCGCGGTGAGCGTTTGCAATGATGTCAGATCCCCCGGCGCGCGGATGCGCAGACTTTCATAAGCGGTACGGTCGAAAGACACCCGCGGCGGCAGAATGTGCCCCTCGTCCCAATCCAGTTTTACACGGGAAATAGGCAATAACCCCAATACCGGCAGATCATGCTTCAGCGCGTACAGATGCGCCGCCAGTCGGCCTACCTGGTAGCTCACCTCCTTGAGGGGGCGATAAAACCGAAAGGAATCGGTCAGGATCAGCGCGCGCAATACGTCGTGATCATATTCACCCGTTTCATGATTGGCATACGCGGCAATGTAATCCATCTGCCGGTTGGCGAATCGCTCGGTCATGGCCCCCGGCCACTCGAACAGTCCCGTGCCCAGCGAGGCCCGGGTGGTTTCCAACGCGCGGATATCCACGCCTTCCAACAGCCGATCCCGCAGATGCATAAACAAATCGCGCGAAAAGGGCTCGCCGACCAGATTCGGCAAGTGATCGATGGCATTAAAGGTATTGGCCACCAGCCGTTCGGTGGCGTTACGCGGCGCCCGATCCAAACGTAACTGGCTATCGGCGTCTCTTACCGAGAGCGACAATCCGTCAAGGCGGGTAGCGGCAATCGCGTCGGGAATGCGAACATTCATCAGAAAATGCTGGCTGCTGGCGGCGGTCATGGTGCGATGCAGATGGGAATCGGGGGCGCAGGCGCGGGTGACGATACCGATGATGTCCGTCAATTCATGGGTGCGCCGATACCAATATTCCTCATCATTCAAATCCGGGATCGGCAAATCGATGCCCATATACCGGCTCATGCGGTTCATGATTTCCCACATGGCCAGGGGGCTAATGTTCGGCGGCAGGTTCAGGGAGAGAAATTCGTCCCAGGAGATGCATTTCTGCGAAAATCGTTTGAGCAGTTTTTGAAAAGACACATCATCAAACAGCGTTTGCAGGGAATGCCCCAACAAATGCGATTCGGCAGCAGTCATGCAGTACTCCTTAATATCAGCGGCGGCGCCGTCCGGAAATACACCGCGCTTCCGGGCCCTTTACGGTATGACGAATCATTGCCGCCGCGGCGGCCTATTCACCTCTCCCATGACATTGATCAATACAGGCCATAAGGCATAATGGGCGTATTTTGATCTGCATCATGCGTAAATATCTACGAAATGTTCATATCGTTTAGACGAACCGCTTTTTTCACCGTCAAACCTATACAAGATATTCAGACAATCCACGCCGCGATAATGTGAGCCCATTCTCAATTTGCCTTGCCGCGCCGGTTAACACCACCGTCTTGGCGGAACGAAATACGCATCGTACAGCGAATTGCCCCTTGGCTTACCGCGAGGCATTTTGGATTATCCAAAATATATAGAAAATGTTTATTTTGAATAGGTTTCGCGGTGAAAGAGAGCGAATATCTATAAAAAATCTATATATTGACGTCATTTACAACCGGTTCTAAGTTCAGCACAGGTCATTATACTCCGGATAATTCAAGTTGCCTCGCGGCTAACAAAAGGCGACGTGAAGTATGACGGGTTTATCTCCTCCACCATTTCGTGACTCATGGATTGCGATGCGGCGTGCAGTACATCAACCGTTTTTCTGCCGACGACATTCGCAATAGCGAACTCTCCTTAGGAGAAAAATCATGCCTGAACAATTACTGGATTTTACCGGGCGGGTGGTACTGGTCACCGGCGGCAAATCCGGCATCGGCCGCGCCGCCGCCCTGGCGTTCGCCCGCCAGGGCGCGCGATTGATCATTGCCGGACGCAGCCAGGCCGATGATACGTTGCGTACCATACGCGACGCGGGCGGCGAGGCCCGGTTCGTACAGACCGATATCAGTATCGCCGCCCAAGTGCGCCATCTGGTGGATGCCACGTTGGAAGCCTACGGCCGGCTGGATGTGGCGTTCAATAACTCCGGTTTATTGCCGGTCACCGCCGAGCTGACGGAACAAACCGAGGAGGATTTCGATCAGATCCTGGCCGTCGACCTTAAAGGGCTGTTTTTGTGCATGAAGTACCAGATCCCGGCAATGTTGAAGACCGGCGGCGGGTCCATCGTCAACTGTGGTTCCGTGGCCAGTCTGATAGCCGATCCGGGCATGAGCCCTTATGTGGCGGCCAAACACGGCGTGGCGGGGCTCTCTAAAGCCGCCGCGCTTGAGTATGCCAAACGCAATATCCGCATCAATACGGTTTGTCCCGGCTTTACCGAAACCGAGATGACTCGCGGCTGGATCGCCGATCCGCGCATGTGCGAGCAGGTTAAATCATTTAACGCGGTCAACCGGATCGCCTCTCCCGATGAAATTGCCGGTCTCGTGTTATTCCTGGCATCGCCAATGGCGTCTTTCATCACGGGCGCCGTGATCCCGGTGGACGGCGCGCAAACGGCCCATTGAGCGCCTGTCGATAACGGCGCGGGCGACATAACAGGAGAGCTCATGAAGATAGTTGTCGTATTCAAGTGGTCGCGTAATCCGCAGGATGCGCGGGTGGGAACGGAGGGTTCCCTCGAGTGGCGCGGCGTAAAGATGGCCGCCAGCGACGACGATCCCGCGGCCATACTGGCCGCGGGGGAAATCGCCGCCGCTGGGGATGAAATCGTCGGTCTGACCATCGGCGACGGGGATACGGCCTGGGCCGCGGCGCGCGGCGCGGCGCGTACCGTGGTGGTCAGCGATGCGACGGTCGTCCCGAATGGCGCGGCCACGGGCGCGATATTGGCGGCGGCCGTGCGGGGGATGGCGGACGTCGGCCTGGTTCTTATCGGTGATTCGGTCTGGGATTACGGCGTCGTGGCCGCCCTGGCCGGGCAATTGGGCTGGCCGGCATTAACCGGCGTGACGGCTGTCCGGCGGCAAGCGGGGAATTGGCTGGCGACGCGCCGACATGGCAATGTCAGTCAGGAAATCGCGATCACCGGGCCCGCTTTATTGGCGATGGTCGCCAGCCGCGCCGAGCAGCGGGCGCCAAGCATGAAAGACGTGCTGGCCGCGCGCAAAAAACCGGTCACCGCGCTGACGACCGAGGATCTCAACATCGTTACCGCAACGACGGTCACTCCGCTCGCCACGGCGCTGCCCGACGTCTCCGCCGCGCGCATCATCGACGGCGCGGATCCGCGGCAAGCCGCGGAGGAACTGCTGAACGCGCTGCGTACACAGGGCGTATTGTGAATTGCCGCGCGCCGGCATAACTGGACGGAGGTATGCAGTGAATACAGACAGTTGGATTATCGTCACCGATGACAGGCGTATTAGCGGCATGGCGTCCGCCGCGCGCGGACTCGGCGGACACGTCACCGCCGCGGTCATAGGCGCGCGCGCGCTGGCGGACATTGCCGCGGCGGCCGGTTTCGATACGGTACGCTGGTATGCGGTCGCCGACGCCACGCCCATTGAAGCCTATGCGGCACAGGTGGCGGCGGACATCGCCGCGGCGGCGCCACGCGTCGTACTGGCCTCCGACGCCGCGCCGGGCCGGGTGGTGCTGGGCGCGGCCGCGGCGCGTCTGGATGCCGCCATTATCGCCGCGATCCGCGGTCTCTCTTTCGCCGGTGACGATCTGCAAGTCAGACGCAGCGCGGCGGAAGGCCGGATTATCGAAACATTCGCCGTAAACGGTCCTTTGGCCGGCATCTATGACGGCGAAGATGCCGAGCCGGCGGCGACCCGGCCCGCCGCTTTGCAACCCATTGACACAACCGCGCCCCTGGCCGCATTACGGGTGGTCGGCACCGTGCAAAACGAAACCGACGGCAACGGACTGAGCGCCGCCGCACGCGTGATAGGCGTCGGACTCGGCGTGCGCGCCCGCGACGACCTTGCCGCCATCGAACAGCTTGCCGCCGCCGCGCATGCCGAAATCGCCTGTTCCCTGCCCGTGTGCGACGACATGCGCTGGTTTGACGCCAGCCGGGTGGTGGGGTCGACCCACAATCAAATCGCGCCCGATCTGTACATCGCTTTAGGCATCTCGGGACAGCCGCAGCACCTTGCCGGCGTTCGCGACGCCAAAGTGGTGGTCGCCGTCAATAACGATCCCGACGCCCGGATCTTTAAAAACTGCGATATCGGCATCGTCGGCGATCTTTACCCTATCGTTCCGGCTTTGACTGCGGCCCTCAAGGCCGCCCGATAACCGAAACGCTGTCACGAACAACGCCACAGGAGAAGACATCATGTCCGAGCACAATACACCGGTCGATGCGCAGTACGACCTTATCGTCATCGGCGGCGGCGGTTCCGGCAAATCGGCCGCGCTGACCGCGGCGCAGGGCGGGCTAAGGGTCGCCCTGCTGGAAAAAATGCCGCAAACCGGCGGTACATCCATCTATGCCGAGGGCACGGCGGCCTTTGAATCGAGCGAACAGCAGGCGCGCGGCGCGCCTGAACTCGCCGGAGCGCATTTCCCCACCCGCGGCGAGGGATTCCGCCGTTATATGGAATACAGCCACCATCGCGCCAACCCCGATGTGGTGCGGATGCAGGTGGACAATACCGCCGACACCATCGATATCCTCAAATCACTGGGCATCGTCTACACCGATGTATCGATTTACGCCTACGAACAACCGTTGGAATTATACACTTTCCACCGGCCGGATGGTTTGGGCGCGCATGTACAGGACGTGTTGCTGCGGGCCTGCGTCAATGCCGGCGTCGACATGTTCACCGAGACGCGGGCTAAAAAAATCATCATGGACGCCGGCGCGGCGGCCGGCGTATTGGCCGAGGATTCAAGCGGCAATTTGCTGCATCTGGCCTGTCAGGCGGTCATTATCGCCAGCGGCGGATTCGGCAATAACCCCGAACTGCGCAAAAAATACGCCTGGCAGGCACGCTATCTCGACGATACCTATGCCTGCGTACCCACGCAAAATACCGGGGATGGCCTGACCATGGCGCTGGAGGCCGGCGCCGATACCGATAACATCGGCGCATTGATGATTATTCCCTGCGCGCGGGGTAAAACGCTAACCTCGCACATCAGCGGCGCCGGCTCGCAACCGGTACTGTGGGTCAACAAAACCGCCCGCCGTTTCGCCAATGAACAAGTGGCGATGAGTTTCGCCGATGCCGGTAACACCATCGCCCGGCAACCGGAAGCCACCGTCTATGCCATTATCGACAGCGAAACCGTCCGCCATTTGATGGAACAGGGTTCGGATATCGGCCTGGGCGATTTCATTCCCTATAAGTTAAAGCTCAGTCGCCTGCTAACCGAGCTTGAGCAGGACATCGTCGACGGCCTGGCCTGGAAAGGCGATACGGTACAAGGGCTGGCCAACGCGATGGGACTTGATGCGACGGTACTCGGCCAGACCGTGGCCGACTATAACCAGGCCTGCGACAAAGGCGTCGATCCGTTGTTCTATAAGCCGGCCAAGTTTTTACGCCCGGTACGGCAAGGGCCGTTTTATGCCATAAACATGACCGGCAGCGTGCTGGTGTCTTCCGGCGGTATCCGGGTGAACGGCAACTTGCAGGTGATAGGCCGCGACAACCTGCCCATCACCGGTTTGTATGCGGTAGGTAACGACGCCAGCGGTCTGTATGGCGATACCTACAATCTGGATGTGCCCGGTTCGGCCAACGGCTTCGCGCATACTTCCGGCCGAATGGCGGCCCGCCATGTTCTTCACGCCCTCGGGCAACACAGCGCGGCGTGATAGGCGACGCCGTGGCCGGCGACAATCGACCACGGCGTCCGGTTATCTCGTCGTAAGGGAGTCGCAATTCTATGGCTGAACAGTACGCCACCTCCACCGATGTCGACTTCGACGCCATTGTAATAGGCGCCGGCATCGCCGGCTGCGTGACCGCTTACCAACTGGCCGGCGCGGGACATTCGGTGCTATTGGTTGAACGCGGCGCCAAACCCGGCAGTAAAAATCTATCGGGCGGCATTTTTTATTGCCGCGTCATGGAGCGGATATTCCCCGATTTTGTCAATCAGGCGCCGGTGGAGCGCCATATTACCCGCAACTGTCTAAGTTTTCTTACCCCGGAGGCATTCGTCAATCTGGATTATCTCGACCAACGGCTAACACAACCCGCCACTGCCGTGTCGGTACTGCGCGCCCGCCTTGATGACTGGCTGGCGGAGCAGTGCGAACAGGCCGGCGTCATGCTGATGGCAGGCGTGAAAGTGGACGCGTTGGTCAGGCAAGGAGAACGTATCATCGGCATCCGCGCCGGCGACGACACCTTACGCGCCAATGTGGTGGTCGCCGCCGATGGCATCAATTCCTTTATTTGTCAGGATGCCGGTATCCGCGCGCGGGAACCAACCCGGCATCTGGCGGTGGGCGTCAAATCCGTTATTCGCCTGACGCGAGCGCAAATGGAAGATCGGTTCAATTTGATCGGCAACCAAGGGGCAGCCTATGCATTGGTGGGAGATTGCACCGACGGTGTCGGCGGCGGTGGATTTATGTACACCAACACCGACTCGGTATCGATAGGCGTCGTGCTGCGGCTTGATGATCTGGTGCGACGCCAGGCATCCTCGGCGGATCTGCACGACAGGTTTCTTCGCCATCCGGCCATCGCGCCGTTTATCCGCGGCGGCGAACTGCTGGAATACGGTTGCCATCTTGTGGCCGAAGGCGGCCAGGCCATGGTTCACGATCTTATCCGGCCGGGGTTGGTGGTCGTGGGCGATGCCGCCGGTTTTACGCTTAATACCGGTCTGACGGTACGTGGAATGGATCTGGCGGCCGGTTCGGCGCTAGCCGCCGCCAAGGCCATCGACGGCGCGCTGCGCCAGGGCGATGTCTCCCAGACCGCGCTTGGCGCCTATCTTGACGAACTGAACGGCGGTTTCGTCGGTCAGGATATGCGCACCTACGCCAACGCGCCGGCATTTATGGAAAATCCGCGGCTCTATGGCGATTACGGCGTGTTGCTCAGCGACATGCTACTGGCGATGTATCACCTTGATACGCAGCCGCGCCGGCGACTACTGCCGACCTTCCTGAAAACGTTCAAGCACTCTCCGCTGAAGGCCGGACAGTTAATCAAAGATATGTTTGCCGCCACGAGGTCCTTATGAACAAGACGCTTTTTGGCACCGTCGCCGAACGGCTGGATCACAACCGTTACGATACCGACGCGGATTTATCCCATATCGAAGTCGATCAGGCGGCGGCCAGGGCCACCAACGCCGGTCCGCTACTGGTGCGAGTGTGTCCGGCCAATGTTTACTCGCTACAGCCGGACGGTTCGGTGGGCGTGATGTACGCCGCTTGCCTGGAATGCGGTACCTGTCTGGCGGTGGCGCCGCCCGGCGTACTCAAGTGGCATTACCCACGCGGCGGCAAAGGCATTATTTATCGCGAAGGTTAGCAGCGGGATTAAACAGCAGGAATTAACTAATCAGGAGTCACTCGATGAGTTTAGCAATCAAAGTATTCGTCAGCAGCGATCAAGCGGCCGGATTCGGCGTCAGTTCGACGATAATCTACGGCGACAAGCAAGCGATTCTGGTTGATGCCCAATTCACGTTATCCAACGCCCATCGATTGGTGGCCGAGCTGATGGAACTGGGACGCGATCTGACCATGGTGTTCATCACCCATCTGCATCCGGATCATTTTCTCGGACTGGAAGTGATCAAGGCGGCCTACCCCGCGGCACGGGTTGTGGCATATGGTAAAGCGGCGGACGACGTTAACGACGCTTATGACTTCAAAATCGATTATTGGGGCAACGCCGTACTCAACGAAAACGGCGCCAACATAAAATACCCGGTGGAAAAGCTGGATAGCGACATCCTGCTGCTGGAAGGGGAAAAAATCAACATTCTGGGGCTGATGTGCGGCGATTGCATCACCATTGCGCCGCTATGGATCCCCTCCCTCAGAACCCTAATCGCCTCAGACCTGGTGTTTGCCGATGCCCATGTCTGGATTGCCGACATGCGCACGCCGGCGTTGATCGAAGAGTGGTTGAGGAGCCTGGATACCCTGGAAGATTTACAACCCGTCGCGGTCGTCGCCGGGCATTCGCCGCAAAATCCCACGCTCAGCCCCTCGGCCATCGACTTCACGCGCCAATACATCCGGACGTTTATGAAGCAGTTTCATAAAGCGGCGTCCGCTGAACAGTTGCAACAGGAAATGGAACGGATTTACCCCAATCTGCCGGTAAAGATCTGCCTGGAGTACAGCGCGCGCATCCTCAAAGACAAATATGTCTGGCCGGGTGACTGGCCATTGACGCTGCGAAACACCCCGTCGACATGGTAACGCGCAAACACAGCCGCGTCCGGGGGAATGCGGCCGGGGCCCGGCTTACCCCCGCGCGCGTTGCTGGACGCGCGCGTATCGTGTCGGCGCGATGCCGACGTGGCGCGTAAACGCCACGCTGAAGGTACTGGCGGAACCATAGCCGGCCCGTTCCGCGATATCGGCAATGTTATTCTCGCCGCGACGCAATAGATCCTTGGCGATGGCCATGCGCCAGGCAAGCAAATAAGTCATGGGCGCCATGCCCACGGCCTGGTTAAACCGCGCGAAAAATGCCGAGCGCGACATCGCCGCGGCTTTTGCCAGTTCCGTCGCAGTCCAGGCGTGGCCGGGATCTTCATGCATCCGGCGTATTGCCGCGGCGAGACGTTCATCGGCCAATCCCCGCACCAGACCTGGCAACGCCCCCGTACCCGCCGTCGAGCGTAGCGCCTCGATAAGCAATACCTCCAACAGACGCGCCAAAATGACCTCCCGCGCCGGCCGTTGCGCACGGGATTCTTCCCGTACAAGCCGCAATAACGTAGACAGCCTTTTTTCGCCGCGCACCAACATCACTTGCGGTAACAGGGAAAGCAGCAATGCCGTATCCGGAGAACCAAAAACACAGTATCCCACCAACCAGCGCGCGTCCGGCGTATCACATTGGGCGCCCAGCCGGAATTCGCCGTCGGCCAGCGGGACGGCGGTCGTCATCATCTCCGCCGGCGCCGCCGGCTCGACACTGGACATTGAAAAACCATTGGATGAAGGAATAAGCACGAAGTCGCCTTCCCGTAGGATAATCGGCTCTTGCCCATCCGCGTCGAGCCGGCAACTCCCTTCAAAGATCACGCAATAAAACGGACGCCCGGTTTCCGTGCGGCTAATACGCCAGGGAGCAACGCTGCTAACCAGTTTTGAGAACGGCGTGCTTGGCTGAAGCAAGGCGACCATTTCAGCAAGCGGGTCGATCATGGTGGACTCCTGCAAAAATCTTACGGACTATTGACTGTAGCAAGTCCGGACGAGGCGATCTATTGTTTCAGTCTCATCAACCCTGTAGTGGAGCGCTTATGAAAACCGTTCTTATCACCGGCTGCTCGTCCGGCTTCGGTCTGGAAATCGCCAGACATTTTCTGGAGCGTCAATGGCGGGTTGTCGCCACGATGCGAACGCCGCGCGAAGGCCTATTACCGCAATCCGAACAGCTTCGCGTGCTGCCGCTCGATGTGACCGATCCGCAAAGCATTCACCAGGCCGTGGCGGACGCGGGACCTATAGACGTACTCGTCAACAATGCCGGAATCGGATTACTCAATTCCCTTGAAGGCACGCCGATGGCGACGATTCGTGACATCCTCGAAACCAACACCATGGGTACCATTGCCATGACCCAGGCGGTCATACCGCAATTCAGGCAGCGTCGGTCGGGGGTGGTCGTTAACGTCACATCGACCGTGACATATCGGCCGCTCCCCCTGCTTGCCGCCTATACCGCCAGCAAGGCGGCGGTCAATGCGTTCACCGAATCGCTGGCGCTGGAACTCAAGCCATTCAATGTACGGGTGGCCTTGGTCCTGCCGGGTAGGGCCCCGGAAACCCGCTTTGTTGAAAACGCCCAACCGCACAGGCTGAACGTTCATGAAGCCTATAATGACCTGGCGCAAAGCATTTTTACCCATTGGGAGAACACCGACGAACCGATTACCCTATCAACGGACGTGGCGCAGGCGGTATGGCGCGCGGCAACCGAACCGTCTTGCCCGATGCGCTTGCCCGCCGGGGCGGATGCGGTAATTTGGGCGCAATCCGCGCAATCGTGACATGACGCCGACGGCAAAAGGCGTCGCTTATCCATGAAAAGCCAAAGGCCGGCGCATTACCGGCCTTTATCACGATCACGGATAGCCCGCGGCGGCGGGAAAAAATCGCGCGCTCCCTCTTTCAGCGGACTCGGCCCCATGTCCACGCCGTAACCCCATGAGAGAAGGTCTACCGGCTTAATTAATCCGTTGCCTTGTTTTTAAGATCTTCCGCGCCCTGCTTGGTTTTATCCCACACTTTCTCCGTGCCTTCTTTGGTTTTGTGCCAGGCTTTCTCCGTGCCTTCTTTGGTTTTATGCCAAGCTTTCTGGCTGCCTTCCGTTATTTTGCTGCCTGTGGTGCCACTTTTGCCTTCGGCGGCATGTTTGGATTTGAGCTTCAGTTCTTCACCTTTATCCTCCGCCTGGTGAAGTTTCTCCTTGGCGACATCGGCGCCTTGGTGCGCCTCGGCAACCGTGGCATCAGTCGCCGCGCTGGCGGTCGCAGCCAGTGCCGGCGCGCTTGACAGCATGGCAGCGAGAACGAAAATGGCTTTTTTCATTGTTTCCTCATCTATCAACTTACCCAGCCTCATTATAACCCATGATGGGAAAAATCACGTTCCATCCGCAACGGGGCATCATCCTTTTGAGCGCGGCCTACCGCGCCGCGGCCAGCCAATCGTCTTGATCCGCTCTCATGCCGGGATTATCCATGGCGACGGCATATCGGTTGGCGCAGAACAGATGCCCTTCGCTGCCGATGAATGAAAACGATCATCCCCGGCGTCCTTGCCGTTCAGTCAGCGCTTCTTCTTGTCGGGCGTGCAGAGGGCGTGCAGAGGACGTTCACCGTCAGGTCGCCTCTCAACCTGCACGGTCAAGGAAAAGCGCCCGGCAAAGCGCACAAAAAAATGCCCGCCTCGGGAAGCGGGCAAGGGAATGCAAACTTAGGTGTTACTTTTGACGGCTTCATCAGGCCGCAACACAACTGTAACAACACTTGCGGCTGCGCGGTGTCGGCATCGTGTCTGAATATCGTAGGAATCTGCAACCAAGTATGTATGACCGCACGAGCAAAGCCCGGCATTGCGTGGCGAATACGGTGTAGGCAAAAAATGGGCGGAAAACCGCCAACCCGTCACCCGCAAAACAAAGGGATATGTGAGAAAAGCTTAGCGCTAAGACATTGTTGCAACCAAATTTACATATTTTGGTAAAAGGGAAATGTGATAAACGATGAAATGACATGTCTTGAGATTAATAATCACGTTATGTAGGTCTGAGAATATATCCTTAAGAAAAGTATCTTTACTATAAATAATTAAGATATCCGCCCCACCCTGGCATTTAGTAGAGTATAAAATTTTAAAAATAGTCATAGAATATAGAATATGAAAACGTCCCAGGCAAAAAATTAAGCAAATATAAAAAAGAAAAATTAAAAAAATCTTTCATGATATGTAAATTAAGCGTTAATACAGCAGCATAAATTTTTCTGTGAAAATTTAGGTCATTAGCGGTCAAAATGGCAAAAACACCAAAAATCATTACCGATGTAATCCAAATACAAGGTCGAGCTTTACTTCTCTATTCTGGCGGGCTAGATACGACTTATATAGCTTTTAAATTACTAGAACAAAACATAGATCTATTGCTATTGAATGTGAATTTACAGGCAGACAAAAATGACTTGGCTTTACTACCGCAACAACGAGATAAGAAAAAATTAATTCATATTGATGCAAGCGATGAATTCATTAAGGATTATCTTACGCCAGCCATTATTAATGGTTTCATGATTGATGATGAATATCCCGTATCAGCATCATTGGCCTTTCCCCTGATAGCGAAAAAAAGCGTTGAATATGCTCAACGAGAAGAAGTTACAACGATCATACATGGGGCGGAACGGGAACAAAACGCCATGTCACGACTTAACAAAATGATTAAAAAATCAAATACCGATCTTAGTATATTCCCTTACGCACTGTACGACTCATCATCCAGGGCAGAGAAAATAGCCTATCTTAGGTCCTTAGGTCATGAAGTAACGCATTATGATGTCAGCAGAGACAAAAACCTATGGTGCGAGTGTATTGAAGGCGGAGAATATGAAATTGATAAATTTAAATTGAAATTCAACGATTTTTTTAGCACTCGCGGACGTGAAATAAATGAAGAAGATATTCACATCCTTCAATTCCAAGCAGGAGTGCCTACGGCTTTTGATGGAACTCGACTTTCTTTAAAAGATATTTTATTGAAAACAAAAGATTTAGCGAGCAATTGCCACATTGGCTACTATAGCTCTTATGAATTTAACGGGCTTGAAAAGAAAAGGGAAGTTCACTACAGCCCAAGCAGTGCTATTTTCCACCGAACGAAAAGAGCACTTGAACGGATATCGCTTAGTGAGCCGGAACTGGAAACAAAATACCTACTTGATAGAAAATGGCTATGCGAAGTTATCCGAGGAGAATGGAGCAGTTTTATGACCGAAGCAATCACTGTCTTTAATAAAAAACTCTGGGGAAAGGTAACAAACAAAGGGATACCTGTGATTGCAGTCCCCACCCTACCTGGAACAGCCACAGAATTCAGCGCCACTGCCGTATTGACGGGAGAGGGTTATAAATTGGGTATCAATTCTCCCCATGTTAGGCCCGTTGAAGCGTTGGTCGAGCTACTTTTATTTACTACGTTACGCCCTGAAGTAGGAATACCCACATTATTAGACAGTTACATTCATTCGTTTGAGTGTCTGGAAGGCAAAAAAAGGCAGTCTGGCATCCCGTGCCTCATGTAGGAACGTGATTGCCCTATTCAATGAAATATTTTCGGCAGGTTATCAGCCAGAAGATTCCGCCTGGTGGCAATTAGCCTACTATGCTAATTACATTAGCGCATTCGCGCTATTGGAGGGGTCTGTGGGCGCCGCTCATGCACTTTCATACTGTATATCAGATGCACTGGGCATGTGCCATTCCAAAGCCAACATTGCCTCGCTAGCATTATTGAGTGATTACTTTGAATGTTATAGCCAAAATATTTTCAAGTTTTGCGATGAATATGGCATAAAATACGGTATTTCAGGAGATAAATCAAGAAATGCTGAAAGCTGCCATAAAATAATGTTGCAAGCAAGGGATAGGTTTAATTTTTTGTGGAAGAACACCTCGGATGTTTTCAATAACAATCTAGCGTCTGAGATATATATCAACAAAGCAATAGAGGCGCTTGCAAGATGAGGAAAATCACAATTATCGGCGGTTCTGGCTATATTGGCACTCGACTCACTGAAGAAATATTAAATAAAACAAAACACATGCAAATCCAGGTTATTGACAGACGACTAAGCCATATCTTTGATGGTGTCACATACGTTGTTAACGATATCAGAAAAATGACAAAAGGCGATTTAGCCAGTCTGCTAATTGATTCCTCGGACGTTTTACTACTTAACGGGCTATTGGCCAGAGCTTGCCAAAAGGACAACCGTAAAGTCAGATATGATAATTATATAGGTTTAGTTAAGGTTGCTCGTTCGGTCGCCAGAGATACCAGAATACACTTTTTTTCAAGTCAGGCCGTTTATGATGGCACCGTTAACAGTGGTGATGGCCATAAGTTGTTGGAAAATGAGGAAGCGCGTCCGCTAAGCCATTATTCAAAATATAAATGGATGTTTGAAAATTATCTTAGATCAGGGGAAAATATATACATTATATATCGTCTTGCCACATGTTTCGGTTGGAGACGAAATTTTTCTTCTGATACACTCTTGAACCAAATATATAAGTCCTCTGATAAAAAAGGCGATATAATAATTATTGAGAGAAAAAGCAATTATATCCTGACATCACTGAGCATCACGCATTTGGCACAGTTTGTTTTCCATATATTAACGATAAAAAAGGAGAACACGCTTTTTCACTTGGTTAGTGACACAAAAAGAATATGTGATTATCTAAAAATATTAGGGAAATACCATCCGATAAAGTTCACGATAATGGCGAAAGAGAACAACGTCAATAGATCAATTTTTAGTAGCAATAATTATTATAATTCTTCATATGATATAGAAGAAGAATGCAAAATATTCAAGGAGACAACGGATGTTAGAGATTAACTCCACAATCAGCAAAAGGAATTTGGAGTATGAAAATGCGGGTCCTAAAGAAATAGATAAAGGTTGCGGGGCCTATTTATATAGTACTAAGGGTTCAGTGTTTCTTGATTGTGGAATGGCGCTAGGTAGTGTTTTCATAGGTTACGCAGATGACCGGGTTAACAGTAAGGCCATTGAGGCAATACATAAAGGCGTTAACTTTAGTAGACCTTCAGTTTTGGAACGTACTTTCTTTGAGAAACTTAGCGAAATATTTGAGAAAGACATCGTCGGTAAGCTTTCTAAAAGTAGTAGTATGCTATTGAACACGCTTCCCCGCATTTGTCGCGCGTTGACCGGGAAAAAATATCTTTTAATCCAAAGCGAAGGGGCGTTTCTCGGAAATGTTGATTGGTACCATTCCGTAAATCAAAAAAAAGCGGGTACTCATGAAAACTTTGTTCTCACTTTCAAGCATGGTAACCGAGACGAGGTCATAAAAGTTTTTTCATCCCACGGTGCGAATATCTGCGGTTTGATTGTTGAGCCTTATCGACATAAACAATACAACCTAGAATATTACTATACACTGAGGCGTCTGTGCGACAGATATGGTTGTTTGCTCATCTTTGATGAGACACTTTCCGCCTTCAGATTTTATAAAAGAACATTCGAGCTAGAAAGTGGCATTGCTGCGGATTTAACGATTTTAGGCAAAGCAATCTCCAATGGTTTTCCGCTGGCCTGCGTTGTCGGGAAAAAGGAACTTTTCACAGAGATTGATAACAATGACAAACTTTTTGGCTTTAGTAATACCCATGCCGGGGAGGCCATTTCAATAGCCGCTTCGATGGAAACAATAAGAATATTGAATTATGAGGCGAATTACAAAGTTTTTTACGGCCATAACCTCAATTTTATAGCGAGCTTGAACGCACTGTTGCAATATTATAAGTCAAAATTGTATGTGGTTGGTAACACAAGTTATTTCTGGCTACAAGGGGAACAAAAACAAAAAAGTCAGTTAGTCAGGTTTTGCTGTGAAAAAGGGGTACTGTTCCGAGGGACTTTTGCGTTTAGCCTGGCGCATACCCATAAAGATAGAGAATACATTCTCGATACTATAGAAGAATACTACAGCAGGGTGAAACATGGATAGGAATACTATAAGGGAAATTATTCATAAACATATTGATACAAAGGCCGACCGTGATGATGACGATTTCTTCAAATCTGGTATGCTGACATCCTATCAACTCGTACGAATATATCATCAAATCGAAAAAGACACAGGGATAATAATTCCATTAGATACTATCTTGACCTATCATCCTCGGACCATAAACCAGTTGACTGACATGTTTCTATCAGTCTTAAAGGGAAATCATGAGTAAATTATTAATGTATATTTTAATTTTTTTATATCAGATAGTTTTGTTATTATTACCATTATTTTTGATATATTCTTTCATAATTAAAAGAAAAGCTCGGGTGCGTATAAATGACATCATTACTCACTTAGGACAGCACTATTTTCTGACAAGCTTGCTTAGATATCGAGTCGATCAGCAAAGCGTGATGATTCATGCCGTATCTTTGGGAGAACTTGACGCGGCTATGAATTTAATAAATTCATTTCCCCACAGCGTCAAAAGCAATATCGTACTAACGGTCACGTCCACCGAGGCATATATAAAAGCGCAACAGTTGGCTAAGTCATATTTGAAAATCGTATTTTTCCCCTATGATTCGATCATGCATCAATTTTTATTTATTAAATTCTTTAAGATAAGAAAGGCCGTAATTGTTGAACATGATATTTGGCCAAATTTTATGTTGGTAATGGGCATTGCCAAAAAAAAAGTTATTGTTGTGAATGGCCATTTTTCGGACAGATCAATAAAGTTTCTGAAAAAGAATTTTATAAAAAAAATATTATTGAATTCAGTTGAGAAAATTTATGTACAAACAAAGGACCTTAGGAATAAATTAGAGCAGGAAGTCATTATCCCAAATATCGATATAAAACTAGCACCAAGCTATAAACTTCCTATTAACATGTCCCTTGATTCATCCAGCAAATTGCTGAATGAAAGGAAATATATAACAATATCTAATTTTCACCCCGAAGAAATTGATTCAATAAAAAAATTAATATATTTGTTAATAGGTTCAGGATACAAGCTACTACTGGTACCTAGGCATATACATCTGTTTGATAATTTCATCAAAGAGTTATATGACCAATTCCGTATTCCTGTCAGTGTGACTACAACTTTTCAGAGCACCCAAGAATTCCCGTCAGAGATTATTCTTATCAAAGCTTATGGTATCTTGAATAAGATCTATATCGCTTCGCATGCAACAATAGTATGTGGTTCATTTGATAAAAAACTAAAAGGTCACAGTCTGTTCGAGCCGGCGTTGCATGGTTCAATGGTATATTATGGACCCTATTTTTCATCTCAAGAATATATGGATTCGATTTTCCGACAAGGCATACATGACATACAGCATAGTGTCTCTGGCATTAGCAAACAAATCAGGGAGTCAGAAACAAGGGACAGAATAGTTTTCTACAATTGGTTCATCAAGACTGTTTCAAAGGAAACAGTTTTATTAAAGAAACATTTTTTTGAGGTAGAAGAATGGACTCGACGCTAAACTTTATATCCAGTAGCTTAATTTTTGATGCCCATGATCGACTAAACATTGCACCACGGGTTTTGAGCTCAAAAATAAAGCCGGTGATAGATAAAAAATTTTTGGCAGATGCTTCAATTTACAGGGGATATCCAATATCACCGGGGCTTAAAAAGACTCAAGAAAGTTATTCGAAAAAATAAAGAAAGGGCAAGTGATCATGATTGAGACGGGAAACAGTCCCGGAGTTGGTCATTGGGGTGAATTAATGTCACATGCTGCATTGAAGCAGCATGCGGCCGGCGTAATAGTTAATGGCGGTTGTAGAGATATAAAAGAAATCAAGTCCCTCGATTTTCCTGTTTATTGTGAGTATAGCTCGCCATATGAATCCGGGAATAAATATTGCATTGGCAATTATGAAATTGATATCACTCTACCAGGGATTGATGGTAAAAACGTAGTAGTACTACATTATCATGACTATGTTTTAGCGGATGAGGATGGAATTATCGTTATCGAAGAAAAAAACCTTATTCCCATACTCAATGAAGCAGTCGTTATCTGGACCAGGGAAAAGAAGACTATTGCTGATATCTATTCAGGGACTAACATCAATGAGGCATTTATTCGAAATGGCGTGGCATGATAAATTGGTTAGTGATAAAAGCATATTGCATTTTATCAACGCGCAGCGTAATTTTGTGAAAAATAGTAATAAAATTGATGTCTATGATACATTACTAAAAAGGCAGTACTTGCAAGGCGTTTTATTCAATAAAAAACCAAATAAAGTAATGAATCATAATCTTGAAGGCTATACATTATATGATTGCGCGCGGGTTATCGGCCCTGTGGCGGTGTATCATACCATCAGAGAGGCAATAGATTTTAATCCATCAATAAGTTTGCTTGTTTTAAAGAATCTACATAATCCCATTGACATGGCCTTTCACCTTGGCTTCCTAACTGAAAGGGAATATCTGTGCTTAATGTTACAAGCCACCACACCGGTAATGTCATACGGGACAGTTTATAAAAAATTGGTTGGCAACAATCTTATCGGCATAGCCACCCCATATCACTCAGGGCCCATACTTGTCGACTGTTCTTTAGGCGAGACGGCGGTGAGAAACATAATGTATTCTATCGACACAGAGGAAATCTATTACGATAAAAATCATGTCGTTGATGTGAATGGTATCCCTTTTACGTCACCAAAAGCCGCTTTAGCCACAGGCACCATAAAAAGCATTGGCAGGCATAAGGGCGGTGCCATTGCTCTGGGAATTCAACTATTACTTGCTGCCATGAGTGGCACGGTGCTAAGAAATAATGCACAGACATTGGATATAGATGGCGAAAATTCTTTATTTTTATTACTAATTAAATCGAGCCCCGCTCTAAATCGTATTTTAACTGCCCAATTGGAAGATATCTTTAAGGAGAATGTCTATGTCCCTGGTAGAAGAAACCAATAAGCTGGCGATTGTCATACCCGCCAGACTGGAATCAACAAGAATTTATCATAAACCTCTTATCACCATTAATGATAGCATGTTGGTAGAGTATGCCATTAGAGCGGCGAAAGCCTGTGTTTATAAACCCACAATCATCTTGACATCGGAAAGCGACGAAGTTTTTTCATCACTTTCATGTCAAAGAGATGTATCTTTCTTCGTAACCTCTCGTTACCCTTTAACAGGTACTGAAAGAGCGGCAGAACTACTCGGACACACGGATCATGATGTTTATCTTTTACTTCCTTGTGATATTTTTCCCATTTCAGGGAAACTATTAGATTCTATGTTCGATATTTACCTCAAAAAAAAACACCCATTCATGTGCCTTGCCACTAAATTACGACCCGATGAATTTGATAGTTATGATGATGTTAAGATAATTGTTGATGATGACCACTTCGCAATGAACTTCATCAGAGAGATTCCGGCGAACATTTTGAATAATTTAGATTTCCATCCAGTAATGCTTAAACAGCTTGGAGTCTATATTTATTCAAGGGCAGTGTTGACGCGATTTGCCGAGTCTACACAAGATATTTTTGAAATTGTCTACTCTAATGAGTCTTATCGGTTCCTACATAAAAAAGAAAAAATGAAGATAATACTAACTGATAATGAACTTTATTCTATAAACACACCAGCCGATATTTTGAAATTGAGCCAGAGAGGTTATGATGTACAGTATACAAAAGGAAAAGGTAACTGATGCCATAAATTCAGTTATTGCCATGGCAAAACGTCACATTACGAGAAATGGCGTAATATACAGATTTGTAGAATTGCATTTGAATAAAAGAATATACGGATTCGGCGAAAAAAGTGTTTATGCTTATGCGGATGCCATCAACTTACAATATATGTTTCCTTTTGCTAATATTCTACCAGATATTAACGCCTCGCTAGATTATTTAGCGCATTTACAAGATACCAACTCCCAACTCTATTATGAGGGCTCACACCATATCCTTCATACCACGGCAAGCGCTGTAGCCTGTTTGGCAAGATGGCATCAGAGGCCGACCTATGATTGTTCGTATATCATACGTGAATTTGATATCACTAAGTCACTTAATAGTATTCGTTGGGATATAGAACCGTGGCGAGACTCTAACATTCCCTCGGCCCTTCGCCTCTTGGTAAATGTTTATTTTGAACAACACGAGAAAGAATTTTTTGCCAACAAATTTTATAACTGGTTGTATGAGAATGCCTGCCCAAAAACAGGCCTCTGGCGTAAAGGTCACATTTCGGACAGTCCCAACCGTGGAATATTTCCCTCAATTGCGAGTGGTTTCCATTTTTTGATACATTATCAATTTGATAAAGTAAAATTTCCACATAACCGGCAATTGCGCCAAACTTGTTTTAATTATTATAATAATCAGTACATTAAACTCTTTGAATCACTTGGCTACATTGATATTGACTTCCTTTATTGCTTATTAAGATCCTGGTCACAATCCCATCAGGAATTGGAAGATAACGAAATCTCAGTACTACATGATATGTTTAGATTTTTTTGTGAAATGATACTCAAACAAAGATACTTCCAGCATTCCACAGACTGATCTTGACCCGTTATATTCAGACAGCTTTTATCTCTAAGTTAGTGTTATCCGTCGGCTCCGGTATTCCCTCGG
>NZ_SZPQ01000034.1 GCF_005217455.1 Martelella alba
GAAGTCACCGCGCTGGGAGCGGCTTTCCTGGCCGGGCTGGCGGTGGGTTTCTGGGATGATTTGGAGGAAGTCAGGAGTAAATCCGTGATTGAACGGGAATTCCAGCCCGCCATCGAACAAGCCGAGCGAGATGTGTATTACCATGGCTGGCAAAAGGCGGTGGCCCGCGCCCGCGCCTGGGAGGACCACGAAGAATAAGTCGTCCCAATCCCGCCGCCAGGAGCGCCGCCGTCTTGAATACGCTAAAGACGGCGGCGTGACGCGTCCGTCTCGTTTGCATGTTGTGATACACTCTGTGGCCATATCGAAAGCATCAGAAATCGAGCCACAGGGTCAGATCATGAAACGTGAATTAGCCATCGAGTTTTCCCGGGTAACCGAAGCCGCCGCGCTGGCGGGCTATCACTGGCTCGGCCGCGGAGATAAAAACGCGGCCGATGACGCCGCGGTGCAAGCCATGCGCATTATGCTCAATCAGGTCGATATTGAAGGCAGGATAGTTATCGGCGAAGGAGAAATAGACGAGGCGCCCATGCTGTATATCGGCGAAGCGGTGGGCACCGGTCGAGGCGATGCGGTGGATATCGCCGTCGATCCCATCGAAGGCACCCGCATGACGGCCATGGGCCAGGCCAATGCCCTGACGGTACTGGCGGTAGGGGAAAAAGACGCCTTTTTGCATGCGCCCGATATGTATATGGAAAAACTGGTGGTGGGTCCCGGCGCCAGAGGGGCCATCGATCTCGCTTTGCCGCTGGAGGATAATCTCGACAATATCGCCGGCCGGCTGAACAAACCCCTTGGGCAATTAACAGTGATTATTCTGGCCAAACCCCGCCATGAGCAGATCATCGCCACATTGCAACGCATGGGCGTCAGAGTGTTCGCCATCCCCGACGGCGATGTGGCGGCCTCCCTGCTTACCTGTATGCCGGACAGCGAAGTCGATGTGATGTATGGTATCGGCGGCGCCCCCGAAGGGGTGATCTCCGCCGCGGCCATCCGCGCGATGAACGGCGATATGCACGGCCGGCTGCTGCCCCGCCACCAGGTCAAAGGCGAAAGCGAAGACAACCTGCGTATCGGCGCCGACGAGCTGGCCCGTTGCGCGGCCATGGGCATTGCCGCCAACAGTGTATTGCGTCTTAATGACATGGCTCGTAACGATAACGTGGTGTTTTCCGCCACCGGTATCACCAAAGGCGATCTGTTGAACGGCATCAGCCGCAAGAATAATCTGGCGACCACCGAAACGCTGCTGATCCGCGGCAATAGCCGCACCATCCGCCGCATTTCCTCAACGCATTACCTTGATCGCAAGGATCCGGCGCTGCACCCGTTTATTCTTTAAGGATCTTAACACGCGGTCGTTGCAACCTTTTGGTAACAAAGACCGTTATCCGCGCTGGATGCCGCAGTGATTTTCATCGATAATGGCGCATCCGCCGTTATCTTAATTCGCTAACAGCGTGGAGAACGATTTGCCGGTCAATTTATTCATCTGGAAGACCTGGGGGAAAAGAACGCCATGGCTGAATGGGTCAACGGAAAAATCATTGAAGTCAAACACTGGACGGACAGTCTGTTCAGCCTGATCGTCCAGGCGCCGGTCGATCCCTTTACCGCCGGGCAATTCGCCAAACTGGGGCTGGAAATCGATGGCGAGCGGGTTCAGCGCGCTTATTCCTATGTCAATGCGCCCAACAGCCCATATCTCGAATTCTACCTGGTTACGGTGCCCGGCGGCAAACTCAGCCCCCCATTACACGCCATGCAACCGGGTGACGATCGTTTGTTGGTGACCAAGGAAGCCGCCGGCTTTTTCGTTCTTGATGAAATTCCCCATTGCGAAACGCTATGGATGCTGGCCACCGGGACGGCGCTTGGCCCTTACCTGTCCATATTGCAATACGGCGAAGGGCTTGAGCGCTTTAAGGATATCGTGTTGGTGCATGCGGTCCGTTACGCCGATGATCTTAGCTATCTGCCGCTGATGTTGTCCCTGCGGCAGCGCTATGAGGGAAAGTTGCACATTCAGACGGTGGTCAGTCGCGAGACGGTATCCGGCTCACTGACCGGCCGCGTGCCGGCGCTGATTGCCGACGGCGCGCTGGAGCGTTCGGTGGGGTGTGGGCTTTGCGCGGAAAACAGCCATGTGATGTTATGCGGCAATCCGCAAATGGTGCGGGATACCCAGCAACTACTGGAAGAGCAGCGCGGCATGCGTAAGCACTTACGCCGCAAACCGGGTCATATGACCAGCGAGCACTACTGGTAGTTAAAATGGCCTCGGGCCGCGTTGAACGCGGATTAACGGGAGAGAGGATGATCAACAACCGGCCGATACGCCGCGCCGCCATTTCCGTCCTGGTGCTGGCGGCTCTGGCGGGACCCGGCGCCCGGGCCGCCGATACGCCGGACAACGCTGTTCCGTTGGCGCCTTATCTGTTGGTCGGCGCGCCCACGTTTGATATGACCATCGTTAAATTCCGCGAAAAATACAACAGCCACAATCCAACCTTGCCCATCGGCGAATTTCGTTCCATAGACAGCCGGAACGACCCGAGTAATCTGACCCGCGCGGCCAGCAAGATTAATGCCAGCCTGTACGCTTCCACCGCGCTGGAAAAAGGTACCGGCAAAATCAAAACCCTGCAGTTGACCTATTTGCCGGTGGATGGCAGCGGCGAAAAAGCGGCCCGTGCCACTGCGGTTTCCTATATGGCGGCATTGATGCGTGAATTCGAACCCTCGCTGACGGTGGATCAGAGCATCGACAAGGTTAATGCCCTGCTGACCAAAGGCCATGGAATGCGATTTTATCAGCAATCGTTGGGCGCGTTGCGCTATGTCGTGGCGGATAACGGCGATAAGGGCCTGACTTTCGCCGTCGAGCCGGTTAAGCTGACCCTGGTCAAACCCTGAACTCACCGTGTTGATGACAAAAAGCAAAGCCGCCGCGGTATTTGATCTTTATACTGTAGGATAGACAATATTGCCCTAGGGCAATCCATTTTCGATTCGCGTTCCCTATTGGAGATTATAAAATGCGACATCCGTTAGTGATGGGTAACTGGAAACTGAATGGCAGCAAGCATTTGGTTAACGATTTGGTCACCGCGCTGCGCCGCGAGCTTACCGGCGTAGTGGGCTGCGATGTGGCCATCGCGCCGCCGGCGATGTATCTTGACCAAGCCAAGCACCTGCTGGCCGGCAGCCGCCTGGCTCTTGGCGCGCAGAACGTGGATGTGAACCTTTCCGGCGCATTTACCGGCGAGACTTCCGCCGCCATGCTCAAGGACATCGGCGCGAAATACATCATTATCGGCCATTCCGAACGGCGTACTTATCATAAGGAAAGCGATGAATTTATCGCGAAAAAATTCGCGGTTCTGAAAGAAGCGGGACTGATCCCGGTATTGTGCATTGGCGAAAGCGAGGCTGAAAACGAGGCCGGACAGACCGAGGCGGTTTGCGCCCGCCAACTGGATGCGGTTCTGAATACGCTGGGCGCCGCGGCTTTTGAGAACGCGGTCATCGCCTACGAACCCATTTGGGCCATCGGTACCGGTAAATCCGCCACGCCGGCCCAGGCTCAGGCGGTGCATAAATTTATTCGCGGCCATATCGCCAAACAAGACGCCGCCGTGGCCGAACAAGTGATCATTCAATACGGCGGTTCGGTCAATGCCGGTAATGCGGCCGAATTGTTCACACAACCGGATATCGACGGCGCACTGGTCGGCGGAGCCTCTCTGAAAGCCGATGCCTTTGCCGTTATCGTTAAAGCCGCGGCTGAAGCCAAAGCCGCTTGAACTGCGCCGCCAGTCCTCCGCGGAGTTCAAGTCGCATTGCGGCGGCAGGGGAAACGCCTTTGTCGGGAATTCATGTGAACCGATAAAGCGACCCGCGGTATGACGAGTCGATGACCGACCACGCCCGCTGTCCGCTCCGGATGGCGGGAGAACTTGCCGATGGTCCATGGGAACCCACCGACAGAGGCTCTCGCCTGTCTTATAATCTGCCGACGGAGTCCCGTTCAACCAGCTCCGGGGTCAGCACCAGCACTTGCGGCGCCGTCGCCGGATGTTTCAATCGGTAAAGCAAGGTATCAATGGCCAGCTCGCCCAGTGAATCTTTAGGTTGATTGATGGTGGTCAGCGGCGGCGTCAGGTATTTTGCCAATTCGATATCGTCATACCCCACCACCGCCACGTCTTTCGGTACCGACAAACCGGCCTGAAACAATGCCTGATAAACGCCCACCGCCACCGCGTCATTACCGGCGAACACCGCATGGGGCGGATCAGGTAGCGCCAGCAACCGTTTTGTTGCCGCCACGCCGCCGGCAAATTCATACTCACTATAAACTTCATAACCGGCGGGAACGGTAAGACCGGCGCGCGCCATGGCCAACCGATACCCTTCCAGCCGATGACGGGCGGTGGTCTTGTCCTGCGGACCGGCGATACAGGCGATTTTTCGGTAACCCCGAGAGATCAGATAACGGGTGGCGAGATCGCCGCCCAGCAGCGAGTTGTCCTGGATGATATCCAGGGCATCCTCAAACGGCGTCCAATCCATCATGACGATAGGTAATGACGGATAGCGATGCAACGCGAGCCGCGACGGGCGGTTATTTTCGGTACACATGATGAGCAGGCCGTCGACACGTTTTTGCAGCAATGTCTCCAGGCTACGACTCATTCTATCGGCGTCTTCCTCGGTATTGCAAAGGATCAGGCTATACCCTCGTTCATAACAGCTACGCTCTACGCCGTGCACCACTTCCGCATAAAAAGGATTATTACTTGATGTGATCAGCATCCCGATGGTGCGAGTTTGGTTTATTTTTAAACTACGGGCCAGGGCGGAAGGCGCGTAATTTAACTGCTCCACCGCCGCCAGAACCTTGCCGCGCACCGAATCGCTGACAAACCGGTTGTCATTAATCACATGGGATACGGTGGATGTTGACACGCCCGCCAGGCGGGCGACATCTTTCATGGTGGCCAAACTGCGTTAACCCTTCTGGTCCTGCATAAAGGCATTGATCTCATCACGCCAGGGGATCGAGGGCTGCGCGCCGCTCCGGGTTACCGCGATCGCCGCCGCGGCATGGGCAAACATGACCGCGTCATCCATGGATTGCCCTTCCAGCAACGCGGTCACCAGCGCGCCATTGAAGGTATCGCCGGCGGCGATGGTATCCACCGCGTCAACACGAAAACCGGGCACCAGTTTGCCGCGCCCGCGCTGACTTAACCAAACGCCTTTGCTGCCCCAGGTGATGATCACCGTCGGTATGCCCTTTTCATGAAAAACATGAGCGGCCCGCCCGGCTGACGCCTCATCATGGATGGGCACGCCCGTCAAACGCTCGGCCTCGGTTTCATTCGGTGTAATAATATCTAATAATGCCAGCAATTCATCAGGTAATTCACGCGCCGGCGCCGGATTCAGAATAACCTGGGTATGGTGTCTCTTCGCCAGTTTGGCGGCGGTAATCACGGTATCCAGTGGCGATTCCAATTGCATCAGTAATGCCGAGCCGCCAATAATCAATTGCTGATAGCGTGCCAGATAATCGGTTGACAAAGCGGCATTGGCACCGGGATCGATGGCAATGACATTCTCACCCTCATGGTTGACGAAAATCAGCGCCACCCCGGTGGCGGTGGCGGGAACGGCCTCAACAGAAGCGATGTTGATGTTGTCCGTCTCGAGCTGCCGGCGAATACGCTGGCCGATATCGTCTTCACCGACACAAGCGATAAAAGCGATATCCGCGCCGCTACGCCCTGCGGCTACCGCCTGGTTAGCGCCCTTGCCGCCGAAAGCGATGGTGTAATGATCGCCGATGACTGTCTCACCGGGTCGGGGAAAGTGTTCCAGTTTAAGGATGTGATCGGCGTTGATACTGCCCAGCACCACCAGCTTGTTCGTTGCCATCGAGTTTATCCTGATAGAGTACGTCACCGCCGCCCGCTATGGCGGCGGTAAAAACCTGCCTTATAACAGTCCGGATTACTGAGTTACCAGCTTCAGCGCGACCGGAATAACCGGATCGACTTTTTCGCCCTTCAGCACTTTGTCGGCGGTATCCACGCCGATCTCACCGATTTTGTCGGGCTGCTGCGCCACGGTAGCGGCCATTTTACCGCTTTGTACCGCCTTGATGCCGTCAGCCGTACCGTCAAAGCCAACGACCAGTACACCGGTCTTGTTGGCGGTTTGCAACGCACGCATCGCGCCAAGGGCCATTTCATCGTTCTGCGCGAACACCGCTTGTACCGACGGATGCGCGGTCAATAAATTCTGCATCACATTCAGTCCCTTGGTACGGTCGAAATCCGCAGGCTGGCTGGCCAGCATAGTAAACTTGTAATGCTGGGCCGCTTCTTTGAAACCTTCGCCGCGTTCGCGAGCCACGGAAGTGCCCGCGATGCCCTCCAGTTCGATGACTTTAGCGCCGTTGCCCAGTTTTTGGCCGATAAAGTCGCCGGCCATTTTACCGCCCACCCGGTTATCCGATGCGATATGGCTGATGATCCGGCCTTTATTGGCTTTACGGTCCAGGGTGATAACCGGGATCTTGGCCTGGTTGGCCAGGATAACCGCATTGCCGACGGCATCGGAATCGGTGGGGTTGATCATGAGAAATTTCACCCCGCGAACGGTCAGATCCTGAACATTGGCCAATTCTTTGGCGGGATTGTTCTGGGAATCAAGGACGATCAATTGATAGCCCAGTTTATCCGCTTCTTTTTGCGCGCCGTCTTTCATGGAAACGAAGAAGGGGTTGTTAAGCGTGGATACCACCAATGCGATAGTGTCTTTCGCCAAAGCATTGGCGCTCATCGTAGCGCTCAGCGCCACCGCGGACATTAAAATTGCCAGTTTTTTCATTTTCATCTTTTGATTCCTGCAGTGTGAGGGTTATTTACTGCTTTTGTTATCGACCAATACTGCCAATAAAATCACGACAGCCTTCACGATCATCTGGTAATACGAAGAAACACTTAACAAATTCAGTCCATTATTCAAAAATCCCAGGATTAGCGCGCCGATAAGGGTACCCATGATGCGCCCTTTACCACCGGCCAGGCTGGTGCCCCCCAAAACGACGGCGGCGATGGCGTCCAGCTCATAGCCGGTGCCGGCGGTGGGTTGCGCCGAAGACAGACGGGCCACCTCAATGATGCCGGCCAAGGCCGACAACAGCCCGCATAATGCGTAGACGACGATCTTGACCCTATCGACATTAATGCCGGATAACCTTGTCGCCGCTTCATTGCCGCCCAGCGCGTAGATGTAACGCCCTAGCCGGGTGTGGTGCAGCATGTACCACGCGGCGATAAACACTACCGCCATAATCCACACCGGCGTGGGCACCCCGAGCGGCCGGCCGATACCAAACCAGCCGAACGCATCGGCGGCATGGCTGAAACCGGTATTGATCGGGCTGCCGTCGGTATACACCATGGTGATCCCGCGCAGCAGCAGCATCATGACCAGTGTGGCAATAAATGCCTGCACTTTTCCCTTGGCCACGATGATACCCGTCACGCCGCCGATGGCCGCCCCCAACAGCAATGACGCCCCCACTGCCGCCAGTACGTTGACCTCCATGCCAACTACCGAAGCGGCCACCGCGCCAGTCAGCGCCAGTAGGGAGCCAACGGATAAATCGATACCGGAGGTCAGGATGACCATCGTCATACCCACCGCCATAATGGCGTTAACCGAGGTCTGCTGTAGAATATTGAACAGGTTGTTCAAACTGAAGAAATTGGCGCTCATTGAGGAGACCACCGCGATAAGCACCAGCAGTGCTATCAGCGATTTCTGCTCCAACAACCAGCTTTTGCTAAAACCGCGTTTCACGGGAATAATTGGGGTAGTCATCACTGATTCTCCGGCTGGGGATGATATTGCTTACCGACGGCCGCGGCCATCAGCACCTCCTGAGTGGCCTGTTCCATGGGGAATATGCCGCTCAAGCGACCCTCGTGCATCACCATGATGCGATCGCTCATGCCCAGCACCTCGGGCATTTCCGAGGAAACCAATATGATACTGAGCCCTTCTTGCTTGAACTTATTGATTAATAAATAAATCTCTTTCTTTGCCCCCACATCGACCCCACGCGTAGGCTCATCAAGAATCAGGACCTTGGGGCGGGTCATCAGACCGCGGGCAATGGCGACTTTCTGCTGATTTCCACCGGATAACAGACTGATAACCTGATCCCTGGACGGCGTTTTGATATTGAACAGCCGGATAAATTCATCCACCGCCTGTTGTTCTTCGCTGTGTTTCAATCCGCCATCCCGGCGGCTGAAATAGCGCAGGGCGGTAAGCGTCATGTTCTCTTTAACCGACATGCCCAGCACCAGCCCATCGCGTTTACGATCCTCAGAGATATACACGATACCGTTCGCCAGTCCGTCTTCCGGCGTTTTGGCCACGACCGGATGTCCGTCCAGTAAAACGGTACCGGCGGTACGCCGCGCAGCGCCGTATAGGGTTTTCATTAATTCGGTGCGCCCGGCGCCCATCAGGCCGGCCACCCCGAGGATTTCGCCGCGCCGCAGGGTAAAACTGACGTCCTCCACGCCGGGGCCGGAAAGGTGACTGACCGACAAGCGTTCTTCGCCCGGACTCTGCACGAGGCGTGGGTATTGTTCCTCCAGACGACGTCCGACCATCATCTCAATCAGGGCGCCTTCTTCCAGTTCGTCCACCCGGCGCTCGGCGATAAACTGGCCGTCGCGCAATACCGTCACATCGTCGCAAATCTCGAAAATTTCTTTGAGGCGATGCGAGATATACACAATGCCGCACCCCTGCTGCCTAAGCTCCCGGATCACGCTAAACAGCGAGGCGGTTTCGGTATCGGTCAGCGCATCGGTGGGTTCATCCATAATGATGACCCGCGATTTGTAGCTCATGACCTTGGCGATTTCCACCATTTGCTGATCGCCGATGGAGAGCTCACCCACCAGGCGGTGGCTGCTATAACGCACATTCAGCCGCGCCAGCAATCGATCCGCCTCGCGATACATCCGTTTCCAGTCGATACCGCCGACACGATTGAGAAACTCGCGGCCGAGAAAAATATTTTCCGCAATGGTTAACTGGGGAATCAGATTCAATTCCTGGTGAATAATACCGATTCCGGCTTCCTGAGAGGATTTCGGCCCGCTGAAGGCCACATCTTCACCCCCATAGGTCAGGGTGCCGGCATCTTTACTGTAAATACCGGTCAATACCTTCATCAACGTGGATTTGCCGGCGCCGTTTTCCCCGACCAACGCCATGACGCGGCCTGGATAAACCGTCAGCGCCGCCCCGGAGAGCGCCTTGACGCCCGGAAAGGATTTATCAATCCCCGTTAGCTGCAATAAGGGTTGCATAACCGCCTCAAAAGGTAACGCCGGAACACAGGATAACATTGGCGTAGGGCGTGCATTCCCCACTGCGGATAATTGCGCGGCCGTGCGCGGTTCGGGCCTTGAAGTCCTCATGACTGACATATTCAACGGGGATACTGTTGCCCTGCCGCCGCTCAAGCTGCGACAAATGCGCCAGCAGCGCCGTGTGCAGTTGCGGATTCATCCGCACCACTTCCTCGGCCAGTATGGCTTTTTCCACCTGCATTTCACTGGTGACCGCCTCGACAACCTGCTGGAAGGACGGCGTTCCGTGCGTCAGCGCCAGATCTATCCGCTGAGTGGTTTCCGGAATGGGCAGGCCGGCGTCAGCGATTGCCAATTCATCGGTGTGTCCCATACGGGAGATAAGCGCGGAGATTTCTGCGTTGAGCAAAGTACCCTTTTTCATAAGCGACCTGTCGGGAATATCGAAACGTTTCGATGACAGCAAATTAAATAACCTTCGCCTTTTCCACAAGCGGCTTAGGGTAAAAATGTGATCGCCATCGAAACGTTTCGCTCCCATTAAACGGGCGCTTTTGGCTGAATGGTTACGGCATGTGGTCCGATGTGGCAGGCTAAAAAATACCGTGGGCTTCACCGCAGTGTGATGGCAGTGGATCCAATCCGTATACTTCCAGGTGCTCGCCTGGTAACGCAATTAGAACGTTTCCAGGTGGGTGCTGTTCATGCCGTTAGGAGACAGGAACGGCGCGACCGTTGTGAACTTGACGTTTCCAGAATGATATTGAAATATTCGGCCTCAATGAACCGCCCGGGCCTGTACATAAATTTGTGTAATTGCCTGATTTTGATATGTTCTATCCAACATCAAAAACAAGTTAATTTATGGACGAAAAACAGTTGCAGGCCCTGGCTAACGAATTGGCCAAAAATCTTAAAACCCCTGAGGATCTCAACCAGTTCGATCGCTTACTGAAAAAAATCAGTGTCGAGGCCGCTCTCAACGCCGAAATGACCCACCACCTCGGCTACGACAAAAATCAGCCCAAAGCCGGCTCGAATGCTCGCAACGGCTACTCGGTAAAGACACTAACCACGGGCGATGGCCCTCTGGAGCTGCGTACACCCCGCGATCGGGACGGCTCCTTCGAACCGCAACCGGTCAATAAAAATCAGACCCGGATCACCGGGATGGACAACCAGATCCTGTCGTTATACGCCAAAGGCATGACCACCCGTGAGATCGCTGCCGCGTTTAAAGAACTGTATGACGCTGATGTCTCGCCGGCGCTGGTATCAAAAGTCACCGATGCGGTGATGGAGCAGATCACCGAATGGCAAAATCGTCCACTGGATGCGGTATATCCCATTGTTTATCTTGACTGTATTGTGCTGAAAGTCCGGCAGGACAGCCGCGTCATCAACAAATCCGTGTTCCTGGCGTTGGGTATCAATATCGAAGGCCAGAAAGAGCTCCTGGGGATGTGGCTGGCCGAAAATGAAGGTGCAAAGTTCTGGCTGAATGTGCTGACGGAGCTGAAAAACCGTGGCCTGAACGATATCCTCATCGCCTGCGTTGACGGGCTGAAAGGCTTCCCTGACGCCATTAGCGCGGTGTATCCGCAGGCACGTATCCAGCTGTGTATCGTGCATAGGGTGCGCAACAGCCTGCGGTTCGTCTCCTGGAAGGACTACAAAGCCGTCACCCGCGACCTGAAAGCCATCTACCAAGCCCCCACAGAAGAAGCAGGCTTGCAGGCGTTGGAAGCGTTCGCCAGCGCCTGGGACAGCCGCTATCCACAGATAAGCCGGAACTGGCAGGCAAACTGGGCTAACCTGGCAACGTTCTTCGCTTACCCGGCAGACATCCGCAAAGTCATTTACACAACCAACGCCATCGAGTCGCTGAACAGCGTGATCCGGCATGCGATCAAAAAACGCAAGGTATTCCCGACGGACGACGCAGTGAAGAAGGTGGTGTGGCTGGCAATCCAGGCAGCCTCACAGAAATGGACGATGCCACTGCGGGACTGGCGTATGGCAATGAGCCGCTTTATTATCGAGTTCGGTGACCGCCTGGACGGTCACTACTGAGAAAAGGAATTTACACAGAATGGCGTACAGGCTCCCTTCGGGTACGCAGCCGTATCAGGTTACCTTCGAACTTCTGTCATAAAATGTACGATTACGGGACCTAGAAGAAGATTGATATCGTACCAGTCATAGTAGACAACGTCAGCCGTGATTTACTCTGGGGCACAGATTCAATTTTTACTGTCCACAGAACGCTCCTCTTAGGGACATGATTATCGGGGCCAGGATGACGCTCGTGGTAAAGCAACAGGTAAAAACGAACGGCTGGCGGTTTTAAGCAACGCTATACTCAGCGTGATGACGCCACCATTACCGATCTGGGAAAACCAGAACAGCAATAAAATTATTGTACTGGATACGCTGGTCGCCGGACCGAAACAGGGGTAACAAGAAGTTCGGCGGTTCCGGCGTAAAACCCCAACTCAACGTTGATTGATCTGATCGAAGGTACCGCCATTGGAAAAATGCACTTTCTGCGCCTCCTGCCAGTCGCCGAAGACATCATGGAGGGTAAAGAGCTTCAACTTCGGGAAAGTGGCGGCGAATTGTTTGGCCACTTCGGGATCCCGGGGGCGATAATAGTTCTCGGCGGCAATGCGCTGCCCCACCGGTGAATAGAGATATTTCAGGTAGGCCGTGGCCACGTCGCGGGTTCCTCTCCTGTCGACCACCTTGTCCACCACCGAGACCGTGGGTTCGGCCAGGATGGATTCGCTGGGGACCACGATGTCGAATTGACCTTTGCCGACCTTGTTGACAGCCAGCAACGCTTCATTTTCCCAGGCAATCAGCACATCGCCAATGCCGCGCTCAACAAACGTATTGGTGGCATCGCGAGCTCCGGAGTCCAGCACGGCGACATTATGGTAAAGCGCCTTGACGAAAGCCTGCGCCTTGGCCTGATTGTTATCGTTATGATGCAGGGCATATCCCCAGGCGGCCAGATAGTTCCAACGCGCCCCGCCGGATGTTTTCGGATTGGGAGTAATAACGGAAATGCCCGGCTTAATCAAATCCGGCCAGTCTTTAATGTGCTTTGGATTGCCCTTGCGTACCAGAAAAACGATGGTCGATGTGTAGGGGGCGGAATTGTCCGGCAAGCGGGTAATCCAGTTTTTGTCTATGCGGCCGCGCTCGGCGATGGCATCCACATCATAAGCCAGCGCCAGGGTCACCACATCCGCATCAATACCATTGATAACCGACGTGGCCTGCTTGCCCGAGCCGCCATGGGACTGCCGGATCGCCACCTTATCGCCGGTCTTGGCCTGCCAGTACTTGCTGAATGCCGCATTGTACTGCTGGTATAACTCCCGCGTCGGATCATATGAAACATTCAATAATTGTATGTCTTTTGCCAGTGCGCTACCCGATAGCAACAATAAAAATAATCCCGCCCGCCACGTCGACATCGCCGCTCTCCCAAAGTCAGTGTTCGTCATGCAAATGAATGGTTAGAGAGTGGCAGAATTCCGTTCAAGAATTAAAGAATAAAAAAAACCTTGATATAAATAAAAGCAATAATCAGCACCCCCCCCGGCAGGGGGGGTATACGGCGGGAAGATCAATACAGTTTCTTAGCGCATTCCAGCAGATCGGACTTGAACGGCCGTTTCATGTTTTCGATGGCATCAATGATATCATGATGAACCAGCCGGTCGTTTTGTACCCCGACGCAGCGACCGCCATAGCCTTGCAACAGCAGTTCGATGGAAAACGCGCCCATCCGGGATGCCAGGATGCGGTCATAGGCCACAGGACTGCCGCCGCGCTGGATATGGCCCAGCACCGTGGCGCGGGTTTCACGACCGGTTTCTTTTTCGATGTACTGGGCGAGTTCGCTGATATTGCAAATATGCTCGGTGATAGCGACGATGGCGTGTTTTTTACCTTTGGCGATACCGGCTTTGATTTCGTAGACCAAATCCTCCGGCTTGAATTCCACCTCCGGCAGAACAATGAATTCACATCCCCCGGCAATAGCCGCCGACATCGTCAGATCCCCGCAATAGCGGCCCATGACTTCGACAATGGAAATGCGTTGGTGTGAGGAAGAGGTATCGCGCAACCGGTCAATGGCTTCGACAACGGTTTCCAGCGCGGTAAAGTAACCGATGGTGTAGTCGGTACCGGCAACATCGTTATCAATGGTGCCCGGCAGGCCAATGCAGGGAAAGCCCATTTCGGTCAGACGCTTGGCGCCCATATAGGACCCGTCGCCGCCGATGACCACCAGCGCATCCAGGTCGCGTTTTTTCATATTTTCAATTGCGATGGCGCGCGTCCCTTCTTCGCGAAACTCGGGGAAACGGGCCGAGCCCAGAAAGGTCCCGCCACGGTTAATCATATCCGATACGCTATAGCGATCCAGCTTCTTCATCCGGTCCTGAAACAGTCCAAGGTAACCGTCGTAAATACCATATACTTCCAGTCCCTCGGAGAGTCCGGCGCGCACCACGCCCCGGATTGCTGCATTCATGCCTGGCGAATCACCACCGCTTGTCAGTACACCGATTTTCTTAATCATGACTACCTCTGAGCTTAAGCTATTATTCGTAGAATACACTATGCCAGTCGCTGATGGGGTGCGTATGACAAACGGCCCCCCTGTGGCTTATTGTGTGAAATAGTATATCAAATTCAGTTTGCTGAATTGATTCAGGTCAGGCATTTTCTGACTATCACCGTGCTTCACCCTTTATGATAAAGCATAATTTTTCTCCTTTCCCAGGCTTTTCGACGTCGCGGGACGGATAAAATTCAGGCAATGGGAATAACCTTTTCCGGCGAGCCCTTCCCTAACCCTACTTTAATGGCAAGGGCGATGGCTTGCAGCCTCCGAGTTGCTAGCAGATATTGCAAACCCGCGTTATTGGCTGAGTGATCCCTCCGGAGTTTCTAACCCGTACCAAGGCGTCCGCCGGGGATGGTCGCCGCCATGCACGGCAGCGGTGTTTCGGGTAGTCCGACAGTTCGCTTACGCTCATAGCGTCGGCTCCCGCAGCACCTTTATTGGCCTTATTGGCCTTCACTCATTTCAGGGCCTGGCTGAGATTGACTGGTTCACAGATGGCTTCCATCATCCATGCTGCTGACGATGGACTTTCTCCGGTCATGGTTTTACTCCACGCTTCCTTCAGACCCCGCCTCGCGACGACGCCCTTGCGCTTCGCTAGTCCTTCGCCACCATCAGGCTGGACAGGGGACGTTCACCCCCGAGCTGCTGAGCATGCCCGGCACACAAAAAAAACCCCACCGAGAGGTGGGGGAAGACAGGGATGGTGTCTATGGCAAGGAAAACGGTGAATATTCTGTTCAATTCAATCGTTACTTAATACCGGCTTCTGGGCAGAAGTTTGGGTAGTATCCGACATCCGCAACCGTAAATCCGCAAGGCGTTGCTGATGTCTCTGATTCAATATCTGCCGCTGCTCCGGCGTCAGCAGGTTGTACATCTGATTACGAATTCTGGCCATTTCAACCTGCCGCACGACATTCTGCTGGGCCATTTTTTCTGTTTGCGCCCTGACGGCGGATTCGTCAAAATTTTCTGCTGTTACCAGTGTGTGTAATCGCTCCATTTCAGCGATACTGATCCGGGGGATTCCGAGGCGCGCCTGACTCATTAAATCGCGCATCTGCTGCCGCTGTTGTTCGGAGAGTTTCACGCCATCAAACATGCTGTAATGGCTGTCGCCGCACCGGCCCGCGAAATCCTCTTGATGCCAACTTCCCGCCGCGCTGTTCTCGCCTGCCTGGGCGCCTGCGGAAAGCAGCGCGGCGGCGATGAAAGCAACGTTAAGTTTGTGCATCCCTAACCCCTTGACCCGTTTCTCAGTTGCTTAACGATGGAATCATTCTACTGGTGAGGCTGCAAACTAGCGTCAGTGCATGTAAAGCTACGTAAAGTCATGGATTGGGCGTGATTGATGACGTATTTTGCGTCTGGAGGTGAATAAAATGAATAAGATCCTTTTGGTTGACGATGATCGCGAGTTAACAGCGCTGTTGAAAGAACTTCTTGAAATGGAAGGGTTCAATGTCCAGGTGGCATATGACGGCGAACAAGCCCTGACCATGCTGGACAGCTCGGTGGATTTGCTGTTGCTGGATATCATGATGCCAAGAAAAAACGGCATTGATACCCTTAAGGAATTGCGTCAGCAGCACCAAACGCCGGTCATCATGTTGACCGCCCGCGGCAGCGAGCTGGATCGCGTTCTCGGGTTGGAGCTCGGCGCGGACGATTATCTGCCCAAGCCGTTCAACGATCGCGAACTGGTCGCCCGTATTCGGGCCATCCTGCGCCGTTCGCAATGGACCGAACAATTGCAGGCCGGCGACAACAGCACGCCCTCGCTGGAAGTCGATCATTTACGGCTCAATCCCGGCCGTCAGGAGGCGACCTTCGACGGCGTTCCGCTGGAACTGACCGGGACGGAATTCACCTTGCTTTACCTTTTAGCGCAGCACCTGGGACAAGTGGTTTCCCGCGAACACCTCAGCCAGGAAGTGCTGGGCAAACGACTCACCCCCTTTGATCGGGCAATCGATATGCATATCTCCAATCTGCGGCGCAAATTGCCGGAGCGCAAGGACGGGCATCCCTGGTTTAAAACATTGCGCGGCCGCGGCTATCTGATGGTATCGGCTGCATGATAAACAGCTTGACCGCGAGAATCTTCGCTATTTTCTGGCTGACGCTGGCATTGGTATTGATGCTGGTGTTGATGGTGCCGAAACTGGATACCCGCCAAATGACCCCGCTACTGGATAGCGAGCAGCGTCAGGGTATTATGTTGCAGCAGCATGTTGAAGCGGAACTGGCCGCGGATCCGGCCAACGATTTGATGTGGTGGCGCAGATTGTTCCGCGCCATTGATAAATGGGCGCCGCCCGGCCAGCACCTGATACTGGTTACCAGCGAAGGACGCGTGATCGGCGCTCAGCGCAACGAAATGCAGATCATCCGCAATTTTATCGGCCAATCCGACAACTCCGATCAGCCGCAAAAGAAGAAATACGGCCGGGTGGAATTGGTTGGGCCATTCGCCGTTCGCGATGGAGAGGATAATTACCAGCTTTACCAAATCCGGCCGGCCGGCAATTCGCAATCCGATTTCATCAACCTGTTGTTCGATCGCCCTTTCCTGCTACTTATCGTCACCATGCTCATCAGTACGCCGTTACTCCTTTGGCTGGCCTGGAGCCTGGCGAAACCGGCCCGCAAACTGAAGTACGCCGCCGATGAAGTCGCCCGGGGCAACCTACGCCAGCATCCTGAGCTGGAAGCCGGTCCGCAAGAATTTCTGGCCACCGGCGTCAGCTTCAATCAGATGGTCAGCGCGTTGGAACGCATGGTCACGGCGCAGCAACGATTACTGTCGGACATCTCCCATGAATTGCGCACGCCGCTGACCCGCCTGCAACTGGCGACAGCCCTGATGCGCCGTCGGCACGGCGAAGGTCACGAACTCACGCGAATCGAAACCGAAGCTCAGCGACTGGACTCCATGATAAACGATCTGCTGGTGCTCTCCCGTAATCAGCATAAAAGTGAACTGACCCGCGAGTTTATCAAAGCCAATGAACTGTGGGGCGATGTGCTGGACGACGCGAAGTTTGAAGCGGAGCAGATGGGCAAGATGCTGGAAATCACGGCCGAACCCGGCAATTGGCAACTGGTCGGGAACCCGGCCGCGCTGGATAGCGCTCTGGAAAACGTGGTGCGTAACGCGTTGCGCTATTCCCATCAAAAAATCGCGGTGAACTTTGCCGCCGACGCGCAGGGCGTCACCATCACCGTGGACGACGACGGTCCCGGCGTCAGCGAAGAAGATCGTGAGCAGATTTTCCGGCCATTCTATCGCACCGATGAAGCTCGTGATCGGGAATCGGGCGGCTCGGGACTGGGGTTGGCCATTGTCGAGAAAGCGGTGGAACAGCATCATGGTTGGGTAAAAGCGGACAACAGTCCGCTCGGCGGCCTGCGCCTGGTGATCTGGCTGCCGCTGCAACACCGCTAATTGTCGCGGCGCCAGGCCCGTCAAGTTGCGGCGAACCGTGCTTTTTTTTGCTATGCTGCGTCCTCGTTAAGGGGGCAGTATGTTGAATATCGTTCTATTTGAACCGGAGATTCCGCCTAATACCGGCAATATCATCCGCCTGTGCGCCAATACCGGTTTTGCTTTGCATTTAATCGAACCGTTGGGGTTTGTCTGGGATAATAAGCGCCTGCGCCGCGCCGGCCTTGATTACCACGAATATGCCCACATAAAACGCCATCATGACTATGCGGCATTCCTGTCGGCGGAGAACCCAGACAGGTTGTTCGCCTTGACCACCAAAGGCACACCCGCGCACAGCGCGGTGGAATATCGGCCCGGAGATTACCTCATGTTCGGTCCCGAAACCCGTGGGCTTCCCGCGTTTATCCTAAACGCCATGCCCGACGAGCAAAAAATCCGCATTCCTATGCAACCGGGCAGTCGAAGTATGAATCTCTCCAACGCTGTTTCGGTGGTCGTCTATGAAGCCTGGCGCCAATTAGCCTATGCCGGCGCGGGCCGGTGACCGCCTCAGATACCGTCGCCGTATTCGAAGCCGTGACTGCCGAAAAACTGATCCATATCCATAGAAGGCTTTTCGCTGTCCGGCCTGCCGACGATCCGGGCGGGTACGCCCGCCGCGGTGGTATGGGGGGGGACTGATTGCAGCACCACCGAGCCGGCGCCGATTTTGGCGCCCCGGCCAACTTCAATATTACCCAGGATCTTCGCGCCGGCGCCAATCATGACGCCTTCGCGAATCTTGGGATGACGATCGCCGGTGGTTTTACCTGTGCCTCCCAGGGTGACCGATTGCAGGATGGAGACATCGTTTTCCACCACCGCCGTCTCGCCGATCACGATGCCTGTGGCATGATCGAGCATGATTCCACAGCCAATGTTGGCCGCCGGGTGAATATCCACCCCGAAGGAAACCGAAATCTGGTTTTGCAAATAGATAGCCAGCGCCTTGCGGTCCTGGCCCCAGAGCCAATGGCCGATACGGTAGGCCTGCAAGGCGTGAAACCCCTTCAGGTACAGGAGCGGGGTCGAATATTTGTCCACCGCCGGATCACGCTCCCTTACCGCATGGATGTCCCGGGCGGCCGAGAGGATCATCTGCATATCAGCGCCATAGGCTTCTTCCACAATTTCACGAACGGCGATGGCCGGCATGATGGTATTGGCCAGTTTGTTGGCCAGCATATAGCTCAGGGCGCTGCCCAGGTTTTCATGTTTGAGCAGCGTGGCGTGGAAAAAACTGGCCAGCATGGGCTCACAGTCCGCCAAGGAGCGGGCTTCAGCCTTGATATAATTCCATACCAGTTCCAATTCTTCTGTGGACATGCTTGATACCTTTATGCGGTTTGATCCCTGCGGCCAAATCGACCGAGTCCGTCATTCGCCGGTTTTCTCGTCTTTACGGGCTCGGCCGAGCAAGCTCAGCGCCGCTTCGTGGGCATTTTTATTGAGATAGAGCACCTGGTAGATTTGTTCAGTGATCGGCATTTCGACCCCGTGACGACCCGCCAGCGCCAACACTTCCTTGGTATTGCGATAACCCTCCACCACCTGGCCGATGGTATCCTGCGCCGTTCGCGCATCTACTCCTTGCCCGAGCAACATACCGAACCGCCGGTTGCGGGATTGGTTATCTGTGCAGGTCAGCACCAGATCGCCCAGGCCCGCCATACCCATGAAGGTGGCGGGGTCGGCGCCCAGCGCGGCGCCTAAACGCGACATTTCTGCCAGGCCGCGGGTGATTAAGGCGGTGCGGGCGTTGGCGCCGAATCCGATCCCGTCCGACATGCCGGCGCCGATGGCGATGACGTTCTTTACCGCCCCGCCCAATTGCACACCGATGAAGTCCGCGTTGCTGTACACCCGGAAGCTTTTGCCGCAATGCAATACATTTTGCAAATCCGCGGAAAAATCGGCATCGGTGGAGGCCAGAGCAATCGCGGTGGGCAGACCCGCCGCCAGTTCCTTGGCGAAAGTCGGGCCGGAAATCACCGCCAGAGGAAGGGTTTCGCCCAGAATTTCCCTGGCGACGTCGGCCAGCAGCCTTCCGGTTTCCGCTTCCAGTCCCTTGGTGGCCCAGACCACCCGTGAATCCGGGCGCAGGTGCGGCTTGATGCGCGCCAGCACTTCCCCGAACACATGACTGGGAACGACAATCAACACGTCGCGGCTGGCGGCGATAGCCAGCGCCAGATCCGTTTCCGTGCGCAAGGATGGCGGAAACGGAACATCAGGCAAAAAGGCCTGGTTGCAACGGGCGGCCCTCAGGGCATGGACATGTTCCGGGATGTGCCCCCATAACACGACCTCATGACCGTTGCGCGCCACGGTAATGGCCAGCGCGGTGCCATACGAACCGGCACCGATCACCGTGATAGCGGCACGACCCGGCATTATCAGGCTTCCTGCTCCGACGGTTTGTCTTCGCTTTCGGCTTGCTGCTGCAGATAATTCATAAACAGGGCGTCGAAATTCACCGGCGCCAGATTCAATTGCGGGAATGTGCCGCGCGATACCTGGCTGGTGACGCATTCACGGGCATAGGGGAACAGAATGTTCGGGCAATAGGCGCCGAGGCAGTGCGCCATTTGCGTGCCGTCGATACCCGAAATGGTAAAAATGCCCGCTTGCTGAACTTCGCAGAGAAAGGCGGTTTCTTCGCCGAGCGTGGCGGTAACCGTGACCCGCAGCACCACTTCGTAAACGCCGTCCGCCAACTGGGTGGAAGCGGTATCGAGATCAAGCTTGATTTCCGGTTGCCATTCTTGCTGAAAAACTCTCGGCGCATTAGGCGCTTCGAAAGAGACATCCTTGGTGTAGACACGCTGGATCTGGAACGTCATCTCGGTATTGTTTTGTTCTGGCATTAAAAAAACCCTTTGGTTAAATTTGCTTCATGCACCCGGGCGCGATGCGATGTCCGGCTCCTGGCCTATTTAAGCAACGGATCCAAACCGCCGCGCGCATCAAGCGCGTGTAAATCATCACAGCCACCCATGTGCTGTCCGTCGATGAAAATTTGCGGAACCGTGGTCCTACCGCTGCGCTTAATCATTTCCTCCCGCTTGTCCGCATCTCCGTCTATGGGTATTTCCTGAAATACGACATGCTTACGGGTCAGCAACGCCTTGGCCCGATGGCAATAAGGGCAGGTTGCTTTGGTATAGATTTCGACATTGGCCATGGTTCCCCCTTTCAGGTTTGGTTTTACTTGCCCCTGACCAAGGGCAAGTTTTCCCCGCTCCAGCCGGATATGCCCTCTTTGAGGACATAAACTCGCTCAAAGCCGGTTTTATACAGCTTTTCAGCCGGTTCGCGGGATGTCGTGCCGGTTGCGCACACGATGATAACCGGTTTGGCCTTCGCTTTATCCAGCTCGCCAAGGCTGCCGTTTTTGATCTCGGCCGCCGTCAGATTTATCGCATTGGCGATATGCCCCTTACGGTAGTCGTCGCGGGGGCGCAAATCAACCACGACGGCCTCTTCCTTATTGATCAGGCGTATGGCTTCGCCGCGGGAAATTTCGCTGACCTTGGAAAATCGCGTTTTAGCGGTTGTAACAATAACGGCAATGAATAAAGCGACCCAAGCCAGGGAAAGCATAGGATGAGCGCTGATAAACGGCATAATTTCTTGCATGGGGTATGAAAGCTCCCGTGTCGTGTCCACGCGTTAAAAACTCCGAGTATACCCTCGCGTCTCGGCAAATTCAGCCAATATGCTTATCCGGAAACAAGAAACTGACCGCAATGCGTGCCCGGTCGCTAAAAACTCGGGGGTAAGGAATTGCACACGGATAACTGGCAAGCCGCTGTTCAACGTGAAATAATCATTATCAATGAGGGGAAAAAATCGTTGGAAAAAGTGAATATCCGGGAAAATGGCGCGCCAGGCCGGCTCCTTTCACTAAAATCGTATCTTTACGCCAGCATGTTCTACGCTGGCGTATTGTTATTGCCTTTCGCCGGCCATGCCGACGATAAGCAACAGCTCAAAAGCGTGCAGCAGGATATCGCCGAGAAAGAAAAAAGCGTGCAGCTCCAGCAACAGCAACGCGGCGCGCTGGTCGGCCAGCTCCGAGAACAGGAGCAATCCATCGCCCAGTCCAGCCGAGCGCTGCGCGATACGAAAAGCTCGCTGGCGGCGCTGAGCCAGGACATCGATCGCCTGAGCCAATCCATCAAACAATTGCAAGACCGCCAGGCCGCGCAGGAGAAACTGCTGGCGCAGCAATTGGATGCCGCTTTCCGCCAGGGTCCCCATTCCGGATTGCGGTTGATACTGGGCGGGGAGGAGAGCCAGCGCAGCGAACGGATCCTCGCTTATTACAGCTATCTGAACCAGGCGCGGGAGCAATCCATCCGGGACCTGAAGCAGACCCGACAGCAATTGGCGGATGAGAAGAAAGATCAACAGCGCAAACAGCAACAGCAAGCGGATTTGCTGCAACGGCAGCAGACCGAGCAGCAGAAACTGGAAAGCGCCCGCGAAGCCAGGAAGAAAACCCTTTCGGCGCTGGAATCCTCCATCCGGCAAGATCAGCAACGTCTGGACGAACTTCGCCAGAACGAAAGCAGGCTACAGGCCGATATCGCCCGAGCCGAACGTGAGGCCAAAGCCCGCGCCGAACAGGAAGCGCGCGAAGCTCAGCAGGTGCGCGAACGGCAAGAGCAGGCCAAACGTCAGGGCGGCACTTATAAGCCGTCGGCCAGCGAACGCGAGCTGATGTCCCGTACCGGCGGCCTGGGTAAACCCGCCGGTCAGTATCTCTGGCCGGTGCGGGGCCGTACCTTGCATCAGTTTGGCGAGCCGTTGCAGGGCGAACTTCGGTACAAAGGCATGGTGATTGCCGCGGCCGAAGGCTCCGAAGTCAGAGCAATCGCCGCCGGACGGGTACTCATGGCCGACTGGCTGCAAGGCTACGGACTGGTGGTGGTTATCGAGCACGGACAAGGAGACATGAGCCTGTACGGCTATAACCAAAGCGCGCTGGTTAAGGTGGGCGATCAGGTGAAAGCCGGGCAGCCTATCGCGTTGGTGGGCAACAGTGGCGGTCAGGACACCTCCGCGCTATATTTCGAAATTCGTCGACGGGGTCAGGCGGTCAACCCCCTACCATGGTTGGGAAAATAGCGTGTCAGCAAAAATTAAGGCTTTTCTGTCTCTACTGCTTTTGTTCTGCCTGTCCGCCGGCGCCCGCGCCGCCAAGCTGGCTATCGTCATTGATGACTTCGGTTACCGTCCCCATGAGGAAAACCAGGTACTGGCCATGCCGACGGCCATATCCATCGCCGTGCTGCCGAATGCGCCCTACGCCACCGAAATGGCGCGTAAGGCCCACGCCCAGGGCCGCCAGATCTTGATTCACCTCCCCATGGAACCGTTGAGCAAGCAGCCGCTGGAACGCGATACGCTGCGCCCGGATATGAGCCAGGAAGAGATTGCCCGCATTGTGCGCGAGGCGGTCAATCATGTCCCATACGCCGTCGGCCTCAACAACCACATGGGCAGCGCCATGACCTCCAGTCTGTCCGGTATGCGAAACGTCATGCAGGTCCTGAGCCATTATCCGTTCTATTTTCTCGACAGTATGACCATCGGCGATAGCCAGTCGCGTCAGGCGGCGGCCGGCACCGGCGTCAGGGTAATCAAGCGCGATGTCTTTCTCGACGATACCGCGAACGAAGCCGATATCCGCCGGCAATTCAACCGGGCGGTGGCGCTGGCGCGCCGTCGCGGTTCGGCCATCGCCATCGGCCATCCGCATCCGAATACCGTCAAAGTGCTGCAACAAATGTTACGGCAATTGCCGCCGGATATTGAACTGGTGCCGCCCAGCGCGCTGCTTAACGAGCCTCAGGCAATGCCGCGCGGTCCCCGGACCGGGCCCATGCGTCCATACGCGCCTTTCCGCGGCATACCGATGTGCCTTGCCAAACATGCCCCACCGCCGGTCTATGCCGATGCGATGTTCAAGGCCATATTCTCCAGTTTGGACCAGACGCCCTGGATGCAACAGATTAAGCATCGGTTGGATTCCGCCCCGCCCCGTCGATAACGGTTACTGGCTCCGGGCCGGTTTCACGGGTTGGCCAGGGCCGTGAACTTGGCCGGACGGATACTAAGCTTTATGAGTAGATGGTATGATGCAGATTATGCGAGGAGCGGGCGTAGTGCCGGCTCCGTCAAGATCATTGAGGGTGATCCATGATAATCGTCACGGGTGGAGCCGGTTTTATCGGCAGCAATATCGTTAAGGCACTGAATAACGTAGGCTATAACGATATCCTGGTGGTGGATAATCTTAAGGATGGTACGAAGTTCGTCAATTTGGTCGATCTGGATATCGCTGATTATATTGACAAAGAAGATTTCATCGCCAGCATTAACGCCGGCGACGATTTCGGCGATATCGATGCGGTGTTCCATGAAGGCGCCTGTTCCTCCACCACCGAATGGAACGGCAAGTATATGATGGATAATAATTATCAATACTCCAAGGAGCTATTGCATTATTGTTTGGAACGATCCGTTCCCTTCCTTTATGCGTCTTCCGCCGCGACCTACGGCGGCAGGACGGAAAACTTTATCGAACAGCGCCAGTATGAACAGCCACTGAATGTCTATGGCTATTCAAAGTTTCTCTTCGATCAGTATGTGCGGACCCTGCTGCCCCATGCGGAATCGCAAATCTGCGGTTTTCGCTATTTCAATGTCTACGGTCCGCGCGAAGGCCATAAAGGCGGGATGGCCAGTGTGGCCTTCCATCTTAACAACCAGATTAACGCCGGCGAGAATCCCAAGCTGTTCACCGGCAGCGAAGGCTTCAAGCGGGACTTCGTTTATGTCGGCGATGTCGCCGAGGTCAATGTGTGGTTCTGGCGGCAGGGCGTTTCAGGAATTTTTAATTGCGGGACGGGACGGGCGGAATCCTTCCAGGCCGTGGCCGACGCCGTGTTGAAATTCCATAAAAAAGGACAAATCGAATATATCGATTTTCCGGAGAAACTCAGAGGCCGTTATCAGGCCTATACCCAGGCCGACTTAAGCCAATTGCGCGCCGCGGGATACGATAAGCCGTTCAAGACCGTGGCCGAAGGCGTTGCGGAATATTTAAGCTGGCTTAACCGCGCACGTTGAACCCGACGCAAGGAAAGATATCGGCGGCATGAAAATACTGGTTATCGGACCCTCTTGGGTGGGCGACATGATGATGTCGCAAAGTTTGTACCGCTGCTTGCTAAAAAATCAACCCGATGCGCAAATCGACGTGATGGCGCCCGCTTGGTGCCGTCCACTACTGGGCCGTATGCCGGAAGTGCGGCAAGCGTTGGCCATGCCCGTCGGTCATGGTTCGCTGGCGCTGGGAGAACGCCGCCGGCTTGGTCTGGCGCTCAAGGCGGAGCAGTACCAGCAGGCGCTGGTGTTGCCAAATTCATTCAAATCGGCGCTGGTGCCGTTTTTCGCCGGTATTCCGATACGTACCGGCTGGCGCGGCGAAATGCGCTACGGCGTGCTAAACGATCGACGGACGCTGGACACATCGGCGTTCCCCTTGATGGTCCAGCGTTACGCCGCGCTGGCGTTTCCACGGGATCAGGTCCTTTCGGCCGAGGATCTGCCGGCGCCTTTGCCCTGGCCGCGACTACGCGTCGATCCGCAGGAATCCCACGCCGCCCGCGCGGCTTTCGGGCTGGACGACGCAAAGCCCCTTGTCGGTTTTTGTCCAGGGGCGGAGTTCGGGCCGGCCAAACGCTGGCCGCATTATCATTATGCGGCGCTGGCCAAGACGTTGATCGACCAGGGATACCGGATCGTGTTGTTCGGCTCGCAGAAAGACAAGCCGGTGGGAGAGGAGATTCGCGCGTTGTTGTCGCCGGCCGATCAGGACCATTGCCGCAATCTGGCCGGCGCCACGTCCCTGGACCAGGCGGTATCGCTTATTGCCGGTTGCCGCGCGATGGTCACCAACGACTCCGGCCTGATGCATGTCGCCGCCGCGCTGGACCGCCCACTGGTTGCCTTGTACGGACCCAGCAGCCCCGATTTCACACCGCCGCTCTCGCACCGTGCGCGGGTCGTCCGTGTGATCAGCGGTTATCAGCGAGTCCGCCGGGGAGAAGGCGATCAGGGGTATCATCAAAGCCTGATCGACATCCAGCCCGAACGGGCGTTGGCTGAGCTGGATATTTTGTTTGCCGCCGACGAGGGGGATGGATGCGGGTATTGATTGTCAAAACCTCTTCCATGGGCGATGTATTGCATACCCTCCCCGCGCTGACCGATGCCATGCGCGCGCTGCCGGGTATTCATTTCGACTGGGCGGTGGAGGAGAACTTCGCCCAGATCCCCACATGGCACCCAGCCGTTGGCGACGTCATCCCGGTCGCCATCCGGCGCTGGCGAAAAAACTGGTTCGGCGCCGCCTCACGTCAGGAGCGCTGCGACTTCAAAAAAGCCTTGCGCCGCCGGCAATACGACGCAGTCATCGACGCGCAGGGGCTAATCAAAAGCGCCGCCTTGGTCACCCGCGTCGCCCGGGGCGTTAAACATGGGCTGGATTGCAAAAGCGCGCGGGAACCTTTCGCCAGTTGGTTTTACGATCAACGCCACGCCATTCCCCGCGATTTACATGCGGTGGAACGTATCCGCCGCTTATTCGCCGCCAGCCTGAATTATCCACAGCCCTCGGATACAGGGGATTACGCCATCGCCGCCCATTTTTTGGCGGCCCCCCCCCGCTCGGACGATACCCGGCCTTATCTGGTGTTTTTGCACGCGACGACCCGGCCCGAGAAACATTGGCCGGAAAACCATTGGCGCGAACTGATTGCGGCACAGTCCGGCAGCGGTCTGGTTGTTAAATTGCCTTGGGGAACCGAAGCCGAATACCAGCGCGCGGTGCGTCTTTCGGAGAATTTCCCTTACGCGGAGGTGCTTCCCAGGCTTACGCTCAGCGAAATTGCCGGCGTGCTGGCCGGTGCGAAAGCGGTGGTCTCGGTGGACACCGGCCTGAGTCACCTGACCGCGGCCCTCGATCGCCCCAATATCGTGCTGTATGGCCCCACCGATCCTGGCTTGATCGGCAGTTACGGCAAGAATCAAATTTTCGTCACGCCCCCGGCCGGAAGCCGCTATATGCAAGATATTAAACCCGCTAATATTGAAGCATTGCTTAACAATATTGAGTAACCAATGAGTACATTTTTTAAGCAAATCTACCGCTACACCAGACCGCGGGACTACAGGCACAATGAAAATTTATGGCCTTATGTTAAAATCAACCGCGCGCCAACGGGGGAGATTAACGCACTTGATTACCGGAACGAATCCATCGCGATAACGCAAATCGCCGATTTACGGCAGCGGCACGCCGGCCCCGTTCTGATTACGGCGACCGGGCCCTCAGTCAAGAAAGTGGATTTCTCCCGCATACCCGAGATGCCCGTCATGGGGGTTAACGGCGCTTATGCTTTACATGGCAAAGTCAGTTTCCAGTATTATGTCATCGTCGATATGACATTTATCGACAGAAAACTGGACAACGTCTTTGCGGTGATTTCCAATCCCGCCATCACCTTGTTTACCACAATGCATGGCGTGGCAAAAATCATCGATGCCTTCACCACTGGGAAGATACAATGCCGTTTGGTCATCATCGAAGATGCCTGTTATAAAATTTATCACCGTAAAGTCATCCCGGAAAAAATCAAAGACACCTATGATGCCTGCCAAGAGATCGAAATCTGCCGGGAATACCCTTATATCGCGTTTAGCAACGACATCCGTATCGGTGTTTTTGATGCTGGCACGGTCGTCTATTGGGCGTTGCAAATAGTCGCGTTTCTCGGTTTTGATGAAGTGTATATCGCGGGGCTTGATATGAATAATTTCAATCAACCACGCTTTTATGAAAATGAAGAAAATAAACTGCCTTGCTTTCTTGACAAAAAATTTGCCGATTTGATTGAACCCGCTTTTCGCCATGCCAGCACCGTTTTGCGGGGGAAAAGCATTGTGGTTAAAAATTTATCGAAAAACAGCGCATTAGGGGATGATATCTTTGAAAGGATTAACTATTATGACATCCACTGACATAAAAGACATTCCCGAGAGATATTGCGCTTATTTTTTTATGGCTTTTCTTTTCTTCAGTGCGATTTTTTGCGGCTATACGCACGTTAATAATTTATTTCATTTGGCATTGATTCTTTTGATAGCGGCCTTACTGCTAAATGGCAGAAATCTGGCGCGCCGTTTTATCGCCGATAAGGCATTTAAAGACGGTTTTCTGTTAATTGCCTGTTTTCTCGTCTATTACAGTTTGAGTAATCTTTGGTCCCACGATCACGGTAATGTCCTGTCCGCTCTACGCCACTCATCGTATCTGCTGGCTTTTTTATTTATATACCGGCAAGCCTGCCTTCATCGGCAAAAGCACCGCATGCTGACGCTCGCCATGCTGGGCTTATTGATACTGGCTTTATTGATTTTCTTTTTCGTGGACAAAGAAAGCCTGTTAACTAATCGGCTCGAAAACTCATTTTTCGCCGCCCCCAGCAATGTCATTGATGTGGCGGGATATTTCGGCATCGGCATTTTCTTATGCCTAATCCTGGTCAGGGACACGGGTAAAAAAGGGTATTATCTGCCTATCCCGGTTTTTCTTATTGGAATTCTATTAACACAAAGCCGAGGCCCACTACTTTCCCTTGTGGTCGCCCTGATGCCGTTGCTGTTTCTGAAACCCGCCATCCGCAGGCACCATATTCTTATTTTCACTGGTTTCCTGGTTTTCCTGATTGCATTTATTTTCTTATCAAATTTTGAATCTATTCTCTTCAATCGTTTTGAGAATGCCTATCAGCAAAGTTTCATTCGTTTCGGTATTTGGTTGCATACATTGGATTTGGTAAGTATCCATCCTTTTTTCGGATGGGGCTTCGACAAGGAATTGCATTTTACCAGCAGCATCCAAGAGCAGATTACCACTACGCACAGCTTGTATTTATCCGCCCTGCTAAAAGGAGGGCTGGTGGGATTCCTGCTGTTGTTCGCCGTATTGATGTATGGCGTGGTTATGGCCTGGCGACAATGTCTACAGCGGCAATATTACGAAGCCGCCCTGTTTTTGTTCATGCTGTTTTTTTATATCACCCAGGGGATGTTTGTTATCGGTAATCCCGGTGTCCCCTGGTATCTTTTCTGGTTCCCTTTGGCGGTGGTGTTAAGCCTGCCCGCCGACAAGCCCGCCGAACAGGCCTAAAACCGGCGTGGATTAGAGCGTCCGGCCCTGGGCGGCAGGCTTTTGCGGCGCCGACGGGACCGGGGGCTTCATGGCTTTTTCGATCGGCTCGAAAACCTCTTGCGCGCGGATAACGGATAACGGGTATTCATTATCCGCCGTGTTGGCGGCATCAAAGCGCGCTTTGGCGTGGATGACGGTATGCAAATCAGGATCTTGCAAGGGTCCGGTGTGATGAGGATTGGCGGTGACGAACAGGCTGACGGTTCTGACTTGCAGAGCGACCGCCACATGCAATGGGCCGGTATCGCCAGTGACCAGCCAATCCAGATTGGCTATGGTCGCCACCAGTTGCCGCAGATCGGTTTTTCCCACCAGAGAGCGAACACTGTCCCGCCGATCGTTAAGGCGCTGCAACAATTCATCGGCAAGACCGGTCTCTTTATCGCTGCCGATAAGCACGATGCGGTAACGCCGCGCATCGCCCTCAAGGGCCAGTATGGCACGCGCCAGTTCGGCGAAGCGATAAACCGGCCATTGCCGTAATTTCTCCGATGTCCCCATCTGAAAGCCGATATCGACATATCCCGGCTCTTTGTCCAGGCGCTGAAAACGGCAAGGAATACGCATGGCGATATCATCGGTATCGCAACCCAAAACCTTCAGCAACTGCAATTTGCGCTGGATGATGTGCCCCTGGAAACCAGCCGAATAGGCCGCGAGCCAGTGATTCATCAGCGGAGAGTCGATGGCGTAGTTATCACGCATAACATAGTGGCTGCCCGCCAAAATCGCGATAAGAATATCGTAAGGCATATGCGAATGCAGAATAACGCTCAATTGGGGTTTGAGCGGACGCAACGCTTTGATGACATCGTAGGCGCGATTGATTTTGCTATTCCAGTAAATGATGTTGTCAAAATCCGGGCTGCCCGCCACCATGCTCCGGTTCTTATGGCTGGAGACCAACGTGAGCCGCGCCTTGGGATAGCGCCGACGCAAGGCGTGGATAGCCGGCGTATTGAACAGCAAATCCCCCAGCGCGGTGGTGGAAAAAACGACGATACTGTCAAATTCCGCTTGCGCGTTCAATGTTTCGGCCGGCTTTAGCCGACCGAACAATGGGGTGTATAGGGTCAGGAAAAAATTCACCAGGCGGATTTTATTCTTTTTCATTTCGGACAACTCAAGTAATTTTCCCTTGATAATATTCCGCCAAAGTCATACCCACGGCGCGCGTCTTCATCCAGACAAACAATTGTTCCAGGTCGGCGTATAAACGTTCGATGGCGGCGGCATCGGTGAATGTCGGACTGCCGCCGGGCATCAGTTCGGACGAATGCAGCATGAATTCCACATAATCGGCGCCCCCGGCCAGCATGGTCTCGGCAACCTGCCGCATTTGCGCCACATTGCCGCCCCGCGGACGAAGCCAATGCACCGAGGGTGAACGGCGTTTGCCCCGGATAACGTCATATATCCGCTTAACGCCGTTGAGCCAGACCGGGTGTTTATACAGGATGCTCATCGGCACCTCCAGCAGGAGAGAGCGGCCGGCGTTGGCGATATTGTCCGGGTCGATGAAATACGCCTGATCGGGGAAACGGGTGTAATCGGTGCCGCCCCGCCCTTGCGGCGCGCCTGGAGATGAGCGCCAGTCGACACGGGGCGTCACGGAGCAGTCGACCTGGTAGCCGTGCTCAATCAGAACCTTGGCGTAAAATTCGTTCATCGCCCAGCGACCAGCGCGATGGCTGCGCATTTTGATTTGAAAAGTGTCTTCCAAAAGCCCGGTCTGGAAAGCGACTTTGTCTCTGATGACTTTTTCAGGGTAATCGATCAGATACGGCTTATGGCGCCAGTCGTCGCCGGTCAGATCGGATAACGGCGGACTGTTCCAGGCGTGCAGGTGCATGCCGACTTCACCCTGCCCCCGGTTTATTACCTCTTTGGCGAAATCGACATAGGCCGGGTCGCACGCCATTTCATAATTGGTCAGGTACACCGGCTTGAAGCCGAATTTTTCGCACAACATCTGGAAACGCGGCAGGAAAAGCGCATTTTGCGTCAGGATTTGCTCGTGATTGCGCCAAAGATTGTCGCCTTCCGTATCAATAGTGATGATAAATGCAGGTTGCTTCATATGAAAATCCTGAGTGCCGGAATCCGGTATGTTACGCTGCCGTTGTCGGAAGGGCAATCTGGTCGCCCAGGGCTGGCGGACGCCCCTCGCGGTTAACGAGATTTTATCCGGCGCATGGAGTAGGATCGGCAACCTGGACTTAAGGGAAAATGAATGGGATAACGCATGCATATCTTAATGATAATCGACGGCTTGCCCGGCGGCGGCGCGGAAAAGGTGGTATTGACGCTGGCGCAGGGCCTGTTGGCCGAGGGCCATGAGGTATCCCTGTTTTCCCTGCGCGCCGTCTGTGATTACACGTTGCCCGACGGCATGGCGTATCGGGTCATCACCGATGACTGTTCGCGCCCTTGGCGAAAATTGACCGAATTGTCGCGCCGGGCGGCAAAACTCGATGCGGCGGTACGCGAAGCCGAACAACGTGGCGCGGTCTTTGATCTGGTCATTTCCCATTTGCATAAAACCGATCGGATTGTGGCCCGCAGTCATGCGCTCGCCCCGGATAAAGTCTGGTTTTGCCTGCACGGCATGTTTTCTCCCTCCTATCTCGGCCATCGGCGGGGGTTTTCCCGCTGGCTCAAACGCTGCAAGATCAGGCGTGTGTACCGGCATCGCAATATCATCGGCGTTTCACGCGCCGTGCTGGAAGATATGACCTCGCAATTCGCCGTTGTACCGGCCAAATCAGCCGTCATCCATAATCCGTTTGATATTGACGGCATTCGACGGCTGGCGTCCGAACCCTGCGATATGGCCGGACAGGATTATCTGATCCACGTCGGCCGACTGCATCCGCATAAGCGCCATGATCGGTTATTGCGCGGTTATGCCCGCAGCGGTATCCGCTCGCCGCTGGTTATTATGGGCCAGGGGGGGGAACAGGCGATTCAAGCTTTACGGGATTTGGCGCGAGAACTGGCGATTGAGCAGCGGGTGATATTTAAAGGCTTTTGTCCCAATCCTTACCCTTATATCAAGCACGCCCGTATGCTCATTGTCAGCTCCGATAGCGAAGGATTCGGCAATGTGCTGGTGGAGGCATTGATCTGCGAGACCCCGGTCGTCAGCACCCGTTGTCCCGGCGGCCCTGCGGAAATATTAACCGGTCCGTTGGCCCGGGGTCTGGCGGAATTGAACGATGCCTCATTGGCGGACACCCTGTTGTCGATATATGAACATCCGCCCGCCATCAACGAACAGGATTTGGATAAATACAGCCTGGCTGTTATTTGCCACGAATACGCCGGCCTCGCCCAATCTTGACAGACAATGCCGCCGGTGTAATCTCACCCCGTCGGCATTGTGGATCACGTTGTTTTCCGGCATGATTCATGCGGCATCGATTTTCAAGAAACCGTGTTGTCAAAAAAATAGAGACTCTACATACTTCAGGTTGCATCGCGGCGGCATCTGTCCGCCTCCACGCTATGACCGGGAGCAGGCGTGGCCAGCAAAGAGGCAAATTGAAGTATGACGAGTCCATTACAAAATGTTAAAAGCCGATTTGCCGATGTGTAAACTCAGCGTTATCGTCCCGCTCTATAACGCCGGCGCGATGTTCGATAACTTTATGCGTTCATTATTGGCGCAAACCGCCCAGTCCCTGGAAATCATCATTGTTAATGACGGTTCCACTGACGGGTCAGATATTATTGCCGAACGTTATGCCCAAAGCAGTGGGGATATCACCGTTATCCATCAGGCCAACGGCGGCGTATCAAGGGCGCGAAATGCCGGACTGGCCGTGGCGCGCGGCAAATATGTCACTTTCCCCGATGCGGACGATATGCTTTACCCCGACCTGTATCGGACGCTTATCGACATGGCCGATAAGGACGACCTGGATGTGGCGCAATGCAACGCCGAGCGGTATTTTCTCGGGACGGATACCATCAAAACCCTCATTCCCCCCGAACGGCTAACTTCCACTGGCGTCCTTGACGGACCAGACTGGTTGCGCCGCGCACTGGCGACCAAGCGTTATCTGCATGTGGTCTGGCTGGGTATCTACCGCTTGTCATTAATTAAACGGCTTAATCTGTTGTTTGAACCGGGCTTGCATCATCAGGATATTCCCTGGACCACGGAAATGATGTTCAATGCCCACAAAGTCAGGTATACCGAGCAAGTGCTTTACCGCTATTTTGTGCATGACCAATCTATCAGCAACCAAAAAAGAACCGGCATGAAAAATGTAGAGTATCAACGACATTACATACGTATTGCCGAATTGCTGGAAGAGTTGAACCGACGATATCGCGGCAAAATAAAAATGTATCCTGAATTTCACATTCAGGTAACCCGTGAAGCGCTTTCCATATGCCATTCTGTTCGCCGTGAACCCAACCCTGAGGCACGGCAATTGATTTTAAATGATATTTTCGCCAGCGGGACCCACAAACGTATGATGCGTAATGCACGCGGGATCCGGCAATGGTATCAGTTGTTATTATGGCTACGCAGAATATACGCCTGGCGCAAGCGCCGGCTGTAATCGGCGCATCGGCATACCGGGCAGCCCGGCAGGGATTCGCTACTCTCCATCATGCGCTTAATTAGCATGTATACTCGTCATACTTCACGTTGCCTTTTGTTGGCTGCGCGCGATAACCCGCATCCCATCGGGTATACTTTGCCGATCCACCCACGCATTGCGCCTTATGAATATCGATTATCCGTTACTTTCCAGGCCGACAATAACATGATCAATTCCCGAACCGCGGCGCCGTCTGCCGTTAAACGCATTCTTTTGATTAAATTGCGCCACCACGGCGACATGCTGCTGACCACACCGGTCATTAACGCCTTGCGCCAATATTATCCGCAAGCTGAAATCGACATCCTGCTTTATAAGGAAACCGAGGCCATCCTGCGATACCATCCGGCGCTGACGCAAATACACGCCATCGACCGCAACTGGAAAAAACGCGGCGGGCTCTACCAAATCAGGCGGGAGGCCGCTTTACTCAGAGCCATTCGGTCCCGGCATTTCGATCTGGTCGTGAATCTGGCCGATCAATGGCGTAGCGCCATCATCACCGGCTTGTCCGGCGCGCCGCTGCGCATCGGTTTCGATTATCCCAAACGGCAGTCGTTTTTCTGGCGCTGGGCGCACAATCGCCTGGTCACCACCGAAGATCATGTGCGGATGCATACCGTCGAGCAGAATCTCAGCATTTTGAAGCCATTGGATATCCCGCTTCACGATTGGCCCGCCTCCCTGTATTATGCCCCGGCCGATGAGGATTACCGGCGGGATTTGCTGGCGTCAAGAGGCGTCACCGGCGAATACGTGGTTATTCAGCCCACCTCGCGCTGGGTATACAAATGCTGGGACGACGAGAAGGTGGCGGCGTTGTGCGACGCGCTAAAGGAAACGAATTTGCCGATCGTGCTGACCGCCGCGCCGGACAAAGCCGAATTGGATATGATAGGCCATATCCTGTCACTATGTCCTAATCCCGCGGTGGTATCGTTGGCGGGTGAACTGACATTAACCCAATTGGCGGCGCTTATCGATCATGCCAAGCTTTTCATCGGAGTCGATTCCGCGCCCATGCACATGGCCGCCGCGCTCCAAACGCCATGCATCGCCCTCTTTGGCCCGACTAAGCTGCAATTCTGGCGTCCCTGGAGTAAGAACAGCAAAGTGATCTGGGCCGGCGATTACGCCGAACTACCGCCTCCGGACGCTATTGATACCCGGACAAGGCAGCGTTATCTGAGCGCCATACCGGTAGATGATGTCTACCAGGCGGCACGGAGCTATTTGTCATGAAGAAAATCCGACTAGCGATAGTCCGGCAGAAATACCGTCCGGACGGCGGCGCGGAACGGTTTATATCACGGGCGCTGGAGGCGCTGGACGACGACAATCTTGAACTGAATATCCTGACCCGGCAATGGTCCGGCGAGCCGCGTCCCGACTGGCATATCCATATCTGCAATCCGCCCAGGTGGGGACGGGTTTCCCGGGAGCGGGGGTTCGCCGACGCCGCGAGGCGCTGCTGGCAGCGGGAAGCATTCGATTTGGTACAAAGCCATGAACGCATCGCCGGCTGCGACGTCTTTCGGGCCGGCGACGGCGCCCACCGGGCCTGGCTGGAACAGCGGGCGCGCATCATTCCCTCTTTTCAGCGCTGGACCACCGCGCTAAGCGGATACCATCGCTATGTATTGGCGGCGGAAAAAGCCATGTTTCACTCGCCGGCGCTGAAAAAAATCATCTGTAATTCCGCCATGGTGATGAATGACATCATTCATTGGTACCAGGTGCCCGCCGATAAATTCGCCCTGATCTATAACGCCATCGACGCCACCCGCTTTTACCCCGCAACCCAGGAACAACGGGTGCTGTCCCGCCGCCAATTGTCCCTGCCCGAGCAGGCCGGCATCCTGATCACTGTCGGTTCAGGTTTTGAGCGCAAGGGATTACGACAAGCTATCGCGGCGGTCGCCGCCACTGATCGCTACTTGATAGTCGTGGGTCAGGACAAGCACGCAGCGGCCTATCAGAACTATGCCCGAACCCTGGGCTGCGCGGAGCGCATTCGTTTTGTCGGCGTACAAACGGAAGTGCTGCCTTTTTACCATGCGGCGGATGGCTTGATCCTACCGACCCTATACGATCCCTTCCCCAACGTCATTCTGGAAGCCATGGCATGTGGATTGCCGATCATTACCAGCGCCAGTTGCGGTGGCGCGGAATTTATCACCCAGGGTGTTGAGGGCTATGTCTGCGATGCGCTGGACGTCAAGCGCCTGACCGAATTCACCGCCGCCATCCCATTACGCCACCGGCAACCGGAGATGGGCCAGGCCGCCCGCGAGCGGGTGAAAGAATGCACGCCAGGCCGCCTGTCGACACAATTGACCCAGTTGTATCAGGAGCTGCTGGGCAGGTGAAAGCATAAGATATCAATGAGAAAATACGACTTATCTGGTAGCATGGCGGCGATTACATTACGATTTAAATAATTTTGTTTAAATTAGCTCAGCACATTGATAGCTGTGCCTTACAATAGCTAACTAGAATGATCTATAACATAATCATTTACTTAATTCAGCCCTTGGTATGGATCCGGTTATTATGGCGCAGCCGAAAAGCACCGGCCTACCGCCGACGTTGGGCAGAGCGCTATGGTTTTTGCGCCAATAAAGTGAAACCGGACGGAATCATGCTGCATTCCGTATCAGTGGGTGAGACACTGGCCGCGATCCCTCTGGTCAGGGCCTTGCGCCACCGTTATCCCTTTTTGCCTATTACCGTCACCACGATGACGCCCACCGGCTCCGAGCGGGTGCAATCGGCGCTGGGCAAAGATGTGCAGCATGTCTATTTGCCCTATGACTTGCCGGGCGCCATGAACCGTTTTCTTGATCAGGTGAATCCCAAACTGGTGATCATCATGGAAACCGAATTGTGGCCCAACCTGATAAAGGCCCTGTACCAGCGCAAAATCCCGCTGGTGGTGGCCAATGCCCGCCTATCCGCCCGTTCCGCCAAAGGTTACCTGCGCTTTGGTAAATTTTTTGGCGGCATCATGCGCAAAATCACGCTGATTGCCGCGCAGAATGAGGAAGACGGCGAACGCTTTCTGTCCCTGGGCCTGAAACGCAATCAATTGGCGGTCACCGGCAGCCTGAAATTCGATATCTCGGTGACGCCCGCGCTGGCCGCCCGCGCCCTGACGCTGCGACGCCAATGGGCGTCTCGCCGCCCCGTGTGGATAGCCACCAGCACCCATGAAGGGGAAGAAGCGCTGCTCTTGCAGGCTCACCGGCAATTGCTTACCGAATTCCCCGGTCTGTTGCTGATCCTGGTGCCACGGCATCCAGAACGCTTCCAGATTGCCAAAGATATGGCGCAAAAAGCCGGATTTAGTCTGATCACCCGTAGCTCAGGCGACGTACCGTCGGCGGAAACGCAGGTGGTGATCGGCGATACCATGGGCGAACTGATGCTGCTTTACGGTATAGCCGATCTGGCTTTCGTTGGCGGTAGCCTGGTGGAACGCGGCGGGCACAACCCACTGGAAGCCGCGGCTCACGCCATACCCGTGCTGATGGGGCCGCATACCTTCAATTTTCGCGATATTTGCGCCAAACTGACTGAAGCGGGCGGTCTTATCACCGTCACGGATGTCCCCTCCCTGGTAAAAGAGATTACGACCATGCTCACCGATGAGGATTACCGGTTGTACTACGGTCGCCATGCCGTCGAGGTTCTGCGCCAGAACCAGGGGGCTTTGCAACGTTTATTACACTTGCTGGGACCTTATCTACCGCAACGGAGCCAGTGAATGCCGACGGCCAAACGCCTTTCCGTGGTCCTGATTACCCGAAACGAGGCCGAATTACTGCCTGATTGCCTGGCCTCAGTGCATTGGGCGGATGAAATCGTGGTGCTGGATAACGCCAGTGCCGACCAGACCCGCCAAATTGCCCTGGGACAGGGCGCGCGGGTTTATGAGGCGCCTGATTGGCCGGGCTTCGGCAAGCAGCGTCAGCGGGCGCAGGCTTACGCCAGCGGAGATTTTATCCTGATGCTGGATGCCGATGAGCGAGTCACGCCTGAACTGCGCCAATCTATTGAGGCGGTACTGCGCCAACCGGCGCCGAACACGGTTTACCGCTGCATTCGTTCCAACTGGTTTTTGGGCCGGTATATGCGCCATAGCGGCTGGTATCCGGATAAGGTCGTGCGGCTCTATCCCCGTGAAACTTACCGCTACAATGATGACACGGTACACGAGTCTCTGGCGTGCCGGCAAGCCAGTGTCGTGACCCTGCAAGGCCATCTTGAGCATCTCACCTGCCGCGATCTGATCGCCTTTCAGCGCAAGCAACTGCAATACGCCGAAGCTTGGGCGCTGGAGCGTCACCGGCAACACCGCCATTGCGGCTTTTTATCCATCATCGGCCATACCCTGGGCGCGTTCATCAAAACCTGGCTGTGGCGCGCCGGCTTTTTGGACGGTAAACAGGGCTGGTTGCTGTCCGTTGTGAACGCACAGTATACTTTCAACAAATATACCGCCTTGTGGGCGCTGCGCCGCTCCGAAAAGAGAGATGTTCTATGACGACCAAGGCCATTTATCCCGGAACGTTCGATCCTTTTACCAACGGACATCTGGATTTGGTTACCCGGGCCGCCAAACTGTTCGATAGCGTTGTTCTGGCCATTGCCTTCAGTCCCAGCAAGAGACCGCTATTCAGTTTGGAGGAACGCGTATCGCTGGCCAAAAGCGTCACCGGCCATCTCGTCAATGTCGAGGTTCTCGGGTTCGGCGATTTGATGGCCGATTTCGCCCGTCAGCAACAGGCCACCATCTTGGTGCGCGGCTTGCGGGCGATTTCAGATTTTGAGTACGAGATGCAGTTGGCGAGAATGAACCAGCATTTGATGCCGGAACTGGAAAGCGTCTTCCTGATGCCGGATCGCGAATGGTCGTATATTTCCTCAACCCTGGTTAAAGAAGTGGCGTTGCACGGCGGCGACATCGACCATTTCCTGCCGGCGCCCATTGCCGCGGAAGTTAAAAAGCGGCTACGTCCCTAATTCAGTGCTGGCAAACGGGACAGAAAAACGTATTTCGCTGCCCGAGCCGGGCCGACTGAATCGGCGTGCCACAAACCCGGCAGCTTTCCCCCGCCCGGCCGTAAACTCGCAGTTCCTGGGTAAAATAGCCTGGTTTACCGTCTGACTGCAAAAAGTCCCGCAGCGTGGTGCCGCCTTGCTCTATGGCATGCAGAAGCACGGCTTTAACGGTCCGGGCCAGTGATTCCGCCTCCTCGCCGGCCAGAGTCCCGGCCGCCCGGTTCGGCAAAATACCCGCCGCGAACAAGGATTCACTGGCATAGATGTTTCCCACGCCCACCACCAGCTTATTGTCCATCAGCCAAGGTTTGACGGCGAGATGTTTACCGCGCGACATCCGGTAGAGATAGTGTCCGTCGAACGCCTCGCTTAACGGTTCGGGTCCCAGTTGCGATAATACCCGGCTGGCGGCCAGGTCTTCGCTCCACAGCCAAGCGCCGAAACGGCGCGGATCGGTGTAGCGGATAATGCAACCGTTACTCATCACTAAATCCACATGGTCGTGTTTTTCCGGCGGCAGCGGCTGCGCCAACACCCGCAGGCTACCCGACATACCCATATGGATAATGATCCAGCCGGTATTCAATTCAAGCAACAGATACTTGGCGCGCCGGCCGACACGCATAACAGCCTGGTCGCGCAGCGTGATGATTTCGTTGGCGACCGGCCAGCGCAGATGCGCGTTCCTCACCACCGCCCGGACGATGGTATGACCGGCAACCCAGGGCTCAATGCCCCGGCGGCTGGTTTCAACCTCGGGTAATTCTGGCATGGTTATAATCTACTCAATGATCGTGTCGGCGCTCAGACGCGCCGAAGGAAACGGGCAGGCAAAAGGGGAAAACCACCCGCGCCAAAGGAATTGTGACGCCAAGCGCCCTGTGAGGCCAGCGAAATTTTCGCACGCGGCACGAGTGGAAAGACGCCGCCAGCCCGCATGGCATCGCGATGCCATAAAAAAACCCGGCCAGAGCCGGGTTTTCATCGGAAACCAGGATTACTTAATCTTGGCTTCTTTGTAGATGACGTGCTGGCGGACCACCGGATCGAATTTTTTCAATTCCAGTTTCTCCGGTTTAGTACGCTTGTTCTTCGTCGTGGTGTAATAGTGACCAGTACCAGCAGAAGAAACCAGCTTGATCTTCTCGCGAACACCTTTAGCCATGATTCAGTTCCTTAATACTTTTCACCGCGGGCGCGTAAATCGGACAGAACCGTTTCGATGCCCTTCTTATCGATCACACGCATACCTTTAGCAGATACACGCAGCGTAACAAAGCGTTTTTCGCTTTCAACCCAAAAACGATGGGATTGCAGGTTGGGCAGAAAACGGCGTTTGGTCGCATTCAATGCGTGGGAGCGGTTGTTGCCGCTCACCGGGCGCTTGCCGGTAACTTGGCAGACTCGGGACATGTCTATTCTCCAAAAATCAAATCAGCTCGAGCTTTGTAATACAGGTGCCGGCCGCCTCGTCAGGCTTTGAAGCCCGTCTCAGCCTATTCACTGAGGAGAGACTTGCAACAAGCAGTGAATCTGCTGAGACAGACTCTCAACGCCGCACCCAAGATTCTCAAAGGTGGCGTAGTATACGCTTTGGCGCGCAAGTGCTCAAGTCCCGCGCATGGAAAGATCCCGGTGGATCGCGGCAATCAGCCTTATAACCACCCTCTTTGAGCGAAAGATACGCATTCCCCCGCCCCAATGACCAGATGGTCTAGTACGCGGATATCCATTAGCGCCGCCGCCCTCGACACCTGATCGGTCACCTCGCGATCGGCGCGACTGGGCTCGGCTTTGCCCGAGGGGTGATTATGCGCCAAAATGAGCGCCGTGGCATTGACTTTAAGCGCGGCGCGAATGATCTCCCGCGGATGCACCTCAACGCTGTTCACCGTACCATGAAAGAGTTCCTGGTGCTTAATCAAGCGATGTTGATTATCCAGGTAAAGCACAACGAACACCTCCCGTTCACGGTGCGCCAGCAGGACCTGCAAATAGTTTTGCGCGATATCCGGCCGGGTCATTGCATCTTCGCGCATCATATGCGAGCGGTAATATCGCTGCGCCATCTCCCGAATGGCCTGCAACTGGGTGAATTTCGATACGCCCAGGCCCTTGGTGGCGCACAAGGTTTGCCGATCCGCGCACATGAGCTTGTCGAACGATCCGAACCTGCGCATCAGTTCCTCGGCAAGCTTCATCACATGGACCCCCGGTAAACCCGTGCGCAGAAAAATAGCCAGCAACTCGGTATCAGTCAGCGACGACGGCCCCAGCGCCATGAGTTTCTCCCTGGGCGCCAGAGCAAAAGGCCATTTTTTGCAATCCGCCATTTTTTTATCCTTCTCTTCCCCACTGCGCCATCATGACACGCGCCGGCCGGATTCTCGACCATTGGCGGGAAGAACTTCGGCGGCCTTCGCAATTTGCTTTCGCCTGACCCGCACAGACAAATGAGGGATGTCCGCGGGGTTATGATAAAATATTGCCCATTCCCCTTTTATGAATCGGACACACGCGATGACGGAACTTTCCGGCAAACATATCGTACTGGGCATTACCGGCGGCATTGCCGCTTACAAAAGCCCCGAGCTGGTTCGCCGCCTGCGCGATCACGGCGCGGAAGTCAGGGTCGTCATGACCCCTGCGGCGAAAGCCTTTATCACCCCGCTGACGTTACAGGCGGTATCGAGTCATCCGGTCGCCGACGATTTGCTTGACCCCGCCGCCGAAGCCGCAATGGGACATATCGAACTGGGCAAATGGGCGGACCTGGTGCTGCTGGCGCCCGCCAGCGCCGATATGCTGGCCCGTCTGGCGGCCGGTATGGCTAATGATTTGCTCTCCACGCTTTGTCTGGCAACCGGCGCGCCCATCGCCGCCGCGCCGGCCATGAATCAGCAGATGTACCGCGCCACCGCCACCCAGGCCAACCTGCAAACCTTGGCGGCCCGCGGAGTATTGCTATGGGGCCCGGATAACGGCAGTCAGGCTTGCGGCGACGTCGGTCCCGGCCGGATGCTTGATCCGCTGACGCTGGTGGAGCTGGCCCGACGGCATTTCGCCGTCGATCGCACCTTGCAGCATCTTAATATCATGATTACCGCCGGACCGACGCGAGAGACCCTGGATCCGGTACGCTACATCACCAATCACAGTTCGGGGAAGATGGGATTCGCCATCGCCAGGGCGGCGGCCGATCGCGGCGCGCATGTGACGCTGGTGGCGGGCCCGGTGAACCTGCCCACGCCGGCCGGCGTCTGGCGCGTCGACGTCGCCAGCGCGCTGGAAATGCGCGAGGCGGTCATGCAGGACATAGCGCATCAGCAGATTTTTATCGGTTGCGCCGCGGTCGCGGATTATCGCGCCGCGCAAACCGCAACGGAAAAAATCAAAACCCAGGGTGACGAAATCACCTTAAAAATGGTAAAAAACCCTGATATCGTCGCCGAGGTGGGAGCGCTGCCCATAAACCGGCCGTTTGTCGTCGGATTTGCCGCCGAAACCCAAAATATGGAAGAATACGCCCGACTCAAACGCGTGAAGAAAAATCTTGATTTGATTTGCGCCAATGACGTATCCGGCGCCGGGCAAGGATTCAATAGCGACAACAATGCGTTGCGCCTGTTTTGGCAAGACGGGGACGCTTTGCTGCCTTTAACCGATAAGACCCAGTTGGGACAACAATTAATCGACGAGATTGTCAGACAATATGAAGAAAAAAATCGACGTTAAGATTCTTGATAAGCGTATCGGCGATCAGTTCCCCTTACCGGCCTATGCCACCGTGGGCTCCGCGGGTCTTGACCTGCGCGCCTGCATCGACAAAACGCTTGTGCTGGCGCCGGGTTCGACCGTGCTCATTCCCACGGGGCTGGCCGTGCATATCGCCGATCCGCAACTGGCGGCAATGGTGCTGCCCCGCTCCGGGCTGGGACACAAACACGGCATTGTGCTGGGCAATTTGGTGGGACTTATCGATTCGGATTATCAAGGCCCTTTGATGGTCTCGGTGTGGAATCGCGGAGAACAGGTTTTCGCTATCGAACCGGGCGAACGGATCGCACAGATGATCTTCGTCCCGGTAGTACAGGTGGAGTTTAACGTCGTTGACGACTTTACGGCGAGCGAACGCGGCGAGGGCGGCTTTGGTCATTCCGGACGCCATTGAGCGCTAGCGGTCGGACTCCCCGGCATCGATTATTCATCTCATTACAATTAGCGCCCTAGCACGTTGTGCCAGGGCCGATGCCTGATGTTATTTCTTTAATTGTCTTTACCAGGGAACCATCGGTATGTCTGAATCCAAAAATGCCAAGCGCAATCGCCGCGAGGAGATCTTGCAGGCTTTGGCGCAGATGCTCGAATCCAGCGACGGCAGCCAGCGTATCACCACGGCCAAGCTGGCGGCGGCCGTCGGCGTCTCCGAAGCCGCCCTTTACCGCCATTTTCCCAGCAAAACCCGAATGTTCGACAGCCTGATCGAATTTATCGAAGACAGCCTGAGCAGCCGTATCAATCTAATACTGCACGATGAAAAGGAAACGTTTAATCGGCTTCGTCTGATTTTGCAGTTAATTTTGGGTTTCGCCGAGCGCAACCCGGGCCTGACGCGAATCATGACCGGCCACGCGCTGATGTTTGAACAAGACCGTTTGCAGGGCCGAATAAATCAGCTTTTCGAACGCATCGAAGCCCAAATCAGGCAGGTATTGCGCGAACGTAAATTACGCGAAGGCCAGGGCTTCGAGAGCGATGAAACGCTGCTCGCCAGCCAGTTGCTGGCTTTCTGCGAAGGATTGCTGGCGCGTTTTGTCCGCACCGAGTTCCGCTATCTGCCCACTCAGGAATTCGACGCACGCTGGCCGCTGTTGCTGGCGCAATTGCGATAATCACCGGCCAGTCCGCGTTTCGGGTCGGCTGACGGTAAGCGCCAGTCCGGCAAAACCCGTCCGGCGGCCGCGGACAAGTCCGCCGCCATCCGTCATTTCGCGGCGCAGGTCTAGGGTACGCCGCGCGTCAGACGCCGTATTGGCGCTGATACGCCCGGACGGCCGCCAAATGATCGGCCATCTCGTTATTTTCTTCCAGATAATCGATCAGATCGTCCAGGGTGATGATTGCCAGCACCCGGCACTGGAAATCCCGCTCCACTTCCTGAATGGCCGAGATCTCGCCGCGGCCTCTTTCCCGTCGGTCAAGGGAAATCAGCACGCCGGCCAGAGTGGCCTGGTGGGCGGCGATAATAGCCATGGATTCCCGAATGGCGGTTCCGGCGGTAATCACATCATCCACCAGCACGACCCGGCCCCGTAACGGGCTACCCACCAAATCGCCGCCTTCGCCATGGTCCTTGACTTCTTTGCGATTGAAGCAATAAGGCACATCCCGTTCGTAGTGTTCGGATAACGCCACGACCGTAGTGGCGGCAATGGGAATGCCCTTGTAGGCCGGGCCGAACACCAGATCGAAATCCATGCCCGAATCCATTAGCGCGGCGGCGTAAAAACGTCCGAGCAAAGCCAGATCGCGACCCGTGTTGAATAAGCCGGCATTGAAGAAGTAAGGGCTTTTACGGCCGGATTTCAGCGTAAACTCGCCAAATTTCAGTACCTGTTTATGTAATGCGAATTCGATAAACTGCCGTTGATATTCTTTCATCGCCACTCCCAAAGACCGCGGACGGCGCGCGCCGCCAACGGCAATTATACCAACAGCGCCGCTTTTTGCGCCTGTATCAGGGTCTTAATCCCCCCTTCCGCCAGTTCCAGCAGGGTATCCAGCTCCTGTCGGCTGAAAGGTTCGCCTTCGGCGGTACCCTGTACCTCAATCATACGGCCGTCTTCGGTCATCACCACGTTCATGTCGGTTTCAGCCGCGGAGTCTTCCACATATTCCAGATCGCACACCGGCCGGCCGGCCACAATGCCCACCGAAACGGCCGCCACAAAACCTTTGAAGGGATCGGTTTTGATCTGGCCTTTGCGCTGCATATCGCCGAGCGCGTCGGCCAACGCCACGCAAGCGCCAGTGATGGAAGCGGTACGGGTCCCCCCGTCGGCCTGCAGCACATCGCAATCCAAGGTGATGGTGTACTCGCCCAGTTTGACCAGATCCACCGCCGCGCGCAACGAACGGGCGATCAGGCGCTGGATTTCCATCGTCCGGCCACCCTGCTTGCCGCGAGCCGCCTCCCGGGCATTGCGGGTATGCGTCGAACGCGGCAGCATGCCGTATTCGGCGGTGATCCAGCCCTGCCCCTGGCCTTTGAGAAATCGCGGTACGCCTTCCTCCACCGAGGCGGTACAAAGTACCCGCGTGTCGCCGAATTCAATCAATACCGAACCTTCGGCATGTCTAGTGTAATGTCGGGTGATGGTAATAGGACGGACTTGCTTTTCGTCTCTGCCTGCTGGACGCATCGGCTCTCTCCGGGCTTGAAATTTGTGATGAGTTGCGGATATGGCTGCGCATTATACGGTCTTCGGCGCCTTATGCCTATCATGCGCGCCGCCTGGAAGCTATAATCCCCCTATCTTTTGATGGTTGCGAGATGTCTATGATTCGGAGTATGACCGCTTTCTCCCGGCGGGAAGTAAAGGGTAACTGGGGCAGCGCCGCCTGGGAATTGCGCTCTGTCAACCAACGCTATCTAGAAACCTATATCCGCATGCCGGAGCAATTTCGCGGGCTGGAAGGCGCCATCCGCGAGCGAATCCGCCAGCGTCTTTCACGCGGCAAAGTCGAATGCAATTTGCGTTTCGAGGCCAATCCCCATCTGCAAAACGCGCTGGTTCTCAACGAAGCGCTGGCCAAACAACTGGTGGAAGCCGCGCAATGGGTCAAATTGCAAAGCGACGAAGGAGAAATCAATCCGCTGGATATTCTCCGCTGGCCCGGCGTCATGGCCGCGCCGGAACAGGATCTTGATACTATCAGCGCGGAATTGCTGGCGGGACTGGATCAGGCCCTGGATGATTTTATCAAGGTGCGCGAAACCGAAGGCGCCGCCCTTAAGCTGATGATCGAGCAACGGTTGGCGCTTATCAGCGGCGAGGTGGCGAAAGTACGCCAACAGATGCCGGATATTATGGTATGGCAGCGGGAACGGCTGCTGACCAGGCTGGAAGAAGCCCAAGTCCAACTGGATAACAATCGTGTGGAGCAGGAACTGGTTTTGATGGCTCAGCGAATTGATGTGGCCGAAGAGCTGGACCGACTCGAAGCCCACATTAAAGAGACCTATAACATCCTGACCAAAAAGGAAGCCGTCGGCCGCCGCCTGGATTTTATGATGCAGGAATTTAATCGCGAGTCGAACACCCTGGGTTCGAAATCCATCAACGCCGGCGTTACCGCCTCAGCCGTGGAACTGAAAGTGCTGATAGAACAGATGCGGGAACAGATCCAAAATATCGAATAATTTCCACTTAACCCCATTGAAGAACATAAAGCCCTGTTTTTAGGGCTTTTAATTTAAAACGACAGTCCATTCCAGTCCGTCTAAAAACACCCAAAACCACTGCCAATCGGGGGGTGGATTGGGGAGTAGTTTCTATTTTCAAGTCAAAAATCTTAGATTATAACCATCCCACTCCCCACTTCGATTGTAACTCCTTATCCCGCAGGGATTACCTCACTTTTGAAGGATGTGTGCATGGGTTCACTAACGGTTAAGACGATTCAAGCTCTTGTGAAGGCAGGGCAACCAGGTAAATATGGTGATGGTAACGGCTTGTATCTGAAGGTTCCCAAGGAAGGTGAGCCATATTGGATGTTGAGATACACCGTGTTCTCCAAGAGACGAGAAATCACCTTGGGGAAAGTCTCTGTCCTTTCTCTGTCTGATGCTCGCCGTGAAGCTGAAAATGCTCGAAGGAAAGTCATCGTTGGCGATGACCCCATCGTTGAGAGAAAATTAAGCCGTCCGGCAAAAATCACTTTGATTGATGACCTCTTCACAGACTGGCATAAAGGATTGGTTAAACGGTTGGATCATCCCAATATCCCTGAAAGGGTTTATAAGAAAGATATCGCCCCTTCTATTGGTCAACTGACTATTGGGAAAGTCACCCCATTGGATGTTCGGGCTATTCTGGAAGCCATTACTGACAGCGGTAGACCGACGGTTTCTAATGATGCTTTGCTTTACATGAAACAATTATTCGACCATGCCATCAAGCTTGGATTAACCCTTTATAATCCAGCTTCAGCATTTAAAGTCACTGATGCTGGTGGTGTAGAGAAAAGCAGATCACGAGCATTGAGCCAAGACGAACTTGAGAGTGTCTTTCAGATTTTCAGAACTCATAATAATAGCTTTAGTCGTGAGAATTATCTTGCTTGTATATTACTCATTCTGCTGGCTGTTCGTAAAAGTGAGCTTACAGAAGCACCGTGGAGTGAGTTTAATTTAGATGATGCGAAATGGGAATTAGCCGCAGAGAGAAGTAAATCTGGAGTCGGTATTGTGATTCCGTTACCACCATTAGCTCTTACCATTTTAAATGAGCTAAAAGTTAGAGGTTGTGGTTCACCCTATGTATTCCCTAATCGCCGGGCAAGCAAAAAACCATATATGGGAAGCGATACTCTTAACCATGCAATTGCTAAATTGTTTGGAATTGAGCCAGGAAGGGAAAAAAAGCCACCTAATGTCATGGGAAATATTGAATATTTTACAGTTCATGATTTAAGAAGAACGGCTCGTAGTCTGTTTGCTTCTCTTTCAATTCTGCCTCATGTCGCAGAACGATGCCTCAACCACAAGCTCAAAGGGGTTGAAGGAATCTATGACCGATATGACTATTTCGAAGAGCGGAAAGATGCTCATTTGAAAATGGCTGAATTGCTTGAGCAAATCATTTAATGGTTAGAAGAACAGTTCTTTGAGGGGCTGTTCTTCAAGTTATCCCTATGAGGATGAAAATCATTGTTCATCAAAACTACATCATAGAAGCCTGTTTATCGTTAAATGATATTGTTAGCATAGAAAATTAATTGATTTTTTGGAGCAAAGAATATTAAATCGACCGGAATGCTAAAGATATGCCTTTCATCTAACTATTGGGGTGATATACAAGATGAGTGAAGCTTTCAAGGTTTTGAACAATATTCGCACACTTCGGGCACAATCTCGTGAAGTCGCTTTGGAAACCCTGGAAGAGATCCTGGAGAAGCTGACCACGGTTGTAGAAGATCGTCGTGAAGAGGAATCTTCCGTTCGTCAGGAGCAGGAACAACGACAGGCTAAACTGGAAGCTATCCGTGCCCAGCTCCTTGCTTGTCAACAACACTGCCTAATGACCGCTTTTCAACATTTATTTTGTCCGGTTTTCATCATTTCTGATGTCCGCTTGTAGCATTCAGTTTTCGGTGTTTTTCTCCTCTATGGTTTTGGGGAACGTGCCCGCTTTCCGCTTATCTTTCAGTCGGTAGCTTTCTCCCTTAATGTTTACTGTTGTCGAGTGATGCAGCAACCTGTCGAGGATCGCCGTTGCCAGTACATGATCACCGAACACTTCACCCCAGTCGGTGAAGCTCTTGTTTGAGGTCAGGATGATGTTCGCTTTTTCGTAACGCCGGTTCAGCAGTCGGAAGAACAGATTGGCTTCATCACGCGTCATCGGCAGATAACCGATCTCATCCAGGATAAGCACCCGCACGTAGCTCAGTTGCTGCAACTGGCGTTCCAGCCTGTTTTCCTGTCTGGCTTTCACCAGTGTTGCCATCAGTTTATCCAGTGGCATGAACAGCACCCGATGACCCGCATCTGCGGCCTTTACCCCCAACGCCACCGCCAGATGCGTTTTCCCCACGCCCGGAGGTCCTAACAGGATGACATTCTCATTACGTTCGATGAACACCAGCCCGGCCAGTTCCCGGATAACCCTCTGGTCGATTCCTGGCTGGAAGCTGAAGTCGAACTGCTCCAGCGTTTTCACCCAGGGCAGTCGGGCCTGTTTCAGCCGGGATTCCAGCCCCTTATGTCGCCGACCATTCCATTCATGGTTCAGCACGCGAACCAGTGTTTCTCGTGCGTTAAGTTCTTCCTTTACGGCCTGCTCGAGCAGATTGTCTACCGCATCTGTCAGATGCTCCATCTTCAGTCGCGCCATCAGTTCTGTCAGTTCGCTCATCACAGCAACTCCTCATAATCGCTCAACGCACGCTGTGCCACCCGGCAGGCTTGCTGCCACAGAGGTCGATGATGCGCGGCTACGGTCTGCCAGCCCGCCGGTTTTTCTGCCAGAAGGTGGGTGGCGATGAGGACGTCATCTCCATACACCCTGAGCTCATCATCCAGTGAGATTCGGATACTGACCGCTTTCCCGCACCAGCTTTCCGGCACGCTATATCGATTACCACGAACCTCGATATATCCATCCCAGGCAACCTGCCGGATGTCGTGATAGCTGGTGTCAAAGTCACCCGCCGGTAATGCCAGCAGATGGGAGTGCTCCTGGGTAAAGCGTTCTGCCGGTGTCTGGCTGAACTGGCGAAGCGTACGGTGGTCAGTTTCCGTATTTATCCACTGCATCAGCAACTGATTGAGATGTGCCAGACTGTCGAACTGCCGGTAACGAACGAAGAAGTTCTCCTTGAGGTATTTCACCATACGCTCAACCTTGCCTTTGGTTCGTGCCAGGCGAGGACGGCAGGCTCGTGGCATGAAGCCATAGTGTTTTGCCAACTGGAGGAAGCCGTTGTTGAAGATAACCTCGCCACTGTTGTCATGCCTGAGAACGGCTGCTTTCTGGTTATCAACCAGTACCGTTTTGACGCTGCCGCCAAAGTAGGCAAAGGCTTTGACCAGTGATTCATAAGTATGCTCGGCATCCTGGCTATCGGTCGCCCATGTATGAAAGCGTCGGGAGTAACCGAGGGTGTTAACGGCGAAGCTCACTTTACAGCGCTGGTTGTCGACAACAGTCTCGATTTCACCCCAGTCGTGTTGGAGTTGCTGACCAGGCTGCGTCTCGAAGCGTACGGTCTGTTTGGACGCACGCAGGGTGCGCTTGGGATGCACATACTGACGCAACGTGGAGCGGCAACCGTCATAACCCTGTTGTTTTATCTCCTGATAAATGACCTCAGTGTTCCAGACATGCTCGCGCAATCGCAGATCAACATAGTCCATGAACGGACGAAGTTTTTTCATGGGTTCACGCCGTCGGACGTTAACGGTTTTTTCAGTGAGATGCCGTCGAACCGTGCGCTCAGAACATCCGATGTGGTGGGCAATGTCGATGATGTGCGCGCCGTGAATACGCATCTGCTTTATTGTTACTGATTATTCGCACTTTCTCACCTGGGATACGTTAACTCGGGAACGACTTGATATTAACCTTGATGAGTTGCATAGTCATTATGCTTTCTTCTTGCCATTAGTTGGTCTCGAAAAAGCAATCACCAGTAGTGAAAATCCAGCAGATGTCAAAGCTGCTGAAAAAATGGGAAAGCTGTTCGATCTCATCCGTGTGAATAACGACTTAAAAAAACCAGAAGATATTCATGCTTTGAATGTCTTCTTGACTCGTTTGCTATTCTGTTTCTTTGCTGAAGATACAGGTATTTTTGAGGAAACTCAGTTCACAACCGCAATAAAAAGTTATACAGATGAGAGCGGAAATGATTTAGATGAGTTTCTATATAAATTATTTACGGTTCTGAATACTCCTGAGGATGATGAAAAGAGAGACAATCTTCCTAAGCATATTTCCGCATTCCGCTATGTAAATGGAGGATTGTTTGCTTCCGATGAACCTATTCCATCATTAGGCAAGAAAGGTCGGAGAATACTGCTTGAATGCGGAACGATGGACTGGAGTGAAATTAATCCAGATATCTTCGGTAGTATGTTCCAGGCTGTAATTGATGTAGAGCAGAGAAGTCGCTTAGGTCAACATTATACATCTTACAGCAATATCATGAAGGTCATTCAACCGCTTTTCCTTGATCCCCTTCGAACGGAGCTTGAGAAACAAAAAAATAATGTAAGAGGTCTTAAACAATTACTGGTTAGATTAGGTAAAATTAAAATTTTTGATCCCGCCTGTGGTTCAGGTAATTTTTTAATTATTGCCTATAAAGAATTGCGTCAGCTCGAAATGGAAGTACTTCTTGCTCTGGTTGCAGTTGAACCCCAATCTATAGTTATGAGCGGATTACACCTGTCCCAGTTTTATGGCATAGAAATTGATGATTTCGCATGCGAGGTAGCCCGTTTATCGTTATGGTTAGTTGAACATCAAGTAAATAATCAATGGAAACAGTTGTTTGGTGATGCCCCATCAGCATTACCACTTAAAGAAAGCGGCCATATATGGCATGACAACAGTTTGCAATTGGACTGGAACAAAGTCTGTCCAAAAAGAACTGATGATGAAGTCTATATAATTGGTAATCCACCGTTTTTAGGTACATTAGGTCGAAGTGAACAGCAACGAAAAGAGATGCAAGCTGTTTTCAACGATTTCAAATCATTAGGTTCGCTTGATTTTGTAGCATGTTGGTTCTGGAAAGGTGCTAAGTATATCAAAAATTCGAGGGCTGAATTAGCTCTTGTGGCTACAAACTCTATCTGTCAAGGTGAACAAGTTGCTACTCTTTGGCTTCCTATTTTTGAATTAGGATTACATATTAATTTCGCCTATCCAACTTTCGCATGGGCTAATAATGCCAGAGACAAAGCGGCGGTTCATGTCATTATTGTTGGCCTTTCTTCAAGAGAGAGCACTCGTCATATTTATCAACAAGTTGGTAAGGAATGGCATAGTAGGGTTGTTAAAAATATTGGACCTTACCTTGTGGAAGGCAGTAACCTTGCAGTAATAGCATCAAGCAAGCCAATCATCAATGGTATTCCATCATTGTTGTTCGGTAACAAACCTACAGATGGTGGATCACTTCTTTTAAATCGTAATGAGATGGAGGAATTACTGAAAAAAGAGCCTAATAGTAACATATGGCTTAAAAAGGTTTTGGGGGCAACAGAATTTATTAATGGAGAAGAACGTTGGTGTCTCTGGCTAAACGGTATAACCACTCAACAATTAGAATCTCTTCCATTCGTAAATGAAAGAGTATTGGCAGTACGAGATTTCAGACTAAAAAGCTCAAAAGAATCCACTCGTAAAAAAGCCAAAAATGCACATTTATTTGATGAAAATAGACATCCTACATCTGGAGAATATATACTAATTCCGAGTGTATCTTCTGAACGTAGAACCTATGTTCCTATGGGTTTTTTTGGTAGTGATGTTATTTCAACGAATGCAAACTACATCATTCCCAATGGCACTTTATATGAATTCGGCATACTAAATTCCCTGATGCATAATGACTGGATGCGGTTAGTAGCTGGTCGATTAAAAAGCGATTACCGCTATTCATCATCGGTTGTATATAATCCCTTCCCTTGGCCTAAAGTGGATGAATCACAAAGGTCTTTGATCGAGAACCTGGCGGAAGAGATCCTTCTGACTCGTGCAGGGCATCCGGGCAAAACACTTGCTGAGCTTTATGATCCCAACAAGATGCCTGAAGACTTACTTAGAGCACATCAAGTGTTGGATAGGGCTGTGGAGAGACTTTACCGTGACCGTCCATTTAAGGATACTGAAGATCGTTTAAGCTTTCTTTTAGCTCGCTATGAAAGTATCGCATAGTGATAAATGTTAGCTTAAACGGCTTTGAGTAAGTAAAAATTGCTGGAGCTAAATTCTACACACAGGAAAAATAAAATGAAAAATCTACTGCATGTTGAGTATAAGCAAACAGGAAACAGCACAAGCCAGAATCCTATGGGTATGAGAGAAATGCAAGCTCGTGCTTTTGCTGAACGAGCAAGCCAGTATCTGGTGATCAAAGCCCCTCCAGCTTCAGGTAAGTCACGAGCCTTGATGTTCCTGGGGCTGGATAAGCTGCAAAATCAGGGGATTCGCAAAGTAATCGTCACAGTTCCTGAAAAATCCATAGGTGGTTCCTTTAAGGAAACCAAACTCACTGACTTTGGTTTCTTCAGTGACTGGGAAGTTGCTCCTCAGAATAACTTGTGTGTAGATGGTAGCGATAGAAGCAAGGTTTCAGCCTTCAAACGCTTTATGGAAGGTGCTGATCGCATTTTAGTGTGCACTCATGCCACACTTCGTTTTGCTTTTGATCAGGTAGAAGTTAGTGAATTTAATGATTGCCTTGTAGCGATTGACGAATTCCACCATGTCTCTGCTGATGGTGATAACCGCCTTGGTGGCCTGATTGATGAACTAATGTCTAAATCAACGGCACACATCGTTGCAATGACTGGTTCTTATTTTCGTGGTGATACAGTCCCGATTCTATTGCCTGAGGATGAGGAAAAGTTCACCAAGGTGACTTACACCTATTACGAACAGCTTAATGGATATAAATATCTAAAATCTCTCGGTATTGGTTATCATTTTTACCAAGGTCGTTATATTGATGCATTACCTGAAGTACTCGATCCGAATAAGAAAACTATCATTCACATTCCTAATGTAAATTCTGGTGAATCAACGAAAGATAAACACAGCGAAGTCGATGCTATTGTCGATATACTGGGCGATGTGGAACTTCGTGATCCGAATACCGGCATATTATATGTCAAATCTAAAGATGGTCGTATCCTTAAGGTTGCCAACCTCGTTGATGATAGCTCATTAGAACGACCTAAAGTTCAAAACTATTTGCGTAATATTACAAGTCCAGATGACATGGACATTATTATCGCATTAGGCATGGCAAAAGAAGGCTTTGACTGGCCTTTCTGTGAACATGTTTTAACTATTGGATATCGCAGCTCACTCACAGAAATTGTCCAAATCATCGGCCGGGCAACTCGTGATTGCGAAGGGAAGAAACATGCTCAATTTACAAATTTAATTGCTCAACCAGATGCTGAAGATAAAGATGTCCAAGTTTCTGTTAATAATATGCTTAAAGCCATTACTACATCATTGCTAATGGAACAAATCTTAGCTCCAACTATTCAGTTCAAACCTCGTTTTCAGTGGAATGGCGAAGACCTTCCTGATAACACTTTACTGATTGACGATACCAGCACTACGCCTGTATCACAGAAAGTTATTGATATTCTGAATGGGGATCGCAACGAGATCCTTGCTGCTTTAACGGCGAAACAGCAGGTGATCAAAGAAGCTATCGGGGAAACTGTTCCTCCTGAAACTATCACTCAGGTTGAGTTACCTTCTGTCATACAAAGCCTCTACCCAGATCTGACGGAAGAAGAACACGAGCAAATTCGCCAGGGTATGTTACAGAGTATGCTGATTAGCTCTAATGGCGGATTGATTAAAGGAGAAGATTTACCCCCAGATGCTGTAATTGACGGAGGTCCAAGTACGGATAATGGAGGGGCAAGTGATCTGAGTGATGGTAGTGACAGCAACATGGCTGGGAAGCAGTTCCTGAAAATGGGCGATAAGTTCATTTCTATTGATAATCTGGATATCGATCTCATCGATTCGATCAACCCTTTCAAAGGGGCTTATGAAATACTATCCAAACAAGTTGATGCAGAAATGTTGAAAACCATTCAACAGGCTATCAGTGTGACTAAATCGAAAGTATCTGAAGAAGAAGCCATTATTCTATGGCCGCGAATCAAACAATTTACTCATGACCATCAACGCCCTCCATCTCTGAACTCCGGCAATCCTATTGAAGTTCGCTATGCGGAAGCCCTTGCTTTCCTTCGTCAACAGAAACAACAAAAGTTAGCACAACAGGACCAATAGTATGATTCGTTTCTCAACAAAAGGTTTGTCGTCAAAATCTACCCTTGATGATATCTTAGGTGAAAGTGACGACTTAGGGTTATTAAATATTCAACCTTTGAAAGCATCTAAGGGACCTACAGATATAGTCGGTTCTCAATTTTCTGAGATCACTGCCTTTTATGCCCAGCATGGCCGACTTCCTGACGAAAATAGTTCAGCTTCAACTAATGAGAAAGTACTAGCCCGCAGACTGCAAAGTTTCAAAGCTAATCCCGAGCAATATCAGCATTTGCGAGGGGTAGATGAATATGGACTTTTATCCAGTAATAATATTCAGTCACAAGAAACATTAAAATGTGCCGATTCATCTACGGATTACTTAATTCGTGCTGAATCGGTAACCTCACTGGATGATATTTTTGCGGATGATGATGGCTTATTAGACTTTGAAACTCCCGACCTCTTCAATCTAAAACATGTTCCTGCGGAGAAGAAAGAACAACCAGATGAGGTGGCACAACGACAACCTTGCACTGACTTTCCTCGTTATGCTCCACTCTTTACAACAGTGCAAAATGGACTTAAGAATGCGGTTTTCAGCCTCGAGCGTTTCACCCATAAGCTGAAAATTAATGCTGGCGATTTTTTCATTCTGAATGGACTGTTGGGATATGTTGCAAGCATTGGTGAACGACTTGAACAATACAGTAGCTATAATGCCAGAGCACACCTAATCTTTGAGAATGGCACGGAAATGCATATGCTATACCAGTCTCTGACTCATGGACTTGTAAGGGATAATGAAGGAAGAAAGTTACAGCTACATGGGCAGTTATTAAAACCTTCTCAGGAACCAATTCCTACAGGTATTATTTATGTCCTTGCGACTAAGAGCACAGACCCCGCCCTCACTCCTTATAAACAGAACCTCTATAAGATTGGATTCACTGAAACCACTGTTGAAAAACGAATCAAGAATGCAGAAACAGACCGGACCTACCTTGAAGCACCAGTGAGAATTGTATCTACAAGTCAGTGTTTCAATTTAAATGCTCATAAACTTGAGACTCTTGTGCATGGGTTCCTTGCTACTCGCCGTTTGAATATTACTCTAAAAAGTACTTCAGGACAAACTTATACACCGAGGGAATGGTTTTATGTCCCACTATCAACGGTTTTAGCGGTGATTGAGTATGTTGTAGATGGTTCAATATCTCAATATAGAATTGATAACACAACAGGTAGAATCATCTCTAAAAAATGAGATATTTACCTCCTCTAATTTTTAATCGAAAATTTAATAATATGTTTAGTAAGCTCACCAAAAAACTCAAAAATAATAATATAAGTCAAAGTCCAATCATGTAGATTGGACTTCTTATATTGGTTATTATTTAGAAATGGAACCTGTCAGTTTTACGACGATAGAATCCCCTGATGTTGCTTTGTATTCGGACCAATTACTTGCAGTATTCAACTCAACGATCTTTCCAGGGTAATCCCCCCATTTTTAACGGAGGTGATAAGTAGAATCAGGTCATGCGCTGAATATGCTGCATTGGTGTGAA
>NZ_SZPQ01000002.1 GCF_005217455.1 Martelella alba
CATCATAAATAATTTTATTTTATAACAAGGAGTTGTGTTCTTAGCGTACGTTTTCGTTCCATTGGCCCTCAGACCCCTAAACTGAGTCATGTGACATTTAGCGTAATTAAATCTGGTAAGGTATTTGATCAAACACTGCATCAGGTTTGATAAGCGCCACAGTGTCCATCCTGACACTGAGCTGAACAGTCTCCCTCAAACCACACAGATTGTTCAAGTACGCAAACACCCATGAGCTAAGGCTGGATCACTAAAGGTGAAACGATAATGGATGATTTTTTGACCAAGGAGCCCCGTGGGTTCATGCGGACTTCCATATGCACACCCGAGCTGATCGCGAGTTCGAGTACGCGGGTGATGGAAGCTATTACTACAGCATAATGGTCATAACCCTCGCTGAGGGCGTCAATCAACCCTATATGGACAGGAATAATCCAACTCACGTTGCGGCAGCCAGTATTCATCCCTGTGGCGTGGACGACCCTGTGACTTCAGTGAGCAAACGCCGTCAACCAAGAAGCCGTTTGCAATATATCGCGTACCAATCGCCATGTATCAAGGCGCCGACCGGGTGAGCAACACGAAGGCCACAGCGAAAAAATCCTCCAGCGGCTGCCGGCAACGGGCGATTTTCATGCGCACTACCGTCCCTTCCCAACTGTTGATAATAAAACGGGCCATTTTTTCCGCATCCAAGGTGGCGACAATGCTGCCGTCGTTCTGGCCTTCGCGCAGCGTTGCGGCGACGGACGCGGTCCATTTTTCCAGGGATTGGTCAATAGCCTGACGCAACAACGGCGTATTATCAGACATTTCGGCGGCCAGATTGGCGATCAGACAGCCTTTTTTATAACCGGATTCAGCGAAATGCGCCGCCATAAATTCGAAATGGCCACGCAGTCGTTCAAGTGGCGGGAGACGTTTATCGGACAGGATTTCCCGCTTGCAGTCATGCCCGTAGATGCCCAGCACTTCCAGCGCCAGTAATTCTTTGGCTTTAAAGTAATTATAAAACGAACCTTTCGGCACCCCGGCGGTATCGACGATATCCTGCACACTGCATGCGCTGAACCCGAGGGTGTGGAACCGCTCCAATGCCGCGCAAACAATCTTATCGCGAACGCTAGGTCTTGCCATGGAAAACACTTCTCTTGCAACCGGAAACGGCTTGATTATAGGAACGTCCCGCCGCATTAATCAAGAGCGGACCGCCCGTTCTGTCACAACCGCTTACCCTCGCCCCGGCTAATGTTCGGCACTCGGGACGGCGCCCTTTGCCGTATTGTGCATCAGCGGCACCAAGATGCACGCCAGGAGAAAGCACAGCATAATATCCATAAAAGTATCGCCGAAGGTCATGGTCAACGCCTCGCGGTAGGTCAGCGACCACAACGTTTTCAGCGCCGCGGTGGCCGCCGTCGCGGTATCGTCGCCAAACGCGATAAAACGCGATTGCAGCGTCTCCAGCAGACCATTCATGGCCTCATTAGGCGCGGTAAGCGATTCCGCCAGACGAAAAAAATGCACATTGGCGCGATCGTTTATCAGTGTGGCGCACCAGGCGATGCCGATGGCGCCGCCAAGATTGCGCATCAGATTAAATAGGCCGGAAGCCATCTTCAGGCGTTCCGGCGGCAAACTGCCCAGGCTCAGCGTCACCACCGGCGCGACGGCGAATTGCTGCGACAGACCGCGAAAGGCCTGCGGCAACAGCAATTCTTTCGCGCCCCAATCATGGGTTATCGGCATAAACGTCCACATGGACAAGGCGAAACCGGCCAAACCGACCAACAGTAACCAGCGTAAATCAATACGGTTGGCGCAATAGGCATAGAGGGGAATAGCCAGCAGTTGAAAAACGCCGGTGGAAAAAATCGCCCAGCCAATCTGCAAGGCGCTAAAACCCCTGACCTGACCGAGAAACAGCGGCGTGAGATAAATGGTGGAAAACATCCCCACCCCGACAATAAACGAAAAGAAACAGCCCAGGGCGAAATTCCGCTCCTTTAGCGCCCGCAAATCCACGATGGGCCTGGCATATGTCAGGGTGCGCCAGATAAACAGGATCCCCGCTACCGCGGAAATCCAGGCGGTGGCGGTGAGAGTCCTGTCGCTGAACCAATTCCAGCGCGGCCCTTCTTCCAACGTGTACTCCAGGCAACCGAGGAATACCGCCAGCAGGACAATACCTAAATAATCGGCGCCGCGCAGCAACGACAAATTGGGCCGGTCTATTTTGACCAACAGCGGAACGGTCACCGCCACCAGCGTGCCCGGCAGCAAATTCACGTAAAACAAGCCGTGCCAGGAATCATTGTCGGTTATCCATCCGCCCACCGTCGGCCCCATGGTCGGCGCCAACGAGGCGATGCCGCCGATAGTGGCGGCGGCGATGACCCGCTGTTTTCCATTGAAAAACACAAACGCGGTGGTAAACACCAGCGGAATCATCGAACCGCCGAGAAACCCTTGCATGGCCCGGAACAGAATCATGCTCTGGATATTCCAGGCCGAGCCGCACAAAAGGCTGGAAAAGGTAAAGCCGACCGCGGAAAAACAAAACAGCCAGCGGGTGGAGAGGACATGCGCCAGCCATCCCGACAGGGGAATAACGATAATTTCAGCGATAAGATACGCGGTCTGCACCCAGACGGTTTCATCGCTGCCCGCCGATAGGCCGCCGCCGATATCCTTCAGCGAAGCGGAAACAATCTGGATATCCAGCAAGGCGATAAACATTCCCAGACACATGGTGGAAAACGCGACGATTTTGCCCGCCAGCGTCAGACCGTCCGGCAGAGCGGCGGGCGGCAACGCCGCGGCCTGAACGCCGGCGCCGCTCACGGCCGCCCCCGCCTACGGCTGTCCACCACCGCGGTCACGGATAATCCCGGCCGCAGCAATCCCAGCGTACCGTCAGCCCTATCCAGAATGATGCGCACCGGCACCCGCTGGACAATCTTGGTGAAATTACCCGTGGCGTTTTCCGTGGGCAGCACGCTGAACTGGGCGCCGGTGGCCGGCGCGAGGCTGGCCACCCGACCATGGAAGACCGTGCCGGGCTGGATGTCGGCCCGAATCATGGCGCGCTGGCCGGGGCGAATGCCCGCCAGTTGATCTTCCTTGAAATTGGCGTCCACCCAGAGCCCGCGGGACGGGATGATATCCAGCAACTGGCTGCCGGCGGCGGCCCAGGCCCCCATCCTGGCCCGTCGATTGCCCACCACGCCGTCAATGGGGGCGCGGATAAGGGTATGCGCCAGATTCAGCCTCGCCAGTTCCCGGCCGGCGACGGCTTCCCCCAGCGCCGCCATAACCTGACCGCGCTGGGTATCAAGGACCGTCAATTGCCGCTGGGCCGCCAATAGCGCCGCTTTGGCCTGCTGGCCGTCGGCGAGCGCCTGGCGATAGTCCGCCTGCGCCTGTTGGAGGCTTTGCACCGATACCGCCGCGCTTGATTGCAATGTCCGGTAGCGGGCCAAATCATCGCGGGTGCGTTCGATTTGCGCCTCGTCGCCGGTAATGGCGGCCCGGGCCTGTTCGATCAGCGCTTCTTTCAAGCCGCGGGTCGCGGCCAGATTCGCCAGCGCGGCCTGTTGGGCGGCGACTTCGCCTTGCGCTTTGGCGAGCGCGGCCCGATAGTCACGGTCATCCAGACGCAACACGATTTCGCCGGTGGTGACGCGCTGGTTGTCCGCAACGTCCACCGCCGTGATGTATCCCGCCACTTTAGCGCTGATGGTGGTGATGTCGCCGCCCACGTAGGCATCGTCGGTGGTCTGTATGAACCGGCCATGGTTCCACCAATAGGCGCCGTAACCGATCATGAGCGCCACGGCCGCCGCCGCCAAGCCCAGCGCCATTGGCCGGCCTTTCCCGCCGGCGCGGCCCCCGGTATTCCGCGATGTCGCCGGCGCGTTCATTGCGCCTCACCGGGGAGACGTTTCGCCGGCGGCGCGAACCGGAAATTCTCGTCCCCCGAGGCGTGTTTCAACCACTGGAAATCCATGCGGTAACGCATCTGTTCGCTGGCCGCCGGCCCCGGTCCGAGACGGTAATCCGTCGGCGACATCCGTTGTCCGGTAACAGCGTCCACCAGCACCGGCTCGGCCGGCGCGCCGGTCTGGCGGTTAATCAGTATCGACGCCGGGCCTTCCGGGGAAAAATACGCGTTGCCCCAGGCCACCAACGCCCAGATTACCGGACGGAAAGCCCAGCCGGCCTCGGTAAGAAGATACTCGTAACGCAACGGCTTGCGGCTATAGGGCCTGCGTTGCAACAGCCCGTTTTTCACCAGGTCGTTCAGACGCCGGCTTAACATGTTGGGCGCGATATCCAGGCTGGCCTCGAACTCGTAAAAACGCGTCAGTCCATAAAACGCATCGCGCAGGATAAGGATGCTCCACCACTCCCCGACCCTGGCCAGGCTGCGGGCCACGGGACAAGACATTTCGGCGAAATCGGTTTTGTTCATCGGTCGCCCCATAGGATACTATCAACGTGATAGTATCCTATGCCACTCACTTGCATCATGCAAGTGAGTTATCTCAAAAGCGGCCTTAATGGCCCGTTGGCAATTCGATATCGCTATCGGTCAGCGTGCCCATATTGTTGTACATGGCGCAGGCGGCATCCACCAGATTCATGCCCAACGCCGCGCCGCTGCCCTCGCCCAGCCGCATCTCCAGATCGAGATAAGGATGAAGATCAAGGTAGGCCAAGGCGGTTTTCGCCCCTTTTTCCGCCGAGAGATGTGAGGGGATCAGATAATCCCGGACCTGCGGCGCCACCCGGCAGGCGACCAACGCGGCGGCATAGGACAGGAAACCGTCCAGCATAACCGGTAACCCTTCGGCGGCGGCCCCTAGCATCGCGCCCGCCATGCCGCCCAGGTCGAAACCGCCGACCTTGGCCAGCGTGTCGATACCATCCCGCGGATCCGGCCGGTTGACGGCGATGGCGCGTTCCACTACGGCGATTTTGTTGCGCAGCAATGCCACCGGAAGATTGGCGCCGCGCCCCACCACATCGCCCGGCGACGCTTCGGTCAAGACGCTGACCAGCGCGGCGGCCGGGGTGGTATTGGCCATCCCCAGCTCGCCCACGCCAAACAGGGTTACGCCCGCCGCCGCCTGTTCCGTCGCCAAATCCGCGCCAATGGCCAGCACCTGTGCCGCTTCGGCGCGGGTCATGGCCGGGCCCACGGCGATATTGCCGCAGCCCCGGCCCATGCGGCGGTCAATCAGCCCCGGCAACGGCCGTTCGCTATCAATGCCCAAGTCCACCGCCGTCACTTTCGCGCCGGCATTGGCCGCCAGCACGCAAACGCCGGTGATCCCCTTGACCATATTGGCCGCCTGGATGGCGGTGACGATACGCGGCGAGACCGCCACGCCTTCCTGGTAAACACCGTGATCGGCAATCATCACCAGGATGCTTTTATGCGCAAACGACAGCGGCCGGCGACCCATGATGCCGGCCAGTTGGACAGCCAGTTGCTCAAGTCGGCCGAGACTGCCCGGCGGCTTGAGCAATCCATCGATACGCCGCGCCGCGGCTGCCATGGCGTCCTGATCCGGCGGCCGGATGGCGTCGATAACCTGCTGGATATTTCTCATTTTTTCTCCTGAAAAGCGTATCAGCGGTCGGGTTGCCGGCCGCCGTCGTTCAAACAGGTCACGACGCAAAACCCGTCGGCGAATCGCAACCGGCTATAGGCGTCCTGACGGAAGGTAAAATGCCACATGCCGGCGGGCGGCAACCCCAATAATACCGCCAGCAACAGGCTCAGCACGCCCTGATGGCCGACCAGTAGCAGCGTTCCGGCCGGGTTTTCGCGCGCAAGCTCGCCGGCGGCGCCGGCCACCCGACGGGAAAACGCCGGAAAACTTTCGCCGCCGGGAGGAACCGTCTGCTGCCAGTCGTCGCACCAGGCGCGGTAACGTATTGCATCCTCCCGGCGCAGATCGCGATGATGGCGCAGTTCCCATTCGCCGAAATCCATTTCATTCCAGATGGGGCGGCACTCGGGCGGGCTATCCGGGCAGAGGATTTGCGCGGTTTCCTGGGTGCGCCGCAGACCGCTGGCCAACACCCGATCGAAGCGCACGCCCGCCAGTTGCCGGGCCACCTGAGCGGCCTGCCGGCGGCCGCGCGCCGTCAAGGGCACATCGCTGACGCCGCAATAGACGCCGTCGCAATTGGCCTGGGTTTCGCCGTGGCGCACCAGGTATAAATTCATGGTACTCTCCCGCGCCGCCGACAAGATGCCGCGGCGTCTGATAACCGAATAGGGCGGGTTGCGACAACCGGCCGCGACCGACGTCATCCCGCGCGGCGACGCTTACCGGCCGATACCGAGCGCTGCCAGCAAAAACAGCCACTCGAACAGCTCCACGCCGCAACCCAGGGTATCGCCGGTCTGGCCACCGAGGGCCCGGTTGATTTTCGCGCGGTAGGCGATGGCCAGAATTGCCGCGACGACAGCCGCCCCCAGGCCCGCCGGTCCGGCGACGAGACCGGTCAGCAGCGCGCCGACCAACAGCGCCAGGGCAAAGGACCGGCCATCGATTTTACCGATATAGACATTGCCGAGACCGTTTTCCCGGGCATAATGCTGGCGATACATCAATAGCGTGATAAGGCTGCGGCTGACCACCGGCGCGACAATAATAAAGGGCAGCGCGCCATTGGGATTGCCGGCCAGTCCGGCCAGCGCCAGCGCGCGAACGACAACGGCGAAAACCAGCGCCAATGCGCCATTGGTGCCGATGCGGCTGTCGCGCATAATCTCCAGCATCCGCTCCCGTTTGCGCGCCGAGAAGATGCCGTCGCAGGTATCCGCTAAACCGTCCAGATGGAAGGCGCCGGTCAGCAGGGCATTGGCCAGTACCGTCAGCGACGCCGCCAGCGGGATGCCCAATACCGATTGGGCCAACGAGAAGACCGCCGCGCACAGTCCGCCGATAATCACTCCCACGATCGGCAGCCATGCCACCCCGCGGGCATAGGCATCCAACGGCAGATTCGCCGTCCAATGCGCCGGGACCGGCAGGCGGGTCATAAACTGGATGGCCGCCAGTAACTGTTTCATGAGGCTGCCCCCGGCGCGGCGGCGTCTTTGATATGCAGCGGAATACCGGAAACCACCAGCCAGACATCGGCGGCGGCGGCGGCCAGCCGCTGGTTGACCCGCCCGGCAATATCCCGGAAGCGGCGGGCCAGCAGGTTTTCCGGCACAATGCCCATACCGAGTTCATTCGTCACCAGAATAACCGGGCACGGCGCCGCGGCGCAGGCGGCCAGCAACCGGTCGATTTGATCCGTTATCGCCCCTTCGGCGAGGGCGAAATCCATCTTTTCCGGCGCCACCAGACCGGTCTCGTCGAACAGTAAATTGGTCACCAGGGTGGTCACGCATTCCAGCAACACCGCGGCCACCTGCCCGCCTTGCCCGGTTATCACCTTATCCAAATCGCGATAACCCTCATGCGTGCGCCAATGACCGGGCCTGTCGCGCCGATGCTGCGCCACCCGCCGCGCCATCTCGTCATCGGTGACCAGCGAAGTGGCGATATACAACACCGGCCCGTTCGCCCGCTGCGCCAGGGTCTCCGCCAGGCGGCTCTTGCCGCTGCGCGCCCCGCCCGTTACCAGGATCATAACGCCGCGCCGCCGGCGCGAATCTCAATCATGAATGTTCCTCCAACGCGGCCGAGGCCGCCATAATGCGATAAATTCGTTCAATATCGATATGCGCCCGCATTTGCCGCGCCAGGGCATCGAATGACTGTTGCTTGCGTTCCCGCCATCCCGCCGGCGCCTCGCCCAGCGGCCCCAACCCGCGCCGTTCACGCAGCGCGTCAAGCAGCGTTCGGGTGAACGACGGCGAGTCGAACAACCCATGGATATAACTGCCGGCCACATCGCCGCGTTCATTGACAGCGCCGTCGTCTTGTTGCAGGTCTTGGCCGTTTTGCCGGGCCAGGCGGGCGAAGGGCCGCGCGCCCGCGCCCAGAGCGGTATGGCCCATGTGGATTTCGTACCCAAAGAGATCCTGTCCGGCGCCGGCGGCGAACACGCCGTGCGGTAGGGCCATGACCTGCGCGGTGACCTGCGTGGTGGTCTTAAGGGGGGCAAAGCGGGTCTCGCAATCCAGTAGACCCAATCCGGCCGCGGCCTCAATACCCGATTCAACGCCATCAACCACCTTGCGTCCCAGCATCTGAAAACCGCCGCAAATCCCGATAATGGGCACGCCGCGCTCATGGGCCGCCAGAATTTCCTGATCGATGCCATGTTCGCGCAGGTAGAGCAAATCCCCCAGCGTGTTCTTGCTGCCGGGAAGAATCAGAAGATCAGGCACGCCCACCGATGTTCCACATTTGACATAACGCAGCCGCACATCGGGCTGGACCGCCAGGGCGTTGAAATCGGAAAAATTGGCGATATGCGGCAGTTGAATCACGGCCGCATCCAGTTCACGGCCCGCATCCCGGCGATACTTATCACCTTGCAGCGCCACGCCGTCCTCGTCTTCCAGCGGTTCGTCGAACCAGGGCATGACGCCGACCACCGGGACGCCGGTCAAGGATTCGATTTGCGCGATGCCCGGTTGCAATAAGGCCGGATCGCCGCGGAATTTATTGATGATGACCCCTTTAACCCGCGCTTTCTCATCCGGTTGCAACAGCGCCAGGGTGCCATAAATGGCGGCGAATACGCCGCCCTTGTCGATATCCGCCACCAACAGCACCGGCGCCTCGGCCTGCCGGGCCATGCCCATGTTCACCAGGTCCCGGTCGCGCAGATTGATCTCGGCCGGGCTACCGGCCCCCTCCAGCACCATGATGTCGTATTGCGCCGCCAGACTACGGTAGATATCGCCAATCCGTCGGCGCAGTTGCGGTTTGTAGTGATGATAATCGGCGGCCCCCATATGGCACAGGGCTTCGCCCATGACGATCACCTGGGCCTGTTGATCGCTGGTGGGTTTGAGCAAAATCGGATTCATGCGGACATCCGGTTCAATGCCCGCCGCCTCGGCCTGAAACACTTGCGCCCGGCCCATTTCCGCCCCATCCCGGGTAATCCAGGAGTTGAGCGCCATATTCTGCGCCTTGAAAGGCGCAACGCGATAGCCGTCCTGGGCGAAGATTCGGCATAATCCCGCCGCCAGGACGCTTTTGCCGACGTCGGAAGCCGTTCCCTGCAACATTATCGATAAAGCCATATATCCCCCTTGGTTCGGCGGCCCCTTTGACTCGCGGGCCGTTTATCGCGGTTGGCGGCCTGGCGTCAGCACCGCCCGGCGCCGTCAGCAATGTGTTTGTTCACCAAAATAGTGGAAAAATAAGGCAGCGGGTGATCGGGCGCCAATGCGTCCAGCGCCCGGAAACATTGTTCCTGCGGCAGCGAGGCATCGGCCATGAGCAATGCCTTGTCCAGCAGGCCCAGGCGGCCGAGCATGTCCCGGATACGGGCAAACCGGCCGTAGACTTTCATTAATACCACGCAGTCATGGGTCAACAGGCCTTGCTCAAGGCGCTGCTCGTCGTCGGTACAGGACATGACCGCCAGCGACTGGTTTTCCATCGCCAGGGGCATGTGCGCGCGGGCGGCGATGCAGGCGAACGATGTGACGCCGGGAATAATTTCCAGCACGGCCCGCCGCTCCAGGCGCGTCAGTAAAAAAACCCAGGTGCTGTAGAGCATGGCGTCTCCCAGGGTGATAAAACCCACCCGCAGGCCAACCGCCGCATCAGCGATCATTTCCTCGGCCACGGCGTCCCAGGCGGCGTCTTTTTCCGCCGTATCGCGGCTCATGGGGAAATGGCGCGATTTGATCGCCGCGTGTTCGGTCAGGTATTCCCGCACGATGCCGAGGGACAGGCTGTCGCCGCCCCTGCGCCCGGCCGGCGCATAGAGCACATCCAGCGTCGCCAGGACGCGGGCGCCGCGCACCGTTATCAAATCGGCGGCCCCCGGGCCGACGCCGATGGCGTAGATGATCCCCCCCATCAGGCCACCTCCTCGGGAACGCGGTCCAACAGATGATCGACGAACATTTGCTGGATCACGCTGTTCTCCCCCAGGCCGCGCAACCAGCAAGTACAGCGATAGCCTTCCCGCTCCAACCGGCTTTTCCAGGACGCCGGCGCGTCGGAGGCCATGTCGTTCACCACATGCTCGCCGGCCACCAGCATGAGCGGCATCAGATGGATGTGGCTGACCGATTGCTTCTTAAGCCTATCGATAACCAGGTCGAGATCGGGATAGCTTTCCACCGCGCCCACCAGCGCCGGGAGCCCTTGGGCGGCCAGCATATGGTCCAGGCAGGCGTAAGCGGCGAAGGCGCGATGCTGTGTGCCGTGCCCCATAAACACCACTCGCTCGTCGTCGCCCAGCGGCGGCATTTGAGCATGCAGGGCGCTGATAAGCCGCGCATAATCCTGCTGGTCATTAAGTAGCGGCGCGCCGATATGCATCGCCGTGTAGCGTCCCCGCCAGAGGGCGGCATGATGCAGGATTTTTTCATACTCGTCGCCGTGAAGAATATGCAGCGACTGGATGGCCACGTCCCGGTAGCCCTGTTGCCAGATACCCTTCAGCGCCTGCTGGAGCGAATCGATAATGACGCCGTCGCGTTCGGCCAGGCGGCGCAGCACCATGCCGGAGGTATAGGCGCGAAACGGCGTTCTGTCGGGAAACGCCGCAGCGAGACGTTGTTCGCAGGCTTCGATATTGCAAAGCCGCGCCTGGCGGTGGGTGGTGCCGAAACTGACGGTCAAAAGTGCTTTTTTCATAACCTGTTAGTCCTCAACGCTGTTATCGGCGCCCTTCAGCCACTGATCCAGATGCCGTTCAAATTCGTCCGTCGTTGAAATCACATCCCGCCAGCGCATCGTCGGCCGACGTATAACCACGCAGGGAATGCCCTCATCGAGACAAGGCAGAACTTTATCGACATATCCCCCTTCCCGTCCCGATTCTTTGGTGATCATCACATCCGGGCGGTATTGGCGGTACAACGCCAGATTCAGTTCCCGGCTGAAAGGGCCGGTCATGGCGATAATCTGGTTAACGCCCAGGCCCAGCGACGCGCATTGGCTAATGACGTCGGGTATCGGCAATACCCGGACAATGGGCGTTTTACCGGGCAGCAAGGTCAGATAGTCGGCCAACTGTTTGCTGCCGGTGGTGAGCAGAACACGGGGGCCAAACCGGCCGGCCAGCCGGCAAGCGCCGGCGATGTCGTCCGCCATCAGTAAGTCGGGGTGTCGGACGGCGTCGATTTCGCTCGGCCGTTCATAGCGGGTCAGCGCCAGGCCCAGCGCCCGGCAAGCATCGGCCAAGGTGCGCGAAGCCTGTTGCGCGTAAGGGTGCGAGGCGTCTATTACCCAGCCGGCGTTCTCCAGCCAGTCCGCCATGCCCGCCTGATCGAGCCGGCCCACCTGGCGGGCGCCGCCCACGCCGGCCGCCAGGGCCTCGCCGGTGGCGGTGGCCACCGACAGACTGTAAGGCACGCCGCGGCGCGTCAGGATCCGACACAACGCCAGGGCGTCCGACGTTCCCCCCAAAATGTGCACCGCCTTCATAACGCGCCCACGTGGGTCATGACAGATAACCCCGAGGCGTAATCATCAACCCGTCCTGGCAATACGTGGCCTGGTTGCCGACAACCACCAAACAGGTCATATCCACGGGGGCGAAATCCATTTCGCCCAAGGTGGTCAGCCAATGCGCCTCTTTTTTACGGCCGGCGGCGCGCACCACCCCCACCGGGGTCTGCGGCGATTTGTGCCGCAAGAGCAGCTCGAAGGCGCGCGCCAGATGATCCGGACGACCATGGCTGCGCGGGTTATAGAAGCAGACGACGAAATCCGCCTGGGCCGCGTGCAAAATCCGGTTTTCGATTACCGGCCAGGGGGTCATCAAATCACTCAGGCTGATATGGCAATAGTCATGCATGAGCGGCGCGCCCAACAGGGCGGCGGCGGCGGTACTGGAGGTCATGCCCGCAATAAGCCTGACCTGGACATCCAACCGCTGCCGGGTGGTCAGTTCCAGAATCAGGCCCGCCATACCGTAGATACCGGCGTCGCCACTGCTGATCAGCGCCACTTTATTGCCGGCCGCCGCCAGATCGAGGGCCGTCTGGCAGCGTTCTATCTCTTTGCACATGCCGGTTTTAATGACCTGTTTGTCGCCGGTGAGGTGCTTTACCAGATGGGTATAGGTTTTGTAACCGACAATAATGTCGGCGTCGCGAATGGCCTCGAGGGCTTCAAGGGTCATGGCGCCCTGATTGCCCGGCCCGATGCCTACCACATACAGCATCAGCAGGATACTCCTAAGGTGATGGTCACGCCCTGGGTGCGCAAGGTATCGCCCACCAGGCGTCCGTTGCTCATCAACCAGGCGACCGGTTGGGAAACGCTGCCGATGCCGGTGATGCGCCGGACGAATTCCGATACCGGGAAACGCGCCGCCACCGGTTTGAGAATATCGACAGAAAAGGTTTCAAAGGGCACGCAGCATCGGTTGGCCAGGTGGCGCAGCGCCGGCTCGTCTCGTTTAATGGAGGCGCTGCCGATGGCGCTCAGGGCTAAGGGGTCGATATGCAGTTTGGCCAACTGCCGCCATAACAGGTCGGCCACAACGGCCGGCGAGGTATCCCGCCGACAGCCGATGCCGGCCACCACGCAGCGGGGCACCAGCTTATAAACCGGTACCGGCAACACCGGTTCGTCATCGCGCAAACTCACCAGCACCAAGGCGTCCAGTTCCGGTAAATCCGCCAAATCGGTAATCAGGATAAAACCCCGGGTATCGCAATATTCTTCCGGCCACTGCATTTTGATGGCGGAAAGCGAATCGCGATCCCAGAACAACCCCACTTTGCCGCCGCTCACCAATAACTGATTAATTTTTTTGGTTTTTTCACGAAAATCCCGCATGGTGGCGTTCAACTGTTGGGCCAGCACATCCAACGCCGCCAGCTGGTTGACATCGGTGGCGGTGGTGATGACCGGTTCGGCGCCCAGCAGCGCGGCGATATAGCGGGTCAGCGCGTTGGCGCCGCCCATATGGCCGGAAAGCAGACTGATGGCATGATGGCCCTGATCATCAATGACCACGACGGCGGGATCGCTGAATTTATCCTTCACCAACGGGGCTATCAGTCGAACGGTCAGTCCCGTGGCGCAGACGAAAATCAAGGCGGAATATTGATGGAACACTTGCGCGACGGTTTGGGCGAATGTGCCGCGAAAAGGCTCGAAACCCGGCTCCAGCAGCGCCTGACTGGTAAAGCAGGTTACCGGTATCCGGTCGGACAGCCTTTTCGCCAGCGTAACGCCGCCGGGCGTCAGGCAAAACAACGCGATCGACTCAGGCTTGACGATATTCATGGGTGAATCCGGCATCGTAAAGTTTGGAATAGTGGTACTCGTCGCCCAAAAAGGCGCCCACCAGGATCAACGCGGTCTTACCGATCCCCGCTTCCCGCGCGCGCCCGGCAATATCGCCGAGGGTGCCGCGCACGTTTTTTTCCTCCGGCCAGGTGGCTTTATAGATCACCGCCGCCGGCGTGTCGGCGGGATACCCCCCCGCCATTAGCTGGCCGACCACCTGTTCAATGGCCTGCACCGACAAAAAAATGGCCATGGAGGTCCGGTGGGCGGCAAAGGCGGCCAGGGATTCCCGCGAGGGCATCGGCGTTCGCCCCGCCATACGGGTAATGATCAGGCTTTGCGATACCTCGGGTACGGTATATTCCACGCCCAATTGCGCCGCCGCGCCGAGAAAGGCGCTGACGCCCGGCACGGTGCGATGGCCGATGCCCCGTTGCGCCAGTTCTTCGATTTGTTCGCGCAGGGAGCCGTACAGGGAAAGATCGCCGGTTTGCAACCGGACCACCAGCCGCCCTTCGCCTATGCCCCGGCACATCATGTCAATGATGTCCTCCAGCGCCATTCCCGCGCTGTCGAAGCATTCCGCCTGCGGCCGGCAATACTCCAGCAACGCGGGGTTGATGAGCGAGCCGGCGTAAATCACCACATCGGCCTGGCTCAGCAGGCGATAGCCTTTAAGGGTAATCAGTTCCCGATCACCCGGCCCGGCGCCCACGAACCATACCAGACCGTGATCAAAAGACTCCGTCATGGGGTTTCTCCTTCTGACAGGAAAGAATATAAGCGGGATTATTGGGTTTGAAATAATGTCCTCCGCCCAGCCCAGCCAGGGCGGAAATTTGCATCTGGATACACTCCAGTTGGTCAAACCTTCCCGCCGTCAGACAATCCAACGCCTCTCGAAGGTTTTCCAGCAAGATCAGATTGACGACCAGCCGGCCGCCCGGCGCCAACAGCGTATCGGCCCAGCGGATGATATCGCCAAGACGGCCGCCGCTGCCGCCGATGAAAACCGCATCGGCTTGCACTGCCAGCGGTAGCGGCGCTTCGCCCGGCAGGATATCCACCCGCTTCAGACCGAACCGTCGGCAGTTGCGGCCGATAAGCGCCAACGCCTCGGGGTCGCGTTCCACCGCCACCACCTTCAGGGCCGGATGCCGGCAAGCGGCTTCCACGCTGATACTGCCGGTGCCGGCGCCGACATCCACCAGCAAGCGCGCATTGTCCAGCGCCAATCGGTCCAGGGCCGCCTGGCGCACCTCGCGCTTGGTCATCGGCACCGATCCGCGAATAAATTCGTCATCCCTCATCCGAAGCTCCTTTGGCCGGCGGCCGGGTTATTGTTCATCAAGGATCACCACCACATTCATGTCATAGGCCCGCGCCACCTGTTCTGGAAGCAGAATATGGATTCGCTCGTTCGGATATGACAGGTTTTCACCCACCACCAGCGTGCGACGCAACGCGCGCGCCAGGATTTGGCGGGCGATTTCGTAGGGCCCGATGCGCCGGTCGGTGACCATGGCCACCTTGGCATGGCGCAAGAGAAAATCAAAATCCGGTTCCCGGCCGTGGCTGCTGGCAAGATACACCTCGTTCATCGCCAGACCCAACCGCGCGAACAAGTACTGCACCGCGCTGATGCCGGGAATGATAGCGAGGGTTCCCGGGGGCATATGCCGGCTGAGATAATCGCCGATGCCATACAGCATCGGATCCCCGGAGGCCAGCACCACTACCCGTCGCTCCCGATGGGATGCCAGCCAGTGGGCCAAATCCCCCAATGTCCGATCGAGGGGGCGTTTCTCGCCGCCGAAGTGGGGAAAACACGCCAACTGGCGCGCGCTGCCGATTAAGACCTCGCACCGTCCAATCAGACGCCGCGCCATCAACGTCAGATAAGCCTCATCTCCCGGCCCCAGCCCCACCACGCTGACCGCGGGAAGGATCTCCGCTGCGCAAACCGGCGCCGTCGCGCATATCGCGGTCGATCGCGCCAATGCCGCACCAGCCGCCGTAGGCGCCGCGGCGTCGTTCAGGGACGTCGCCGCCGTCATGACGCGGTCTGCGGACAACCCGGCCGGCGGCTTCATAGAAACGCGGCCCGCAATTCATCCACCGGCCGGCTGCTGCCCAGCACCCGCAGATCATAGGAAAACAAAATCGCGTCGCAGCGCGGCGGATGGGCGGAAAACCGCAGCAGTTCGGCCGTTCGTTCCGCCACCCGACGGGCGATTACCGGGTAAACCCGTTGCCAGCCGGCCTGGTCGATGAGGCCCATGGCTTCTTCGGTGGTCAGACAGGCCGCCACCTGATGCAGCAGGTCTCGCGGCGCGTCGCATAGCGCCAGCCAGGCCACCAGTGTCTCCATGCGGCCATCGGCGATATGACTGTGGGTATGGAAAATCCCGGCCGCCACTTTGATAAGCTTGCCGAAATGCCCCACCAGCAGTACCCGCCGGAATCCCAGCCGTTCGGTTTCTTTTAGCATATAGCCGACGAAATTACTCATAGTGACAACGTCACTAGAATTCAGCCCCAGTTGTTGCTCGACAAAACGCTCGCCGTGGTTGCCGGGGACCAGAATCACTTGCTCGCGCCCCTCCGCCCGTTTCATGCCCAACTCCAGCGAGAGCGAACTTTTCCAGCTTTCCTCCGACATGGGCGTGACGATGCCGGTGGTGCCGATAATGGAGATACCGCCGAGAATGCCCAACCGGCCGTTATAGGTTTTACGCGACCGCGCTTCGCCTTCCGGCGCGGAAATGACCACATCCGCGCCCCGCTCCGGTCCAATCGCCTCCCGCACCGCCGCCTCGATAGTCTGGCGCGGTGTCTTGTTAATGGCCGCCTCGCCCACGGCCAGGCCGATCCCGTTGCGGGTCACCCGTCCGATACCCTCGCCGCCGTCGATGACAATGGCTGAATCGCCGCGCAGACGGACCCGGGCGAAAATCAGCATGCCGTCGGTGGCGTCCACGTCGTCGCCGCCGTCTTTACGGATAGCCGCAGCGGCTTCCTGCGGGCTTATTAACGGCGATTCCACATTCAGGCGCAAGATTTGCCCGGACGGCGTGACGATGGATACCTGATCGATGATAGCCTGGCGCAACAACATCAACGCCGCCACTTTCGCCGCCGCGGTGGCGCAAGAGCCGGTGGTATAGCCTTTGCGATAGGCCTTGCCGTTATGCCAGACAACCTCTTCCATCATTCCTCCCGCAACCGGTACAATACGGCATTGACGATGGCGGCGGCGATATTGCTGCCGCCCTTACGTCCCAGCGCGGCGATACAAGGCAGATCGCTTTGCGCCAACGCCTGTTTGGCCTCGGCGGCGCCGACAAACCCCACCGGCACGCCGATTACCGCCGCCGGCCGCGCGCCACGGCCTTGCCGGCAATGCTCCAGCAAACGGAACAGCGCGGTAGGCGCATTGCCGAAAACAAACAGACTCGGCCCCGGTTCGTCCACCGCCCGGTCCACCGCCGCCATGGAGCGGGTAATGCCCTCCCGCCGCGCCAGCGCCGCCACCATATCGTCGTCGACATAGCAGCGCACGGTACAACCCAGCCGCCGTAGCTCGCGCTTATTGATGCCGGACAGCGCCATGGTGGTGTCGGTATACAGGGTGCAGCCGCGGCGGAGCGCGTCGCCTATGCGCGGCAATACGCCCTCGGAGAAATGCAAAATTCCGAGCCAGTCGAAATCAGCGCTGGTATGGATCGCGCGGAGGATAACGCTTTCCTGCCCGTCGTCGGCGAAACGAAACGCCGGATAATCGCGGGCGATGATCCGCCGGATAATGTCAAAACTGGTCTGTTCGATTTGCTGCGGCTGTTTAATATAATCCATCTCTCTCTTTCCCTCCGGGCGCGGCCCGTCAAACGACATTGGCCGCGCCGACGCGCAGCAGCAAGAAAAACGCCAGCGCCAGCGCCGACGCCAGGTACATCAACCGGATGGCGGCATTGATATCCTCCAGCGCGATATCGCGCCGCGCGTCGCCAATCCAGGGTTTTTCCACCCGCTGATTGAAGTAGTGGTTGGGGCCGCCCAAACGGATACCCAGGGCGCCGGCCACCGCGGCCTCCGACCAGGCGCAATTCGGACTTTTATGGCAATGGCGATCCCGCCAGCCGATACGCCAGGCCGAACGCCAATCCAGGCCGAGCATTCCCGCCGCCAGCGCCAGCGCCACCCACCCCAGCCGGGCCGGCAGCCAGTTGGCCAGATCGTCCATTTTGGCCGACACATAACCGATAGCGCGGTATTTCGGCGTCAGGTAACCGACCATCGAATCCAGGGTATTAACCGCTTTATAGGCCATGGCCAGCGGCACGCCGCCGACAAACAGCCAGAACAACGGCGCGATAACGCCGTCGACGCTGTTTTCCGCCACGGTTTCCACCACGGCGCGCATGATTTGCGGGCGGGATAATTGCCCGGTGTCGCGACCGACGATAAACGACAAATGATGACGGCTTTCAGCCAGCGTCCCGGTCCGCAAGGCGCGATAAACCGTCATGGCCGCGTCGCGCAGGCAACGGGTGGCAAGCAGGGTATACACCAGCCATGTCTGCACCAGCCAATGCAGCCAGGGAACGAATGACAACAGCCGCAATAACGCATCCGCCGCCAGCCAGGCGCCGCCGACCACCGCCAGCCAAAGCAGGCCGCCTCCCGCGTACAGCGCCGGTTCGCCGCGGCAATAACGGCGGATGAGCCGTTGGATCAGTTCAATGCCGCCGCCTATCCAACGCACCGGATGCGGCCAATGAGGCGGATCGCCAAGCCAAAGATCCAGCAGATAGCCGGCGACAAAAGCGCCGAGGGTGGCCCAAACCCCGCTTTGCAACACCGTCAAGCCTGGCATAATTGCGCGCACCCCGCATCCAGCCACCGCTGTAACAACGCGGGGCGCTGGTAGAATTGCACATGCAGATAGCCCGCCAGGAGCGTGGCGCCGCCATAACCTCCCGGCCAGCGCTTGACGCTGCCGTCGGCTGTGGTTTTCGTTAGGGTGAATAGCGGCGTCTCGTCGGTCAGGTATTCGGAATGATGGAACTCGTGACCGCGCAGCGTTTCGCCGCGGGCGGCCAAAAGCGTGTCCTGCAAGGCCGTGCCCGCGCAATACCCGAAGCGTTTAAGCCCCGGGCTCATGCGGCTCACGCCGCGCAATAATCCGACCATGGCATGTTCGATGCCGTCCTGATCGATAAGCGCGCGGCCCAAATACATCAGACCGCCGCATTCGGCATACATGGCGACGCCGGAAAGGCCGGCCCGCCGTAACGCCTGTCGCATGGGCTCATTGTCGGACAATTGCCGGGCGAACAGCTCGGGAAATCCGCCGCCGAGGTAAATCATCTGGCAAGGCGGCAAATCCCGATCGCGCAGCGGACTAAACGGCGTGATGCGCACCCCTGCCTCGCGCAGCAGCCGTAGATTGTCGGGATAATAAAAATTGAAGGCATCGTCCTGGGCCAGCGCCAGGGTTAACCGCGAATAACGTGTATCGGCGGGCGGGCGCGGCAACGTTCCCACGACGGATTGGCAATGGGATAACGCCAACAGGCCGGCGAGATCGATATGCCGTTCCACACTGTCGGCCAACGCATCCCATTGGCTTTCCCGCCGCTCGATTTCTCCGGCCGGCACCAGGCCCAGATGGCGCGACGGCAGCGACCAATCCGGCAGCGGCGGCAAATAGCCCAGCACCGGAACACCGCAATGACGCGCAATGGCGTTTTTGATTAGCGCGAAATGATTTTCCGACGCCACGCGATTAACAATCACGCCGGCAATCGGCACCCGCGGATCGATATGCTGAAACCCCAGGACCAGGGCGGCGGCGGAAGCCGCGATGGCCTTGCCATCCACCACCAGCACCACCGGAATGCCCAGTTGTTTGGCCAGCGCCGCGCTGCTGCATCTGTCGTCTTCGGAACCCAGCCCATCGTACAGTCCCATTACCCCTTCGACGACACCGATATCGGCGCCGGCCATCTGCCCGTTGAACAAGCCGACCAGCGTCCCGGCATCCAGCATGAACGCATCAAGGTTATAGGAGGGGATTCCGCTGACCGCCTGATGCCAGCCGGTATCGATATAATCGGGGCCGCACTTGAACGGCTGCGCCCGCAATCCACGCCGCGCCAAGGCCCTCAGCAGTCCGAGTGTCACCAGAGTCTTGCCCGTACCGCTTTGTATGCCGCCGATGAGTATCGCTTGCATGATCGTTCCGTTAAACCCGGCGACGGCGCCAGGGATTGTCGCAAGCAACAACGACGGAACGACCGGTTCCGCAGGTATTGCCGGGACAACCCGCTTCCCGCCGAAGGGGTCGTTTCCGGGCCGGTTAAGGCCTATGGCATTCAGGCAGGTTTTCTGGCTTTGCGTCATCCGCCTCCGGACCTTCCCAATCGTGGACGATCAGTGGTTGCTCCAGATTTGTCGGCATTACAGCAGCGGGGGCTGCGGAGGCTTTTCACCTCCTTCCCTGACGGCCTTTCGGCGCGTCGTACCTGAATACGTTGTCCGATGCTTGATTGGCGGCGGCGATAGTCGTCGGCCAATCAGTGTGAACCCGGGTCATGAAACGCGTTGTCGCCTTGCTTCAACGCGTCATGTTTTAGGTTATCCCTACTGTAAAATAACTCTTGGTGAATATACCCCCTTCCGGATCAAAAAAAATGACCGTGACAAGGATTTTTTTATGATTTTATTGACGAGGTATAACACTTTTTAGTGATCATCGCCGCGACACACCCGGTGAAATCGCCATCGCCGGGCTGTTTTTTACTCCATTGGAATAAGAAAAAATTGTGTTGGCTGGATATTAAAAATGCGATAGGGATCGTGAGAAAAAAATGTCGAGACCGAAAAAAGAATTATCGCGGGTTAATTATAAAGCGCGACGATATCTTTATTCTCCGGCGGCAACATATGTTGTTCGCGATAAGCTTGCGGGGTAATGCGATACGTTTGGCGAAACACCTTGCAGAAATAGCTGGCCTGGGAAAACCCCAGATTCCTGGCAATCGTGGCGATGGGCCAATCGCTTTGCTCCAGCATTTGCCGGGCGCTTTCCATACGCAATTGATTAACGTAAGCATTGAAACCGATACCCTGGTATTTTTTGAACAATTTACTGAAATAGTAGGGGCTGAGATACACCAGGGCCGCCACATCTTCCAGACGCAGGTCTTCGGTATAATGGCCCTCAATGTAGCGCAACGCCTTTTTCATTTTGCCATCGTGCTGGCTCGGCACCAGAGCGCGGCGCGGCGGCGCGGCGGCGTGATCTTTGAAAACCACCACTTCCAGCTGTTGTTTCAGATAGTTATCAACAATCATTTTCAACAGTTCGGCGGAAGAAATCAACCGATCGAAATCCACCACCGGTATTTTTTCGAAATGGGTAGTAAACTGATTATCCTTGCGCCAGGCGGAACTGGTACAGTCCTGCACCGAGGGCAGAACGACCGTGTCATGCACCCTGACCTGCCCGCAAAGCACAAATCCCACCAAATGGCCGCTTATCAGTAAGGGAATGGAAAAATCGGTCAAACCCGCATGGCAGCGGTATATACATGGCTGATTGGATTTGGAGGCCTCAAGGCCGCCGCAGCGGTCGCTCATCCGGCAACGCCGGCTCATTTCGGGATCCTGGCGCATCATTTGACAAAAGGGGGTGAAATTATATAACTCCGAGACTTCCTCGCCGTGGATATTCACCACCACGACCGCCAGATTGGTGGCTTTAGCGAAATCCTGCGCGATTTTATTTATCAATTCCGAATCCATGAAGCTGCTGGAATTCATACCGGCCTCTCTCGCGCTTTACTAATGTTTAATAAAATAGTAACAAATTAGACGGGATTCATCTGTTCGTCACTTCCCGTGGAAAGATGAAACGGTCACAACTAAATATCCGGAAGGCAACGGAAGTATGCGCTGATCATCTTCCTGAGTCACTTTTAAAGCTACCCTAGATTAAATCATCTTTCTCCCAGGACAGAATGTGCTCTGCCACACAAATAATATCATTCCCTACCCCCGTACAGTAGAGCAAAATTCCGCCACCCCGTCGGCGCGGCGGAATTTCCGCACGATTCCTCCATCAAGCGCCGGACCCTGCGGCGGGTTTATCGCCTTGCTCCTGACCGGCCGCATAGGGCAGATTGCGGCCGATGCAATAACGGTATATGGCCGCGCCGAGGATGCCGCCGATAACCGGCGCCACAAGGGGCACGATAAAATAAGGAATTTCCCGTCCGCCGGTCATGGCGATAGGCCCCCAGCCGGCCAGAAACGTGAAGAGCTTCGGACCGAAGTCGCGGGCCGGATTCATGGCGAATCCGGTCAGCGGCGCGGTGGCGGCGCCGATCACCGCCACCAGGACGCCGATGAGCAACGGCGCCAATGGCCCTTTGGGCACGCCGTTGCCGTCATCGGTCAACGCCATGATGAGCCCGACAAGGATGGAACTGATGACCATTTCCACCAGCGCCGCCAGCCATACGCTGATGGCCGCCGCCGGATAGGTGGAGAAAATGCTGGCCAGAAACAGGCTGGCCTGACTGCCCCTCACCATCTGGTGTATCTGTTCGACCTGGGCGAACAGATTGTGGTAAAGCAGATAGGTCAACGCCGCGCCGCAAAACGCGCCGGCCATTTGCGCCAAAATGTAGGGCGCGACTTTTCTGACGTCGAAACGGGCGAACAACCACAATGCGATGGTTACCGCCGGATTGAGATGGGCCCCCGATATACCGGCGGTCAGGTAGACCGCCAGGGCGATGCCCAGGCCCCACACCACGCAGATTTCCCACAGACCGAAGCTGGCGCCGGCCACTTTCGCCGCGCACAGGACGCTGGTGCCGAAAAACATGAATAATCCGGTACCCAAAAATTCAGCAAGGCATGGCCCTATCACTGATTCGCGGGATTTTTTCATAGTCTCTTCCTATGTGGATTGATGTATGCCCTTCATCCCTTATACCCGCCATACTTCAGGCTGCTTCTTTGCCGGCCTTGTTCGCCCGCCCTCATCGTAGGGCCGGTCGGGCGTCCAGCGCTGTTCGGGAAATATCCTGTCCGGCCGCGGGTGCACCGTTGGCGGGACGCCTTCATTTTTGACGAAGGCGTCCCTCGCCTGCCGCCGCGATGCAACTTGAAGTATGACGAGTATAAATGCTTAATTGCCCAACCGTGTTAACGTGGCATTATCGACGCGGGACAGGGCGAACACTAAATTAGCGGCAAAACGTCGATGAAGAAAAGATATTTATTGACTAATTGAGATCTGGCTTGCAATTCAATTTCCGGGAGAGAAATGAGAATGGATAAATTCATCTCTTGCATAGTAAAAAACAATTCACCCACATGATTATTAAGAATCACAAAGAATAAAAATCACTATAAATCAGATAATTAAAATTCATTCTTAATAAGATTTTTTTGTCCTCGTCAATCTTCGTCTTGTGCTGAACGTGCATTTTCCGGATCCCGATTATGTTCAAAAATCAAGTGTTCAGTTGCCAATCTGCAAAGGGGAATTGCGCTTTTTAATAGAGCCAGAAATAGCCGAATCAGCGGACTTTCCTTGGCTGAAAGAAAATGAATGACAAAATTTTGCTATGCCAATACCAATTATTTTTGCAATACAATTTGCAACTCAACCATTAATTCTCACCATTTATCCGTATATTGCTGTCCGGACACCCCAAATATCAATGCTTGGTCGAGGTAATGAAAATGCAACAAGAAGCCCTGGGCATGGTTGAAACCAAAGGTCTGACCGCCGCCATTGAAGCGGCCGATACCATGGTGAAATCGGCCAATGTCATGTTGGTCGGTTACGAAAAAATCGGTTCCGGACTGGTGACGGTGATCGTGCGCGGCGATGTGGGCGCGGTCAAGGCCGCCACCGATGCCGGCGCCGTCGCCGCGGCCAATGTCGGCGAAGTGGTGGCGACCCATGTTATTCCGCGTCCCCATGCGGATGTGGAAAAATTTTTGCCTAAAGGTATCCGCGAATGAGCACCGAAAACGTCATCGACCAAATTCTGGCCCGGGTGATGGAAAAAATCGGTGACGACGCCTCCGGGTCCCCTTCTCTCACTTCCTTGGAACGAGGTCGGAATATGTCGGAAAGCACCTGTAATCTGACGGAATTCGTCGGCACGGCGATCGGGGACACCATAGGTCTGGTGATCGCCAACGTCGACAGCAATGTGCTGGCGGCGATGAAACTGGAAAAACATTATCGATCCATCGGTATCCTGGGCGCCCGCACCGGCGCCGGCCCTCATATCATGGCGGCGGACGAAGCGGTGAAAGGCACCAATACCGAGGTCGTGGCCATTGAATTGGCGCGCGACACCAAAGGCGGCGCCGGCCACGGTTCGCTCATCATTTTCGGCGGCGAGGATGTTTCCGATGTGAAGCGCGCCGTGGAAGTGGCGCTGGATAATCTGGAACGCACCTTCGGCGACGTTTACGGCAATGAAGCCGGCCATATCGAGCTTCAATACAGCGCCCGCGCCAGCTTTGCGCTGCAAAAAGCGTTTGGGTCCCCTATCGGTAAAGCCTGCGGCGTAATCGTCGGCGCGCCGGCCGCCATCGGCGTTGTCATGGCCGATACGGCGGTGAAGTCCGCCAATGTGGATGTGGTGGCCTACAGTTCGCCCGCCAAAGGCACCAGCTTTAGCAATGAAGTGATTCTGGTGGTCTCCGGCGATTCCGGCGCGGTCCGCCAGGCGGTGGTCAGCGCCCGGGAAATCGGCAAGACGCTGCTCGGCACGCTCGGCGGGACACCGAAAAACGATCGCCCGTCTTATATCTGATTGCAGGGGGATGGCATGAAATCCAAGCGATTTGAAGCGCTGGCCAAACGGCCGGTGAATCAGGACGGTTTTGTTAAAGAATGGGTCGAGGAAGGCTTTATCGCCATGGAAAGCCCCAACGATCCGAAACCCTCCATTCGTATTGCTGACGGCAGGATTTGCGAACTGGACGGTAAGACCCGTGATCAATTCGATCTGATCGATCATTTTATCGCCAACTACGGCATCAACCTGAATCGGGCCGAAGAAGTGATGGCGATGGATTCGGTGAAGCTGGCCAAAATGCTCTGCGATCCGAATGTGCCGCGGGCCGATATCATTCCGCTGACCACCGCCATGACGCCGGCGAAAATCGTCGAAGTGATGTCGCAGATGAATGTGGTGGAAATGATGATGGCGATGCAGAAAATGCGCGCGCGCCGCACGCCATCGCAACAGGCGCACGTCACCAATATCCAGGATAACCCGGTGCAGATTGCCGCCGATGCCGCCGAAGGCGCGTATCGCGGATTCGATGAACAGGAAACCACCGTGGCGGTGGCGCGCTACGCGCCATTTAACGCCATTGCCCTGCTGGTGGGCTCACAGGTGGGCCGGCCGGGGGTATTGACCCAATGTTCCCTGGAAGAAGCCACTGAGCTCAAGCTCGGCATGCTCGGCCATACTTGCTATGCCGAAACCATTTCGGTCTACGGCACCGAGCCGGTATTCACCGATGGCGACGATACGCCCTGGTCGAAGGGCTTTCTGGCGTCATCCTATGCGTCGCGCGGGCTGAAAATGCGCTTTACTTCCGGCTCCGGCTCGGAAGTACAGATGGGCTATGCGGAGGGCAAATCCATGCTTTATCTGGAAGCCCGCTGCATTTATATCACGCGCGCCGCCGGCGTGCAGGGTTTGCAAAACGGTTCGGTGAGCTGTATCGGCATTCCATCGGCCGTCCCCTCGGGTATTCGGGCCGTGCTGGCGGAAAACCTGATTTGCTCTTCGCTGGATCTGGAATGCGCGTCAAGCAACGACCAGACATTTACCCATTCGGATATGCGTCGAACCGCGCGGCTGTTGATGCAGTTCTTGCCGGGGACCGATTTCATCTCCTCCGGTTATTCGGCGGTCCCCAATTACGACAATATGTTTGCCGGGTCGAATGAGGATGCCGAAGACTTCGACGATTACAACGTCATCCAGCGGGATCTGAAAGTGGATGGCGGCCTGCGGCCGGTCCGCGAGGAAGATGTCGTGGCGATCCGCAACAAAGCGGCGCGCTGTCTGCAGGCGGTATTCGCCGGCATGGGCCTGCCCCCCATCACCGATGAGGAAGTCACCGCGGCCACCTACGCCCATGGTTCGAAAGACATGCCGGCGCGCAACAAGGTGGAGGACATCAAATTCGCCCAGGACATCATCACGCTCAACCGGACCAGCCTGGAAGTGGTAAAGGCCCTGGCCGAACATGGCTTCCCCGACGTGGCGCAACAGGTTCTCAATATGCAAAAAGCCAAGATCGCCGGCGATTACCTGCATACCTCGGCCATCATCATCGACGATGGCCAGGTGCGATCGGCGGTCAACGATGTCAACGATTACGCGGGTCCGGCCACCGGATACCGTTTGCAGGGCGCGCGCTGGGAAGAAATCAAAAACATCCCGAATGCGCTCGATCCCAATGAATTGGGCTAACAAGGCGGCCATGATGGAAATCAATGAAACATTATTGCGGCAAATCATCGGCGAAGTGCTGAGCACCATGCAGACCGGGGACAACCGGGTTTCCTTCGCGCCGGCGCCCGCCGATCCCCCCCATTCCGACGGCAACGGTAAAACCAGCGACTTTCTGTCCGTCGTCGGCGACGCCGCGCCCGGCACCCGTAAAGATGAAGTGGTTATCGCTATCGGCCCGGCGTTTGGCCTATCGCAAACCACCAATATCACCGGCGTGCCGCATAAGCAAATCCTGCGCGAGCTGATCGCCGGGATCGAGGAAGAGGGTATTCACGCCCGGATCATTCGCTGTTTCAAATCCTCCGACGTGGCCTTCGTGGCGGTGGAGGGGAACCGCCTGAGCGGGTCCGGCATCTCGGTCGGCATCCAGTCCAAAGGCACCACGGTGATTCACCAGCGCGGACTGCCGCCGCTGTCAAATCTGGAACTTTTCCCCCAGGCGCCGTTGCTGACCCCGGAAACCTATCGGCTCATCGGCAAAAACGCGGCCCGCTACGCCAAAGGAGAATCCCCCGACCCGGTACCGACCTTAAACGATCAAATGGCCCGGCCGAAATACCAGGCGAAGTCGGCGGTACTGCATATCAAAGAAACCAAATATGTGGTGACCGGTAAACAGCCGCAGGAACTGCGCGCGACATTTTGATTAAGGGAAACATGATGAACGCAGACATTGAAACCCTGGTCCGCGACGTTTTGGCGCGGATGAACGGTCAGGATACCGCCGCCCCTGCTCCGGTCGCCGCCAAACCTGGGCGCGCCGGCGTGGCGGATTATCCGCTGGCCAATAAACATCCCGAATGGGTCAAAACCGCCACCGGCAAAACCCTGGAGGATTTAACCCTGGAAGGCGTGCTGGCCGGCCGCGTCACCGCCCAGGACGTCAGGATTACCCCGGAAATCCTGCGCATACAGGCGGATATCGCCCGCGCCGCGGGCCGGGGACTTCTGGCGATGAATTTCGAACGCGCCGCCGAACTGACCGCGGTGCCGGACGAGCGGATATTGGAAATGTATAACGCCCTGCGCCCCTACCGTTCCAGTAAGCAGGAATTGCTGGCTATCGCCGACGAGCTGGAAAACCGCTATAAGGCCGGAATTTGCGCCGGGTTTGTGCGCGAAGCCGCGGAGCTTTACGTTCAGCGGAAAAAACTCAAGGGCGATGATTAAAAAAGGATACGCGGTATAGGAGCGGTCAATGGCATACATCGTAGGGGTTGATATCGGTAATTCCTCAACCGAAGCGGCGCTGGCCGAAACAGGGCCGTCCGGCGGGTTGCGGTTTCTCGCCGGCGCCCTCACCGACACCACCGGCATCAAGGGCACCCGGCGCAATCTGGCCGGGATCGTGCGGGCCCTGGAACTGGCGACGGCCAAAGCCGGTATCGGCCTGGACGATTTGACGCTCATCCGGCTGAACGAGGCGACGCCGGTTATCGGCGATGTGGCGATGGAAACCATTACCGAAACCGTGATCACCGAATCCACCATGATAGGCCATAATCCGAAAACCCCCGGCGGATTGGGACTGGGGGTCGGCATCACGATTGATTTCACGGAACTGCTTACCCGTTCCGTCGACCAGCCTTATATCGTCATCGCCCCGGCCGAGCTGGATTTCGCCGATATCGCCGCCATGATCAACGCCGCCGTGAAAAACGGCTTTCGCATCACCGCGGCAATATTGCAGCGGGACGACGGCGTGCTGGTCGGCAATCGGCTGGACAAGCCCATCCCTATTGTGGACGAAGTACAGCATATCGACCGGATCCCGCGAGGCATGCCGGCGGCGGTGGAAGTGGCCGCTCCCGGCAAGGTCATTACCCAGCTTGCCAACCCTTACGGCATCGCCACGGTCTTTCATCTCAACGCCGACGAAACCCGCGCCATCGTACCTGTGGCGCGGGCCTTGATCGGCACCCGCTCAGCCGTGGTGGTAAAAACGCCCAAAGGCGACGTCAAAGCCCGGACCATCCCGGCCGGCCATCTGGAATTGCTGGCCGGCAACCGGTCGAGCCGCGTGGATGTCCATCTGGGGGCGGAGAAAATCATGCAGGCCGTCACGGCGCTGGGCCGGCTGGATAATGCCCGGGGCGAGCCAGGCACCCATATTGGCGGCATGTTGGAGCAGGTTCGGCAAACCATGGCGGAACTGACCGGCAAAGAGGCCGCCGGCGTGGCCATTCAGGATCTGCTGGCAGTGGATACCTTTGTTCCGGTGAATGTCAAAGGCGGCTTGGCCGGCGAATTTTTTATGGAACAGGCGGTGGGCATCGCGGCCATGGTGAAATCCGATCGGTTGCAAATGGCCGATATCGCCCAGGCGCTGCAACAGCAGACGGGAATCGAGGTCGCCGTCGGCGGCGCGGAAGCGGAAGCGGCCATTTTGGGCGCGCTGACCACGCCCGGCACCCGGCGGCCGCTGGCCATTCTCGATCTGGGCGCCGGCTCCACCGACGCGTCAATTATCAACGCCGCCGGCCGGATTGTCGCAACGCATTTGGCCGGCGCCGGCGACATGGCGACATTGCTTATCGACTCCGAGCTGGGGCTGGAGCAGCGCCAATTGGCGGAAGACATTAAAAAGTATCCGCTGGCCAAGGTGGAAAGCCTGTTCCATATCCGTCACGAAGACGGCAGCGTGCAATTTTTCAAACATCCCCTGCCCCCGGACGTTTTTGCGCGCGTGGTGGTGGTGAAAGAAGACGGCCTGACGCCGTTGCCCGGCGATCTGGCATTGGAAAAAGTCCGTCTGGTGCGGCGCACCGCCAAGCAACGCGTTTTCGTCACCAATGCCTTGCGCGCCCTGGCGCAGGTCAGTCCCACCGGCAATATCCGCGATATTCCCTTTGTCGTGCTGGTGGGCGGTTCGGCGCTGGATTTCGAAATACCGCAACTGATCACCGACGCGCTGGCCCACTACCATCTGGTGGCCGGCCAAGGCAATGTCCGCGCCATAGAGGGGCCGCGCAACGCGGTCGCCACCGGACTGGTATTGTCCTGGGCAAGCATGGCCGGACACACAACCGGAGGCGCCCTATGAGCGACGAACAAACAGACCGGCCGGCGGTGGTCATCGTCGCCGATCCCGCGCTGCGGCCGACGGACTGGCGGCAATTACTGCTGGGCATGGAGGAAGAAGGCATCCCCTTCGTTATTCGCCGCCCCGATGGCGTTTTACCATTGCACGCACAGGCGTATGAGGCCGCCGCCGCTTCGCCGTTGTCGGTCGGCATCGCCATAGACGCGCGAAAGGCGGTGGTTCACGAACCGCATCTGGCCGTTGATAAACCGCTGTTCGTCATGGAGGACTATCGCGGCCTGCCGGCGGAGGCATTGCGAGGGCTGGGCGGCAATGCGGCGCGCCTGGTCAAGGGATTACCGTTTAAATGATACCGGGCGGCGATTGCGCCTCGCCCTCTACAGGAGAATGAAGATGAATAATGCGTTGGGACTCATCGAAACCAAGGGTCTGGTCGGCGCCATTGTCGCGGCCGACGCCATGGTCAAATCGGCCAATGTGCAGTTGGTGGGCTATGAAAAAATCGGTTCGGGGCTGGTCACTGTGATGGTTCGGGGGGATGTCGGCGCGGTAAAGGCCGCGGTGGAATCCGGTTCGGTCGCCGCCCAAGGCGTCGGTAATGTGATATCCACCCATGTCATCCCCCGCCCCCATTCGGACGTCGAAGGCTTTTTGCCGGCGCCGGCGGCGGATGAATAAGTCCGGGGCCGGCCTATGAATACGTCTTTGGGTTTACTGGAAGTCGCCGGCCTGGCGCTGGCCATCGCGGCGGCGGATGCCATGGTCAAATCGGCCCATGTCCGCCTCGACGGCATCCGTCGCGCCCAGGGTTCCGGCTGGATGATGATAAGCGTGACCGGCGATGTGGCGGCGGTCACCGCGGCCGTCGCCAATGGCGCCGACGTGGCGCGCCGCGCCGGCGGCCTGGTCGCGCAACGGGTTATCCCCAGGCCTGCCGGCGCCCTGGACATCTGGTTTTCCGCGAAAGATTCGGTCGCGGCGACCTTCGCCGGCCGCCCCGCCGTCAAAGCGGCCGCCGGCGATCCCCTGAAAAATAACGACGTCTCGCCGGCGTCCGCGCCGTTACCCGATGATCTCGGCCTGACGCCGGTATCAGCGCCGCCGGCGGCGGATTCGCCCCTGCCCACGACGGACTCGCCCCTGCCGGCGGCGGATTCGCCCCTGCCGGCGACGGATTCGCCCCTGCCGGCGACACCGGAGCCGGACGAATGCAATTTGTGTCACGACCCCGCCTGTCCCCGGCGTAAAGGTGAACCGCGGGCGGCATGTATTCATTATCAGACGAGAGGCACCTTGTAATGGAAACCCTGGAACTCCGGTCCCTGGTGGAAAACGTACTGCTCGATATCCGGCGGCGTCCCGTTCCGCTCGGTATATCGAACCGGCATTTACATTTATCCCTTGAGGATTACGAGCGACTGTTTCCCGGCTGCCCGCTGGTCTTTCGCAAAGATCTCTATCAGCCCGGCCAGTTCGCCGCCGAACAGGTGGTCTCTCTGGTCGGTCCCAAAGGCAGCCTAAAAAACGTGCGCCTGCTCGGCCCGCTACGGGGTCGCTCGCAAGTTGAGATCTCCCGCAGCGATGCCCGCCTGCTGGGCGTCGATGCGCCGTTGCGGCTGTCTGGCGATCTCGATGGTACGCCCGGTATCCGCCTGGTGGCGCATACCGGCGAATTGCAACTGGCCCAGGGCGTGATCGTGGCGCAGCGGCATATTCACATGTCGCCGCTGGATGCGCTGCTATTCGGCGTGCGGCAGGGGGACCGGGTCAGGGTGGCTATCCGGGGTACCCATCGGCGCACGGTCTTCGACGACGTGGCGATACGGGTCGGCGAACATATGCGGCTGGAAATGCATATCGATACCGATGAGGCCAATGCGGCGGATGCCGGCGCCCCCGGCGCGACAGCCATCGTGGAGTATTGAAATGATCCCTTCGCCGGCGCGGCAATCCTGGCTTAGCGAGTGCGTGGCGCGGGTCCTGGCGCGCCTGGAGCAGCGGGCGCGCGCTGAATGGGTTATCGAACTGCGCCACTTGGCGGACCATTGGTCGACGGATATCGCCGCCCACTATGCCCGGTTGCGCGTCACACAGACCACCCCGGCTTTCTGGCGCCGGTTGGCGGCAGGCCAGGACGATGATCCGGCCGTCGCGGTTTTTCGCCAAGCCTGGCATTACGGCCTGGCGATCACCATGGACATCGATCCGGCTTGTTTCGGTCTTCTGCCGGTGGCCGGGCTGGCCGCCCTGCCGGTACGGCTTTGTACCGGGCAAGACATACCGGTTTATCTGCTGGCGCGCCGGGTGGCCGGTTATCGGGATATCGCCCTATTGGCGCCGGGGCATCTGGTACTGGCGCGCGCCGTATTGCTGACCGCGCTGGCGCGGGATGAAATCGACAAACGCCGTATTCAACTCTTCAGGCAGGTATAGCTATGCAACTGGCGCGTGTAATCGGTTCAGTGGTTTCGACACAGAAATCGCCTTCGCTGTTGGGTAAGAAATTGATGGTGGTCGAACCGGTCAATACCAACGGTGCGGTGCCCACCGGCTTGCCGTTACAGGAAGTGGCGGTGGATTCAGTGGGCGCGGGCGTCGGCGAAACAGTGCTACTGGCGCGCGGCGCATCGGCCCGCTGGGTTTTCGCCGAGCCTAACCAGGCTATCGATCTGGCGATCGTGGCCATCGTCGACAGCGTTGATTATTAACCGATGAGTTAAGGGAGGTCGGTATGAGCATCTACACCAAAACCGGCGATAACGGCACCACGGCGCTTATCGGCGGGCAACGGCTGAAGAAGTACCACCCGCGCGTAGAAGCTTACGGCACGGTGGACGAACTCAATGCTTGCCTGGGCGTCGCCGCCCATCAGGCGCGCGACGACCAGAACCGGCAATTGCTGCTGGCAATACAACGCCAACTGTTCTGGCTAGGGGCGGAACTGGCCGATCCCCAGCCATCGGCGCGCAGCGGCCAGGTACGACGTATCGACGAACAGCAGGTGGCGGAACTGGAACAGGCCATCGATCGCTGTATGGCGACGCTACCGCCGGTTACCGGCTTTGTGCTGCCCGGCGATTCCGGGGCCGGCAGCCAGTTACATCTGGCGCGTACCGTAGCCCGTCGCGCCGAGCGCCTGGTGGTGCGGCTGGCGGACGAAACCGCCATTCGGGACATCGTGCTGCGCTATCTCAACCGTTTATCCGATTGTCTCTACGCGTTGGCGCGTAGCGAAGATTGCCGGGCGCGCACCGACGCGCTGGTCGCAGAGGTGACCCGTCGCTATTTGGCGTTATCCAGCGGATTGCCGCGCGATACCGGGGCGTCGGCTACGCAGCGCGAAACGCCGGCAAACGGCAATGCAACGGCGACCCCTGACGAACTGGATTTTCACCTGGCCCATGGCCTGCTATGCGCCGCCCTGTCCGCGGCCGGTGAATTGTCGGTGGCGGTGGTCGTCGCCATTGCCGATGCCCATGGCAATCCGGTCATGACATATCGTATGCCCGACTCGCTGTTGATCGCCCTCGAACTCGCGCCGAAAAAAGCCTTTAGCGCCGTGGCCCTCAAAACCGCCACGCATTGTCTTGGTCCCGTGGTCCAACCCGGTGCCGAACTGTATCAATTGGAAACCTCGTCCGGCGGCAAGATTGTCACCTTCGGCGGCGGTTACCCGCTCTATCGCGCCGGCCGACTGGTAGGCGGCCTGGGCGTTAGCGGCGGGACCGCCGAACAGGATAGGCAAATCGCCGAACGAGCCGTTATGCATTGTCATGTGGGGAAAATACGTCATGAATAGCAATGAATTGGAAACGCTGATCCGCACCATTTTGAGTGAAAAGCTCCAACCCGCCGCACAAACGGATAGCGCCGCGGCGTTATTCGACGATGTGGACCAGGCGATTGGCGCCGCCCACGCCGCGTTTCTGACCTATCAGCAATGCCCGCTGAAAACCCGCGGCGCCATTATCGCCGCGTTGCGGCGCGATCTGGCGCCCCATCTGCAAGTGCTGGCGGAGCGCGGCGCCGAAGAAACCGGTATGGGTAAAGTCGCGGATAAGCTACTGAAAAACCGGGCCGCGCTGGAAAACACCCCCGGGGTGGAAGATTTGGTCACCGACGCGTTTACCGGCGACGAGGGCATGGTGCTGTTCGAATATTCGCCGTTCGGCGTAATTGGCTCGGTGGCGCCCAGCACCAACCCCACGGAAACCATTATCAATAACTGCATCAGCATGCTGGCGGCCGGCAATACCATTTTCTTCAGTCCCCATCCCGGCGCGAAAAACGTGTCCGTCTGGCTGGTCGAGCAAATCGAAGCCATCACGTTCGCCGCCTGCGGCATCCGTAATCTGGTCACCTGCCTAAAAGAACCGAGCGTGGAAGCGACGCAGAAAATGATGGGCCACCCGCTTATCGCCATGCTGGCCATCACCGGCGGCCCGGCCATCGTCAATATGGCCCTGCGCAGCGGCAAGAAAACCATCGGCGCCGGCGCCGGCAATCCGCCAAGCCTGGTGGACGAAACCGCGGTGATTGATAAGGCGGCGCAAGATATCGTCAGCGGCGCCTCCTTTGACTACAACCTGCCCTGCACCGCCGAAAAAAGCGTGATTGTCGTGGAAAGCGTGGCCGACGCCCTCTTGGCCGAAATGCAGAAATGCGGCGCGCTGCTGGTGACCCGGCAGGATGATATCGATAGCCTGCGGCGACTGGCCATCCAGGACGGTCATGCCAACAAGGCCATGGTGGGCAAAAGTCCCCTGGACCTGTTGAAGGCGGCGGGGCTGCCCGAGCCGGACAACACGCCAAGACTGTTGTTGGTGGAAACCACCGCCGAAGACAGCCTGGTGCGGGTGGAACAACTGATGCCGATTCTACCGGTGGTGCGGGTGCCGGATTTCGACGCCGGCCTTCGGATGGCGCTCGCGGTGGAAGGCGGGCTGCACCATACGGCCACCATGCATTCGCAAAATGTTTCGCGCCTGAATAAAGCGGCCCGGCTACTGCAAACCTCGATTTTCGTTAAAAACGGCCCTTCATACGCGGGAATCGGCGTCGGCGCCGAAGGCTTCACGACGTTTACCATCGCCACCCCCACCGGCGAAGGCACCACGTCGGCGCGCAACTTCGCCCGGCATCGCCGTTGCGTGCTGACCAATGCGTTTCAAATCCGTTAACCGGGGGAAAAAGATGAGCGCATCCCCCTATTCAACCTGCGACGTGGAGGCTAAATCATGACCCGCTTCGCCATACCGACCCGGATTTACAGCGGCACCGACAGCTTGCGCCAGCTCGCGGCCTATCGCGACAAAGTGGTATGGATTGTCTGCGATCACTTTCTGGCGCAAAGCGATGCCTTGTCCGGGGTCACGGAACATCTGGACGCCGGCCGGATCGCGCTTTTCAGCGACGTCATGCCGGAACCGCCCGTCGCCACGGTAGTGGCGGGCATCAAAGAACTACAGCGGATCAAACCGCAGGTGGTCATCGGCTTCGGCGGCGGGTCGGCCATTGACGCCGCCAAAGCCATGGTTCTGTTCGGCCGTAAAGTAGGCATCTCCATCGAAACCTTTATCGCCGTGCCCACCACCAGCGGCACGGGTTCGGAAGTGACCGACGCCTGTGTGATAAGCGACCCGGCAACCGGCAGGAAATATCCCCTGTTCGATGACGCCATTTACCCCGATATAGCGTTGCTGGCGCCGCAACTGGTGGTCTCGGCGCCGCCCGTCGTCACGGCCAATACCGGCATGGATGTGTTGACCCATGCCGTGGAGGCCTATGTTTCCACCGGCGCCAGCGATTTTAGCGACGCATTGGCGGAAAAAGCCGCGCAACTGGTCTTCGGCCATTTGGCCGATGCCTGTCGTCACGGCGATCAATTGACGAGCCGGGAAAGAATGCACAACGCCTCGACCCTGGCCGGCATGGCGTTCAGCCAGGCAGGGCTGGGGGTGAATCATGCCATTGCCCATCAGTTGGGCGGCCAGTTACATGTGGCGCACGGTCTTGCCAATGCCTTGCTGTTGACGGAAGTTATCCGGTTCAATAGCCGGCAGCCGCGGGCGGCGGAAAAATACGCCCATCTGGCCAAGGCATGCGGGCTATGCGGCTGGCAAAGCGATGATCGCGCCGGTCTGCGGCAATTGCTCGGACGTATTACGCGGTTGAAACGGGATGTCGGCATTCCCGACTCATTGGCCGCGCTGGTCCCGGATCGTGAAAAAATCCGCCAGGCGACACCCGAAATGGTTCGAGCCGCATTGCACGACGCCACCTTGAGCACCAACCCCAGGCCGGTAACGGAACAGGATGTCGTGGCGATTTTGAACGCCGTAACCCGGCCAAACGGCGGTATTTATGTCGATTGACACCCAATCCGACGGTAAGACCGGGCGCGTTATCCAGGAATACGTGCCGGGCAAACAGATCACCCTGGCGCATCTGATAGCCCATCCCAACAAGGACATTTACAAGAAGCTGGGGTTGAATGCGGACGACGACGCCATCGGTATCCTGACCATCACGCCCAGCGAGGCGTCGATTATCGCCAGCGATATCGCCACCAAATCCGGCGCGGTGAAAATCGGTTTCATCGACCGCTTTACCGGCGCGGTCATTATTTGCGGCGACGTGTCATCGGTGGAATATGCCTTGCGGCAAGTCGTCCATACCCTGGGGGACATCATGAAATTCACCCCCTGCGCGCTGACCCGGACCTGACCGATGAAACGGCTGCTGTTGCTGGGCCCGAGCCGGTCGGGCAAAACCACGTTATTGCAATGTTTGCGGGACGAACCGCTGACTTATTGTAAAACCCAATCGATGGTGTATCTGGATAACGCCATCGACAGTCCGGGGGAATACATCGAAAACCGGCATTTCTACAGCGCGCTGCTCTCCAGCGCCTTTGAGGCGGATGTGGTCGGCCTGGTACAGGGCATTGACGGCGAGACAGGCTATTTCGCGCCCATGTTCGCCATTATGTTCAACAAACCGGTAATCGGCATCATCAGCAAAATCGACATTGCCGTGGACGATACCCAGCGCCTGCGGGTCATCGCGCATCTGGAACAGGCGGGCGCCGCCCCGCTGTTTTGCGTTTCCGCCGCCCAGCGGCTAGGACTGGCGCCATTGTTGAGGTATCTGGAATACCCTTTTTCGGAGTGATACATGACACAGCTTATCCTGGCGGTAAACGCCGGCAGTTCTTCGCTGAAATTCGAATTGTTCGCCATGCCGGAGGAAACCACGCTGGCCAAAGGCGTTTTCGAACGTCTGGGCAGCGGATGCGCCCGGTTTACCCTGCAAAACGGCGAGCGGCAAGTCCAGCAAGACCTGTCCATCGCCACGCATCGGCAGGCGGCGGACGTCCTATTGGATACCCTGCTTGAACAAGGTATTCTGCCCTCGCCGGCGGCCGTCGCCGGCGTCGGCCACCGCATCGCCCATGGGGGCGAGTTTTTCCAGGATTCCGCCTTGATAGACGCGCAGGCCTTGGCGGCAATCGACCAGCTCGGCCTTTTGGCGCCGCTGCATAACCCGGTCAACGCTCTCGGCGTCAGGGCATTCCAGCAACGTCTGCCGGATGCCGTCGCCGTGGGCGTTTTCGATACGGCATTTCACCAGACCATCCGCGAAGCCGGCTATATTTACCCGCTGCCTTACCATTACTACCGGCAATATGGCATTCGCCGCTATGGATTCCACGGCACCAGCCACAAATATGTCGCCCAGACCTGCGCCGGTCTGATGGGCCGCGACTGGCGCGAGCTGCGGATTATCTCCTGCCATCTGGGCAACGGCGCCAGCCTGTGCGCCATCGATCACGGTCGCTCCGCCGCCACCTCCATGGGTTTCACTCCGCTGGCCGGATTGATGATGGGTACCCGCTGCGGCGATATCGATCCCTCGATCCTGCCGTTCATCGCCGATCGGGAAAAAAAATCTGCGCAACAATTGCTTGAGATCATGAATAACCGGTCCGGTTTGCTCGGCATCTCAGGGATCTCGAACGATTGTCGTGATATTGTAAGCGCCATTGCCGCCGGAAACTCCCGCGCCGCGCTGGCGCTGGAGATGTTCACCGACCGGATTCGTACCGGCATCGGCGGTTATGCGGCACAGATGGGCGGCGTCGACGCGGTCATCTTTACCGCCGGTATCGGCGAGCATTCCGTCGAGGTGCGTCGGCAGGTTTGCCGGAACCTGGCGTTTCTCGGCATCCGGCTGGATGAGGATAAAAACCGGCGCCATGACGTTTTCATTCACCAGGACGGGGCGCCAGTGGTCTTGGCGGTCATCCCCACCCATGAAGAATTAATGATCGCCCGGGACGTCATGCGGGTCGGTCTGGGGCAAATGCAAGAGGTGCGACATGTCGGGTAAAGTGTGGCTGGTAGGCGCCGGCCCTGGGGATCCGGAACTGATGACGGTCAAAGGCATGCAATGCCTGCGGCAGGCGGAAGTGCTGGTTTACGATCGGCTGGTCAATCCTTTGTTGTTGCACGAGGCCCCGGCGGAGTGCCGGTTGATGGATGTGGGCAAACGCGCCGACCACCATCCCATCCCCCAGGAGCGGATCAACGCGATCCTCATTGAACAGGCCGGCCTTGGACGGCGGGTCGTGCGGCTAAAAGGCGGCGACCCCTTCGTGTTCGGCCGTGGCGGCGAGGAGGCCGAAGCCCTGATACGCGCCGGTATCGCCTGCGAGGTGGTCCCCGGTATCACTTCGGCCATCGGCGGTCTGGCGCGGGCCGGTATCCCTGTGACACATCGCGACTATGCGTCTTCTTTTCATGTCATCACCGGCCATCTGCGCGACGGTAATGACCCCCACGATTGGCGATTGCTGGCGCAGTTGGAAGGCACATTGATTATCCTGATGGGCATGTCGCGACTGGCGGATATCTGCCGGCAGCTCATTAGCCACGGACGGGATGCCGATACGCCGGCGGCGGTGGTCATGAACGCCAGTCGTCCCGATCAGCGGATGGTGCTGGCGACCCTGGACACATTGCCCGAGCGATCGGCCAGGGCCGGATTGGGCGCGCCGGCGCTGATCGTCATTGGCGCGGTGGCGTCGCTTTCCCTGCTGCAGGCGTTTTGATTCGTTTGCGCCAGACGGTCGCGACATTAGCCGGAAAAGGACGATAACGATGACGGAACCCGGCCAGCACGGCGGCAACACGCTGGAAATGGCGATAAAACTCGGCCTCAACGAAGGGGATCTTCTCGATTTTAGCGCCAATATCAATCCACTGGGCATGCCGGCGTCCTTGGAGCAGGCCCTGGCGGAGAACCTGCGCCTGGCGGAACGTTATCCGGATCCCCATTATCGCCGGTTGCATCAGCGTCTCGCCAGGCAACATAATTGCCCGGAATCCTGGATCCTGGCGGGCAATGGGGCGACCGAGCTCATTTTCGATCTGGCCTGCTTCCTGCGGCGAAAAACCGTGCTGCTGCTGACGCCGGGCTTTGCCGAGTACCGCCGGGCGCTGCAATGGATGGAATGCCGGATAGAAGACTATCCTCTGTCGCAACAGGACGATTTTTGTCCCGATGAGCGCCTGTTGGCGGCCCTGCGGCCCGGCATCGACTGTCTGTTCCTCTGTTCGCCCAATAACCCCACCGGACAGTTGGTGGCCCCTGATCTGCTGGAGCGTATCGCCGATCGCTGCCGGGTGCTGGAGATAATGCTGGTGGTCGACGAAGCCTTTATGGATTTCGTGCCGACGGTCCCCAGTTTGATTGACAGTCTGGCAAACCGGCCACGGGTATTTGTCCTGCGGTCATTAACCAAATTCTATGCCATTGCCGGCCTGCGGCTCGGCTATCTGGTCAGTTCCGACGTTCAGGCCATGGCGCAGTTGCGCCAACGTCGTCCGCCATGGACCATCAATGCGTTCGCCGCGCTGGCCGGGGAGCGGGTGCTCGACGACCAGGCCTATCACCGGCGTACCCTGGCCTGGCTATCGGCGGAACAGGCTTATCTGTTGGCGGGCCTGCGCGCCATGCCGGATTTACGGGTCTGGCCGCCGGCCGCCAACTATCTGTTTTTCCGTTGTCTGCGCCCCGGACGGGATCTCCAGGGGCGGCTCTTGCAACACCGACTGCTCATCCGTAGTTGCGCCAATTATCCCGGACTCGACGGCGATTACTACCGCACGGCCGTGCGCGGCCGCGAGGACAACCGGCGTCTGCTCGCGGCCCTGGAGAGGGTGTTGTCCGATGGCTGACGCCCGTTGCCCCGCATCCTGCGGCGAGCTCATCCAAGGCTGGATCGCCGGCGGCGAAAAACTGGTGTCTTGCCCCATCGATTGGTTTAGCGAAGTGGAGATCGGCGAAGGCTCCCCCGCGCCGGACGAACGCCCGCTCAGCCGCCGCATGCTGCGGGAGGTCATCAGGTATTTTGGTTATCGCGACAAGGACTTACCGCCGCTGCGTATCGATTGCCGCTCCGATATTCCCATCGCCAAGGGACTGGCCAGCAGTACCGCTGATATCGCCGCCACCGCCGTCGCCGCCGCTCGATTTCTGCGGCAATCGCTGGACGAAACACAACTGGCGGATCTTTGCCTGCGTCTGGAGCCGACCGACAGCACGATCTTTCGCGCCTTAACGTTGTTCGACCACCGTCGCGGACAATGTCGCGTCCCCTATCACTGGCTGCCGCCGCTGGAGATTCTCATTTTGGAAAGTCCGGCGGTACTCACCACCGCCGACTTTCATCGGCAGGTCACCGAAGAGCGGCTACGGCGCCAGGCCGCGCGCCTGGATCATGTTTGGGCGTTGTTTCAATCGGCCTGCCGGTCCGCTTCCCTCCGGCAACTGGGGCAGGCCTGCACCCTCAGCGCCATCGCCAGCGATGAACTGTTGCCCAAGCCGGCATTTTCCACCTTGCTGCGATTGATGGAACGGCACGACCTGCTCGGCATCAATGTGGCGCACAGCGGCACCGTGGTGGGATTGCTGCTCGATCCCCGTTACCATGACGCGGAGCGGCTTACCGCCGCGCTGGGGGCCGAGGGCATCCTGCGCAGCTACCCCCGCCAGCATCGCCGCCGCATGGTGGCCGGCGGCGTGCGATGACGGCAATGCGCCGCACTACCGTTTCCCGTCCGCCGATGGGCAAGCCCCGCCGTTATTCCCGGCCGCCGGCCGACACCACCCGGTTGACTTCGCTGATCCGTCCGTCCTGCCAGATAAATTCATAATGGCTGCTCTGCACCACGCGGGTTACCCCCCTGGGGCTGAATAACCCCCAGCAAACGGCGCCGGCATATCGCACCGACCGATAACGGATGGCGGCGCAGCCGTTTTGTTTCAGCACGCCGCCCAGCCTCCGGGCGACGCTGTAGTCATCGGGATCATAAACCGGATGCTCCGGCGGCAGTCCCAGCGCATCGCGGACCGGCGCGGCGTCAAAGGTGAACGCCAGGCCGCGCATGACCAGGCGGTCGTATTTCAGGCCCGCCACCCGCCGCCAATAGCGCCCTTGATGATAACCGACCTCGGCCAGGGCCGTTGGCATATCCTGGGCAAGATACAATACCCCGAATGATCCGTTGGAAAACCGGCTGCCAAGCGGGTTGATATGGGTGAACGGCCCCACCGCGTAAGCGCAACCGGCGATACCGAACGGAATGTCGTCGCGCGACAGATAATTCAGATTACCGGCATCGTTGTTCAAACGGGGGTTGGTCAGCGCCTGCAAGTCATACAGCGCTTTGAAGTCGTGCTCATCGGCGACATCGTCAAATAAGGCGATGGGCGGATATTTCGAGTTGATCAAACGGTAGCCGCGCTGCTGCCGGATTGCCAATTCAGGCAATTCCGGTAATTCGCAAAACGACGCCGTCACCATTGGCCACCACGCAAGGCATCGATATGTTTATGTACTTCATATAACGCGCCGAAATGACCGGAACCGATTATCTCCAACGGCGAACGGCCGTTGAAAAACGGGTTATGGTTTTCCATGGTCATAAATCCGTAAATATTCTCCGGGTTTTCAAACAAAGTGCGCAACGCGGCGTGGATATTGAGCAAATAACTGATCCGCTCCAGTTGATCATGGGTTAATTGCGCCGCGAGAGGCGCTTTACGGAATTTGTAATAAGACGCTTTTGACACCTGTAAAATCGCTTGCGCCTGCTCCGGCGCGCACCCCCATTTGTCCAGGATGGCGAAAGCCGCCTTCAGGCCGGCGGCGGCGTTTTTCTTTTCCGTATCATGGTCGGTTTTTTCGCCGGCCATGCTTGACTCAATGTGTTTTTGCGGTAATGCCATGGCGCCCCCCTATTATTTTCTTAGTGTAGACTAACAACGCAATTAAGTCTATTAAAAGACTCGCCGCCCGAGATGGCGGGCGGCAGATAATCCGTCGCAACGCGGCCGCCGCTGATCCATGAAGATGCGCAAGCCGCTCGGCCGCGACGGCGTATCTGCGGGGAACCCGCCTAGAGCCACAAATCAGGCATGATATTCAGCGACGTGACCATCTTATGGGGAAACAGCTCGCCGGGGCGGTATTCGAAGCCAAGGGTCGACAACGACCGGGAGTAAACCAATTCGTTCTGCCGCGCAATATGCAAAAGAGTGCAAGGCAAAGTACTGGTCTCGTTCATCACGGCGCTTTGCCGAACCAACGCGATATTGTCCAACTGAAAACAGGCGCTTTTGGCGGCATCATCCACCGACAATAACGCCATAAGCTCCCGTAAGCGGCGTATTTCCCGGACAAGCGGCCGCTTGGCGTCCACCCCGGCCCTCACCACCCGGCAAAGATCGGCGCATTCCCGCTCAACCCATTCCAGTGTGGATTTTTGCGGCCGAAAGGTCGCGACGGCCATCACGGCCGAACGTTTGCCCTGGCTATTGCGTAAGCCGCGGGCGGCATAGTCCTCCACCGCCCGGAGAATGTCATAGGCCGTTCGCGCCGTCGAACCCCGCGATTCCGGCGACCCTGTGGCCACGCTCTTGCCCTGCCGGGCCAAAAATTCCCGCAGCGTGGTATTTCTGGTCCAAGGCATCAAGGCCCTGATGATTTTAGCGCCCAGGGAACGTTTCCCTTTATACCGCCGCAGCGAGAGCATCGGCACGGCCTTGGCGCCAAGCATGGCCAAATTCCGTTTGCCGTCGCCCGGCGATAAAACGAAATCGCCAATGCTTTCGCCGGGTTTGACCACCTGATAACTCAGCTCGTCACGCCCCGCCCGTTCCAGCGTGTGACGGATTTCGGCAATAAGGCGCAAGGCGGCGTGAGCATCCGGGACATCGGAATATTCGCCGGCGGTGTTTTTCTTCCCGGTGCGAAACAACGGGGCCTGTTTGAGTTGCAGCAACGCGCCGTCCAGGCGCAAATAACGCATAAGCCGATTGCCGGTTATCGGAAGACGCTGACCCATCTCCTCAATCAACGGCAACGGATAGCAATAAACCTGGCCGCCCGGCGTATCCAGCCCGGACATGGGAATAGGCATGATTTTGGTCTCGCGAAACAGGTTCAGGCTGGTGTTCAGGTAGCTGCCGGTAAAATGGCTTTCCCTGTCGCTGATAAGGCCGGTGTCAAGGCGAACCGTGGTTTCATGTTTACGGATTGCCAGGTCAATCAGGTTTACGCTCCCGGCAAAACCCAGGGCATTGCGGGGAAAGACCATAAAGGTGTTTGGCGACGCCATAAACCCGATTTGTCCCCTGACTTCGCTTTTTGCCTCAATGAGCCCCGTGAGACCCTGGTGTCCGCTTTTTCTCAGCGTCACATTCCGGGCCAGGATTTCAACGGGACTTACGTTGGTGTCGGCATGGAAAAGACCGTGCAAAAAGACATCAATATGTTGCCACTCAATTTCAAAACTGAAATTGCGTTCCCGTTCGCAGTTAAGAACCAAAATGATGTTGGCTTCAAAAGGCAATAGCGTACCGAAGTCCATACCTTTCAACGACAGGAATTTGCCTTTATCCTCCAGTCCCTGCCCGGTGCCGGCCAAACAAATTAATGAGCGGGTATCGTTTTTGATGAACGTAAAATAAATATTGCCATTTTTGCTGCGGGTCAGCGTCAGACTATGATGTTTGCGTAAACGCGCCAGCACCCCGGTGAACCATCCGGCGACCAGAGGAATCCCTGCCGCGGCGATGCCAAAAAAAAATGCGGTATTTTTGACCCGGTTCAATGAAATTGAATCATTCACCGCCAACAATTCCAACACCGATTTCACTTTTTCCGCCAGCGGCGTCGACGCGGTAAAATAATCAGCGGCGCATGAAAAAACATTATCGATTTTGCGATTATCGATAAATTGCCTCAATTGATAAAATTCACGGTCCAGCGTATCCCGATAACGTTTCCCGGCGCGATCGGCGGTTAATCCGGCGATTTTTTCTCCGGCGGTTTGCGCCAGACACCGCAATCCCGGATCCAGCGCGCTGGCCAGCGCCAGTCCGGCAAGACATTTATCACCCTGATGATAATGTTTTTTAGCCCGCTTGACATTCACCCGATAATTATCAATCAATGAAGAAAGCAGCGGTATACGCCTGCTGCTGAAATTACTCCAGCGTTTACTGTCAAACGGCAACCCGGAATGCACTTTTTCATGAGGGTCCGCTCCGGCGCCGGAATAAATTCCTTGCGTGGGCTTGTGACTCAGGTGCCTGACCCCGCCGGTGGCCAAATCCACTTCGTCCGGAGAGAAATACCGCACCAAGGTTTCGCCGTCCTTTTGCACGCAGAGCTTCACCTGATTGCCCGCGCGATCGATTGCTATAATCCTCGCGCTCTTCGGCAATGGGAATTTCAGCGCATAATTCAGCGCATCGAAACCACAATCTGCCTGCCGGTGGTAAATCCGCTTGAGAAATACTTTCCCAGAAAAGAAATAGAATTGAACGGTGATTTTTTTGGCCAGAACAAATAGCAACGAGACGCCATCCCGAGAGGCATAAGGCAGTTTCCTAAAGCCAATCTTCAGATCCCAGGCCGGTTCCACCGCCTGGTCGAACCGGATCTCCCGCGCCGTGTCCTGTGTATCCAGCGTTATCCGGTACTCGCTGCCGGTTTGCAGTTCCCTGGCGATGAGCTGCCCATTGTGATTAACGCTGAGCCGGGTGAAACGCAATTCGGGCATGCCATCTTGTTCGATTTTCGCCGCATAAAGCTTTGTTTCCCCACGCAGGCACAGCCACCCGCTTTTGACCAGATCTTTGCTTTTGCCTTTCAACAACAGAAAACGGCCGTTTTCGTCCAGGGTCATTCCCTGCTGCAATGGGGGACCGTTATTCAGCGATCCGAGATAGATATAGTTCGCCGCATCAAGCCGATGCGGGTGGCTTAAACGTTGGTAGCAAAGCGTGGCGCGTATTTCAAAATAATCCGGGAAAATGCGATGGATATTTGACATGCCGTTTGAACGGCGCAGACTGAATTTGGTCAATCCCGGAATACTGAAATCGCGACATTCCAACATTTCCCGGGACTCCGGCATCGACAGCCACCGTTGCAAAAATGACCTTTCGGTATTATGGACTTTTTCTAAACGCTGATGTATACGGGTAACGGCAAACTGATGCCCCTTGTCATCCACTGAATCCCTTCCATAAATTGTTTTATCCATGACGCCGGCACAGCGATATCCCGTCGGTTTCATATTTCTCCCTTGGTCAAAATAGTGTCACGCTTGTCCACGTTCGAACTGTTTGGTTGTTGGTCTCAGACAATCATCCCGTTACATATCCCCCGCATACTTCATGCCGCCGCTTTATCGGCGGCATGAAGTATGACGAGTATATTGCCTCGCTGATTTCACGATGCAAGGCAACACGATATTGACTATACCGGCAACGGGGTAATGTAATTTAAATTTTTATCCATTTGAACGGGCCTTGGTTATGCCATTAAGCCGCCGTTCAGTTTTTAAGGCGACAGACCTGACGCGACGGGAATAATGGCCAGGCCAGCGGCGACGGCAAAGAGACAACGCGAAGTATGACGGGTTCGCCCTAAATAATTCGTGTTGTATCGCGACGGCAAGCGAGCGGCGAATTCATCGGGAACGAATTTGAAACGCCAACGGCGGGCCGCCGGCAAAGAGACAACGCGAAGTATCAAGCATGACGGACGAAGTCATCCTTTTTTCCGGGCGATGATAAACAACCGGGGGAAAGCCAACAATATGCGCCCGTCCTCGCGCACGGGGTATGCTTGTTCGATGGCGCGCAGGTAGGCTTTGAGGAACGCCGCTTGCTGCCGCCCATCCAGTTGTTCCAGGAATGGCCGCAGGCCGGTGGCTCGCAGCCATTCCACGATGGAGGCCGCCGAGGGCATGACATGGTAGTAGCGGGTTTGCCAGATATCCACTTCGTCTGCTTGGGGAGCCAGCAGATCGTAATATTGCTGGGCGCTTAACATTTTGACCCGGATTTGCGCCGATGAACCGAGGGTATCGCGCCAGGGGCCGGCATCCGCCACTCGCCGCATCTCGCTGTGGGTGGGTTCGTCACGGTTGTCGGGCATCTGGATGGCCAGGGTGCCGCCGGCCGCCACTTGGGAGAATAGCGAAGGGAACAGCGAAGGGTGATCGGCGACCCATTGCAGCGAGGCGTTGGCATAGAGGATGTCCTGGAGCACCGGCGATCGCCAGCGGCGAATATCCTCCTGAACGAACCGGCATTGCGGCAGGCGCTGCCTGGCACTCTCCAGCATGGCGGCCGAGGTGTCCACTCCGGTCACTTTCGCCTGGGGGAAACGCGCCAGCAGCCCTTCGGTGGAATTGCCCGGCCCGCAGCCAAGGTCGGTCACCTGGCGGGGATTGTCGGTTTTGATGCGGGCGATGAGTTCCAGCGCCGGGCGGGTCCTTTCTGCTTCGAATCGGCGATAAAGGGCCGGGTTCCAATCTTGCATGGGTCTATCCTCGGGTCATGTTTACCGGCCGCGCCGGGCAAAACGCTCCCGGTTGGCGTTGCTGGCGATGGGGGATTTTTTCAGTACCACATAACAGGCGCCGCTTCCGCCATGTTTGGGCAGGGCGGCGCAGTAGGCCTGCACCGCCTCGAACTGCGTCAGCCAACGGGCGAGAAAGCTCCTGATGATATTGGCGTGACTGCTGTCATGGCGTCCTTTCCCGTGAATAATCAATAAGGTGCGCAACTGTTCGCGTTGCATGCGCGCGACAAAAGCGAACAGTTGCCGCCGGCACGCCTCCACCGGGGTGCGGGTAAGATTAAGACTGGCTTCGATTCGGTATCCGCCGCTTCGCAATTTGTCCAGCACCCCTTGTTGAATGCCGTCCCGTTTATAAACCAGGGGGCATTCCAGGGGCAGACTGTCGACGAAACCGGCGATAAGGAAGTTGTCCTCGCCGTCATCATCCATCGGCCGGTTTTGGGGACGTGGGGGTTTATGCTGCAAAAAAACCACATTGGTCGGGTCCTTCAGCGGTTTGACATCGTCCATGGCCTCTTTGAACAGCGCTTTATCATCACAGGTCATTGTTTGTCACTCGCGCTTTATCAGGGCGCAACGGGCGGCGCCCTTGTGTTACCCTTTCACTATAACCCGGTCAACCGCCGATTACACGGCAATTCGCCCGCTTCGCTTCGTTGCTTGCCCGGCAAAATTTTGACCAAATGTGCACCCATCGCGTTGGACACTTTATCAACGACGCAAAATGATGTTAAAATTGACCCAAATCAAGTATTGCATGAGCGGCGAAATATGATCATCCAGGAAAAGCGTATTATCAGACGTATCCAGTCTGGCGGTTGTGCCATCCATTGTCAGGATTGCAGTATCAGCCAATTATGTATTCCTTTCACGCTTAACGAGCACGAACTCGATCAGCTCGACAACATCATTGAGCGCAAAAAGCCCATTCAGAAAGGCCAGGCTTTGTTCAAAGCCGGCGATGAACTCAAATCCCTTTATGCGATCCGTTCCGGCACCATCAAAAGCTACACCATCACCGAACAGGGCGACGAGCAAATCACCGGCTTCCACCTGGCCGGGGATCTGGTGGGTTTCGACGCCATCGGCGTCGGCCAGCACCCAAGCTTCGCCCAGGCGCTGGAAACATCAATGGTCTGTGAAATCCCCTTTGAAACCCTGGATGATTTGTCGGGGAAAATGCCCAACCTGCGCCAGCAGATGATGCGCTTGATGAGCGGAGAAATCAAAGGCGACCAGGATATGATTTTGCTGCTGTCGAAAAAGAACGCCGAAGAGCGGCTGGCGGCGTTTATCTATAATCTCTCGCGCCGTTTCGCCCAACGGGGTTTTTCCCCTCGCGAATTCCGCCTGACCATGACCCGGGGCGATATCGGCAACTATCTGGGCCTGACGGTGGAGACCATCAGCCGGCTGCTGGGCCGGTTCCAGAAAAGCGGCATTTTGGCGGTAAAAGGCAAATATATCACCATCGAGGATGGCGAAGCCCTCGCCGAATTGGCCGGTACGCCGCAAAAAGTCGCCTGACCGCCGCCGGATACGTAAATTTCCGAATTTATTGATCCGGCTCTGTTTTTTTTCTGTCCGTGATTGTCTTGATGAGTTACTCTTAGTTTAACATTCTGTCGTACAGCAGAAACCAGGAGACTCTAATGGCCAAGTACAATAGTCTATTGGTCGCAATCGACCCCAATCAGGATGATCAACCAGCGCTGCGCCGGGCTGTTTACTTGTTTCATAAATTGGGCGGCCGCATCAAGGCTTTCCTGCCCATTTACGATTTTTCCTACGAAATGACCACCCTGCTCTCCCCGGACGAGCGCACCGCCATGCGCCAGGGGGTGATAAGCCAGCGCACCGCCTGGATTGAAGAGCAGTGTCAGCATTATTTGCACAGCGGCGTTCCCATCGAAATCAAAGTGGTATGGCATAACCGCCCCTTCGAGGCCATTATCCAGGAAGTGCTGGCGTTCAAACATGACCTGGTCTTAAAGATGGCCCATCAGCATGATCGCTTCGAATCAGTGATATTTACGCCCACCGACTGGCATTTGCTGCGCAAATGCCCCTGCCCGGTCTGGATGGTCAAGGACAAGCCCTGGCCTGAAGACGGTAAAGCCCTGGTGGCGGTCAACCTCTCCGGCGAAGAGCCCTATCATGATCCGCTCAACATCAAGCTGGTCACAGAAGCCATGGAGCTGGCCGAACAAGTGAACCACACCGAGGTCCATCTGGTGGGCGCCTATCCGGTCACCCCTATCAATATCGCCATCGAACTGCCGGATTTCGATCCCAGCGTCTATAACGACGCCATTCGCGGCCAACATCTGATCGCCATGAAAAGCCTGCGGCAGAAATTCCAGCTGGACGAAAAATTCACCCATGTGGAAAAGGGCTTGCCGGAGGAAGTGATACCGGATCTCGCCGAGCATCTCGACGCCGGCGTAGTGGTGCTGGGCAGCATCGGCCGCACCGGATTTTCGGCCGCGTTTATCGGCAATACCACGGAACTGGTGATCGACCATCTCAAATGCGACCTGCTGGCTATCAAACCGGACGAATTCGTCTCGCCGGTAACGCTGGAAACCGGCGATCAATACGAATAACCCTTTCCATCGCCAACAACCGATGACGCGCGTCACCCATGAAACGCAAACACCCGTCGCTATGCGCCATACAGCCAAAGACATCGCGGCGGCATGGGCATCGCCGCCTATTTGTCGCCAGCGGGAGCGAGGATAAAGGCCCCGGATGGGGCCTTTATCCGGCCGGCTTATCGGAACGCAAGGTAAGCCGGCCGGAGTGTGGACCGACGATTTACAGCGCGCGCAGGATCGCTTCCACGCTGGCCTTGGCATCGCCAAACAGCATCTGCGTGTTTTCCTTGTAAAACAGCGGGTTTTGCACCCCGGCATAACCGGTATTCATGGACCGCTTGAAGACAATGACATTCTGGGCCTTCCAGACTTCCAGCACCGGCATTCCGGCGATGGGACTGCGGGGGTCTTCCTGAGCCGCCGGGTTCACGGTATCGTTGGCGCCAATGACCAAAACGGTATCGGTATCGCTGAAATCGTCATTGATCTCATCCATTTCCAACACCACATCATAAGGGACCTTGGCCTCCGCCAGCAACACGTTCATGTGGCCAGGCAAACGACCGGCCACCGGATGAATGCCGAACCGGACTTTTATCCCGCGGGCAACCAGCTTGTCGGTAATGTCGTGTACCGGATACTGTGCCTGGGCCACGGCCATGCCATAGCCCGGCGTGATAATCACCGACGTGGAGTTCTTCAACAGCTCCGCCACTTCCTCGACGGTTGTTTCCCGGTATTCGCCCACTTCGGAGGCATCGCCGAGACTGGAGCCGTCAGTGCCGAAACCGCCGGCGATAACGCTGACGAACGAACGATTCATGGCTCGGCACATGATATACGACAGTATCGCCCCGGAAGACCCCACCAGCGCGCCGGTCACAATCAGCAGGTCGTTGTTGAGCATGAAACCGGCCGCCGCCGCCGCCCACCCGGAATAGGAGTTCAGCATGGACACCACCACCGGCATATCGGCGCCGCCGATGGACGCCACCAGATGAATACCGAACACCAGCGCAATCAGCGTCATCAGCAGCAAGGCGATGGATTGCAACGCGATGCTATCGGTTCTGACAAACAACACCAGCAGCAGGAAAGAAACGATTATGGCCGCCAGATTCATATGATGGCGAAAAGGCAGCATCAGCGGGCGGGACGGAATTTTACCGCGCAGTTTACCGAATGCCACCACCGAGCCGGTAAAGGTTACCGCACCAATAAACACGCCCAAAAAGACTTCGGTCAGATGGATATTGACCATCACCGGACTCACTATTTCGCCGTGGCTGAGGTAGCTGTTATAGCCCACCAATACCGCCGCGAGACCGACGAAACTGTGCAGTATCGCCACCAGTTCGGGCATCTCGGTCATTTCAACCTTGCGCGCCAGATAAACGCCGATACTGCCGCCTATCGCCATTGCGACGATGATCCAGCCGATATTACTGGTATGCGGCCCTAATATGGTCGCCAGCAAAGCGATAAACATCCCGATGATGCCAAACAGATTGCCCTGTTTTGATGTCTCGTGTTTGGACAACCCGGCCAGGCTGAAAATAAACAATATAGCAGCAACAATATATGCCGCCGTCACCAATCCTTCAGACATGGATCAACCCCTTAATTTTTACGGAACATTTTCAGCATGCGCTGAGTCACGGTGAAGCCGCCGAATATATTGATGCTCGCTATCAGCACGGCAATAAACGACAGGAAAGACACCCACCCCCCATGTCCGATTTGTAATAACGCGCCGACCACAATGATCCCGGATATGGCATTAGTGACCGACATCAGCGGGGTATGCAACGCATGGCTGACGTTCCAGACGACGTAATATCCCACTACGCACGCCAGGGCGAAGACCGTGAAATGCGAAAGAAAGTCGCGCGGCGCAACGCTGGCCAGCCAGCCGAACAGCAAAATGGCCACGGCCAAAATGATGTATTTTTTCAGCGGCGAGGCGGGCTTCTTCTCGGCCTTGGCCGCGGCGGGTTCGGCCGGCTTGGCTTGCTGCGGCTGGGCGGAGACTTTGATGGGCGGCGCCGGCCAGGTCAGTTCGCCGTTTTTGACGACGGTAACGCCGCGAATTACGGTATCCTCAAAGTCCACCACGATTTCGCCGTTTTTCTCTTTACAGAGCAGTTTAAGTAAATTAACCAGGTTAGTGCCGTACAATTGGGACGACTGAGTGGGCAGACGGCTGGGCAAATCGGTATAACCGATGATGCGCACGCCGTTCTCGGTCACAGTGACGGTATCGGCCACGGTAAGCTCGCAGTTGCCGCCGTTTTGCGCCGCCAGGTCGACGATAACGCTGCCGGCTTTCATGGACTCGACCATGTCTTTGGTGATAAGCCTCGGCGCCGGTTTACCGGGAATCAGCGCGGTGGTGACAATAATATCGACATCTTTGGCCTGGGCGGCGAACAATTCCATTTCCGCCTTGATGAAAGCCGCCGACATGACCTTGGCGTAACCGTCGCCGCTGCCGGCCTCTTCTTCGAAATCCACCTCCAGGAATTCGGCGCCCATACTTTTGATTTGTTCTTTTACTTCTGGGCGGGTATCGAATGCGCGAACGATGGCGCCCAAGCTGCCGGCCGCGCCGACCGCCGCCAATCCCGCCACGCCCGCGCCGATAACCAGCACCTTGGCCGGCGGCACTTTGCCCGCGGCGGTGATCTGGCCGGTAAAGAAGCGGCCGAATTCGTGCGCGGCTTCCACAATGGCGCGATAACCGGCGATATTGGCCATGGAACTCAAGGCATCCAGGGATTGGGCGCGGGAGATGCGCGGCACGGAATCCATCGCCATGACGGTAATATTTTTAGCGGAAAGCTTTTCCAGCAGAGCGGGGTTTTGCGCCGGCCAGATAAAACTCAACAAAGTCGCGCCGCTCTTGATAAGCGGGATTTCCTCATCGGTGGGCGCGTTGACTTTAAGGATAATATCGGCTTGCCAGACGTCGGCGGTATCTGTGACGGCGGCGCCCGCCGCCTGAAACGCGGCATCCTCGAAACTGGCCGATTTTCCCGCCCCGCTTTCAATCGCCACTGTGAATCCCAGTTTCAGCAATTGTTCCACGGTCTTAGGCGTTGCGGCAACGCGGGCCTCATTGGCCAGACGTTCTTTGGGTACACCAATTCGCATAGCTTTACCTTTTAGCTGTTTTTTATTAGGAAATAACCGTCATCCTGACCCAAATGCCAAATATGCCATACAACAGAGCCAAGGATTACTTCGCCTGTGTCATATACTAACCTACTCAAAATAAAAACCTCGGTCCATCCGGCGCCGCGGTAAACAACTTTTTTGTTGGAAAACCGCCGCTAACCGCCGGTCTCACGCAATTGTTCTCCCTGTTGACATAAATTACTGAGACACTCGCTATTATTACATGCCATAATCGGCAGCTATCTGTTATACATCAACAGTTCAGCATGTTTATACCCTAAATGTGTTGCGTCGCATCGCGACGGCAGTGAGCGACAAATTCGTCGGGAGCGAATTTGACCCGCCAGCGGCGGGCCCCCGGTAAGAGACAGGATGTCTTTGCTTCATCCCCGGCCACATGGCGGGCGATGCGGCCGGGATGCGCGAACGCGGCCGGCAAAGAGGCGATGCGCAATTTGGCGGATATAGCGTGAAAGCGTACGTCGAAAGGACTTTTTATGAAGCTGAAGAACACCATACTGGCCTCAGCGTTACTGACATTGACAACCGTGTCGGTGCAGGCCGCCCAAGAGCTGACACCGGAAAAGGCAGCCAGCCTGCAGCCCTTTGATAGGATCAATATTACCGGCCGATTCATTTCCATCGGCGATGCCTCCGACGCGGTGTCCAAACGCGCCGACCAACTCGGCGCCTACGCCTACTATATTCAGGGCATCAATGACGCCAGCAGCAGCGGCAACTGGCGGGTCACCGCCGACCTGTACCACAAGGACGCGCCGGCCGCCTCCACCGCCACCCAATACCGCGTATTCAACGGTGTCAAGGAATTACCCAAGGCCGAAGCCAATCTGCTTGAGCCGTTCGACACGGTGACCATCAAAGGCCTTTACCACAGCCAGCCCGATGTCAACGACGCAATCAGCAAACTGGCCAGGGAGAAAGGCGCCGCGTCTTTTTATATCGTGCGGCAGATTGACGCCAATGAAGGCGGCAATCAATATGTCACGGCCTTCATTTATAAAGCCAACGCGCCGAAACGGGTCGTGCAGGATCCCGACGCCATACCGGCGGATTCCGATGCCGGCCGCGCGGCTCTGGCTGCCGGCGGCGCCGCGGCCGCCAAGGTGGAAATACCGGGTGTGGCCTCCTCCGCCTCGCCGGCGTCCAATGTCGGTCGTTTCTTCGAAACCCAATCGACCGCTGGTGGCCGTTACACTGTAACGTTGCCGGACGGCACCAAGATCCAGGAAGTCAACAAAATCACCGCCGCGCAGATGGTGCCTTTCGACTCAGTGACCTTCACCGGCCACTATAACAGTATCACCGACATCTCCAATGAAGTGGCGCGACAAGCCGCCAAAAAAGGCGCGAAATATTATCATATCACCCGCCAGTGGGAGCAGAATCAGAGCGGCGGCAACGTCACCGTTTCCGCGGATCTGTTTAAATAAGCGCCGGTTAGACATAGAGAAAGGGCAAGTTCCCCCTTGCCCTCTTTATTACAGCTCAGGCGGCGGGTTGTTCCGATGCGCCCGACAGATGAATGGACAACCGTTCGTCATGCTGACGCAGCGACAGCGATTCGCCATATTCCCGCCGGATAGCGCCAAGCTGTTCATTTTCCAGCGCATAAGGCAAGCGGATATCGATCCGACCGATACCCTGACGCCGCGCCAAGGCAATTAGCCGGATGATATTGGTTTCGTCGTTGACTTGAGTGGAAAGCACCTGGAGCGCCAGCGCCTTGAACCGCTCCTGACGGGTCTGCGTGTGCGCGGACGGCCGTTTGGTGACGATGCCGAAAATCGGCATGACGCCGTAAATGGCGTCGATAAAACTCCAGCGCTTTTTGCAACTGGCCGACAGGTAATGGGTGTAATCAAAGCAAAGCTTCTCGTCAGGAGCCTCAGCATGTAGCCGGTATCTTGCCATTTCGCCGCACCTCCTTCCCGCCGCAGTCATCCGTCCGACAATAAGACACGTTGACACTATACCACAACAGAACAGGCCATGCCGCAACAGACCCCATAAGCGTGAATGCCGCAATGGTAATATTTTGTTTAGCGTCACACCGGAATTTTATTATTTTTGATGTCGGCAAGACTTCTTCATGTTTATCCGATGGCGGATCCCCCCGACAGGCGTTATGCTCATACCGCTTCAAATTTGAAGGCCGGTTTGCCGGCATTTTGAAACGATGGACCCCTATTGTTTCTTTCGCCCTTTGTATGCAGATTACCGTCACGATGAATAAAATAGTCTTTGTGGAAGATGACGCTGATGTCGGCAACCTTATCGCCGCTTGGCTTGCCAAACATGATTTCGAGGTTATTCTCGAAGGGCGGGGAGATCGCGCGCAAGACGTGATCATCCGCGAAAAACCCGATCTGGTGCTGTTGGACATTTTATTGCCTGGCAAGGACGGCATGACCCTGTGCCGGGATTTGCGTCCGCTCTACCACGGTCCCATCGTTCTGCTGACATCCCTTGATAGCGACATGAACCATATTCTGTCATTGGAGATGGGCGCTAACGATTATATTCTCAAAACCACGCCGCCCGCGGTATTACTGGCGCGTCTACGGTTGCATCTTCGCCAGAATTCCGCAACGGCCCGCGAACCGGCCGCCCCGGCCGGCGCCGTCGGCAGTGTTTTGCATTTCGGTCAGCTGAGCATCGATTTAACCAACCGGGAGGTGGTGCTCGGCAATGAAAACATCACGTTGTCCACCTCGGATTTTGAACTGCTTTGGGAGCTGGCCACCCATGCCGGAAAAATCATGGATCGCGAAGCCTTGTTGAAAAATCTGCGCGGGGTGAGCTATGACGGTCTTGATCGCAGTATTGATGTGGCCATATCGCGGCTACGGAAAAAACTTTACGACAACGCGCTGGAGCCGTTTCGCATCAAGACTGTTCGCAATAAAGGCTATTTGTTCGCGCCGAACGCCTGGGAGAGCGCCCGGTTATGAGGAAGTTGTTCATCCAGTTCTATCTGCTGCTCTTCGTGTGTTTTCTGGTCATGACGCTGTTGGTCGGACTGGTCTATAAAGTCACCGCCGAGCGCGCCGGCAGGAAGTCCATGGACGACCTGATGAAAAGCTCGCTGTATCTGATGCGTAACGAGTTGCGCACTATCCCGCCCCGCGACTGGAACAAAACCATCAATAAACTGGATCTGAACCTGTCGTTCAGTTTGCACATTGAACCATTAAAAAAATATCAGCTTTCGCCGCGGGATGATCTGCAATTGCGCCGAGGGGAAATCGTCGCGCTGGATGACGAATATACCTTCATCCAACGGATCCCCCGAAGCAATTATGTGTTGTCGGTGGGTCCCATTCCCTATTTGTTCTTTATTCATGAAATGCGCTTGTTGGACCTGGCGCTGCTGGTTTTCATCGGCTTGTCGTTGGCCCTGCCCGTTTTTATCTGGATGCGGCCGCATTGGCAGGACATGTTGAAGCTGGAGGTGGCGGCGCAACGTTTCGGGGCGGGTTTTCTGGAGGAGCGCATCCATTTCGATAATGCCTCAAGCCTTTACCGGCTTGGGGTGGCTTTCAACCAGATGGCGGACAACGTCAATACCCTGATCGCCAGTAAAAAACAGCTTATCGACAATATCGCCCATGAATTGCGCACGCCGCTGGTGCGGCTGCGTTATCGGCTGGCCATGAGCGAGGGCGTGTCCGCCGAGGAATTGGAACGGCTGAATCACGATGTCACCCAGTTGGAGGGATTGATTGACGAACTGCTGACATTCGCCCGGCTTGACCGGCCGCAAGTCACGTTGAATCTCTCGTCGGTGAATTTGCCCGACTGGCTGCGGGAGAAACTGGCCGATACCCGGCTGGTGCACAGTGAGCGCGTTATTCATCAGGATATTCCCAACGGCGGCGAGTTCGGCCAGGTTGACGCCCGGCTGATGGAGCGGGTCTTGGATAATCTGGTCAACAACGCGCTGCGCTACAGCCAGCAAATGATCAGCGTGAAATTGGGCGCCGACGACGGTTACGGCTTCCTGCAAGTGGACGACGACGGTCCCGGAATCCCGGAAAACGAGCGACAGCGCATCTTTGAGCCTTTTGTGAGGCTTGATCCCAGCCGGGACCGAAGCACCGGCGGTTGCGGATTGGGGCTGGCCATTGTCCGGTCCATCGCCCAGGCCCACGAAGGTCAGGTGATTGCCGACAACAGCCCGTTGGGGGGCGCCCGGTTACTCTACCGCTGGCCCATCAACCGTGCTTCCCTTTCCCATCGGTGAACAAGCGGGTAGCGAACCATTCAATAAACGTGCTGATAAATGTCCCGAACTTAAGGCTTTTATTCCGCGTCAGGGTCAGTCGACGGGCAGCCAGCACTTCCTCGGTCAACGCCATATCGATAGCGCGGATAAGCGCCAAGCGGGTAGGATCGTCCGACGCGGAAATGGCCGCGCGCTTACTGGCGGCCGCATCATAACGTGGCGTTTCAATGCGCCGCATCACCTTCTGCCAAGGCTCCCATTGCGCCAGCCAGGCTGGAAACTGCTGCTCTTCACTGGTCGCCACAACGGCGCGCGCCCGGCGCAGTTCATCCGCCGTCACACCGTTTTGGCTGTATCCTCTTGACCTGCCAGTCAATAAAGAGGATTGCGGCGACTCGCTAATACGTATCTGGTAGGCCAAATAAATGGCGATTTCATCCACCGCGTCACCCTGTTCGGCCAAGGTCGCCAATTTTTGTCGGGCAAACCGTTCCAATTGCTCCATGCGGAACATTTTCCGACCCAGGGCGATTAACTCCGGCAACGCCGTATCATACCGACCGATTTCGATCTCATGTACCACCAGCGCCTTTTGCATTTCGCCGTACATCAGGACTACCACCCGATCGCCGCCTTTCTCGGCTTCGCGGGCGATGGCGAAGGTCAGTTTGCGCAACGCGGGCGAATCGGCAAGCTTGCCCAGCCACGCGATAACCCGGCGTTCCAGATCGGGCACGATGCTTGTGTTTTTGATGGCCCACAGCCGATTCAGGAAAAGATGGAACGCCGCCGCGTTGTCTTGTGCCACAAATTCCGCCCAGCGATTCTCCGCGGCCTTTCTTTGCCGCGGCGGCAGCCAGGCCGCCACCGTCACGTTGAGCGGGCGAATCCAGCGCAGGCAGTCGGCGAAAGAGGGCCCGCGATAGTCGGGCTGGTAGATACGCCGCCACAGCGCCAACCGCGTCGGCTCGGGGAAAGGAGTATGCTGTAGGCGGATGCGGCTGCGCTCGGGCAGTCGAAATACGGATTCGGGCACCGTGGTGAACTGGAAACGGCTGGCGTCCAGCGTGGACAATGCGCCAGGCAACCTCTCTGGCAGCGACGCCAGCGGATTGAATCTGACATCAAGCCCCTGCAACCCCTCCGGCAAGGTATCCGGCAGCGATGTCAGCCTGTTGCTGTAAGCGATGAGCGTTTTCAGCCCCTCCGGCAAAGTGTCCGGCAACGATGTCAACTGGTTGTCGTAAGCGACCAGCGTTTTCAGCCCTTCCGGTAACCGGTCCGGCAGCGCGGAGAGCGCGTTGCCCGCCACCCGCAAGTGGGCGCAGGGCGGCAACGCGTTCGGCAGCGATCGCAACAGCAGCGATGACAGGTCAAGATCGCCGGTTTCTTTTTCCAGACAGGCCTTGAGCAGCAATACCGCTTCGGCGCGCTGTTCATTCTCTTCCGCGCCCTTCGCCCAGGCATGCCATACCCGGTAGTAGCGATTGTAATAGACGGCATGGCGACTGATATCACAGGACTGCTCTTCCGTTAAGGCCAGCAGATTCCTGGCGATAAGAATTTCCCGGCTAAGCCGACAATCAATCTCGTGGTCTATTTCGTCCAGAACTATCCGGCCGATGACGCGCCGGGCGTCCTCATCATGCGTAAGATGCGCTTCACGCAAGCGCGAGGCCAGTTTTTCGGCGAAGTCCTTCTCCAATACGGCATGCCGCTCCCGCACGGCGGCGGCGCAACGTGTGGCGTCAATACGCCGCAACACGGATTGCCAAGGCTTCCACTGCGCCAGCCAGGCCGGAAATTCCTCAATTTCCCGTAGCGCCACCTTGGCTCTGGCGTGGCGCAAATCGTCCGGCGAGATATCGGCCAGATGGAAGTATTTTATGTGTTCCGCCATCATGGCCAGGCGCAAAGGTTTGCTGGTTTTGATTTGATAAGCGAGATAAACCGCGATCTCATCGATCTTTTTCCCCTGTTTTTCCGCCGCGGCGACATGGGCCCGCGCAATTTCCTCAAGCCGCGCCAGGCGAAACATTTGCCGCCCCAGGGTGATCAAGTCGGGTAGCGATGTGTCGTACCGCCCGGTCTCCACATCGTGAAGCGCCTTGGTTTTTTGCATATCGTTATAGGCCAGGATTACGCGATCCTCGCAGGTTTCCGTGGCGGTCAGCGCCACCGCGAACGTTTTTTCGCGTAGTTCCGGCGAATGGGCGAGCATCGACAACCAGTCGGCCACCTGCCGCCCGAATTCGGCAACGCCTCTTGCGCTGTCGCTATTTCCCAACCGGATCAGGAATCGATGAAACGCCGCCGTGTTTTCCTCTTGGACGATATCGTGCCAACGGCTTTCCACCGCGCTCATGTGTTCCGGCGTAAACCAGGTCGCCACCGTGACATTCAGCGGACGCAGCCAACTGAGGCTATCCAGGAACCAGGGACCACGGTAATCGACGCGATTGATCCGCCGCCATACCCGAAGTCGTTCCGTTTCGGTCAGCGCCAACTGGGGAACACAAACACAACACGCGTCGGAGAGTTGAAACAGACTCTCCGGCAACGTAGTGAAATGGCATTGCCCGATATCCAGATACGTTAGTCCGACCGGCCATGCGGCGGGCAACGCGTTCAGGGGGTTGTGCTGGACTTCGATTTTCTCCAGACCGTCGGGCAAGCCGTCCGGCAACGCGGACAGCAGGTTGTTCCCGGCCTGCAATATCCTGAGATTTCCCGGCAGCGACCCGGGCAATGCCGTAAGCCGATTGTCGGTTACCATCAGGCTTTCGCAGGGGGGCAAAAGGTCCGGCAGCGCGGCCAGCGAGAGCGATTTAAGATCGAGCTCCGCCGCCTTTCGCTTCAAACAATCCTTCATCCTCGCCACCGCCATACCGCGGCGCTCGTTATTGCCGGCGTCTTTTTCCCATTGTTCCCACGCCGCGTAATAGGTTTTACGCCTGGCGGCGCGATCCATCGACGTTTCGGCGGCTGAGGGGCCTTCAACCGCACGCCGATAACCGTGCAGCCCCCGGAAAGAGATATGTGCGCTAGGGTCGGTGGGAAACACGGTGCTGGCCTCCTCGTGGTATTGGCTTTACATCTTTTTTCTTTCGCAGGAGGAGAGTCTATACAGGTCAAATGAATGAATATTTCATATTTACGCGGTTTCTGACGAGAATGACGCTTACGTCAAGACGCCCTTTGCCGCGGCGTTCGTCAACGGTCCGCCGGCGCCGCCGAAGGCCGTGCCGCCAGGGAGGGAAATATCGCCGTTCGCCAGGCCCCATCCGTTTGTACATTTGGTTACACGCCGATACCAAACACTCACGGACAGTGTTCCGGCAATCCCCTATTGTTTGGTCACCGGCCCCAGTCCGGGGTTGTAATTAGAAACCGCAATTCTGAGGATTTGACGATGAAAAAAGTACTTGCAATGGTTGTTGCAGCCGCCATGGGATTGTCCAGCGTCGCTTTCGCCGCTGATGCCGCAACCTCCACCACCGCTCCGGCAACGGCCACCACTTCCGCTGCTCCCGCTGCGCCGGCTAAAGCCGTTCACCATAAAAAACGCGTTAAAAAAGCCAAGAAAGCACCGGCTCAAACCGCTCAAGCCGCTAAAAAGCATGTAAAGAAAGTGCATAAGAAAGCCGCCCCGGCGCAAACCGCCCAAGCCGCTAAAAAGCATGTAAAGAAAGTGCATAAGAAAGCCGCTCCGGCGCAAACCGCCCAAGCCGCTAAAAAACACGTCAAAAAAGTCCATAAGAAAGCCGCTCCGGCCGCTGCCGCTAAAACCGCCGCTCCGGCTGCCAAATAAGCTTTCGACCTGAATAAGGCGTAAGCGCCGTGCGGGTCCGGCCACAGAAGTGCGGCTATGGAAGCTGAAGAAGTAGTCATTTTAGCGAGTTATTTTTAGCTAGACGACACCCGTTTTCTCGGGTGTCGCTTTCTTTAGGGCCTCACCTATGCTGCGCCGCTATATGTATGAAATCATTTTGGGGTGTCTGATCGTTTGCGCGATCGTCAGCGCTTTTTTTTACCTCTAGTCCCGCGCATTCTTCATCAGGACGTGTGCTCCATCGGATGGTGTCTATCTTAGTGCGCTGAAATGCCGCGCGATTTCAGCTCAATCTCATCGATGTCAACTATAAGGAATGATATTTTCTCATGGATGATATCCTCACTTTTCTGAAGGCATGCCTGTTTATGCGCCATCTCCCGCTATTGCTGCTCTGTCTATCATGTTTGGGTATCAGCAACGCGACCGCCGCCGGACTCACCAAAGAGCAAAAAACGCTGTTCTTCGGTCATGATCATCGCCACCCCGTCAGCCAGCCCGATGCCTTCCCCTGGCAAGCGATAGGTCAGGTTGAAACCGCCAGCGGCAACCTTTGCACCGCCACACTGATTTCGCCTCACCTGGCACTCACTGCCGGTCACTGCGTGCTGGCGCCGCCTGGGGTTATCGATCAGGCCGTGATGATCCGCTTTATCGCCGTTAAACAGCATTGGCGCTATCAAAGCAGCGCCATTGAAACGCTGGTGGACAAAGATCTGGGCAAAAGGCTCAAACCGGACGGCGACGGCTGGATAGTCCCGCCGGGAGCGGCGGCTTACGATTTCGCGCTGATCCGGTTAAAAAAACCCTTCGCCAAGATAACGCCGTTGCCGATATGGCAAGGCGACCGCCAGCAGTTGACCCGGCAAATGAAACAGGACGGCCGTCGGGTGACCCAGGCCGGCTATCCGGAAGATCATTTGAATACCTTGTATGTGCATCAGGATTGCCAGGTCACCGGTTGGGCGCAAAACGCGGTATTGTCCCACCGTTGCAACACCTTGCCCGGCGACAGCGGTTCGCCGCTGATGCTCAATACCCCCGCCGGCTGGCAACTGATTGCCATACAAAGCTCCGCCCCCGCCGCCAAAGATCGCTACCGGGCGGATAACCGGGCCTTGGCGGTAACCGCCATCCGCGGCGAGTTGCTGGCGCTGTCCGCCGGCGGCAAAACCGCGACCGGCGCCGTGCGCAAAACCGGCAAATAACCCTGGACGTCTATCATCGACGCTTACCGGCGGCCGCTAAAGCGATCAACGGATGGTGATACGCCGGGCCGCCGCCGGCCGTTTCACGGCTGAATGCCCTCCATGGCCTGCTGTATGCGCTTTTCCGAGATGGGGTGCGGGGTGCCTAACTGTTGCGCGAAATAACTGACCCGCAACTCCTCAATCATCCAGCGAACATTCCGCACATCGTCATCTTCCCGGCGGGCCGGGGGCAATTTGTCCAGCCAGGTCCGCACACTTTGCTCCGCCTGCTCGACTTTTAGCATTTGCGCCCGATCCCGGTGAGGGTCGATGGGCAATTTTTCCAAACGCCGCTCAATAGCCCGCAGGTAACGCAGGGTATCCGGTAAGCGCCGCCAGCCATTGCCGGTGACGAAACCGCGGTAGATAAGCCCGCCCATTTGGCTTTTGATATCCGACAGCGCCAATGCCAGGGAAATGTCCACCCGGCCTTTCAATCGCTGATTAATGGCGAACACCAAGGTCAGGATTTGTTCAACCTGTATGGCGATATCCACCACCACGCCGTTCAAATTGGCGCGAACATATTCCTGCAAAGCGGCGAAACCGGTTTCGTTCCAGGCCGGCCCGTCCCGGTCCGCCATCAACTTGTCCACTCCGCAGGCGATGCAGTCGTCAATAAGCGCCATGACCTTGCCGTAGGGATTGAAATACAGCCCCAGTTTGGCCTTGTTAGGCAGTTTTTCATGCAGGTATTTAATGGGCGAAGGAATATTGATGAGCAACAGCCGCCGGGTACCGAGCCACATGGCGCGCCGCTGGTCGTGTTCGGTTTCAAACAAGCGTATGGCGACGCTGTCTTTGTCGTCCACCAGCGCCGGGTAAGCCTTCAGCGAATAGTTGCCTTTTTTCTGTTCATATCGCTGAGGCAATTCGCCGAAGCTCCAGATATGCAAATCCCGCTGTTCGATGCCTTCATCCGCCACCGCGGACAATGTCTGTTGTACATGGGCCTTGAGCTGCTGTTTCAGCACATCGAGATCCTTGCCTTCCCGCAGGGTTTTGTGTTGTTCGTCCACCACCCGGAAGGTCATTTTCAGGTGGTCGGGCACCTGGTCCCATTGCCAGGCGTCCCGATCGACGGTCACACCGCTCATGCGGCGCAATTCCCGTTCCAGCGCGTCCAGTAACGCGCCTTCTCCGGCCGCCACCCGTTCAAGGAAGGCCTCGGCGTAGTTGGGGGCGGGAACAAAGTTACGACGTAACGTTTTCGGTAAGGATTTAATCAGGGCGATGACCAATTCGCGCCGTACCCCCGGAATCTGCCAGTCGAATCCCTGAGGGGATACCTGGTTGAGCAAAGGCAGGGGGATATGCACCGTGACGCCGTCGGCGTCGGCGCCCGGCTCGAACTGGTAGCTTAGGCGCAACCGCAGATTGCCTTGCTGCCAGTAGTTGGGGTAATCCAGCGCGCTGATCCGCTCGGCGCCGTCTTTGATCAGCATGTTTTTGGCAAAATTCAGCCGCTCCGGATCCTGCCGGGCGGCAATTTTCCACCACTGATCGAAGTGCCTGGCCGAAATCGCCTCGCGGCCGATGCGCTGGTCATAAAAAGCAAACAAGGTCTCGTCATCCACCAGGATGTCCCGGCGGCGGGATTTGTGCTCCAGTTCTTCCACTTCCCCCAGCAGTCGTCGATTGGCGTGAAAAAAAGCGTGGCGGGTGACCCAATCGCCTTCCACCAGCGCATGGCGGATAAACAGTTCACGGCAGAGCACCGGGTCGATGGCGCTGTAATTGACCTTGCGTCCGACCACAAGGGGCAACCCCAGTAATGTGACCCTCTCCAGCGCCATGACTGCGCCGGCCGCCTTTTCCCAGTGGGGTTCGCTGTAGCTGCGCTTGATCAGATGCTGGGCCAGCGGCTCAATCCATTCCGGTTCGATGCGCGCCGCGATGCGCCCCCACAGCCGGCTGGTTTCCACCAGTTCAGCGGCCACGGTCCATTTGGGCGGCTTCTTGAACAGTCCTGATCCGGGATAGATGGCGAACCGGGCATTCCGCGTACCGGTATATTCGTGTTTGTCGGCGTCTTTTTGGCCGATATGGGACAATAAGCCGGCCAGCAGCGCGCAATGCAGGCCGCGGTAATCCGCCGGCGCCGTGTTGACCGGTAGGCCAAGGGTTTTCACCTGTTGGCGCAACTGGGTGTATACGTCCTGCCATTCCCGCACCCGCAAATAACTGAGAAAATCGGTGCGGCATAGTTTGCGGAACTGGCTGGCGGGCAGCAGTTTCTGCTGTTCCTGCACATAGTCCCACAATCTGACGAACGACAGAAAATCCGACTCTTTGTCGGCGAAGCGGCGATGCTTTTCATCAGCGGCCTGTTTTTTATCCAACGGCCGTTCCCGGGGATCCTGAATGGACAAGGCGGCGGCGATGACCATCACTTCGCGAACGCACCCGCTGTTGCGGGCCTCCAGCACCATCCGCGCCAAACGGGGATCCAGGGGTAACTGGGCCAATTGCCGGCCGACGGCACTTAAGCGATATCCCCGCGGGGACGGTTCCGCCAGGGCGCCCAGCTCTTCCAGCAAGCGTACCCCGTCCTGGATTTGCCGCTTATCCGGCGCATCCACGAACGGGAAAGCGGCGATATCGCCTAATCCCAGCGCGGTCATTTGCAGGATAACGGATGCCAGATGCGTGCGCAGAATTTCCGGATCGGTGAATGCCGGGCGGCCGAGAAAATCCTGCTCGGAATACAACCGGATGCAAATGCCGGCCGCCACCCGTCCGCACCGCCCCTTACGCTGGTTGGCGGACGCCTGGGAAACCGGTTCGATGGGCAGGCGCTGCACCTTGGTACGAAAGCTATAGCGGCTGATGCGCGCCGTGCCGGGGTCGATGACATAGCGGATGCCCGGCACGGTGAGCGACGTCTCGGCCACATTGGTGGCCAGGACGATACGACGGCCGGTGTGCGGTTGAAAAATGCGGTTCTGCTCGCTGTTGGAAAGCCGTGCGTAAAGCGGCAGAATCTCGGTGTGCGGCAACTCCAGTTTGTTCAAGCCGTCGGCGGTATCGCGGATTTCACGCTCGCCGCTCATGAATATCAGGATATCCCCCGGCGCTTCGCGGTCCAGCTCCGCCACCGCATCAAAGAGGCCTTGCATCAGATCGCCGTCGCCGTCGTTTTCCGCCAATGGCCGGTAGCGGACCTCGACCGGGTAGGTGCGGCCAGATACCTCAATAATGGGCGCCTGGTTGAAATGTCGGGAAAACCGGGCCGGATCAATGGTCGCCGAAGTGATAATCACCTTCAAATCCGGCCGTTTGGGCAATAACTGGCGCAAATAGCCAAGGATGAAGTCGATATTCAGGCTGCGTTCGTGAGCCTCGTCGATAATGAGGGTGTCATATTGCATCAATAGCCTGTCCTGCTGGATCTCCGCCAGCAGGATACCGTCGGTCATCAGTTTTATCAGGGTATTGTCGCTGATATTGTCATTGAAACGGACCTTATAACCCACCGCTTCCCCCAGCGGTACCGACATTTCCTGGGCGATGCGATCGGCCACGCTGCGCGCCGCCAAACGGCGCGGCTGCGTATGGCCGATCATCCCGGTGATGCCCCGCCCCAGTTCCAGGCACATTTTGGGGATCTGCGTGGTCTTGCCGGAGCCGGTTTCGCCGGCGATGATCACGACCTGGTTGTCGCGGATGGCTTGCACGATATCAGCGCGTTTCTGACTGACCGGCAACTGGCCGGGATAATCGACGGTCGGCACCGCCGCCCGCCGGCGGGCGGCGCGCTCCGCGGACACGCGGATATCCGCGGCAATCTGGTCGGCGGCGGCGAGCCGCGCCTCTGGCCGGCTTACGTTCATCGCGCCCTGTAAACGGCGGCGCAATGGGGTTTTATCGCAAAGCATTACGGACTCTAGCGATGCGGACAACGCCGCTAACGATGACTTCACTGTTTCTTTCCTTAACCTGCAACCGGCGACGGTAGCCGCCGGCCCTACTTGTGTCATGGCGCAAGCTTAGCATATCCGGCCCGCCGACTTAACCGCCCGCCGGGTTGTTCAGATTATTCGAACAAACAGCTCGAAATATTGCGCTATCACTGGCCGGCGTTAATCCATAAAGTATCCTTCATTGCCCAATGGGTCGGTTACCCGATCAAGAATAAGGAATGAATGAGATGAGTAAGGTGTTAGTTCTGAAATCCAGTATTTTGGCCACGTTTTCCCAATCCAACCATTTGGCCGACTTCTTTATCGAACAGTGGCAGCAGACCCATAGCGGCGATCAGGTGACCGTTCGCGATCTGGCCGCCCAGCCGATACCGGTACTGGACGGCGAGCTGGTCGGCGCCCTGCGGCCGGCCGACGCAACCTTGACGCCCCGCCAACAGGACGCCCTGACGTTGTCGGATGCGCTGATAAACGAACTACAGGCCCATGATACCGTGGTTATCGCGGTGCCGATGTACAATTTCAATATTTCAACCCAGTTGAAAAACTACTTCGATCTTATCGCCCGCGCCGGCGTGACATTCCGTTACACCGAACAGGGTCCGGAAGGCCTGGTCAAAAACAAACGCGTCATCGTCCTCACCAGCCGGGGCGGCGTGCATAAAGATACCCCAAGCGATCTGGTCACCGCGTACCTGCGTTTGTTCCTGGGTTTCCTTGGCATGACCGACGTGGAATTCGTGTACGTGGAAGGCGTGGCCTACGGTCCCGAAGTGGCCACCAAAGCCCAGAGCGAAGCCAAATCCCTGATAAGCGGCATCATCGCCGCCTGAAGGTGAATTACCCTCGATTATTGGTCAGTCGGGCTGCCTTGCGCATCTCCGGATGCGCTTTTTTGGTTGGTCGCCGGACAGTTTTGCACCCCGGGACATAAGACCGGCCGCAACAACGCCACGCTTTGCCGGTCCGCCTTCACGGTAATGTCATGCTCAATCTTGACATTCATATTAATCGTGATCGGTTGGCTGGGCATCGCCAGCTCAATGCGGGGCGTACAAGACACCGCCGCCGTCGCGGCCGCCAGCAGGCACAACCGTCCCCAAGCCGTCCTTATCGTCGTCATCTTGCCGCCCCCTCAGGCAAAGCCGCCTGTTTCTCCAGCGTCTGTTCCACCTGGGTACCGAAGCGCAGGCTGCGCCAGAGCTGGAACACATTTTCCTCGTGCCGGTAGTTTAACCGCACCTCTCGCCTGATCCCGTTTTGCGGGTGGCGTCCGCTTAACTGGGCCTGTAACAGTAAATTTCCCCGGCGATCCAGCGCCACAGCGGCGCGGACACGGCTTATCTCCAGATAGCGCAACCAACCGATGGCGGCGCCGGTGGCCAGGTTGCGTCCGGCTATCTGGTCGGCGAACTGCGGGTCCAGACGCAGGGTCATCGCCCGGTCGTTGGTTAGCCGGCCGCGGCGAATATACCCGCGCGGATCGGCGAAATCCACCGGCAACTCGCCGCTGATCCGTCCGGACAATGCGAACTGCCGCACATTGAGCGCGGTAATCAGATCGCTGGTTTCCAACGAGCGCAGGCGGATAATCGCCGCTTCCCGCTGGGGCAGACTTAAAGGCGATAAACTGATCTCGCCGCCCAGCGTCGCCGCCGAAAACGCCGTCAGCGTCAGGGGATGGCGGGTGTCGTAAGGATAATAGCCCTGCACGTCGACCGCCAGATGATCGAAGTTCACCGGCGCGGTGATTGAGGCTATTTTAAGGGAAACGGGCGCTTTTACCCCCAGTTGCCAGCGCTGGTCCCGTAGCCGGTAAGACAAGCCGAGCGAGATCCCGCGCAGACGGTTTTCACCGTACCAGACATCCGCGCGGCTGACGACCGCGTGGCCGCCGGCCAGGAATCCCTGTCCCACGGCGGCGGAAAACGCGCTTTGCGCGTGGAAAACGCCGTCATGCAGCGTCAGGGGTAAACCCGGCGACAGCAAACTCTGAAAAACCCGTAACGGCTGCTGCGGCCACCAAGCCTGGCCGCGAAAACGCCGGCCGTCCCAGCGGCCGGTTAATCTTATCGGCCCCATGGGGCCGGCGCCAAGCCATCCGCACCAGAGAAAATCCTGGGGGCCGCGGCCGTCCAATTGCACGTCCAGGCGGGGCGACGACATTTCTCCGCCGTGCTGGATGGCTATCCGCCGCGCCGTCAGTCGCAACGCGCCGCTAAAGGACGGTTGCGCGGCATCGCGCCGCCAGCGTACAGGCGAAACCAGGCTCAAACGGGGGGCATCGACCCGCGCTAAGCCGTAGTTTATCTGGCTCAAGCCGCTGTTCAATTGATCCAGTTCGATAACGTCGGCCAGCCAGTTGCCCGTGCCGCTGATATGCCAGTGTGCCCGGAACGGGGCGAAATGGCCGTTCCCCCAATATCGCCAACGCCATTCACCCCGATCAGGCCAAAAATCCTTCGCGCGGCCGTCCAGGTGCAACGTGAAACGTCCCAATTTATCGGCGTCGGCTGCCAATATGGCCTGCAATCGGCCGTTAAAACCCTGTGATGAAAGCCGCATGCCCGCCAACGGCAACCGGGCGCTGGAAATGTTCAGCCCGCTTAACACCGGCCCCACCACCCGCAACAACGAACCCGACCCCATGACAAGCGTCGGGTCGAAAAGCGGACCGCGCAACTGGCCGGGGATCGTGGCGTAAAGGGCCAGCGCGCCCTGATTGGCTTGGCCGGTCAAATGGAAATCCAGCGCGTTGTCGGTCAGGCCGACGCGGCCCGGCCCCAGATTCAATACCGCGTTGGCCCGGCCTTTGACGCCGCCGGTCAGAATATTCATACGCGCGGAGATATCCAGCGCGGGAAGATCGGCCCGCCAGTTCCCCAAACTGATGGACAGATTGCCGCTTAGCGGCTGAACGCCATAAGGCCAGCGCCATTCACCCGCGGCGATAACCAGGGTATCCCCGTCGTCGATGCGCCAGGGCAGGCGGGCCAGGCGGGCGCCGGTTTGCCGGTCATCGATGGTAAACACGCCGTGTTTTTGCCGCCAGTCCAACGCCATGGACAGCGGCATACCGCCCGGCCAGGACAGCTCGGCGCGCACCGATCCCTGCGCCGGCAAGGCGTTTAAATGAGGCGATAATCGCGCGTCGCCGTCCAGGCTCAAGGTAAAGTGACTGATCGGGTCGCGCAATTGCGCCCGTCCGATGGACAGCCGGTCGCCTTGCACACGCACATCCAGCGTCAGCCGTTCCCCGTCGTAGCGCGCGCGGGTCTCCGACCGGCGGTGTTCTATGGCCAGTCGGCCGGCGTACGCATCCCAGGGCGCGATGTCCAGGCGCTCGATGGTCAATGACAATGGCGGCGTCTTATCCAGCATAGCCCGCCAGGGGATATCGCCGCCGGATTCGCCAGGCATGCCGGAAACGCATGTCGTGTCCAGCCGCACCCGCCCGGCGCCGACACGCCAGAGTCCGTCTGCGCGCTTGAACCTGATATCGCCAGCATCCAGCCAGACACAGTCGCCCCGATGCAGGGCGATCTCCGCCAGCGTTACCCCGCCCCGGCGCCAGACTGGCCGCTCGGCTACCCGCAAATGCACGCCGTCGGGCAGGTATCGCCCGGCCAGCGCCGGCAGCCATACCGGCAGGGCGTACCAAGCGGCGGCGGCGAACAGCGACAGCGTGGCAAGCAACAGGCCGATGCATAGGACCAGACGTCTGACTATACCGGATATGCTGTTCATGCCATTCCTTTGTTGTTCCGATACCGGCAAGATACCATAATTGGCTTAAAGATAATGTCCGCCCTGCCGGCGCCATGGCCGCGCCGGTCGCCAAATGGAGAAAAGCTTATGAAAGTCGCTGTTTACAGCACCAAAAATTACGATCTGAAGTACCTGTCGCAGGTGAATGCGCGTTACGGTTATGAACTGGAATACTATGATTTTCAGTTAAGCCCGCGTACCGCCAAAACTGCGGAGGGATGCGACGCGGTTTGCATTTTCGTCAATGACGACGGCGGACGCGATGTCCTGGAAATCCTGGCCGGCCTGGGGGTAAAAACCGTCGCGCTGCGTTGCGCCGGGTTTGATAATGTCGATCTGGATGCGGCCAAAAAACTGGGGATCGCCGTGGTACGGGTGCCCGCCTACTCGCCGGAAGCCGTGGCGGAACACGCGGTCGGCATGATGATGTGCCTTAACCGCCGTATCCATCGCGCCTATCAACGCACCCGCGACGCCAATTTTTCGTTGGAGGGGCTTATCGGCTTCAATATGCATAACCGCACCGCCGGCGTGATTGGTACGGGCAAAATCGGGGTGGCGGCCATGCGGATATTGAAGGGCTTTGGTATGCGGCTTTTGGCCTTCGATCCCTATCCGAGCGCGCAGGCTCTGGACTTGGGCGCCGAATATGTCGACTTGCCTACCCTGTTCGCCCAATCCGACGTCATTACCCTACACTGCCCGTTGACCCCGGAAAACCATCACCTGCTCGACCGCGAAGCTTTCGCGCAAATGAAAAACGGCGTCATGATTATCAATACCAGTCGCGGCGGACTGATTGACTCGCAGGCGGCGATTGAATCGCTAAAGCAGCAGAAAATCGGCGCGCTCGGCATGGACGTCTATGAAAACGAGCGGGATCTGTTTTTTGAGGATAATTCCAACGATGTCATACAGGATGATGTGTTCCGTAGACTGTCGGCTTGCCATAATGTTTTGTTTACCGGACATCAGGCTTTCCTGACCGAGGAAGCGTTGATAGGCATCGGTGAAATCACGCTGCAAAATCTTGCGCAGGTCAGCAAAGGGGAACATTGCCCGAATTTGCTCAATGGCTGATACCGCTGGCGGGCCGACGCGCGGGCCCGCTCTGGCGTCCGCTCAGCCCGCCGGACAGGCGCCATTCAGTAATGTCCCTTCTTCACATCGTTTGCCATTGGCCAACTGGCAGGTTTCAATCGAACTGCCGTCCAGTTGCTGGGTCGGGGCCAGGATCCCGCCCACCAATCGGCATTGGGCTTCAATGGCCGACATCACCCGTTGCTGAGGCGGCAGATGCGCTGCGGTGCCTTGCTGCTCGGGCTCCTGATCGGACTGGCTGCTACAAGCGACCAAAAATAACGCGGCGGTTGCCAAAAACCACAAAGACATTTTCATCAATGTGCTCCGGACGTCCAGGTTAGGAACATTCTTAAGGGTGCCAGTGTAGACCCGGCCTGGCCGGGCGTCGAGCGTCAAATCGCGCCTTTACATTCTGACCGCCGAACACATCGCGCCCACCAAAGCCGGCTCGGCCACCAGGCACGGGACCCATTTTGCGGCCCGCGAGGGCGAATGCCGCCAGCGGACAGGCGGCGTGAAACGCGGCGAATGACCGCCCGGAAAGACCGCGCGCCAACGGATACCACCGCTATTTCCTTGCCTATTGGACGGGATGGAAGCCCAGATTCAGCAAATCGATCACCTTGGGCACCTTGGGCGGGACAAGACCGCCCCTGGCCGCCTTTGCGGCCCGATATGCCTTGGCGACAATATATAAGCGCCTTTGCTCCTGCTTATGGTAGATACCGTGCTTTATTATCACTTCCGTCGCCGACACGCCTTTGGCAATGGCCGGTAAACAGTGGAACGTCATCATGAACGCTTGCATGAGTCGTTGCATGGCGGGGTTATCGATGCCATGGCTTTGAATGATATCTCGGCAATTGCCGCCTTCGGCCAGCACTTTGCCGATAGCGCCGGTTTGCAGGGAGGCTTGGTGCAGCGCCAGCATCTTGGCCGGATCCGTAATACCGTATTTCCCGGCGATAAAACGGCAATTGACCAATCCGGCCGCCTCGCGCCGGGCCAGGGCGAACAGATCGGCATCCGCATTTTCGCCCGTGTCGCCGGCATGGCACGTCGCCGGGGCCGCCAGCCGTCCGCAGAGGGTATATGGCTTGAACCGCGCGTCAGCGTGACGCCGCGCGGACGGCCCGGAAGCATTGGCCAACGGCGCCTGGCCGTCGGCATGATATGCCATCCCGGTTGGCCGGGCCGGCACCGCCAACCGGTTTTGCGCCGAGCCGACAGATAACCCGCAGACAGGTTCGTTATGCATCTTGGCGATTGGCAGGATGCCGCGATGGACGAACACCGTGCGCGTCTCGGCGGACCCCGGCCGCGACGCCTCATGGCAAAACGCCGGTGTGATTTTCGATAGGCTATACATTTTATCTTCCTGTAGGGTGTTTTTTATGAAGGCTCCACTTTAACGCCAGCCATTCAAACCGCGGAGCAACTGGCCGTGGTTAGTCCCTTCGTCGCACAAAAGCAAAAATGCCCTGCCGTTTCTACTGTTATACTGGACGCCAATTATGATAACCCGATGATTTTTACGGCTATCATTCCCGAGCAAATAAGGTAAAACATGATCACCACAGACGGTAATAACGCAGTCGCCTCGGTGGCCTACCGTGTCAATGAAGTCATCGCGATTTATCCCATCACCCCCAGCTCCACTATGGCCGAGCAAGCCTCGGCCTGGTCTGAGGCCGGCACGCCCAATCTTTGGGGCGACATACCGCGGGTGGTGGAGATGCAATCCGAAGGCGGCGCTATCGCCACGGTGCATGGCGCGCTGCAAACCGGCGCTTTGGCCACATCGTTTACGTCCTCCCAGGGATTGCTGCTGATGATCCCGACGCTGTATAAGCTGGCGGGACAACTAACGCCTTTTGTTTTACATGTGGCGGCCCGAACCGTGGCCACCCATGCCTTGTCCATTTTCGGCGATCATTCCGATGTCATGGCGGTTCGCCAGACCGGCTGCGCGATGCTGTGCGCCGGCAATGTCCAGGAAGCGCAGGATTTCGCGCTGATCGCGCAAATAGCCAGTCTACAAAGCCGGTTACCCTTTATTCATTTTTTCGATGGTTTCCGGACGTCCCACGAAATTAACAAAATTGCGCCATTGGGCGATGACACCCTAAGACGCCTGCTCCCCCAGTCGGCCATCGATGCGCACCGGCGGCGGGCATTGACTCCGGATCATCCGGCGATTCGCGGCACTTCCGCCAATCCGGATACCTATTTCCAGTCCAGGGAAGCCACCAATCCCTGGTATGATCAGGCCTACGGCCATGTCGCCGACGCCATGGCGGCGTTTGCCGAAGCGACCGGCCGACACTATCAGCCTTTCGAATATTACGGCCATCCGCAGGCGGAACGGGTCATTGTCCTGATGGGGTCGGCCATGGGCACCGCCGAGGAGGTCATCGACACCCTGCTCTCGCGCGGCGAAAAAGTCGGTATGGTGAAGGTTCGGCTCTACCGGCCGTTCTCGGCCGAGCATTTACTGGCGGCCATTCCCGAGAGCGTAGGCGGCATCGCGGTATTGGATCGCACCAAGGAACCCGGCGCGCTGGCCGAACCCCTGTATCTTGATGTCACCACCGCCTTGGCGGAAGCCTATAACCAGGGCCGGCGGGATCGGTTGCCGCGCACCATTGGCGGCCGCTATGGCTTGTCGTCGAAGGAATTCGATCCCGCCTGCGTGCTGGCCATCTTCAGCGAGCTGGCTTTGCCGCGGCCGAGACCGCGCTTTACCGTCGGCATTTACGATGACGTCACCCAATTGTCCCTGCCGTTGCCAGAGGCCGATTTGCCGCACCGCGCCAAACTGGAAGCGCTGTTTTACGGACTGGGCAGCGACGGAACCGTCTCCGCCACTAAAAACAACATCAAAATCATTGGCAACAGCACCGCGCTGTTCGCCCAGGGTTATTTCGTCTACGATTCGAAAAAAGCCGGCGGTCTGACGGTATCCCACTTACGGGTCAGCGAAAATCCTATTAATTCGGCCTATCTTATCAGTCGCGCTGATTTCATCGGCTGCCACCAGATGCAGTTCGTCGATAAATACCACATGGTGGAACGGTTGCGGACAGGGGGTATTTTCCTGCTCAATACCCCTTACAGCGTTGACGAGGTATGGGCCCGCCTGCCCCAGGAAGTTCAGGCGTTGCTCAGGCGTCAGCAGGCACGGTTTTATATTATCAATGCGGCGCAAATCGCCCGCGAATGCCGGTTGGGCGCGCGCATAAACACCGTGATGCAGATGGCCTTTTTCCAACTGACCGGAATTTTGCCGCCGGACGCTGCGCTGGCGGCATTGCAAACGGCCATTTCCCGCAGTTACGCCAGCAAAGGGCAGGACGTGGTGGAACGCAACTGGCGGGCATTGGCGGCAACCCGTGAAGCGTTGCATGCGGTGCCGCTGCAAACGGTGAACACGCAGAGTCCGATGCGTCCGCCGGTGGTTTCCGACGCGGCCCCGGATTTTGTGAAGACCGTGACGGCGGCCATGCTTTCGGGCTTGGGCGATGCGCTGCCGGTATCGGCTCTGCCGCCGGACGGAACCTGGCCGGTAGGCACGACCCGCTGGGAAAAACGGAATATCGCCGAACGGATACCGTTGTGGAAAGCGGAATTGTGTACCCAATGTAATCATTGCGTCGCCGCCTGCCCCCACGCCGCCATCCGGGCCAAGGTCGTCGCCCCTGAAGCCATGGCGGACGCCCCTGACGGGCTGGCGTCGCTGGAAGTGAAGTCGCGGGATATGCGCGGCCGGAAATATGTGTTGCAGGTGGCGCCGGAAGACTGCACAGGCTGTAATTTGTGCGTCGAGGTCTGCCCGGCCAAGGATCGCCAGGATCCGGACATCAAGGCCATCAATATGGCCTCGCGGTTGACGCATGTGGAAGAAGAAAAGCGGCATTATGATTTCTTCCTTAACTTACCGGAGATGGCGCCCACCGACCTGGAACGAATCGATATCCGCACCTCGCAGCTGATTACGCCGCTGTTTGAATATTCCGGCGCCTGTTCGGGCTGCGGCGAAACGCCCTATATCAAACTGTTGACCCAGTTATATGGGGATCGGCTGCTTATCGCCAATGCCACCGGTTGCTCGTCCATTTATGGCGGCAATTTGCCCACCACGCCTTATACCGTCAATGCCGAGGGCCGGGGACCGGCCTGGGCGAATTCCCTGTTTGAAGATAACGCCGAATTCGGTCTGGGCTTTCGGCTGACGGTGGATAGTCATCGCCGGCGCGTCCTGCGACTGCTTGAGCGGCAACGGGACTGGCTGCCGGCCGAGTTGTTCGACGGTTTGCAGGATCAGCGCGTCGCCGTACCGGAGCGGCGACGGCAAATCGACGAACTCCGCGACCGGCTAAACGGCCGCGATGACGCCGACTGCCGGCAATTGGCGGCCGACGCCGATTATCTGGTGGACAAGTCCATCTGGCTTATCGGCGGCGACGGCTGGGCCTACGACATCGGTTTTGGCGGGCTGGACCATGTGCTGAGCTTAACGGAAAACATCAATGTACTGGTGCTGGATACCCAGTGCTACTCCAATACCGGCGGTCAGCAATCCAAAGCGACGCCGCTCGGGGCGGTGACCAAATTCGGCGAGCAGGGCAAACGGAAAGCCCGCAAAGACCTGGGCGTAAGCATGATGATGTACGGCCATGTCTATGTCGCGCAAATTTCCCTGGGCGCGCAGCTCAACCAGACGGTAAAAGCCATTCAGGAAGCCGAAGCGTATCCTGGCCCCTCGCTTATCATCGCCTATAGCCCCTGCGAGGAACACGGTTACGACCTGGCGTTAAGCCATGAACAAATGCGGCAGCTCACCGCCACCGGTTTCTGGCCGCTATACCGGTACGACCCGAGACGCGCCGAGGAAGGCAAATTGCCATTGTCGCTGGATTCGCGCCCGCCTGGCAGCGAACTTGGCGCGACGCTCCTAAACGAGCAGCGCTTTCGCCGGTTAAACAGTCAGCAGCCGGAGGTGGCCGAGACCCTTTACCAAACGGCGGAGCAGCAACTTAAAGACAAGTATGCGTTTTTGGCGCGACTGGCGGGTAAAGCGGAATCAGCGGATTGATCCCGGCCCGAATGCACAACGGCGGTAGACGATACCGCCGTTTTTTTTGACCCGGGCATCGGCGGCGGCGGGACTTTCCACTCGTCGGGGAAGGCGTTATCATTGCCGCGGACGGTTAATCAGGGTGGGATAATGGATAATCATGACGACATCGATCGCCCGTATCGCCCGGCGCGTCGGCAGTTCTTTTTGTCCTGGGCGGCCTATGTCCGCCCGCTGGTGTTGTTCGCCGTACTCAGCGCTCTTGGCCTGCTGGTTTCCCAGTCGGCCAAAACGGCCGATATTATCCTGGGCGGCTATGGGATCTTGTTTATCGGCATTGTCAAAGTGATTTATGATATCGCCGCGCGCCGGCGCTTCCGGTTTTTCTTCGACCCGGAAGGCGTGTGGTTGGACGGCGGTCCGCTGTCTTGGCGCCGGCGGAAAAAAGGCATGACCTGGCTGGAAATCGATGAAGCCGCCGGGCTTACCGAACCGTTCGGCTGGCTGACCCATTCCCATGGCATTGACATCAGCAGTCGGTTCAGCCCGTCCCGGCGCCTGCGTCTTTCTCATATTAAACATGGCGATGAGGCCGTCGCGGCCATCAATGACATACTGGCGGAGGATTTTGCGGACTAACGGCGCCCAAACCGGTATAATCGCCAGCATTTGTCGCCCGGCGTTCCCCTATTCTCGCGGGCGGCGCGGGTGTCCTTTCTGTAAGGCTTAACGACCGTGGTTGAAAAACAGACCTATAACTTCAATAAACTGCAAAAGCGCCTGCGCCGCCAGGTGGGCCAGGCTATCGCCGATTTCAATATGATTGAAGAAGGCGACAGAGTGATGGTGTGTCTGTCGGGGGGCAAAGACAGTTATACCCTGCTGGATATCCTGCGCAGTCTGCAACGGAGCGCGCCGGTGCGCTTCACGCTCATAGCGGTCAACCTCGATCAGAAACAGCCTGGTTTTCCCGGAGACGTTCTGCCCGCTTACCTGTCGTCCCTGGACATCGAATACCTTATCGTTGAGGAAAATACGTATTCCATCGTTAAGGAGAAGATTCCCGAGGGCAAAACCACCTGCTCGCTCTGTTCCCGCCTGCGGCGGGGTATCCTGTACCGTACCGCCGGCGAACTGGGCGCCACCAAAATCGCGCTGGGGCATCATCGGGACGATATGCTGCAAACGCTGTTTCTGAACATGTTTTATGGCGGCAAGCTCAAGGCCATGCCGCCCAAGCTGATGAGCGACGACGGCCGGCATATCGTCATCCGCCCGCTGGCCTATTGCCGGGAAAAGGATATCGTCCGCTATGCCCAGGCGCGGGCGTTTCCCATTATCCCGTGCAATTTGTGCGGTTCGCAGCCGAATTTGCAACGGCAAGTGGTGGGGGACATGCTGCGCGACTGGGATAAACGTTATCCGGGACGAATCGAGACCCTGTTCCGGTCAATGCGAAACGTGGTGCCCTCCCACCTGGCCGACAACCGGTTATTCGATTTCCAGGGGCTAACGAAAGACGGCGGCGTCATCGACGGCGGCGATATGGCGTTTGATCGGCAACCGTTCCCCGCCGGGCCCTCCGCCTGGGAGGACGACGAGCCGGATGCCCTATCTTATCCCGCCGGCCAAAGGCTGCCGGTCGTCGAAATTCCGTAACACGCGATCAACGCCCCCGCCATGGTGCGGGGTCATTGATGGGGGGGCCGCGCCGGCAACGATCCGCGTTCAGGCCGTCAGCATTCTATGCGGCGGCGGATCCTTTATGGGCCTGGGGTTGGGTTCCATCGGCGGTTCGATGGGCGGCGCCGGCAGCGGATCCGGGATGGGCGGAGGGTCGGTGGGAATGGGTTCATTGGGAATCGGTTCGGTAGGGATGCTCAATCGATACCGGCACAATCGGTCATGGCCGGCGGGTTTTGACGTCAGGAACATACTATCCACCTCGTAATGGTCTATTGGCCTCATCGCGCATCGCCATGCCTGTTCAAACCTGGCGGCCCAATCCTTGCGAAGCGGTCTTTCCTTGGTATGATTTAAGAATAGCGGCCGATCGCCGTCTGGACAAATTGCCGGACGTCGGAGCGAAATCCGTCTCATGGGGCATAACGTCTTGCGTTCGACGCGCAAAGGCGCGGCGAGACAAAAAAAATGCCAGGTCATAAACCCGGCATTATGTGAATTAAATATGCTATGCAATAATTCAAAAAAAGGAAGTAAGACAATATGGAGCGCAACGCCCATCGCTTGACGTTGCATTCACCTGCACGATTGATAATGCCCCATCGTGCCATGATGTTTTTTGACATTGCTCAATTTTGATGGCTTTTTTCCGGTTTTTTCGCCGTGAAATAGCCGAAATATCTCGATGTTATAACCATTTACGATGTTTTAACCACCAGGCAACAGCAATAATCAATCCCACCAGCAGCACACAGAATACGCTAAAGCCATAGCGCATATTGCCGCCCGGAATGCCGCCTAGATTGACGCCGAACAAACCGGTCAGAAAGGTGGTGGGCAGAAAAATCATGGCCAACAGCGACATGGTATAGCTGCGACGATTGATGGCCTCGGCGGTCAGTCCATTGATTTCATCGGCAATGACGGCGGTACGCGCGATGCCGCCGTCGATATCTTCAATTCCCCTGCCCAACCGGTCGGCGATATCCTGCATGCGCCGCCGGTTGTCTTCGTCCATCCAGGGCAAATGTTCGCTGGCCAAGCGGGAGAAGACATCGCGCTGCGGCGCCATATACCGGCGCAGGACGATAAGTTGTTTGCGCAATTGCGCCAGTTCCCGGCGGGGAGGGATCTGCTGTTCCAGCAGATCGTTTTCCAGGGCGATGATTTTATCGTGCATTTCATCGATAAAATCGCCGGTATGATCGGTCAGCGTATCGCACATCTCCACCAGCCAGGTTCCGCTATCAACGGGCCCCTGCTTCATTTGCAGTTCGCCGCGCAGTTCCTCCACCGCCTGGATCGGCTGGCGCCGGGTGGTGACAATCAATTTCGCGGAAATATAAATACGCAGCACGATGAGTTCTTCCGGCGATTCATCGGTATTGAAATTAATACTGCGTAAAATGATCAAAGCCCCTTCGGGCAAGCGGTGAACCCGCGGTCGCACACTGTTGCCGGCCAGGGATTCCCGTACCGGGTCGGGGATAAGCGGCGTGCTGTCCAGCCACGCCATACTGGCCTGGTGTTCAATATCAAGGTGCAGCCAGCAGGGGTTTTCGCAGCGCACGATATCCGCCGCCTCAATGGGCAATATGCCGCCGGCGCCGTCCAACTGCCCGGCATAGAGAACGCCGTTGATATGTAGAGCGTCATGATCAATCACATTCAATCTGGTTCACCTTTTTTACCCGGGAAAACACAGTTCGCAAGGCTTAACGGCGCGTTGCCCGCGAAAAACCAGGGCTGTCGCCGGCCCTAAAGCCACTGCGCTCGCTTAAGCTTTCGGTAAAGCCCCACGCAGCCTATCACGGTCACCAGCAATACCGCGGGATACCCCCAGGGGATTTTCAACTCGGGCATAACGGCGAAATTCATTCCATACAAACTGAAGATGACGGTCGGGATGGCGAGTATGGCGCCCCAACCGGCCAGCTTTTTCACCACCTCATTTTGCTTGACCGATACCAGGGCGAGATTGACGTGCATGGCATTGGTCAGCATTTCACGCATATCGTCGGTCAGGGTAAGGACCTGGCGGGCATGATCCTGGATATCGCGGATGTAGGCGCGCAGTTCCTTGGGGATGATTTTTACATGCAGATGAATCAATTGGCCACAGATATCGTCCAGGGGAATGACGGCATTGTGCATCGACAGCAAATTGCGGCGCAAATGATAGACCTGCTCCATCGCCCGGGGATCGAATTCCGACTTGAACAGGCGTGATTCGATGGCTTCAAATTGTGTCTGGTACTGATTAATGATTTCCAGATAATTATCCACCACAACATCCAGAATGAGATACAGGGCAAATCCCGGCCCGCGGGCCAGCATGTCCCGGTTTTCCTCTGCCCGCTGGCGGATGGCGTCCTTATCGCCCGACAGATCGTGCCGGACGGTGATGATATACCGTTCACCAACGAACGCATGCATTTCGCCACGCCGGACGTCCCCGTCCGCCAGCCGCACCGTTTTCACCACAACGAACAGCGAATCGCCATAGGCGTCGATTTTCGGCCGCTGACGCGCGGCCAGGGCATCTTCGATCGCCAGCTCGTGCAAACCGAATTCCTGTTGAATCCTGCCCAGGACCTTGGCATCGGTTTGCCGCAAATCCAGCCAGACAAACGTCTCGGGCTGCTTTAGCGTCTCACTGATATCATCGATAGCCACGTCGCCCAGCAATTTGCCCGCCCGATAGGCGACACAGCTCATCACCTGCTCCATACTCCGTCCCATCGTTTTGGTTTATTTTCCCATTATCGGTGGGATATCCGCGTAACGGGCCCGCAGAACCCGCTCACCACCGGAAACCGCCGGATAACCTATTCAATTATAGGGCAGTTTAGGCGATAGCGCCGTTTCCTCGGGGATTGGCGGCATCCGGCTCCCCTCGGCTCTCAGTGTTTGAGTATATACAGGGTCTGACTGTAGGCGACGTCTTCGGGGTTAGTGATGGGGTAACCCTTGACCCAAGGCTTGATTAACCGGCCGTTGGTATATTGATAGAGCGGCGCGATGGGCGCCTGTTCGGCCAGAAGGGTTTCCGCCTGATTGTAATCCTCCTCCAGTCGAGTCGGGTTGGTTTGTCGGCTGGCTTGCTCCAGCAACCGGTCATATTGCGGGTCGGAGAATTTGGCGATATTGCCGCTATGAGCCGAGGTCAACAGGGTCAGGAAGGTGGATGGCTCGTTGTAGTCGCCGACCCAGGACGCGCGCACCACATCGAAGTTGCCGGTATTGCGGCTATCGATATAGGTTTTCCACTCCTGATTGACCAACTTGACGTTGACGCCAAGTTTTTTCTTCCACATAGAAGCAATGGCGATAGCGATTTTTTCGTGGATTTCCGAGGTGTTATACAGCAAAGTCAGCGTTAGCGGTTTTTGCGGACCGTAGCCCGCCGCGGCCATCAGCACTTTTGCCTGGGCATCCAGTTCCCCCTGGGAATGTTGTTGCAGATAGCTGGGAGTCGGCTTGAAACCGGCGGTCACATCCGGCGTGAAATGCCAAGCCGGTTTCTCCCCGGTACCCAGCACTTTTTCGGCGATAATCCGCCGGTCGATGGCGTAAGACAGCGCTTTGCGGACCCGTACATCGCTGGTGGGCGGGCGCCGGGTATTGAACGCATAATAATAGGTGCCCAGTTGATCAGGGGTATAAACCTGGCCGGGAATATCCCGCATCAGTTGCTGATAACGGTTTTTCGGAAAAGATTCGGTGATATCGATACCATTGGCCAAATAACGGTTCAGGGCGGCGCTTTCCTGGTTGATGGGCACAAACGTCACCTGGGTCAGTACGGTATGACGATGGTCCCAATAATAGGGATTGGGCGTGAGCACCAGTTTTTCATTCACCACCCGCTGTTGCAATTGGAAAGCGCCATTGCCCACAAGATTACCGACCTTGGTCCAGGCGTCGCCGTATTTCTCCACCGTGGCTCGGTGAACCGGATAAAGGCTGAAATTGGCGGCCAGGCTGGCGAAATATGGCACCGGTTTGTCCAACGTCACTTTCAATGTGTAGTCATCGGGAGCGCTGACCCCCAGCCGATCGGGGGGCAGCTTGCCGGCGATGATATCGCCGGCGTTGGCCAAACCGGCCAGTTCGGCGAACCAGGCAAAGGTGGAATGGTTTTTCGGATCCGCCAGCCGGCGCCAGCTATACACGAAATCCTCTGCGGTGACAGGGTCACCATTGGACCAGCGGGCATCATGCCGCAGATGAAAGACATAGGTTCGATTGTCGTTGGTCTGCCAGCTTAACGCCACGCCGGGGACGGGCCGGCCATGCGGGTCTTCGTTGACCAGTCCTTCGAACACATCGCGGATAACCTGGGCCTCGGGCAAACCGACCGCCTGAATGGGGTCGAGCGAGGCGGGTTCATCCTTAATATGCCGGACGATATGCTGCTGCTGGGCCAGTTGTGCGCCCGGCGGTACCGTGGCGGACTGGGCAAAGCCGCAGACCGCCAACATCAGCGAAGCGCAAAGCGCGTATTTCAACCCCGTCATAAGCTTATCCTTACCATAATCATCGGTTAGCCAACGCCCCATCCCACGGGCGAGACGCCTTAAAAAATGCGACATAACGCCGTCAACCCAGAGACGACTTGAAGCAGGACGGATATACCATGATAGTATCTGTATCCCAATGTTATTTTTCGTCGCCGGGTTCGCGTTACGGCAAATCGACACGGCCGCAGGTTGCCCTACGGCAGAAACGCCCCGTAAATGTCACCTTGCGGCACCACGGCGACCAAGCGAGTCTTTATGGCCTTTCTCAAGCCGCGCGCCGAGCGCGGCAAACTGCCTTTTGCGGGCACAGCCTACGGACAATCTGTCCTGGGGGCGCCATTACTGTTTTTCCCCGCGGCATACGCCTCCCGCGACAGCGGATTGATTATCGCCGGCACCCACGGCGACGAAACCGCAAGCGTTGTGGCGTTGTCCTGCGCTTTGCGCGCGCTCGGCGCCGAGCCGAGCCGCCATCATCTCATCCTGGCGGTCAATCCGGACGGCTGCCAGTTGGGATTACGGGCCAACGCCAACGGCGTCGACCTGAACCGCAACTTCCCGGCCAACAACTGGCGGCCGGGGGATACGCATTACCGCTGGAGCGGTGAAAGCGAGGCGCGGGACGTGGCGCTATCCGCCGGCGCCGGTCCGGGTTCCGAGCCGGAGACCCGCGCCTTGTGCCGATTGATACATCATCTGGCGCCGGCCTGGGCGGTTTCTTTTCACGAGCCGCTGGCTTGCGTCGAACAGCGGGAAAGATCGCCGCTCGCCCAGTGGCTGGCGCAACGGCTGGCGCTGCCCCTGGTGGATGACGTCGGCTACGCCACGCCGGGCTCCTTCGGCAGTTGGTGCGCCGATAACGCCTTACCGTGCATTACCGTCGAGCTGCCCGCGATCTCGCCGGACAGCGCCACCCAAACGCATCTGTCCGCTCTGGCGGCGCTATTGACCTACCTGCCTTAACCTGTTTGGTCCGAAGATAAGTCGATGGCGCCGCAACCGAAATTTAATCGCGGTTCGGCATCCGACTTCAGCCAGGTCGGCCCGTCGAGGTCAACGAAACGCGCCGCCGGGACAAGGGGCAATGCGGCGCGTATGGCCCGTGAAGTGCAAAGCATGCAGCCGAGCATGATGCCGAAGCCTTGTTCCTGCGCCTGGCGCGCCAGCAACAAAGCTTCCGTCAGGCCGCCGGTTTTGTCCAGTTTGATATTGACCATTTCGTAGCTGTCCTTTAGGGCAGGCAACTGACGCCGGGTGTGGCAGCTTTCGTCGGCGCAAACGGGCAGCGGATGGACGAAGTGTTGCAGAGCGGTATCCTGATCCGCCGGAAGCGGCTGTTCAAGCATCGCGACCCCGAGATCCGCCAGCAACTGGCAGCGGGCGGCCAGCCCCTCCGGATGCCAGGCCTCGTTGGCGTCGACAATCAGGTCGGCGTCAGGCACGGCGGCGCGGATCGCCACCATGCGCTCGGTGATCAACCGGTCATCCAGCTTGATCTTGAGCAGGCGCGCGCCCCGCTGCCAATAACTCGCCGCGGCCTCGGCCATGGCCTCCGGCTCGCCGATACTGAGCGTTTGCGCCATCGCGACCTGTGTCGGCAGCGCAACGCCGGCGTATTCCGCCAGCGTCCGACCGGCGAGACGGCGTTCCAAATCCCATAACGCGCAGTCCAGCGCGTTACGCGCCGCTCCGGGCGGCAACAATTGTTGCAATGCCTGGCGATCGGCCCCCCGCTCCACGGAAGGCGCCGCGGCGGCGAGCTGCGCCAGTACGGATTGTTCGCTCTCGCCATAGCGGGGATAAGGCGTGCATTCTCCCACCCCGAGCATGCCGTCCTGCTCCACCTCCGCCACCACAACTCTGGCCTCGGTGCGGCTGCCGCGTGAAATCACGAACGGGGTATGCAACGGCCAGGCTTCGGCATAAAAACGCGTCACTCTCATTAAAGGGTCCTCGGCGCATGCCGGTCAGAACGAGCCGGCGCATTAAAGCTAATTAAATTAGAAAGTTATTATTGATAAATAATGGCTGTCACCGTTTTTCGGCATCTTTTACACTCCCCTGGAGTCAGACCAAACAAGGACCCCAGCATGTCAAGGACAGTCTATTTTCAGGGTAAGCCGTTCAGGGTAGCGGATACGTTGCCGCGACGCGGGCAAACGGCCAGAGACTTTTCATTGGTCGCCAAGGATTTATCGGATATTACGTTAAACAACCATGCGGGCAAACGCAAGGTGATGAATATCTTCCCCAGCATTGATACCGCCATTTGTGCGGCGACGGTGCGACGATTTGATGAGATGGCCGCATGTCTGGCCGAAACCGTGGTGCTATGCATTTCGGCCGATTTGCCGTTCGCCCAATCCCGCTTTTGCGGCGCGCAGGGCCTTCACCGTGTCGTGACCCTGTCGACTCTGCGCGACGCACATTTCAAAAGCGCTTATGGCGTGGATATCCTCGACGGGCCGCTTAAGGGTTTAACCGCCAGGGCAAGCCTCGTTCTAGACGAACATGACCGGGTGATATACAGCCACATGGCGGATGACATTATCGACGAGCCCCCCTACGAGGACATCTGGACGGCGGCCAGACGCGGCGTCTGACCGGCCGTCGGCTCAACCTTCCTCGTCCTCGCCGGATTTTCGCGCGTTCAGGCCGTATTCACGCAGCTTATTGGCAATGGCGGTGTGGGATACGCCTAACCTTTTAGCCAGCTTGCGCGTGCTGGGATAAGCCTGGTAGAGCCGGGTCAGTACCGATCGCTCGAAGCGCTTACTGATATCGTCAAGGGATCCGTCCAACGACTGCTCGACGACGGCGGCCGTGGAGGAAAGCTCCGGCAGCTCGATGTCGCCCGTATCCAGGACCCGGCCTTCCGACTGCGCCATGGCGCGATAGATGATATTCTTGAGTTGCCGGACGTTGCCGGGCCAAGCGTACTGGACAAGCATGGCCGTCAGCGCCGGCGTCGGCCTGGGTCTGGGCACCCCCTGCTCGTCGCAAAACTGCGCGATAAACAGCGACGCCAGCGGCATGATATCGTCCGGCCGGTCGCGAAGCGGCGGCAGCTCAAGGGTCAGGACGTTGAGGCGGTAATACAAATCCTCGCGAAACTGGCCATGACGGACCAATTCCAGCAAATTCTTCTGGGTCGCGCAGTAAACCCGCACATCCACATGCATCTCTTGATCCTCGCCCACCCGCCGGAATGTGCCGTCATTGAGAAAACGCAGCAGCTTGGCCTGCATTCTGGGCGACATTTCGCCTATCTCGTCAAGCAACACCGAACCGCCCCCCGCCTGTTCGAAAAACCCCTTTTTGCTTTCCAGCGCATTGGGGTAAGCGCCGGCGGCATGGCCGAACAATTCGCTTTCCGCCACATCATCCGGCAGCGCGGCGCAATTAAGCGCCAGAAAGGGCCGTTTACCCCGGGCGCTGCGCAAATGGCAGGCATGGGCCAGCAAATCCTTACCGGTGCCGGTTTCACCCATAATCAGCAACGGCGCGTCGAGCATGGCCAGCTTGCGCGCTTTCTCCACCACCTGGCGCATTTTGGCGCTGGCGGCGATGATATGACCAAATTCCCGATCGTCGTTCGGATTGACCTCCTGTAATTGCCGGCCCATGCGCACGGCGGATTTAAGCATGATCACCCCGCCGGCCGCCGCGGGATTGCCCGCGTCATCCGCCAGTTCAAGGGGCGTGATTTCCAGGAAATAGTCCTGTCCCTGCAACAAAAGGCGCTGGTGGTGGAAAGCCGGCCGCTCCCCTTCCAGCCAACGGGCGGCGTTGAACCCGCTTATCAGCCCGGCGACGGGTTGATGGCTCAGGGTCTCCTCCGTCAGATTGAAGAGGTCGCACGCCGCCTGATTGGCCAGTTCCACCCGCCCTTTGCCATCAATGGACAATACCGGTTCCGGTATGGCGGCCAGCAGCGCTTCCAGGGCGCGATGCCGCCGTTCGCAAGGCATGAACGCCACGGTCCGCACATCGGCTACGCCAGGGATGAGGCGGATGTCGGCCATCAACGCGGGAAAATCCCCCGCTTCGCGAAAAATGAAATTAAGATAAACCCGGCCGGCGGGATCCAGGTCGATACCGCGCAAGTCGCTGTGCCGCGCGGCCAGCAAATCCAGCAACTCCCTCACCAGACCGGGCCGGTCCTGGCATATGACTTCCAAACGCATCTCGCGCCTCTTAACCGATTAAGGCAGACCATAGGCTATCATACGTTGCGACACGGCCGGGATGAAGCTGTCCGTCACAAAAAGTTGACAGATGGAAAGTCTTTTTAACCCTCGCGGCGCGGGGAGGCGTTAGGTTGTTCCAGCAGGGATTTCAATCGTTCGAGCAACTCGCGCCGGTAATCCCCCAGGCGCGGCTTGTCATCATCCAGCCACGGCAGGGGACGGCAAAGCTCCATGGCCTTAACCCCCAGCCGAGCCGTTAACAAACCGGCCCCCATACCCTGAGCGGCCCGGGCCGATAACCGCGCGGCCAAATCCTGCGACATCCAATCCATACCCACCTCCCTCACCCATTCGCCGACCCCGGCGAAAGCGATATTCAGCATCACCAGCCGTAGCAGACGGATACGGCTGAAGTAACCGATTTCAATACCGTATACCGCCGCGATGCGATTGATTAACCGTAAATTACGCCAGGCGATGAAACCCATATCCACCACCGCCAGCGGACTGACGGCGATCAGTAGGGCGGATTCCGCCGCGTACCGGCTGATTTCCCGTCTGGCCCGACGATCGATGAGCGGCTGGACCATTTTTGCGTAGAGAATGACGATTTCCCGGTCGCTATGGGTATCCTGCAAAGCGGCCAGCCAGGGTTTCAGTACCGGGTGCTGTAGCTCGAATCCGGCACGGGCGGCCAGTTGCAGGCAAAAATCCCGCCCACGGCCAAGACCGTGGCTGTGCAACAGTTCGCCGGCGTGATCGCGCTCTTGCGCCCGTTGCCGCAAACGATACAGGCGCCGCCATTCCCCCGCCAGCGAACCGATACCGGCCAACGCCGCCATGGCGCCGGCCGCCAGGCCGCCCAGCGCGAACCATTCCTGCTGCTGCCAGGCCCGGACGAACCACAGCGCGCCCTGCGCCAGTGCGCTGACGAGAAACAGCGCGGCGGCGGCCATCAGCAGACGCCGCCATGGACGCGGCCGGGGGCGCAGCGCCGTATCCAGCCACTGTTCGGGGGGCGCGTCAGGGGCGTCGTCCGGCAGCGGCTGGAAAAGCGCCGCCTGCTCCGCCGCGAAGGACTTCGCCCCGCGCAGCGACGGCTGTTGCGGCTCGCTGTCCGGCGTGAAATCGATACGCGGCCGTATGGGATCGTTCATCGCAATTTATCCCCCAGTAAAAATTCCATCGCGCTATCCATCCGAATATGCGGCACGGCCTCGTCGGGATTCATTTCCCGCGGCCGGAACTGCGCGAAGCGAAAACCCTGCCTGAGCCAAAACGCCGCTTCCGGCAGACGGGAAGGCACTTCCCCGGGATAGCAGGTCAGCGGCTGATGATCTTCAAGGCCAATGCCGGTGAGGGCCGGCACGGCCTGCCCGTCCGCCTGTACCGTGCCCCCCCGGGTGGCCTGTACCGAGGCCAGCCCGAGGCAATCCATGGCGACGCCATCAAAGGCGGCGTTGGCCCAGGCTTGTCGAATGACATTTTGCAGCAGCGCCACCAGATTGGCGTGCTGATCGGCGGTGATATGATCGGCTTTGGTGGCGGCGAAGAGCAATTTATCAATGCGGGGCGCGAACAGCCGCCGATACAGCGTCCGTTTACCATAGTGAAAACTTTCCATCAGTTTTCCCAGGGTATATCGCATGTCGTCAAAGGCCTGCGGGCCGCTATTGAGGGCCTGCAGGCAGTCCACCAGCACAATTTGGCGATCAAAACCGGCAAAGTGGTTTTTATAGAATCCGCCCACCACATGCCGGCAATAATACCGGTATCGCTCGCGCAGCATGCCGATATTGGTGGTTTTCGACGCCTGGGCCAGGTGCGGTATCGGCGTATCGCCTTTTATCGGCCAGGGGAAAAATTGCAGCGCTGGCGCATCGGCCAACTCGCCGGGCAAAATAAAACGCCCCGGCTGAATGAAATACCACCCGTGCTGTTTGCAGCGCAGCAGGTAACGGGTATAGTCGGCGGCGATCCGCGCCAGTTGCCGTTCGTCGGCCGGCGCCAGCGGATCGAGCGCGGCGCAGCCGGACAACCATGGCTCGGCCCAGGCAATGCGATCGCCTTTTAACAGCGCGGACATCTGTTCGGACCAGCCCGCGTAATCCAACGCCAGCATCGGTAAATCCAGCAGCCATTCTCCAGGATAATCGACGATTTCCAGAAACAGCGTGCCGGTTTCCCTGAAATGGCGCCACAAGGCGTCCCGCGGCCGGAAACGCAAGGCCAGTTGCATCTCGCTGACTCCCTGCGTCGGCGATGGCCAGGCCGGGGGGCGTCCGTGCAAAGCGGCCAGCCCCTCGTCATAAGCGAACCGCGATAAGCCGAGATGGCGTTGCGGCACCCGGCGGGCGCCCAGCAAGCGCCCCTCCCGGACCGCCGAGAACAGCGGCAAGCGCGCGCCGTCGCGCGCCATGAGCAATTGATTGACCAGCGAGGTGATAAATGCGGTTTTACCGCTGCGGCTTAATCCGGTAACCGCGAGCCGAAGATGGCGATCCAGCCCGCGATTCACCCATTGGCTAAGAGCATCCATTCCAGGGTCCCATCACAAGAATATGGCGTTATAACTGCCGAAAGCGGTTTCTGAGGCCAAAGGCATCGGAGGTGACGTAGCGCTCAATTTGGCGCAATTGCCGCTCATCTTCCCGCAGTCGCCCCTCCAGCATATCCAGTTGTTGTCCGGCCGTCATCCGCGACGGCGTCGGCGTGTCGCCCGGCGCCGGCTCAAGCCACCAGGCCAGCGCCAGATAAACCAGCACCGTCGGCATAAACAGACCGAAAATCATCGACAGGACGGTAATAATGCGCACCAGCCGCACCGGGACATCCAGATAACACGCCACTCCGGCGCATACCCCCCGGATCATCCCCTCGTCCGGCCGGCGGTACAGTCGCTTGCCGCGGTAAACCCCGTTCGCGCGAGCGTTCATGCTATTGTCTCCAACCGGGATGCTGGGCATCAAGGATATCTTCCAATGCGCGGATTCGTCCTTGCATGCGTTGCGCCTCTTCTGTCAGACGCTCCAGGCGTTTGGCGTCCTCCGCCTGGATAAGCGACCCCTGCCGGCGACGGCTGTTATAGTGCAACCACAGCCACACCGGCGCCACAAACAGCAAAAAAACCGTCAGCGCTATGGCGAGCAAAATAGACAGGGCAAGCATGATCACTCCTTATTATTGATATAGTCGTCATATTTTACGGTGTCGCTTTGATGGATAGACTGGGCAGTAGCCGGGCTCCGGCGAGACAGCGTCCGGTATCGCAGCGGCGGCCCGTTCATTCGATTTTATTCATTTTTTCTTTTAATGCCGCCAACTGCCGGCTGATCTCCTCATCGGCCTTGAGCTCGGCGAATTGCTGATCCAGTGTTTTCTGCTTGCCGAAACCGACGCTTTCGGCTTCCGCCTCCATATGATCGATGCGCCGTTCGAATTGGGCGAACCTGGCCATGGCCTCATCGATTTTACCGCTATCCAGTTGCCGGCGGATATCCCGGGAAGAGGCGGCGGCCTGATGGCGCAACAGCAGGGTTTTCTGCCGGGCGCGGGTTTCCGCCAGCTTGTTTTCCAGCTCGCCGATTTCACGTTTCATCCGCTCAAGGGTTTCATCAATGACCGTGGCATCCTGTTCCAGTGCGGCGGCCAGATTGGCCAGCCGCTGTTTTTCCAGCAAGGCCGCCCGGGCCAGATCTTCCCGTTGTTTAACCAGCGCCAGTTCGGCCTTGGACTGCCATTCCTCCTGTTGCGCGCGCGCCTGCGCCAAACGCCGCTGTAGCTGCTTTTTCTCCGCCATCGCCTGCGCGGAGGTGGTGCGCACTTCGACCAGGGTATCTTCCATTTCCTGGATCATTAGCCGCACCATTTTTTCCGGGTCCTCCGCTTTGTCCAGCAACGCATTGATGTTAGCGTTAACGATATCGGTAAAACGTGAAAAAATACCCATTGCCTGTTTCTCCATGATTATCGGATAACCACCGTGGGCGCCGGTTTCGACGGCCCTTACGGTCTGTTGCCCTTACTCTCTAACAAATACCGTGCCAAAAAACAGAAACTCTTAATCTATTGATTTTCAATACGATTGACAATTGCGCTTTCGCTAAGATCGGCTATAGTGATGAGAAATGCCAATAATAAGCGAATTTCACCATGTCGGATAACCACGATACCCTGCTCGGCCAATCGAATAATTTTTTGGAAATGCTGGAGCAGGTTTCCCGGCTGGCCCGGTTGAATAAACCCGTGCTGGTGATTGGCGAGCGGGGAACCGGCAAGGAGCTCATCGCCCGCCGTTTACACTATCTCTCCCCGCGCTGGCAAGGCGCGTTTATCTCTTTGAATTGCGCGGCCCTCAATGACAATCTGCTGGATTCGGAGCTGTTCGGCCACGAAGCGGGCGCGTTCACCGGCGCGCAAAAACGCCACCAGGGCCGGTTCGAACGGGCGGACGGCGGGACGTTGTTTCTGGACGAACTGGCCACCGCCCCGATGTTGGTTCAGGAAAAATTACTGCGGGTCATCGAATATGGCGAGCTGGAGCGGGTCGGCGGCAGCCGGCCTTTACAGGTGGACGTGCGGCTGGTATGCGCCACCCATGCCGATTTGCCCCGGCTGGCTCAAAGGGGCGAGTTTCGCGCCGACCTGCTCGATCGTCTGGCGTTTGATGTGGTTTCGCTGCCGCCGCTGCGCGAGCGGCAACCGGATATCATGGTGATGGCCGAGCATTTCGCCATGCAGATGTGTCGGGAGATCGGACTGCCGCTGTTTACCGGTTTTTCGGCGGCGGCGCGACGCGCGCTACTGGCCTATGACTGGCCCGGTAATGTCCGGGAGTTGAAGAATGTGGTGGAACGTTCAGTCTATCGCCATGGCAATAACGATCGGCCGCTGGACGACATCGTAATCGATCCGTTTCCGGGTAAGGCGCCGTCGAGCGCCATTGTTGATCAGGATAGCCCGGCCGCGCTGCCGCTCAATCTCAAAGCCTGGCTGGATGACCGGGAGCGGGACTGGATCGCGCGGGCGCTGGGTCAGGCCCGTTATAATCAGCGGCAGGCGGCGGATTTATTGGGGTTGACCTACCATCAGTTACGGGGAATGATGAAAAAACACGCCGTGGGGATTGGCGGCGGCAAGGCGGACGATCAGGAATGAGGAGACGGCGGCGAGGCGCCCCACCCAGCCGAAATGGCGGCGGTGAGACCCAGGATAAAAAAAAGCCAGCACCCGGCTGGCTAAAAGTCATACTGGAAGCAATGTGAGCAATGTCGTACCGATGAAGGAATGATGTCGTTGTCCCCATCGGCGCGACCATGATAATAGTTCTCACTATCATTTGTAAAGCAGTAAATGATAAATATTCTCATTTCCATAGGATTATAAAGGCTATTTTCCCAGCAATCGTCGGTTTTAACGGCTATCCGCGTGGGAAATCCGCGCCATCAATTGGGCAGCAAGGCAGAGTGAGGTAAACTGGATGGATTCTCCGGCAGGTTAACGTGGTTATGGGAAGCAAACAGTTCACTTTTTTGCCGACGCTGCTCTGGGCGGCCATGGTCTTTTTCAATCCCGGCGCTCATGCCGCCGGCGCGGTCGCCCCACCGGCGGATATCCGCCAAAGCGGATTCGTCTATTGCGTCAACGGCCTGCTCAATACCTTCAATCCGCAGATGGCCAGCAGTGGACTGGCGGTGGATACCCTGTCCGCGCAAATCTACGACCGCCTCATCGATGTGGACCCCTATACCTACCGGCTCATCCCTGAGCTGGCGCAGAGTTGGGAGATCCTGGACAACGGCGCCACCTATCGGTTCCATTTGCGTAAAAACGTCGCTTTTCAGCACACCGAGTGGTTTACCCCCACCCGCCCCTTCAACGCCGATGACGTGGTATTCAGCTTTGCCCGCATGTTCGACAAGCACCATACCTACCATGACGTCAACGGCGGCGAATATCCCTATTTCGACAGCCTGCAATTCCCCGATACGGTACAAAGCGTGCGCAAGATCGACAACGATACCGTGGAATTCCGCCTTAAGGCGCCGGACGCATCCTTCCTGTGGCATATCGCCACGCATTACGCGCCGATTCTTTCGGCCGAATACGCCGAGAAACTCAGCGCCGCCGGCCGACAGGAGCAGATCGACCGCCTGCCGGTGGGGACCGGGCCCTTCATGCTCAGCGCCTACCGCGCGGGCCAGTTTATCCGTTTGGTGCGCCATGACGGCTATTGGCGCGGCCGGCCCCGGATGGCGCAGGTGGTGATCGATTTGGGCGCCGGCGGCATCGGTCGGTTATCCAAATTGCTGACCGGCGAATGCGACGTGCTCGCCTATCCGGCCGCCAGCCAGTTATCGGTTTTACGCGACGATCCGAGACTGCGGTTGACTTTGCGTCCGGGGATGAATATCGCCTACCTGGCCTTCAATACCGCCAAACCGCCCCTCGACGATGTGCGGGTGCGGCGGGCCATCGCTTTGTCCATTAATAATCAGCGTCTCATGCAATCCATCTATTACGGCACCGCTGAGACCGCCGCGTCTATTTTGCCCCGCGCCTCCTGGGCTTATGACAATGAAGCCAAGGTCAGCGAATACAATCCCGGCAAGGCGCGCGCCATATTGCATTCCCTTGGCATCGACAAGCTTGCGTTGCGGCTGTGGGTGCCCACCGCGTCGCAATCCTATAATCCCAGTCCGCTGAAGACCGCCGAACTGATTCAGGCCGATTTGGCGCAAGTGGGCATCAAACTGACGATCGTTCCGGTGGAGGGGCGCTTCCAGGAAGCCCGTTTGATGGACGCCAGCCACGATTTGACATTGACCGGCTGGTCCACCGACAGCAACGATCCGGACAGTTTTTTCCGGCCATTGCTCAGTTGCGCCGCCATCCGATCGCAAACCAACTATGCTCACTGGTGTCAGCCGCAATTCGACGACCTGTTGCACAGCGCGCTGCTCGCCCAGCAATTGTCCGGTCGCATGGACGCCTATCGTGCCGCCCAACGCATACTGGAGGCGCAATTGCCCATTTTGCCGCTGGCCTCGTCGCTGCGTCTGCAGGCCTATCGCCACGATATCAAGGGACTGGTGCTCAGTCCTTTCGGCAACGCGTCATTCGCCGGTGTCTACCGGGAAGACGATCAGGAACACAAGCCATGATTATATTTACCCTGCGCCGTCTGCTGCTCTTGGTGATTACGCTGTTTTTCCTGACGTTGGTCGGTTTTAGCCTCAGTTATTTCACGCCGCACGCCCCCCTTGACGGCGCGGCGATAACCGATGCCTACCGGTATTATTTCGTCAGCCTGCTGCATTTGGATTTCGGCGTGTCCAGCATTAACGGCCAACCCATCAGCCAACAGTTGCGCGAAGTCTTTCCGGCCACCCTCGAATTGTGCATTCTGGCCTTTATCCTGGCGCTGCTCATCGGTATTCCGCTGGGGGTCATCGCCGGCGTCGCGCGGGATAAATGGCAGGATGTCGGCATCAGCGTCTTCGCGTTGCTCGGCCTGTCCATGCCGGTCTTCTGGCTGGCCTTGCTGCTGACGCTGTTTTTTTCGTTGCACCTGGGCTGGTTTCCCGTTTCGGGACGCTACGACCTGCTCTACCAGATCAAGCCGGTTACCGGTTTCGCGCTGTTGGACGCCTGGCTGTCCCATTCTCCGTACCGCCATGAAATGATAATCAGCACGCTGCGGCATATGGTGCTGCCCGTCGCCGCCCTGGCGGTGGCGCCCACCACCGAGGTCATCCGGTTGATGCGCGCCAGCACCGCCGAGGTATTCGGGCAAAATTACATCAAGGCCGCGGCGACCCGCGGCCTGACGCTGACCGCCATCATCCGCCGGCATGTCCTGCATAACGCGCTGCCGCCCATCATTCCCAAGCTGGGATTGCAATTTTCCACCATGTTGACGCTGGCGATGATAACCGAGGTGGTGTTCAGCTGGCCCGGTTTGGGGCGCTGGCTGGTCACCGCCATACGCCAGCAGGACTACGCCGCCATTTCCGCCGGCGTCATGGTGGTCGGCGCCCTGGTCGTCGCCCTTAACGTGCTGGCGGACATCATAGGCGCGCTGGCCAATCCGCTACGTCATAAGGAGTGGTATGCTCTCCGATAATCTCTATCGCGAAAAACGCATGCCCAGTCCGCTGCGTTATATCTGGCGCGCATTTTATCACGACGTGCCGTCAATGATCGGTCTTTACGGCTTTGCGCTGTTGCTCTTTCTTTGTCTGTTCGGTTCGCTGGTGGCGCCTTACTCGCTGGATCAGCAATTCCTCGGCTATCAATTGCTGCCCCCTTCCTGGTCACGCTATGGCGACGTTTCCTTTTTCCTTGGCACCGACGATTTGGGCCGCGACGTATTGAGCCGGCTACTGACCGGTACCGCGCCGACTTTCGGCTCGGCCCTGGCGGCGACATTGGCGGCATCGGCGCTGGGCCTGATTTTGGGCGTATTGGCGGGCATTACCCGCGGTCTGCGTTCGGCGGCGCTAAATCATATTCTGGACACGCTGCTTTCCATTCCTTCTTTGCTGCTGGCCATCGTGGTGGTGGCCTTTATCGGCCCGTCGCTGACGCACGCCATGCTGGCGGTCGGGCTGGCTATCCTGCCGCGCACGGTGCGCACCGTCTATAGCGCGGTACATGATGAACTGGACAAAGAGTATGTGCTGGCGGTGCGCATCGACGGCGCGCCCATGTTGCATATCCTGCATTATGCGGTGCTGCCGAATATCGCCAGCGTGCTGGCGGCGGAGTTTACCCGCGCGTTGTCCATGGCCATTTTGGATATCGCCGCCCTCGGTTTCCTCGATCTTGGCGCGCAATTGCCGTCTCCTGAATGGGGCGCCATGATGGGCGATACGCTGGAACTGGTTTACGCCGCGCCCTGGACCGTGATGCTGCCGGGCGGCGCCATTATGTTGAGCGTGCTCATCGTCAACGTGCTGGGCGATGGCGTCCGACGCGCCCTGATCGCCGAGGTGGAATAATGCCGTTAATGGAAATCCGCAACCTGACCATTGAATTTATGACCGCCGAGGGTCCGATCAAAGCGGTCGATCGGGTCAGTTTCACATTGACGGAAGGGGAAGTCCGCGGTTTGGTGGGTGAATCGGGTTCCGGCAAAAGCCTGATAGCCAAAGCCATCTGCGGCGTCACCAAGCACAATTGGCGGGTAACGGCGGACCGGTTCCGGTTCGACGATATCGATCTGCTGCGCCTGACGCCGCGCCAACGGCGACGCCTGGTGGGCCACAATGTTTCCATGATATTCCAGGAACCGCAATCCTGCCTGGATCCGTCGGAAACCATTGGTCGGCAATTGATTCAGGCCATTCCCGGCTGGACCTTTAAAGGGTTGTGGTGGCAACGCTTCGGCTGGCGCAGACGGCGGGCCGTGGAACTGCTGCACCGGGTCGGCATCAAGGACCACAAGAGCATGATGGAGAGTTATCCCTATGAACTCACCGAAGGCGAGTGCCAGAAAGTGATGATCGCCATCGCGCTGGCCAATCAGCCGAGACTGCTTATCGCCGATGAGCCCACCAACGCGATGGAGCCCACCACCCAGGCCCAGATTTTCCGCTTACTGGCCGGTTTGAATCAGAACAACAACACCACGATTCTGCTGATAAGCCACGACATCCAGATGATGAGCAAATGGGCGGATCGGATCAACGTGCTCTATTGCGGCCAGACCGTGGAAAGCGCCGCGTGCGAAGAACTCATCAGCACCCCGCACCATCCCTATACCCAGGCGCTGATCCGGGCGATTCCCGATTTCAATCGCTCCATGCCGCCGAAAAGCCGCCTTAATACCCTGCCCGGCGGCATTCCGTCCCTGGAGCATTTGCCCATAGGCTGCCGCCTCGGTCCGCGCTGTCCCTACGCGCAGAAAACCTGTATTGATGCGCCGCCGCTGGAGCCGGTGAAAAATCATTGGTTTGCCTGCCATTTCCCGCTCAACATGGAGGATTAGCCGTGGAGACCCTGCTTGAGACGCGCAACCTCGCCAAAACCTTTCGCTACCGCACCGGCCTGTTTCGCCGCCACCAGGTGGAGGCCGTCAAGCCGCTGAGCTTCATCCTGCGGGAGGGCCAGACCCTGGCCATCATCGGCGAAAACGGCTCGGGGAAATCCACGCTGGCGAAAATGCTGGCCGGTACGGTGGAGCCCTCCGCCGGCGAAATACTCATCGACGATCATCCGCTGACATTTGGCGATTACCGCTATCGCAGCCAACGTATCCGTATGATTTTCCAGGACTCCGGCAACGCCCTCAATCCGCGCCAGCGCATCGGGCAATTGCTGGATTTGCCGTTGCGGCTAAACACCGACATGACGCCCATGGAGCGCGAGCAAACCATCAACGCCACGTTGCGTCAGGTGGGGTTGCGTTCGGATCATGCTTTTTATTATCCCCATATGCTGGCGTCGGGTCAGAAGCAGCGGGTCGGCCTGGCCCGGGCGCTGATCCTCCGGCCACAGGTGATTGTGGCCGATGAGGCCCTGACCGCGCTGGACATGTCCCTGCGCTCGCAAATCATTAACTTGATGCTGGAACTGCAGGCCAAACAGGGTATCGCCTATATTTATGTTACCCAGCATCTGGGCATGATGAAGCATATCAGCGACCAGATTATGGTGATGCAGGACGGCGAGGTGGTGGAGCGCGGCAGCACCGCCGACGTGCTGGCCGCGCCGCTGCACGATTTGACCAAGCGGCTCATCGCCAGCCATTTCGGCGAAGCGCTGACCGCGGACGCCTGGCGGCGGGACACCGTTTTGCCTTAGCCGGGCAGGGATGATTCACGCTGCATCGCGGCGGCAAGGGACGACAATGCGACCGGGGCGAGCGGGCATTGCCAACAAAGCGGCAACATGAAGTATGGCGAGTCTACAATTCCCCGGGCCATTTATGTTACACTCCGCCGGTTTATAACATCGACCGTCGTCTTGTCGGCGTCCCGACCACGCCGGCGACGCGCGTCATAACGATTACAAGGATTAATGCTATGGGTTTTCTTACCGGTAAGCGCATTCTGGTCACTGGCGTAGCCAGTAATCGCTCCATCGCCTTCGGCGTCGCTCAGGCCATGCATCGCGAAGGGGCCGAACTGGCGTTCACCTACCAGAATGAAAAACTGAAGGCGCGGGTGGAAGGCTTCGCCGCCGAATTGGGTTCCAGCATTGTTCTGCCCTGCGATGTCGCCGAGGACGCCAGCATTGAGGCGTTGTTCGTCGAGTTGGCCAACGTGTGGCCCGCGTATGACGGGTTCGTGCACGCCATCGCCTTCGCGCCGGGAGATCAGCTGGACGGTGATTACGTCGACGCCGTCACCCGTGAAGGATTCGCCATCGCGCACGATATCAGCTCTTACAGTTTTGTCGCCATGGCCAAGGCCAGCCGTCGGATGCTGAACCCGAACGCATCGCTCGTCACCCTCACTTACCTGGGCGCCGAACGCGCCATTCCCAATTACAATGTCATGGGTCTGGCCAAAGCCTCATTGGAAGCCAATACCCGCTATATGGCCAACGCCATGGGTCCGCAAGGCGTGCGCGTCAACGCGATTTCCGCCGGTCCCATCCGTACCCTGGCGGCTTCCGGCATCAAAAATTTCAAAAAAATGCTGGCCCATTGCGAATCCGTCACGCCGATTCGCCGGGTAGTGACCATTGAAGATGTCGGCAATACCGCCGCTTTCCTGTGTTCCGATCTCTCCGCCGGCATCACCGGCGAAGTGATCCATGTGGACGGCGGCTTCAATATCGCCGCCATGAACGAACTGGCTCTGGATTAATCCGCCGCCCCGGCGGCGGGCGCCCATGCGTCGGCCGCCGGGGGCCGATCGGCCAGCCAGGCGGCGGCGAACGCGAAAAAGGTATTGGCCAGCGGCGTTGCCTTGGCCGGATGCGCCGTCACCAGTGCGCTTAAGCGCGGCATGGGCGGCAAGTCCATGGGCGCGAAATGCAATTTTCCCGCCATTTCCGGCAGCAAGTGCCCGTGCGGCATGATGCCGCAGCCCAACCCCGCCATCACGCCCTGCAGTAGCTGAAAAATCGACGCGCTTTCCAGGACGATGCGCGGCCGTAAGCCGGCGGCCCGGAAATGCTCGTCGAGGTAGCGGCGGAAGTAACGGCTCGGCTCCGCCAGACACAACGGCACATCCGCCGCCTGTGCCAACGTCAGCGGGGTTTGCGCGCCAAACGCCGGGAAATGGTCCGGATGAAACACCAGATCAACACCCTGATCGCGCAACGCCGCCACCTGGCAATGCCAGTCCGCCAGCAGGCCCGGCTCGAAAAAACCGATACCGATATCCACGCTGTGATTCAATAAGGCTTCCGTCAGTTGATCGGCGCTCAGATCATCCACCCGGTACTCCAGGTCGGGATACCTTTGCCGGGCGTCGAACAACAACGGCGCCAGCGACATGCCGCATTGCGGGACGATACCGATACGCAGAATGCCCGACAGTCCCTGCTTAAGGGACTCCACCTCCAGTTTCAGGCCCTGGTAGACGGACACGATTTCCCGCGCCCAGGACAACACCCTTTCGCCCTCGGCGGTAAACCCCTGGAAACTGTTGCCCCGATGGATAAGGGCCACGCCCAGTTCCCGCTCGAGATTTTTGATCCGCGCCGAAAGGGTGGGCTGGCTGACGAAGCTTGCCTCGGCCGCTCGGCCAAAGTGGCGCTCGCGCTCCAGGTTGCATAAATAAATAAGTTGTTTGATATCCATTGCGACGACAGGTTATGGGGATTAGCGCCAGTATACCATCGACTGCGCCACGGCATCCCCCCGTACCGTCCTGTATCGCCCTCGCCGTCAAGTGGAAACCCCAAGGGAGGTTTTGACATCCTGGGCGATTTTTTCCACCTGCGGTCCGTAGATTACCTGTATATCGTTGTCATTCACGCGCTTAACGCCGCTGGCGCCGGTTAACATCAGCGTGCGCTCTATCACCTGCCTCATGTCTTTTACCCGCACCCGCAGGCGGGTAAAACAACAATCCACATCGGCGATATTCTGGCTGCCGCCCAGCCCGGCAATAATATTGACGGCCCGCTCGTCGGGCGACAGGGTCTTGCGTTGCGGCGTTTCAGGTTCCTCGGTTTCGCGGCCGGGCGTTTGCACGCCCATGCGAACGATCACCAGCCGGAATACGAAATAATAAACAGGAAAATAAATAAGCCCCAGCAGCACCGCATACCACCAATGGGTCTTGCCGCCGCCCAGTATGCCGAAAATCACCAGATCGATGGCGCCGCCCTGCACATTGCCGATCATCAGCCCCAGCAGATCCATCAGCATAAAGGACAACCCGCACAGCATGGCATGCACCAGATAGAGTACCGGCGAGACAAACACGAAACAAAATTCCAGCGGCTCAGTGATACCGGTGGTGAACGACGCCAGCGCGCCGGCCATCATCAGCGCCTTGACCCGTTTTTTATGTTCCGGCCGGGCGCAATGGTACATGGCCAGCGCCGCCCCCGGCAGGCCGAACATCATCACGGGGATCTTGCCCTGCGCCAGAAAACGGGTGGCATCGCGGATTTGTTGGTCGGACAGCAGGCCGGGATGGGTCAGCGTGGTATTAAAAATGTTCAACGCGCCGACAACAGTTTGATGATCAACGGTCACCATGCCGCCGATAGGCGTAAAACGCACGGTTTCATTGAGGATATGATGCAAACCGGTGGGGATGAGCAGCCGCTCGAAAAAACCCAGCAAAAACGCCCCATATTGCCCACTTTCGCCAATCAATTTCCCCACCCAGGCGATACAGGCGCCGATGGTCGGCCAAATAAGCGAAAGGACGACGCCCACCAGCGGCAAAACCACGATAGTCACAATGGGCACGAAACGCCGTCCGCCAAAAAAGCTCACGGCGGTGGGCAGCACGATGGTGTAAAAGCGGTTATGCAGGGCCACGACGATCAATCCGGCCAGTACCCCGCCCAGTACGCTCATGTTATAAGTAAAAATTCCCAGCATCGGGGTGAATTCCGCAGACAGCATCTGCGCGGCGGTGGGCGACATTCCGCGCTCGGTCAGGGCCTGCACCGTGGTGGTGGCGGCGGTCAGATGCTGCGCCGCCAGACTGGCGCTGACGCCGACATGCATGGCGATAAAACCGATGACCGCGGCGAATGCGGCGGTGGGTTTCTCCGCCTTCGCCAGGCCGATGGCGCTGGCTACCGCGAAAAACAGCGGCAGGTTAGTGAACAGGGCGCCGGCGACCTGCCGGACAAAACCAATGATCAATTGAGGGTATCTCAGGTTGGCAAACGCCTCGCCGGTCACCGCCGGATTTTGCATCGCCGCCGCCAGTCCGAGAAAAATACCCGCGGCGGCGATGACGGAAATCGGCATCATCAATGCCTTACCGAAGCCATGAATAGTTCCGCTCAGGCCTTTCATCCACAGAGCTCCTTTTGCTGGGTCAACCCGTCAATTATGAGCCAGCATCGCCGGTTGTCGGTATTCAGCGGCGGCAAAGGGACGAAAATATGAGCAATGTCACACTTACTCGCCATAGCCGCCCTCTATCTTGCGATTACGCCATTCAATTAGACGCGCCGGCGAAAAATGCCTAGCATTAACGCATGAGAAGCAAAACAGCAATGTTTGATTAACAATCGTCCTTCATTCACCTGCGAAACATAACAATGAAATTTAAACCCGCGATCAAGCCTTACACCCGCCCGGCCGGCGGTTGGGGTTCACTGGAAGCCACCACCCGTTATGTGATTGACAGCAAACAGGCTTTCAAAAATATCCGCAATCTGCTGCGGGTGAACAAATCCAGGGGTTTCGATTGCCCGGGATGCGCCTGGGGCGATGACAATACCAGCACATTCCGCTTTTGCGAAAACGGCGCCAAGGCGGTGAGTTGGGAAGCCACTCGCAAGGCATTGAATGAAGACTTTTTTGCCGACCATAGCGTGAGCGCCCTGTACAAGCAAAGCGACTATTTTCTGGAATACCAGGGACGCCTGACCCAGCCGCTGCGGTATAACCGGGATACCGATCATTACGTGCCCGTCAGTTGGCAAGAGGCGTTCGACCTGATTGGCCGCCACCTGCGCGGGCTGGATAATCCCAATCAGGCGGAGTTTTATACCTCCGGCCGCGCCAGCAACGAAGCCTCTTATCTCTATCAGCTTTTCGGCCGGATGTTCGGCACCAATAATTTCCCCGACTGTTCCAATATGTGCCATGAGGCCAGCGGCGGCGGATTGAAACAAAGCATTGGCGTGGGGAAAGGCACGGTTCGCCTGCAGGATTTCGAGCAGGCGGACGCGATTTTCGTTTTCGGGCAAAACCCCGGCACCAATCACCCGAGAATGTTGCACAGTCTGCGCCATGCCGCCGATCGCGGGGCCAGCATCGTGACCTTCAATACCCTGCGCGAACCGGGCCTGGAACGTTTCGCCGACCCGCAAAATCCGCTGGAATTGCTGACGCCTAAATCCGGCCGCATCAGTTCCCGTTATTTTCAGCCGAATCTGGGGGGGGATATGGCTGCGGTGCGCGGCATGGTCAAGGCCCTACTGGAAACCCACCGCCGGTCGCTGGCCGAAGGCGGACCCGGCCTGTTCGACGCCGATTTTATCCGCGAACAGACTTCCGGTGTCGAGGCATACCTGGCCAGGGTCGACGCCACCCCGTGGCGGCAAATCATCCGGCAATCGGGGCTTAGCGAGCGACAGCTGCGCGAGGCGGCGGAAATTTACCGTCAGGCCGGCAAGGTGATCTGCACCTGGGCCATGGGCGTTACCCAGCATAAGCACTCCCTTGTCACGGTGCGCGAAATCGTCAATCTGCAATTGCTGTTCGGCCAATTGGGCAAGCCCGGCGCCGGGTTATGTCCGGTACGCGGACACAGTAACGTACAGGGCAACCGGACCATGGGCATAGACGAGAAACCGCCGGCCGCCTTGTTGGACAGCCTTGCGGCCCATTTCGATTTTCAGCCGCCTCGCGCGCCGGGTCACAGCACCGTCGAGGCGCTGGAAGCCATGCTGCGCGGCGACGTCAACGTGCTTATCGCCCTGGGCGGCAATCTGGCCGCGGCGGCGCCGGACACGGCCCGTACCGAACAGGCGTTGCGCCGTTGCGCACTGACGGTGCATATCAGCACCAAGCTCAATCGCAGCCATCTGGTGCCCGGAAGCGATGCGCTTATTCTGCCGACCTTGGGACGCACGGAGCTGGATATCCAAGCCACGGGCAGCCAGTATGTCACGGTGGAGGATTCATTCAGCATGGTGCATGCCTCGGAAGGGGTCAATCCGCCGCTATCCCCATTACAGCGCTCAGAAACCGCCATCGTGGCCGGCATCGCCGAAGCCGTCCTGGGACAGGATCGCATACAGTGGCAAGCCCTGGCGGGGGATTACAACCTGATTCGCGAGCATATCGCCGCCACCCTGCCCGGCTTCGCCGACTTCAATCGCCGTTGCGAGCAACCCGGCGGTTTTTATCTGGGCAACGCGGCCGCCGAATTGCGCTTCGCCACGCCAAGCGGCAAGGCGGAATTCAGCGCCGCCCCCCTGCCGGAAACCCTCTTCCCGCAAAACGGCGATCTCAAGGCGCCGTTTACCTTGCAAACCCTGCGCTCGCACGATCAGTACAACACCACCATTTACGGATTGGACGACCGGTACCGCGGCGTGTACGGCCAGCGCGAAGTGGTGTTCATCCACCCCCAGGACCTGGCGGAACTGGGGCTTCACGATGGCGACACAGTGGATATCGAGACATTGTGGCATGATGGCGTCGTTCGCCGGGTCAGCGGTTTCAAGGCGATAAGCTACGCCATTCCGCGCGGCAATCTGGCGGCGTATTATCCCGAGACCAACCCGCTGGTGCCTTTGTCCAGTTTCGGCGACGGCACGCATACGCCCACGTCCAAATCGGTGCCGGTCCGTTTGGTCCCCAGCCGGACGGCTCCGCCGGCGCGCCTCCTGTGATCTTCCCCCCGTCCCGTCCGGGGCGGGGGGGATTTTTACGGCGTCAAAGACGAGTTACACTTGCCGCCGCCCACCGATTCGCGTAAAACTGTCTGCCGTTAATGAAGCCTTTTTACACTTCCCTGGACATTATGTTTCAAGATAACCCGCTGCTCGCGCAGCTAAAACAGCAACTTCATTCCCAGACTCCGCGTGTTGAAGGCGTGGTCAAGGGTACGGAAAAAGGATTTGGCTTCCTGGAAGTCGATGCGCAGAAAAGCTATTTCATCCCGCCGCCATTCATGAAAAAAGTCATGCACGGCGATAGAATCGTGGCGACGATCCGTACCGAAAAAGAACGGGAGATTGCCGAGCCGGAATCCCTGGTGGAGCCGATGCTATCCCGTTTCGTCGGCCGGCTTCAGTTAAAAGAAGACCGTCTGGCCGTGGTGCCCGATCACCCGTTGATTAAAGACGTCATCCCGAGCAGGCCGGTACGCAATCTTGAACACGAATTTGAGACCGGCGACTGGGTGGTGGCGGAAATGCGCCGTCATCCCCTTAAGGGCGACCGGCATTTCTTTGCCGAAATCACGCAATTCATTACCGGCGGCGACGATCATTTCGCGCCGTGGTGGGTGACGCTCGCCCGGCACAATCTCGAATGCCGCGCGCCGGCGTTCGCCGGCGAGCTGAATCTAAGCGACGACAGCGTGGCGCGGGAAGATTTAACGGGGCTGGATTTCATCACCATCGACAGCGCCAGCACCGAGGACATGGACGATGCCCTGCACGTGGCGTCCGGCGAGGGCGATTCGCTGACACTGACCATCGCCATCGCCGATCCCACCGCCTATGTGCCGGCCGGCAGCGCGCTGGACCTTATCGCCCGGGATCGCGCCTTTACCAATTATCTGCCCGGCTTCAATATTCCAATGCTGCCCCGCGATCTGTCCGATAATCTCTGCTCGCTGCGGCCGCATGAGCGGCGCCCGGTGCTGGCGTGCCGCGTTACCGTCGGCGGCGACGGCGCGTTGCTGGACAAGCCCGGGTTTTTCAACGCCTGGATTGAATCAAAGGCCAAACTGGCTTACGACGATGTCTCGGACTGGCTGGAAAACGCCGGCGACTGGCAACCGGGAAGCGACGCCGTCGCCGAACAGATTCGCCTGCTGCATCGCATGAGTCTGGCCCGCGCCGCCTGGCGTCAACAACATGCCCTGGTGTTCAAGGATCGTCCCGATTACCTGTTCGTCCTCGACGACAAGGGCGATGTGTTGTCCATTCAGGCTGAGCCGCGTCGTGTCGCCAACCGCATGGTCGAAGAGGCCATGATCGCGGCGAATATCTGCGCCGCGCGGGTATTGCGCGACGGTCCGGGCTATGGCATCTACAATGTCCATAACGGCTTCGATGAAACCCTGGTGGAACAGGCGGTGGCCGTGCTGGCCAGCAACGGCATCCAGACCGACGCCGCCGCGCTGATGACATTGCCGGGGTTCTGCGACTTGCGTCGCCGGCTCGACGCCATGCCCACCAGCTATCTCGACAGCCGTATTCGCCGTTTTCAGACTTTCGCGGAAATCAGTAGCGAGCCGGGGCCGCACTACGGTTTGGGGCTGGAAAGCTACGCCACCTGGACCTCGCCCATCCGCAAATATGGCGATATGATCAATCATCGCCTGCTTAAGGACCTGATCACCGGCAGCGCGTCGCAGCGCCCAACAGAAGACGTCATTGCGCGGCTGACAGAGCGCCGCCGTCTTAACCGGATGGCGGAGCGGGATGTGGGTGATTGGCTGTATGCCCGTTTTCTCAAAGGGAAAGTCGGCGACCGCGTTCATTACCCGGCGGAAATCATTGATATTTCCCGCGGCGGTATGCGGGTGCGGTTATGCGAGAACGGCGCGGTGGCCTTCATCCCCGCGCCCTTCATCCACAGCGTGCGCGATGAGCTGGTTTGTAGCCAGGAAACCGGCATTGTGCAGGTAAAAGGGGTGGAAAGATACCGTCAGGGCGACGCCATTGACGTCACCCTTGAGGAAGTTCGTCTCGAAACGCGCTCCATTATCGCCCGTCCCGTATAATACCCGCCGCCGGCGTGCCGGCAGCCCTTCCGGCCCGGCATGTCCGGGCCGTTATTCTTCCGCCGGCGCCACCGGCTCGCCACAGGCGTGTTTGCCGCGTCAGGCCTTCTTGATGGCCGAGCGCGGCGTTTCGACGGACTGGGCTTGCGCCGCCGCGCCTTTACGCGCCTGTTTTGCATATAGCGCGGTAATGATCGGTACCAAAATCGAGGTAACGATAACCGACGTGGCCACCAGCGCGGTGGCTGCCGGCGCCATGGGTTTAAACGCCGGCGCCATTTCGGCTATCAGCACCGGCGTCGCCACGGCGGCGCCCGCCGAACTGGATGCGGCGATCCCCGCCGTGCCATCGCCGCCGCCGATAAATTTATCGGCGAGGATGAGCGGGATACCGGTGATGATAATGACGGCAATACCCAGCAGAATGCCAAGCAGTCCTGTCTGGGCGATAACATGCAAATCAATGGTATTACCCAGCGCGAAGGCGAAGAAAGGAATGAGGGTCTGAACCGCCTTACTGAAGAACTCCCGCAGTTCCGGATCCAGGTTGCCCAGCGCAAAGCCCACTAAAAACGGTAATACCGCCCCAACGAACACATGGGGTTCGAAAGACGCGATGCCGGCGGTGCCCAATATGACCATGGTCATTAACGGCCCGGATTCCAGCGACATCAGTACGAAAGCGCCGGATTCCTCCTTGGTGCCGTATTGCTGCATGATGGATGCATACAGGCCGCCGTTGGTCATATCCATGGATGCCACCAGCGCCAGCGTCGACAACCCGGCGAAGAACCCCGCCTCCACGCCGCCTACCGGCAGTAATCGCGAAGCCAGCGCGGCAACCACCCAGGCTACGGCAATTTTGGCGACCACCAGAGTACCGGATTTGCGCAGTACCGTACCGGTGGCGCTGAGTTTAATGGAGGCCCCCATACAGAAAAACCAGACCGCCAAAATGGGAACCGTTCCGGAAATCAAACCATTGGTGAATGAACCGAAATATTTGCCGGCAGTGGGGGAAAAGGTATGGCACAACGCGCCGAGAAATAGCGGTACCAGCATCATGCCGCCAGGAATTTTGTCTATTGCCCGTTTGATTTGCATCGTCAGATCACCTAAGTTCAAAAAATGTCCTTAAAACAGGGTGCCGGTCCATGGCCATGTCCTCGTTGTTTAACGAGGACGATTGCGTATTAAGCTAACCGGTTACATTTAGTAATACAGTGATCTGCGGCATAAATTAAAACGATGTTTCTTTTTTTTGAAAAATTATTTCAAAAGTTTGGGTATACTATTTCATAATGCGATAACGATCACGGTTTCCCCGCCCATACCGACGACGATGCGCCGTTGACCACGTCTTACGCTTTAGGGAATGACGGTGAATATCATGATATGACGGCCTGTTCCGGCGGTTAGCCGGCCCAGGCGTTGCCATTAAGCGGGGGGATTGCGTAACGAGATAATAGGCAATCAGTCAGGCTGACCGCCTTGAGGACTTGCCGCCCGGTGAACTCGGCGCCCACGGACGATGGGGCATTGCGCCTATTGGACGCCGGCCCCATTGGCAGGAAAACGACTATTGGCCGTAATAAGCGTTTTTGCCGTGTTTGCGCAGATAATGCTTGTCCAGCAATTCTTGCTGCATCGGCGCCAATGCCGGCGTCAGTTGACGGGAAAAAATCCCCATATACGCCAACTCTTCCAACACCACCGCATTATGCACCGCATTTTCGGCATCAGCGCCCCAGGCGAACGGACCGTGTGAATTAACCAGTACAGCCGGTACGGCGGCCGGATCGATAGCCCGTTCGGTGAACGTCTCAACGATTACCTTGCCCGTTTCCCATTCATAGCGGCCCCGGATTTCTTCCGGCGTCATCAACCGAGTACAGGGGATCGGGCCGTAAAAGTAATCGGCATGGGTGGTGCCCCATGCGGGAATATCCTGTCCCGCCTGCGCCCATATGGTCGCGTGCCGGGAATGGGTATGCACGATGCCGCCCAGTGCGGGAAAATGCTGATATAATACCCGATGGGTATCGGTATCGGATGAGGGCTTCTTCTCGCCCTCCACCACCCGCCCGGTGTCCAACTCCACCACCACCATGTCCTTCACGGTCATGGCTTCGTAGCTCACACCCGATGGTTTAATCACCACCAGTCCCCGCTCGCGGTCCACCGCGCTGACGTTACCCCAGGTAAAGGTGACCAAATGGTGTTGCGGCAACGCCAGATTGGCCGCCAGCACCTGCTCTTTCAAATCATCAAGCATCGTGAAGCCCTCTTGCATCCTTGAGGACATTGTCCGGCGCGCCCCAGAAGACCGGTATGGGATAAACGGCTGAAAAACCCCCCAGGTCCTGCTAAAGAGGCGATTTCGCGATCGCGGCGCCGCCACGGGGGTTGATAAGCTTCGGCAAGGATTCAGCCGCCGGTCCGGCTAAACTCGACCAGCCATACTATAATTATTCTCAAGCGACGTTGCTTAACGCCACACGATGTCAGCATCAGTTGAGGAAGGGGAAATGATGAAAAATTCGTCAAAACGAATGGCCGCCGCCGCGCTCGCCGTGCTGCTGGCGCTGTCACTAAGCGCTTGTTCCCATTGGTCGCGGCGTGATCGTAATACGGCCATCGGCGCCGGCGCCGGCGCCATCGGCGGCGCGGTACTGACCAACGGCAGCGGACTGGGTACAGTGGGCGGCGCGGCGGTCGGCGGCATTATCGGCCATCAGGTACATTAATTTTCGAGTCGGCGTCCCGTGCGCCGACTATCCTGAACCGCGCCGCCGATGCCCGCTATATTTTGGCGCGGATGACAACCTGTTCAGCCCCCGGCCAGTTTGACTTTCATTCCCCTGGCCTCCAGCAGTTGTTTCAGGAGATCCCGTTTATCCCCCTGGATCTCAATGACGCCATCCTTAAGCGCGCCGCCGCAACCACATTTTTTTTTCAACTCGGCCGCCAACATCCGCAATGTTTGATCATCGCCGGTTAAGCCGGTTATCAGACAAACCCCCTTGCCCTTGCGGCCGCTGGTCTGACACTGGATACGGATAATCCCGTCGCCGGCGGGGCGTGATGCCGGTTTGGGCGAGTCTTTAATCCGGCCGTTTTCCGTTGAATAGACCAAATGACTGTTATTGTCCATGGGCCCCCCCGCCATAGGGCAACGCGCGCAAAATGCCATATAACGCCTGATCGGGCCGAGCCGCCTGGGTAATGGGCCGGCCTATCACCATATAATCCACGCCGGCCCGTAACGCCGCCTCCGGCGTCATCACCCGCCGCTGATCGGCGGCGTCGCCGCCTGCCGGGCGGATCCCCGGCGTGACCAGCGCAAAGCCGGGACCAAACCGCCGTTTGAACGCCGGGGCCTCCCGGGCGGAGCAGACCACGCCGTCCAGACCACATCCCTGTGCCAGGTCCGCCAGCCGACCGGCATAGTCCTCCGCGCTAAAAGGGATCCCCAGCGCGATAAGATCCTCATCGGCCATGCTGGTCAGCACGGTAACGGCGATAAGCTTTGGCGCCTGCCTGCCAAAGGGCGCCAGCGCCTCTCTGGCCGCCGTCATCATCCGCTCGCCGCCGACGGCATGGACGTTCACCATCCACACGCCGAGTTCCGCCGCCGCCGCCACCGCTTTGGCGACGGTATTGGGAATATCATGGAATTTCAAATCAAGGAAGACGTCAAAGCCCTTGTTCTGTAAGTCCCGTACCAGTTCCGGGCCGAATCGGGTAAACATCTCCTTGCCGATTTTCAGCCGGCAGTCGGCCGGCGAAACCTGATCGGCAAAAGCCATGGCGCGGGAACGTTCGGCATAATCCAGCGCTACAATAATCGGGCTGGCGAAGCCGGGGAACGCAGGGGTCGTCATATCGCGAATCATCGTGGTACCTTTGAGGAAGTGGCCGACTCCGGCGTGGCGCCCATAGGCGGCGCGCGACAGACCGAGAGCCGATTTGCGCAATCCGCCCCATTCTACCCGGCGGACAGGAAAAAGCCCAGCTCACGGACCAGGCCGTCAAGCCTGTGGGGTAATGGCCAGGGAAACCTTCACCGCTTTGCGTCGACGACCCACGGGCCGGGCGTCACTGTTCGTCCAGGCCGCGGATGGGCTTGATGGAAGCCCATGACTTGCAGGATGGACAGTGCCAATACAGGCTGTGCGAGGTAAAACCGCATTTATTGCAGCGATAGCGGGGTTTGGTGCGGATTTGCTCGCCCACCATGGTCCGCAGCACAAGCAGGCTCTCTTTCGCCCGTCCGTCCTCCGCTTCGCTTAAGTGATAATCCATCAGACGATGGAACATCCGCATGGTGGGATGTTGCCGTAACCGGTGGTTGATGTACATCTGGGCGCTTTCGGCCCCCTCGTTGCGTTCAATGACATCGGCCAACAACAGCTCCGCCGCCGCGCCGGTATCCCTTTCCACGCAACGGCGCAAGTACGCGGCCCAGGCTTCCGGCTGATTAAGGTGCTGATAACAGCTTTGCAGGGCCGGCAATGTTTCGCTGACCATTTCCTTATCCTGATCCAGCACCCGCTGCAACGCGGCCACTGCCGCCGAATAGTCCTGGCGCGCCATCAGGATGCGGCCCATCATGATAGAGATGCGCGAGCAGTTCTTATCCGCCGCCGCGCCCTTCTTCAAGAAGGCCATGGCTTTATCCTGGTCATCCCCGCTCATGGCCTGTAGAGCCAGTTCGCAATAAAAATGCGCGATTTCCGCGCGCCGATGATCCTTGCCCATCCTGACCAGCTTTTCCGCCGTCTCGATAGCCTTGGCCCACTCGCTGGTGGCCTGATAAATTTGCAGCAACTGTTGCAGCGCCCCTGAGCGGAAATCATTTTCATCCACCAACTGGGCGAACATTTCCTCGGCGCGGTCATAGAAGCCGGCGGCCATATAATCCCGGCCCAACTGCTGCACGGCCAGCAACCGCTGCTCGAAACTCAGGGAGGTGCTTTCCATCAGAGATTGATGGATCCGGATGGCGCGATCCACCTCGCCGCGGGACCGGAACAGATTACCGAGCGTGAGATGGGCTTCCACGGTATTGCTGTCCTCTTTAAGCATATCGAGGAACAGATCCACCGCTTTGTCCTGCTGATTGGACAACAGAAAATTCACCCCCGCCACATACTCGCGCGAAAGGCGGTTGGCATCCTGCTCTTTGTCCTGCTGCGCGCTTCTGCGGCCCATGTACCAGCCATAGGCGGCGGCCACGGGCAACAACAGAAACAGCAGTTCCAACATAACGGGTTATTCCTTACCGGCGACGGGCGCGGCTATTTCGCCATGGCTATCGGACGCGGGCCTATGTTCCAGTTTTTTGATACGGCGCTCGGCGCGCATCAGCGCCAGCCTTAGTCGCAGATAGAACAGACCGCAAATCACCCAGCCGAGAATAAAACCCATCGCGAAAATCCAGGTCAACAGGGTTGATACCCGATATTGCCCCTGGGCCAGTAAGTAATTGAAGGTAACAATCTGATCGTTATGCGCCCCAAAGGTGACGGAAATAATGAAAATCACCAGAACCAGCAAAAATATCAATACATATTTCACATTTTTTCCCGCAACAGCGCTGACCAATGAAACACGCCGGAAAACCGGCTCCATAGGGGTATCGACTCTGAATACTTCGCGTTGCGTCGCGGCGGCAAGGGAGCGACAAATTCGTCGGGAACGAATTTGAACCGCCAACGGCGGGCCTCCGGCGAGAGACAGGATGTCTCTCATCACCCCCAGGAGCATAGCCGACGATATGACCTGACTATGTGACCTGACTGTGTAACCTGTCGATATGACCGGGGTGACCGAACGCAGCCAACAAAGAGGCAACGTGAAGTATGACGAGTATAAAGTAGCATTTCCCGTGGTCCTAAGGAAATCCCGCGCAGCATTAAAGGGTCATGGCGAGAACAAATGCCGCCGCTTGCGACGACGGTAAGCCGGATGGACATCGTCCCCCCGCGTCTCTTAATCATAGCCGTTGGCGGCGAAGCGGTACCCACCCGGGTCAGGCGAAAATCAGCCGGCCCGTCGGGACTCGGGACGACGGAGATTCCCCGTTTCCTCCGGCGCGGGCGACAGCGGGCCAATCAGGCATTGCGCCAGCCAGCAGGCCGATGTCACTAACATAAAGGCGAGCGCAATCCCCATTGCCACGTCCCGTGGCCAATGCATGCCCAGCACCAGGCGGCTTATCATGACCATGGCCGACCAGAGCATCACAACGAACGCCGTTTTGTAGTGCCGCCGCGGCCAGAGCAGACCCAATGCCAGCAGACCCCAACTGGCGGCGAACACCGAATGGCCCGAAGGGAAGGCGAAACCCGTCTCATGCTGCCAGTGCCGCCGAAGCCAGTCAGGGATCCGCTTTTGCTGTTCCAGCGCATCTTTCACCCATTGTCCCCGTGCGTGACGGGGTAACGCGTAAAAAGCCCGCTCATTCATGCCGTAGTTGCCGGCCATCCACACCACGTACGGGCGCGGTTCCCGCACGCCGTTTTTAATGATGGACTTGGCGCCCTGGCCGAGCAACAACACCGCCAGTAAAATCCCCGCCAACGCCAGCGCCTGCCGCCAGCGATACCGCAGACACCACAAGAACCAGCCGCCCAGAACCAGGCTGCTGAGCACGCCCCAGGGCGCGGTGACGGTCTGAGTTACCCAGAACAGCGCCCGCCACCACCAGGCTTCGTTATCCGGATGCCACTGCCAGCCACTGACCCACACCGACAATGGGATTATCATGAATATCAACGCACCCAGTCCGGTGCGTTTCGCTATCGCCAACATAAGGCCTTCCGTCAAGCTTTGCCGCAAAGCGCACCCTGGCCGGAGGGCGAAATGCGCATATCGGCCGGTGCGTGTTGGAAATTGTGACAGGCAAATGACAACTTTGCCATGAATAAACGCGAATCCGTCGCCTGTTGCGGACGAATTTATGGCAAAATACCTGGCTAATGGAATTTTGCGCATCAATTTTTCCCGGGGCTGGTCAAACAAGCCGGGAACCCGTAGGATGCGCGTCATTATCTGGTTTTGGAGAGCGACATGCAGCTTAAACGTGTGGCAGAGGCCAAACTGCCGACTCCCTGGGGCGACTTTTTGATGGTCGGCTTCGAAGAAATCGCCACGGGACACGATCACCTGGCATTGGTTTATGGCGATATTTCCGGCGTAGAGCCGGTATTGGCGCGGGTGCATTCGGAATGCCTGACCGGCGACGCCCTGTTCAGCCTGCGGTGCGATTGCGGTTTCCAATTGGAGGCCGCCCTGACGCATATCGCCGAGGAGGGCCGGGGCGTGTTGCTTTATCACCGCCAGGAAGGCCGCAATATCGGCCTGCTGAACAAAATCCGCGCCTATGCCTTGCAAGATAAGGGCGCCGACACGGTGGAAGCCAATCATCAGTTGGGTTTCGCCGCCGACGAGCGGGATTTCACCCTTTGTGCCGATATGTTCAAGCTACTGGGCGTCGAGTCGGTGCGGTTGTTGACCAACAACCCGCAAAAAGTCGAGATCCTCGCCGAAGCCGGGATCCGCATTGTCGAACGCGTGCCGTTGATCGTTGGGCGTAACCCGGAGAACGCGCGCTACCTCGATACCAAGGCGGCCAAGATGGGCCACTTGCTCAACGGTGAATGACCCTGCGCCATCGGCCTCCCGATGGCGGCCGATGGGCAAAGCGCCTTACAGCATCCTGCGAATGACATAATTCAAAATGCCGTTATGGCGAAAATAGGTCAGTTCGTTGCCGGTATCAATGCGGCAGCGGGCGCGGATTTCCTCCCGGCGGCCATCGCCATAGGCCAGGGTGACCGAGACCGTCTGCCCGGGCGCCAGATCGTCGAGTCCCCCAAGACTTATCCGTTCATCCCCCTTGAGACCCAGCGATTGCCGGGTGGCGCCCCCGGTGAATTCCAGCGGCAGGATGCCCATGCCTATCAGGTTGGAGCGGTGAATACGCTCGAAGGATTCGGCAATCACCACCCGGATCCCCAGTAATTGCGGCCCCTTGGCCGCCCAGTCGCGGCTGGAGCCCGAACCGTATTCTTTACCGGCGATCACCGCCAGCGGCACGTTTTCCTGCTGGTAGCGCATTGCCGCATCATAAATGGCCAAGGTATCGCCGGAGGGGTAATGGCGGGTAATGCCGCCTTCCACGCCCGGCACCATTTCATTGCGGATGCGTATGTTGGCGAACGTTCCGCGCACCATCACTTCATAATTGCCGCGCCGGGAGCCGTAGGAATTAAAATCCCCGACCTCAACGCCGTTTTCGCGCAGATAGCGGCCGGCCGGGCTGTCCACTTTGATATTCCCCGCCGGGGAAATATGATCAGTGGTCACGGAATCGCCGAGCAGCGCCAGAATACGCGCTTCGTGGATATCCGCCACCGGCTCGGGCGCCTTGCCCATCTGTTGAAAAAACGGCGGCAAGCGGATGTAAGTGGAGTCTTTTTGCCAGCGATAAGTGGGGGTCGACGCCACGTTGATCGTTTGCCAATCGTCATTGCCGGTAAAGATCGCGCTGTATTCCTTATGGAACATGGCGCGATCCACCAGCGCGACCGCATCGGCGATCTCCGCCGAACTGGGCCAGATATCCCGCAGATACACCGGTTTGCCTTCCGGGTCGTTTCCGAGCGGATCGGCGCTGAGATCCACCAGCATGCTGCCGGCCAGCGCGTAGGCCACCACCAGCGGCGGCGATGCCAGCCAGTTGGTTTTCACCAAGGGATGGATGCGTCCCTCGAAATTGCGATTGCCGGATAACACCGCCCCCACCGTTAAGTCGCCGGCCTTAATGGCGGCTTCGATGGGATCTTTTAATGGCCCGGAGTTGCCGATACAGGTGGTGCAACCGTAGCCCACCAAATTAAAGCCCAATTGATTGAGGTAAGGCGTCAGGCCGGCGGCCGCCAGATAATCGGTGACCACTTTCGAGCCGGGGGCGAGGGAGGTTTTGACCCAGGGCTGCGTCCTAAGCCCCTTTAATACCGCATTGCGGGCGAGCAATCCCGCCGACATCAGAATATTGGCGTTGGAGGTATTGGTGCATGATGTAATGGCGGCAATGACTACCGCGCCCTGGCGAAGATCGAATTGGCCGCCGTTCAGCTCCACATGCTGGGAATCGCTGTGGCGGGCGCGCTGGTTGACGCCCAGTTCGTCGCTGGCGCGAAATGCCGCCGGCACATCCGGCAGGGCTACCCGGTCCTGCGGCCGTTTCGGCCCCGCCAGGCTGGCGACCACGGTGCCCATGTCCAGCTCAAGGGCGCTGGTAAAACGCGGCGCGTCGCCGGGCCGACGCCACAAGCCCTGAGCCTTGGCATAAGCCTCCACCAACGCCACCTGGTCGTCGCCGCGGCCGGTTAGGCGCAGGTAAGCCAGGGTGACGTCATCCACCGGGAAAAAGCCGCAGGTCGCGCCATATTCCGGGGCCATATTGGCGATGGTGGCCCGGTCGGCCAGCGGCAAATCATCCAAACCGTCGCCGTAGAACTCCACGAATTTGCCCACCACGCCGTGTTTGCGCAACATCTGCGTCACCGTCAAGACCAGGTCGGTGGCGGTAATGCCTTCTTTAAGCTTACCGGTGAGTTTAAACCCCACCACGTCAGGGATGAGCATCGACACGGGCTGGCCGAGCATGGCCGCTTCCGCCTCGATTCCGCCCACTCCCCAACCCAGTACGCCCAGACCATTGACCATGGTGGTATGGGAATCGGTACCCACCAGAGTGTCGGGATAAGCCAGCTCCCCGTCGTCTTGCGTCTCATGCCATACGGTTTGCGCCAAATACTCGAGATTGACTTGATGGCAGATGCCATTGCCCGGCGGCACGACGCGAAAACGGCTGAAAGCCTGCTGGCCCCAGCGCAAGAACGTATAGCGCTCCAAGTTCCGTTCCATTTCGAGATGGTTGTTTTCGGCATAGGCGCGATCATCGCCGTAGCGGTCCACGGTAACGGAATGATCGATGACCAAATCCACCGGCGACAAGGGATTCACTTTATCGACATCGCCGCCAAGCCGCCTGACCGCCTCGCGCATCGCGGCCAGATCCACCACCGCCGGCACGCCGGTAAAGTCCTGCATTAACACCCGGGCCGGACGATAGGCGATTTCCCCTTCCGCATGGGTATGCTCCAGCCAACCGGCTATCTGGCGCAAATGCGCTTCCGTGACAATATCGTCATCTTGATGACGCAGCAGGTTTTCCAGTAGCACTTTTAATGATTTGGGCATGGCATCCAGTGATCCGAGTTCGCTGGCCGCCCGTTGCAGGCTGTAGAAAGGGTAGGTTTTATCGTTTACCGTCAGGGAATCCTTACTGACTTTGCGAATATTCGACGACATAACTCCTCCAGGCTATTATCACCGTCATCTTTTGCGTTACGGCAAGGCGTAGGCGGGAACCACCCTGCCGCAACGCAAAATTGCGGGGGGAATAATATTTATTATAGTCATAACCCTATGGGAATTGAGGCTATCGCGCCACGATTTTATATAATGACTGCAACTTTTTCATAACATCGCCATGTCCAACCTTGGGGAGGGGCGGCCCCGCCGTTACCGCGCCAGGGTGAGCAGCCTGACCGATGAGCCTTCCGGCGCGGTTATTTGACCGGCAATTTAATGTCCCGGAACATCGTCTCGATTTCCTCGTTTGAACGCAAGGCAATGGCCGTGTCCACCACATCCCGGGTTAAATGGGGCGCGAAGCGCTGGATGAAATCATACATATAACTGCGCAGAAAGGTACTGCGCCGAAAACCGATTTTGGTCGTACTGAGGGCGAACATGGCATCGGCGCTGATTTTCACCAAATCCGGATCGGATTCGCTGTCCACCGCCATATTGGCGATAACGCCGACCCCCAGTCCCATTCGCACATAGGTTTTAATGACATCGGCATCGGTGGCGGTGAAAACGATGCGCGGGGTCAGACCAGCCCGGTTGAAGGCGGTATCCAGTTCAGAGCGGCCGGTAAAGCCGAAGGTATAGGTCACCAACGGATACGCCGCCAATTCTTCAATGCTCACATCGGTTTTGCCGGCCAAGGGATGGTTGGGCAATACCACGATGGCCCGGTTCCAGTGATAGCAGGGCAACATCACCAAGTCTTCGTACAAGTGCAGAGCCTCGGTGGCGATGGCGAAATCCGCCACGCCCTTGGATACCGCTTCGGCTATCTGCGTGGGGGATCCCTGGTGCATATGCAGCGATACGCGGGGATAGCGTTCGATAAAGCCCTTGATCACTTCAGGGAGGGCGTAGCGGGCCTGGGTGTGGGTGGTCGCCACATACAGGGAGCCTTTATCGGGGTAGGTATGTTCGCCCGCCACCGATTTGATGGCCTCCACTTTGGAGAGCACTTCGCGCGCGATACGAATGATTTCCTGCCCCGCCGGCGTGACTTGGGTGAGATGTTTGCCGCTACGGGCAAAAATCTGGACGCCCAGCTCGTCCTCCAGCATGCGCACCTGTTTGCTGATGCCGGGTTGTGAGGTATATAGCCCCTCGGCGGTGGAGGAAACATTCAGATTATGATTCACCACTTCGACGATGTAACGGAGCTGTTGCAATTTCATAATTGTCATCCTGGCATAACATGGCGCAAGGGTACTGTTTCGAGTCGCTGTCACTTTGCGTGGCCGGCTTTTTATCAGCATCAGACTGCAAACAACATTTTGCAATTAATACTATTTAATCATAAAAAATCTGTATATATAACTTATTTATAAACCAAAAAAAAACCAACCCGCAGGTTGGTTTTCCTTGAGCCGCCATAGCCCGCCATCGGCTCGGCCGCCAGCCGATTATTTGGCTACCGCCTGCCATTTGCCGTCAGTATAAAACGCGGTCCACCCCGTGGCTTTACCGTCTTTTTCCGACGCGACATATTGCTGTTTGGTCTTGCGGCTGAACCGCACCAAGGTTTTGTTGCCATCGGGATCGGTTTGCGGCGCATCAGCCAGATAACGCAACTTTTCCGGTAACCGGTCGCGGAAACGGGCCAATTCCTCCACCAACGGCGCACGGGTTTCCCGCGATTTCGGGAAAGTGTTGGCCGCCAGGAACACGCCGGCCGCGCCGTCGCGCAGGACGAAATAGGCATCTGATTTTTCGCACGGCAATTCCGGCAACGGTACCGGATCCTCTTTCGGCGGCGCGACCTCGCCATTGCGCAGGATTTTGCGGGTATTGCGGCACTCGTCATTGGTACATGCCATATACTTGCCGAAACGGCCCAGCTTCAAGTGCATATCGGATCCGCACTTCTCGCATTCCACCACCGGGCCGTCATACCCTTTGATGCGAAATTCCCCCTCTTCGATTTCATAACCGTCGCATAAGGGGTTATTGCCGCAAACATGCAATTTGCGGTGATTATCGATGAGATAGCTGTCCATGGCGGTGCCGCATTTCTTGCAACGCCGGCGCGCGCGCAGGGCATTGGTCTCGGCATCGTCGCCTTCCAGCACATTCAGGGTTTCCGATTCCGGGATCAGATTGATGGTGGTCTTGCATCTTTCCTTGGGCGGCAGCGCGTAACCGGAGCAACCGAGGAACACGCCGGTACTGGCGGTGCGGATCCCCATTTTACGTCCACAGGTCGGGCAATCGATGGTGGTCATCACCATCTGGTTCTGCCGCATGCCCCCCTCTTGCGGATCTTTCTCGGCCACTTCCAGCTGCTGGCTGAAATCGGTGAAAAACGAATCCAGCACTTCCTTCCATTCCGCCTGATTGGACGCCACCTGATCGAGTTTGTCCTCCATGCGGGCGGTGAAATCGTAATTCATCAGCTCGCGAAAATTTTCCTCCAGCCGATCGGTGACGATTTCCCCCATTTTTTCGGCGTAGAATCGCCGATTTTCCACATGAACGTATCCGCGTTCCTGAATGGTGGAAATAATGGAAACATAGGTGGATGGCCGGCCAATGCCGCGCTTTTCCAGTTCCTTTACCAGCGACGCTTCGCTATAGCGGGCGGGGGGCTTGGTAAAATGCTGGCTCGGCAGCAGTTTTTCCAACTCCAGCGTCTGCCCCACTTGAACGGCGGGCAATGTACGATCCTCATCCCCTTTGCGCAACGCCGGCATCACCCGGGTCCAGCCGTCAAAACGCAGGATGCGTCCCTTGGCCCGCAGGGAAAACTCGCCGGCCTTGACCGTCAGCGTGGTGGAATCATACAGGGCCGGCGTCATCTGACAAGCCACGAATTGACGCCAGATCAGTTGGTAAAGCTTTTGCGCATCGGCTTCCATGTCCTTTAGCTGTTCAGCCAGATTGGCCACATCGGAAGGCCGGATAGCCTCGTGGGCTTCCTGGGAATTTTCCTTGCTGGCGTACTCGTTGGCCTGCTTCGGCAGATATTTCCCGCCGAATTCCCGTTCGATATACCCGCGGGCCATGTTGAGCGCATCCTGGCTCAGGTTGGTGGAATCGGTACGCATGTAGGTGATGTGCCCGGCCTCATAGAGACGCTGGGCCAGCATCATGGTTTTTTTCACGCCGTACCCCAGCCGGGTGCTGGCGGCCTGTTGCAGCGTGGACGTGGTGAAGGGCGCGCCGGCTTTGCTGCTGGTGGGCTTATCCTCGCGGTCGGCGATGACATAGCGGGCTTTTTCCAAGTGCTCCACCGCCGCCTGGCTTTGCGCTTGGTTGACCGGTCTGAAGGGTTTGTCGCCTTGATGGGTGACTTGCATTTGCAATAGCGACTGGGCCGACACCCGCAAATCGGCATGCAATTCCCAATACTCTTCAGGCACAAAGGCCTTGATTTCCCTCTCCCGCTCCACCACCAGACGAACGGCCACCGACTGCACGCGGCCAGCCGACAATCCGCGCGCCAGTTTTTTCCATAACAGCGGCGAAACCATATATCCCACGACCCGATCCATGAAGCGCCGCGCCTGCTGAGCGTTCACCCGGTCGATATTCAGCTCGCCGGGGCTTTTGAAGGCCTGGGTGATGGCGTTGCGGGTGATTTCGTTGAACACGACCCGGCTAAAACGCTGGGCGTCGCCGCCGATCACCTCGCGCAAATGCCAGGCGATGGCCTCTCCTTCGCGGTCAAGGTCGGTTGCGAGATAAACGTGTTCGGCTTCCTGCGCCAAGGCCTTGAGTTCGGTCACGACCTTTTCTTTGCCGGGCAAAATCTCATAACGGGCTTTCCAGCCATGATAAGGATCTATTCCCATGCGATTAACCAATGCACTTTGCGCGTCGCTTTTCCCTTTCGTTTTTTTCGTTGTTTCGGCGCTTTTTTTACTGGCGGAACCGCTGGTGGGCAAATCACGGATGTGACCGACGCTGGACTTAACCACGTAGTCATTACCTAAGTATTTATTAATCGTTTTGGCTTTCGCCGGGGATTCAACGATAACGAGAGCTTTACCCATTTTTACCTTTACCTGAATGATTTCTTCTGTAAAAAGAAGCTTTTTTGTGCGCCAGACCCTGGCTGGGCTTGCCTCTGTTTTTATATTGCGGCAGCACCGCCAAAAATCAACCTCTTTCTCAACGGGTGTTTTCTTGATTGCAACATTCAATTAACTCTCTGTTAAATATAATAAATTTATCAATATTAACCCATGATATTGATAAATTCATTACCGAAACGGGCTGACCGACTCGTCCGGAGCCATGGAGGCCCACACTGTACATGATTAAAAACTTGACGCAACTTATTAGCGATGCAAAAAAGACCTCGGTTGTAAACCAATTAAGGAAAAAAAGTCCGCTTTCCGAATAAACCTTAGTCTGTTTGCAGCCAAACACAACCGGGGATTACAATAGTCCCGGCATTGACACAGGAGCGAAACTTATGCGTGCGAACACCACCCCCATTGATCGGCAGAGCCTGCTTGCCGAGGCGAATAGAATCATTCGCGAACATGATGAATATATGCACGGAATGGAAGCGACCGACGTTGAGCAAAAAGGCGGCGTGCTGGTTTTCCGCGGCGAGTTCTTTTTGGACGAGAACGGAATACCCACCCGCAAGACCACGGCGGTGTTTAATATGTTTAAACACCTGGCCGTCGTCCTGTCGGAGAAATATCATTTGCAGGAAGGGTAATTTGACCATGAGGGGGCCGAAACAGCCGGCCCCGCTAATATTACAGCAATGGCTTTTGGCTCCGTTGCCACCAATGCAGCAACCGTCCCTCGATACTTAACGCCGCACTATCGGTAAAACGCGAAAGCAAACGTTTACGTCTGGTGTATTTGATACCGATAACTTCATGATCGGCCATTTCGGCAATCAATAACTCATCACTGGTGCCGATGGCGTCAATGAGGCCGAGTTCCCTGGCCTGGCTGCCGTACCAATGTTCCCCGGTGGCGACCGCATCGATATTCAGCGTGGGGCGCATATCCTGGACAAAGCGTTTGAACAATTGATGGGTTTCGTTCAGGTCCTGGCGAAATTTTTCCCGTCCCTGTTCGGAATTTTCGCCAAACAGCGTCAAAGTCCGTTTGTAGGCGCCGGCGGTATGTAATTCGATATCGATATCATTACGCTTGAGCAAGCGGTTAAAATTGGGAATCTGCGCCACCACGCCAATGGAACCGAGAATAGCGAACGGCGCGGCGATGATCCGATCGGCCACGCAAGCCATCATGTAGCCGCCGCTGGCGGCGACCTTATCCACCGCCACCGTCAGGCGAATGCCATGCTCGCGCAGCCTTTGCAGTTGCGACGCCGCCAACCCATAGCCGTGAACCACCCCGCCGGGACTTTCCAGTCGCAGCAGCACCTCGTCCTCCGGTCGGGCGACCGCCAGCACCGCCGAAATTTCCTCGCGCAGCGAGCTGACCTCACCGGCATCCATGCTGCCTTTGAAGTCCAGCACGTACAAACAGGATTTGCCCGCCGCGCCGTCGCCTTGGCGGGCGCGGGCGCGGGCCAATTTGGCATCCTGCTTTTCCTGTTTTTTAAAGCGCTTGTGCCAGATACGCTGCTCGGCTTCACCCATACGGGCCAATTGCATCTCGCGCCGCATCTCGCGATAGTGCTTGCCCAAATCCTGTATCTGCAGTTCGCCCTGACGCCGCCGTTGCCGCTGCCGCAAACCGATAACCAACAACAAGACCGCGCCGATGGCTAGAACCACGGTGACGGCCTTGGCCAGAAATAATCCATAATTGAGTAAAAATTCCACACTGCCGCCTTGGGTAAAATGATTTGCATGAGACTTATTCTAACCAACGACCGGCTTTCCGTCGCCAGATAATTCGGAATATTCCTGATAAACTGCACAGTTACCGCAATCCGGCGCCCCATCGGGACGCCGTGCCCCTCCCCCTACCCATCCCCTGGTCCATCCTTTGGCCGACCGCAGACGATGCATTGAAATCGGGCGGCCTTTCAGGCATAACAGGAAAAGCCATTCCGGCATCCACCGCCGAGCCGGCCGTTCCCGTCAGTCAAAGGAGTACGACGTGTTTTACCAGCCCGCGCGCAATCTGCTGCAACAACGTATCATTATGGTGACCGGCGCCGGCGACGGTATCGGGCGCGAAGCGGCCTTAACCTATGCCCGTTACGGCGCGTCGGTGATCCTGCTGGGCCGAACGGCGGCCAAGCTGAACGCGGTGCGCTCGCGTATCGCCGACGAGGGCGGCGCCCAAGCCCGCGTGGTGGTCATGGACCTGTTGCAAGCCGCCGATGAGGATTACCGGCGGCTGGGCGAGGAGTTGCTGGCCCAAGTGCCCCGGTTGGACGGTTTGCTGAACAATGCCGGTCTGCTCGGCGAAGTGGCGCCCATGGCGCGTCAATCCGCTGACAGTTGGCGCCAGGTCATGGCGGTGAACGTTAACGGTACCTTTTTGTTGACCCAGGCCATGCTACCGCTTTTGCTCAAGGCGTCCCGGCCGTCGCTGGTGTTCAGCACCTCAAGCGTCGGCCATCGCGGGCGCGCCAACTGGGGCGCTTACGCGGTATCGAAGTTCGCCACCGAAGGTATGATGCAGGTTCTGGCGGATGAATACCCGGTCGGAACCCTGCGGGTCAATAGCGTGAATCCCGGCGGTACCCGCACGGCCATGCGGCGGCGGGCCTTCCCCGACGAAGACCCAAACAGACTTCCGACCCCGGCCGATATCATGCCGATATATCTTTACCTGATGGGTGACGACAGCCACCGCAAAACCGGCATCTGTTTCGATGCCCAGCCGGGCCGCAAGCCGGGACCGGCGTGAAAAGGACGAAAAGAAATTATGAGCGAAGAACGCCACCAGCAACGCCAGCAGCGCCTCAAAGAGAAAGTGGATGCCCGGATCGCCGCCGCCAATGAGCAGCGGGGAATTCTTATCGTGTTCACCGGCAACGGCAAGGGAAAGACCACCGCCGGCTTCGGTACGGTCACCCGCGCGGTCGGTCACGGCATGCGGGCCGGCGTGATCCAGTTTATCAAAGGACAATGGCCCAACGGCGAACGCAACCTACTGGAAGCCCACGGCGTGGAATTCCAGGTCATGGCCACCGGTTTTACCTGGAACACCCAAGACCGCGTCAGCGATCGGGCCGCCGCCCAGGAAGTCTGGCAACATGCCCGCCGCATGTTGGCGGATGACACCCTGGATCTGGTCCTGCTCGACGAGCTCACCTACATGGTGGCCTATGATTATATCGATTTACCCGAGGTTATCGCGGCGCTTAAAGCACGGCCCCATCACCAGACCGTCATCATTACCGGACGGGCCTGCCACCGTGAACTGACGGATTTGGCGGATACCGTCAGCGAACTGCGGCCCATCAAGCACGCCTTCGACGCGGGTATCAAGGCGCAGCAAGGCGTCGATTGGTGAATTCCGCAAGGTCGGCCCGGATGTCAATCGCCGGCGCGTTTGGCGCCCGAGCCGCCCCTTCTTCCCGACGTGAGCTGGGTGTGGCGTTTTACCGCCCGGCGGATTTGGTTGGCTTTCAACCGGCGGCGGTCGCGCTCAACCGGTACCTTGGATACCGTTTCAGCCGGCAGCGATACCAGCTCGCGCAGATAATTGGTCTGGGCCAGCGGCAGTTCGGTCCAGCCGCCGCGCGGTAACCCCTTGGGCAGGGCGATATCGCCATAGCGGGTGCGGATGAGACGGCTCACCTGCACGCCGACCGCCTCCCACAAACGCCGCACCTCACGGTTGCGCCCCTCGTTCAATGTCACGTTGAACCAAAGGTTAACCCCTTCGCCGCCCTGAAAACTTAAGGTCTTAAACGCGCCCGGCCCGTCTTCCAGTTGCACGCCCTGGGTCAATAGCCGGCGTTTTTCGTCATCCACCTGGCCGAAGACCCGCACCGCGTACTCCCTTTCCACTTCATGACGGGGATGCATCAGCCGGTTGGCCAGCTCGCCATCGGTGGTAAACAGCAACAACCCGGAAGTGTTGATATCCAGCCGCCCGACCGCTATCCAGCGCGCGCCCGTAAGCCGCGGCAGCCGATCAAAGACCGTGGGACGCCCCTCGGGATCCTTGCGGGTGCAAAGCTCCCCTTCCGGTTTATAATAAGCCAGTACCCGGCAGACGGATTCATCGGAAGCCGCGACGGTGATCACCCGACCGTCCACCCGAATCTTTAACGCGCCGACGGCGTCGACCCGATCGCCCAACGTGGCGATCTTGCCATTGACGCTAACGCGGCCCTGTTCGATAAGGGATTCGATTTCCCGGCGGGATCCCTGGCCGGCGCGGGCCAGGACTTTTTGCAATTTTTCGCTCATGGCGCTTCCTCACGTGTCGCCTTCACAGGCGTCTGGTCTGGTTGAACCGCCGCGACAAAGCGTCGCGCGGCCGCACATACTACACCAATTTTAACCCCGGGGGCTATATCGGACGCGAACGCGGCGGCGACTTAAAGAAACGGCGAAATATCACCGACCCCTTCGCGGACCACTTTAGGCGTATCCTCGGTTAAATCGATAACCGTCGTGGGCTGCTGTCCCAGAAACCCGCCATGGATCACCAGGTCGACCTGTTTGGCGAGATGATCTTTGATCCGCTCCGGATCCGACTCGGCGAAATCGTTACCCGGCAGCATCAGGGTGGTGGACATCAGCGGCTCGTTCATGCTTTCCAGCAGCGCCACGGCAATAGGATTGGAGGGAACCCGCAAACCGATGGTTTTGCGTTTTTCATTCATCAAACGACGGGGCACCTCTTTGGTGGCCTTGAGGATAAAGGTGTATTTGCCCGGCGTATTGTTTTTGATCAGACGGAAGGCCTGGTTATCAACATAAGCATAAGTGGACAATTCGGACAAGTCGCGGCACATCAAAGTGAAATTATGATCGCCGTCCAACTGGCGGATACGGCAGATCCGCTCCATGGCGTTCTTGTCCTCCAGGCGGCAGCCCAGGGCATACCCCGAATCAGTGGGATAGACGATGACCGCGCCGTTGCGCAGTTGTTCGACGGCCTGATTAATCAGCCGCAACTGCGGATTCTCCGGATGGATAGTAAAAAACTGGCTCATTAACACTCCTTATTTCGTTTCGCGGGATGACTGCCCCGGTAAACCCTGTTTATCCCTTTACGTTAAAAGCGGCCGACGGTGAAATCTCGTCGCCCTTCGGCCAATCCCGCCATATCGGCTCCACTGTACCTGGCAGCCAGAGTTTGCGTCCTAATTCGATCCAGGCGCAAGGCTGATGAAAATCGGACCCTTGAGAAGCCAGCAATCCCCGTTCACGGGCATAGCCGGCCAGCAAGGTCCTTTCCTGCGGCGCCTGCTGGCAGGAGGCCACTTCGATACCCTCGCCCCCCGCCTCGGCGAAATGATCCAGCAGACGTTTCAGCCATTTGCCCGAAAGCCGGTAGCGGCCCGGATGGGCCAGCACCGCCTGCCCGCCGGCCTGCCGTATGGCGGACACGGCTTGGGCGATAGTACACCACTGCGCCGGCGCATAACCGGTTTTACCTTTGGACAAATATTTCTTGAATACGCCGGCCAGCGTGTCGGCGGCGCCGACGCTCACCAAATAGCGGGCGAAATGGCCGCGGGTTATCGCCGCGCCGTCGGCGAAATCGCCGGCGCCGCGCCAGGCATTCAGGATACCGGCGCGCTCGAGACGCTCGGCGATAAGCACCGCCCGTTCCCGCCGCCGCACCCGTTGGGCCGACAACAAACCGGTCATGGCCGGATGCGCGCCATCGAACGCCAGCCCGACGATATGAATTTCGTGATGCAGCCATAAGGTGGAAATTTCCACCCCCGGCACCAGCGTTATCGGCAGATTACCGTCGATAATGGCCCGGCGCGCCGCCGGCAGGCCATCCAAGGTGTCGTGATCGGTTATCGCCAGCACGTCTACCCCCATGGCGACCGCGCGCGCCACCAGTTCCTCCGGCGTCAGGACACCGTCGGACGCGGTGGTGTGGCTGTGCAAATCATAAAGGGTGAGCAGTGGAGATTTGAACGTCAAACATCTACCTTACATTGTCAATGCCGTATGTCGTCCTATCATAACGTTTATCCTTGCGGATTCGTACCCGTAAGATTATTTGCCGAATTTAAGCGGCGGCTGTTGACAATTCATTGCCGAACTAGTTTACTAGTACGCAAGATTAACACGTAATGAGAATCCCATGATGTCGATGACGGCGGTTATGCTTCGCTGGTGGCGCACCTCCCTTTAGCGGGCGGTGTTATCATGCGTTGCTGTCATCAGACAGAGCAGGATCCCGAAAGCCCGCAGATTAGCGGGTTTTTTTATGGGCGAAAAACAGGACATACATCATGCCGACCATGCGACCACAACTGGAATTACTGCAAGCCGCCGCCACGTACCGGGACGATCCTACCGCCGTGTTCAATCATCTGTGCGGCGCGCGTCCGTCCACCCTGCTGCTCGAATCCGCGGAAATCAACAGCAAGCGCAATCTCAATAGCTGGATGATCCTTGACAGCGCCATGCGCATCACCGCCCTGGGCCGACAGGTCACAATTCAGGCGTTAACCGCCAACGGCGCGGCGTTGCTGCCGTTACTGGACGCCGCGCTGCCGCCCGAGGTGATAAACAGGACGCACCCCAACGGCCGCGAATTGGCGTTTCCCATCGTGGAAGAGATGCTGGACGAGGATGCCCGTTTGCGCGCCCTGTCGGTATTCGATTGCCTGCGTTTACTGCTGACGCTGGTGGGTGCACCGGACGACCAGCCGGAAGCCGTGTTCCTCGGCGGTTTGTTCGCCTATGATCTGGTGGCCGGCTTCGAAGCGCTGCCGCCGGTACGCCAGGACCAGCGCTGCCCCGATTTTTGTTTCTATCTGGCCGAAACGTTGTTGATCCTTGACCACCAGCATCGCACCTGCCGTTTGCAAGCCAGCCTGTTTACGCCGGACAGCGGCGAACGGCAGCGTCTTCAATCCCGTCTTGAACAATTGCAGCACCAATTGACTCAGACGCCGGGCCCTATCCCCCATCAGGTTATCGATAGCATGACGCTGGAATGCAGTCAAAGCGATGAGGAATATTGCCGCGTCGTGGAAAAAATGCAGCAGGCCATACGCGAAGGCGAAATCTTCCAGGTCGTGCCGTCCCGGCGGTTTTCCCTGCCCTGTCCGTCGTCGCTGGCAGCCTATCATACGCTGAAGGAAAATAACCCCAGCCCGTATATGTTCTTTATGCAGGATGACGATTTCACCGTGTTCGGCGCCTCGCCGGAAAGTTCGCTGAAATACGATGCCCGCAACCGGCAAATCGAAATCTACCCCATTGCCGGCACGCGTCCCCGCGGCCGCCGGGCGGACGGCGCCCTGGATGCCGATCTCGACAGCCGCATTGAACTGGAGATGCGCTCGGATCATAAAGAGCTGGCCGAACACCTGATGCTGGTGGATCTGGCCCGTAACGATCTGGCGCGGATTTGCGAGGCGGGCAGCCGTTATGTGGCCGATTTGACCAAGGTCGATCGCTATTCCTTCGTTATGCATTTGGTCTCGCGGGTCGTTGGAACCCTGCGATCCGATTTGGATGTGCTGCATGCCTATCGCGCCTGCATGAACATGGGCACGTTGAGCGGCGCGCCGAAAGTCCGCGCCATGCAGCTTATCGCCGAGGCCGAGGGCACCCGCCGGGGCAGTTACGGCGGCGCCATCGGTTACTTCACCGCTCAGGGCACGCTGGATACCTGTATCGTCATTCGTTCCGCCTATGTGGAAGACGGCATCGCCACTGTGCAGGCCGGCGCCGGCGTGGTGCTGGACTCGGTGCCGCAAGCCGAAGCCGACGAAAGCCGCAACAAGGCCCGCGCCGTGCTGCGCGCCATCGCCACCGCACATCACGCCAGGGAGATTTTCTAATGGCCGACATCCTGTTGCTCGATAATATCGATTCTTTTACCTATAACCTGGTCGATCAATTGCGCGCCAATCATCACCGGGTGGTGGTCTACCGCAACCAGCTTCCGGCCGCGACCATTATCGCCGCGCTGCAAAAAATGGAAAATCCGATATTGGTGCTTTCTCCCGGACCCGGCGCGCCGGCCAATGCCGGCTGCATGCCCCGGCTGCTGGAGCAATTGCGCGGCCGGCTGCCCATCATCGGTATCTGCCTCGGCCATCAGGCCATTGTGGAAACCTATGGCGGCCATGTCGGCCAGGCGGGGGAAATTTTGCATGGCAAAGCGTCGCTCATCGAACATGACGGTCAGGCCATGTTCGCCGGCATGTCCAACCCGCTGCCGGTGGCGCGCTACCATTCGCTGGTCGGCAGCCGGATACCGCCGGGACTGACGGTCAATGCCCATTTCCACGATATGGTCATGGCGGTGCGCCATGACGCCGATCGCATTTGCGGTTTTCAGTTTCATCCCGAATCCATTCTCACCACCCAGGGCGCACGGTTGCTGAACCAAACGCTGGATTGGGCGTTGGCTTAAGAAAATAAGGAACCGACCATGCAACAGATACTGGACACCCTATACCACGGCGACCGCTTAAGCCGCCAGGAAAGCGAACGGTTATTCGCCGCCATCATCCAGGGGCAACTGGAGCCGACCCAGTTGGCGGCGGCGCTGATCAGCATGAAGATTCGCGGCGAGCAACCGGAGGAAATCGCCGGCGCCGCCAGCGCGCTGCTGGCCGACGCCAGGCCCTTCCCCCGGCCGGACTATCCGTTCGCCGATATCGTCGGCACCGGCGGCGACGGCTCCAACAGCATCAATATTTCCACCGCCAGCGCCTTTGTCGCCGCCGCCTGCGGCGCCAGGGTGGCCAAACACGGCAATCGCAGCGTCTCCAGCCGTTCCGGCTCGTCGGATTTACTGGCGGCATTCGGCATCCGTCTGGATATGCCGGCGGAACAATCCCGGCAGGCGCTGGATGAGCTGGGCGTATGCTTTCTTTACGCGCCCCAGTATCACACCGGTTTTCGTCATGCCATGCCGGTACGCCAGCAGTTAAAGACCCGCACCCTATTTAACGTCCTCGGACCGCTTATCAACCCGGCCCGGCCGCCGCTGGCGCTGATAGGCGTCTATAGCCCCGAGCTGGTCCTGCCCATCGCCCGCACCCTGCAGGTGCTCGGTTACCAGCGGGCCGCGGTGGTGCATGGCGGCGGCATGGACGAGGTGGCGCTGCACTCTCCGACCCTGGTGGCGGAACTGAATCAGGGCGACATCGCCAGCTATCAATTGACCGCCGCGGATTTCGGGTTGCCGGGCCAACCGGCGGACGCGCTTTTGGGCGGGACGCCGGAAGAAAACCGTGACATTCTGGCGCGGTTGTTACAAGGTAAAGGCCAACTCGCACATGAAGCCGCCGTGGCCGCCAATGTCGCGTTGCTGTTGAAGCTCTTCGGCCGGGAGGATCTGCGGGAAAACGCCCAGCAGGCCCTGGCGGTGATCCGCGGCGGCCAGGCCTACGAACTGGTCGCCTCCTTGGCGGCGAGAGGATAACACATGCAGGATACGGTACTGGCGAAAATCGTCGCCGATAAACAGCGTTGGGTAGCGGACCGCAAACAGCGCCAGCCGCTGGACGAATTTCTACCGGCGGTGACGCCGAGCAGCCGCAGTTTTTACCACGCCCTGGCGGGAACGCGGACCGCTTTCATATTGGAGTGCAAAAAAGCGTCGCCATCGAAAGGCCTCATCCGGGCTGATTTCGACCCGGCGGCCATTGCCGGGATCTACAAGCATTACGCTTCGGCCGTCTCGGTACTGACCGATGAAAAATATTTCCAGGGCGATTTCGCCTTCTTGCGGCAGATAAGCCAGGTCGTTCATCAGCCTGTGCTCTGTAAGGATTTTATTATCGATCCCTACCAGATTTATCTGGCCCGCTATCATCAGGCGGACGCCATATTATTGATGCTGTCGGTACTGGACGACGATACTTACCGCCAATTGGCCGAGGTCGCCCACAGTCTGGATATGGGGGTACTGACCGAAGCCATTAGCGAGAACGAGTGTCGCCGCGCCGTTGCCCTCGGCGCCAAGGTGGTCGGCATCAACAACCGCGACCTGCGCGATTTATCCATTGACCTGAACCGGACCCGGACCCTGGCGCCAAAGCTGCCCGCCGGCGTCACGGTCATCAGCGAATCCGGCATCACGTCCTATCGTCATGTTCGCGAATTGAGCCATTTCGTCAATGGGTTCCTGATAGGCAGCGCGTTGATGGCGGAAACGGATCTGGACAGGGCCGTTCGCACCGTATTGCTGGGGGAAAACAAGGTTTGCGGACTGACCCGCGCGCAAGATGCTCAGGCGGCCTGGGAAGCCGGCGCCGTTTACGGAGGGCTGATTTTCGTGCCCGCCTCGCCCCGGCGGGTGACTATCGAACAGGCCAAGCGCGTTATCTCCGGCGCGCCCTTACGTTATGTGGGTGTCTTCCGCGACGCCGATATCGAATACATTGCGCTGACCGCCCAATCCCTGGACCTGTATGCCGTGCAACTGCACGGCGCCGAAGACCAGGCGTACATCGACGCCCTGCGCGGCCGTTTACCCGCCCCCTGCCGTATCTGGAAGGCGCTGGATATGCGCTCCGGCCTGCCGGCGCGGGATTATACCGGTGTGGATCGTTATTTACTGGACAACGGCGGCGGCAGCGGCCAGCGTTTCGATTGGTCGCTGTTGGCCGGCCAGCGCCTGGACGATGTCATGCTGGCGGGCGGATTGGCGGCGGATAATTGCGTGGCCGCCGCTAAACTGGGTTGCGCGGGGCTGGATTTCAATTCCGGCGTCGAAAGCGCGCCCGGACGCAAAGACCATCAAAAATTGGCTACGGTATTTCAGACGCTGCGCGCGTATTGACGGCGCCCGGCAAAACAAGAGACATGACAGCATGACATTACTCAACCCTTATTTCGGCGAATTCGGCGGCATGTACGTGCCGCAAATCCTGATTCCGGCGCTATTGCAACTGGAAGACGCCTTTGTCAGCGCGCAAAGCGATCCGGTTTTTCAGGCCGAGTTCCGCGACCTGCTCACCCATTATGCCGGACGCCCCACGCCCCTGACGCTATGCCGCAATCTGACCGCCGGCAGCAAAACCAGGCTTTACCTGAAACGGGAAGATTTGTTGCACGGCGGCGCCCATAAGACGAATCAGGTTTTGGGCCAGGCGTTACTGGCCAAACGGATGGGCAAAACCGAAATCATCGCCGAAACCGGCGCCGGACAGCACGGCGTGGCGTCCGCCCTGGCATCGGCCCTGCTGGGTCTGAAATGCCGGATATATATGGGCGCGAAGGATATTGAACGCCAGGCGCCGAACGTGTTTCGCATGCGGCTGATGGGCGCGGAGGTGATCCCGGTCACCAGCGGCTCCCATACGCTGAAAGACGCCTGTAACGAGGCGTTGCGCGACTGGTCCGGCAGTTATGAAAAAGCCCATTACATGCTGGGCACGGCCGCCGGCCCGCACCCCTATCCGACCATCGTGCGTGAATTCCAGCGAATGATCGGCGAGGAGACCAAACAGCAATTGCGCGAGCGGGAACACTGTCTGCCCGATGCGGTACTGGCCTGCGTGGGCGGCGGTTCCAACGCCATCGGCATGTTCGCCGACTTTATCGAGGAGCCCGCGGTACGACTTATCGGCGTCGAACCCGGCGGCCTGGGCATCGAAACCGGGCAGCACGGCGCTTCGCTCAAACACGGCCGTCTGGGCATCTATTTCGGCATGAAATCGCCGATGATGCAGTCCGACGACGGACAAATCGAAGAATCCTATTCCATTTCCGCCGGCCTCGATTTCCCGTCGGTGGGTCCGCAGCACGCCTACCTCAACAGTATCGGCCGCGCGGAATATGTTTCCATCACCGACGAAGAAGCGTTGCAGGCTTTCAAGGCCCTGTCCCGCCACGAAGGTATCATTCCGGCGCTTGAATCGTCGCATGCCCTGGCCCATGCGCTGAAAATGATCAAGGCGGAGCCGGAAAAAGAACAGATTCTGGTGGTGAATCTGTCAGGGCGCGGCGATAAGGATATCTTTACCGTTCATGATATTTTGAAAGCGCGAGGAGAAATTTAATGGAACGCTATGAGCAAATGTTCGCGGCGCTGCAACGCCGCCAGGAAGGCGCGTTTGTGCCTTTTGTGACCCTGGGCGATCCTAATCCCGGCCAGTCGCTGGCCATTATCGAAACCCTGATTGAGGCGGGCGCCGATGCGCTGGAGTTGAGCATCCCCTTTTCCGATCCCCTGGCGGACGGACCGACCATCCAAAATGCCAACCTGCGGGCCTTCAGCGCCGGCGTCACCCCCGATCACTGTTTTGATATCCTGACCGCCGTCAGAGGCAAATATCCGGCCATCCCCATCGGCTTGCTGATGTATGCCAATCTGGTGTTCAATAAGAGCATCGACACGTTCTATGCCCGCTGCGCGCAAGCGGGAGTCGATTCGGTGCTGGTGGCCGACGTTCCCATCGAGGAAAGCCTGCCATTCCGTAGCGCGGCGCTACGTCACGGTATCGCGCCGATCTTTATCTGCCCGCCGAACGCCGATAACGGCTTATTGCGGGAAATCGCCTCACACGGCCGTGCCTACACTTACCTGTTGTCCCGGGCCGGCGTTACCGGCAGTGAAAACCGCGCCCACACGCCGCTGGAACATCTGGTGAATACCCTTAAAGAGTACCATGCCGCGCCCGCCCTGCAGGGTTTCGGCATATCGGAGCCAGGACAAGTGAGGGCGGCGCTGGCGGCGGGCGCGGCGGGCGCCATCTCCGGGTCGGCGGTGGTGAAAATCATTGAACGCAATGTGGGCGATCCGGCGGCCATGCTGGCCCAACTGAGTGATTTCGTTCGGGAAATGAAAGCGGCCACTCGCGGTTAGGCCTGTAACAAACCGGCGTCAGCGGATGCCGGCGCGCATAAACGATTGCACGAACTGACGCTGGAAAAGCAGAAACAACGCCAGCAACGGCGCGGACGTCATCAGCGTCGCCGCGCCGATCAGCGCCCATTGCACGCCCTGTTCCGGAGCGGAAAACAGTTGCAGCCCAACGGTCAGCGGACGGACATTCACCGAATCCGTGATAACCAGCGGCCAGAGAAAATCATTCCAGTGAAAGCTTATGGATACCAGGGCGAACGCGATGTAGACCGGCCTGGCCAGCGGCAGATAAATTCGATGCAGTATCCGCCAGCGGCCGGCGCCCTCCACAATGGCCGCTTCCTCCAGCGCCAACGGGATACCCTTAAAGGTCTGGCGCAGCAGAAAAATGGCGAACGCCGAGGCGAAATAAGGCAGGCCGATGCCCAGCAGAGTGTCGCGAAGCCCCATGGCGCTGATGGTTTGGTAGTTTTTCAAGATAAGCACGTCCGGACTTATCATCAATTGCAGCAAAATCAGTGCAAACAACAACCCGGCCAGTTTTAGTCGAAAGCGTACCAGCGCGTAAGCGGCCATCGTCGCCAGCACCAATTGACAAAAGACAATCATCGCCACCAGCAGGAAGGTATTGAGAAAATAGCGGCCGAACGGCGCGGCTTGCCAGGCGCGAATGAAATTATCCAGCGTCAGCGGGGCGAACAGCGTGAACGAGGCCTGACTGGAAATGGGATGGAACGCCACCCAGAGCGCCGCCAGTATCGGCGAAAACCACAGCAGCGCCGCCAGCCAAATCACCAGGTTCAGGCACCGGCGGCCGGGGGAATATCCGGGCGCCGACGGCGATGTAAAGGTCAAACTCATTGATAGTGAGTCCTTTTATCCAACAAATGGAATTTGATGAGCGCGATGCCGGCCAGCAACGCCAGCAATACCACCGTCATGGCGGCGGCGGACGGTAAGTCCCAATAACTGAAGGCAGTCCGGTAGATATAAAACAGCAACAGGCTGCTGCTGTTGTCAGGCCCGCCGTTGGTCATGGCAATGACCTGATCGACGATGCGAAATGCGTTCATCGAGGCGTTGATCAAGACAAACAGCGTGGTCGGCATCAGCAAGGGCCATTGTACCCGGCGGAAAAAGCAGTAACGCGTCGCGCCTTCAATAGCGGCCGCTTCCGCCAGCCTGGGATCGATCTGTTGTAGCGCCGCCAGATAAAAAATCATAAAGAATCCGGCCTCGCGCCAAATCGTGACCGCCATCAGGCAATACAGCGCGGTGCCGGTATCCCCCAACCAGTTTACCGCCGGGAGTGAGAGCAGCGCCAAGAGTCGATTGAGCAACCCCAGTTGCGGCGTGTAGAAAAACAGCCACAAGTTGGCGATGGCTATCATCGGCAACAGCGAAGGAATAAAAAACGCCGAACGAATCAGGCTGTTGCCGCGAAAGCGGCGATTTACCGCCATCGCCATGAGCAGCGCCAGCGAGACCGATAGGGGAATGGTAATGACCGCATACCAGAGGTTATTGCGCAACGACAGTAAAAAAGTGTCGTCCCCCAGCAACGCCCGATAATTGTCCAGACCAACGAACCGGGCCGGGTGTCCGTTGCGCGCGGCGCTAAACACGCTTTCCCACATTGTCGCCAGCGCCGGATAATGTGTAAACAACATCAACAGGCCTAAGGCCGGCAACACCAGCAGATAGCCGTGGATCTGCAGTGACATTCCGCGGTTGCGCGCCGCCGGCGCCGCAGTATGAAGCGTGCTCATCGCGCCCCCGTTACTGGTAAGGCTTCAAAAGCCGATCCGCCTCTTTCTGCGCCGCCGCCAATGCTTGTTGCGGCGTTTTCGTCAGTGTGACCGCGGCTTCCACCGCATGGTTCAAGGCCTCCTGAATCTGGACGCTTTTGTAGGTCGACAACTCCGGCTGGGAATATTTCAGTTGTTCACGGGCCACCAGCGCTTGCGGAACCCGTTCGGCATAGTTTCGCATCAACGCGGTATCCCATGCGGCGGGCGATGTGGCGACATACCCCGTGGCGATACTCCAGCGCGCCGCCTGTTCGGGCGCCGACAGCCAGCGGATAAATTCCATGGCGGCTTTTTGCTGTTCCGGCGTGGTATTTTTAAACAGATAAAGGTTGCCCCCGCCGGTCGGACTGCCCCGCTGGGTTTTTTCCGGCAGCATTGCCACGCCGAACGGGAATTTGGCATTATCCCGTACCGTGGCCAGGTTACCGGTGGTGGTGACCATCATCGCCGTTTTACCACTGATGAAATCCTGCGGCGTGGTGCTCCAGGCGATGGCGCCCCGAGGTGAAACGCCGTACTTTTGCGCCAAATCCGTCAGCCATTGCAACGTTTCGATGTTTTGCGGGGTGTCAAAGGTCACCGCCGTGCCTTTCCCGTTGTCGAGCCGGCCGCCGTTGGTGGCGGCGATCCCCTGGAAGGTCCAGTAGCCCGTGGGCGTCGAGGGAATCTCAATGCCCCACTGGCTGACGCTCTCACCATCGCGTATCACCAGTTTTTTGCCGAAATCGACCACTTGTTGCCAGTTGGCCGGCGGCTTGGCGCTATCCAGACCCGCCTTGGCGAAGGCCTGTTTGTTCCAATAGAGCACGACGGTTGAACGCTGGAAAGGGATGCTCCAGACCTTGCCCTGTATATGGCGGATAAACGCCGGATAAAAGCCGGCAATCCAGGCCTTGCCCGCCGCATCGTCAGCCAGATCGCCAATGGGTAAAATCGCCCCGGCGTCGATTAGCGAGTACACTTCGATATCGCCTATCACGGCCAACTGAGGCGCGTTGCCGCCGCGAAACGCGGTCAGCGCCTTGGTGACCGTGGTGGCGTAGTCGCCGGTATACACCGGCTGTATGCGAATATCCGGATGGTTTTTCTCAAAATCGGCCACCAGCGAATCCACGGTTTGGCTGACTTTACCGCCGACGGCGATTGGATAATACATTTGCAATTTTACCGGTTCGGCGGCGGAAACCGACATGGCGGCGGCCAACAACCCGGCCAGGGCCAAATGCGACAGGCGCGCAGCGAAAGACATAATATCCCCTTTAAATTGAATTGATTTAACAGAACAGCGCTATAACGCTATTTAGACGGCGAATTTCTTTCCCAGCGGCAACGCCGATTGTTCGGCACCGTAACAGCGTTTCCCGGTGGCGCCGAAAAAAAAGTATTGCGCGGCGGCGCTCCAGTCCAACCCCACCGGACTTGTCGGGGCAAACCGTTTCATTCCGGGAACCTTGACGGTAATCTGCTCACGGCAACCGCGTGGCTGGCAGGAAAGCAGCGTATCGGCGCCCATATACTCGCAACTGACGACGCTGACGGTAAGCCGGGCATGTTCCGGCGCGGCCAGGCGAATATCCTCGGCGCGCAGGCCGAGGCCCAGCACGGTTTCATCGCCGTATTCCGCCACCGGCGCCGGCATATCGCCAATGAAGTGATGCGAACCTTTACGCGTCAGGGAGAGGATATTCATCGGCGGCGCGCCGATGAACTGCGCGGCAAAGACGCTGCCCGGATCCTGATAAAGCCTATCCGGGGCGCAATGCTGCTCAATGCGGCCCTGATTTAACAAAATAACCTGATCGGCCATGCTCATCGCTTCGGTCTGGTCATGGGTGACATACAGCAGGGTCAGACCGAGCGTCTTCTGTAAGGCGCGAATTTCGCGGCGCATGGTTTGACGTAGTTTGGCGTCAAGATTGGATAGCGGTTCATCCATCAGGCAGAGCCTGTTTTTGGCGATCACCGCCCGACCCAGCGCCACCCGTTGCTGCTGCCCCCCTGACAATTGTCCCGGCAGCCGGTCAAGCAACGGAGTCAGTTCGAGCAGTTCGCTGACCTCGGCCAATCGCGAGGGGAAATGCCGTTTATCCTCGCCACGGGCCCGCAGCCCGAATAGCAGATTTTCCCTCACGTTCAGATGCGGAAATAACGCATAAGACTGGAAGACCATCGACAATTTGCGTTGCGAGGGCGGCAAACAGGTCACATCCGCCTGCCGAATAACGACGCTGCCGCCATCAGCGCTCTCCAACCCGGCGATAATGCGCAGTAATGTGGTCTTGCCGCAACCCGATGGACCGAGCAACGCGACGAAATCGCCCTCGGCGACATCGAAACCGACATCGTCAAGCGCTTTCCTGCCGCCCCAGGATTTGGTGATATGGTGAAGGGAAAGATAACTCATGCCCAATGCCGCCAAGGAACATCTCTGTGGAAAGATGACCTTAAACTAGCCGGGGAAAGTGAACTTTTTATTAACCTTGCGCAACCGGTATTCTGCCGGACGCCGGTTTGCCGGCCGTGTTACCGAAAACTGTTACCGCCGGCCGCGCTCTGCGCGCCCACGCGCCGCCCACCACGAGATCGGCGAAAACCGGGTTCCGCCGGCCTATCGGCCCTAGGCCGTGCCGCCTGAAAATCCCGTTCCTCCGGCCAAAATCCCCTCCTGGCCGATCAACATGCCATAGGGATCACGTCTCCCGTAACAGCCTTTGTTAACAGGATTCAGCGTGATCTCTGTCGCAAATTCACTCATCAAAAACCGTTTTGATAAGCGTCGGAAAACACCCTGGGAAAATCCCGCAGCCCGGTAATTATTTAAATCGAATCGAGAACAGTAAAATGACCAAACTTCCCGCCCGCCGTTGGTTTTATCTTATGCCCACGGTCTTTATTACCTATAGCCTGTCCTATCTTGATAAAGCCAATTACAGTTTCGCCTCCGCCGCCGGCATCGGCGACGACCTCGGCATTAACCCCTCATTGGCGTCCCTGATTGGAGCGCTATTTTTCCTGGGTTATTTTACCCTGCAAATTCCGGGGGGGATGCTGGCGGAAAAGTGGAGCGTGCGCAAGCTGTTAACCTGGAGTCTGGTGTTGTGGGGCATCTGCGCCACATTAACCGGATTGGTCACCAATATCGCATCGCTTATTGTCATTCGCTTTGCCCTGGGCGTGGTGGAAGCCATCGTGACGCCCAGCCTGCTGCTCCTGGTTTCACGCTGGTTTACCCATACTGAGCGTTCCAAGGCCAACACGCTGTTTTTGCTGGGGAATCCCGTCACTGTACTATGGATGTCCATTCTTTCCGGCTGGCTGGTACAGCATTGGGGCTGGCGCCATATGTTTGTGGTGGAAGGGCTGCCCGCCGTGGTTTGGGCGATGGTGTGGTGGACGGTTATCCGCGATAAACCGGAACAGGCGCCTTGGCTGAATGAAGAAGAAAAAATGGCCGTTGCCGGCGCCTTGACCGAAGAGCAGCGATATAAAGAACCCATGACCCGCTGGGGCGAAGTTTTGGGGTCCGCCAATGTCATCAAACTGGCCGGCTGGATGTTTTTCCAAAGCATCGGTTTTTTCGGCTTCATGATGTGGCTGCCTTCCATTTTGCATTCCGGCGCCATCTCCATGTCGGAAACCGGCCTGCTTTCCGCGCTGCCTTACGGACTGGCGGCAATATCCATGGTCATCGTCGCCTGGCTGAGCGATAAATTGCAAAAACGGGTGGGTTTCGTCGCCTATCCGATCCTGGTGGCCGGCTGCTGCTTTCTGGCGCTGCCTTTTCTGGGCGCCGGCCATTTCTGGCTGTCGTATTTCCTGCTGGTCATCACCGGCGCTTGTCTGTACATACCCTTTGGGCCTTTTTTCGCGCTGGTGCATGATGTGCTCCCTTCGTCCATGGTGGGCGGCGCCGGCGGGATGATTAACAGCATGGCCGCGATGGGGGCGTTTATCGGATCGTACCTGGTGGGCATGCTCAATAGCGCAACCCACTCCACGGATTCGTCATACTTTCTTATGGCGGCCTGCCTCGGTATCGCGGTGGTATTCGCGATGACGATTAAACCGCGCAGAGCCGGGCATATGGGTGATATCGCCCGTCATTCCGCGCAAGCCTGAACGCATTGAGGCGGGGAAACACATTCCCTGCCTCGCAGAAAAGCATCGGAACCGGGCGTGTCAAACTAGAAACGGTAGCCCGTCGAGAACATGAACACCCAGGGATTAATATGGGTATCGATACTTTGCCTTCCCGCCGCGGTGGAATTGAAGCGCACTTTGGTATCCATATCGATGTACCAGACGGACATATTGATAAGCCAGTTGTCGTTCAGATTATAATCCACCCCCACCTGCCCGGCGACCCCCCAGGAATCCTTGAGGCTGAGGTCGCTTAGGCCCGCGTCATGCCCGGTTTGGTTGAACTTTTCATCGAAAAACGTCGTGTAGTTCACACCGACGCCGACATAGGGCCGTAATTTATCTTTCGGCTGACCGAAGTACCATTGCGCCATCAGAGTAGGCGGCAAATCCCTTACGCTTGCGATATCACCGGTGCTATTGAGTCCGACTTTATGGCGAAATGGCGTGGCGGCCAATAATTCCACCCCGATATTGTCAGTCGCCAGATAGGTCAGGGTCAGGCCGAGCTGGGTATTATTATTGATATTGAATCCCCCCAGACCCAGCACATTATCCGAACTTTCGCTCGGTCTCACCGTCGCGGTGCCCGCCCTTACGATCCAATCCCCCGCCTGGTGCGCTGATACCGCCGCCGAAAAAATACCCGATGCCAATGCTGCGCCAATCACCAACTTTTTCATATTCGCTCCTTGTTGAAAATGCGAGTTTTTGTCACCGCAAAATTGATCCACATGACAAATAGGACTATGCCACAGCAGTGCCCTCATTTGCGCTGAACCTTAATTAACTAGTTTTATACCAATCCCTTAATGTCCGTGTGGTTGATCTATATCAATCAAGATCGCGACATGATCAAAAAAGAGCGCTGAAATTAAATCCGATTGCTTTCCCGACCGCCGGTGAGTAATTTCATCTGAGGATTACTGCCGTGGAGTCGGCAACAAAACATCATGAGCGAAAGCGAGAATCCCTGTATGCATTGCGGCGCATGCTGCGCCTGGTTTCGGGTGTCTTTCTATTGGGCTGAAGGCGATGACGGCGGCGGCTCCGTTCCCAGCGGGCTCACTGAGGGCCTGACGCCTTTTTTGCGCTGCATGTCGGGCACCAATGAAAAAAAGCCCCGCTGTTGCGCATTACGGGGCGAAGTGGGTCATTCGGTGCATTGCGCCATCTATAGCGACCGCCCATCCCCTTGCCGCGAGTTTGCCATGTCGGGGGATGGGCAGCAGCGCAACAGCGCCTGCGATCGCGCCAGGGCGGCTTATGGCCTGGCCCCGTTGCCCGTCGCGCCGCACATATCCCCGTCGGAGATGACCGGCGCCGCGCAGCCGGCCCCTATCCGAATGCCGACCATCGCGTCGACATCGCCGGTGGATGTGGCCGCCGCCGCACAACCGGCCGCCATCCGGGTACCCGCCGACGCGCCAGCGCCGCCGGGGGATGTGGCCGCGCCGCTTCTTGCCCTGCCGTTGCCGACCGGCGCGCCGCCAATAACGCCGGGGGAGATCGGCGGGGTGCCAACCGGGCATTAACAAGGTAGAATAGCCGGCTACAGAGATTGTTTTGCCAAGGAGTCGACATGCCAATTATGGCAAGTGCCTTATACCGCGATATGCTGAATTTCACCCGCAATCAATTTGCCAGTATTGCGTTGCTGGCGTTATTGACGGCATTAATCAGCGTGTTGTTGGGGCACGTTTTATCGCCTAACACCGATCAACTGGCTATCATCGGCGGCGAGAGTAGCGGTTTATCTGATTCGGCCAACATGAGTTTGCAAGAACTGGTGCAGCAACTGTCCCCGGAACAGCAAAAGATTTTGCTCAAAGCGTCCGCCGCCGGCACCTTTGCCGGTCTGATGGGCAACGTTATCCTGGCCGGCGGATTGCTGACCATGATCCGATTGGTCTCCAAACGCCAATCGGTCAGCGTCATACGGGCGATCGGCCTTTCCGCGCCCGTGCTGCCGCGTTTGTTGCTCTTGATTTTTGTGACTACGCTGCTGGTGCAATTGGGGCTATTGTTAATTGTGGTGCCCGGCGTTTTATTGGCCATCGCCTTTAGCCTGGCGCCGATTATCGCCGCCAGCGAGAACCTGGGGATCTTCAAGTCCATGCGGCTAAGCAGTAAAATGGCCTTCGCCAATCTGCGTCTGGTGACGCCCGCCGTAGTGGCGTGGCTGCTGGCCAAAGCCGTGGTGCTATTGCTGGCCTCGCAATTCACCCAGGTATCATCGCTGTTGTCAGCGGTACTGCTGAACGGCTTGAGTAATTTCGTGTCCGCGTTATTACTCATTTATCTGTATCGTCTGTATATGCTGTTGCGTCAGGATAATGCACATATCGGCGCCAGTTAACCAACCACGGATTCGTCTATGAAGCAGTTTCTCGATTTTTTGCCGTTAGTGGTTTTTTTTATCGTCTATAAATTGTACGACATCTATCTGGCTTCCGGGGCGCTCATCGCCGCCTCGGCGCTGGTATTGGCTTTTATATGGATCAAATATCATAAGGTGGAAAAAGTCACTTTGCTGACTTTTATTTTGGTGGCCATTTTCGGCTCGCTGACCATGTATTATCGTGATGCCGAATTCATCAAGTGGAAGGTCACCGTCATCTACGGACTGTTTGCCATCGCATTGCTCTTTAGTCAATTCGTGATGAAAAGGCCGTTGATACAACGGATGCTGGGCAAGGAGCTGATATTGCCAGAACAGGTCTGGAATAACCTCAACATTGCCTGGGCCCTGTTTTTCATCGCCTGCGGCGCGGCCAATATCTATATCGCTTTCTGGTTGCCGCAGAATGTCTGGGTCAATTTCAAGGTATTCGGACTGACAGGATTAACGCTGATATTCACCTTGCTCAGCGGCGTTTATGTCTACCGCCACATGACTGAGGATCAGAAGAATTCCCGTTAAAACCTCGGCTACGGTCCGCGTCTGGCGGGCTTTTTTTAGGGGTGGAGCGCACCATGCGTGAAGAACCGGTATTACCCAGCGGCGAGCTGGTGTTAAGAACCCTGGCGATGCCCGCCGACACCAACGCCAACGGCGATATTTTCGGCGGCTGGCTGATGTCGCAGATGGATATCGGCGGCGCCATTCTGGCCAAGGAGATCGCCGAAGGCCGGGTGGTGACGGTCAGAGTCGACGCCATGACCTTCCTTAAGCCGGTGGCGGTGGGCGATGTGGTTTGCTGCTATGCCCGCTGCACCCGTACCGGCAACAGCTCGCTGAATATCAATGTCGAGGTGTGGGTCAAAAAGGTCATGTCCGAACCCATCGGTCAGCGTTACCGGGCCACCGAGGCGGAGTTTACGTATGTGGCGGTGGATAATAGCGGCAAGTCCCGGCCGCTGCCCGATGGGAAGCGCCAGTTCACGCCGGACGACTGACGCCCTTTGGCCCGGCGCCGGTATTCAGTGATGCTCGCTGGTGACGCCCGTCAGTTTGAATAGGATGGTCATGGAGATATTCTGCGCGGGCTTCCCGCTCTGATAACGCCAGCGCCGCGTCGCTTCGCGAATCTCCCGCTCGAAAACATTGCGCGGCGAGGCGGATATGATGCGCAGGTTGGTCACCTCGCCGGCCGCGGTGACATCGTATTCAATCTGCACCCGTCCCTCAATGCCCAGCGCCCTGGCCCGCTCGGGGTAGCCCGGATCGGGACGGCTTAATACCACCGGCCCGGTCTGATGCTCGGCGGGCGCGGCCGGCGGCGCGGCGGACGCGATTGCCGGCTTCGACGTCTGATTGTCGGTCGGCGCCGTCTGCTCAGGGGCCGGTATCTTTATTTTGCTTGGGCGCGGCCGGGCAGCCTCTTTATGCACGGGTTTCGGCTTGGGCTTGGGCTGGGGGATTGGTACCGGCGCCGGCGGTTCACTGACCGGTTCCGGCTCCGGTTGGGGCTGCGGTTCGGGTTCCGGCGGCGGAGAAACAGGTTCCGGCTGGGGTGTCGGCGCAACCGTCGGCGGCACGGGCGCGGGGACCGACACCGGCGCGGGCGCCGTCAGCATAACGGTCATCGGTTGTTCGACGGCTTGTGGCGGGCTGAACTGATGAATGGACGCATACAGCAGCCCCGCAACCAATGAAGTATGCAATCCCACAGATGCCACAAACGGCCACGTAAATCGTCGAGCGGTTTTCAAATTATCTCACACCATGACAACGCAATATTTTCTGTAGGGCGCAGTTTAAATGCAAATAGCAATCATATTCAATAACAGTTTGTACTCTAAATACGCCAAGGGGCTTCGCGGTGGCAAGCAAGGAGACGCCGTCAACGGAGAAGCACCCGGATATAGGACGAAACTACCCGGCAATGCCTTCACCGGCTCGCCTTTGGCGCCCGCTAAAATTTATATTGCGCTCGCCTGGCCGATGTCATAACGTGAAAACCCCCTTTTTGTCATCGGGAGTGCCAATCGTGCTGTATGTTATTTACGCTGAAGATGTCGCCGGTTCCCTGGAAAAACGTTTATCGGTCAGGCCCACTCATGTGGCGCGCCTGCAACTTCTCCGCGATGAGGGCAGACTGCTCACCGCCGGCGCGTTGCCGGCCATCGATAGCAGCGAGCCCGGCGCCGCGGGCTTCAGCGGCTCCGTCATCATCGCCGAATTCGACTCGCTGGAAGCGGCGCAAGCCTGGGCGGACGCCGATCCTTATGTGGCTGCCGGCGTCTATGCGACGGTATCGGTCAAACCTTATCGCAAGACATTCTGACACCGGCCGGGTACGACGGCGTCAAGCCGGCCCGGCATTTCCCTTTAACGCGCGGCTGTCTGGCCGTCAGCCCCGCCACATGGCGGCGGTCCGCCGCGCGGGCGACCCCATCGCATAACGGGCGCCGGCGTTTCGATGCTTAGGGGATCCGTCGTCACCCGCCCTTTTGCCCGCCCACCGATGAAAACGTTTTTACGCTCCCACGCCAATTGCCCCGCAACCGCAGTGCCCGCCGCCGCCCTACTCGAGATAATGTCCATCACGTCGCCGCCGTACAACCCGCAGTCATTAGAGTCAATACCCCGGGACATCGACAACCGGTATCAATTCAGATTTTTCTTAGTATAAAAATTAATCAACTTCAAATCAGTTATTTGTAACCCGTTACAGCACAAATGGCACCTTGAATCCTCGGCGAGGACCAATTGGCGATTTGTTGAGCAGAGTAAGATCGAATAACGTGTAGAGGCTGTACTCCCGTAAGTTCTCACCTTCGGAGGTAAATTATGATCAAAAAGATATGGTTGGCAGCATTCATGGTGTATGCCGCAGGTTCCACCGCCGCTCTGGCGGCCGGCGCGGCGGGGACCACCGAGATGGCGACCCAGAGCGCGTCCGGCTCCGCCAGTAGCGCCGATGCTGGAATCGTTTCCGGTTCGGTGGCGGCGCTTGCTTCGGCCAGCGACCCGGAAGGAAACGGCAGTTCCACGTCGACATCCACCACGACGGCTACCCAGTGAGTATTTAATCAACGCTTTTGCAACAAGACAGGGATGCCACACCTAATGCAAAACCGGCGCAGGGCCGGTTTTTTTTATGCTTAGAACATATTCATGGAAAACAGTAACGAACGACGTTGCTGCTTGAGCTGGATATGACGCAAACGGGTCAAATGACGATAGGTGCGGGACTGCGCCTCCACCCAACGACTGCGGCGGCGTTGCGCCTGCCGCAACATACGCCAGCGGCTGACTTCATTTCTGCTTCGTTTCATGCAACAACTGCTCTTGGTAATGATCGACGGCATCATTATAATCCTTTCGCCCCGCCAGCCAAAGCGACAAACGCGCGCTGGCCGCCGGGGGCGCGGATGATGAAGGGCCATCCCCCGCAAGACGGGCTGTTGCTCGGCGGCCGCCTTCATTTCCTGGGACAGTACCGCTCATCCGCCGCCGCGAAACGCCTCGTCTTATCCACAGCAACGTCCCAAGGGGATTGGCTTTAAAAGCATTTCCTCTTTTCGCCCCATATGCGTACACTCAGGGCTTATGCCTTGCGAACAGGATCCTTCGCCTCTATGACAACTTTCTATACGGTAATCAACTGGCTATTGGTTTTCGGCTACTGGTTACTGGTGGCGGGCGTCACCCTGCGAGTCTTGATGAAACGCCGGGCGGTGCCGTCCGCGATGGCCTGGTTGCTTATCATCTATATCCTGCCACTGGTGGGCATCATCGCCTATTTACTGTTCGGCGAACTGAACCTCGGTAAACGACGGGCGGAACGCGCCAAGGCCATGTGGCCCTCCGCCGCCAAATGGATGTCGGATCTCAAACAGTGCGAGCGGATCTTCGCCACCGACAACAGCGAGGTGGCGCAATCGCTTTTCCGGCTTTGCGAGCATCGCCAGGGCATGGGCGGACTGAAGGGCAACCAGTTGCAACTGCTCACCGGCACTGACGATACCCTGAAGGCATTGATCAAAGATATCGGCCTGGCGCAAAACAATATCGAAATGGTCTTCTATATCTGGCAGCAGGGAGGGCTGGTCGACCAGGTGGCGGAGGCGCTGATGGCCGCCGCCAGGCGCGGCGTCAGTTGCCGCCTGATGCTGGATTCCGCCGGTAGCGTGGCGTTTTTCCGCAGCCCCTATCCCGCCATGATGCGCCAGGCCGGCGTGGATGTGATTGAGGCGTTGCATGTCAGTATTTTGCGGGTGTTTCTGCGCAGGATGGATTTGCGCCAGCACCGCAAGATGGTGCTGATTGATAATTATATTTCCTATACCGGCAGCATGAATATGGTGGATCCGCGCTATTTCAAGCAGGATGCCGGCGTCGGTCAATGGATAGATCTGATGGCGCGCATGGAAGGCCCGGTCACCACGGCGATGGGCATCATTTATTCCTGCGACTGGGAAATCGAAACCGGCCACCGGATACTGCCGCCGCCGCCGGATGTCAATATCATGCCCTTCGAGCAGTCCACCGGCCACACCATTCAGGTTATCGCGTCCGGCCCGGGCTTTCCCGAAGGCGTAATCCATCAGGCGCTGCTAACATCGATTTACGCGTCACATCAACAATTGATCATGACCACGCCGTATCTGGTGCCAAGCGACGATTTGCTGCATGCCATCTGCACCGCGGCGCAACGGGGCGTTGATGTGCACATCGTCATTCCCCGCTACAACGATTCTCTGTTGGTCGGCTGGGCCAGCCGGGCCTTTTTCGCCGAATTATTGGAGGCGGGCGTCAATATACACCAATTTGAAGGCGGGCTGCTGCATACCAAAAGCGTGCTGGTGGACGGCCAGTTAAGCCTGGTGGGCACCGTCAACCTGGACATGCGCAGCCTGTGGCTGAATTTCGAGATTACGCTGGTCATTGACGATGACGATTTCGGCAGTGATTTGGCCCGGGTACAGGAAGATTACATGGCCCGCTCCCGGCGGGTGGATCCGGCCCGCTGGGCGCAACGCCCCTACTGGCAGCGGATCGTCGAAAGGTTGTTCTACTTTTTCAGTCCGCTGTTGTGATTTGGCCGGCAAGATGGGGTAATATTCTTTGGCAAACACCATGGGATCGCGGGTATGGATGGGGAAGATCGACTGACCGATGATGATATCATCGAGCAGGCATATGACATTTTTCTGGAACTGGCGCCGGACAATCTTGATCCGGCCGATGTATTGCTGTTTAAGTTTCAGTTTGAACAACGCGGCGCGGCGGAACTGTTCGATCCGTCCGAGCGATGGCGCGGGCAGGTGGATTTGCCGGTCAACCCGAATGATTTCGCCGAGGTGGTCATCGGCCTGGCGGAGCAGGACGGCATGCCGGTAGACGATGTTTTCGCCAGGATGCTGCTGAGCCGTGACCGGACGGCGAAAATCTGCCATATCCTCTGGAAGGAATAACGCCGCCCTTCCTTGATGCACGACAAGCACGCCAATCTCCCGGCGGCGGCAGGTAGGCAAACACCGCCGCCAGCAGAGCAACGGAAGGCATCGGCTACAGCAAAGGTATTAAAACAGCCCGCCGAAACGGGCTGTTAGCCTATTGCGGCAATTCGTTGATATCGACCTTGATACAGGAGCAGGCATGACGCAAGCCGCCCTGCAATATGGGCCGGGTCACGGCGCACCCTTCGTCGGCCATCGGACAGCGGGTGCGGAAAACGCATCCCGAAGGGGGATTGATGGGCGACGGCAAATCCCCTTCAAGCAACTGGATGGTTTTGCCGCGTTCCTTGTCCGGATCGGGAATCGGCACCGCCGACATCAGCGCCTTGGTGTAGGGATGCTGTGGGTTATTGTAAACCTCGTCATAGGTGCCCATTTCCACCGCGTGGCCAAGATACATCACCAGCACCCGATCGGAAATATGCTTTACCACCGCCAGGTCATGGGCGATAAATATCAGCGATAATCCCATCTCCCGTTGCAATTGCTTGAGCAGGTTAACCACTTGCGCCTGGATGGACACATCCAGCGCCGACACCGGTTCATCACAGATAACCAGTTTCGGCTCCAGAATGAGCGCCCGGGCGATGCCGATACGCTGGCATTGGCCGCCGGAGAATTCATGGGGATAGCGATTGATGAGATTCGGCAGCAGCCCAACCTTCATCATCATGCTGCGCACCCTCTCCTTCATTTCCTGGCGCGGCATTTTGGGATGATAGGTATGCAACGGCTCGGCGATAATATCGCCGATAGTCATGCGCGGATCCAGCGACGCCAACGGGTCCTGGAATATCATCTGCATACTGCTGCGGGTTGCCCGCCACTCGGCGGCGTTCATACCCTGGAGTTCCCTGCCTAACCAGGCGATCCGCCCGCTGGTGGACTTGACCAGGCCTATCAGCGCCCGGGCAAAAGTGGATTTGCCGCAACCGGACTCACCCACCACGCCCAGGGTTTCCCCTTCATACAGCCGCAAGGAAACGCCATCCACCGCCTTAAGCTGCTTGGCTGGCTGCCAGAACCACTGTGTATCGCCTTTAACATCGAAGTACACTTTTAGGTTATCGATATCCAGCAGCACCTTCCGGTTTTCAGTCATCGTGTTCATGCCAGTTCCTCCGCCGATTTGAAACAGGCGCGCAGCCGATCTTCACCAAACCGTTCCAAAGAAGGCATGGACGCGCAGGCATCCATGGCAAAGGGACAACGAGGCTGGAAGGGACAGCCCTTTGGCAATCGGAGCAGATTGGGGGGATTACCCGGTATCGTCACCATCAGGGCGGAACCATCGGCATCCAGGCGTGGCACCGCCGACAGCAGCCCGATCGAATACGGATGGCTGGGACGGTAAAAAATATCCGTGGCACGCCCGTACTCCATGGTGCGGCCAGCGTACATCACCAACACCCGATCGCAAATACCGGCCACGACGCCCAGATCATGGGTGATCATGATGATGGCGGTATTGAATTCACGTTTCAGTTCATTAAGCAGCGTCATGATCTGCGCCTGGACCGTCACGTCAAGGGCGGTGGTGGGCTCATCGGCTATCAGCAATTTCGGGCGGCACAGCAGCGCCATGGCAATCATTACCCGTTGGCGCATCCCGCCGGAGAATTCGTGGGGATACATTCGCATCCGCTTGCGGGCCTCGGGCATTTTCACCGCATCAAGCATCCGCACCGCCTCATCGAACGCGGCGCGGCGGCTGATCTTTTTATGCAGAATAAGGACTTCCATTAATTGCTCCCCGACCCGCATATAGGGATTAAGCGATGTCATGGGATCTTGGAAAATCATGGAAATTTGTTCGGCGCGCAGCTTGTTCAACTGCTTTTCCGGCAAATTGAGTATCTGGCGGCCATTGAAGGTCGCCTCGCCGGCAATTTTGCCATTGGCGGCCAAAAGCCCCATTAGCGCAAACGCAGTTTGTGATTTACCTGAACCGGATTCGCCGACGATCCCCAGGGTTTCGCCGGCGCGCAACGTGAAGTTGAGGTCGTTCACCGCGGTCACATCGCCGTCGGCAGTAGCGAAGGTGACCCGCAAATTCCGTACGTCCAGCAATGCCGGTTCAGTCGTTACCGCCGAGCGGCCGGCGGCCGGCGGGACGTTATCGATTGTGCTCATTTCGGCACTCCTTAACGATCTTTCGGGTCGAGCGCGTCACGCATACCGTCGCCGATGAAGTTGAAACAAAACAAGGTAATGACCAGAAACAACGCGGGAAACAGTAGCAGCCAGGGGGCCACTTCCATGGAATTGGCGCCGTCGCTCAGCAGCGCGCCCCAACTGCTCAGCGGCTCCTGGGTACCCAACCCGAGAAAACTGAGGAATGACTCAAACAGAATCATGCTGGGCACCAGCAAAGAGGCGTATACCACCACCACACCGAGTACATTGGGCACGATATGACGCAAAATGATGCTGCGGGTAGGCACGCCGCTGACCACCGCCGCCTCAATGAATTCCTTGCGTTTAAGGCTTAAGGTCTGACCACGTACGATACGGGCCATATCCAGCCAGGACACCATGCCAATGGCGACAAAAATCAGGAAGATATTTTGCCCGAAAAACGTCACCAGCAGGATCACGAAAAACATGAAGGGAAACGAGTTTAGAATTTCCAGCAAGCGCATCATCACCGAATCCACCTTGCCGCCGAGATAACCGGACATCGCGCCATACAATGTGCCCAGCACCACCGCCACCAAGGCGGCCGCGACGCCGACCATCAAAGAAATGCGACCGCCGATGGCGACCCGTACCAGCAGATCCCGTCCTGAGGAATCGGTGCCGAAATAATGTCCGGACGCCAGACTGGGCGCGCTCGACATCATGCTCCAGTCCGTGTCGTCATAGGCGAACGGTGAAATCATCGGCGCCAGCACCACAAACAACACGATACACAACAGCATGACGAGACTGGCCAGCGCGGCTTTGTTATGGATAAAGCGGCGACGGGCATCTTGCCAGAGACTGCGGCCTTCCACTTCCAGCGTTTCGCTGAATTTTTCCAGAGCCTCGCTGTTCTTATTGCTCACTAACATATCGGGCGGGCTCCAGAGTCAATAACGGATTTTAGGATCGATGACCGCATACAGCACATCGACGATGGCGTTGAACAGGATAGTCAGGGTTCCGACCAGGATGGTCAGGCTTAATACCAGGGAGTAGTCCCGGTTAAGCGCGCCGTTGACGAATAATTGGCCAATTCCCGGCAAACCGTAAATCGTCTCGATGACCATGGAACCGGTAATGATGCCGACGAACGCCGGTCCCATATACGAAATAACCGGCAACAAGGCCGGTTTCAAGGCATGACTGAAAATAATGCGGCGCATGGGCAATCCCTTGGCGCGCGCGGTGCGGATGAAATTCGAATGCAGCACTTCTATCATCGATCCGCGGGTGATTCGGGCAATACTGGCGATATAAGCCAGCGACAGGGCGATCATGGGCAGTAACACGTATTGGGGTTCCCCGCCATTCCAACCGCCGGCCGGCAGCCATCTCAGGGTAATGGCGAAAATCATCACCAATAACGGCGCCACGACAAAGCTTGGGATCACCACGCCGGTCATGGCAAAACCCATTGTGAGATAATCCCATTTGGTGTTCTGACGCAGCGCCGCCATCACGCCGGCAGCCACGCCCAGCACGACGGCGAACAAAAAGGACGCCATGCCCAGCTTGGCGGAAACCGGAAACGAATTGGCCACCAGGTCGTTGACCGAATAGTCCTTGTATTTAAAGGACGGGCCAAAATCGCCATGAGCCAATTGCAATAAATAGTCGCCATATTGTTTCAGTATGGGATCGTTAAGGTGGTATTTGGCCTCGATATTGGCCATCACTTCCGGCGGCAGACCGCGCTCACCGGTAAACGGACTGCCGGGCGCCAATCGCATCATGAAAAACGAAATGGTTATCAGGATAAACAGCGTGGGTATCGCTTCCAGAAACCGGCGAAGAATAAACTTTAGCATCAGTCATACCTATTACATGCTGTCTTACTTATGCCATGGGGATATCAACAGGAAAACAGGGCATGGCCTGCGCGGCCCTGCCCCGTCCTTTCCCTGCACTCGTCTTTAGTGTTTGATGATATAAAAATCTTTGGTATATAAGTTGTCCAGCGGGTCTTTGCCGGTATAACCGCCGACATAAGGTTTGACCAGCCGTGCATTCACGTAATAGAACACCGGTACAATGGCGGAATCTTTATCCAACTGTTGTTCAGCCTGCTGATAAATTGCGCTGCGTTGGTCTTCGTCTTTCGCCTGCGACGCCTCGGCCATCAATTTATCGAAAGCCGGGCTGGAATAATGCGCGGTATTGCTGGAACCGTTGGTAATCATGATGTTCAGGAAACTTGATGGTTCGTTGTAATCCGCGCACCAACCCGCGCGCGAAACATCAAATGTCCCCTGATGGCGTGTTTCCAGGAAGGTTTTCCATTCCTGATTTTCCAGTTTCACATCGACGCCGAGGTTTTTCTTCCAGATGGAAGCGGCGGCGATCGCCAGTTTCTTGTGCAAATCAGATGTATTGTACAGCAAGTCGAACGTCAGCGGCTTGTCTTTGGTGTAACCGGCTTCCGCCAGCAGTTTACGCGCTACCTGGTTGCGCTTTGCCTGGGTCCAGCCAAACCAGGCCGGCGGGGTCAGCTTGGCGCCATCGGTATAAGGAGGGGTAAAGCCGTAGGCCGGCAGATCGCCCTGGGCCTTGACCTTGTTGACGATGATATCGCGATCGAGCGCCAATTTCAGCGCGGTACGCACCCGGACGTCGGTAAAGGGCGCCTTTTGGTTATTGATTTCATAATAATAGGTGCACAAGTAAGGATCGACGTGGACTTCCTTGGGTATTTCCTGCTTAAGCTTATGGAATAGCTCGATAGGCATATTGTTGTATGTCATGTCGCTCTCGCCGGCGCGATAGCGGTTGACATCGGTCACTTCCGAGGAAATTGGCAGATAGGTGACCTGATTGATGACCGTCTTGCTGTTGTTCCAGTAGAGTGGGTTGCGGACCAGCACGATACGTTCATTGATCACCCAGTCTTTCAGTTTATAGGCGCCATTGCCGACCCAATTGGCCGGTTGGGTCCACTTGTCGCCATATTTTTCCACCACTTTTTCCGGTACCGGCGACATGGACGGGTGGGTTAGCAATTTCGGGAAGTACGGCACGGGTTCGGTGAGGGTCACTTGCAGGGTATGATCGTCTAGCGCCTTGACGCCCAGCGTATCCGGGCTCTTTTTCCCGGCGATAATGTCATCGATATTTTCAATATGGGCGTATTGCGGATAGCTTTCATAGGGCGAGGCGGTCTTGGGGTCGGCCAGTCGTCGCCAGCTGTAGACAAAATCCTGCGCCGTCACCGGATCGCCATTGGACCATTTGGCATTTTTGCGCAGATGAAAGGTCCAGATCTTGAAGTCCTTGTTTTCCCAGCTTTCCGCCACGCCGGGCACCGGATGACCCAGCGGATCGGTAATCACCAGACCTTCCAGCAGGTCGCGGCTGACGTTGGATTCCGGCACCCCTTCAATTTTATGCGGATCAAGGGATTGCAGTTCGGCGCCGTTGCCCCGAACCAGTTCCTGTTTATCGCTGAGCTTAACGCCGGCAGGCACGTCCGCCGCGAACGTGGTACCTACGGACACTACGCCCAACGCGGCGATAATTCCTGCCGCCAGTAGCGTTCTTTTCGTGATGTTGGTCATTATTAATGCACTCCAGTTTTTATTATTGCATGGCCGTCACGTGAACGGCCTGCGATTTCCCGTTTATACCCATCCCTTCCACGTTGCCTCACTATCGGCGGTGTTCATGCGAGTTCCCTCGGTTGCAACGCCAATTATGCTTCCCGAAGAGAATACGATACATCCCGTTCCTCACCAAATGTCCGCCATTGGCGGATGAAAATTTGTTTCAGACGAATGTGCCACTCATTAGCCGCCGTGATACAACGTGAATTATTCAGGGCAAAACGAGTCTGAGCGCCTCCCATTCCATCGCGGTGAACGAGCCCACGGGATGAAGAAGCGATATTCCTTATGAATAGACGCCTTATAGGAAACACGCCGGTATCGAACGGATGAATAAATGAATGCGGCGTAATGAAAATCCGGAAAGAAGTTATTCGCTATCATAATCAAATCTGGAAAAGTTGGCTTTGCTTCAAAAATCAGTATTGATTAATCCTTTGTTACACTTAAACGCGCCAGGCAACAAAAAACGGCCAAGGGAATACCACGCTGAATAATTCAAGTTGCATGGCGGCGGCAAGTAAACGACAAATTCGTCGAAACAAATTCCTATCCGCCAACGGCGCGCCACCGGCAAGAGACAAGATGTCCCTCATTTATCCCCAGGAACAGAGCCAACGCCATGACTGGGGTGAGCAAGCGCAGCCAACCAAGGGGCAACGTGAAATATGACGAGTAGAAACCCTAATGATTCATGGGGTAACACTAATAACACCTGTCTCTCTCTGTGACAAGGGCCTTAGCGTCAGAGGCCTAAAAAAAAACACGGCCGTTGGCCATCGCGTTGATATCCGTGTGAATAATGAAGTTATTTGCAAGTTTTATAGTCAAAATAATTCGAATGGCATCGCGGCAACGCATCAACGCGCCGAAAGCCGAGTCAACTCAGTTACGGGCCGGGGGAACGCGAACAAATGCGAACCGCCGACGGCGAGATGTGGAGAGAGATAAAATGTCCATACTATTTATCATCGCAAGCGGCGCGTCGAACAAAACGGCAATTAAGGCGCATGGAAAACATAATTGACTGATATGTAATGACAAACCTATTCTCCGTCTATTATTGTCACTTAATAAGGGAAATATTACGCGGCTAATTTCCCAAACGCATTGCCATGCGTGTTGGCGACATCGCGATGATGTCAGTGACGCCCCTTTCGCGGACGCGCCGTCCAATGCCCCGCCCAGCGCCCCGTTCCCTACTGGCCACGCATTAGCCGACCTGTTGACGCCCCGTTCTTTCGGATTACCGGCATGTTGTTTCGCTCGCCAAATATCCGTACCATGGGCGCAAGGTTAACGTTTTGCCACGTCATGCAAACGAATTGTTAATGAAAAAACGATGATTTTGGCCACCCATGTCATTGCTTAACGAAAGCATCTTAAAACGGTAACATTGACGTCTTTTTACCGTTGCTGAAAGGAGTCAGCTTGAACAAATTGTGATTTAAATCATAATTTGGAGTGTCAATACTCTTTACTATTCCTACAAGTGATTTTTCTGGCGCGATCCGGCCTGGAGGGATCACGGTAAAACAGGGAAAAAAATCATCGGCGCTAACTGTTTGAACAAGCTCGTTAAGTAAAAAGCCATTTGTGCCACTGCCCAATCGTTTTTAACTGGATAAACTATCCTTAAAAATCCGATTCACGACTGACATGGAAGGGTTTTCACTTAATGAGTTTAACAATTTAACCGAAAATTTAACACTTATTAGGAGAGCATTATGGCTGTTACTAATGTCGCCGAACTCAATACCCTGCTGGAACGGGTAAAAAAAGCTCAGCGCGAATACGCCAACTTTACCCAGGAGCAGGTGGACAAGATTTTCCGCGCCGCCGCGCTTGCCGCCGCTGATGCCCGTATTCCCCTGGCCAAGATGGCCGTCGAAGAATCCGGTATGGGTATCGTGGAAGATAAGGTTATCAAAAACCATTTCGCTTCCGAATATATCTACAACGCTTATAAAGATGAAAAAACCTGCGGTATCCTGTCGCAGGATGATACCTTCGGCACCATCACCATCGCCGAACCCATCGGTATCCTCTGCGGTATCGTGCCGACCACCAACCCCACCTCCACGGCGATCTTCAAGGCGCTTATCAGCCTGAAGACCCGTAACGGCATCGTCTTCTCGCCGCACCCGCGCGCGAAGAAAGCCACCAACCAGGCCGCTGAAATCGTATTGAAAGCCGCCGTCGCCGCCGGCGCGCCGAAAGACATTATCGGCTGGATAGACGAACCGAGCGTGGAATTGTCCAATCAACTGATGCATCATCCGCTGGTCAACCTCATCCTGGCCACCGGCGGACCGGGAATGGTCAAAGCCGCTTACAGCTCCGGCAAACCGGCCATCGGCGTCGGCGCGGGCAATACGCCGGTCGTGGTGGACGAAACAGCCGACATCAAACGGGTAGTGGCCTCGATACTCATGTCCAAAACCTTTGATAACGGCGTTATTTGCGCGTCCGAACAATCCGTTATCGTGGTCGATGAAATTTATGATACGGTGCGCGAACGTTTCGCCAGCCACGGCGGTTACATGCTGCGCGGTCAGGAACTGGCGGCAGTGCAAAGCGTTATCCTGAAAAACGGCGCGCTGAACGCCGGGATCGTCGGGCAGCCGGCGGCCAAAATCGCCGCCATGGCCGGTGTTACCGTTCCAAGCAATACCAAGGTGCTTATCGGTGAAGTCACGGTGGTGGACGAATCCGAACCCTTCGCCCATGAAAAACTCTCGCCAATGTTGGCCATGTATCATGCCAAGAATTTTGAAGACGCGGTGGTGAAGGCGGAAAAACTGGTGGAAATGGGCGGTATCGGCCACACCTCCTGCTTGTACACCGACCAGGATAACCAGAACGAACGCGTGAACTACTTTGGCGAAAAGATGAAGACCGCGCGTATCCTCATCAATACGCCGGCGTCTCAAGGCGGTATCGGCGATTTGTATAACTTCAAGCTGGCTCCGTCCCTGACGCTGGGCTGCGGCTCCTGGGGCGGTAACTCGATTTCCGAGAATGTCGGGCCTAAACACCTGATCAACACCAAAACCGTGGCCAAGCGAGCTGAAAATATGATGTGGCATAAGCTTCCCAAATCCATCTACTTCCGCCGCGGTTCGCTGCCCGTCGCGCTGGACGAAGTCGCCGGCGATGGCGCCAAACGCGCTTTCGTCGTTACCGACCGTTATCTGTTCAACAATGGTTATGCCGACCAGGTCACCGATGTACTGAAAAAACACGGCATCGAAACCGAAGTGTTCTTCGAAGTCGAAGCGGATCCTACCCTGAGCATCGTTCGCAAAGGCGTAGAGCAGATCATGTCCTTCAAACCGGACACCATTATCGCCTTAGGCGGCGGTTCGCCGATGGATGCCGCCAAGATCATGTGGGTGATGTACGAACATCCCGGCACTCCGTTTGAAGAACTGGCCTTGCGCTTCATGGATATCCGCAAACGGATCTACACCTTCCCGAAAATGGGTGTGAAAGCACGCATGATCGCTATCACCACCACGTCGGGCACCGGCTCGGAAGTGACGCCGTTCGCGGTGGTCACCGATGACGCCACCGGCCAGAAATACCCGTTGGCGGACTATGCGCTGGTGCCGAATATGGCCATCGTCGACGCCAACCTGGTCATGAATATGCCTAAATCCCTGTGCGCCTTCGGCGGCCTGGACGCGGTGACCCATGCGCTGGAAGCCTATGTGTCCATCATGGCGACCGAGTTCTCTGACGGACAGGCATTGCAGGCGGTAAAACTGCTTAAGGAATTCCTGCCGGCCAGCTACCATGAAGGGTCGAAAAACCCGGTGGCCCGCGAACGGGTGCATAACGCCGCCACCATTGCCGGTATCGCCTTCGCCAACGCCTTCCTGGGAGTCTGCCACTCCATGGCCCATAAACTGGGCTCGGAATTCCATATCCCCCATGGCTTGGCCAATGCGATGCTTATCGCCAATGTGATTCGTTATAACGCCAACGACAATCCCACCAAGCAGACGGCTTTCAGCCAGTATGACCGGCCGCAGGCGCGTCGCCGCTATGCGGAAGTCGCTGATCATTTGGGCCTGAGCCAACCGGGCGACCGCACGGCGCAGAAGATTGAACGTCTGCTGGGCTGGTTGGATGAGATCAAGGCCGATTTGGGCATTCCGGCCTCTATCCGGGAAGCCGGGGTGCAGGAAGCGGACTTTCTGGCGAAAGTGGACAAATTGTCCGAAGACGCCTTCGACGACCAGTGCACCGGCGCCAATCCGCGTTATCCGCTGATTGCCGAACTCAAACAAATCCTGCTGGATACCTACTATGGACGTAAGTACGTCGAACCTTACGAAAGTGCGGTAGAAGCCGCCATCGCCCCCGCGCCCATCGAGTCGATCAAAGCGACGGTCGCCGAAGTCAAAGCGGAAAAGAAAGGCAAGAAAGTCACCAGTTGATACGCTAACGTTCAACTGACTTTATGACCATTCCGCCCTCCGCGCCAGCGGGGGACGTATCCAGGCTCCGAAAGGGGCCTGGATTTTTTTCGGCCTTTTTTTATGCCCGGGCGGCATTTTCCACAATCCCGCCTCCCTTTCACGGCAACCCTCATTGTGCCAAAAACAAATTATACCGCCCGTAGCCAATGCATGGCCGAAGGGATGCACTCCCCTAGCCCATTAACCATAAAATGCTTCTTCGGCTCGTTTAGACGGCTTCTGTGGCCTATTGGGCGACGACGCCCGTCTGTCCTTTCCACATTGAAACCGAACATGCCCTTGCCGCGAAAGCATGCTTTTTACGCGCGCCCGGCCAGAGACGGCGGTATCGAAAATGCCGGCGCCGTCCCTGGCGATGACCGGCGTCAGGGACGCGACCAGACCTTGAACGCACGAGATGTCAAACAGCGGCGGAAAAATCAGGCGCCGACAGTCAAATCCGCGGCCCATGGCCCCAGAACGGCGCCAGGCGCGTCTATGGCGATGTGGCGAGCCAGTGGGCTTGCGCTAAGTCGGAAAACCGTCTGACGCCGGCCTGGTTGTCTTACCATGGCCGGTTAGCGACCCATTCGTCGTGAGCAAATGGGCATTACCAATGACGGACTTTCGGTAAGCGACAGGATGCCTCCCCTGCCTAGCCGTGCATATAACCGACACGGTGACTGGGTGAGCGAACGCGGCCGACAAAGAGACAACAAGGCGGTTTCCCCCTATAAGTTCATCACCTGGAATTACAGGCGGCCCACCGCCACGCCATGAGTTTGTCGGCATTTCTCCCCCTCTCCCCACGAATAAAATAAAGTGGCGTCATTTGTTTTTACAAACCGGCATCACAACGGTTCGCCAATGTTCGCCCATACCGGTTTATCCGAGTTGATTTGCCCGAGAACCTGTATGGCCTAGCCAACCCGCGCAAAAGACCGCTGTGTTTAAACTACTGTTATAAGATCGCAAATTTTTTCAAGATATATACTCTCAATAATTCACGTTGTGGGATGGCGGCGGCACCGCGACAAATTCGTCGGCGACGAATGTGAACCGCCAACCCGCCTTAGGTGTGAGACGAATGTCTCCGCATTCATCCATGGGAACATGACCGCTACCTGACTGAGGTGACTGAACACCGCCGACAATGAGGCAACGAGAAGTATGACAGGTATAATGAAATGCACTGTGCAATATGCGCTCCATTATGTGTCCACACCGGAAATCGCAGCCTGGTGAATCAATTTGTCATTACCGGCCCAAGGCATATATTTAGCCCTGCGCGGCGGCGGGGTTAAAAAAAAGATTATTTTTTACCTTACTTACAAACTAGCTATTGCAGAAAAGAAACTACCGCTCTATTATTACTCCGACGCCCCATTTATATTATTCGAGATTAGGACAATGAGCGAAGCACTTAAAATTCTTAACAACATCCGAACTCTGCGTGCGCAAGCCAGAGAATGTACTCTTGAAACTCTGGAAGAAATGCTGGAGAAACTTGAGGTCGTTGTCAATGAACGCCGTGAGGAAGACAGCCAGGCACAGGCGGAAATCGAAGAACGCACGCGCAAATTACAACAATACCGTGAAATGCTGATTGCTGATGGTATCGATCCGAATGAATTGCTGCAGACCATGAACGCGTCTAAAGCAACGGGTAAAACCAAACGCGCGGCACGTCCGGCCAAATATCAATATGTCGATGAAAATGGTGAAACCAAAACCTGGACCGGCCAAGGCCGTACTCCGGCGGTCATCAAAAAATCCATCGAAGAAGAAGGCAAAACGCTGGACGATTTCCTGTTGTAACCTCCCGTTTGCCCTATAAAGAGAATGCCCGTTGATTTTTTATACGGGCGTTTTTTTACGGTTCCTAGCGATTTCCCTCGCGGTTGTTTGATCATGTCCACGTTATCCCGCTGCAACCCGTCATCCTCTTGCATAGCGACATTATTTCGCCAGCTAAGTTCATAAACTGTGTATGCTCTTCATACCTGGGGTGGCTTGTTTGCCGATGGCGTTTGTTCGCCCCAACCACAGTGTTGTTTCCGCTTGTGCTAATGATCACCGACAAGATGCGCCTTATGGGAAACCCGCCGTTAACGGGTCACGGGTCCCCGGCGGATTTGTCCTGCTGAATTCTAATTATTTAATGAAAAATGTTTTGCTCACATTTCATACTGCGCTCTAAATAAGCCAATGCGCATCAGGGCGGCACTGCGCAACGGTATCGGTATGCCTAGAGGTATGACAAGGCATCATTTGGCAAGCACCGGTAAGCGACTTGAGGCGCTATCACGCCCGTTATTCCCGATAGGGATTCCCGGCGGCCCTTCAATCCCCTTGGACCGCACAAATACCGGCGATGGCCGGAGCAATAAAAAAAGCGGCCCGAAAGCCGCTTGCTACCTCAATCGAAACCACATTGCCCCAATGCGTCAACGATGGTAATAATTGCGAAACCAATTGACAAAATGACTTATTCCTTCAGCAATGGACGTTTGCGGCTTAAAACCGATAACGTTATACAATGCTCCGGTATCGGCGCTGGTCTCCAGCACATCGCCGGGCTGCATCGGCATAAAGTTCTTGACGGCGACAATGCCCAAAGCGTTTTCCAGCGCCTGGATGTATTCCATCAATTTGACCGGCCGACTGTTGCCGATATTATATACGCGATAAGGCGCCGAACTGGTTGCGGGCGATCCGCCTTCCACCGTCCAATCCGGATCGGCCGTCGGAATGACATTCTGCAGACGGACAACCGCCTCAACGATATCATCGATAAAAGTAAAGTCGCGACGCATTTCACCATGGTTATAAACATCGATAGCGCGACCGGCCAGCATCGCATCGGTGAATTTGAAAAGCGCCATATCGGGGCGCCCCCAGGGACCATACACGGTAAAAAAGCGTAAACCCGTGGTAGGCAGCCGATACAGGTGGGAATAAGTGTGTGACATTAATTCATTGGACTTTTTGGTCGCGGCATATAACGACACAGGATGGTCCACAGAGTCATCGGTGGAAAACGGAATTTTGCGGTTCAAGCCGTAAACCGAGCTGGAAGACGCATAAAGCAAATGCGCTACGTTGTTGTGTCGGCAACCCTCCAGGATATTCAAATGACCGATCAGATTGGATTGCGCGTAAGAGAAAGGATTTTCCAGCGAATAACGCACGCCGGCCTGAGCGCCAAGATGAATGACCCGCTGGAACTTCTCGCGCAAGAATAAATCAGCCATTCCCTGGGTATCAGCCAAGTCCAGTTTATAAAAACTGAAGCTTCGCTTATCATTCAAACGCGCCAGCCGTGCTTGTTTCAGACGGACATCGTAATAATCATTGAGATTGTCGATCCCCGTGACCTGATGGCCGTCAGCGAGCAACCGCTCGCTGACGTGAAAACCAATAAACCCCGCGGCACCGGTTACCAGAAATTTCATGTGGCCTCTTATTTATAGGAAGTGATCGACGCTCCCCGTCCAATGCCGTAATAAGTGATGCCCCGACCGGCCAGACGCTCCGGATCGTACAAATTCCGACCGTCAAAAATCACCGGCTGCTTTAACGCCGATTTGATAAGGTCAAAATCAGGGGCACGGAAACTTTGCCATTCAGTGCAAATAATCAATGCTTCGGCGCCATGCAAGGCAGATTCTTTGGTTCCCATCAACCGCAAATCATCGCGATGGCCGTAAATACGTTGGGTCTCATCCATGGCTTCCGGATCAAACGCCTGAATATCCGCTCCCGCCCGCCATAGTGTTTCCATCAGTACGCGACTGGACGCCTCGCGCATGTCATCGGTGTTGGGTTTGAACGACAATCCCCATAACGCGAAAGTTTTGCCTTGAAGATTTTCGCCGAAATGCCGTTTGATAAATTCAGGCAGTTTACTTTTCTGCTGATAGTTGACATCCTCGACCGCCTGCAAGAGCTTCGGCTGATAGCCGATGTGTTCGGCGGTGCGAATGAGCGCCTGGACATCCTTGGGAAAACAGGAACCGCCGTAACCGCAACCGGGATAAATAAAGTGATACCCAATGCGGGAATCCGAACCGATACCTTGACGCACTTTTTCCACATCCGCGCCCAGCAGTTCGGCCAGATTGGATATTTCATTCATGAAACTGATTTTGGTCGCCAACATACAATTCGCGGCATATTTGGTCAATTCAGCGCTGCGGATATCCATCAGGATCATGCGGTCATGATTGCGGTTGAAAGGCTCGTATAACTCTCTAAGCAATTCCACCACCGCCTCATTGTCGGTGCCGACCACAATACGTTCCGGACGCATGCAATCGGCGACGGCAGCGCCCTCTTTGAGGAACTCAGGGTTAGACACCACATCGAAGGTCAGATTGCTGTCCCTGGCGCTCAGAGTTTCCTGCATCACGGCGCGAACCTTATCCGCCGTTCCGACCGGCACGGTGGATTTGTCCAGAACGACTTTGTGTTCCTGCATATGCTGGGCGATGGTTCTCGCCACCGCGGTCACGTATTTCAGATCCGCGGAACCATCCTCGTCGGGCGGCGTTCCCACCGCGATAAACTGCATCACGCCATGGTTGACGCCGGCCTGGGCATCAGTCGTGAACTGCAGTCGGCCGGCTTCATGGTTCTGCTGCACCAACGGCGTTAAACCGGGTTCGTAGATCGGGATATTCCCTTTTTTCAGATTCTCGACTTTCTTCTCGTCGACATCCACGCAAAGTACATCATGACCGACTTCAGCCAATACCGCAGCTTGCACCAACCCCACATATCCGATACCAAATACAGTCACTTTCATGTTGTCAATCCCGGTTAAAATTTAGCCCCAAAAAAGGTTAACGCCGTCATTCCACAACGGTTTCTTTCAGCCATTGGGCGAATTCTTTCCCAAGGGTGTCGTGGCGGATGCCATATTCGACGAAAGCTTCCATATACCCCAGTTTATTGCCGCAGTCGTGACTCAGCCCTTTGAGGTGATAGGCTTCCACCGTTTCTTTTTCCATCAGCAATGCGATGGCGTCGGTCAATTGGATCTCGTTACCGGCGCCCGGGGGCGTTTTTTCCAGCAGCGACCAGATACTGGAGGACAAGACATAGCGGCCCACCACCGCCAGATTGGAAGGCGCTTCGTCCGCCGCCGGTTTTTCCACCACGTTCACCATGGGCGCGCTGTCGCCGGGTTTAAGTTCCGCGCCCTGGCAATCCACTACGCCATAGTTGGTTACATCGGCGACGGGTTCGACCATGATCTGGCTGCGCCCGGTTTCGTTGAAACGGGACAACATTTCACTCAAGTTGTCCCGTTTCAGGTCGGATTCGTATTCATCGATAATCACATCCGGCAACACGACCGCCACCGGTTCGTCGCCCACCAGCGGATACGCGCACAAGACGGCGTGGCCAAGGCCTTTCGCCAACCCTTGGCGGACCTGCATGATAGTGACATGAGGCGGACAGATGGCCTGAATTTCAGCCAGCAATTGCCGTTTTACACGTTTTTCCAACATGGCTTCCAGCTCAAAGCTGGTGTCGAAATGGTTTTCAATGGAGTTTTTGGAAGAATGGGTGACCAGGATAATTTCGTTGATTCCGGCGGCGATACATTCATTTACCACATATTGGATTAGCGGCTTATCAACCAGAGGCAGCATCTCTTTCGGAATGGCTTTTGTCGCCGGCAGCATTCGTGTCCCCAATCCCGCCACCGGGATTACCGCTTTTTTCACTTTGCTCTTATTCACAGACATCAACCACCTCTCTCATCTTGTCAAGATATTCATTTGACGTAAAGTCAGTCCTGGCAGGCGCCGGGGCACAGCCGCTTCGCACGCCCATCGCGCGGCTAAACCGGCAAAGCCCGCACTGTTCCCTCAGGACGTCAAGCGTCGGCCGGGGCCAGAATGGCAAGCAAAATAGCCCAATGGACAAGGCTTTCATACCCTCGATAATTCAAGCCGCTCCACTCAGGCGACTCAAGAACGAATTCATCGGGAACGAATACGAACCCGGCCTCCGAAAAGACGATTTGAAGTATCTCGGGCAGATCTGTTTTTAAACTCATTAAGTATATCATTTAAAGTCGGCGACGCGCGATCATAGGCAGGAAACGATTAAAAAAATAGGATAATTACCCAATCCTATAAGAGCTTAAAAAAGAAAGGCTTGGATACTTTCTAACCTGCCGGCGCCTCAGCTGTTTTCGGCGGGAAGTTATTCAGTTGACAACATTAATCTTAAGCGTCCGCCGTTACCCCATACCTGGCATTGCCAGGATGCGCAATGCTGGCTTATCTGGTTAAGATAAGCGCTATTCATTGTGCCGAGCGGAACGCCGCTATTGAGTCGGACTTGCTGGCTATTAGCGGTCAATGTCGCATTTAATCCGGCGGAAACCAGAATCAGGTTATTTAGGCCACGATGATAATATCCCACCAGCAAAGGAAATTGTCCGTCCAGGTTGGCTTTGCGCAACAATTGGTTGACTTGTTTGAGCAACGTCGATAATTCCGGCAGCCGATGGGAACGATTGGCGATATGCGCCTGCAACAAACCATTGAATAAGGCTCGGAGCAATAATGCGGCTAAAACGCCTTTTTCCTCCGCCCGGGTGACATCCAGGCAATAAAACGCCAGATCATGTTCGGAGAGCGCGGCGATATCCAATACCAATCCAGGCTGCTCTGCCATGGTCAGTTGCCGGTAGTTGACCTTACAACGGGCGATGGTCTGCTGCACCGGCGGCTGCAACTGTTTAAGCAATTTGGCGGCGGCGCCGGGATGCTGGCTCAGGGCGTCCCAATCCTGGAACAGTTGTTCCTCTTCATCCACCTGCGACGTGAACATGTCGGGATAAAGACACCCGAGCACCGTTTCGCGCAGTCGCGCGAAATCATCCAGGGGCTTGAGCAGAACATCCTGAACGCCCAGGCGCAATACCCTGGCGATATCGGTCATCTGATCGGTACCGGACACAATCAGGATAGGCGTGGCGGTATCGAATTGGCGAAATCGCTCAACAAAAGCCAAACCGTTCATTTCCGGCATTTCCAGGTCGCAGATGATCAAGTCGGGGCGGCAAGCGGTCAGCATATGCAGCGCTTCTCCGCCATGGGAGGCTTCACGAACTTCGGCGCCCAGCGATTGCAGGAATTGGCTCAGCACAGACCTGAAGACCGCCTCGTCCTCAATAACTAATATCTGTTTTTTTAATAACGGCTTAGCCATCAAAAACCCCTTCTTCCAATCAGCCCCATAGTGGCTTGTTCTGGCCACTTTTACTTTTAAAAAATGTCAGGAACTGATCAGTTCGTTACTCAATCACTACCTAAGTTTGCTTGTTGTACGTCCGTACCAGTCCGTTTTTTTCCTGTTTCCCCCGACACACTTTAGGGTATCGCGTGCTGGCCTACCCACTTCAACTCCCCAAAACGGGCTTCCCTTAATAAGGAGCGTAGTAGCCCTTAGCTAAAAATGCATCTCATCCAAACGAAATGATCGGGTTTTAGCACTCCATTGACAATGAATATTTAACCATTTCCTTGAAAAGCATCCATTTTAAAAAAAAACATTCACCTAAATTTACAATAATGTGCTGCTAAAACGTCTCTCGGATGAAAATTGTCCGATATGAGCTATAAAACAGACTCGTTAACGTCTATCATGGCGATTTTTGCAAGCACGGGTGATCTGTGGAAAAACGATGCATGTGCGGCAGCGGCAGCGATTATGCCGCGTGCTGCGAACCTTTTATCCTTGGCCGGGTATTGCCTGGCAAACCCGTGCAATTGATGCGTTCACGCTATGTGGCATTTGTCATGCATAATATTGACTATTTACTCGACACTTGGCATCCCGATTGTCATGCGCGGCAGTGGCGCGACGATATTATCCGCCATTTCCCCGATTGCCAATGGAAAGGCCTCACGATAAAAAATGCAACCGCCGACCCGAATTGCCCTGAGCAATTTGTGGAATTCATTGCAACTTTTTACCATAGTCAAACCCGGCGTCCGGGGTTTATTCATGAACGTTCGCGCTTTGTCCGACTGGATGAACGCTGGTATTATATCGACGGCATACAGTTTCTGCCCCGGAAAAATGACGCTTGCCCCTGTGGTTCGGGTAAAAAATACAAGAAATGCTGCGGGCGGTAACCCGCCGAGAAAAATCAGACATTTTCACCATGAATTCATAAGTTTGTATAGTATAAGATCGGTAAATAAATGCAGCCGCAAAATGTTCAACGAAAAATACTCCGTACTATCTGTCCGGATGCAAAGGGTTTGATTGCCCAGATAACCAGCATTTGTTTCAATCATCACTTGAACATTGTGCAAAACAACGAATACGTCGACCACCGCAGCGGGCGTTTTTTTATGCGCACGGAACTGGAGGGGGCGTTCGACGACAGGCGGCTGCTGGCCGATCTGGATCATGTGCTGCCCGTGGGCACGGTGCGCGAATTGAACGATGCCGGCCGGCGGCGGATTGTCATTCTGGTTACCAAAGAGGCGCATTGCCTGGGCGATTTGCTAATGAAAAGCGCTTACGGCGGGCTGGACATGGATATCGCGGCGGTAATCGGCAATCACGACACGTTGCGTCCCCTGGTGGAGCGTTTTGAAATTCCGTTCCATTTGATCAGTCATGATGGCTACGGGCGCGAAGCCCATGATGCGCGCATGGCGGCGCAAATCGACGCCTACGCCCCCGACTATGTGGTGCTGGCCAAATACATGCGGGTGTTGACGCCCGGCTTCGTGCAACGCTATCCCAACCAATTAATAAACATCCACCATTCCTTCCTGCCGGCTTTTATCGGCGCCCGTCCCTATCACCAAGCCTATGCGCGCGGCGTGAAGATTATCGGCGCCACCGCCCACTATGTGAACGATAACCTCGACGAAGGGCCAATCATTTGTCAGGATGTGATTAATGTCGATCATACCTATACGGCGGAAGATATGATGCGCGCCGGTCGGGATGTGGAAAAGAACGTGCTAAACCGCGCGCTCTACCGAGTATTGGCGCAGCGCGTCTTTGTCTATGACAACCGCACCATCATCTTTTAAACGCGCCGCTGGGCCATCGCGCTTTGCCGTTTATCGGCATTATGCCGAAAAAATCGGCAAGTGAATAATTTTCGACATGTTTATGCTTTACAGCGGCGGCGCATTTGATATGATGCGCCCCGCCTTGAGCAATCCTCAATTGCCTGGTGGGGTTCCCGAGCGGCCAAAGGGAGCAGACTGTAAATCTGCCGTCACTGACTTCGAAGGTTCGAATCCTTCCCCCACCACCATCATCACAACACGCCTGCTCGCCCACAATCATCCCCTCGCTAACAGAGTCCGCTTTCGGGGGAAGGGTGAGAACCTTCGACTTAGGTTCGAGTCGAGCGCAGCGAGACAACGTCGCGCAACGCGCGACGGCCCTTGTCCACCGACGTTTGAATGGCGGGATTTTTCTGGTACCATCAAGCGACCACCCCTCCAGCGACGCCAAACATGAAGTTTGTTTCTTTCAATATCAACGGACTGCGCGCCAGACCCCATCAATTAAGCGCAATTATCGACACATTGCGGCCGGATGTCATCGGGTTGCAGGAAACCAAGGTCCACGACGACATGTTTCCCGTAGATGATGTCGCCAAACTGGGTTACCACGTCTATTTCCACGGCCAGAAGGGCCATTATGGCGTGGCGCTGCTTTGCCGGGAACAGCCCCTGGCCATCCGGCGCGGTTTCCCCGATGACGGCATTGATGCGCAGCGCCGGATCATCATGGCGGATTTCGCCACCGAAAAAGGGGTGCTAACCGTGGTCAACGGGTATTTCCCACAGGGCGAAAGCCGCGACCATCCCATTAAGTTTCCGGCAAAAGAAAAATTCTACCAGACCCTGCAGCACTACATTGAGCAGAACCACCACGACGGCTCCTTACTGCTGGTCATGGGCGACATGAATATCAGCCCCACGGATCTCGACATCGGCATCGGCGAAGAAAACCGCAAACGCTGGCTGCGTACCGGCAAATGCTCGTTTTTGCCGGAGGAGCGGGCGTGGATGGCGCGTTTGTTGGACTGGGGCATGGTCGACACATTCCGGCGGCAGCATCCAAAAACGCAGGATCGTTTCTCCTGGTTCGACTATCGCTCACGGGGCTTTGACGATAACCGCGGATTACGCATCGACTTGCTGCTGGCCTCCAGCGCGTTGGCGGACACCTGCCAGGGCTCCGGAATCGACTACCGTATCCGGGCAATGGAAAAACCGTCGGATCATGCGCCGGTATGGGTGGAGTTCAGCCTGTAGTTCACCGGGCGCCGCCCCGCTTGCTTCACCGCTCGCCCATACGCCTTAGCTCAGGCAATGGCGCCGTCCGTATGGCGACGTCACTCCACCTGCCGACGCCGTTGCGGTTTTTGCCGGGCGGGCGTTTTACCGGTGCGACGTTTTATACCGGCCGTTTTGTGACCCGCGCTGTGCGGCGGCAGCCCGCACAACGATGTCGGCGGCGGTTGACGGCAGGCTTGGCCTATCAATTCCCGTAGGGTCTCGGTCAGCGGCATCATAAAATCCTGATAACGGCACTGCTTTTCGCTGATTTTGGTGAGCGTCGCTTCCCAGTGCGCGGTCATATCCGGCCGGGTGGCGCTCTCAGGCAAAGCATGGATAAGCCCTCGGCCACTTTCGCTGGCATGGATATGCCGTCCTTGTTTATACAAAAAACCCCGCTTGAACAATAATTCAATAATCCCGGCACGGGTGGCCTCGGTGCCCAGTCCGTCGGTGGCGCGCAAGATTTTTTTCAGCGCTTTATCCTGGACGAAACGGGCGATACCGGTCATGGCGGACAGCAGCGTCGCGTCGTTGAACGGCCGCGGCGGCTGGGTTTGCCGATCGACCACTTCCCCCGACTCGCAAAGCAACCGATCACCTTTCGCCACCACCGGCAGCGGGCTACCGTCATTGTCCTCGTCACGTTCTTTCGCCCCCAGGAGAGAACGCCAGCCCGCCTCGGACAAAAACCGGGCTTTGGCGACGAACGCACCGCCGGCGATGACCAGATCGATAACGCAGCGGCGGAAAATCGCGTCGGCGCAAAATTGCATCAAATACTGACCGGCAATCATTCGGTAGATTTTTTGCTCATCACCGGTAAGCGTTGCGCCGGCTCGCCGGGCGGTGGGGATAATACCGTGATGGGCATCGACCTTGTCATCGTCCCAGCAGCGGTTCTTGCGCGACGTATCCAGCGCCGCGGCGGTCATCAAGTCGGGTTGATGCGCGGCGATGGCGTCCAACACCCCTTGCCGGCCCGCGAAATGCTCTTGCGGCAGATAGCGGCAGTCCGAACGGGGATAGGTGATCAATTTGTGAGTTTCATACAACCTTTGACAAATATCCAGCACCTGCTGCGCACTCAGACCGTGGCGTCTGGCCGCCTCGATTTGCAGGGCCGACAAAGAGTAAGGCAGCGGCGGCGCCTGGGTTTCCTGTTTATCCTGATACCCCGTTACCAGGGCCGGCTGCCCGCTTATCCTGCCGACCACATGTTCAGCCAGCGGCCGATGCAGCAACCGGCCCTCCTCGTCGAGAAAGGCTTCGCACGCCTCGCTCGGCACCCAAAGCGCCACGAAACGTTCGCCCTTTGGCGTGACAATTTGCGCTTTCACTTCGTAAAAGTCTTTGGGTACAAAGTTTTCGATGTCTTCGTCACGCCGGACCACCAGACCCAACACCGGCGTCTGCACCCGCCCTACCGACAGCACGCCCTGAAAACCGGCGTTTCGTCCGAGCAAGGTGTAGGCGCGGGTCATATTAATGCCATACAGCCAATCGGCGCGGCTGCGCGCCAACGCCGACACGCACAACGACACGAACTCCCGATTGTCCCGCAGGCGGGCCACCGCCTTGCCAACCGCCTGGGGATTAAGATCATTAATCAGGCAGCGTTTGACATTGCGCCGCTTTGCTTCATCCAGTTCCAGGTAATCCAGCACTTCATCCACCAGCAACTGCCCCTCCCGATCGGGGTCGCCGGCATGTATGACGACCGATGCCTCGGCCAGCAATGTCTTAACGACATTAAGCTGTTTACGTACTGCCGGTCGGGGGCGCAATTGCCACTTATCGGGGATTATCGGCAAATCGGCCAACGACCAGCGCGTATAGCGCCCGTCATAGGCATCGGGTTCGGCTTGTTCGAGCAAATGCCCGACGCACCAAGTGACAGTGTAACCATCACCGCACGAAATGTAACCTTCGCCGCGCCGATGCGGGGTCGGCAAGATATCGGCGATAGCACGTGCCAGACTGGGTTTTTCGGCAATAAAAAGCTGCATTTCTCTCCATCGGTAAAACGATTGTCAACCCTATGGCTGTCAACGGCTCAAAAATGGCGCACAAACGGCTCGGTGTCAGGAGATATGATAGTGGTGGACGCTTTCAATTGCGGCGTGCCCAAGTAGAGAAAGCCGACGATTTGATCTTGTTCGCGGCAGCCGAACGCCTGGCGGACATCCTCCTGCGTCGCCCAAAGACCGGTACGCCAAATACCATTGAATCCCTGCGCCAGCGCGGCCATTTGCATCGCGTGAACCGCGCAGCCGGCGGAAACCACCTGCTCCCAATGGGGTACTTTGCTCTGGGTGTCGCACCATGCCAGTACGGCGATAATCAATGGCGCCCGAAACGGCGCGTTTTTGGCTTTATCCACGCCTTTTTCGTCCAAGCCGGCTTTCAGGGCGGCTTGGTGAAGCAATTCGCTCAACCGCGCCCGCCCTTCACCGGCAATCAACACAAAACGCCAAGGCTGCAATGCGCCGTGATCGGGAGCGCGCATACCGGCGCGAATGATAGTGTCCAGCGCGTCGCCGGCAGGCGCCGGTTCCGTCAACCGCGAGGCCGAGCGTCGATTTAATAACAGTTCAAGTGCATCCATTACAGTCTCCTCAAAGGGATCAAGTTGGCTACGATACCCTATGCCCGTCGCCGGTAATAGCATGACGCTTTTTGGTAAATTTTTTTATCTTTTTTCATGCTGACATTTGACGGGCGTATCTTTAGGATACCTGACAAGGAATATGTCCCGGCCTTTGCGGCGGGCATTAGGCCATTGCAGCGATGTCCGACCCGCGCCATGGTTATTTTACATCAAGAAACCTGCAAAAGGTGGTTTATGGAGAGCACATGCGCACATTGTGGCGAATAATATCCGGCCCGTTCAGATGGTGCTGGCATCTGTTGAATTTCATCCGTGAGTTTATCCTCAACCTGTTTCTGATAGCCATCATCGTGGTTGGCGTGGGCTTCTACCTGCAGGTTCATCGCTCAGCTCCGGAACCCAGTAAAGGCGCCTTGTTGATGGATTTGACCGGCGTCGTGGTGGAAAAAACTTCGGTCAATAACAAATTCCGCCAGCTCGGCCGGGAGATTCTGGGCGCCTCCAGCAACCGGCTGCAGGAAAATTCGCTGTTCGATGTGGTCGATATGCTACGCCAGGCCAAAACCGATCAGAACATCACCGGCTTGATATTATCGCTGAAGGATTTCTCCGGCGCCGACCCCACCTCGCTGCAATACATCGGCAAGGCGCTGCGTGAGTTCCGTGATAGCGGCAAACCCATTTACGCCATCGGCGACAGCTACAACCAGTCCCAGTATTACCTGGCCAGCTTTGCCAACCGGATTTACCTTACACCCCAGGGCGCGGTGGATCTGCACGGGCTCGCCACCAATAATCTTTATTACAAAAGCCTGCTGGATAAGCTGAAAGTCAATGCCCATGTCTTCCGGGTGGGGACTTACAAGTCGGCGGTGGAGCCCTTCCTGCGCGACGACATGTCCCCGGAGGCCCGTCAAGCGGATAGCCGCTGGCTGGGCCAGATTTGGGACAACTATCTGCAGACGGTGGCCGCCAACCGCCAGGTCACGGCGCAGCAGATGTTCCCCGGCGCCGATGCCATGCTGGCCGGCTTGCGCGCGGTCGACGGCGATACCGCCCAATTCGCGCTGCACAACAAATGGGTGGACGAGGTAGCGTCCCGTTACGCCATTGAAGGCGAGCTGATCAAAACGTTCGGATGGGACAAGCAGAAGAACGAGCTCAATGCCATCAGCATGTATGACTACCAGGTACATCCCCAGCCGGAAAAAGGCGGCCAGATCGCGGTGATTTTCGCCGATGGCGCTATCATTGACGGTACGGAAACGCCGGGGTCCGTGGGGGGCGATACCACTGCCGGACAAATTCGCGATGCCCGGCTTGATCCGCACATCAAGGCCATCATCCTTCGGGTCAACAGTCCCGGCGGCAGCGTAAGCGCGTCGGAAGAGATCCGTTCAGAACTGGAAGCGGCCCGCATCGCCGGTAAGCCGGTAGTGGTTTCCATGGGCGCCATGGCCGCCTCCGGCGGCTACTGGATCTCCACCCCGGCCAATTACATCATTGCCAGCCCCAGCACGCTCACGGGCTCCATTGGTATTTTCGGCGTCATCAATACGTTCGAAAATACCCTTGGCAGCGTCGGCGTGCATACCGACGGCGTAGCCACGTCGCCGCTGGCGGATCTGGCCGTGACCAAAGCGTTGCCGCCCCAATTTTCGCAAATGATGCAAATCAATATCGAAAACGGCTATAAGAACTTCATCACCTTGGTGGGCAAGGCCCGTCACAAGACGCCGGAGCAGGTGGACAAAATCGCTCAGGGCCATGTCTGGACCGGCAGCGACGCCAAAGCCAACGGTCTGGTCGACCAATTGGGCGATTTCGACGATGCGGTGGCCAAGGCCGCGGAACTGGCGAAGCTCAAGGAATATTACCTGAACTGGTATATCGATGAGCCCGGTTGGCTCGATTTGATCCTGTCGCAGACCAGCGCGTCCGTCTACGCGCGCTTGCCGGCCATGATCCAGGCCTGGCTGCCGGCGCCGGCCAATCAGTTGGCCTCGCTGTTCACCGGCCAGCCCGGCATTCTAACCAATTTCAACGATCCGCTTAACCGCTATGCCTATTGCCTGTCCTGCGGCGAAGTGCGGTAATCGCCACGGCGCCCGTTCATCGGCGGGCGCTCACCGTTAACGGCATGCCGCGGCCCTTCCCTTGCCGCGGCATGCCAACCCGGTTTCGTCAATGGCCGAAGGCTGGCGTTCTCCTGCACGAGCCGTATAATTGACCTATCACCTTCAAGCGCTCATGACTTATGTCCAAAAAATCCATTTATGTCGCGTACACCGGCGGCACCATCGGTATGCAACGTTCCGCTGACGGCTACATTCCGGTATCGGGGCATTTGCAGCGCCAATTAGCGAAGATGCCTGAATTTTACCGGCCGGAAATGCCCGATTTCACTGTTCACGAATATTCGCCGCTTATCGATTCGTCGGATATGACCCCGAACGACTGGCGGCAAATCGCCCAGGATGTGGCGAGCAACTACGATCGCTACGATGGATTCGTTATTCTGCATGGCACCGATACCATGGCGTTTACCGCTTCCGCCCTGTCGTTTATGCTGGAAAACCTGGGCAAGCCGGTCATCATTACCGGTTCGCAAATCCCGCTGGAAGCTCTGCGATCGGATGGGCAGACCAACTTGTTGAATGCCCTGTATCTGGCGGCGCATTATCCGGTCAATGAGGTCGGGCTGTTTTTCAATAACACCCTGTTTCGTGGAAACCGGACCACCAAAGCCCACGCGGACGGTTTTGACGCGTTCGCCTCGCCCAATCTGCCCCCCCTGCTTGAAGCGGGTATCCATATCCGCCGCTTGGCGCCGCCGTTGCCCAGGCGCCAGGACGCCCGGTTGACCCTTCATTCCATTACGCCGCAGCCAGTGGGGGTGGTTACCTTATATCCCGGTATTTCCGCCGATGTGGTGGGCAATTTCCTACGCCAGCCGGTCAAGGCGTTGATACTGCGCACTTACGGCGTCGGCAACGCGCCCCAGCATCCGGCCCTGCTGGATGAGCTGCGACGGTCGGTGGAGCGCGGCAGCATCGTGGTGAACTTGACGCAATGTTTCTCCGGGCGGGTGGATATGGACGGGTACGCCACCGGCAATGCCCTGGCCCGCGCGGGCGTAATTAGCGGTTTCGATATGACGGTGGAAGCCACCCTGACCAAATTGCATTTTCTGCTCAGCCAATCCCTGCCCGCCGCGCGCATTCGCGAGATCATGCAGCGTGACCTGCGCGGCGAGCTGACGCCCGACGACGAAAAGGAGCAAGCTTATGAAACAGGCTTTGATTCTGATTGATTTGCAGAATGATTTCTGCCAGGGCGGCGCACTGGCCGTCCCCGACGGCGACGCGGTCATTCCCGTGGCTAATGAGGCAATGACCGTCAGCCGGCGAAGGGGCATACCGGTGGTGGCCTCAATTGACTGGCATCCGGCCGATCATCGCAGTTTCGCGATCAATTCCGGCGGCGAAATCGGCGAATTGGGCGAACTGGAGGGATTGCCGCAGGTGTGGTGGCCGGTGCACTGCGTTCAGCACAGTCCCGGCGCGCAGTTGCACCCGGCCCTTAACGCCGCCGGCATCGACCAGCGGGTTTATAAAGGCTGCCAGACCGATATCGACAGCTACAGCGCATTTTATGACAATGGCCACCGGGGCCGGACGGTATTGCACGCTTGGCTCAAGGAGCGCAATATCAGCGCACTGCTCATCATGGGCCTGGCCACCGACTACTGCGTGAAGTTCACCGTGCTGGATGCCCTGTCGCTGGGCTACACGGTGATGGTTTTGACCGACGGTTGCCGGGGCGTGGACCTGACGCCCGGCGATAGCGGCGCCGCGTTGGAGGCGATGCGCATGGCCGGCGCCCGACTGGCGACCCTGGTGGATTTCGTCCGGGAACCCGGGCTCTGGGACTGCGCGCCCGGTTAGTCGGGCCGCCCCCGGAAAAGCTCTGCCGGTGGGTCGGTCAATGCGGCCAGCAATTCCCGTTTGCTCTTCATAACGATATTGCCGTCGGTATCAATACTCATATGGTCGGGCTGATGATTATGCCTGGCCTGCCACAACATGACCATTTGCAGGCAATTGGCTTTTTGTTCCTCTGTAAGAGGCACTCCGTCGGGCCATTTACCGAGTTCCACCGCCGTCACCAGACGCTGATAGATTTCCGGGGTCAATTGCGCCAACAATGCGTCAATTTCCATGGCACGCCCCCTGGGGGAAACCGCTAAGCAACATAATTATCCTCATCATAAGCCTTGTTGCCACGACGCGACGAGAGGGGGTTAGGTTATAGCTGAATCGTTAAAGCCAATTATTCCTACCGCTTTTGCCCCTGTTAACCGCTGATCTCGTCGCCGTTTTGTTCGTCCTTAAAGCGCAGCGATGCGGAATTAACGCAATAACGCGCGCCGGTAGGTTGCGGCCCATCCGGAAAAACGTGGCCCAGATGCGCGTCGCAATGCCCGCAACGGATTTCCACGCGCCGCATTCCGTGAGAATCGTCATCCAGATAGCGGATGGCGTCATCGCCGACCGGCTGGTAGAAGCTCGGCCAACCGCAGCCTGAGTCATATTTGGCGGAGGAATAAAACAACGGCGCATTGCAGCACAGGCAATGATATTGTCCGGTCCGCTTGTTTTCCAGCAGCTTGCCGCTGTAAGGCGGCTCAGTCCCCCGCTGTTGGGTCACATAGCGTTGCATTTCGGTCAGGGTCTCCCTCTGTGACGGGAACGTTTCATCTTTAGCCATAAGTGCTATTCTCGGGCGATTCATTAAAAAAAAGTCGCATATATCGATATATTATAACAAATAATTAACAACATGCAGGTCTTTTTTAGCTTAAACTGGCTAACGAAAGACAACGTGAGCGGAAAGTGTGATCTTCTTCACATTTGATAACCCAGTGCAGTTTCATTTGAAGGCGATGAGCCTCATATTATTCATAGCTGTGCAGGCGGCGGAACGAACGTTTATCGTGCAAACCGGGTGATTTGGATTGATTTGTAGCAACAATTGACACGATTCCGCTTGACGCTGCACGAGGTTTTTGTAAATTTACAACCAACCTTTTATTCACTAACAAATAGCTGGTGGAATATATGACTATCAAAGTAGGTATCAACGGTTTTGGCCGTATCGGCCGTATTGTTTTCCGTGCCGCGCAGGAGCGCAGCGATATCGAAATCGTTGCGATTAACGACCTGTTGGATGCTGACTACATGGCGTACATGCTCAAGTACGACTCCACCCACGGCCGCTTTAACGGCACCGTGGAAGTGAAAGACGGCCATTTGGTTGTAAACGGCAAAACCATCCGTGTTACCGCAGAAAAAGATCCGGCTAACCTGAAGTGGGGCGAAGTAGGCGTTGACGTCGTCGCCGAAGCCACCGGTATCTTCCTGACCGACGAAACCGCCCGTAAGCACATTACCGCTGGCGCGAAAAAAGTGGTCATGACCGGCCCGTCCAAAGACAGCACGCCGATGTTCGTCATGGGCGTCAACCATAAATCCTACGACGGCCAGGACATCGTGTCCAACGCTTCCTGCACCACCAATTGCCTGGCACCGCTGGCCAAGGTTCTCAACGATAAATTCGGTATCGTTGAAGCGTTGATGACCACCGTGCATGCCACCACCGCCACCCAGAAAACCGTCGATGGCCCGTCTCACAAAGACTGGCGCGGCGGCCGCGGCGCATCCCAGAACATCATCCCGTCGTCCACCGGCGCCGCCAAGGCCGTCGGCAAGGTTATCCCCGAACTGAACGGCAAACTGACCGGTATGTCATTCCGTGTGCCGACCCCGAATGTGTCGGTCGTCGACCTGACCGCCCGTATCTCCAAGAGCGCGACCTATGAAGAAATCTGCGCCGCGATGAAAGCCGCCTCCGAAGGCGAGCTGAAAGGCATCCTGGGCTATACCGCCGACGACGTCGTCTCCACCGATTTTAACGGCGAAAAACTGACTTCCGTATTCGATGCCAAAGCGGGCATCGCCCTGAACAGCAACTTTGTCAAACTGATTTCCTGGTACGATAACGAAACCGGTTACTCCAACAAGGTGCTGGATCTGATTGCCCATATCGCCAAGAAATAATCGCGATTGAGAGCGTATGGAGGGCGACAGTGATGTCGCCCTTTTTATTTGAACCGCATTCACACATTAAGAAGGCCGACTATGCAAGATACGTTATTCTCTTTACCCGTCAAAGAAGCGCTTTCCTCATCCGTCAGTCTGCGCCAGTTGGACCAGTTGCCCCTTATTGTTATCGATCACCCGCGGGTAAAAGCCGCCGTAACGTTGCAAGGCGCCCATCTTGTCGCCTGGCAGCCGGCGGGGGAAGCGCCGGTGTTATGGCTGAGCGACGCCAGCGCTTTCAAGGAAGGCGTGGCCATCCGTGGCGGTATCCCCGTCTGCTGGCCGTGGTTTGGCAAAGTCGCCAGTCCCAATCACGGTTTCGCCCGTATTCTGCCCTGGCAGTTGACGGAACATCAGGAAGATGACGAAAAAGTGACTCTATCGCTCACCCTACGCGATAACACCGCCACAGAACAATATTGGCCCAAACCGTTTACCCTGACCGCAAACTTCGTTCTGGGCGCCACCTGCGAAGTCACGCTGGAAGCGCGGGGCGACTTCCAAAACACTGCGGCGCTGCACAGCTATTTTACCATCGGCGCCATCGACGCTATTCGCGTCTCGGGCCTGGGGGATACCTATATCGACAAGGTCAACAACGGCATTACCGCCAAGCAGCAAGGCGAGTTGGCCTTCCATGGCGAAGAAATCGATCGCGTCTATACCCATCCGGAGGCGGTCAGCCAGATTCGCGACCCGCAGCTCAAGCGCGTCATTGAAATCCGCCACCATAACCACAGCGATGTCGTGGCCTGGAATCCCGGCGCCGAACTGACCAAGAATATCGCCGACATCACCGATGACGGCTACAAGACCTATGTCTGCGTGGAAACCGCCCGGGTCAACAATCCTCTCATCGCCACCAACGCCGCTCCCGCACGGCTGTCGACAACCATCAGCGTGCGCAAGCTTTGATTGAACACCGACGGGAAGCCGTTCGTTTCCCGTCGGCTCAACCGGCTCTCAGACGATATCCAGGTGGGTCTTGCGCCTGGGCGCCGGAAATGCCTCGTCAAGGGTGTGCAGTTGCGCATCGCTTAACAGGATATTCAGCGCTTCGGCATTTTCTTTAATATGCGCGTCGTTGCCGGCCTTGGGAATCGCAATCACCCCCGGTTGGCGAATGACCCAGGCCAGCAGAATCTGGGCCGGCGTCACCCTAAGTTCCTTTGCGATGCCGATCACCGCCGGATTATCCAACAAATCACTGCGCAATTTCCCGCCCTGGGCCAACGGACAATACGCCATAACCGGCAACGATTGTCGCCAGCACCAGGGCAGCAAGTCATATTCGATACCGCGGGAGGCCAGGTGGTAAAGAACCTGGTCGGTCATGCAAGCGCTGCCGCCGGGTACCGACCACAACGCCTGCATATCCGCCAAATCCAGGTTGGACACGCCCCAGCGCTTGATCTTGCCCGCCTGCTGCAAACGCTCCATGGCGACAACGGTCTGCGCCAGGGGGATACCGCCCCGCCAGTGCAGCAGATATAAATCGATATAATCGGTTTGCAACCGGCGCAAGCTGTTTTCGCAGGCCGTTACCGCTTTCTGACCGCCAGCATTCTGGGGATAGACTTTGGACACCAGGAATACATCGTCCCGGCGACCGCGTATGGCCTGACCGACCACCCGTTCCGCTCCGCCCTCGGCATACATCTCCGCGGTATCGATTAACGTCAGGCCCAGATCGAGACCGCGCCGCAGCGCGCGCGCCTCGCGCTCTTTATCGCCATCGCGTTCCCCCATGTACCAGGTACCCTGGCCGATGGCCGGCACCGAAACGCCGTCTGGAAAAATCACCTGTTTCATGGTCATCATTCTCCTGTTCTCATGAATCACGGCAATCGCACTATTTTAATGCAATATTCTAAAAAGGCGCTAATATGGTGCATGCGCCGCACCATTTAAAAGCGATAGGTGATCCCGGCACCAATTAGGGTCGTGGAACTGGCATCCACCATGGGGCTGTCCTTGACCTCATCGCTTAATCGCGTGTATCGCGCCATTAACATCGCTTGCCAGTTGTCGGTGACCGCATACAGGGCCGTGACCTCAAGATACGGCGACCAGCCGTCGTCGGCCTGGTATTGTTCGAGTCCGCTACGGCGGGCTTCGTGGGAGCTGACGCCGAAGTAATAGTCGTTTTGCTTGCCGCTGGCCCAGCCGGCGCCGACACCCGGCAGCAGCGTCAGACGCTGGAAGTGGAAGGGATACAGATAGGCCAGATCAGCGGCAAATCCATTGCTGTTATTAAGGATATCGCCGAGGTATTGCCCCCGAACGATGCCCCATTCAGCGCTGTACCGGTAGCTGATGCCCGCCATCGCGGTGGACCGGCGTTCATCAAGCTTTTTCATATAACCATAATCATCGTCGTCGGGCTTAAACCCCCAAGGCAGATAGGAGACGGTTAATGATAATTGATTTTGTTGATCTTTCCACAAATAATACCCGGCGCTCAACCCGCGGATATACAGGCTGTCGCCGTCATAGTTAATCACTGGAAAGGGTTTGATACGCTCATCGCCGCCTTTATAAGGCGAAGTCGATCGAAATGCCGACGCGCCGAGCGACCAGTCCGAAGCCATTACGCCCGGCGGCCAAAGCCCTGTTGCGATGATAATACTCAATAATTTTAAAGAGTAGCTTTTCACAATGACTGTTTCCCCTAGTGTAACGATTGTAAAAATTGCAACGGCACGAATGCAAATGAGAAGTGTAAAGTAAAGGTATGGCCTATGGCTGTTATTTACAGAAACAAACAATTAACCTCTAAATTATATCCTAATTTTCTATAAACTATAACGGAATCTGTTGACAGGCCTCCAGAGCGCGTCACAATGGGATCCAGAGGGTATTTCACCAACTGAGTCATTGATAAATCTTAAAAAAAGCGGTAACAGTTAAATGACATTTTCAAGATGCCAACTAGACTTTATCGTAGAGAGAGATTTTCTCTGGGAAAGTCCGCAACAAAATGCGTATAAGTTGGCATAGTGGTTGCTGTACTTCAGGAGGGATCTTTTTTCAGGAGCTGTAAATTACTCACTTAGCTCCTTTTAACCTGTGCTAATAACGAAGGACGGGCATCGCCATGAACATATTTGACCAGTATCGTCAGCGCTACGAAGCTGCCAAGGACGAAGAGTTCACCTTGCAGGAGTTCCTGGCCATCTGCCGCCAGGATCGCAGCGCGTTCGCCAATGCAGCCGAGAGGCTCTTGATGGCCATCGGTGAGCCAGTTATGGTTGACACCGCGCAAGAACCGGCTCTTTCCCGGCTGTTTTCCAACCGCGTTATCGCACGCTATCCTGCCTTTGAAGAGTTTTACGGCATGGAGGAGTCCATTGAGCAAATTGTTTCGTATTTGAAGCATGCCGCTCAGGGCCTGGAGGAAAAGAAACAAATCCTCTATTTGCTCGGCCCGGTGGGCGGCGGGAAGTCCTCCCTGGCGGAAAGGCTGAAGTCTTTGATGCAGCGCGTACCGATTTACATCCTGAGCGCCAATGGGGAACGCAGTCCGGTGAACGATCATCCGCTGTGCCTCTTCAATCCTCAGGAAGACGCCAATATCCTGGAAAAAGAATACGGTATCCCACGACGCTATCTCGGCACCATCATGTCGCCCTGGGCGGCGAAACGCCTGCACGATTTCGGCGGCGATATTACCCGTTTCCGGGTGGTCAAGGTATGGCCGTCCATCCTGGAACAGATAGCCATCGCCAAGACCGAGCCCGGCGACGAGAACAACCAGGATATATCGGCCCTGGTGGGTAAAGTCGACATCCGCAAACTTGAGGATCATGCCCAGAACGATCCCGACGCCTATGGCTATTCCGGCGCACTGTGCCGGGCCAATCAGGGCATCATGGAATTTGTGGAAATGTTTAAGGCGCCCATCAAGGTACTGCATCCGTTGCTGACCGCCACGCAGGAGGGCAACTATAACGGCACCGAGGGCATCGCGGCCCTGCCCTTTAACGGCATCATCCTGGCGCACTCCAATGAATCCGAATGGGTTCAATTCCGTAACAACAAAAACAATGAGGCTTTCCTTGATCGGGTTTATATCGTCAAAGTGCCTTATTGCCTGAGGGTGTCGCAGGAAATCAAGATTTATGAAAAACTGATAAGCCACAGCGAGCTGGCGGATGCGCCTTGCGCGCCCGGCACGCTGGAAACCCTGGCGCGTTTTTCCATTCTTTCCCGGCTGAAGGAACCGGAAAACTCCAGTATCTATTCCAAGATGCGCATTTATGACGGCGAGAGTTTGAAGGATACCGACCCGAAGGCCAAATCCTATCAAGAGTATCGCGATTATGCCGGGGTGGACGAAGGCATGACCGGTTTGTCGACGCGTTTCGCCTTTAAGATACTTTCCCGTGTGTTTAATTTCGATCACGGCGAAGTCGCCGCCAATCCCGTTCATCTATTCTACATTCTGGAACAGCAAATTGAACGGGAGCAATTTCCGCAAGATGTGGCGGAAAAATACCTCGAGCATTTGAAGGGGTATCTCATTCCCAAATACGCCGAATTCATCGGCAAGGAGATACAAACCGCCTATCTGGAATCTTATTCCGAATACGGTCAGAATATATTTGACCGTTACGTGTCTTATGCCGACTTCTGGATCCAGGACCAGGAATACCGTGATCCTGATACGGGCCAATTATTCGATAGAGAGGCGCTGAACGCCGAACTGGAAAAAATCGAAAAACCGGCCGGCATCAGCAATCCAAAAGATTTCCGAAACGAAATCGTTAACTTTGTCCTGCGCGCGCGCGCCAATAATAGCGGACGCAACCCGAACTGGACCAGTTATGAGAAGCTCCGCACCGTTATTGAGAAGAAAATGTTTTCCAATACGGAAGAGCTGTTGCCAGTCATTTCCTTTAATGCGAAAACATCCACGGATGAGCAGAAGAAACACGATGACTTCGTGGACCGCATGATGGAAAAGGGCTATACCCGCAAGCAGGTTCGATTACTGTGTGAATGGTATCTGCGGGTAAGGAAATCGTCATAAACGCGACCCGTAGATATTGTCGTCCGGAGGAGATATATGGCCTACTTTATTGACCGACGACTTAACGGCAAAAACAAAAGCATGGTGAATCGCCAACGCTTTTTGCGCCGTTATAAGTCACAAATCAAACAGTCGATTGCCGGGGCCATTAACAAGCGTTCGGTTACCGATGTGGAGAGTGGGGAATCAGTCTCGATACCCAATACCGACATCAATGAGCCCTTTTTCCACCAGGGCCGAGGTGGCTTACGTCATCGCGTACATCCTGGCAATGATCACTTTGTGCAAAATGATCGCATTGAGCGCCCGCCGGGAGGCGGGGGCGGCGGCAGTGGTCAGGGCAATGCCAGCCAGGACGGCGAAGGCCAGGATGAGTTCGTTTTTCAGATATCCAAGGACGAATATCTGGATTTGCTGTTTGAGGATTTGGCGCTGCCCAATTTGCAGAAGAACCAGTACAAACAGCTAAACGAATATAAAACACACCGGTCGGGTTATACCTCGACCGGGGTACCGGCCAATATCAGCGTCGTGAAGTCTTTGCAAAACTCCCTGGTGCGGCGCACCGCCATGACGGCCGGCAAGCGCCGCAATATCCGGGAGTTGGAGGCCGAGCTGGCGCTGTTGGCCAACAGCGAGCCCATCCAGTTGCTGGAGGAGGAACGGATTCACAAAGAAATCGCCGAGCTACGGCAGAAAATCGCCCGTGTGCCCTTTATCGACACCTTCGATTTGCGTTACAAGAATTTCGAACGGCGTCCCGAACCCTCCAGCCAGGCGGTGATGTTTTGTCTGATGGACGTCTCGGGGTCAATGGATCAAGCCACCAAGGATATGGCCAAGCGTTTTTACATCCTGCTGTATTTGTTCTTGAGCCGGACTTACAAAAATGTGGATGTGGTTTATATCCGTCACCATACGCAGGCCAAGGAAGTGGATGAACACGAGTTTTTTTACTCGCAGGAAACCGGAGGGACGATTGTTTCGAGCGCGTTGAAATTGATGGAGGACGTCGTCAAGGATCGCTACAATCCGTCGCAATGGAATATTTATGCGGCACAAGCGTCGGATGGCGATAACTGGGCGGATGATTCTCCCTTGTGCCACGAGCTATTGGCCAACCGGCTGCTTCCGGTGGTGCGTTACTACAGCTATATTGAAATCACCCGCCGGGCGCATCAAACCCTGTGGCGGGAATATGAAGATCTGCAGGCCAGGTACGATAATTTCGCCATGCAGCATATTCGCGACCAGGAAGATATTTATCCGGTATTTCGCGAGTTGTTCCATAAACAAGTTAACGAAAAATAAATCTTGCTCTCCCCCTATCAGCCAGACAGCGGCGGTTTCTGGCTGATTATCAACCCATAGGAAACCGCCGCTCCCTCCTTGTGCCGTTCTGGTTTTCCTAAAACCCGGTTATTTGCCTTCAGATCGGTATGTCCGGATGCGATCACGCCCTTGCTGTTTGGCGCTGTACAACGCGCTGTCGGCCTTGCGGATGAGACGGTCAAAGTCCGGATGCCCGTCGAAGGGGCACAGGCCGGCGCTGACGGTCAGTTCGATTTTCTGGCCGCCGGCGGCATGTATTGGGCGATGGGCTATTTTGGCGCGAATATTTTCAATGATCTGCAGCGCCTGGTTCTCCGTCGTCTCGACGAGAATCAGCATGAATTCCTCGCCCCCATAGCGAAAGACATAATCGCTGCTGCGCACGCTTTCATACAGCATCGCGGCAATGCTCTTCAACGCCTGATCTCCGGTATCATGGCCATACTGGTCATTGATGCGTTTAAAATAATCAATATCCAGCATAGCGATGACAAAGGGCGATTTGTTGCGCATGGACAACGCGATTTCCCGGCGCAGGATGGTGGGGATAAAGCGCCGGTTAAGCAGATTGGTCAGCGGATCCTTGCCGTTTTCGAACTTGGCCAGTTCATCGAACAGCGATGACAACAGGGATGTGAGTTTCATGACCCGATTACGGACTGTACGCAGCAATAGATAGCGCTCTTCGGCCACCGCCAGCATTGCCGGGCTATAGCCATGTATAAACCCATCGGTGTTGCCAAGCAAAGCGGCGATTTCCGTCGCTTCGTCCCCCTGCTCGAAGACATGCCGGCCTTTATGTTGAAACCATAAACCAAATTCCGATTCGGCCAAATCCTGAATTTCCCCTACCGGCAGGCCGGTGGCGACGGTATAGATAAAATGATTTTCCCAATTCAGCAAGGCGGCCAACTGGCGTTCGCGCTCAACATTGACATTATCCATAATGGAAAACAGCCGGTAGTTCTCCTTATCCTTGGTCGTGCTGTCATGGGTGCGGGAATAGGCGGTAGTCATCACTTCTATGGCGGTATCCATTACCAGCGAAGCGAAGCGCATGGCGTCGTAGCATAGCGCCGTATCGCGTTCTTCGCGACACAGGCACTGATAGAGGCCGAGCTTGACCCGCCGGGCGCCGCGGGCCACCAGATCAATGGGAATACCGATACGGGCATGCATCTCCCCCACTTTGCGCTGGGCGGCGATGAGTTGTTCCAGATTGGCGTCGGAACTGCCCAGGACCTGTTTTATCCAGTTTAACAATGTGCCGTGCAGCCGTTCCTTAACCTGCTTGCTTGATAAAAACAACCGGGCATCGTCGTCGCTCAGCATATAGTCGTAAAAATCATCCACCAGCGGACTGATATCCTCGTTGCTCAGCGACAGCAGCAATGTATGCGCGGCATTCCCGGTAAAGGCGATAAGCTCGCGCCATTCACCGAGGATCAGATTATCGTAAGACGGCCCGTCGATTCTCATTGGAAGGCAATTCCAGCGCTAAACAGTTTTTGTTGTGCTATTGTAACATGATCGGTGGAATGAAATAGCGCCACACTGGCGCCGGCGCGCAAAAAACGACCCCTGAAGGGGTCCTGGCCGGATTTCGGACAGGCAAATATGTTCTTTTACGGCGTATCCGTAGAATACCGCATCAAAGGCGGGAAATGCCGCTTTTTCAGGCGAAAAAATTTTGTTACCCTGAAAAAGGGTAGATTATTCAAGTTCGGCCGAAGCGCCGCCGAAACGGGCGCATCCCTTCCCAACCGCTGATCTTCCGGCTACGGCGATCTTTTTGACCGGCAAAACGCCGCCAACATCGCATGTTTTACCAAAACTGCCGAAATACGCCGCGACAAGCCTGGCGACCGGCTTTAGCCGGAGAATTCCTTGCAAGGCGACGTGGCCCGGGCAGGTGATAAGAAGGAGAGCGATATTTGGAAAGCGGTACCATTTTCAGTTTATTTATCATCGGCTCATTGCTGGTGGGCGGCAGCATAGTGTTAAGCTCCTTCTCATCCCGGTTGGGCATTCCCATTCTGGTCATTTTTCTCGCCATCGGCATGCTGGCCGGCGTTGACGGCCTGGGCGGCATCGGTTTTGATAATTATCCGATGGCCTATCTCATCAGCAATCTGGCCTTGGCGATAATACTTCTGGACGGGGGAATGCGTACCCGCGCCGCGTCTTTCCGCGTCGCCATGTGGCCTGCCCTGTCGCTATCGACGGTGGGCGTGATGATCACGGCCGGCCTGACTGGAGTGGTCGCCGCCTGGTTGTTCAGTCTTAATCTGGTGGAAGGATTACTTATCGGCGCCATCGTCGGTTCCACCGACGCTGCCGCCGTCTTCTCGCTGCTCGGCGACAAAGGCTTGAATGAACGCGTCAACTCGACACTGGAAATCGAATCCGGCTATAACGATCCGATGGCGGTTTTTTTAACCGTTACCTTGATAAGCATGATCCAGCAAAAGCAAACCCATCCCGATTGGATGTTTTTACTGGATTTTTTCCGTGAATTCGGTCTGGGCGTACTCTTCGGTCTGGGCGGCGGCTGGCTTTTGCAGCAGGCCGTGAATCGCATTTCCCTGGCCGGCGGTCTTTATCCGCTGCTGGCGCTCAGCGGCGGCATCATGGTGTTTTCCCTGGCCAACACGCTGGGGGGCAGTGGAATACTGGCAGTCTACCTGTGTGGTTTTATTCTGGGCAACCGGCCGATACGCAACCGCCACGGGATTCTGCAGACCTTTGACGGCATGGCCTGGCTAAGCCAGATCGGCATGTTTTTGGTGCTGGGACTGCTGGTCAATCCCCACGACTTATGGTTTATCGCCGCCCCGGCCTTGCTGCTGTCGCTGTGGCTGATGCTGGTGGCCCGGCCGTTATCCATTCTGGTGGGGTTGCTGCCGTTTCGCAATTTCACCACCCGTGAGCGCTTTTTCCTGTCCTGGGTGGGACTGCGCGGTGCGGTGCCCATTATCCTGGCGGTCTTTCCCATGATGGCCGGTTTGGAAAACGCCAGGCTTTTTTTCAACGTCGCGTTTTTCATCGTGCTGATCTCGCTGCTCTTGCAAGGCACGTCGCTGGAATACGCGGCTAAATTGGCCCGGGTCATCGTTCCGCCCACCGCGTCGCCCATCAACCGGGTCGGCATGGACATTCATCCGGAAAACCCCTGGGAACAATTCATTTATCAGCTCGGCAATGAAAACTGGTGCGTGGGCGCCATGCTGCGGGATTTGAAAATGCCGAAACATACCCGCATCGCCGCGCTGTTCCGCGATAATGTCCTGTTGCATCCCACCGGCAACACCCGGCTCAAGGAAGGCGATGTTTTGTGCGTTATCGGTCGGGAACGCGATTTGCCGGCCCTGGGCCGTCTGTTTAGCCAGTCGCCGCCGGTCGCGCTGGATCAACGCTTCTTCGGCGATTTCATTCTTGAGGCGGAGGCGAAACTGGCCGATGTAGCGGCTATTTACGGCCTGGATTTCGTTGAGAAGGACGATGTTAAAACCACCTTGGGCGAATACGTCATGCAACTGCTCGGCGGCGGCGAACCGGTGGTGGGCGATAACGCCATCGCGGAGGGATTGGTCTGGACCGTGGCGGAAAAAGACGAACAGCAAGTCAGTAAAATCGGCATCAAGATCGCCGAGGACCCCTAGCGTCAGGACAAGGATTCAGCCGCGGCATGCACCTGGGCCAACACGCGCATGACGGCTTGCATTTGCGACGGGTCGACATTTTCCAGTATTTCCTTGCCGATGGCGTCCGCTTCGCTGCGAACTTTGACATACAGCGCTTTACCGTCGGCTGTCACGATGAGCAGTTTTTTCCGGCGATCGGCTGATGTCGGTATCCTTTGCACCAGACCGGTTTTCACCAACCGATCCACCATGGTCACGATTGTGGCGCCCTCCACGCCCAGTACCTGGGCCAGTTCGCTCTGCGATAACGGCGATGGCGCGCTGGCGATGGCCGCCACCGCAACCCAGCTGGCCTGACTCAGTCCCAGGTATTTTAAACGGCGATCGATGGCGGCGCGCAACGCGCGGGAGGTGGAGTGCAACAACCTGGCGAAGGATTTGTATTCGATATCCATTAGGCAGCTTAAATTTAGTAATAATATGTCAAAAATTAACACACTTTGACGCCGAAGACCATCGACTGGGGGCGGAATGCGCCGCGGCGGCGCTACCGCGCCACGTCAACCGGTACCCGGGACGCCAGCGCGCACATCAATTCGTAGCCCAGCGTGCCCGCCGACGCGGCCACATCATCGATCTTCACTTGACCGCCCCATAATTCCACGGGGCTGCCGATATGCGCCGCGGGACAAGGCGTGAGGTCGACCATCAGCATGTCCATGGATACCGCGCCCAGCGTCCGCGTCATTACGCCATCAACCCATATCGGCGTACCGGTGGGGGCATGACGCGGGTAACCGTCGGCATAACCGCAGGCCACCACGCCCACCGCCAGGGTTTGCGACGCGCAGTAGCGGCCGCCATAACCGACCCGCCCGCCCGCCGGCACCTGTTGTATAGCGATAAGTTCGCTCCTGAGGGTCATGACCGGTCTGAGGCCGGTATTGGCGATATCACGCCACTCGCCGCTTGGGGACGCGCCGTACAAAATAATACCCGGTCTGACCCATTGGCCATGGGTGTCGGGATGCCACAATGTCGCCGCCGAATTAGCCAGGCAACGCGGACCGGCCAGGCCGGCCATCGCCTGTTCGACCCGCGCCATCTGTTTGTCTACCCCTTCGGGAAGGTCGGCGGTGGCGAAATGCGTCATCAACGTGATCGGGCCGACCTGCGGCAAATCATGCAAACGCTGCCAGGCCCGGCGCAGCCCGGCCTCATCAAACCCCAGTCGGTACATGCCGCTGTTGAATTTAAGATAAACCGCCAGCGGGGCCGTTGGCCGGGCGGCGGCGATAGCGTTGAGCTGCCAGTCGCTATGCACCACCGTCGTCAACCCATAGGCATCAATGACCGCCAAATCCGCCGGGTGGAAGAAGCCCTCCAGCAACAATACCGGTCCTTGCCAGCCGTTCTCGCGCAACATCACCGCTTCGTTCAAATCCAGCAGGGCAAAACCGTCGGTGGCGCGCAATGCCTGCCAGATCCGCCCGAGCCCATGACCATAGGCATTGGCCTTGACCACCGACCAGATCCCGATGCCGGGCGTAAGACGACGAATCACGGACAGATTGGCGGCAAGCGCCTGGCAATCCACCGTGGCCTTGATTGGACGCGGCATACTTATGCTCCCTTACACTCAGACGACCGGCGAATTAGACCGGCGAAGGTATGACGCTTGGACGAAAATCGTCGCGATACCTGTCTACTGACAAATCCTCGCAAGGGATCTCCGGCGCAACGCCGCTGATGATATCCGCCAATAACCGGCCGGAACCGCATGCCATCGTCCAGCCAAGCGTACCGTGACCGGTATTGAGAAAAAGATTGGCAATGGGCGTTTTACCCACGATGGGCGTACCGTCCGGGGTCATGGGACGCAGTCCGGTCCAGAAAACCGCCTGGCCTGTTTCGCCGGCGCCGGGAAATAAGTCGGTCACCACCATCTTAAGCGTGGCGCGGCGCGATTCGACCAGGTGGGTATTGAAGCCGACGATCTCGGCCATGCCCCCCACCCGAATCCGCTGGTCAAAACGGGTAATGGCGATTTTGTAAGTCTCGTCCAGCACGGTGGAGACCGGCGCGGCCTGTTCGTTTATCAGCGGCAGGGTCAGGGAATAGCCTTTCAGCGGATAGACCGGGATGCGCAGCAGATCCCCCAGCATGGCGGTGGAATAGGAGCCCAGCGCCATCACATAGGCATCCCCTTTTACGAGGGTGTCGCCGCAACGCACGCCGGCAATCCGGTCCCCCGTGCGCAGCAGGCGCTCTATCGGGCAGTGATAGCGAAACGTCACGCCCTGCTCGGCGGCCATCGCCGCCAGTCGCTGGGTAAATAACTGGCAGTCGCCGGTTTCATCGTTGGGCAAGCGCAGTCCACCGGTCAATTTATGCGCCGCCCCTGCCAGCGCCGGCTCAATCCGGGCCAATTCACGGGCTTCGAGAAGTTCGAACGGCACGCCCTCATCCCTGAGCACCGCGATATCTTTGGCGGCATTGGCATATATTGCGCCTGGGTGCGAAACAGTTGCAATGTGCCGCCCTGACGGCCTTCATAGGCGATGCCGGTTTCAGCCCGTAAGGCTTTCAGGCAATCACGGCTGTATTCCGCCAGCCGCACCATCCGGCTTTTATTAAGATGGTAATGTCGACTGTCGCAATTGCGCAGCATCTGCCACATCCAGCAAAACTGCCGCCCGGCGCCGTTGATCCGGATAGCCAGGGGCGCATGACGCTGAAACATCCATTTCAGCGCCTTAAGCGGCACGCCGGGCGCCGCCCAGGGCGCCGCGTAGCCGGGTGAAATCTGACCGGCGTTGCCGGCGCTGGTTTCCATGGCCGGTCCGGCCTGTCTGTCCAATACCATCACTTCATGGCCCGCCCGTGCAAGATACCAGGCGCTGGCGACGCCGATAACGCCGCTTCCCAAAATAATCACCCGCATATTTCGTCTTCCTTTGCCGAAATGTGTCACAGTAGAAACAACAGGCTATTCATCATGTTTACTCGCCAATGGTCGAGTGGACGCGGTATTGGCGGCTTTATGCGTAAGGCTACAGTTCATTAAATACACTGTGCCCCTGAATTTTCAATAGTTAATTGACCCTCCCCCTTTCCGGCCAGTCACCGAATAGATTGCGCGGCGCCGGGCCGTCCCAGCCGTCAAGAGCGCAACTTATTGATATATACCCGCCATACTTCGCGTTGCCTGCCCTCCCTTGCCGCCGCGATGCAACCTGAAGTATTTAGAGTATAAATTGGCGTAATCCGCAGAAAAAACCAGCCGGCGACACTCAATCATTTTCATCTTGCACTAGGATTAATAATAAGCCAGCATGGAGAAGTGCTGTCTGTAACGATGAGGTGCGCTGATGACCATTTCCACTGATGAACGTATTAAGGATTCGGCTTGTCTTAGCGATGGACCCGACTGGACATTCGAGCTATTGCAAGTCTATCTGGACGAAATTGACCGGGTGGCGAAATTCTATCGGCTGGACACCTATCCCCACCAGATAGAAGTGATTACCTCGGAACAGATGATGGATGCCTATTCCAGTGTCGGTATGCCTATCAATTATACCCACTGGTCCTTTGGCAAAAAATTCATTGAGACCGAACAGCGTTACAAACACGGCCAGCAAGGGCTGGCTTATGAGATTGTCATTAATTCCAATCCCTGCATCGCCTATCTGATGGAGGAAAACACCATGACCATGCAGGCGCTGGTGATAGCCCACGCCTGTTACGGCCATAATTCCTTCTTCAAAAGCAATTATCTGTTTCGCAGTTGGACCGATGCCGGTTCGATTATCGATTACCTGATTTTCGCCCGGAATTACATCACCCGCTGCGAGGAACGCTACGGCGTCGAGCAGGTGGAGCAATTGCTCGACTCCTGCCATGCGTTAATGAACCATGGCGTCGACCGCTACAAGCGTCCGCAAAAGATTTCCCTGGAAGAAGAGAAATCCCGGCAGCAAAGCCGCGAGGCCTATCTACAAAGTCAGGTGAACGAACTCTGGCGCACGCTGCCCCGTCGCGAAAAAGAGGAATCGCCGGCCCAGGTCGCCCGTTATCCCCAGGAGCCACAGGAAAACCTGCTCTATTTCATGGAGAAAAACGCGCCGTTGCTTGAACCCTGGCAACGGGAAATTCTGCGTATCGTGCGCAAGGTCAGCCAGTATTTTTACCCGCAGAAACAAACCCAGGTCATGAACGAAGGGTGGGCCACCTTCTGGCATTACACCATCCTCAATCATCTCTATGATGAAAAGAAGGTCACCGACCGGTTCATGCTGGAATTTCTCCACAGCCATACCAACGTGGTGTATCAACCGCCTTACAACAGCCCCTATTACAGCGGCATCAACCCTTATGCGCTGGGTTTCGCCATGTTCCAGGATATCAGGCGCATTTGCGAATCCCCCACCGAGGAGGACAGGCGCTGGTTCCCGGATATCGCTGGCAGCGATTGGCTGGAAACATTGCATTTCGCCATGCGTAACTTCAAGGACGAAAGCTTCATCAGCCAGTTTTTGTCGCCCAAGGTCATGCGTGATTTCCGTCTGTTCACGGTACTGGATGATGATCACAACAATTACCTGGAAATTTCCGCCATTCATAATGAGGAAGGCTATCGGGCTATCCGTCAGGAACTGTCATCCCAATATAACCTGAGCAACCTGGAGCCTGATATCCAGGTCTGGAATGTGGATTTACGGGGCGATCGCTCCCTGACGCTGCGCTACACACCGCAAAACCGCGCGCCACTGGCGAAAAACCGCCGGGAAGTGATGAAGCATATTCATCGCCTCTGGGGTTTCGATGTTTATATGGAACAGGTGAATGACGATGGCAATGTGGAGCTGATAGAACGCTGCCCCACCCGCAGTATGCCCCTTTAACACAATCTTTATGAAAGACGGGGGGGCCGGATTGCCGGCCTTCGCCCCCATATACAGAGCGTTTCCCCGTCCGCGGTTATCGCCGGGTTAACGTCCCTCGGCGATATCAAGGGGAAGGGAAGACTGCATGCTGTTCCAGATGGCGCGGCTTTCTTTACCGTAATGCCTGACCAAATCGATGACCTGGTCGTAAAGCCTATCGCGACACAGGACGGAGAGGCGGGTATAGAAGTTGCGCGCCAGCTCGCGGGCTTGCGGATTGGAGAAATAATAGCGCCCCGCCCGCAGATACAACCCTTTCAGTCCATTGAAAATCAGACCGTAAATGGGATTACCGGAAGCGAACGCCAGTTCGTGGAAGATCCGGTAGTCCATTTCGGTGAATACCTCGGGCTGGTCTTCAAGATTTGCCGCCTGCGCCAGGGCGTTCTGTGCTTTATCGGGGTAAAACCGCACCGCCATGCGGATAAAAATGGAGGCGATATTCGTGCGCACCGAAAGCAGATTATCAATGAGTTGCGGGACTTTGTCGTGATCAAGACGAGCCAGGGTTTCGAGGATATTCAGCCCCGAGGTTTCCCAGACATTATTCACCCGGGTGGGTTTGCCATGCTGGATGGTCAGCCAACCGTCCCGTGCCAACCGTTGCAGCACCTCGCGCAAGGTCGTGCGCGTTACGCCTATCACATCGGAAAGCTCCCGTTCCGCGGGCAGAATCGAACCTGGAGGGAATCGGTTATTCCATATGCTTTCGATGAGATACTCTTCCGCGAAACCGGCCGGACTTTGCGCCTTGATCACCATGATAGTATGTTCCGTAGCAGCAGCACTGGTAAGCTATACCCGTCATACCTTAAGCCGCCTCTTTGCCGCGGCTTGCATTACGCAGAGTATAACGAGTGGAAAACGGCCCGATGATAGCAGATCCCACGCCAGTGATATAGGGCGATATACCCGTCAGACTTCACATTGCCACTCTGTTGGCGGCGTCCGGCCATTCCAGACACCGTGTCAGCGCTACCATGCGAACAATTAAGAGGCTGCCCGGCTCTCACTGTAAGATCCCCGCCGGCATAATTCTTTCGCTGCCGGAGAAAGCTCCCGGTTTCTATTTTAGCGATGAAGCCCACCCTACTTCAAGCCGCCTCTTCATTCGCCGCGCGCTGGCCGGCAAACCCAGCGATTAAAGCCGCAATGACCGAAAATCCCGGACGCGCAAAATCCGATAACATGGCCTGGGTCGGGCGAAGTTGAATGAAATAGAAACGAGTCGATTAAAGACGACTGATTTATATCAAAAAGAGGCTGGCATCCGTCTCCAATTGATTTAAACTGCGTGTCTACAAGCAACTGGCCTGGATAATAATATATGTTGCAATTTCTTAACCGCTGCTCGCGGGGACGGGGCGCCTGGGTTTTGATGACCCTCACCGCCATGGCCCTGGAGTTGGTGGCGCTTTACTTTCAGCATGTCATGTTATTGAAACCCTGCGTATTGTGCATCTATCAGCGGGTTGCCCTTTACGGCATTATGGCGGCCGGCATCATTGGCGCCGTCGCCCCGGCGACCCCTTTACGCATCGGCGCAGTATTCATTTGGCTATACAGTGCCTGGGAAGGGCTGAAACTGGCCATGCAGCATACCGAAATCCAGCTTCATCCCTCCCCGTTCGTCACATGCGATTTCTTCGTCAGTTTCCCTTCCTGGCTGCCTTTGGATAAATGGCTGCCGTCGATTTTCAGCGCCACCGGAGACTGTGCGGTTCGCCAGTGGCATTTTCTGTCCCTGGAAATGCCGCAATGGATGATTGTTATTTTCAGCGCCTATTTGCTGGTGGGCTTACTGGTCTTGCTCGCTCAGTTCTTCCCGCCCAAAAAGCGTGACCTGTTTGGCCGCTAGGCCCGACACCGCGGATACGGTCCAAAAGGCCGTATCCGTATCATTGCGCTTTCTTCGCCACGCCTAACCCCGCCAGTCCGGGTGTCTTAGGATATGATCTTCCCAATCCTCCACCTCGTTTTCCGGTACCGCGATATGGCGCACCGAGATGCGTTCGCCGTGCATCGCCGCTTTGGAGCCGGTTAGCAGCGGATGCCAATGAGGCAGCGGCTTGCCCTCTTCCCGCAAGCGGTATGCGCAGGTCGGCGGCAGCCAGTCAAAGGTGGTAAGGTTCTCCCGGGTAAGCTTGATACAGTCCGGCTCATATTCGAAACGCCGCGCATAATGCCGGCATTGGCAGGTTTTGATATTGAGCTGATTACAGGCGACATTAGTGAAATAAATTTCATCGGTATCCTCGTCAATCAACTTATGCAGGCAGCAACGCCCGCATCCGTCGCACAAGGACTCCCATTCCGCGTCGGTCATCTCGCCTAGGGTTTTTTCCTGCCAAAAAGGCTGAGTCGTCATCATCATCTCGGGTGTCGTTGCAGGGGAACACACTATTGCGCCGGCCTCCGGGGGCGACCCCGGCCAGCGCCGCTTCGGTCAAAGCAGCGCGTTGGCATTATCCTCAGATAATTCGGGTGGTAAGGGTATGGTTGTTTACCGATACCGTCAAGTTGTCGCCCGGGATCAGTTTCGCCACACCCTGCGGCGTGCCGGTCAGAATGATGTCGCCGGCCCGCAAGGTGAAATAACGGCTCATATAGGCAATCAGGGGCAGGATGGGCGTTATCATATCCCGGGTGTTGCCCTGCTGTCGTATTTCATTATTCACTTGCAATGTCAGTTGCGCCTGTTGCGCATCCCCGAATTCCGCCACCGGGATAAAACCGGAAATCGGGCAGGAACCGTCGAAACCTTTGGCCTTTTCCCAGGGTTGCCCGGCTTTTTTGAATTTGGCCTGCTGTTCACGCAGCGTCAGGTCCAGCGCCACGCCATATCCCGCGATGGCCCGCGCCACATGATCCTCGTCGGCCTGTTTCAGCGGCATACCAATCAGTACGGCAAGTTCCACTTCGTGATGCACTTCGCCCTGATCGGTGGGAATCGCGATGGGTTGACGAATATCGCAAAGAGCGGTTTCAGGTTTGATAAACAATACCGGTTCAACCGGCGTGGCGCTGCCCATTTCCTTGATATGATCCGAATAATTGCTGCCAACGCAGACCACTTTATTTACCGGGAAATCCAATAAGGCCCCTTGCCAATCTCTGTGTTGATACATGTGGTTACACTCCTGCCTGCCAATCGCAATGGTTCATCATGTTAAAGACGAATGCATATCATCCTACATCGGCCGGGAAAAAGCGACCTTAGGATGCGCGACGCGGCGCGGGTTCCTTCTGGGAAAACGGTCCCCCGGATGATTGCCGCACCGGCAAAAACAATGGATTAATGATCAGTTATTTTCCCGGGGTCTGTTGATGGGCGGCCAATAAATTTTCCGGCGGCGGAGGAAGTTGAAGATAGTAGCCTTGTTCTTCCAGATCCTTTTTTACTTTGTTGATATCCGCTGCGGCCAGTTTTTTGCTACCATTTAACGGTAAAAGCATCGAAAGCACAGGTTTGCCGAATTGCGCCATTAGCTCGGGTGGAACCCTGGAAAAGTCGTCTTTGTTTTCCACATAAAGATAAGTTTGATCTCGTTTGCTACTTCTATAGATCACACAAAACATATTTTTCACTCGTTTTACCCGGTTCGATGGCTTGCCTGAATATAGGAGTAACTATAACATGCATACAATGCAACAGAATATCGCTTACCGGTAGCTTACCGGGTAAATATACCCATTGGATTTCGTGTTGCGGCAAGGCGGTGAGCGAGCGCGGCCAACGTTGCGACAGCGCGGAAGATAACGGGATCCCCGATGGCTTTCGTGTTGCGGCAAGGCGGTGAGCGGGCACGGCCAACGCCGCGGCAGCGCGAAAGATGACGGGGATACACAAGTCAAGGCTGAGTCAGGACAGATGTCACAGGCACCCATCGAGTTAAAAGGCAGTAGCTTTACCTTATCGGTAATTTACATCAATGATGCCCGGCCTGAAGATATTCGTCAGGCTTTGGAAAAAAAAATCGAACAGGCACCCGCATTTCTGAAAGAAGCGCCGGTGGTGGTGAATGTCTCCGCCTTGCCGCAGGATGCAAACTGGCCGCAATTGCGGCGGATATTCTCCGCCACCGGCCTGTATGTGGTGGGCGTTAGCGGCTGCCGGGACGAACAGCTCAAACGGACGATTATTCGCAGCGGACTGCCTTTGATGACCGAGGGCAAGGGGCAAAAGCGCGTAACGCCGCCGGAGCCCGCCGTTTCATCCGGAAAAACCAAGCGGATCGACACCCCGGTTCGATCCGGTCAACAGATTTATGCGCGTAACTGCGATCTGATCGTGACCAGTAGCGTTAGCGCTGGCGCCGAATTGATTGCCGACGGCAATATCCATATTTATGGCGTCATGCGGGGCAGAGCCTTGGCGGGGGCATCAGGGGATGCGTTTTGCCAGATATTCTGCACCCACCTTTCACCCGAACTTGTTTCGATTGCCGGCCGATATTGGCTCAGCGATCAAATCCCGGCGGAATATTCGGGCAAGGCCGCCCGACTCAGTTTGCAAGACAATACGCTTACCATTCAACCTTTAAATTAAGCCCTGACAAGGAAACCATTTATGGCACGCATTATAGTTGTTACTTCGGGTAAAGGAGGCGTCGGCAAAACCACATCAAGCGCGGCTATTGCGACCGGTCTGGCCCGGAAAGGCAAAAAGACGGTGGTGATCGATTTTGATATTGGTTTGCGCAATCTTGATTTGATTATGGGTTGCGAGCGCCGGGTGGTTTATGATTTCATCAATGTGATTCAGGGCGATGCCACCCTCAACCAGGCCTTAATCAAGGATAAGCGCACCGATAATCTTTATATTCTGCCGGCCTCGCAGACAAGGGACAAAGATGCTCTGACCCGCGAGGGTGTGGAAAAAGTCCTCGACGATCTTAACGGAATGGAATTTGAATTCGTGGTCTGCGATTCGCCGGCCGGCATTGAGACCGGGGCGCTGATGGCGTTGTATTTCGCCGATGAGGCAATCATCACCACCAATCCGGAGGTATCGTCCGTGCGGGATTCGGACCGTATTCTGGGCATATTGGCATCCAAATCCCGTCGCGCCGAAAATGGCTTGGAGCCGATTAAGGAACATTTGCTGCTGACCCGATACAATCCCGGCCGGGTTAATCGCGGCGACATGCTCAGCATGGAAGACGTCATCGAAATTCTGCGCATTCCCCTACTGGGGGTGATCCCCGAGGATCAATCGGTTTTACGCGCATCCAACCAGGGAGAGCCGGTTATTCTCGACCAGGCGTCCGATGCGGGTCAGGCCTATTCGGACACGGTAGATCGCTTGCTGGGAGAAGAACGTCCCTTTCGCTTCGTTGAAGAAGAGAAAAAGGGTTTCTTGAAACGCCTGTTTGGGGGATAAACCATGGCATTACTCGATTTTTTCCTGTCCCGCAAAAAAACGACAGCCAATATAGCCAAGGAACGGCTGCAGATCATTGTCGCCGAGCGCCGCAGAAGCGACAGCGAGCCTCATTACCTGCCGCAGCTGAAAAGGGACATTCTTCAAGTGATTTGCAAATATGTGCAAATCGACCCGGAAATGGTTTCTGTTCAACTGGAACAAAAGGAAGGGGATATTTCCATTCTCGAGCTGAATGTCACGTTGCCGGAGGCGGAAGAAAGCCCAAAATGAGACCCCGAGGCTGATTCCCCTGCCTCGGGTAGGGGAACCGACGCCGCCGGCCCGTCTCTTCGCTAGGACACCGCCGCGCCGTTTTCAGCCTGATCCCCGCCGTTAAGGATATCGCACACGGCCGCGCCAAATAGCGCATCCCGCCAACCGCTCAGCAGTTCGGGGAGACGCTGCGTTGGGGATAAGCGCCAATGCCAGCTCAGCAACTGATTGATTTGCCGCCGAGACGCCAGCAGTTCCACGCTCAGCCCCGATTGGCCGCTGGCATGCTGGATCTGTTCCTTTATACGCTTGAAAAGCACGCGGTAGCCGGGCTGCTCAAGCAGATTCGGCAGCGGCGCCGGCCAATGTGTTTCCGGCATGGCGACCGTTTCCTGTACCAGGCCAATCAGGGTCTTGCCATGGTAGCGAATTTCCGGGCCGCTCAGCCCCAGGTGATCCAATTCGCCGAGCGAACCCGGCATATAACGCGCCACCTGCCAGAGGTTTTCTTCCCGCACCACGAAGTTCACCGCCATGTCCCGTTCCCGCGCCAGGCGTAAGCGCCAGGCGGCCAACTTTTGCAGGCAGGCCAACTGCCGGGTGCGCAACTGCCAGGCGTTGCCGATATCCCGGTATGCCTCGTCGGGTTCGACGATTTCCCCGCGCCGTTGGCATAGGGCCCGGCATTCCTGCCGCGCGGCATCCAGCCAGCCGGCCGCGGCGGTTTCCTCCAGCAATTTATCGGCCACCGGCAAAAGCCAATACACATCCGCGGCGGCGTATTCGCACTGTTTCTGGCTTAGCGGGCGCGCCAGCCAATCGGTACGTGATTCGCTTTTATCCAGCATTACCCCCTGGTAATCCGCCACCAGCGCGGCGAATCCGCAAGACAACGCCCGTCCATTGAAAGCGGCCAGAACCTGAGTGTCGATAAGCGGCTCCGGTGGTTGGTTGAACGCATGCAGGAACACATCAAGGTCTTCGCTACAGGCATGCAGGATTTTGATGACCCCCGGATCAGCCAGCAGTTGCCGGAATGGCCGCCATTCGGTAATGGCCAAGGGATCGATAAGGGATACACGTTCGCCGTCATACAACTGAATCAGACCCAACTGGGGATAATAAGTGCGGATGCGAACAAACTCGGTATCAAGAGCCACCCGCGGCGATTGGCGGGCAAGGTTGCAAACCTCAAGTAATTCAGTGTCTGAAGTGATTAATTGATATTTTAGCACTGCGATCTCTTTAATTCGTCACAATAAACATGTCGGCATTGGCGGCCATCGTCATTCGCTGATGACGGTTTCCACTCGGGCGTCGCCGCCGTAATAGCCGCCCCAACCCATATCATAGGGCCCCCACCCGCGCCCATAATAGGGACCGCCCCATCCCCAGGGCGTCAGGGGCGGTCCCATGGGCGCCACAACTTGCTGGGTCAGTTGCCAACGCTTGTAGCCGGTGGCCTGTACCACAACATAGCGGTAGGGTGCTTGCCCGATGGTGCCTTGTTCGGTCCCGCTAATGGGGCCGACCACCGTCACCCATTGCTGGGCGAAATCGGCGGGTTCGAGAAAACCGGGGACATAGGCGATGATTCGCCCCACCGAGGGCTGATGGATAAGCGGCCGTGCCGCGTCATCCAGCGGCACGGTGGCGATTTCCAGTTTGGTGCGGCCGTTCTCGGTCGTGATCTTGACCACTTTGCCGCCAAAGCGCGCTTCCTGGCCGACATACAACGAAGGCGCATTCATGACCCGGACCAAATCTTGTTGCGGCGTGGCAGATGTTCCGCGAATGGCCTGCGGAATAGTGACGCACCCGGCAAGCGCCATAGACGCGCCCAATAATATAGACAAAACGGCCAAGCGACGGCGGGCCGACCTCAGAGTTGAACCGACATGCATACTGCTTATCCCTTGTGTTACGTATTTCTTGGACATGCGGCGACCGCGTTAGTTGCCGATTATTCCCGGCCGGGCAATTTTTTCCATGCCACATCATTACGCAAATAGGTAGGCCGGACCTGTTCCACCGGCGATGTCGCGCCGTTGGCCAATTCAAGTATAGCCAGCGGCAGCATATCCATCGCCGTGGGCAATTGAGCGTTGCCGGCGCGCAGTTTTGGACCGGGCGAGCCCAGCAGTTCCGGATAGGCGTCCCAACCGGTGCCCGCGCAAGCCCACTCGCCGCTTAGGCCGGCCAGCGTCTCCGCCAGCCGATCCGGCTTGATGACGCTTTCACTCTCTCCACCAAGCCAGGCGCCCTTCTCATCGCGCCGATATTGCGCCCAATAAACCTCCCCCATCCTGGCGTCGATGGCGGCGAGCGCCCGCGGTATGCCGGTCTGGCGGTACGCGCCCTGCGCCAGGGCCGCCAGGGTGGAGATGCCCATAAGCGGCAAGCCGGCGCCCAGCGCCAGGCCCTGCGCGATACCGACGCCGATGCGTACCCCGGTGAAACTGCCGGGACCCCGGCCGTAAGCCAGCGCATTCAATTGATGCAAACCCATGCCGGCATCGGCCAACAGGCTATCGATCATCGGTAAGATACGGCGGGTATGCTCCCTGGGACAGACCGCGAAGCGCTGGGTGACTTCGCCATCCAGCCAAAGTGCGGCGGAACAGGCTTCGGTTGCGGTATCAAGGGCTAAAATTCGCGTAGACATGCCAAACCTCGGGCAGGCGTTGGGAAGAGTACAAAAACGGGTTGGCACTATAGCATAACCCGAGTGGCGAGGGATACGGGCGTCGCCAGGCGGCATACGCCCATGACGCTGATGCCGGACAAAACAACGCTCCTCGGGGGCCAGGGCGCATCAACGATTACCGCCGGCGCAGGAAATCCAGGGTTGTTTGCAAAGAGCGGGTACGCGGCGCCGGTGGAAGGCTTTTCAGGAATATCTCGCCATAGGGACGAGTCACCAACCGCTGATCGCAGATAATGAGCGCCCCGCGGTCATCATAATCCCGGATCAATCGGCCGACGCCCTGTTTCAACGCAATGACCGCCTCGGGTATTTGTACTTCCAGAAACGGATCGCCGCCGCGCAATCGGCAATCGTCCACCCGGGCCTTTAGCAAAGGATCATCCGGGGAGGTGAACGGCAGCTTGTCGATTATCACGCAGGTCAGCGCATCGCCGCGCACATCGACGCCTTCCCAGAAGCTGCTGGTCGCCACCAGCAAGGCGTTGCCCGCGGCGATAAATTGCTCCAGCAAACGGCGCTTGGCGGTTTCGCCCTGCAATAACACCGGCAGCGTCAAAGCGGCGCGGAATTCGGCCGCCAGGTCTCTCATCATCTGATGGGAAGTACACAGAAAGAAACAGCGGCCGTTATTGGCCACCACCACCGGCGCGAGCATCCGCGCCAATGTGGCCGCCGCGCCGCGTTGATTGGGTTCGGGCAGAAAACGCGGAACGCATAGCAACGACTGCCTGGCATAGTCGAACGGACTGGCCAGCAGCAAAGTGCGGGCATCCGTCAGGCCAATGCGTTGCGTGAAATGATCCAGCCGGTCATTGACCGAAAGCGTGGCGGAGGTAAATATCCAGGCGCCCTTTTTGTCGAGCATGACCTCGCGGAAACGCTCCGATACCGACAACGGCGTCAGCGCCAGCACAAAATGCCGCGCGCTGCATTCAAACCAATAGCTGAATCCGGGCTGTCCGATGTCTTTAATGCGCGCGAGCCGCGCGCGATATAACACGGCCCGTTCGAATGCCGCGTCCAGCAGCGCCGATCGTCCCAGGGCCATTTTCGCCACGTCATGGCACAGTTCCAGCGCGTCGTCGAGCAACAACAGCGCCCGTTGCAGCGAACTCGCCTCCAGCGCTTCGCGCAGGTTGCCGCGAAACCCCGGCTCGCCCAGCGCCAGACGGAAATCCTGAGCGCGCGAGGCAAGCTGATCGGCGCTTTTCTGTAATTGCGCCATATCCCGAAGCTCGGTACGGTACGCCAGGGTCATGTCCCGCGACAAATCCAGCAATTGCCGACTGGTGAGCTGCTGGCCGAAATACTGGCTGGCGATATCCGGCAACTGATGCGCTTCGTCGAAAATCATGACCTCGCCGTCGGGTATCAGTTCGCCGAAACCGCCATCCTTAACCACCATGTCGGCCAAAAATAAATGATGATTGACCACCACGACATCGGCCTCCATGGCGCTACGCCGGGCCTTGACCACATGGCAGTCCTGATAGAACGGACAATCGCCGCCCAGACAATTATCGTTGGTGCTGGTCACCAACGGCCAGACCGCGCTGTCCTCCGGGATGTCGGCGCACGAGGCGATATCGCCGTCCGCCGTTTGCGACGCCCAACGACGAACGACCGGTAACGTTTCGAGAATTTCCGACGCCGCGCCGCCGCCGGCCAGCGTTTGCTGTTCCAGCCGCTCCAGGCAGAGGTAATTGGAGCGGCCTTTAAGCAATGCCGTACTGCCGCTGAATTTCAACGCCTGGGCGACTTTGGGCAGGTCGCGGTTGAACAACTGATCCTGCAAGGCTTTCGAACCGGTGGAAATAATCACCTTACGCCCGGCGCGTAACGCCGGCGCCAGGTAAGCATAGGTTTTACCGGTACCGGTACCGGCTTCCACCACCAACGACGTTTTATCCTTAATGGCCTCGCGGATCGCCTCGGCCATCAGGCGTTGCGACTCCCTGGGCTTAAACCCGCTGATAGCCCCGGCCAAGGCGCCGGACGGCGCGAAATCGTCGGTCACTCCGCATCCCGTCGGCGGCCGGCCTTATCCTCTTCATCATCCCAGATAACCACCGCCCGTTCACCGTGATATCCGGCGCGGATTTCCTCCGATACCCGCCGGATGGCTTCGCCGCTGCTCATGCCTTCGGCCATAAGGGCCTGGATGCGTTCCACCGCCTGTTGCTGTTGCTGATGGGTCAATGCGGGCTGGTCGTTTGACATACCGATTCTCTTCAATAAAACAATGCCGGCGATTATCTCACGTCGGACCGCACGACGCCATGCCGCGCGTGTTGCCCCCGCGGGGGAATTTCGGCGCGCGACGTGTCGGCAACCGCCCAGGTCGCCGCCTGCGGCGCCGGCGACGCGACCGGTACGGACGCGGGACGGCTTGAAAGATGCGGAGTATGTGGTAGGCTGTGTTCCCCGTCTTGAATAACGGGAGACGGCCCGCCCGCCAACGGCGCGATCATTGTCCGCTACCGTCCGGCGTCTGCCCGCCGGCGTCTCCGGTGTGGAGTCTATGTCTGCAAAATCACCGCAACTGATTGAATTGCCCTATCGTCCCGAGGCGATAGTCGAGGCCTTTGCGCCCTATTCCGCCCGTCCCTGGTCGGCGCTGTTGCATTCCGGACACGCCGACCACCCGGATAGCCGTTTCGATATCATGGTGGCCTCGCCGGCGGCCACCCTGGTTACGCGCGGCAAAGACACCGAAATACGCCGCGGCGACCACATCTGGCACAGCGATGGCTGCCCGTTCGACTTGCTGCGCCAGCAATTGGATTCGCTGAACATCCGCCCCGACGCCATGGAGGATCTGCCGTTTCTGGGCGGCGCCCTCGGCCTGTTCGGCTATGATCTGGCCAGACGGCTGGAGACCCTGCCCTGTCATGCCGAGCGGGACATCGACCTGCCGGATATGGCGGTAGGCATCTATGACTGGGCGGTTATCGCCGATCACCGGCGCCGGCGGTTAACCTTGCTCAGTTATACCGATGCCGCCGGCCGGGCCGCCGAACTGCAATCCGCCCGGCGGCCGGCGGCGGCGCCGTTTCGCCTGACCGGTTCCTGGGAATCCAATATGTCCCGCCGGCAATACGGCGAGCGGTTCAGGCGCATCCAGGCGCATTTACTGGCCGGCGATTGCTATCAGGTGTGCCTGGCGCAGCGTTTTACCGCACCCTACCAGGGCGACGAATGGCCGGCGTTTTTGCGTCTGCTGGCCGGCAACCGGGCGCCGTTCTCCGCCTTTATCCGTCTGCATGGGCAAGCGGTGCTCAGTTTATCGCCGGAGCGCTTTTTGCAAGTACGCCACCGGCAAATACAAACCCGGCCAATCAAGGGCACCCTGCCCCGATTGCCCGGCGCGCGGCAAGATAGGTTGCAAGGCGAACGTCTGGCGGCGTCGGCCAAGGATCGCGCTGAAAATCTGATGATCGTCGATTTGCTGCGCAATGATATTGGTCGAATCGCTCAGCCCGGCAGCGTCCGGGTTCCGGAACTGTTCAAGATTGAAGCCTTTCCCGCGGTCCATCATATGGTCAGCACCATTACCGCCATGCTCCCCCCCGAGCGGCATCCCAGCGAACTCCTGCGCGCGTGCTTTCCCGGCGGTTCCATCACCGGCGCGCCCAAGGTCAGCGCCATGCAAATCATCGACCGGCTCGAGCCGCATCGCCGCAACGCTTGGTGCGGCAGTATCGGTTATTTGAGCTTCTGCGGTTCCATGGATTGCAACATCGCCATTCGCACGCTTATCGCCGAGCGGCGGCGCCTGCATTGCTGGGCCGGCGGCGGCATTGTGGCCGATAGCCGGGAAGAAGCCGAATATCAAGAGACGCTGGATAAGCTTGCCGCTATTCTACCGGTACTGGAGGCGCCGAACGACCATGAATACGCCTGAGCCCGCCCTGACGCTCAACCATTTCCTGACCCGTTTCCAATTGCAGTTGCCCGGCGACGGCGCTCCCTCGCGCCAGACCCGACGGGCGGCGGTGCTGGTACCGATCATTCGCCGGCCGATTCCGACCCTGCTGCTGACGCAACGGGCGGCGTCTTTACGTCATCATGCCGGTCAGGTGGCTTTCCCCGGCGGTTCCGCCGACCGCGGGGACAAAACCCTGGTTGAAACCGCGCTGCGCGAAGCCTGGGAAGAAGTGGCCATCCCGCCGGAGACGGTGCGTATCGTCGGTCAATTGCCGCCGGTAGACAGCAGCAGCGGCTTTCAGGTCACGCCTGTGGTGGGCCTATTGCCGGCCGACTGCCGTTTTTCCCCCAGTCGGGAGGAAGTGGCCGAGATTTTCGAGATGCCGTTGCAGCAGGCGCTTTCGCTCGCCAGCTATACCCCGCTGGAAATACTGCGCCGCCAGCGCGCCCTGCGCGTCTATTTTTCCTGGTATCGCAGCCATATGGTATGGGGCATGACCGCGCAGATCCTTTATCGGCTGGGTCAGCATATACAGGGTTAAAACAAAACGGCCATGCTGCTTGCCATTTCGTTGAAAGCGCTTTTCATCATTCGCATAAATCAGCTAAAATCACTGAAATAAATTTCATTGTTAGAATTAAAAACCGCAAATTTATGATACCTGATATTTTATAGTAGTACGTCAACTATATTCCATTGCCTTCGCCTCGCGGCGCCATATCCGTTGCAATACCGGGTTCACATTAGCCTTATTTAAGGCCACGCCATGAATAGGGCCATCGGGCGCGGTGAATAGCGGCTTTTTAACAGGGTGTCATCGTTGTGACGGCATTAGTTTTTTTCATGCGAAAGCTCAAGCCCGCTCGGGCGCGAGCCATTACAATTAAAAGCGTTGGCCCAGGCGGCCATCGGGTGAAGCAGCGAGGAGAGTCAGCGTGATCAGTGTTTTCGATATGTTCAAAATCGGCATCGGTCCGTCAAGTTCCCATACCGTCGGGCCCATGAAGGCCGGTAAACAGTTTGTCGACGATTTGATCGCCCGCGGCGCCATCGACCAGGTCACCCGTATCGCCGTGGAGGTCTATGGCTCGTTGTCGCTCACGGGTCGCGGTCATCATACGGACAGCGCGATCATTCTCGGCCTGGCGGGCAATCGGCCGGATACGCTGGATATCGACGCCGCCGGGGCATTTATCCGCGATGTTGAGCAACGTCAGCGGCTGATGTTGGCCAATGGCCTGCGTGAAGCGGATTTCCCCCGCGAGGGCGGAATGATTTTTCACAGCGATTACCTGTCGCTACATGAAAACGGCATGCGAATTCACGCCTTCGCCGATGACGAATGCCTCTACAGCCAAACCTATTATTCCATCGGCGGCGGTTTTATCGTCGACGAGGCGCATTTCGGCCAACCGGTCCTGGACAGCATCAGTGTTCCCTTTCCGTTTAACAGCGCCCGGCAACTGCTGGAGCAGTGCCGCAACACCGGCCTATCCCTGGCCGGGCTGATGTTGCGCAACGAACTGGCGTTGCATGGGCAGACGGAAATCGACCATTATTTCAGCGAGATCTGGCAAACCATGCGCGCCTGTATCGATCGTGGGCTCAACACCGAGGGGGTCTTGCCTGGTCCGTTGCGGGTACCGAGGCGCGCCGCTGCGCTGCGGCGCATGCTGATGGCGGCTGACAAACACTCCAGCGATCCGATGAACGTCATCGATTGGGTGAACATGTTCGCATTGGCGGTCAACGAGGAAAACGCCGCCGGCGGACGGGTGGTCACCGCGCCGACCAATGGCGCCTGCGGCATCGTACCGGCGGTGCTTGCCTATTATGATCATTTCATTGAACCCGCCGCGCCGGAAATCCGCCAGCGCTATTTCTTGGCCAGCGGCGCCATCGGCATACTTTACAAACTCAATGCCTCTATCTCGGGAGCCGAGGTGGGTTGTCAAGGTGAAGTGGGAGTAGCCTGTTCCATGGCGGCCGCCGGCTTGACCGAATTGCTGGGCGGTAGCCCGGAGCAGGTCTGCGTCGCGGCGGAAATCGGCATGGAGCACAACCTCGGTCTGACATGCGACCCGGTGGCGGGCCAGGTTCAGGTACCCTGTATTGAGCGCAATGCCATCGCGGCGGTCAAGGCCATTAACGCTTCCCGCATGGCGCTGCGCCGCACCAGCGAGCCCCGCGTCTCGTTAGACAAGGTCATTGAAACCATGTATGAAACCGGCAAGGACATCAATGCCAAATACCGGGAAACCTCGCGGGGCGGATTGGCGGTAAAAGTACAATGCGACTGACCCCCTGGGCTATTCCTCGGCGTCATCCCGCTCGGTCTCGATACGTTCGACCCGCACCAGCTCGATTCGATACTCGGTCATCTGTATTATCGTGAAGCGCCAACGGCCGATGACGATCACTTCGCCCGCCGTTGGCATCTGATCACGCTCATCCAGCAGCATCCCCGCCAGGGACGCCACATCGTGCCGCGACAACAGTTCATCGGTGCCAAGCGCCTGCTGCAACGCATGTAAATCGGTGCCGCCTTTCACCAGCCAACCATCGGCTTCGACCACGATATCCGGCGTTTCATCTTCATCGGGGAACTCGCCGGCGATAGCCTCAAGCACATCCAGCGGCGTGATCACCCCCTGGATAACGCCGAATTCATTGGAAACCACCACCAATCCGCCCCGTGCCCGGCGCAAGACCTCCAGCAAATTGAGGACATCCAGCGTCTCGGGCACCACAATAGCCGGATTCGACGCGGCCAGGGACCGGATATCCTGGCCGCTATCCAGCGCCACCAGCAAATCCTTGGCGCGGACGATGCCCACCAGGAGATCCAGTTCGCCGTCGCAAACGGGAAACATGCCGTGCGGCGTCGCCAGTATGGCCTGGCGCAGTTGCGCCGCGTCGCGGCGGCAATCAATCCAGGAAATTTCGTTGCGGGGCGTCATTACGCTACGAAGCGTGCGGGACGACAGCGACAGCACGCCGCTTATCATGTAGCGTTCCTCATCGACAAAGGGCGCGCTTGGCGCATCCTCGGTTTCCGGCTCATGCTCGCGGCGCTGGCGGCGCCCTCCCATCAAGCGAAAAATCGCTTCGGCGGTACGCTCACGAATCGGCCGGCGCGATTGGGACTTGAGAAAATTACGTCGGGCTATCTGGTTGAACATTTCAATCACCACCGAGAACCCGATAGCGGCGTAGAGATAGCCTTTGGGAATATGAAAACCGAAGCCCTCGGCTATCAGGCTAAGGCCAATCATCAGCAGGAAGCTCAGACACAGCACCACCACCGTGGGATGGGCATTGACGAAGCGAGTCAGCGCCTTCGAAGCCAATAACATGACCGCCATGGCGATCACCACGGCCGTCATCATCACCGGCAGATTATTAACCATGCCCACCGCGGTGATAACCGCATCCAGGGAGAAAACCGCATCCAGGATGACGATTTGCAGCACGACCGCCCCGAAACCGGCGTAGGCCCGGTTGGCGTCCTGGTGGGCATCGCGGCTCTCCAGCCGTTCGTGCAGCTCCAATGTGGCCTTGAACAGCAAAAACAACCCGCCGACCAGCAAAATCAGATCCCGCCCGGAAAAACTGAATGTGGAGACGGTTATCAGCGGACGGGTCAAGGTCACCATCCACGAGATAAGCGAAAGTAAGGCCAGACGCATCAAAAGCGCCAGCCCGAGTCCCAGCATCCGGGCCTTATCGCGTTTTTTGGGCGGCAGTTTTTCCGCCAGAATGGCGATGAACACCACATTATCGATGCCAAGCACAATCTCAAGCAAGACAAGCGTCAGCAAACCGACCCAGATCGAAGGATCCATCAGCATGTCCATGGCGCGCTCCCAACCCAAGGCATTGGCATTGCGCAACCACGAGATAGCGTGCCCGCCGGCCGCGTATCACGGCCCTGGCGGTTAAGGGGGACAGGGGCCGACGTTCCCCCGCCGATGCCGCCTTGCGACGATGTGAATGATGTGGAGACTAAAATGGAATGGGGTAGTTTTCGGTGACAGTCCATAGGGGGGGCTGCGGCCCTTCGCTCCTCGATAATCAGACAGATTTCACTTTATCAGGTCTGCCGGCAGGGTCATAAAACTTTTTGCGAAAATCTGTCATGACGCGCCACTAGACTGGGCCTGTCAGTTTCGATTTGTGCGTTGATTCGTTTCCGCAACACAAATTGCTGAGCGTCGTCACAATTTTTATTTTTTTACACACTAAAATAAATCGCGTTTAACCGTTATTGACGCGTTTTAAGATTTCTTCGCGCGTCCTGGCGGGGATCAAACAGGGTGGCTCGTTACCCTGGCTAAGAAGTGTCTCCACCCTCTGGTAAAGACGTCTCGATGCCAGGTGGTTTCACTGCTTAACCCAATTTGTCAACAGAGGAGGTATCCAGTGAGTATTGCTATCGTCATTGGCACTCACGGGTCAGCGGCCGAACAATTATTGAAAACGGCCGAAATGATATTAGGCGCACAGAATAACGTCGCTTGGATTGATTTTGTTCCCGGGGAAAACGCTGAGACATTGATCGAAAAGTATACGGCGCGTTTGGCGCATCTCGATACCCAGGAAGGGGTGCTCTTCCTCGTCGATACCTGGGGAGGCAGCCCTTTCAATGCCGCCAGCCGTATCGTCGTGGACAAAGAAAACTACGAAGTCGTGACCGGGGTGAACATTCCCATGCTCGCCGAGACATTTATGGCGCGGGATGATAACCCGACATTTGCCGATTTGGTGAAAGTGGCGATTGAAACGGGCCGTGAAGGCGTTAAAGCCCTTAAGGCTCAGGATGTCAAGCCCGCAGCCGCGCCGGCCGCGCCGCAACGATCCGCGCCCGCGCCGGTTCAGCCTTCTACGGGCGGTCATATGACCATCGGCCTGGCCCGTATCGACGACCGTCTGATTCACGGCCAGGTCGCCACCCGCTGGACCAAGGAAACCAATGTCAAGCGCATCATTGTGGTCAGCGACGAGGTCGCCGCCGATACTGTGCGCAAAACCTTGTTGACCCAGGTCGCGCCTCCGGGGGTAACCGCGCATGTGGTGGATGTGGAAAAAGCCATTCGCGTGTATGAAAACCCGAAATATGCAAAAGATCGCGTCATGTTGCTGTTTACCAATCCGACCGACGTAGTGCGTCTGGTGGAAGGCGGGGTGAAAATCACGTCGGTGAATATCGGCGGAATGGCGTTCCACCAAGGCAAAACCCAGGTCAACGGTGCAATTTCCGTAGACGAGAAAGACGTCGAGGCGTTTCGTAAACTGGATGCCAAAGGTATCGAACTGGAGGCCCGCAAGGTTTCCACCGACTCCAAGCTGAAAATGATGGATTTGATCAGTAAGCTCGGTAAATAGCTTTTAGCCGAAAAAAACTAACTATCAAGAGCGCATGTATTTTCTGAGGAAATTATTTACCGCTCTCTTACGTTTGTCTGAGGAGAAGTGCAATGGAGATCACCACGCTTCAAATTGTGCTGATTTTTATTATTTCTTGTGTAGCGGGTATGGAATCCGTGCTGGATGAATTCCAGTTCCATCGCCCCCTGGTAGCCTGTACGTTGATAGGGCTGGTGCTTGGCGACATGAAGACCGGCATTATCATCGGCGGGACGTTGGAAATGATCGCGTTGGGCTGGATGAATATCGGCGCCGCGCTCGCGCCGGATGCCGCCTTGGCGTCTATCATCTCCACCATACTGGTCATCGCCGGTAACCAGAGTGTCGGCGCCGGTATCGCGCTGGCTATCCCCCTGGCCGCCGCCGGTCAGGTGCTGACCATTATCGTGCGCACCATTACCGTGGCTTTCCAGCATGCTTCCGACAGCGCCGCCGAACGCGGCAACTTAACCGCCTTAAGCTGGCTGCATGTGGGCGCCTTACTGTTGCAAGCCATGCGTATCGCCATCCCGGCGGTCATTGTGGCGGTTTCCGTGGGGACTGACGCCGTTCACGCCATGCTGAACTCGATTCCGGCGGTTGTCACCAACGGTTTGAGCATCGCCGGCGGCATGATTGTGGTTGTAGGTTATGCGATGGTCGTCAACATGATGCGCGCCGGTTACTTGATGCCTTTCTTCTTCCTGGGCTTCGTTACCGCCGCCTTCACCAACTTCAATCTGGTCGCCTTGGGCGTGATTGGCGTGGTCATGGCGATTTTCTATATTCAATTGAGCCCGAAATACAACCGGCCGCAGGTTATTGAAGGCTCGTCGGCGCGCGGCGCTAACGATCTTGACAACGAACTTGATTAAAAGGTGAGAGAAATGGTCGATACAACTGGTCAAAAGAAACTGACTGCCGGCGATATTCGCGGGGTCTTCTATCGCTCGAACCTTTTTCAGGGCTCATGGAACTTTGAACGTATGCAGGCGTTGGGTTTTTGTTTTTCGATGGTGCCGGTGATCCGTCGCCTATACCCGGAAAACAATGAAGCCCGTCGGCAAGCGATCAAACGCCACCTGGAATTTTTCAATACCCATCCTTATGTGGCCGCGCCTGTGCTGGGCGTTACCCTGGCGATGGAAGAGCAACGCGCCAATGGCGCTCCCATCGATGATGCGGCCATCAACGGTCTGAAGGTCGGGCTGATGGGACCGCTGGCCGGGGTGGGCGACCCGATTTTCTGGGGCACCGCCCGTCCGGTTTTCGCCGCGCTGGGCGCGGGTATCGCCATGAGCGGCAGCTTGCTCGGTCCGGTATTGTTCTTCGTGCTGTTTAACCTGGTGCGCCTGCTGGTCCGTTACTACGGCGTGGCCTACGGTTATCGCAAAGGGGTGGACATTGTTAACGACATGGGCGGCGGCTTCCTGCAAAAGCTGACCGAGGGCGCGTCTATTCTGGGGTTGTTTGTCATGGGCGCCCTGGTGAACAAGTGGACGCATGTCAACATCCCATTCGTGGTGTCGCGCATTACCAACCAGAACGGCCAGACGACCGTGACCACCGTCCAGACCATCCTGGATCAGCTCATGCCCGGCCTGGTGCCGTTATTGCTGACCTTTGGCTGTATGTGGTTGCTGCGGCGTAAAGTCAATCCTCTGTGGATCATTATCGGCTTCTTCGCGATAGGTATCTTCGGTTATTGGATAGGCGTGCTGGGTCTTTGACAACCGCTATTGGAAACCGGGGCCCGTCCCCGGTTTTTCTGTCTTTGGAGGATGCATGTCAATCACCGATATCTGTTTACTGATTATCATTATCATGGCGCTGGTGTTCGCTATTTACGATGAATTTATCGTCGACTTTTATCTGAAAGGCAAAACCCGCCTGAAAATCGGTCTACAACGTCTTAATCGTATCGACGGACTGATATTTATCGGGCTGGTGGGCATATTGATTTATCAAAATATCACTGCCAAGGGCACGGTTTTTACCACTACCCTGTTACTTATCCTGGCGTTGATGGCCATTTACCTGACCTATATTCGCCGGCCAAAATTGATTTTTAAGCAAGATGGTTTTTTTTACGCCAATTTTTTCATCAGATATGACCGCATAAAGAATATGAATTTATCCGAAGACGGCTATTTGGCCATTGATTTGGAAAAAAGGCGTCTTCTGATAAAAGTCAAGCAATTGGATGATTTGGAAACGCTTTATCACTTCTTTATGGACCGTTCCTAACATTCTGGCAACAAACAGTCTCACGAAAGGAGTATTAGTATTAATTTCATCGCCTAATCCCATTTCATTTTGTGGTTGTCTCAGGCCGAAATATTATGTTAAGGTTGGCCCGTCATTAGGGAGTAGCCTGTTTCCAGTCATTATGTATGGAAATGTCCGTGTCAACATGCTCGTTGTGGTTAAACGTGGTACGGACGACCAGGAGGGTTGGCGAGACTATAGACACGACGAACCATCGCTGGGTTGGGAGATGGTGAATCGTGTATATATTGGCTCCCAGCCGAGGCTCCGCTATGAACATTTCCGCAACGCTGTTTCTTGCTTTCGGCATGTCGATGGACGCTTTCGCGGCTTCTATCGGCAAAGGCGCCACGCTCCATAATCCACCACTGCGCGAGGCGCTGCGCACCGGCCTGATATTCGGCATCATTGAAGCGACCACGCCCCTGTTGGGCTGGTCACTGGGCCTCATCGCCAGTCATTACATCATGGAGTGGGATCACTGGGTAGCTTTCCTTCTGCTGGCCTGTCTGGGCGTCAGAATGATGATAAGCGGTTGCCGCCAGAAACAGGATGCCCCCGCCATCGCCGGCCACAGTCTGAAAGTGTTGGTGGTCACCGCCATCGCCACCAGCCTTGACGCGCTGGCTATCGGCGTCGGACTGGCCTTCCTGGAAGTGAACATCCTGCATATGGCCATGCTCATCGGCCTGGCCACCATGCTAATGACGACCCTGGGTATGCTGCTTGGCCGGTTTGTCGGCCCCTTTCTCGGCAACAAGGCGGAAATCATCGGCGGCGCCATTCTCATTGGTATCGGCTGCAATATTCTCTACACCCATATCGGTCCGTCGCTAACGGCCGGCTGGTGACGCCAACCCATGATCCCTGCGCCAGGCGCGCAAAATAAAATCGGTCTCGCACACAAATTTCGGCAAGGCGGTCAATGCCGTGATTATCTCCGGCGTGGCCTTCCAGGCGAAAGGCGTCATAAGCAGCAGCTCGCCCGCCGCCGTACCGGGTAAAACCAACTCGAAACGTAAACGCCGCTCCGCCGCCGCCGTGAAGCCGGGCAAGACCTCGTCCCTTAACGGATGCAGCATCACCTGGGAATAAATCCGTTCCTTTAGTTGATAAAGATGCCGCGGCCCCGGCGCCACTGTGACCAACAGCCCATCCGGTGTAAGGACGCGATACACTTCAGCCGGATTACAAGGCGCATAAATGCGCAACACGCCGTCCAGGCCATGATCGACGAAAGGCAGACGCTGGCTGGACGCCACACAGAAACGAACCCTCGGGTAACGCTTGGCCGCGGCGCGCACCGCGGGTTTAGCGATATCCAGCCCGTAGGCCTGGATATCGCCGCCCCGCCCCGCCAGCGCCGTTTCCAACGCGGACGTGTAATATCCTTCCCCGCAACCGATATCCAGCCAGCGGGCCTTAGCCGCCGTTTGCAGGCCGGTTATCATCGCCATTGCCGCATCGCGCATCGGTTGATAGTAGCCGGCATCGAGGAAGGCCCGCCTGGCCCGCATCATGGCCTGATTATCGCCGGGCGTTTTGCTGCGTTTGAATTGTACCGGCAAGAGGTTGACATAGCCCTCGCGCGCGCAGTCGAACCGGTGCGCCTGCGGACAATGCCAGAAACCCGCACCCGGCGATAGCGGCAGACGACAAAGCGGACATTGATAAACATGCATTAAAGGTTTGCTCCGCGCCGGCCCATCATGATGGATGGCCGCTGGTTCTGGACGCGATCACCAGGTGATTGTCATCTTCGGGCAAGGCATCCGGCTCGACGTTCATGGTACGCAACACTTCGGACATAATGGCGCTGAATACCGGCGCGGAGACGGCCCCGCCGTAATATTTGCCGGCCTGGGGATTGTTGATGACCACCACCAGCGCGAATCGGGGCCGGCTGGCGGGCGCCACGCCCGCCGTATAGGCGATATATTTATCGATATACTTGCCGTCCGGTCCGATTTTTTTCGCCGTGCCGGTTTTGACCGCCACGCGATAGCCGCGCACGGCGGCTTTAATTCCGCCGCCGCCCGGCAAAGCGACGCTTTCCATCATATGTTTAACTTCATGCACCAGATGCGGGTCCATGACCTGTTGGCCTTCGACCGGCGGATCGATACGGGTTATGGACAGCGGCCGGTATATCCCATCACTACCGATAGTGGCATAGACCCTGGCAAGCTGCACGGGGGTCACCATCAACCCATAGCCAAAAGAGAATGTGGCGCGATCCAGATCGCTCCAGCGCTGACGGTGAGGCATCAGCCCACTGCTTTCGCCAGTCAAGCCCAAATCCGTGGGTTTGCCGAGACCGAACGCCTTATAGGTTTTGAGCAACGCGGTAATCGGCATGGCCAATGCCATGCGCGATACGCCCACGTCGCTGGATTTTTGCAAAACCCCGGTCAGCGTGAGTGTCGGATAAAACGCCACGTCGCGAATCTCGTGGCCGCTTAACACATAAGGATGGGTATCGAGCAGGCTGTCCGGCTTAACAATGCCCTGTTGCAGCGCGGTCATCACCACCATGGGTTTGACCGTCGAGCCCGGTTCGAATATATCGCTTATCGCGCGATCGCGGAAATCCTCCTCGGTGGCGCCGGCGCGATTATTGGGGTTGAAAGTGGGATAATTGGCCAGGGCCAGGATCTCGCCGGTATTCACATCCACCAATACCGCCGCGCCGGAATCGGCCTTGTTGAACTCCACGGCATTGCTTAAGGCCTCTTCGGCGATACGCTGCAACCGCAAGTCGATACTCAGCGCCACATTATGCGCCGGCGAACTGTCAGTGGTCGACAGCGTCTCCACCACCCGGCCGAACCGGTCCTTACGTACCACTCGCTGCCCTGCCACCCCCGTCAGTAAACGGTTAAAGCTTTTTTCGACGCCCTCTATGCCCTGGTCGTCGATATTGGTGAACCCCACCAGATTCGCGGCGGTTTGTCCTGCCGGATAAAACCGGCGGGATTCCTCCTTGAGATAGATGCCCGGTAATTTCAGCTGTTTGACATAGTCCGCCACATTCGGCTCTATCTGGCGGGCCAGATAAATAAACCGCATATGGGGATCTTGCGCGATACGTTGCGCCAGTTCCCGAAATGGGATATTGATTGTTTGCGCCAGCGCCTCCCAGCGTGAATTATTCTCCACGCCGCCTTTTTGCGCCACTTCGTAGGGATCGGCCCAGACCGCGTCCACCGGGACGCTGACCGCCAGCGGCTGGCCGTTGCGATCGGTTATCATGCCGCGGGGAATCGGCGTCTCCTCCACCCGCAAAGACCGCATGTTCTCCTGAGCCACCAGATTATCCGGGTGTATCACCTGTAGCCAGGCGATCCGTATCAGCAAAACCGTCAGAATCAGCAAGATGCCCGTGCAAATCAGGCCGAAGCGCCATTGGATAAAATTCTGTCTAATCTGCCCCGAAGTCGTCTTCACAATGCACCCATATCGCTATCCTGTTGACTCATAGCATTAAACCTCATCCGGGAGGCTTTATTGCCCATAACAGTGCTACAAGATTGGCTAATTTGCAACAAAGCGCTAATTTGACTGAACTGACGGCCAAAAATGTAATAGGCTGACGGACAACATTCGATTGATATCACTTAACATCAGGGAATGACTCTTATGTCAGCGTGTTCCGCAATACTGGATAAGATCGCCGGCGTCCGCCATGGTTTCGGCGATGCCGCCACGTTGTTTCCAACGCCGCTATTACCCTGGGAACACAGCGCGACGATAAAAAAGCAAGTGCATGGCACCGCTATTTACCACGTCACCCACCCGGCTCAGGCCTGTGGAGAGGCGGACGGGCTAATCACGTCGACGCCAGGCGTTCTGCTGCATGTGCTCACCGCCGACTGCCTGCCAATTCTGTTGTGCCGCCAAGACGGCAAGCGTATCGGGGTTGTGCATGCCGGCTGGCGCGGATTGCTGGCGGGTATTATCGAGGCCTTCGCGGCGCAGATTTCGCGGCCTGACAGCCCCGCCAACTGGGTGGCGGCGATAGGACCGGCGGCCGGACCATGCTGTTATGAAGTCAGCGACGCGCTGGCGGAGGATTTTCTTCGTCATTTGGCTATTCCCGCGCATGTCGTCCAGCCGCGGCCGCGACATCTTGCTCTGGCCGCCATCGCCGTTTACAAGCTCAAGGCCTTGGGTTTTACCACCGTGGACAACCTGAATCGCTGCACGATTTGCGCAACCGACGGTCAAAATTATCGCTATACCAGCTATCGGCGATACACCCGGCAACGGGCCTCGGATCCCACCTGCCCGCCAATTTCCGGACGAAATCAGTATTCCGGGCTGGTAATTATGGATGCGGCGCACCCCCACATGACGGGAGGCGAAACCCACAAACCGCGCTAAAGCGACAACCATGGAATGGGAATGAAAACGGAAATAGCCAAACACCCTGCCAGTTCAGCACTGGCAGGGAGATTTACATGTGATCCAAATCAGTCAAAAGACCGATGGTTACCGAAGCAACCCGGATTACAGTGCAGTTACGTTAACTGCTGAAGGGCCTTTCTGGCCATCCTGGATTTCGAACTCTACATTCTGGCCTTCTGCCAGAGTTTTGAAGCCGTTACCCTGAATAGCGGAGAAGTGTACAAACACATCTTTACTGCCATCGGCCGGAGTGATGAAACCAAAACCTTTAGACTCGTTGAACCACTTCACTTGACCTTTGATCTTTGCCATCTTGCATGTTTCCTTTGGAGTGTTTAAATCGCCCGGAGGCGAGACAGAGACAAACTGGAGTCGTTACTGCTTGAGGCACTAAGATTAGGATCGGCAGAGAAGCGGCATACAACGAAATCGTCTTTACGCAAAACTTCTTTACTGAAAATGCCATTCATATACAGAACTGTACCTCGTTTTACCCAAATGCGTTATCACATACTCTGTAATCAATGGCAAGCCATTTTTAATCAGGGCCGGATATGTCGCACATAATTAAATCATTCAGTAGCATCCGGTTGTATGCACCCGGCATCCAGGTGCTGCAAAACTAACCTTTACGTGCCTGGAGAAACCACCGTCATGATTTCTGTACCATTAGTCATTAACCTTAGCGCAAAGTTTTGTCAACGTCCAATGCATTGTTCAAGAATAACTATTCAATTCTCGATAAAAGAAAACAAGAGGGCCAGCTCACATTTTTCCAGATTTTTTCAGACCGTAATCAACTATGGATACAAGGAAATTAAGCCCCTGCGCCCGGCGGTCCATCTTTAACCCCAGCGCAACGCCGCCTGCCCGCGGCCCCGCTAAACGGACGGCTTTACGGATAAACGCCCGCCCTGGACGTTATAGAGCAGGTTGCCGCTTTGTTGACCGCGTTATCCCCCCGTCTTAGTACGGTCTCTGTTCACGGCAAGACCCTTACCGCCGTGATGTAACGTTAATTATGCTGCGAATATACCCTTCCAGGGAAACAGTCCCGGATAGGATGCGCTATTTAGGATCACCAATATTGTGCAGCCCTCGATAATAAATACGGCGATGAGTTCGCCCGCCCCGTCATAGCGTTATCTACGCTGCCGGGATAAAGACGGATAACCTGTCTCTGGCCGAAGGCCCGTCATTGAAAATTCACATTTCTGCCCGTCGAAATTGTCACTTACTTGCCACCGCATTACTGATCGATATATTGAGTATGATAACTTTATTAGCAAGTTTACCCCTCTGTCATGAGGACGTAATAAAAAGCCTTGTTAAATTTAATTAAAAATTACTGATGATATGACCCTCTCTGACATATTTTCGTCATAGTGACTATTTGTCGAATAATCTTTATTAATGAATACAGTGATTCTCAAGCCAGCGGTACAACGCCCTCCTCCGCCACAGGGATCGTTACGCAGGACGGCGGCGATGATGCGACGGCACGGCAAACGTCCTTGGCCGCGCCGGCGGACAGCAAACGGCCGTGAAGGGCGGGCCGGCAAGCATGCCATAATTTTTGCAAAGCCAAAACGGTTAAACGCCGAAAAACGGTTCACGCGGAAAGACCGCCCTATTTCCCCATCGGCATGCTTAACCTTGCCTTTTCGTTGATGGTCGCAAATTAATTACATAGTTAACTAAGATGCAGGGCTGGATAAGAGACATCCTGTCTCTCAGCAAGAGCCCGCCGCTGGCGCGCGTAATGTGTTTTGGCGAATGTGCCGCTGCCCCGTCGCCGCCATGCGGTTCAACGTATTGAGATTATATCTTTATTTTCGAACCTATTTTCAGCGGAGTAAATTGATGTTCGGCAATTCCGGCCTTATCGAGAGCCTGTTGTAATTCCAAAGGCGGTTCATCCAGGGCCTCATCGGCCAATTCGAATACCCCCCAATGGATGGGAATAACCCGAGGGCACTGCAATTGCTGATAGAATTTTACCGCACTGGTCGGGCTCATGTGACTTTCCCCCATGAACCATTCTGGTGCATAGGCGCCAATGGGCAAGGCGGCGATATCAAAGGGCCCCAAACGCCGTCCGATTTCCGTCAACTCGTCGGTATAACCGCTGTCACCGGAAAAATAGAATCGCCAGTCGCCGGCGTCCACCACCCAGCCGGACCAGAGGCTACGGTTGCGATCGCGCAAAGAGCGCATGCTCCAATGGCGAGCCGGCACGCAATGCAGCCGTATGCCGGCGAAATCCAGACTATCCCACCAATCACATTCCTCAACGGCCCGCACGCCATGCTTTTTCAGCCAGTCCCCCATGCCCAGCGGCGTGACAACCTGCACGGTGGGAAAGCGCCGCAGCAATCGTCGAAGGGAACTGCGATCCAGATGATCGTAATGATTATGGGAATACACGATCAGGTCAATATCGGGCAAATCGGCGATATCCGCCGCCAGCGGCGTTTTACGTTTGGGGCCGACGAAAGGCAGCGGGGACGCGCGCGGCCCCAGCGCCGGGTCGATCAGGACATACTTACCGGCGATGCGCATGACCAGGCAGGCGTGCCCCAACCACCAAATGGCGTCTTCGGCGCCGCTGAAATCAGCGCGTTGCCACCAACGTTCCACAAAGGCGTCATATCCCCCTTGCGGCGCGCGGGGAAACCCGCTCTCTTTCCGTTCACGCCGCCAGCGTTTAAACGCATCGGCATTACGAATACTCGGCTCAAGGTTGCGAAATCCCGAGGGCGTATGATGGGGTTTGGCGGCGTCATACCAAGGATTGCGTTTCGGCATGATAATGTCGGTTCTCCTGTAGGCTTGATTTATACTCGTCATACTTCAAGTGGCCTCATTGTCGGCTGCGGCTGCGCCCGCGCGCCCCGGTCAAGACGTTATCCATGCGCCAGGGGAGGCTGAGAGAGACATCCAGTCTCTCACCGGTGGCTCGCCGTTGGCGGTTCAAATGCGTTCCCGACGAATTTGTCGCTCCCTTGCCGCCGCGATGCGACTCGACGTATTTTGAGAATATACGGCAAGAATGTGGGATCTCGCCGCAAATCATACAGTAAGCGTGTTAATTTAATGTAACATAGAGAGTTGCCGGATGAAAATTTCTGCGACAATGTCAGACCAAGGTAACCGTCCGGACCAGGATGGCGCGGCAGGTCGAAAGACACGGCGGGAATTACCGCTCAGCGATAAAATCCTTGAACAATGCCGGTTCGCCTGCCGGGGGCGTTTTAGTTTCCTCGTCCGCCGTCGAATGACGCCCGAGGCGCGCTAAGATCTCGGTTTGCCGTTTTTGCTGCTCCAACAGTTCGTTTAGCAGCCTTATCTGCTCATTGGCCCGGACACTGGCGCGATTGAGGAAATACCAGACCAGCAGACCGATGAGGAAAGTCACTAGAGACAGCCCCAGAGAGGCTAGATTGAGGGTGTTTAATCCGAATTCGTTCATGTCATGACCTGATTACTGATAACATCAGCATCTATCTTATCACCCCGCGGTCATCATGTATCCCACCGGACTCGTCATACTTTACGTTGCCCCTGGGTTGGCGGCCCAGCCCCGTTTAGGAGAAGGCGCCACCGGAGGCGGCGAGAAGTATCACGCGCAATTGGGCAAAAGCCCCCGTTACCACGGCATCCATTTGGTGACGAAACACACTCCATTAAAGAAATCACCACCCTGATCGCAAAAGCTATTCAATGCCGACAGCCATAACAACAGGCAAAGCAGCAAGATACCTATTACCGATAGTGTCGTGTTTCTTTTCAAAACCAGAGTCCTTAACTTCTCCGATACCTTATCTTAGGCGTCGGAACTTAAACAAAGACTAACTGTAATTCATTTATTATCTTGTTAATGATTTCACTCCGGACGTTCCGGCTCCGGCAAAAAAGAAGCACTGGAGGGCATTTTTACGCCGGACATCCGCCGATTCAAATAGTAGCCGGCGTCCGATGCCATCTCATGTGAACGGTCGGACGCGGCGCCTGTCTGCCATTACTCAAAAAGGATAATGGCGATAACCGATTTGCACACAAATATTGCGGGCCGCCTCGTGCAACATGGCGACATAATCGTTTTTGCTCTCCTCCGAGAAGCGGAGGGTGGGAAACGAAATGCTCAGGCCGGCGATAACCACGCCGAAGCGATCGAAAATCGGCACGGCAATACAACGCAGCCCGTCCTCCTGCTCTTCGTTATCTTCGCCAAAGCCCTGTTCACGCACCTTGACCAGCTCGGGCAGCAGGGCCCGCGCATCGGCCACCGTGCGGCGAGTGCTGCGGGTAAAAACGACCCCATCCAGAATACGGCGGGCTTCTTCCTCGTCGCGCCAGGCCAGCAGCACTTTACCAATGGCGGTGCTATAGAGCGGATTACGCCGGCCAATGCGCGAATACATGCGCAGGTTATACATAGAATCGATTTTATGGATATAGACGATACTGTCTTCGTCCAACGAACCCAGATGGATGGTTTCCCGAGTCAGATTGGACAAGACTCGCATCTGCACATCGGCAATGCGGATCAAATCGACGTTTTGCAGCGCCTTGGCGCCCAATTCGAACAATTTGAGGGTTAAAGCGTATTTTTCCGATTCGCCTTCCTGCGAAACGTATCCCAGGGATTTCATGGTCTGTAAGAAACGATAGACGGTACTCTTGGACATCAATACCCGCTGGGCCAATTCGGTGATGCCGATTTCACGCTCTTCGCCCAACGCCTGGAGGATACCGAACACTTTCAAAACTGACGATACGGAATCGGGTTGTTTATCTAAATCTGCAATCGCCATGGAGGGGTTGTCCTGGTCAGTATTTGTTTTAAAAAAAATAGAACATGATTTTCATTATAAAGGTAAGGCCGTCTTTACCGCAATGGGTTAGCGCCTCTGCCAGGCCTTATTGACGGAGGGTAATTATTACATTTATCAAGCCGCTTGTTGATCCGATTCCACATGAAATGGTGCTAGGATAAGGGTTTTAATGGTTTATGACACAAACATGATACAGAAAACCGCTGACGGAATCCCCACACCGCAACGTTACGGCGCCATCGTTACCATCGCACTGAGCATCAGCATTTCCGTACTGGATACCGCTATAGCCAATGTCGCACTGCCGACCATCGCCAGGGAATTGCACGCCAATCCGGCAACGTCAATCTGGGTGGTCAACGCCTACCAGTTGGCCATCATTATGACGATGCTGTCTTTCGCGACGCTGGGCGATATTTATGGTTATCGGCGTGTGTATCAGTGCGGCCTGGCGGTTTTCAGTCTGATGTCGCTGGGATGCGCGCTTTCCCATACGTTGTGGATGCTCATTGGCGCCCGGGTCATACAGGGGCTTGGCGCCGCGGCAATCATGAGTATCAATACCGCGCTGATAAGGATAATTTACCCGACGCGGATACTTGGGCGGGGAATGGCCATCAATACCCTGGTGGTGGCGGTATCCACCGCGGCGGGCCCCACAGTGGCCGCCGGCGTACTGTCGGTGGCGCCCTGGCAATGGCTATTCGCCATCAACGTGCCCATAGGACTGGCGGCGCTTATTCTCGGCCATCGTTTTTTACCGGCCAACCCGGTGAAAAACAAAGACCAGCGTTTCAATTACGCCAGCGCCATCCTAAACGCCCTCACCTTCGGATTGCTGTTATCGGCCATCGGGGGGTTCGCGCAGCGTATCGATAATACCGTGATACTGGTGGAATTCTGTCTGGGGGTGATATGCGCTGTCATTTTCATTCGTCACCAACTGCGCCAGCAGTGGCCGTTATTGCCGGTGGATCTCCTGCGAATTCCGCTGTTTTCCCTGTCGCTGTGCACATCAATTTGCTCTTTCTGCGCGCAAATGCTGGCCATGGTATCGTTGCCGTTCTTTCTGCAGAACACGTTGGGCCGCAGTGAAGTCGCCACCGGTTTACTGCTAACCCCCTGGCCCCTGGCCACCATGTTTTTCGCCATGCTGGCCGGCCGGCTGATCGGCCGAATCCATGCCGGCCTGTTGGGCGCGGTCGGGCTTGGGATGTTTGCCTTGGGCCTGTTCGCCCTGGCCTGGATGCCTTCCGCCCCGGCGGATGGCGATATTATCTGGCGGATGATGCTGTGCGGCGCCGGGTTCGGTTTGTTCCAGTCACCGAATAACCACACCATCATCACCTCCGCGCCGCGCAACCGCAGCGGCGGCGCCAGCGGAATGCTCGGCAGCGCCCGGCTGGTGGGCCAGACATCGGGTGCCGCGCTGGTGGCGTTAATGCTTAATCTGTTCGGTTATAGCGGCACGCACGCTTCATTGCTGCTGGCCGGCATATTCGCCGCCGTCGCGGCCCTGGTGAGCGCGTTGCGCATCAGCCAGCCCAATCCGCAACGACAAACCAGCTCGGGCCGGTAAGCCGCCCGCATGTCTCTTCCGCCGGGCCGGCGCCGGATTAGCGCAGATAGGTGCCGGAACGCAGCGCTTCAATACGCTTATCCAATGGCGGATGCGACATAAACAGCTCGCCAAAGGCATTGCCGCGACCATTGATGCAAAATGCCAGCATCGCGCTTTCTTCCTGCGGTTCGTAGCTGGTTTTCAGGCGTTGCAAGGCGGCGATCATTTTTTCGCGCCCCACCAGTTTGGCCGAGCCGGCATCGGCATGAAATTCCCGATGACGGGAAAACCAGAGCGTAATCAGGCTGGCCAGCAATCCGAATACCAGTTCCAGCACCATGGAAACGGCGAAATAGATCATGGGGTTGCCATTGCCGCTTTCCCCTTCGTCCCGGTTGGACGACAGGAAGCCGGCCGCCAGTTGCGCCAGCAAGCGGGAAACAAAGATGACAAAAGTGTTCACCACGCCCTGGATAAGCGTCATGGTCACCATATCGCCGTTGGCCACGTGACTTATTTCATGGGCGATGACCGCCTCGGCCTCATCCCGGCTCATGTTCTGCAGCAGGCCGGTACTGACGGCCACCAGCGAAGCATCGCGCCGCGCGCCGGTGGCGAAGGCGTTGATGTCCGGCGCAGGATAAAGCGCCACCTGCGGCATGGCGATACCCGCCTGACGGGCTTGCCGGCCGACGGTCTCCAGCAGCCAACGCTCGGTGGCATCGCGCGGCTGTTCAATGACCCGGCCGCCCACCGAGCGCAGCGCCATCGATTTCGACATCCATAACGAAATGAACGCGCCGCCGAACCCGAACAGGCCGGCCATGATCATCAGTCCGGCAACGCTGGAAGACTGGATGCCCGTCAGGTTCAGAACCAGACCAAACACCAGCATAACCGCCAGATTGGTTAGCAGAAACAGAGCTATGCGCATCATAAAGTCGAGTGTCCCCTGAAAAAGTCACGCCCATCGCGTTACTGGGATCGTATGGTCTCCAGCAACGTTTTCAAGGTTTACTTAACATTAAGTGTCTAAAAAGACATAACTTTACATTTTGTAAATATTTATTGAAGCAGCAGGACACCCGGCAAGGGGTAAAACAAGGGCGCCGAGTAGGCGCCCTGGAAGTCCCGTCACAGTGCGACATGTTGTGCTTATGCCCGACAAAGGCGTCGCTCGCAAACCGTCGCGTCGCAACGGGAATGGCTTCGGATCTGTTATTTCACCGCCACCGGCCTAAGCGGTTGCTGGCCGCTTTCCAACCTGGCCAGATCCAGGGCGATATGTTCAGTTTCGTCCAGATAGGGATCAGGCTCATGGTAGTCTTTAGGTAAGGCGTCCAGCGATTTGATGGGTTTTTTGCCTTCGCGCTTGAAACGGTCGTTGATCCGTTGCAGCCGAATGGCGTCATCCTCATGGTTTTCCTTCTCCCGCTGAGCCAGGTTGAGCGATACGATATTGCGTTTATCCTTGGTCGCGTTGAAGCGCGCAATATCCTGGGCGATATATTGGAACTCGGGATCCGCCGCAATCCGTGCTTGATGCGCCTTGATTAATTCCGGCAGGAAGGGCTTCAAATCACCGACTTTGGTGTAAGTCGCCGCATTGATGCTGTCCCACGGCAAGGCGTTATCTTCGAACTTCTCGCCGGTTTCAATAGCGGCGGCTTCGTCGCCGGTGGGCATGATAATATCCGGCACCACGCCTTTGCGCTGGGTGCTGCCGCCGGTCACCCGGTAAAATTTCTGGATGGTGTACTGAATGGAGCCCAGCGGCGGCCAATCAGGACGCAGCATCTGATCATAGATCCTATTCAGCGAACGGTACTGCTGCACGGTGCCTTTGCCAAAGGTCGGTTCGCCCACAATCAGCGCCCGGCCATAGTCCTGCATGGCGGCGGCGAAAATTTCCGATGCCGAGGCGCTGAAGCGATCTACCAACACCACCAGCGGGCCTTTGTAATAAACGATGCCGTCGGTGTCGCTGTCTTCCCTGACTTTGCCGTTATTGTCCCGCACCTGTACGATAGGCCCGCTGGGGATAAACAGACCCGACAACGAAACGGCTTCGGTTAGCGCCCCGCCGCCGTTGGTGCGTAAATCGATAACGACGCTGTCGACATTTTGTTTTTCCAGTTTTTGCAACTGCACCTTGACATCATCGGTCAGACCGACATAAAAACCGGGAATATCCAGCACCGCCACTTTCTGGCCATCGACCCGTTTAATGGTCATTTTCACCGCGCGATCCTCCAGACGGATACGCTCGCGGGTTACGGTGACGATGCGGGTTTTGGTGCCCTTGCCCGCCGGCAGGATTTCCAGCCTCACTTTGCTGCCCTTCGGGCCTTTAATCAGGGCCACCACATCGTCAAGACGCCAGCCAATGACATCCACCAGGGGCTTGCCGGTCTGACCGACGCCCACCACCCGGTCGCCGACGGCGATGGCCTTGCTCTTGGCCGCCGGCCCGCCCGGCACCAGCGAGTTGATCACGGTGTAATCGTCGTCCATCTGCAATACCGCGCCGATGCCTTCCAGCGACAGACTCATTTCGGTATTGAATTGTTCGGTGTTGCGCGGCGAGAGGTAATTGGTGTGCGGGTCGATTTCATGGGCGAAAGCGTTCATGATCATCTGGAACACATCTTCGCTATTACTTTGCGCCAGACGGCGAATGGCGAACTGATAACGCTTGGTGAGAATATCGCGAATCTCGCCGTCGCTTTTACCGGTCAGCTTAAGATTCAGCTCATCGTATTTCACCTTAGCGTCCCATAGCCTGTTCAGCTCATCCTCGCTTTGCGGCCAGGGCGCCTTACTGCGATCGAGATCGATGGTGTCGTTGCCGGTGAAATCCATCGGTTTGGTCAGACGGGACAGCGCATACTGGTAACGCTCGAAACGGCGCTGCTGGGCCATGTTATAAAGCGCGAAAGGCACATCCAGCTTGCCGCTTTTCAGTTCGTCATCCAAAACATCTTTTTTGTCGGCGAACTTCGCAATGTCGGACGCCAACAGGACGTTATGGTTGTAGTCCAGCATGTTCAGGTAACGGGCGAAGATTTTTTCCGAGAAAGCGTCGTCCAGATCGAACTGACGATAATGGGAACGGGTAAACCGGGCGGTAACGCGCTGGCTGACCGTTATTTGCTGCACTTCCTCATGCAACTGGGGTATCTGGTCGGCACGGGTAATCTTGACTTCCGCCGAGATAGCCGATCCTGCCAGTAGTAATCCCGCTAGTGCAGTGATTCTGACAAATGTGTTCATGCCCTGGTCGGCCTCCGTATCAGAACTGCAGGTGTTCTGCGCGTACTATCAACGCCATTCCGGATGAAAGCTGCACACGTACCCCTTCTTTGGCGATTTCTGTTACTGTCGCTTCCATGGGATCTTTGCCTACCTTGATTTTAACGGCCTGGCCGATTTGCAGTTTGGATATGTCGACCACCGATGCCTGAGGCAGGGGGGCGACTTTTGGGGTTTCTTTCGCATCTCGCGACGGACGTTCGCCCTTTGGCCGGTTGGCCGGACGCGGTTTACGCGGCCTGAAAGCGGATTCATCGGGGACCTTGCGGCTGCGTTCCGCGTCGGCCGGGTTGGCGGCGGGACGGCGGGGAGCGGAATGGGCGTGTTCATTTTGTTCGCGTTTTTTCGCCTGCTGGGCGGCACGTTGCTGCTGTACCCGCGCTTTGGCTTCTTCGAGCTGTTTGCGCGCATGCTCCACATGCTGCGCTTCCAGTTCGCCGCAGGGATTACCGTCGAGATCGACCCGCTGGGCGCCGAGTTTGATCCCGTACAAATAACGCCAGCTTGATGTATAAAGCCGCAGGGCGGAGCGCAACTGGGTTTTGCTGACGCGTTCTTCTCCCTGCACCCGGGCAACCAGATCGGCGAAGATACCTATCTTCAGCGGCCGCGCCTCACCCTCGGCGGTGAAACAGAGCGGAAAACGCTCGGCCAAAAAAGCAATCACTTCTTTGTTACTGTTCAACTTGGGTTGATTTTCCATGAAATTTCCTGATTACAACGGGTTTGCCAACCAGCGCAGGCATGAACAGGCGACATTATAATGACGCCATCGGCAAATGCCACGTTATCCGTATATCAATATAGGGTATTATTGATAAATCTCCGCAGATCAGTTTGTTCTAATTGCTGGCAAAGCCGCTCCACCAAAGCTTTCAGGCCGTCTTCGTCTTCCTGATCGAAGCGCCGATAAATCGTGCTATCGATATCAAGCACCGCCACCACCTGGCCATTTTGGACGATGGGCAGTACGATTTCCGACAGGCTGGCGGCATCGCAGGCAATGTGGCCGGCGAAGGCATGCACGTCATCCACCCGCTGGACGCGGTTTTCCGCCGCGGCCGTACCGCAAACGCCTCTGCCCACGGGAATACTGACGCAGGCGATTTTTCCCTGAAACGGTCCCAGGGTCAGTGTATCACCTTCACGCAGATAAAAGCCGGCCCAATTAACGTCTTCGAGTTGTTCAAAAAGCAATGCGCTGACATTGGCCAGCGTCGCGATGAAATGCGTTTCGTCGGCGATAAGGCCGGACATATTTTGTAGTAATTCGCTATAGAATTGTGGTTTTTTCATAGGTGAACCGATAGATGAGCTAATCTGTCTGATATTAGCTGGAAAAACGCTACTATAAGATAAGCAATAAGTGCCTACCGCCACAAGATTAATTCGATGCCGCTTCACAAAGTCGTCGGCGACGGGTATGTTTGCGCTACTAAGGCGCCCGGCAATGTTTATCCGCGGCGCGGCGCCAGCGGGTATGTTTAAGACGACGTGTAAGGCTTGGGTTCGAATAAGACTTTCCGGAATATGAATATTAAGCAAATCCGCTATGCCCTCCCCGAAGGCCGCTATCAACGTTGCGCCCAGTGCGATACTCTGTTTTTGCTGCCGTCCCTGGCGCAAAACCAGGACGCTTTTTGTCCCCGTTGCCGCGCCAGAGTGGCCCACGGCAATGAATGGTCTTTGCGTCGGCTGGCCGCCATGGCGCTCTCCATGCTGGTGCTTATGCCCTTCGCCTACGGCGACCCCCTTATCAGTATCCGTTTGCTGGGCACGTCCATTCACGCCGATCTGCTGCATGGGATCTGGCAAATGGCCGTGCAGGGCGACCCGATTACCGCCAGCATGGTGGCTTTTTGCACCATCGGCGCCCCTTGCACGCTGGTGTTTTCCCTCCTCTATCTGTTTATCTGCCGGCGGCTGGGGCTGAATCCGCGCCCTATCCTGGTAACCCTTAACCGCTTAAAAGAATGGGCGATGCTGGACGTCTATCTGATCGGCCTGGCGGTGGCGGCCATCAAGGTCAAAGATTATGCCGATGTCGATGCCGGCCTGGCGCTGCCGGCTTTTGTCGCGTTGTCGCTGCTCAGTATCCTGACGCTGGTTCGCCTTAATCTTGGTTATTTATGGCAGACGTTTTATCCACAGCCCGCGCCGCCGCCTTTTCGCCTGAATACCGCCGCGCTCAGGGTTTGCCTGGCCTGTAATTTCACCGGCGTGCCGGATAGCCGCGGCCGTTGTCCCCGATGCCATGTTCCGTTGCGCCCCCGGCGGCGCCAAAGTCTGCAAAAGACCTGGGCGGCACTGGTCGCAGCGATAATTCTGCTGGTGCCGGCCAATCTTTTGCCGATATCGATTATTTATGTCAACGGCAACCGTACCGAGAGCACCATCCTGGCCGGTATCGGGCAACTGGCGGCCAATAACATCCCGGTGGCGGCGGTGGTCTTTATCGCCAGTATTCTGGTGCCTTTTCTGAAAATCCTGGTACTGCTGGCCGTGTTGCTGAGCATTCATCTTAAGGCGCGGCACGGATTGAAAACCCGTATCCGTCTGCTGCGCTTCGTCAGTTGGATTGGCCGTTGGTCCATGCTGGATTTGTTCGTCATATCCATCATGATGTCCCTGGTCGATCGCGACCAACTGTTGGCCTTTACTATGGGACCGGCGGCCTTTTATTTCGGCTCGGCCGTCATTTTGACTATTCTCGCTGTCGAGTGGTTGGACAGCCGTTTGATATGGGACGCACATGCCGCAAATGCCGACTACGCCGACTAGCGCGAACATCAGGAATAAACGCCGTATTTCCCCCTTTTGGCTGTTGCCGTTTATCGCCCTGCTCATCGCCGGCTGGCTGGTTTACAGTACCTTGCAAGAGCGAGGCGCCACAGCCACCATCGATTTCATCTCCGCCGACGGTATCGTCGCCGGACGCACGCCGGTGCGGTATCAGGGGGTGGAAGTAGGGACCGTGCAGAATATCAAGCTGAGCGATGATCTGCGCACCATCAAGGTGGAAGTCAGCATCAAGCGGGATATGCGCGACGCATTGCGTACCGGCACCCAGTTCTGGCTGGTCACGCCTAAGGCGTCCCTGGCGGGAATTTCGGGGCTGGACGCGCTGGTCGGCGGCAACTATATCGGCATGATGCCGGGCAAAGGCGAGCCCGAAACCCATTTCACGGCCCTGGAGTCCCAACCCAAATACCGGGTGAATACCGGCGAGTTGTTGATCCACTTGCACGCCCGCGACCTGGGCGCATTGAATACCGGTTCGCTGGTTTATTATCGCAAGATACCGGTGGGTAAAGTCTATGATTACGATATCAACCGGGAACGGGGCGATGTGAATATCGATGTGTTGATCGACCGGCGCTTTACCGATTTGGTCAAAAAGGACAGTCATTTTTGGAATGTGTCCGGTTTCAAGGCCAATGTGGATTTGCATGGCGCCAATATTCAGATGGAAAGCGTGGCGGCGCTGGTCAACGGCGCCATCGCCTTTGATTCGCCCGCCGGCGGTCAGCAGGCCGGTACGGACCAAACCTATCAGCTTTATCCCGATTTGGCGCACAGTCAGCGCGGGGTTATCATCCAATTGGATTTGCCCAGCGCCGATAATCTTAGCGAGGGACATACGCCGCTGCTTTATGCGGGTTTGGAAGTCGGCACGCTGACCAAATTGACATTGGGCGACCATCATCGGGTCATCGGCGAGTTGTCCATCGATCCTTCCATCAAGGACTTGATGCGCAGCGGTACCCGAATTGAAATGATGTCGCCGCGGCTGTCCTTGAGCGACCCCAATCTGAGTTCGCTGCTGACCGGCACAACGCTGAATCTGCTGCCTGGCGGCGGCGAACCGCAACAACACTTTACCGTACAAGACAGTAACCATATGCTGTTGCAGGAACCGGGAGCGCGGGTGGTTACCCTGTTTGCGCCGGAGAGCTACGGCATTGATAGCGGCCAACCCCTGACGCTGTTCGGCATTCAGGTCGGGAAAGTCGTCAGCCGCAGTCTGAAGTCGAACGGCGTCCAGTTTGAAGCGGTGATCACCCCGGAATACGCGGATATCTTGCATAAAGACAGTCAGTTTATCGCCAACAGTCGCGTGAATGTCAAGTTCGGCCTGGACGGCGTACAGATTCAAGGCACCGGCGCCCAGGAATGGCTTGACGGCGGTATCATGATTTTGCCGGGCTCGCAGGGCAAACCGGTCGGGCAGTATCCGCTGTATGCCAATCGGGAACGGGCCGAGCAGGGAGTCGCGGGCGACAAACCCATACCGACGCTCACGTTGAGCGCCGAGAGTTTGCCGGATATCCAGACCGGGTCCGTCGTGCTTTATCGCAAATTCCCGGTCGGCGACATCACCGACGTACGGCCGACCACCCACGATTTCGCGGTCGATGTGTATATCCGCCCGCAGTATCGCAATCTGCTGACGGCAAACAGCATCTTCTGGGCGGAAGGCGGCGCCCGGGTGCAATTGAGCGGTAGCGGCATCTCAGTCCAGGCGTCACCCCTTGACCGCGCGTTGAAAGGCGCCATCAGTTTCGATAATGTCGAGGGCGCCGCCCGCACCGGCGGGCGACGGAAATTATATCCTTCCGAAAATGCGGCGCGGGCGGTGGGCAGCCAAATCCTTCTCCAGACTTTCGACGCCAGCAAGCTGTCGCCGGGTATGCCGATCCGCTATTTAGGCATTGATGTCGGACAGCTCGAAACCCTGAAACTTTCGCCGCAGAACAGCGCCGTGCTGGCCCAGGCGGTGTTGTATCCCGAATACGTCCAGGCTTTCGCCCGCGTCGGCACACAGTTTTCGGTGGTGACGCCGGAGATTTCCGCCGCCGGTATCGAACATTTGGAAACGCTGCTCCAGCCCTATATCAATGTGACGCCGGGCAAAGGCGACGCCACGCATACGTTTGTGCTGCAGCAGGCCACCATCACCGATTCCCGCTACCTGAACGGATTGGATATCGTGGTCGATACCCCGCAAGCCGGCGCTTTGCAAGTGGGCACGCCCGTCTTGTTCCGCGGTATCGAGGTTGGTACGGTAACCGGCATGACGCTGGGGCCGCTGGCCGATCGGGTTTATGTCTCGCTGCGCATCAGCAAACAGTTTCAGCACCTGGTGCGGGATAATTCGGTATTCTGGCTGGCTTCCGGCTATGATTTGAAATTCGGCCTGACCGGCGGGGTGGTTAAAAGCGGGACATTCCAGCAATTCATCCGCGGCGGTATCGCCTTCGCCACGCCGCCGTCCACTCCGTTGGCGCCCCAGGCCCGCCCGGGGAAACATTTTCTGCTAAACAGCGAAGCGCCCAAGGATGAGCGCAGCTGGGGAACGGCGGTGCCGCAACAATAGTCCGGTGGAACGAGGATTTCGCAATCGGCTTAATTTCGTCTACGATGACTGCAATGAAGGGAGAAATCGGACCCGATCAGCAATTAACCGGGGCGAAATGGAATAATGAAAAAAAGTCAGCCCGAAGGCTGACGACTGAAGAAAACAGGATTCATGAAACTGAGGGTTTTAGATAAGTATAGGGGCAATATCGCCGGATGCGACCTATCATTATGATAGTTATCACCGAAGCCGTGCCGCATTATGTAAACCGTTATGTTATCCGACGCGGGTCGTCGCTCCGGTTCAGCCCGTTTCATTCCGCCGGAACCGCTGGGACGCCACTTGCGTTACACGACCTGTTACAGGCTGGAGGAAAACCGGAATGATACGGACCCGGGCAGAACTGGAACACGTGCGCAGGGAATGCCGCAAAATGGTCACCCGACGCGCGGGCCTTTCCGCTGGCGCGGCGGTTATCCCAATCCCGGGCGTCGACATCGGCGCCGATGTTTCGTTATTGATGTCTTTATTACCGGCCATCAATGAGAAATTCGGCTTATCTCCCGAACAGATTGCAACGTTGAACCCCGATCGGAAAAAATACACGTTGCTGGCGATAACCGGCATTGGCAGCCGGGTTATCGGCAGCACCGTCTCCCGTAAGCTGGTTTCAGTTTTGCTGAAACGGGCCGGTGTGAAGATCGCCGCTAAAAGCACCGTGCGCTACGTGCCAATCATCGGCCAGGCGGCCGCGGCGGGATTGAGTTTCAGCGCCATGAAACTTTTAGGCAACGCCCATGTCGACGACTGCTACCAGGTGATCAGCCAGGTATTGGAAGCAGACGATTTGATGGCATCCGTGGCTGTTTGACGTTGGTGTCGGCCGTCCCGACGCAGGGTTAGGTATTTACCCGATTTTCACTTGAAAAATTCTTGCTGGTTTCCCACCCGGCATCTTTGGACAATGCTCGTGTCAGTCGAGCCGTCTATGGGCATTATCGCCACCGGCCGCTATCCCCGGTTATCACGCGACGGTTGCGACGACACAATACCGCGGCTTGTCCGTTTTCCGGCGCCGCCCTATCCCCTTGCCCGACGCCGGGATGACGAAATGATGCCTAAACGAAAATACCTGCTCTGGTTGTTATATGCGGTGATCATCGCCGAGTTAGTCATTCTTACCTTCCATTGGTCGCTGTTTCCCTGGGAGTCATAACCCTTCCGGCAGTAAACGGGACGGTAGTGCTTCCCGACGTCGAATTTTGTTAACATTTGCTCAGTCTATTTTGTGATGGGCATCACAAAATACTTGCTTTTTGTGATGGAGATCGTATTATAACGCCATAGGGTAATTAACAATCAGACAGCAACCATCGTAGAGGTTAGAAATGAAAGCTAAAGTGAAGAGCTTCTTTATCGAATGTTTAAACTCCTATTTCCGGACGTTTGAAAATCTGCCGAAGAACACCCATTTCCCTCTGTGATTGGCTGATCTTCAGCAAAAAGCCGCAAAAGCGGCTTTTTTTGTCGCTGTATTCCGTCCTTGGACGTCGTCGGTCGGGCGTGGTTATGCTTATCCGGGCGCCGTCACTGCCGGGCAACGGTTTTTTACGTTGAGATGACATAAAAATACAAATTTCGGCGCATATTATTAGCTCCATCATTTCTTCTCCTTGCAGAATTATTGTGTCCATACTCTTGCCCGCCATGCGGGCTTTTTTGTGTCCAGAACACGCACTCTGCCTCATTACGGCGGGCCATTAGCATGGGCACCCCCATTGGGAACCGCGATGCCGCCGACAAAACGGCCGATAGCCGTACCATGCGCCCACCTGCCTTCTCGTTGCACAAGCATTCAATGTCCCTGTGCGAAAGTGTCTCTCGTTTCCAATGCATTCCTTTTTCATTGCTGCGAACTGTTTAGGGTCAGCCTTGGCCCTTTTTTTTGCCAAATCATCCCTTAAACGATAAGAGCGCCGCATCTCTTCAGCGAATTCTCCCGCAGCATACCTCGGGGCGGAGGTTAAAGAGATGGAAAGCTTTTGCCGATAAACGCCATGTTATTAACAAAGCAGAGGCATGGATATGGATAACGGCCAGAACACACCGCCCAAGAGAACGCCGGACCTTAAACGTAAGGCCTGGATTGTCGTCTTTCTGTCTTGTGCTGTTTTCTGGTGTATTATTGGGCTTGTGGCATACTGGTTGTGGTGAAAAGGCCGGATGAGGGAATCACGACAGGCCTTGTGCGCGTTAACGACTTTTTCAGAATTTTCCCTAGGTGAATTCCATAAGTCGTAAAGGTCCGTCGCCGCGTTCCTTAATGGAGCAAGCCGTCCCCTGAACCGGTCAAACTGCCATCCGCATCGCCCAGACCGTTCTGCGAACCCGATAAGCCATCGCCGGCACCATCCAGGCCGTCGCCTGAAGTGCCCCAGCTGTCGTTGCCGTCATCCAGGTTATTGTGGGAACTGTACAAACCGTCACTGGAATCACTCGATCCCGCGCCGCTATCCTGATAATCATCCCCCATGCCCACTTCGTTGGCGGTGGATTGACCCGCCATTCCCGAACTGCCGATGGTTTCTGTTTCGCCGGTACCATCCGGGATGGTACTGGTCATTTTACCATTGCTGTACAGCGTATCTTTGCCATCCGCCTCATTGGGGATGCTATTGGACGTGGTGCCATTGTCATAAATACAAAAAGTTCCGCCCAGGCCGTTGGGCTGGCAATCTGCGGCATAAGCCGGTAAGGCCATCGGTAAAGAAAACGCAAACAGTAAAGCGGACGTTATGGTTTTCAAATTCTGTCTCCCCTGCCGTATGATAAGTAACCCCGAGTTGGCTTTATCGCTCAGTCGCCGCCGTGAGGCAATTCCTCATATTAAGCGTATATAGCCTAGCTTGTTGCGAAATTCTTTATCAGATTGTTATCCTATTTTGCAGACGTGCGAGGGCCCTTCATCCCATGAGCTTTTCATGGCAGTGCAAGGAAGGATCATCGAATCTTAAGCGGCTATAATGAAATTATCGCATAAAAAAACCAACAATATTTCTGGATTCCAGGGCATGAGAAAACCATTACCACTCGCTTTTCTTTGGGTATCTGTGATGAGCGGACCGGCCTTAGCCGATACCCCCGATTCCCCCTCAGGCAACGATACTTCCTGGTATCGTCGTTTTCTGAGCAATGTCGAGCAAACCGCGTCGGCACCGCAACATACCGACCTGTACATTCCCGCCATCACCTGGCATAACCGCGCCACCTATGACAGAGAACATATCGATAGGTACAACGAACGTCCTTGGGGTTTGGGCGTCGGGCTGTCTCGATGGGATGAGGAAGATAACTGGCATGGCCTTTATATCATGGCGTTCAAGGACTCTTTCAACAAATGGGAACCCATAGGCGGCTACGCCTGGGAAAAAATCTGGCGTCCGTTTGTCGCTCAGGACGTGAGGCTCGGGCTGGGTTATACGGCGGGCGTGACCATGCGCGACAATTGGCATTATATCCCCATACCGCTCATCTTGCCGCTGGCGTCGGTGGGATATTCGCAGCTCACCTTCCAGATGACCTACATCCCCGGCACGCATAATAACGGTAATGTCTATTTCGCCTGGCTACGATGGCAGTTTTAACGCTCGGCCCTCAATTCACCCCGCGCCGCGCCCACGATGAGATGACCGCCCTGAACAGGCCGCCGCGTCAGGCATGCCGATTCATGATTTCTTCGCCACGCATTAAACGGCGCAGGTTGTCGCAGACGCCCTGAACGTGACCGGCCAAAGAGACATCCGTCACACCGCCGATATGGGGAGTCGCCAGCACATTATAGCGAAACAGCGCATCATTTGGGTCCGGCGGCTCCTGCCAGAATACATCCAGTCCGGCCCCGGCCAAACGGCCGGCGGCCAGCGCCTGTTGCAACGCATCCCTATCGATAAGTCCACCCCGACCCACATTAATAAGAAACCCGCCCGGCCGCATGCGAGCCAAATTCGCCGCGTTGATTAAACCGTGCGTGGCTTCGGTGTCCGGTAAGCTGAGTATGACAAAATCCGCCTGCTCCAGCAGTACCGGCAGATCCTCAAGCGTGCCCAACCACGCCAAATGATGGGCGCGGGCGAAATCCGCCTCGACCCGTTGTTTGATGCCGATAAGCCGCATATCAAAAGCCGCCAACCGTTTGGCCAGCGCTTTACCTATGCCGCCCAATCCCACCAACCCGGCAGTTTTACCTCGCAAACCCAATCCCATTGGGCTGCCCAATTGCGACTTTTGCAGCGCGGCGGGGATTGCGCGGATATTGCGCGCCAGCGCGATCATCATGCCGACCGCCAGTTCGGCCACCGAATCGGCATTACCGGAGCAATCGGAAGGCACATTGGCCACTGCGATCCCCTGTTGGCGGGCCGCCGCCAGATCAACGCCCTCCAGACCGGCGCCGGCCTGCTGTATGAGCCTCAAGCGATCGCTGGTCTTTAATAGCGCGGCATCCAACCTTGTCATGGTGGGAATAACAACATCGAAACCGGCCAGCGAAGGTATCTGGTAATGACCCGCAGCGACGAATTCCACCTCGGGCAACGCTTGCCGAAATTGTGCGAGAATATTGCCCCACGCTTGATCCGGCGCGGCAAACAGCACTCTCATGGCGGCTCCTCGAATTGTCGCGATGCAACGCGACTGATGCAAAATATAGACGTAAAACTTCGCGTTGCATCACGGCGGCGAGGGAACGAATTTGAACCGCCAACGGCGGGCCTCCGGTGAGAGACAGAATGTCTCTCATGCCTCCCCGGGCGCATAGCCGACTCTGTGACTGGAGTGAGCGAGCGCAGCCAACAAAGAGACAACTTGAAGTTTGACAAGTATATGGTGATATTAATTTACTATAAAATGAATTGTAGGCATATAGTAATTCTTAAGCTTGACAATTTGTGGCCAAGATCCTCCACAAGAGACGTCCCGTCTCTCGCCGAAGACACTCTGCCGGCGGCGCACGATCATTCCCAACGATGGCGAGGCTGGCCTGCCGCCGCGACACGAGGCTACGCATCTGCATCTGAAGTGGAGCGCGTTTTGTCATCGCCCCCGAACCGCAATTCAACACTTCCGTTCAGTGCGTCAAGCAGAAGATAACGCCTTTTGTATTCGGCGCGTTTTTTGCTTGGTAGCTCGGACATATCCTTACGCGCAATGCGCAAAGGCAAATCGTATAACGCGTTGGAATGGGACACCGCGCCAATTGACTCCCAGAATTCGTTATAGCTTGCCTTGAAAACCTCCTTTTTTCTGTGACGATAACGCCAGGAGTAAAATACATGCCCGGCATCGCTCACCGCCATAATCCGCTGAATATTCATTTTTGCGGCGACGCATTGCAGGCACTCCAGAAGTAATCGTTTGGGAAACAACCCATGGCAAGACTTGGTGGCCTGTTTGATGACATCATGAGGGGTGGCGCGATTCGCCCCCTGGAAGCCGCCAATGATGATCATATAGCCGCTCTGGCACGGCGTGATGCTGAATGTCAATGCGGCCAATCGAGTGTCATCCATGTACAAGAACAAGTTGGTTTCCCCTTCCCGTTCCGATCGGCCAATCGATCCCATTTTTACCGAAAACGTTTCACCTTCCTTTCCACTGAATAAGCAAACGACGTTGCCGTGCGGGCTTAAGAAAGTATCTCTGATAGTGGGATTCTGAATTTTATCGATAAAGTTATAATGCGCGAACAGTACCGATGCGCGCTGCCGTACCGATAAACCTAAATACAGATAAGGCTTATGAATTTTGTCCGGTAATTTTGTTTGCGCGGCAAAAGCCGTTTTCCAAACCGGATTTATTACGATCTGATTAAGGATTTTCAATGTGATGATAGGGTGGCTTAACGTCCTTAACCCAAATTTTATTCGGAAAAGACGTTCTCGCCATAACTCATCGGGAATAGAGGTCGCACGCAGTAAATCGATAAAAAGGCTTAGGCCCCCTTTATTCTTATTGTGGGACCCATTGGCGAAGATTTGTTCCATACTGCTTACATCCTGACTATAGGAAAAGAGAATTTACCACCTGGTTTATAAACAAATTTACAATGCGCAGACTAAAAGGATAAGTTTTGAAGGATTATTAATTTTCGTTTAAGAATTGTTTAACTTAGTTACCTTACGCCGCTCCCATTGGATACTTTTTCACCTATCAGATTGATGGTGCTGCTTCAAGGCATACCGGCTATTTGTGGATCAGGGAAAAACGACGCCAAGCTGGCCATTCCTCTGGATCTGAAATTGACGGCGGCCGACATCATATTGGGCGACATTGTGGAGGGGTGCCAGGGAATAAGCCTTGTGACTTCCCGCGTTATTCCGATGTTCGTCGTGGCGGCCGGGCCCGCTGACGGCGGATGGCCTGACACAGGCGTTTTCCGATGTCAGGGACACAAGCGGGATCCCGTTCAGCGCTAACCCGCCCTCTTTTCACGAAATGCGCAGCCTGGCCGGGCGACTTTATGAGTCCAAATAGGGGGTGTAATTCGCGCAAGAATGACTCGAACAGAATAACATGGCCATGACACAAAAATATCTGGATAACCGCGGTTCGGAGTACATTTCAATTGAGACAAAATACAGGTTTTCGGGGAGTTTTTAGGGATTTTCAGGGGAGGCAAAAATACGCAACAAAATCAATAAATACAATAAGTTAAAGATATCATATGAAAAGGCGTCTACAAAATGGCTACTATAAACTATGATGGTGGCCGCCTTGCCTACACTCAACGGCAAATTGGCAAATAGGCGGTCAAATATCGCGGTTAACAGCAGTGAACTGGATAGGCTCCCTTGATGTCACCGTCAATATCTTGGGCTCAGTTGGTTAACACAGCTTAGGCTGAGCTTTGGGTACACGGCGACCATCCCCCTTAGTACGGGATACAGTAGCGTATAACCGCCTTATCATATTGATAATTATATGATTGGTAATGATATGGAGTTATGTTCCAGTACACTACCCCATAGCCGCATTTTCAGTTGATAGGCTGTATGCTATCATTGCGGTATACGATAAAGGAGGTGCCTATGAAATCGATATCCTATGAAGAATTTCAGCAAGACCTTCCCTACTGGCTGGCTTATTTACGCGATGGCGGAGAATTATCCGTCAAGCAGGCAGCGCAGAAAACTGTTAAACCGTCTGCTAATGACGCAAACTCTGGCCGAAGCAAAAACATTGCTCTTTCGTCTAATTCAGTCAGAGTTAGAGACAATAGAAAATTATCGTTTAAGGATGCCCTTGAGACCACAAGAACCCGGCATGCCAATACCATAAAGATCTTGGGTGATAAATAATGGATTTTGATTTCCTGACGCAAGAACAAGTGATTGAAATCCAATTATTAACTCTGCCACAATCAGGTCTACCGGATATCAATAAACTTGCCGGGGCGTTAAACCGCGTCGAAACATTGCATTATTATGAAAATTGCGATGACGTATTTAAATTGGCAGCCATGTATTTAATCGGCATCGCTAAGGCGCATGCGTTTAATGATGCTAATAAAAGAACCGCGTTCCAGGCGACGTCCGTATTTTTATTAATGAACGGCATTGAATTAAATGAATCGCTTTATCTTGTAAAGCTGACCCTTTTTGCTGCCATGGATCAGGCCAATATAGGGGAAACTGCCTTTGCTTTACGTTTGTTATCCAATTACATGAATGAATTATTGAAAGAGAATATTGATAACTATGTTGAGTAATGTTTCATTGATAATATAATTTATTGTATTATGTAATAAATAAAAAATTTCTCAATGATGATATAGCACTATATTTACTCTTATACGTCGACACAATAACCCATAAAAAATAGACATCGTAGTTACGCAACTATTGACAAAATTTATCTTAACCATACTCGATAATATCAATAAATTAAATCGATAACAATGCCATTAGTTATCAGCTTAAAATAGTTATATTTTTTCATCAAAACTTAAACTTTAATAGATCTAGTTTGTAATGCAGAATTTCTTTCTTTTCCGCTGAGTAATAAGCCTGATAAAAGTCAAAACTAAATACCTGTGCCTAATGTCGCTCCACTTTTGTTAGCCCATGCCCATTGCCGGGAAATGGTGACGCCGCTTTCATAAATATTTGTACCTTTCGCAATAATTGCCACATGTATCGATATCGATGATTGCGTGTAATGGTCTCATGGAGTGCCAGCCATAGCAGTTCGATCCGATTGACCCAAGATAAATAAATCGGTTGATAAATAATAATAAATTTCGTGTTCCGTTTCAGCCATTGTTGTGTTTTCTTACTTTTGTGAATGATGTAGTTATCAACGATGACTGTAATACTCTTCGCGCTGCGGTAAGTGCTTTTCAGGTGGTTGAGCATCTGGATAAATAAATCAGAGTTTTTGCGAGTTGCGCTGACGTAATCGACCCGACCGGTTCCGGCATGCAATGCGCCAGCCATGTAATGTTTTTCGTTTTTGCCCGGCGTTGGGAGGAGCCGCCCGACGCCAAACAAGCCCGGCTCCTGGCAACCATTTACGAAGCGTTGCTGGATGCAATGTGGCATTAAATAATCTATTAATTTCAATAGATAACAACTCGCTACTCCAGCGTGAACGAAGATAACCAAAGTCTTGTGGAGAACGTTGAATTAACAGGTTAAGCATTCGCATGATAGCGTTTACTGGCCAGCGTTTTTGACGTCCAGAGGGAAGACTTTTTAACCCCTCGATGCCGAATAAGGTAAACCAGTTAATCCATCGGCCTACCAATGAACGCGCAGCACAAAGGCTCCTGGATCCCCGGTAATATCAACCCCGCCCCACCCCACGCGGAAAACCGACAAGCGGTATTATGGATGTAACCGAATAAAAAGCCTGCAAAAGCAGGTTTTTTTATTGCCAAAAACGCCTATGTTTACCCACAGCCTAAACAAACATTGAATACTGTTTTTATATACAGTAAATTCACGTTTTTGTTTAGACTGTGTTTCTTTTAAATGACCATAAAAAAATTGCCGACCGGGAAATGGATTTGCGACTACTACCCGAATGGCCGGAGCGGCAAGCGGGTTAGGAAGACCTTTACCACCAAAGGCGAAGCCACGGCCTATGAACACTACTTGGTGGAACAGACCAAAGAAAAACCCTGGCTGGGGCAGAAAGAAGACCGGCGCAAGCTGAGTGAATTGATCGATCTTTGGTATAAGCTCCACGGCTGTTCGTTAAACGACAAAAAAGGCCGCCTGGGAAAACTCAATATCATCTGTAATGGCCTGGGCGATCCGATCGCCTCGGCGCTGACCGCCAAAGATTGGGCGCATTACCGCGATCAGCGCCTGGAAGGTTTAATCGATAACGGCTATAGCACCAGTCTTGCCACCCGCAAAGTGTCCACCGGTACGATTAACTGCGAACACGCTTTCATAAGGGCGGTATTCAACGAGCTGAAACGGCTTGGGGAATGGTACCAACCTAACCTGCTGGAGAATATCCGCGAATTCGATCAGTCGGAACGGGAAATGGCCTGGCTGACGCCGGAGCAAATTCAGCGGTTATTAGCCGCCTGCACAACTCATGGCAATCCCGAGCTGACGTTGATAGTGCGCCTTTGCCTTTTCACCGGCGCGCGCTGGAGCGAAGCGGCCAGCCTCAAGGCGTCGCAACTATCGCCCTGTAAAATCACCTTTATTAACACCAAAGGTAAAAAGAATCGCACCGTGCCGCTGGCCCAAGAGATGTATGACCAGTTGATTAAACGGGAAGGTAAATTATTCGCGCCGTGCTATAAGCAATTTTACCGGGTAATCAGGCTGGCGGGCATTGAATTACCTGAAGGACAAATGACCCATGTATTACGCCATACCTTTGCCAGCCACTTTATGATGCGCGGCGGTAACATTATCGTGCTGCAACGTATCCTCGGCCATTCCGATATCCGCATCACCATGCGCTATGCGCATTTCGCGCCTGACCATCTGGAAGACGCGATCCATCTCAACCCGTTGGCCGGTTTCAATGACTACAAAGTGTCTACAGAGCGTCATAATGGGTAGAATACGGTAGAATAGGGTGAGGGTAAGTGACTGATTGCAAAGTAACTGGTTGATTGCACTACCCTTTAAAAAAAGACCGAATACGATTCCTATATTCGGTCCAGGGAAATGGCTCTTTGTTCAGAGCCGTGCGCTAAAAGTTGGCATTAATGTAAGCTGTTTAGCCTTACAAGTGTCAGTATAGGAGTTTATCGCCACTTTTCCACCGGCGCGGCCCCATCAAACGCTCCATTCGTTCACAAAATCATAACTTTGTGATATCAAGCACGCTTATAGTTATTAACATTGTAAACTATCAATCGGCTAACTATCCGTGCGGCCAGCCTGTGGGGTATCGCAAAGCCGCAAAGCACGTTCGGTGAAAGGCGCGATGCGCATTTTTTTACCTGGACGGGAAGGATCGTTTAGCAGAATATTCTCCACCGGGGCCGCTTTAACCTGTCCGGATTTCATCGCATCCACCGCTTTGTCATTAAGGGGATATTGCACCAACGTATTCATATTCAGCGCGAATACGGAGTGATCCGGCCGGCATAACAATTGGAGCTCTTCCATAGTGAACGCCCATTGTTTGCCATACTGAAATCGGCTTACGGTAACCATTTGCGCGGCGGCGGCCGATTGGGCGAGTAATATTGTCGCCGCGGCGAATAAAGGCAAAATTTTCATAGCACAACTCATTCCCTCATCAATAGGGCGCCAGTGGGCGCCTCAAGGCTCGAAGGTCGCGAAAACGCTGACAATTAATAATACCACCGCACCCAATATCAACTCTGCCGCCGTCAGTATGGCCAGGTAATGGACGCCGCGCGGATGATGACGGGCCATCGCCGGCACTACCCGGTAACGGTTGACGATAGCCAGAATAACCATGACGCCGACCAGCGCCACCTTAACGGACAACAGCCAATGATAGGCATTGGTGAAACCAGGCAGCCACCGGCCCGAAATAAGACGGACATTAAGCCAACCGGATAAAATCACCACCGCCACCGCCACATGCGCGCTACGGGAAAAACGGATCAAGGCCGAAATGGCCTCCGGCCGGTCGGCCTGACGCAGCAAAGGCAGGCAACATAATAAAGGCGCCAGGCTCCCCACCCACCAGGCGGCGGAGAACAGATGGAGTATTTGATTGCCCCGCTGCAACACGCCACGTAAGCCGTCGGACATCGCGGCGTGGCCGGTAAGGGAGTAGGTTATCAGCAATCCGGCCGCCGCCAGCAACATCCCGCGTTGCCACTGGGCCGATTGCGGCGGGCCGGCGGCGATGATGACAGCCGCCAGCGCGATAATCCCATGCCAAAGCCACACCGATCCGAAGACGGTATGCAACATCGCCAGCCAGATCGCCGGGCGAATGACATCGCCCCATCCCTCGCCCATCTGACCGCTTTGCGCGAGGAATATCAGTATGGCGGTCAGAAAAACCCACCAAACCAGGATTCCGACGGCACGCGCAAACAGGGCGCGCAAACGCGGCCGCAATGTGGCCGGCGCGAAATATTCGCCAAACAGCAGTATGCCGAACAGTTGCATTAGCGCCGCAATATGGACGAAACGGCCAACCGAGAAAAAGGCCGCCAAGGTCAACATTTTTCCAAGGCTATGGCCTTGATCCTTTGTGTCGGATTGCGGCGGGAACGGCGGACTTATCCGGTCCGGTGGGCATCAAGCCGGCCAATGCCGGAAAAAACGGCGGGAACCTTAGCTGTATCGACATCAACTGCCATTCCTTATTATCGCGGGCGCCTGGTGGGCCAATCCAACGCCCCGCGGCCCATTCCCGACCATCGCGGCGCCTTGCTGAATAACGCAGGGAAAGCCCCGTTGAAACACTGGCTCGCCACAGCGCCCATCGATAATAGCGATTGACTGGACCGAAGTCGAGAAAACCACGCGGCGCCGGGGAACAAGGTTAATCCGGCGCAACGACTTGCCGGTCAGGCCGACGTGGCGTCACCCTCGCCGTTTTGCATTTTTTTCAAATCCTGATCGATAAAGAACAGGCCGCTGCTGTCGGCATCCACCAGCGACAGTTTGTCGAGAATGGAACGGAATAGTTTCTCCTCTTCATGCTGCTCAGCCACATACCATTGCAGGAAGTTGAAAGTGGAGTAATCACGCAGGGTCATGGCCTCATGGGCCAGTTCGTTAATCTTGACCGTGATCATCTGCTCATGTTCGTAGGTGCGTTTGAACAGCTCCGCCAGCGAGGCAAACCCGGTGGGCGGCGCTTCAATGGCGCCCAGTATCGGCATAGAACCGGTATCGTTCAGATAATCGAACAGGCGCCGCATATGATCCATCTCTTCCCGAGACTGTCTTTTGAGAAACGCGCTGGCGCCTTCAAAACCTTTATCACTGCACCAGGCGCTCATCTGCAAATACAAATTGGCAGAGAAGAATTCCAGATTTAATTGCTCATTCAGTTTATTTGCCATTTCTTGTTTTAACATGGGCGGGCTTCCTGTATTAGAGATTTGTCATCTTCATTGGCATTATGCCAATAATATAACAAAATTTAAACTTAAAATTAACCCAGATTGATAAATAACAAAATCACGCTATATTTCAATGAGATTGAATATTTCTTTTGACGGCGCCAACAAGAAGCTAATTGGAAAAATGATATTGATAAACGTTATTATTTATATTTAAGGCGAGTTGGCAATGCTAATTCACCACGGCATCACCCATTAGATAATGACAACGATTATTATTCGTATGCATCAAAAATAATGGGCTTTGCCATGCGGCGGCACAGACCATGGCAGGGATGGCGTCCAGCCCCCCCCTTGCCTTTTATCCCCAGGTCCACTATTTTAGGCCGTCGGCCCGTCAATACAGGAGGAACGATGGCCTATAATCTGGCGAACCTTGACCGCGAGACAAGAGATAAAATCAACGTCGATTTGGCCGCGTCGGGCGTCGCCTTCAAAGAACGCTACAACATGCCGGTGGTGGCGGAGCACATTGAACGGGAACAACCGGAATCCTTAAGAGCCTATTTCCGTGAGCGGGTGGCTTTTTACCGGCATGCGTCGCTTGGTTTTTCCCGCTTGCCCTACGAGCCGAAAAAATAGCGCGGCGGCAGTGTTTCCGGCCCGTCGACCCACGCGCAATAGCACGATTTGACTTGATTAACGTACTCAACAGGCAGTTAATTATTGCCGTGTTTCCGATTCTTTTACAGCGAGGTAAATCATGAGTAAGGGAATGGATCGAAAGAAAGACACCAAGAAAAAGCCGCTGAAAACACCCGAAGAAAAACGGGCTGAAAAGCGCGCTAAAAAGGCCCAACCCGATATCGCCTGATATTCGTCCGGTCCGCCAAGATGAAACCCGCAGCGCATGCGGGTTTTTTGTTGCCGCCGTTCAGGCCATAATAGGCCTTTGGGCAACAGTGGTAAAAACCATGTCATTTCGTATTATCGACACCGAAACCTGCGGTCTGGAAGGCGGCGTCGTCGAGGTCGCCTCGGTGGATCTTATCGATGGCAGACTCGTCAACGCCATGAGCGATCTGGTGAATCCCGGACGCCCCATCGACTACGAGGCGATGGCCATTCATCATATCACCGAGCAGATGGTCGAAGATAAACCCCGAATCGCCAAAGTGATTGGCCGGTATCAGGGCAGTCCTTATTATGTCGCCCACAATGCCGCGTTTGACAGGCGTATGCTACCGGAAATGCACGGGCAATGGATTTGCACCGTTAAACTGGCCCGTAAACTGTATCCGGGCATCAAGTACGGCAATCAATATCTGCGTTATGCCCTGGATTTGCCGGTGGCGGTACCCGATGGATTATATCCTCATCGCGCTTTGTATGACTGCTATGTCACGGCGGCGTTGCTGATGAAAATCATCAATGATTCGGGATGGAGCGCCGAGGAGATGGCCGCCCTGAGCAACGAGGCGACCTTATTGACCACGTTGAAATTCGGCAAATACCGCGGCCAGTCTCTGGAGCGCATCGCCCGGGAAGACCCGGGCTATCTGCATTGGATGCTGAAAAACCTGAAAGATTTATCCGCGGATATGCGTTATAGCATCAGCCATTTTTTGAAAAACGCCGCGCGGGAATAACCTGCGGTCACTCCACCGCCTTTTCCGCCAGGGATAAGATAAACGTGTATTCCATAGAAACCCCCTCGTAACCTTTGAAACGGCCCGATTTGCCGCCATGCCCGGAGTCCATATCGGTGCACAGCAGCAGCAGGTTATCGTCTGTCTTGTTGGCGCGCAGTTTGGCGACCCATTTGGCCGGTTCCCAGTATTGCACCTGGGAATCGTGCAAGCCGGTGGTCACCAGCAGATTGGGATAAGCCTGGGCCTTAACCTGATCGTAAGGGCTGTAGCTTTTCATATAATCGTAATAGGCCTTTTCCGCCGGGTTGCCCCATTCATCGTATTCGCCGGTGGTCAGAGGAATGGTCTCATCCAGCATGGTGGTCACCACATCGACAAAAGGCACTTGCGCCACGACGCCCTTGAAGAGATCCGGCGCCATATTAATGACCGCGCCCATCAATAGCCCGCCCGCGCTGCCGCCCATGGCGAAGACCCGGCTTGCGTCGCCGCGGCCCTGGTCGATAAGGGCGCGGGTGACATCGATAAAGTCGTAAAACGTGTTCATTTTTTTAAACAGTTTGCCGTCTTCATACCACTGCTGGCCGAGTTCGCCGCCGCCGCGGACATGGGCCAGCGCATACACGAAACCGCGATCCAGCAAGCTAAGCCGGCTGGCGCTGAAATCCGGATCCATACTGCTGCCGTAAGAGCCATAGCCGTAGACCAGTAATGGGTTGGCGCCCGGCTGATAAAGATCCGTGCGGTACACCAGCGATACCGGCACCTCTACGCCGTCCCTGGCGGTGATCCACAGCCGCTCGCTACGGTACTGGCCGGCATCGAAATTTTTGACCCGCGATTGTTTGAGCATCTTGCGCTCGCCTGTGTCCATATTGATTTCGAACAGCGTGGTCGGCGTGGTCATGGACGAATAGCCGTACCGGAGCCAAACGGTCTGCGGATCGGGATTATAGGCAAGCCAGGTGACATATGTGGGGTCATCGAACGCGATCCCTTTCTCTTCGCCGCTTTGCCAATGGATCTGCCGCAAGCTGGTCAAACCCTGATGGCGCTCTTCCACCACCAGCCAGTCGCGAAACAGCGTGAAACTTTCCAGCACCACGTCCTCCCGCGCCGGGATAAGCGTCCGCCACGAGGTCTCATCCGCGGTTTCGCAACGATAGAGCGCGAAATTTTTACCCTCGCGGTTGGAACGTAAATAGAAATGGCCCTGGTAGTGGTCCAGTGAATATTCGTGATCATGGCGCCGCGCCAGGAACCGCTGCGGCTTCGCGTTCGGGCAATCGGCGTCAAGCAACAGGATCTCGCCGGAAGTGGTGCTGCCCAGCGCGATGATAATGTAGCGCTCGGAAGTGGATTTATGCACGCTCACATAGAACGTGTCGTCGTTTTCCTCATAAATCAATTCGTCCGATTCAGTGGCCGTACCGACTTTATGCCGAAAGACCTGGTAAGGCAGCAGGGTCTTTTTATGTTTACGAACATAATAGATGTATTGCGAATCATTAGTCCATTCAAAGCCAGACGAGGCATTTTCGATCACCTCCGGATACCATGAATCGCGCGCCAGGTTTTTAAAACGGATGCCGTACAGCCGGCGTGACAGGAAATCCTCAGCTGCGGCGACAATAGTATTGTCCGGACTGACATCCAATGATCCCATGGTGTAAAACTCGCTCTGTGCGGCGCGCTTGTTGCCATCCAGCAGGACTTCCCAAGGGGAGTCTACCCCCAGCGCCTCCGCCTGGCGGGTATACACCGCGTATTCATTGCCTTGTTCGTAACGGCTTTGGTAACGGTAGCCGCGTCGGACATAGGGAACGGAGCGATCCTGTTGCGGTATGCGTTCCACCATTTCGGTAAACAGGGTGTGCCGCAGTTCTTCATGGCCGGCCATCATTGCCTCGCCATAGGTATTTTCGCCGGCCAGGTAGGCCAATACCTCCGGGTCCTCGCGCTTGTCATCGCGCAGCCAATAGTAATCGTCCACCCGGCTGTCGTCATGCAGGGTGAGCGGATGAGGCCTTTTTTTGGCTATGGGGGGAAAAATCATAGGTTCCATTCCTTAAATTCCGGATAAGAAACAGAGTGGCACGAATATGCTTGGATGCCAAGCGTAGGCGGGAACATGTCCTTGTCCCGCAAAGGCTTCCGGCCGCCGGTAACCGGGCCGCCGACCGGCGGGAATGACGGCCAGCAGAGACTTGATAACCCGAGGCGATCATGGGCATGCCGATGTCGGCGACAGGCGTTGACCACGGCCGCCCGCCCCGGGCGACCGTTAAGCCAATCGGTTAGGGCGGGGAATGGCCGGGATCACTTTTTCAGAGAATAACTGATCTCGCCTTTCTGGCAATCAAGGCTGACCTGATAGCTGCGATCGGCGGCGGCGCCACGGACTTGCAGCGGAGCTTGCCAGTCATCGCCCGTACCGGTGACATCTTCCGGATTCACCCATGCCACGATGTTGTCGCTGCCCAACGCCTGCTTATCATCCTCAAAGCGCGGAAAGCGATTTTCGGTGTAATCCTGTTTAATGAGATCCGCCACTTGTATCGCATTCAGATCGGGACAAGCCGACACTTTGAATGTTCTGACATCAGTGGCTTTGGCGGCGGGCTTGGTTTTATCGCTTTCTTTGGCGGTGGCCGCAGCCTTTTCAGCGTTTTTTTTCTGGGCGGATTTTACCGTGGTTTTTTCCGCGGAAGCAGATTTCTTTACCGGCTTTTCCGCCGGCGCGGGTTTTGACTCGGTCTTTTCCGCCGGCGCGGGTTTTGACTCGGTCTTTTCCGCCGGCGCGGGTTTCGCCGCCGGTTTTTCCACCGGCGCAGTCTTTTCAGCCCCAGCGGATCCGGCATTGTCCTGCGACGAGGACGGCGCCTTCTGGTCCGGTACCGGCGCGATTTTCGCCGCGGGCGGTTTTGGCGAAGGCTGGGGCGTCGCCGGCACGGGCGGTACCGCGTTTTGACTGGTGGACGGCGTCGCGGAATTCTCGGAGGTCGGCGACGTGGCCTGGGATGTATCGGCAGCGGGTTGCGTCGCCGCAGACGCATCGGCCGATGCCGGCGCGGTCGACGACGACGTCCCGGTCGAGGGGGTCTGGAGCGCCGCGAGGACGTGAGGCGACAATAACAGTCCGAGTACTAACGCGCCTACCAGACCGGATCCCGATTTATGCATAAAGCCTCCACTTGTACTGTTTATCTTTTTTTCAAGGTATGGGGTTGCGTCCTGTCGGGTTCGCTTCGGCGTCCGTATACGTGACCCTTTGCAAAACGCAATCTATTGATAATAGCCTGTGCCAAATCCCTTGAAAAAGGGATTTATACTTTAAGTATGTCGAGTTGCATCGCGGGGGCGAGCGGGCGCGGCCAACAAAGAGGCAACGTGAGGTATGGCGAGTCTATCAGTTCGGCCATAAATCATAACGATTTATACGCGTCAGGCTTCTGGCCGACGTTGGGCCTGCCGGGTTCACGCTCAAAGGATCCGCCGACAGGTAACCCGTTCTGCTGCGCAGGCAAACGTTTTCGTTTATACTTTCGTGCCTTCAAATCGCCGCCTAGTCTGTTGCGCGAAGGTCCCGGCCTTCGCGTGATGACTGCGGACAAATTTATCAATCCAGGTGAAGAAAATGCTAACCATAGGTACCGCTCTGCGTCCCGACGCCACCAAAGTGATGTTGCTGGGTTCCGGCGAGCTCGGCAAAGAGGTCGCTATTGAATGCCAGCGCCTGGGCGTGGAGGTGATCGCCGTCGATCGCTACGCCGATGCGCCGGCCATGCATGTCGCCCATCGCGCCCATGTCATTAATATGTTGGACGGCGAGGAACTAAAAGCGGTGATTGAGCAGGAGCGGCCCGATTTTATCGTGCCGGAAATTGAGGCCATCGCCACCGATATGCTGGCGTCGCTCGAACAGCTCGGCCACCTCGTGGTGCCCTGCGCCCGCGCCACTTGTTTGACCATGAATCGCGAGGGCATCCGTCGCCTGGCGGCGGAAACGCTAGGCCTGCCCACGTCGCCCTATCGTTTCGCCGGCAACCGCGATGAATTCGCTGACGCGGCGGCGGCCATCGGTTTCCCGCTGTTCGTCAAACCGGTGATGAGCTCGTCCGGCAAGGGACAAAGTCTGGTCAGAGATCCCGCGTCATTGGATGACGCCTGGAAATATGCCCAACAAGGCGGCCGTGCCGGCGGCGGCAAGGTTATCGTCGAGGGGCTGGTCCGTTTTGATTTTGAGATCACCGTGCTGACCGTGAGCGCGGTGGACGGCATCCATTTCTGCCAACCCATTGGCCATCGGCAGGAAGACGGCGATTATCGGGAATCCTGGCAACCTCAGCCAATGGGTCCGCTGGCCTGGCAACGGGCGTGCGATATCGCCGGACGGGTGGTCAGCGCCTTGGGCGGACGAGGGTTGTTTGGGGTCGAGCTGTTCGTGTGCGGCGATGAGGTGATTTTCAGCGAGGTGTCGCCCCGCCCCCACGATACCGGCATGGTGACATTACTGTCGCAGGATCTGTCCGAGTTCGCCCTGCATGTCCGCGCTTTTCTGGGGTTGCCCATCGGCGGGATCCGGCAGTACGGGCCCACCGCCTCCGCCGTCATACTGCCGGAGCTTAACAGCGATAATGTCCGGTTCGATGGATTGGAGCAGGCGTTGGCCTCCGGCCGGCAGATCAGACTGTTCGGCAAGCCGTCCATCAACGGTAAACGCCGGATGGGCGTGGCGCTGGCCGCGGCCGATACGGTGGAAGACGCCGTGAAGGAGGCGAAAACCGCTGCGGCCGCCGTCAACGCCCGCAGCTGACAATCCCCCCGGACGGGGGAATCTGCCTGTCGTCCATGGCGACGATGGACTAGCCGACAACCCGGCGGGTCAATTCCTGCCGGATGCCGGCGGGTACAGGGCCGCCGATCAGGCTTTTGCGCCGGCGACGGCGTCTTTCGCCAGTTCGGTGATGCGCGCGTAGTCGCCCGCCTCCAGCGCGTCATTAGGCACCAACCAGGAGCCGCCGATGCACAAGACGCTTTTCAACGCCAGGTAATCACGGTAGTTTTTCGGCGAAATACCGCCAGTTGGGCAGAAACGGATCTGGGAGAATGGGCCGGCAATCGCCTGAAGGGCTTTTACGCCGCCGTTGGCTTCCGCCGGAAAGAATTTGAATTCCCGCAAGCCGTAATCCATGCCGAGCATCAACTCAGAAACGGTAGCGATACCGGGAATAAGGGGGATGTTGCCCTCGACGGCGGCTTTCAGCAGCGGCTCGGTCACGCCGGGACTGATGGCGAACTGGGCGCCCGCGGCGGTGACTTCGGCCAACTGATTGACATTGGTCACGGTACCGGCGCCGACGATGGCTCCCGGTACGTCGTTGGCAATCGCGCGGATGGCATCGACGGCGCAAGCGGTGCGCAACGTGACTTCCAGCACCCGCACCCCGCCGGCCACCAGCGCTTTCGCCAGCGGTACGGCCTGTTCCAGTTTATGGATAACGATGACCGGCACAACCGGACCCGCGGTCAAGATGGTTTCCGCGCTTGTTTTCCAGTTTTTCATTACGTGTTATCTCCTGTCTTGCCGATACGGCAACAATTATTGGGTTAACTTATTCGAATTCGTTCCAGGAGCGGCCGTCGCGGGTGATCATGGCTACCGAGGCCACCGGACCCCAGGTGCCAGCCTGGTAGGGCTTCGGCGCATCGTTGTCCGCCGCCCAGGCCTCCATGATGGAGCCCACCCACTTCCAGGCTTCTTCCACTTCATCGCGGCGCACAAACAGGGCCTGGATACCCCGCATGGTCTCCAGCAGCAGACGTTCATAGGCGTCCGCCAGATGTTCCTGGTTGAACGTTTCGGTGAAACTCAAGTCCAGTTTGGTGGTTTGCAGCCGATGCTTATGATCGAGTCCTGGGACTTTGTTAAGGATCTGGATATCCATCCCCTCGTCAGGCTGCAAACGGATGGTCAGTTTATTCTGCGGCAATTGTTGGTAGGAGTCGCGAAACAGATTGAGCGCCGGATTTTTGAAATAAATAACCACTTCGGAACATTTGGTCGGTAGTCGTTTGCCGGTGCGCAGATAAAACGGCACGCCGGCCCACCGCCAGTTATCGATATCCACCCGGATGGAAACGAAGGTCTCGGTATGGCTGCTCTTGTTCGCTCCGTCTTCCTCAAGATAGCCCGGCACTTTTTTGCCTTGCACGAAGCCAGCGGTATATTGTCCTCTCACGGTGGTGTCACGGACATTGGTATGATCGATACGGCGCAGTGAACGCAACACTTTGACTTTCTCATCGCGGATACGGTCGGTGGTCAGATCGGACGGCGGCGACATGGCGATAATGGCCAGAATTTGCAACAGGTGGCTCTGGATCATATCGCGCATCTGGCCGGCTTTGTCGAAATAACCCCAGCGGCCCTCGATGCCCACTTCTTCGGCGACGGTAATCTGCACCGAATCAATGGTGCGGTTATCCCAGTTGGTGGCGAATAGCGCATTGGCGAAACGCAGCGCCAGCAGGTTGAGTACGGTCTCTTTGCCGAGATAATGGTCGATGCGGTAGACCTGGCACTCCTTGAAATATTTTTCCACCTGGTTGTTGATGACTTGCGAGGAAGCCAGGTCGGTACCCAACGGTTTTTCCATAACCACCCGGGCGGGTTCTTGGTTCAGCCCGGCTTCCCCCAGGCCTTGGCAGATGGCGCCGAATGTATTGGGCGGCATGGCGAAATAGTTGATGGTGACACGGTTCTGCTGGTCGAGTTTTTCTCCCAGGCGCGCGAAATTTTTCGTGTCGTTCACGTCGAGATTGCAAAAATCCAGGCGCGCGCTGAGCGTCTTCCAGAGCTTTTCGTCGATAGGCTCCTTCATGAAGGTTTCCAGCGCTTCCCGCACCACCTTGGTATAAGCTTTCGCGTCCCAGTCGGCACGCCCTACCCCGATGATGCGGGTTTCCGGATGGATTGACCCGGCCTTTTCCAACTGATACAGGGAAGGCAGTAATTTCCGTCGCGCCAGATCGCCCTTCGCGCCGAAAATCACCAGATCGCAAGCCTGGGTAATGGATGTTGCCGCCATGTTCCTCTCCTCGTGCAGGATGTTTGTAATTTTATTACATATTAAAAGAATTTTTTTGACATCAACCAGTAAATTATCAGAAAAAGACCCTATGCAGCACTTTTATCAGCTTATTTCAACTAGTAACCGCTGATAAAAATGTAATTTATATACATTAATGTCAATATATTACATCTTTGAAAGTTAGACACGGGTCATACTCTGGCAAAAAACTCGCTATGTCAGCCGGATTCGCTGCCTTTGCTTACCGGCACGTAGTATATTTCATCAAAACGGTAATGATTTCATCTTTAGGTGAAATCGGCTAAAACCATGAGCTATTCACTTATGAACATGCTGGAAAAGATCAACAGCCATAGGGAGTTGCTGAGCAAATCCGAACGGAAGGTGGCGGACGTGATTCTCGCTTCTCCCCAAAGCGCCATTCACGCCAGCATCGCGCTGTTGGCCCGGATGGCCGATGTCAGCGAGCCTACCGTCAATCGTTTCTGCCGCCGTCTGGATACCAAAGGCTACCCCGATTTCAAATTGCAGCTTGCTCAGAGTTTGGCTAATGGCACACCGTATGTAAACCGGAATGTGGATGAAGACGACAGCGTCGATTCCTACACGGTGAAGATTTTCGAGTCCACCATGGCCAGCCTGGAACAGGTGAAAACCCGGTTGGATATCGCCGCCGTCAACCGGGCGGTGGATTTGCTGACCCAGGCGAAAAAAATCTCGTTTTTCGGTCTTGGCGCCTCAGCCGCCGTCGCCCATGACGCAATGAATAAATTCTTTCGTTTTAACATTCCCATCGTCTATTCCGAGGATATCGTCATGCAGCGCATGAGTTGCATGAATTGCGGCGAAGGGGATGTGGTGGTGCTGATTTCCCATACCGGTCGGACCAAAATACTGGTGGACCTGGCGCAATTGGCGCGCGAAAATGACGCTACCGTCATCGCCGTAACGTCGCCTTACTCGCCGCTATCCCGCGAGGCTTCTCTTACGCTGGCTCTGGATGTCCCCGAGGATACCGATGTCTTTATGCCGATGATATCCAGGATTGCCCAGTTGACATTAATCGATGTTTTGGCCACCGGTTTTACTTTGCGCCGAGGGGCCAAATTCAGAGACAACCTGAAACGGGTCAAGGAAGCCCTGAAGGAATCGCGCTTTGATAAAGTGGATTCCGCCGCATATAAATTTGATTAATACCGTATTATATGAAAAATAACCTCACCAGGGGGCCGAAAAACGGACCGGCCCTTGTCAGATGCGAGGGAAGACTTTACACAGCCGTATCACGCCTCTTCCGCAGCCATTAAGCCGGCTACCGGGATAATGAATGATACGATGGATTTTTGCTACACCAATAATGCCCAAGTCAACGGAGTTACCATGTCCAGACGGCTCAGAAGAACCAAAATCGTAACCACGCTGGGGCCAGCCACCGACCGAGACAATAACCTCGAAAAGGTCATTGCCGCCGGCGCCAATGTGGTTCGCCTCAATTTTTCCCACGGCAGCACAGAAGATCATCTGATCCGCGCCAATAAGGTACGTGAGATTGCCGCCAAGCTGGGAAGGCATGTGGCGATCCTGGGGGATTTACAGGGACCGAAAATCCGTGTTTCCACTTTCAGGGAGGGCAAGATATTCCTTAGCGTAGGTGACAAGTTCATACTCGATGCCAATCTGGGCAAGGGCGAAGGCGACCGGGAAAGGGTCGGCATCGACTATAAGGGCTTGCCCGGCGATGTGGTGCCCGGCGACATTCTGTTGCTGGACGATGGGCGCGTGCAGCTCAAGGTTCAGGAGGTATCCGGCGCCCAGGTGCATACCGAAGTGACCGTGGGCGGTCCGCTGTCCAACAACAAGGGCATCAACAAAATGGGCGGGGGGCTGACGGCGTCTGCCCTGACGGAGAAGGACAAGCTTGATATCCTGACCTCGGCGAAAATCGGCGTGGACTATCTGGCGGTCTCTTTCCCGCGTACCGGCGAAGACCTTAATTACGCCCGCCGACTGGCGCGCGATGCCGGTTGCAACGCCAAGATCATCTCCAAGGTGGAGCGAGCCGAAGCGGTATCCAGCGACGAAGCCATGGACGATATCATCCTGGCCTCCGATGTGGTGATGGTCGCTCGAGGCGATCTGGGCGTTGAAATCGGCGATCCCGAGCTGGTGGGGATCCAGAAGAAACTGATCCGCCGCGCCCGTAAACTAAACCGCGCGGTGATCACCGCCACGCAGATGATGGAATCCATGATCACCAATCTGATGCCCACCCGGGCCGAGGTGATGGACGTGGCGAATGCCGTGCTGGACGGCACCGATGCGGTAATGCTGTCCGCCGAAACCGCCGCCGGCCAATACCCGGCGGAAACCGTGGCCGCCATGGCGCGCGTTTGTCTCGGCGCGGAGAAAATACCCAGCATCAATGTCTCCAAACACCGGCTGGACGTGCAATTCGATAACATCGAAGAAGCCATTGCCATGTCCAGCATGTATGCCGCCAATCACCTCAAGGGCGTCAGCGCCATCATTACCTTGACGGAATCGGGACGCACGCCGCTGATGATGTCCCGTATCAGTTCAGGGCTGCCGATTTTCGCCCTGTCGCGCCATGAGCATACCCTGAACCTCACCGCTTTATACCGGGGAGTAACGCCGGTGTATTTCAATAGCGACGGCGAAGGCGTCTTTGCTGCCACCCAGGCTATCAATCTGTTGCGGGACAAGGGTTTTTTGGTGTCCGGCGATTTGGTGATTATCACGCAGGGCGATGTCATGGGCACGGTGGGCACCACCAATACCAGCCGTATCTTGCGGGTGGAATAAATTTTGCCCGCCGCGCCGGCGGCGGATATCAAGCCCTCCCACTGTGGAGGGCTTTTTGCTATGGCGCCGCCTTCCCCCGCCGGGACAGCGCGAACCGCACGGCGTAATCCGGCGAGGCCCGCTCAGCGTTGATAAGGGTTGGCATCGCCCGGCTTGCGGGTTTTAAGCAGTTTCAAGATCCAGGTATACTGCTCGGGATTCGGCCGGACCAGATTTTCCACTTCCTCGTTCATGCGGCGGGCTATTTGCCGGTCGTCCGCCTCGGCGATATCGTCCATGGGCGGCCTGATATAGACATCCAGTTCGCCGGTGCGATTGTTGTATACCGGAAATAGCGGCACCACCGCGGCCCGGCAAATCTTCATCATCCGGCCGATAACCGGCAGGGTCGCCTTGTATGTGGCGAAAAAATCCACAAATATGCTGTGCTCCGGTCCGTGGTCCTGATCAGGGAGATAGTAGCCCCAATACCCCTGGCGGACCGATGCGAGAAAGGGTTTGATACCGTCATTGCGCGCATGCAGGCGTCCCCCAAAGCTGCGCCGCATACGGTTCCAGACATAATCCACCAGTTCGTTGCTCTGATTGTGAAACATCGCCGCCATTTTCTGTCCCCGCGCCGCCAGCAACATGGCCGGGACATCCACCGCCCAACCATGCGGCACGAGGAAAATAATATTGCGTTGGCTGTCGCACAGGCCCTGGAGGATGTCTTCCCCATGCCAGTGGACCCGCTTGCTCAACCGGGCGTAATCGCGGCAGACCAATTCGGCCATGAAAACCGTCGATTGCGGGATCATGGCGAACATTTCGTCTATCAGACCTTCCCGTTGCGCCTCGGACAGTTCCGGCAGGCAATAACGGATATTGGCCCGGGCGCGACGGCGTGCGCCTTTGGCGAATTTCCCCGCCAGCTTGCCCAGCGCGCCCAACACCGGATCACGCCATCGCGGCGCAACGTATGTCGCGCCGGCGATTAAGCCTATGGCGCACCAGATGCCCCAATACCGGGGCAAAAAAAATCGCGTTTTGAACTCGGGAATGAACTCGACCGCGGATGTGGCTTTGTGAGCGTTTTCCATGTCTGTCTCTGCACTCTGTTTTTACCGGGTTGCCTTACCGGAACTGATGACCGGGCCGCTATTATCGGCAAACCGCGACCGGTAAGCCAGTATCGTCTGGCGCGGCGGCGTAAAAGGCTATGCTCCCGTGGGTGAGTGACGTCCCGTCACTCACCAAAAACCCACTGCCGGCGGTTTAGCCTCTTCCTGGCCAACGTGTCGCTCAACCAACGCCGCGATGCCATTCGAATGGGTCAGGATTCAGTTGGGTTGCAATTGCGGCATCGCTTCCTTGACTTGCGCCAGGTAATCGACGCGCTCCCGTCCGGAAAGCGCTTCGGTGCGGGGCAGTTTGGCGGTCAGGGGATTGACCGCCTGATTATTGATCCAGATTTCAAAATGCAAATGCGGCCCGGTGGATCGCCCTGTGTTGCCGGACAAGGCGATGCGCTCGCCGCGCTTCACCTTTTGACCGGGTTTAACCAGCAGGGTTTTGAGGTGCATATAGCGGGTCATATATTGGCGTCCGTGACGAATGGCGATGTAATTGCCGGCCCCGTCACCGTTTTTGCTGACCACCACTTCCCCGTCACCCACCGCCAGCACCGGCGTACCCACCGGCATGGCGAAATCCACGCCGCGATGGGGGGCGATATGGCCGGTCACGGGGTTCAGGCGCCGCGGATTGAAATTCGATGAAACACGGTAATGCTTGGCGGTGGGAAAACGCAGAAAACCGCGGGCCAGACCGGCGCCGTCGCGGTTGTAAAATTTACCGTCGTCAGCGCGGAAAGCGTAGTAATCCTTGCCGCCGGTATGCAGGCGCACCCCCACCAAATCGCTTTGCTCGCTACGGCCATTGAGCATTTCACGGGAGGTCAGCACGGAAAACGCATCGCCCTGCTGCAATTTCCGAAAATCCAGTTGCCATTGCAATGCCTTGATGACCGAACTGATTTCCTCGCCGGATAAGCCCGCCGAACGCGCGCTGTTGATAAAACTGCCGTCGACCTTGCCCCGTACCACGACATCGCGCCATACCCCGGCCTGCTGAGCCACGCTTTCCTTGAAAGCGCCATTGACCAAATCATAGGTATGGGTTTCCCGCCGCGACATTTCCCATGTCAAACGTTGCAGATTGCCGGCATCGTTCAAGGTCCAGGATATCCGCTGGCCTATCTGCAAATTGCGCAGTTGCGGAAACTGCTGCGCCAGTTGGGTCACCTCTGACATATCAATGCCGTATTGGGTCAATATGCTGCCAAGCGTATCGCCTTCCGAAACGACATAATCATGGACGCCGGTTTCGCCGGTGATTTTTTCGTCGAGATCGTCCACCGGGGGCACATCGTCGTCATTGACGGCCGGCGCCTGCTCCAGAGGCTCGCTGGACCCCGGCGCCAAATTGCTCAGGGTCTTTTTGACCGGCGGGAGGGGACGGCTGCCGGCATCGTCGGAAACCGTGGTGGTGGATACCGGAGAGTAGCCATAAGGCCGCCAAACTGCGACGGCAAGGGTGATTAACGTCAGAGACCCCAGCATTACGCGGTGGGGTTTGGGCAGATTATTATATGCCAGGGCGATGGAACGTACGAGCTGCGGCACCTATTCCTTTCCTCATGGATGTGTATTCAGGCAGCTCAAATAGGCGTCGGACAGTTGCGTCAAAAAACGGAAATAACTCTCCTTGCCTAAGGGGATGCCGATTCCCAGCGGGTCCAGCGTGCCTTTGCGCACCGACGTTCCCCTTGCCACGGCATCAATAACGGCCGGCCTGAATTGCGGCTCAGCAAAAATGCATACGGCTTTATGCTCAACCAACTGTGTTCGGATAGTATGTAAGGCCTGGGCGCCGGGCTGAATTTCGGGATTAAGGGTGAAATGCCCCAGCGGGGACAACCCGTAGTGTTTCTCGAAATAGCCATAGGCGTCGTGGAAGACGAAATAGCCCTTCCCGGCAACCGGCGCTAGCATTGTAGCGATTGTTTTGTCATTTTTTGTCAAGGACGCGGTGAAAGATTGTAGATTTTCATCTAATTGTGATTTCTTATCGGGTTTTAAGGCCAACAAGCGATCATGAATAGCAATGGCGGCGGCTTCGGCGATGGCCGGCGATAGCCATAAATGCATATTGACCCGGCCATGATCATGGTCGCCATGGGCGGACCGGGTGTCATCGTCGTCATGGCCCAGTTGCAGCAACGGCCGCACCGACGGCAGATCGCTAAGCGTCAATACGCTCTGCGCCGGCAATTCCCTGACCGGTTTGGTCAGAAAGGCCTCCATTTCCGGCCCGATCCATATCACCAGATCGGCGCGGCGAATCCGGCCAAGGTCGGAGGGGCGCAGCGCGTAGCCGTGCGGCGAGGCGCCGTCAGGCAGCAGGATATCGGTGTCGATGACGCCATCGCCGATGGCCGAGGCGATAAATCCCAGGGGGCGGATGGAGACCAGCATGGCCGCCCTGCTCTGTCCGGCAGCGCCAATCAGCAGGAGAACAGCCGTTATCAGGGCGCCTAGCCATTTTGTCTGAGGTGAATTCATGATGATAATTCTCTTCGGCAACGATTCGGCGTGTGATAATATAACAATTTGTTTGTTTCGTAACGTTTAATCACATGACGACGCTGGTAGCACTCGACCATATATCTGTGAGTTTCGGCGCCAGGCGCGTTCTTTCCGATATTTCACTGACGTTGCAATCCGGACGCATCCTAACGTTGGTCGGCCCCAACGGGGCCGGTAAATCCACGCTGGTCCGGGTGGTGCTGGGATTGATAAAACCGGACAGCGGCGCGTTACGACGCGACCGAACGCTCGGTATCGGCTATGTGCCGCAAAAAATCCATCTGGATGCGACGCTGCCGCTGACGGTGGAGCGGTTTATGCGCTTGCGACAAGGGGTGAAAAAAACCGATATCGACCCCGCGCTATCCCGGGTCGGGGCCGGGTATTTGCGCGGCCTGCCCATGCAGAAACTGTCCGGCGGCGAGATGCAGCGGGTGCTATTGGCGCGCGCCCTGCTCACCCGACCGCAGTTGCTGGTGCTGGACGAACCGACTCAGGGGGTGGACGTGGGGGGACAGGCCGCGCTCTACGATCTGATAGACCGGTTGCGCCTGAGTCTGGGGTGCGGGGTATTGATGGTGTCCCATGATCTGCATCTGGTGATGACCAAAACCGACGAGGTGTTGTGTCTGAATCGCCATATCCGCTGCATCGGCACACCGCAAACCGTGTCGGCCCACCCCGAATTCGTGGCGCTCTTTGGCCGGCAGTATGCGCTGAATGCGTCGAGTGGCATCGCGGCGTCAAGCGAACAGGTCCCCAGGAGCATAGCCGACTATGTGGCCAACGTGAGCGAGCGAAGCCAACAAAGAGGCAACGTGAAGTATGACGGGTATCTATGACGCAACTGACATTGTATCGCCACCAGCATGATCCCCTCGATGAGCCGTGCCGGGGGAATACGATCCGGCGGAAGGCGCGCCGGTTATGATGGCGTTATTGCTGCCCGGCTGGCTGGCCGGGATTTTGCTGGCGTTGGCGGCCGGTCCGTTGGGCTCTTTCGTGGTCTGGCGCAAGATGTCGTATTTCGGCGATACCCTGGCCCACGCTTCGCTGCTGGGCGTCGCCCTGGGGTTACTGCTTAACGTCAATCCGTTCTATGCGGTGATCGCGGTTACGCTGCTGTTGGCGCTGGGCCTGGTCTGGCTGGAGCGCTTTCCGCAACTGGCCATAGATACGCTGCTGGGGATTTTGGCGCACAGCGCGCTGTCGCTGGGTCTGGTGGTGGTCAGTCTGATGTCGGATGTGCGGGTGGATTTGATGGCTTATCTGTTCGGCGATCTGCTGTCGGTAACGTTTGACGATATTCTGCCCATCGCCGGCGGCGTCATCGTGGTATTGGCGCTGCTGGCCTGGCAGTGGCGGTCATTACTGTCAGTCACCATCAGTCCTGAACTGGCCCATGTGGACGGCATTAGCCTGCCGCGCGTCAAACTGCTGCTGATGCTGTTGACCGCGTTGACCATCGGGCTGGCCATGAAATTTGTCGGTGCGCTTATTATTACCTCCCTGCTCATTATACCGGCCGCCGCGGCCCGCCGTTTTTCCCGCACGCCGGAACAGATGGCGCTGCTGGCCGCGATTGCCGGCATGCTGGCCGTCACAGGCGGATTGGGCCTGTCGGCCTGGTATGATACGCCGGCCGGCCCCTCGGTGGTGTTATGCGCCTCGTTGCTATTTGTGCTGAGTCTGGGGTATCGCCAACGTATCTAGCGCCGAATCGCCCAGGCGGGCGCAACGCAACGCCGCCACTGCTCTGCCCTCGCCCGCATGGGGGCGGGTTGACGGCGGTGTTCGCCTAGGGCGGCCGCGCGCCAACGACAACGTTGGCATGGCGGGCCGCCGACGGGGCCCGTCACCGATTATGCCTGCGAGTCATCGTCGCGGTCGATACCAAAGTGCCGATAAGCGTAAGCGGTGGCGATCCGGCCACGGGGCGTGCGCTGGATAAACCCCTGCTGGATCAGAAAAGGCTCCAGTACATCTTCGATGGTTTCCTTTTCTTCGCCGATGGCCGCCGCCAGATTATCCAGCCCCACCGGACCGCCGACGAACTTGTCGATGATGGCCAGCAGTAACTTGCGGTCCATGAAATCGAACCCCTCGGTGTCGACATTCAGCAAATCCAGGGCGTTGATCGCCACCTCATCGCTTATGACGCCCTGCGCGCGCACCTCGGCGAAATCCCGTACCCGGCGCAACAGCCGGTTGGCGATACGGGGCGTGCCTCGCGCCCGTTTGGCGATTTCGTGGGCGCCGTCCTCGGTGATAGGCAAGTCCAGGCATTCGGCGCTGCGCTTGACGATATGCTGTAAATCCGCCACTTGGTAAAATTCCAGCCGTTGCACGATACCGAACCGATCGCGCAACGGAGACGTCAGTGAGCCGGCCCGCGTGGTGGCGCCCACCAGGGTGAAAGGCGGCAGATCGATCTTGATGGAGCGCGCCGCCGGCCCCTCGCCTATCATGATATCAAGTTGATAATCTTCCATGGCCGGATACAGGACTTCTTCCACCACCGGCGACAAGCGGTGGATTTCATCGATGAACAGGACATCGTGCGGCTCGAGATTGGTCAGCAGCGCCGCCAGATCGCCGGGTTTTTCCAGTACCGGTCCGGAGGTGGTGCGTAAACTCACCCCCATTTCATTGGCGACGATATTGGCCAGGGTCGTCTTACCCAGTCCCGGCGGACCGAATATCAACAGATGATCGAGGGCATCGCCGCGCAATTTCGCCGCCTGGATGAAAATTTCCATTTGCTCGCGCACATGCGGCTGGCCGATATAATCCGCCAGGGTTTTCGGCCTGATGGCCCGGTCGATGACCTCTTCGGGCAGCACCACACCGGCGGAAATCAAACGATCTGCCTCAATCATCCTTTACCTCACAACGCGGCGCGCAGCGCGTCGCGGATCAACGTTTCGCAGTCGGCGTCCGGCCGCGCCACTTTATTGACCAGCTTACTGGCCTCTTGGGGTTTATAACCCAACGACACCAGCGCGGCAACCGCTTCCGCTTCTTTATCCTTTTCCGTCCCGCCGGCCACGGGCGCGCTCGGCGGCATATCCGCGGCGCCGGGGGCGAACAGATCGCCGTTCATGCCCTTGAATCTGTCCTTCATTTCCACCACCAGCCGCTCGGCGGTTTTATTACCGACGCCGGGCAGTTTGACCAGGGCGCTGATTTCCTGGCGCTCCACCGCGCTGACGAACTGCCTGGCCGACATGCCCGACAGTATGGCCAGCGCAAGTTTCGGCCCCACGCCATTGACCTTAATCAACTCGCGAAACAGGGCACGCTCTTGTTTTTCATTGAACCCGAACAACAGCTGCGCGTCTTCACGCACCACGAAATGGGTATATACCACCGCCTCCTGGCCGGTTTCCGGCAAGGCGTAAAAACAGGTCATGGGCATGTGGATCTCATAACCGACGCCATGGGCCTCCAGCAAGATCTGCGGAGGCTGTTTTTCCAGGATAACCCCTCTTATCCGTCCAATCACATCAATGCTCCTTATTATTGTCTCACTGTCACCGGGAACGAGCGCCGCCAAGCAAAGAAGCAACGTGAAGTATGATAGGTGTATAACACAAAATAAAGGCTGGATAAATATCCAGCCTGAAAGTCATGTTTCTTCCGCGCGCTACTGTCGAATAATCCGGCGGTTTCCCTTCAGGAAAGCCTGCCGCGCGACAAGTTAAGGCGGCTGTTGCCCATCCGTGCCGCATTCTGGCTGATATGGCAGTGAGTGATGGCGATTGCCAGCGCATCCGCGGCATCCGCCTGCGGATTGGCGGGCAATTTCAGCAATACCCGTACCATATGCTGTACTTGCGCTTTTTCGGCCGACCCCACGCCGGCCACGGTCTGCTTGACTTGACGGGCGGCGTATTCAAAAACCGGTACGTCTTGGTTCATGGCCGCCACAATGGCCACCCCGCGCGCTTGGCCGAGTTTAAGCGCCGAATCGGCGTTTTTGGCCATGAACACCTGCTCGATGGCCAACAGGTCCGGCCGAAACTGGGTAATGATTTCCGTGATCCCGGCATAAATCCGCTTCAAGCGGGTGGGTAAATCATCCGCCACGGTTCGGATGCAGCCGCTGCCGAGGTAGGCCAGCGTCCGGCCTTGCTGGCGCACGATGCCATAGCCGGTAATGCGCGAACCGGGGTCGATACCGAGGATGACCGTCATCGTCCGGCACCACTCAGGCCCGCACGGCGCCGGGTGACTTTCTTCACAGGGTTGCCGCCACCTCATCGGAAATGTCGCCGTTGTGGTAGACCTCCTGCACGTCGTCAGAATCTTCGAGCATATCAATGAGACGCAACAGTTTGGGGGCGGTTTCCTCATCCAGATCGGCCTTGGTGGAGGGGATCATCGCCACCTCGGATTCCTCGGCATGCAGGCCGACGGCCTCCAGCGCGTCTTTCACCACGCCAAAGCTTTCCGGCGTGGTATACACGTCGATGGCGCCGTCATCATAGGTCACCACATCGTCCGCGCCGGCTTCGATGGCCGCATCCATCACCTGATCCTCGTCCAGCCCCGGCGCAAAAGAGATGACGCCTTTTTTGCTGAACAAATAGGACACCGAGCCGTCGGTGCCCAGGTTGCCGCCGGTCTTGGTGAAAGCGTGACGCACTTCGGATACGGTGCGATTGCGGTTGTCGCTCAGGCATTCAACCATGACCGCCGTGCCGCCGGGGCCGTAGCCCTCGTATATGATGGTTTCCATTTCCGCGCCATCGTCGCCGCCGACGCCCCGCGCGATGGCGCGATTAAGGGTATCCCGCGTCATATTGTTGGCCAGCGCCTTGTCCACCGCGGCGCGTAACCGGGGATTAGAGCCGGCGTCACCGCCGCCGAGCCGGGCGGCGGTCACCAGTTCGCGAATGATTTTGGTGAAGATTTTTCCGCGTTTGCTGTCTTGAGCCGCTTTACGATGCTTGGTATTGGCCCACTTGCTATGACCTGCCATAACGTTCTCCGAAATAAGCCTTTTCAGGCCGGATAAATAACAAATTCTTCAATCGCCTGCCGATTGCTCCAGGACTTGGTCAATAAGGCGGCCTGTTCGGCGCCGAGCCAACGGTACGCCAGGTGTTCGCTGATGACTGGCGTACGCTCAGAGGGTAGCTGCAAACTGAACCAGTATTCTGTATTGCGCGTCACTCCTGGCGCATATCGGTGGCGTAAATGACTGAAAATTTCAAACTCGACGCAACGCTCGCAGTCCCGCAGCGTCAATTGTTCGGCATCGATATCAATGCCGGTTTCCTCGCAAACTTCCCGCTTGGCCGCTTGAGCGGGGGTTTCGCCCGCCTCCAGGCTGCCGGTAACCGATTGCCAGAAGTCAGGATCATCCCGACGCTGCATCATCAAAACCCGGCCGCTGTCCCGGGCGTAGATGACGATGAGAACCGACAGCGGACGCTTCCAGGCCATTTAGCGTTGTCCGCGTTCCATTGCGTCCTTGCCCTTGCCAACCACGGCGATGGACAAATCCGCCAGCGCGTCGGGATTGCCGAAACTGGGCGCGTCGGTCATCAGATCGGCGGCCGCGGTGGTTTTCGGGAAGGCGATGACATCGCGGATGTTGTCGGTCCCGGTCAGCAGCATCACCAGCCGGTCCAGGCCAAATGCCAGACCCGCGTGCGGCGGCGTACCGTATTTTAGGGCATCGAGCAGAAAACCGAATTTTTCACGCTGCTCCTGCTCGTTAATGCCCAGAATGCCGAATACCGTTTGTTGTATCTCGCTGCGGTGGATGCGCACCGAACCGCCGCCGACCTCATAGCCGTTCAACACCATGTCGTAGGCGTTGGCCACCACGGACAGCGGTTCGGCCCGCAGCGCCTCGGGCGTGGTGTCCAGCGGCGCGGTGAACGGATGATGCATGGCGGCCAAGCCGCCCTCGTCGTCTTCCTCGAACATGGGAAAATCAATCACCCACAACGGCGCCCAGCGCCGTTCGTCGGTCAGTTGCACATCACGCCCCAGCTTCAGACGCAACGCGCCCAGTGCGTCCGTGGCCACCTTGGCCCGATCCGCGCCAAAGAAAATGATATCCCCGTCCGCCGCGGCGGTGCGGTCCAAAATCGCCGTCAACACGTCGGCGGTCAGGAACTTGGCCACCGGACTTTGCACGCCTTCCAGCCCCGCCGCGCGATTGTTCACTTTAATATAGGCCAGCCCCTTGGCGCCGTATATCTCGATGAATTTGGCGTATTCGTCGATCTGCTTACGGCTCAGATGCCCCGCGCCCGGCACGCGAAGCGCGGCCACCCGACCCTTGGCGTCATTGGCCGGCCCGGAAAATACCTTGAACTCACTATCCTTGACCAGATCCGCCACATCGACGATTTCCAGCGGATTGCGCAGATCAGGCTTGTCCGAACCGTACCGCCGCATGGCCTCGGCGTAGGTCATCACCGGAAACGCGCCCAGGTCGACGCCCAGGATCGCCTGCCACAAAGCACGGATGAGGCGTTCCATTACTTCACGCACCTGCGGGGCAGTCATAAATGAAGTCTCAACGTCGATCTGGGTGAATTCCGGCTGCCTATCGGCGCGCAAGTCCTCGTCGCGAAAACACTTTACAATCTGGTAATAGCGATCAAACCCCGACATCATCAACAATTGCTTGAAGAGTTGCGGCGACTGCGGCAACGCATAGAATTTGCCCTTGTGTACCCGGCTTGGCACCAGATAATCGCGGGCGCCTTCCGGGGTCGCTTTGGTCAGCATGGGCGTCTCGATATCCAAAAAGCCCTCGCCGTCCATGAAACGGCGCACAAAACTGGTGATGCGCGCCCGTGTTTTGAGACGCTGGGCCATTTCCGGGCGCCGCAGATCCAGATAGCGGTATTTCAGGCGCTGTTCTTCGGTGTTGTTTTGATTGGAATCCAGCGGCAACGGTTCGGCGCGGTTGATGATGGACAGGTCGGCGGCCAGCACTTCCACCGCGCCGGTAGCCATGTCGTTGTTGATTTGACTGTCCGGCCGCGGCCGAACCGTGCCGGTCAACTGAATGCAGTATTCATTGCGCAGTTCCGCCGCGAGCGCGAAAGCCGCCTGCCGGTCGGGATCGAAAAATACCTGTACCAGCCCTTCGCGGTCCCGCATGTCAATGAAAATCAGCCCGCCAAGATCGCGACGGCGGTTAACCCAGCCGCACAGGGTCACTTCCTGGCCGACGTGGGACAGATTGAGTTGACCGCAATATACAGTACGCATAACGATATCCTTAAATTTAAGCCCGTGCCGTCCTGCCATCTCAAGGGGATAAAGACTGTTCATTATTCATTGGGACTGACGGCTGTGCATTGGCGTTGCGCCGGCATGCGAAAGGCGGCCATTATAAAGGAAATTACGCGTCAGGATAAGTCCATCGCCGCTTGCGGCGCGGGGACCGCGCAAATAATGATTGATATCACCTGATATGATTCCCGTTGACGGGCATATTAACATATTTTTTAACATATTTTTTGGCCGGAGGGCTGTCGGTTCCCCCGATGACTGGCATACCCTTGCCCGTCTGTGTGCTAAAAGTACATTGCCGATGAGTCCGGTTTTTCAAATGACAGGAGATGCATTATGCTAAAACGCGATCTGAAGCTCGATCCCTCCCATACCGCGCTGGTGCTGATTGATTTGCAGGAGGGCATTTTGCCGTTCGCCGGCGGGCCGCACAGCGCCCTGGATGTGGTGACGCGGGCCGGGCGGCTGGCGCAGCGCTGTCGTGAAAAGGGCGCGCCGGTTTTTCTGGTACGGGTCGGCTGGTCGCCGGATTTCGCCGAAGCGCTGAAACAGCCGGTGGACGCGGTCATGGGCGGCGGCGAGCTGCCTGCCGAATGGTGGCGATTCCCGACGCAATTGCAGGCGCAAGACAGCGACATCCGCATTATCAAACGCCAGTGGGGCGCGTTCTACGGCACCGAGCTGGAAATGCAATTGCGTCGCCGCGGTATCGAGACCGTGATATTGGCGGGCATTTCCACCAATATCGGCGTGGAATCCACGGCGCGCAACGCCTGGGAGATGGGGTTCGGCCTGGTGCTGGTGGAGGACGCCTGCAGCGCCCACAACAAGGAACAACATGACAATAGCTTTCAGAATATTTTCCCGCGTATCGGCCGGGTGCGTAGCAGCGAGGAAGTGCTGGCCGCTCTCGCCTGAATCCGGTCGCCATGGGGCGGGTGGCAGGCCGCCTTCGACCCAATGGGCAAACGGCGCGGCATCGGTGTGGCCGGCGCCGTGATCTACATCGGCCTACCGCAATGGCAACATGGCGGATGGAGCAGGTTCGGTATGCGCACCCTGGCCGATTACGCCCGGTATTTCAACTGCGTGGAGGGCAATACCACGCTGTATGCACTGCCGGACGCCAGGCGGGTGCTCGAATGGCGCGCCATGACCACCGATGATTTCCGGTTTTGTCTTAAATTTCCGGCGGCCATCAGCCATCAGGGCGGATTGCGCGATTTCCATCACCCGCTGGCGCAATTCTTCCTCACGCTGGAGCCGTTGGCGGAACGCATTGGGCAATACTGGCTGCAATTACCGGCCGCGTTTGCGCCAGCGGATCTCCCCGCCCTGTGGACGTTTCTCGATGCCTTGCCGGTCGCCTTCCATTATGGGGTGGAAGTGCGCCATCCCCAGTTTTTCGCCAAGGGCGAGGAAGAGCGCCAGCTTAATCGCGGCCTGCACCAACGCGGCGTCAACCGGGTCATTCTCGACAGCCGGCCGGTCCATTCGGCCCGTTCCGGCGCGCCGGCGCTGCTGGCGGCGCAACGCAAAAAACCTAAAGTGCCCGTCCATGCGGTATTGACCGCCGAACGACCGTTAATACGCTACATCGGCAGCGATGATTTCGCTGAAAGCCTGCAACTGTTCCAACCCTGGCTGGAACGCCTGCCGCACTGGCTTTGCCGGCACACGCCGTTTCTTTTTATCCACACGCCGGATATCGCCCATGCGCCGTCGCTGGCGCAGGCGCTATGGCCTATGCTGGCGGAAAAGTTGCCCGACATCGGTTCCGCCCCGGTCTGGCCGCAACAAGATTTGCTGTTCTGAAACCACAGGGCCGGCCCCCGGCGCTTTGTCGCGAATCACGGGGATTGAGCGGGGCCGGCATGGCCGCGCCCGGAAGGGGTGGCATGCTTTACGGCGCGGATCTGCTAGAATAGCCCTTTTCCGTACATTCCCGAAATGACCATGACAAACCGCGATATGCTTTTTTCGGCGCCCATCGCCAATCTTGGCGACTGGACGTTCGATGAACGGGTGGCCGAAGTCTTCCCCGATATGATTCAGCGTTCGGTACCCGGCTATTCCACCATTATCTCCATGATTGGCATGCTGGCCGGGCGCTTCGCCCGACCCGGCTCGCACATCTACGATCTCGGCTGCTCCCTTGGGACGGCGACCCTGGCCATGCGGCGCGCCATTACCGCCGAGCATTGCCGGATTATCGCGGTGGACAACTCTCCGGCCATGACCGAACGCGCCCGCCGGCATATCGACGCCTTCCGGGCCGCTACGCCCGCGGACGTGATGACCGCCGATATCCGCGCCATTCCCATCGACAACGCGTCGCTGGTGGTGCTGAATTTTACTTTGCAGTTTCTGGCGCCGGACGACCGCCAGTTGGTGCTGGACAAGGTTTTCGCCGGTCTTAATCCCGGCGGCGCCGTGGTATTGTCGGAGAAACTGAGCTTTCAGGACGGCCAGATCAACGAGTTGCTGTTCAATATGCACCATGACTTTAAACGGGCCAACGGCTACAGCGAACTGGAAATCAGCCAGAAGCGCAGCATGCTGGAGAATGTCATGCTGACCGATACGGTGGAGACCCACAAGGCGCGCTTGCGCCAGGCCGGGTTCGGGCACGCGGAAATCTGGTTTCAGTGTTTCAATTTCGGCTCGCTGATCGCCATCAAGCCGGAGCGCGCCGGATGATCGATTTCGGGGATTTTTATCAGTTGATCGCCAAGGGTCCTCTCAGTCACTGGCTGACCACCCTGCCCGCCCAATTGGATGACTGGCGCCAGGCCACGCCGCACGGCAGGTACAGCCAGTGGTTTAATGCCGTTGAGCGGTTGCCGGCGTTGACGCCGGCGCGGCTGGATTTGTCGTGCGGCGTCGACGCGCAAAGCGAAACGCCGCTCACCGACGGCCGGCGCGAAGGGATGGAGGCGTTGCTGCGGCAACTGATGCCCTGGCGGAAAGGCCCGTTTTCCCTTTATGGCATTGAAATCGATACCGAATGGCGTTCGGATTGGAAATGGCAACGGCTGCTGCCGCATATCCAGCCCCTCTCCGGACGCCGGGTACTGGATGTGGGCTGCGGCAGCGGCTATCATCTGTGGCGCATGGTAGGCGCAGGGGCGCAACTGGCGGTGGGAATCGATCCGACGCCGCTGTTTCTTTGCCAGTTCGAGTCGGTGCGCAAGCTGCTCGGCAATGATCAACGGGCCCATTTGCTGCCGCTGGGCATTGAACAGTTGCCCGAGCTGGCGGCTTTCGATACGGTATTTTCCATGGGGGTGCTGTATCATCGCCGATCGCCGCTGGACCATTTGCTGCAATTGAAAGCCCAACTGACGGCAGGGGGCGAGCTGGTGCTGGAGACGCTGGTGGTGGAAGGGGATTCGCGACAGGTCTTGTTGCCGGGGGAACGTTACGCCCGCATGCGCAATGTGTATTTCATTCCTTCGGCGGCGGCCCTGATGGACTGGCTGGCGAAATGCGGCTTTGCGCAGATACGCCTGGCGGATACCACGGCCACCTCCCTCGACGAACAACGGCGGACAAGCTGGATGACCAATGAATCCCTGGCGGATTTTCTTGACCCCGACGATCCGCGCAAAACGGTGGAAGGCTATCCGGCGCCATTACGGGCCATTATCACCGCGAGCAAACCCTAGACAAAAAAAAGCCCCAAAAAAGAGGTTGGGGCTTGGTACTTGCAAGCATCACGCGGGTTAGTTCGTGTGCGCGGCAAAAACGTATTCAGGCCAAACGTGGCGATAGGCTGGATAATGTCAGTGCATGCTTCATCGCCGCGACCATATCGCCGTCAACACAGTAGTGGGTGAATTCATCCGCTTCATAGTCGACACTCATGCTGACCCCCGCTTTCCGATAACGCATACCGGAGGGTATGACCTGCCTTGCCGAACTGTGTAGCTCGCGTATGCCGCTACGCTGAAATTTATGCAGATTGGACAAGCGCACGCCCGCTCCGGCCATGATAATTGGACCACGACTTTGTCCGGTCAGTTCCCTTAATAATGCCAAACCCGCTTCGGCGTTCTGTTGCTGGCCTGAGGTCAGTATGCGGGCCACCCCCAGATCAGTGAGTTGGGCCAGGGCCTGGTGGGGGTTAAAGCACATGTCGAAAGCGCGATGGAAAGTGATCGCCATCCCCTCGCTTTGCCGCATGACTCGCCGCATGCGCGGCATATCGATGTGTCCTTCCTCATCCAGAACGCCTATCACCGCTCCCGGAAACCCCATTTCGCGGATGAAGGCCAGTTCGCTGAGCATGATGTCAAACTCAAGTTCGCTGTAGCAAAAATCACCGCCCCGGGGACGGATAATGGGATGCACCGGAATCGTCACCTTTTCGCGGGCCATTTTCAGTGTTCCGTAAGCCGGGGTTAATCCGCCTTCCTTGGGCGCGGAGCAAAGCTCGACTCTATCGGCACCCGCTTTCTGCGCTGTCATTGCACACTGAACGCTATAGCAGCAGACTTCCAGTTTAGGCATTGCATACTCCTTCTCGACGCACCAGACTAACAGGCATTAAAAGACGTGAACATCCGTATGTTGCGATAAATTCTTATTTATCACCCAAGGAAATAACTATGGCATTCAACTTTGATGAAAGTATCGACCGCCGTCACAGCGACAGTTATAAGTGGAAAAAGTATGATAAAAAGGATGTTATCCCGCTGTGGGTCGCCGATACCGACTTCCGTTCGCCGCCCTGTATCATCGAGGCATTACAGGCGCGGGTCGCCCATGGTGTCTTTGGCTACGGTTTCCCGCCGCCGGAATTAATCAGTCTGTTTGTTCAGCGTATGCAGGAACGCTACCAGTGGCGAATTAAACCCGAATGGCTGGTTTTTCTGCCCGGACTGGTCAGCGGCATTAATCTGGCCGTCCGCGCCCTGACCGGACCGGAAGAAGAGGTGGTAATGCCGTACCCGATTTATCCGCCGTTTCGCTCATCGGCACGCAGCGCCGGACGTCCGCAGCGCCTTGCGCCGATGGGCCTGCGCAAGCAGCGATGGCTGGCGGATCTCACAGCGGTGGAACCCATGCTGACCGGACGGGAAAAATTGCTGTTACTGTGTAATCCCCATAATCCCGGCGGTACCGTTTACCGTCGCCGGGAACTGGAGGAACAGCTTGATTTCGCGCAGCGCCACGGGCTTTGGGTCTGTTCCGATGAAATACATTGCGATCTGCTTTTAGAGCCGGGCGTAAGGCATATTCCGTTCGCCTCGCTCAACGAAGACGCCGAGCAGCGGTCTGTCACGCTGATGGCGCCGTCGAAAACCTTCAATATCGCCGGTCTGGGCGCATCGCTGGCGATTATTCCCAACGTCCGGTTAAGGACCCGGTTTATCGCCGAACGCACAGGACTCGTGCCGAATGTGGATGTGCTGGCTTATACGGCGGCGACCGCCGCCTGGCGCGACGGACAGCCCTGGTTGGACGAATTGCTGGCCTATTTGCGCGGTAACCGGGACTGGCTGGCGGAACGCATTAATGCGCTGCCGGGTTTACGCATGACGTCGCCTGAAGCGACTTATCTGGCTTGGATCGACGCCAGCGGGCTGGGGCTGGATGACCCGCAGCGCTTTTTCGAAGACGCCGGCGCGGGATTATCGGCCGGCGCGGATTTTGGCGATGCACGCTTTGTTCGCCTGAATTTTGGCTGCCCTCGCGCGCTGCTTGAAGAAGGCGTGGAGCGTATGGCGCAGGCTATCGCCCGACGCTAGCCTTCACTGGCGGCCACCTCCCGCAGGCTGTGGGGATGAAACTTGATGGCCGTTATGCCATCCGACACCGCCAAAGTGGGATTGGGCAACGCCTCTCCCCCGGCATACGGCGCGCTTTGCCTGATATGGATATCCGGCGACGACAGCGCCGTGTCGTCAAGCAGCGTCAACGCCCGTTGCGACAGGGTATCCGCCGGGCCGGGCAGCACGATTTCAATGTGTTCCCAACCTTCATGGGGATAGCGGCGCGGTCCGGGCCAGGGCAGTTCAAGGCAATCCACCGACCAGCGGCCGACCGGCAGCGGCGCCGGCAGATCAAACAGCGCAATAGGGCGTCCATTGACCAGGCTTTTCCGGAAACAGCGGCCGTAACGGCTCCAGCCCTCAAACCACCGTTGGGCGGTGCTTTCCCGATGGCAGCGCACGGCGATGTGATCAACCCGGCAATCGGCCAGGTTAATGCCCAACCGTTCGGCCAGAAGAGCTAATTGCCGCGCGAACCGGGGTAAATCTTCGCTTAAATCCGCTAATTGCGCTAGCTTTGTCCAACTTTCCATGGGTTACACTCTAAAAGATGCCGCGGGAAATCCCTTGTGGACATTATCTTAAGCTTAAAAAGGCATGGGTCGCAAAATTAATATTATCTTGCTATCTATTAATAATCTAATTATCACCAGCATTAAAACATCCTCGCGCCATGGCCGCGTCATACTGGCCCTTCTCACGCGGACAACCCGGCAAATATCGTGTAAAGCCGTGTCTGGCGCGGGCTCCAGCCGCCCGTGGACATTTAATGCTCAGTATATTCTTAAACCCGAGGAACCCGGATTGAAGTGCAAAGGGAAATACGTTAGCTTCAATATTAAATAATAGATAGAGTAAATGATTATGTTGTTATTAGCGCTATGTTTGGTACTTGTCATCATCGCCGTATTTGCGATTATTCAGCATATTCGCACCAGAAACCGCACGCAATTAGGCGCTTCCCGCAAATCCCGCAATCGTTGACTGTTCTTCCGCCATCACCAGCATGTCTTTCACCCGCTCCCCTTCCGTCATCCCTCAAGCGGTCTCTTAACCGACGGCTGCGATGGCGGCAAACGCGCTGTCCGCTTTTCGCCAATCGCTGACGCGTGCGTCGCGCCATGATTGACCATCGCGATACGCGTCGGCGGTGCCGCCGCAATCATCCGCATACTGACGCGGCGCGCCAATTATGATATAAGCGATGTCTATTTTTGCTAAACCGTCCGCAGCGGCGTATTCCGCCCCATCTTCGGCGCGCGATCGCTTTATCGGACGACCGGCGGCGGCACCGCCGCCAACGCGAGTATTAAAGGTAACACGGTGAATATTCAGACTCTTCTTGCAGAAAAGGTCAGCCAGGCATTATCGGCTGCCGGCGCGCCCGCGGGCAGCGAAGCGCAACTACGCCAGTCGGCGAAAGCGCAGTTCGGCGATTATCAGGCCAACGGCGTCATGCCCCTGGCCAAACAGTTGGGTATGCCGCCCCGGCAACTGGCGGAAAAAGCGGCGGCGCTGCTGGATTTAGACGGTATCGCGGACAAGATTGAGATCGCCGGGCCGGGCTTTATCAATATTTTTCTGGACAGACGCTGGCTGGCGGCGCAAGCCGAGGCGGCGCTGGCCTCGCCGCGCCTCAATGTCGCCGCGGTGCAGCCGCAAACATTGGTGGTGGATTATTCCGCGCCCAACGTGGCCAAGGAAATGCATGTCGGCAACCTGCGCTCCACGATTATTGGCGATGCCGCGGTGCGGACGCTGGAATTCCTCGGCCATAACGTGATTCGCGCCAACCATGTGGGCGATTGGGGCACCCAGTTCGGGATGCTGATAGCGTATCTGGAAAAGCTGCAAACCGACGATGCGCAGGATATGCGGCTCGCCAGCCTGGAGGAGTTTTACCGGGCGGCCAAGAAGCACTACGACGAGGATCCGGTGTTCGCCGAGCGCGCCCGCGGCTATGTGGTCAAATTGCAAAAGGGCGATGAAGAATGCCGGCGCATGTGGCGCAAACTGGTGGACATCACCATGGCGCAAAACCAGAAACTCTACGATCGGCTAAATGTCACCCTCACCCCCAAGGATGTGATGGGCGAAAGCCTGTATAACGATATGCTGCCCGTCATCGTCGCCGATTTGAAAGCCCGCGGGCTGGCGGTGGAAAGCGAAGGCGCCACAGTGGTCTACCTGGACGAATTCCGCACCAAGGAAGGCGAGCCCATGGGGGTCATTATCCAGAAAAAAGACGGCGGCTATCTTTATACCACCACGGATATCGCCTGCGCCAAATACCGCTACGAGACGCTCAAAGCCGACCGGGTGCTGTATTACATCGATTCGCGGCAGCATCAGCATTTGATGCAGGCCTGGACCATCGTGCGCAAAGCCGGATACGTGCCGGAAAGCGTCTCGCTGGAACATCATATGTTCGGCATGATGCTTGGCAAGGACGGTAAGCCGTTCAAAACCCGCGCCGGCGGCACCATCAAGCTGGCCGATCTGCTTGATGAGGCCCTTGAGCGCGCCCGCCGGTTAATCGCCGCCAAAAACCCGGATATGCCGGCCCAAGAGCTGGAAAACCTGGCACGAGTGGTGGGAATTGGCGCCGTGAAATACGCCGATCTGTCGAAAAACCGCGCCACGGATTACATTTTCGATTGGGATTACATGCTCGCCTTCGAAGGCAATACCGCGCCCTATATGCAATATGCCTATACCCGTGTGGCATCGGTGTTCAAACGCAGCGGCCTGGAGGAAGACCATCTGGTTTTGCCCATCGTGTTGGAAGACGAGCAGGAAACCCGGCTGGCGACCCGACTACTGCAATTTGAAGAAGCCGTCACCACGGTTGCCCGCGACGGAACCCCTCATGTTCTGTGCGCCTATTTATACGATCTGGCCGGGCTGTTTTCCGTGTTTTACGAACATTGTCCGATCTTGTCCGCCGACAGCGATGCCATACGGCAAAGCCGGCTAAAACTGGCGCGGTTGACCGCGCGGACCTTGAAACAAGGTCTGGATTTGCTGGGGATCGAGACCGTCGAACGCATGTAGCGGTCCCCAGGCGCATCCGTCGCCGGCCGTTGCGATGGCCCGGTCAGCCCACCGACCGGGCGAAATCGCGCAACCTGAACCCCAGCAATCCCAGCATGGCGAAATAAGACGCCGCGCCCACGGCCACCACCAGCGCCAGCCGCAGCAAGCGGGACGGCATATGGCCCTGCGCCCAATCGGGCATCAGCCATAACATACCTAGCAACGCCGCCGCCATGCCCGCGATGGCGATAATCAGACGCAGCAAAAACAGTCCCCACCCCGGTTGCGGGACGTACATTTTCTTTTTGCGCAGTTGCCAATACAGCAGGCCGGCGTTCAGACAGGCGGCCAGACCGATGGACAAAGACAGTCCGGCATGTTTGAGCGGGCCGATAAAGGTCAGATTCATTAATTGCGTCGCCGCCAGCGTCAGCATGGCGATTTTCACCGGGGTTTTGATGTCTTGGCGAGAATAGAAGCCCGGCGCCAGCACTTTCACCAAGATCAAACCAATCAGCCCAACGGAATAGGCGATAAGCGCCCGCTGGGTCATGGCGGCATCGAAGGCGGAAAAGCGGCCATACTGGAACAGCGCCACCGTGAGCGCTTTCGACAAAATCCCCATGGCGATGGAGCTTGGCAGCGCCAGCATGAAGCACAGTCTGAGCCCCCAGTCCATTAAGTGGGAGTATTGCTCATGATTGCCGCTGGAAAAGCTCTTCGCCAGCGAGGGCAACAAAATGGTGCCCAACGCCACGCCCAGCACGCCGGAAGGAAATTCCATCAGTCGGTCGGCGTAATACATCCAGGACACCGAGCCGGAAACCAGAAACGATGCGAAAATGGTATTGATGATAAGGGATATCTGGGCGACCGAGACGCCGAGGATGGCCGGCCCCATTTGCCGCAATACCCGCCAGACGCCCGCATCCCGTAAACGGATGCGCGGCAGCACCAGCATGCCGATTTTTTTCAGGTGGGGTAATTGATAGCCTAGCTGTAATACCCCCCCCGCCACCACCGCCCAAGCCAGCGCCAAAATCGGCGGATGGAAATGGGGCGCCCCCAGCAGCGCGAACGAGATCATGCTGACATTGAGTAGCGTGGGCGCGAACGCCGGCACCGAAAAGCGGTTCCAGGTATTAAGGATGGCCCCCACCAGCGAGGCCAGCGAGATCAGCAGAATATACGGAAATGTGATGCGCAGCAGCGCCGACGTCAAGGCAAATTTCTCCGGCGTGTCGGCGAATCCCGGCGCGGTCACCAGAATCACCCAGGGCGCCGCCAGCATGCCGGCAGCGGTCACCAACGCCAGCGCCAAGGTCAACAACCCGGCGATGTACGCGACAAAGGTCCGGGTGGCCTCTTCCCCCTGCTGGCTTTTGTATTCCGCCAGAATCGGTACGAATGCCTGGGAGAAGGCGCCTTCGGCGAAAATCCGCCGCAACAGGTTCGGTAGTTTGAATGCGACGAAAAAGGCGTCCGTCGCCATCCCCGCCCCGAAAGTACGGGCGACGATCGCATCGCGGGCAAAACCCAGCACCCGCGAAAACAGGGTCATGGAACTGACGGTGGCCAGTGACTTCAATAAATTCATGGTGAGTATTCTGTTACGCCCGGGTGCCCAAGGTCCGCGGCTCGCGCATTCCCCGCCGGCATCCCTCTCTTTTATGGTGCGCCTAGTCTACCCTGACTTACGCAAATCGCTACCGTCAGTTGTAAAATAACGCAACAGAATCAGAGCGCCTCACCCTTCCGCCGATTATATTTCCAGCAGCAGCAGATGGCTGCCGCCGTCCAGCGGCGCGCGGACCTGGTTATCCTTAAGCGTCAGCGGCCGATCGTCCAAACGGGCCTGGGCCGCGCCGTATTTGCGCGCGCCATTATTGACGACTCGCAGCGTAAAACGGGTTTCCAGCACCCTTATCTCGGCGTCAAACCCCGGCCAGTGCTCCGGCAGGCAAGGGTTGACAATCAGTTCACCGCCCTCGCGCCGGATGCCCAAAATGCCCTCGACGCCGGCCCGGTACATCCAGCCCGCCGATCCGGTATACCAGGTCCAGCCGCCCCGCCCGACATGCGGCGCGACCGAATAGACATCCGCGGCAATCACGTAAGGCTCGACTTTATAACGCGCCGCCTCCTTCAGCGTGCGGGCATGATTAATGGGGTTGAGCAGAGCGAACAATTGATGGGCCTTGTCCCCCTGTTCCAGCCCGACGAAAGCCAGAATCGCCCACATGGCGGCATGGGTATACTGGCCGCCGTTCTCGCGCAGACCCGGAGGATATCCTTTAATATAGCCCGGCTCCCGCGTGGTCTTATCGAACGGCGGAGTAAACAGCAAAGCCAATTGATCTTCGGGACGGATAAGCCATGTTTCCACCGCCGCCATGGCGGCGGCGGCCCGGTTAGGATCGGCCGCGCCGGACAACACCGCCCAGGATTGGGCGATACTGTCGATGCGGCATTCGTCGTTTTCCCGGCTGCCCAACCAGGCGCCGTCGTCGTAAGTGGCCCGGCGATACCATTCGCCGTCCCAGGCTTCCCGTTCAATGGATGCTCGCAGGGTTTCCGCCGCGGCCTGCCAGCGCGCGGCCCGCGCCGGTTCCCGCTCCGCGACGAAAGGAGCGAACAGCGTCAGGGTTCGTATCAGCAGCCAGCCCAGCCAGACGCTCTCCCCCCGTCCGCCCTCGCCCACCCGATTCATGCCGTCATTCCAGTCGCCGGTGCCCATCAGCGGCAACCCGTGTTCGCCGAATCGGGCCAAGACACACTCCAGGCCGCGGATGCAGTGCCGATACAGGCTGTCGTTTTGCCCGCTAACCGTCGGCAGGAAAAAGGCGTCGTGCTGCCCAGGCGCCAAAGCCGGCCCGGTCAGATAATCCTGCTTTTCTTCTAAAATCTGCCGATCGCCGCTGCACCGGACATATTCGGCCACGGCGTAGGCCAACCAGACCCGATCGTCGGCGATGCGGGTGCGCACGCCCTGGCCGGAATGCGGCAGCCACCAATGCTGCACATCGCCTTCGATAAATTGCCGTCCCGCCGCGCGCAGCAGATGGCCGCGGGTCAGATGCGGCTGGGAGAAGGTTAGCGCCATGCCGTCCTGCAATTGATCGCGAAAACCATAGGCGCCGCTGGCCTGATAAAATCCGGAGCGGGCCTGGATACGGCATGCCTGGGTTTGATAGAGCAGCCAGCCGTTCAGCATGATATCCATCGCCGGATCCGGCGTGTTCACCCGGATCGCGCCCAAGCGCCGCTGCCAGTGCCGCTCGATCCGCTCCAGCAGCGCGTCCTGGGAAGCGGCGCGATAGGCGCGGATCAGCCGCCGCGCCTCTTCCGCCGTTTCTCCCTGGCCGATAAGCCAGACGATTTCCCGGCTTTGCCCGGCGCTAAGTTCAAAATGGGTCTGCAATAGCGCGCAGGGATCGAAACCCGCGCCGCACGCTCCGCTCAGGCGTTGGCCGGTAAGTAGCGCGGCCGGCGCATCCATGGCGCCGTTACGCCCGAGAAATTCGGTGCGATCGGCGGTAAAACCGTCTTGCCGGCCGCACAAATCAGCGAAAGCGACCCGGCCTTTGAAGGCTTCCGACCAACTGTTACGCACCAAAACCGCGCCGGTGTCGTCATCGACCTCCGTAATAATATACGGCGCCGAAGCGCTGCGATCGGTGCCGAGCACCCACTCGGCATATGCCGATACCGACAGACTCAGCGTTTGTTCGCTGGTATTGCGCACCGTCAGGCGGGATATTTTAACGGCGTCGTCTTCGGGGGGCGCATATTGCACCAATTCGGTAGCGGTATGGCCGGTATGGTGTTCAAACCGGCTATAGCCGAAGCCATGGCGCGCCAGATAGCGGCCGCCGTCATCAATGGGATAGGCGGTGGGACTCCATAGGGCGCCGGTGTTTTCGTCGCGCAGATAGAAGGCTTCACCGCCATGATCGAGAGCGGCGTCATTCGGCCAGGGCGTCAATTGATTATCGCGGCTATTGCATGCCCAGGTATATCCGCCACCCCGGGCCGATACCAGGAAACCGGCCGCGGCATTGGCGATAACGTTTATCCAGGGAGCCGGCGGGCGCGTTGCGGCATCCATAATCGTGACGTATTCGCGCCCATCCAGGGCAAATCCGCCGATCCCATTAAAAAACAGCAAATTTTCCGGCACAGGGATGTCTGCCACGGGGGGCAGACGGCGTTTGCGCCGCGGCAGCGGCATAACCGGCGGTTGATCCAGCGCCGCCAGGTGCGCGCCGATATCACCCCGCCGCGCCGTAAGCGTAACCCGTGCCACCGATTGCAGCAATTGCCGCGCTTCGACACTGATGAGATCGGCGCGTAGGGCATAGACGCCGCCGCGGGCGACGTCGCCGGCATATCGGGGCCGGGTCTGGCTGCCGCGCACCGCGGTTTCTATGGCATTTTGCAGCGTCTGTAAATAGGAAGCCGAATGTTCGTTGAGGATCACCACATCCGCGCTCAACAGCTTCATATGCCAGTATTCCTGGGCACGCAATACTTGCCTGACTTGGGCAATATCCTGCAAATCATCTATCAGCAACAAAACGATGGGTTTATCCCCGGAAATCGACAACGGCCAGAGAGAGGATTGCTCCCCCGCGCCCCGAATAATACTCGCCGATGAGGGACGAAAACGGGCGTCCGCATACAGTAAAGGCGCGGCCAGCCGCTGGAAATCCGCCGCCTCTTGCGCATTGATATCCAGATGGCGTAACTGGACTTGCGCCTGGGTCCAGGCCAGCGTCTTGGCCCGTTTATAAGCGCCGCGATCACAGTGCTTATCCATAAGCGTCATCAATTCCGCCTCGCTGGCGGCCGCCAGCGTCCAGAAAGCCACCCGCACCGAGCCGCCAGGCGGCACCCTGACCCGGTGGCGCAAGGAAAAAATCGGGTCAAGCACGGTACCCACCGTACCGGACAACGCCTGACGCCCCCGCACGGCGTCGCCGCGAACGGGTGATGCGCCGCGGCCGATAAACCGCGCCCGATCGGTTTCATATTGCGCCTCGCCGATGCTTTCACCTTCAACGATGGCCAAATGGGCGGACCAGACAGGAGCATCCTGCGGCGTTCTGCGCCGACGGGTGGCGACCAACGCATTGTATTCCGGCAGATAACGCGTCTGGACAAACATTTTGGCGAAGGCCGGATGGGCCGTGTCGACGGACGGCGGCGCCAGTACGATCTCCATGTACGACGTCAATTCAACCTCGCGTACCCGACGGCCGCAATTGGATAACATGACGCGTCTGACCTCGCCATCGTCTTCGCCGGAAACCAGAACATTTAACGTGGTGGTCAGTGTTCGATCATGATGGATAAACGTGGCGCCATCCTCGCCAAACGCGACCTGATCAAAGGATTTGCCTTTCAGGGCGCGGATTCGCTGTTCGCCCGAATCGGTGAGTCCCTGGGTCGCCAGCCCGGCCGTCCAGGGTTTACCGCTGCGCATATCGCGCAGCAGAATAAATGAACGGCTGTCATCGCAGGTGGCATCCGCCCGCCAGCGAGTGATGGCGATATCCCCCCAGCGGCTATAGCCGCCGCCGGTTACGGTCAACATAACCGCGTACCGGCCGTTGGACAACAGATGCGTCGTGGGCGCGCCGAACGGAATGGCGGTGAAACGGCGCTGAACCATGCGGTTGTGTTCGGCCGGGAAGACCGCCCGTTTCACTTCCTCGGCATAGGGCTTGGCCAGGGCCACCTCTCTGGGCACCCGTTCTTGCAACAGCAATTCGCTGGCCTGAATCATGGGTTCGCGATGAAACCGTTCGCGCATGTTGCCGCGCAGCAAGGCATTATTCAACGCCACCAGCGTCATACCCTGGTGGTGGGCCATATAACTGCGTATCACGGCCACGGTATGATTTTCCGGCAGGCGCGCCGGGGTAAAATCCAGCGCCTCGTAGTAACCGTATTCTCCACGCGCGCCCCATTCCGCCAGCCGCCGAAAATTTTCCCACGCGCCTGGCCCCTCCACCATGGATGCCAGACCGGTGGCATAAGGGGCGACCACCCGGTTTTGGGCCAGGCCGCGCTGCAAACCCAGTCCCGGCACGCCAAAGTTGGAGTATTGATAAGTGAAATCCATGTCGCGGGCGTTGTAGGCGGATTCGGAAACGCCCCAAGGCAGATGTAACGCACGGCCATAGGCTTGTTGGCGGGCCACCGCCACCCGGCAGGTTTGCTCCAGCAAACTGCCGGTCGCCGCGCGCATCACCAGCGACGGCATCAGGTATTCGAACATCGACCCCGACCAGGAAACCAGCGCCGAGTCCCCCCCTGATTTGATGACGGCCCGGCTCAATCGGTACCAATGCCGGACGGGAATATCCCCCTTGGCGATAGCCATCAGGCTGGTCAGACGCGCTTCGGAAGCCATCAAGTCATAGCAGCCGCCATCCAATTGATTATCGGTAAACGAATAACCGATGGACAACAGGTTGCGCTCTTCATTGACCAGAAAGCGAAAATCCATGCCTTGCGCCATTTGCCGGGCGGCATCAGCCAGCTTATGCAGGCGGTTGTCCAGCAGGTCGGGCGTCCCGTCGGTCAACTGACGATCGGCTTCGTGGGCGGCCAGCCCGTCTTTGAGCGCGGCCAGCCAAAAGAGCAACGTCGGATCGGGAGGTTCTTCCGCAAGCCCTTGCATATCGTCCACCAAACCGTGCGCCTCTTCCGCCAAGGTGTGCAATCGCGGCAAAAGAATTTGCAATGGACGCATGAGCGCCAGTTGCTTGCCGATTTCGTCCAACGCCAGGGTGAGCGGCAGATTATCGGATTGCGGGGAACGGGCCAGGGCTTGGCGCGCCAGCAGCCAATGATCCCTGGCCCCTGCCCGCCAGCTTTCCGCCACATGCTGATGCAGCCACTCCTCGCAGGTGTTGGCCAGCGCGATGAGATGCCCGGCCAGGTTGCCGCTGTCCACCGAAGAGACATAAGCGGGTGTCAAGGTCTCCAGGCTGCGGGTTTCGTACCAGTTGAACAAATGGCCGCGGTAGCGTTGCAGCTTACCTAAGGTGGCGAAAGTCGCCTCCAGCCTATCCAGCGCCGCCTGTGTGCCAATCCAGCCGAAATCCCGCGCCGTCGCCGTCGACAGCAAATACAAGCCGATATTGGTGGGCGAGGTTCGGTGCGCCAGTACCGGTCGCGGATCCTCCTGAAAATTGTCCGGCGGCAGCCAATGATCGTCCGGCGTGACGAAGGTTTCGAAAAACCGCCAGGTATGACGGGCGATCATTCTGAGCTCCTGCGTCTGTCTCGGCCCGAGGACTGTTTGCGGCCGCACGGCCGGCGGCCGGCTAACCCACCAGGCGGCGAGCGGCGCCGATAGCCACAACAGCGCCAGCGGCCACGCCAACGGCCAATTCCAGGGGGCGACGGATAAGGCGGCGGCGACCATGACCAGGGCCAACGTCAATCCCGGCAGCATGCGGCGGCAATAGCCGCCCAGGGAGGGTCGCGGGCAGCCATCGGCCTGGGCCGCCGTCGTCCATTCCAGCAATTTGCGGCGGCTGACGTAAAGTCGATACAGCGTCCGGGTTATGGCGTCTAGCATGTGCCAGCCTTGATCGGCCAGGAAAATCACTTGCAGCAGAATTTTCAGCAACGCATAACGCAGATCGGACATCACATTATGCCAATGGGCGACCAGCGGAATACGCCGGCGCCGGGGCAGTAAGTCCCAGGCAATGGGCACCAGCGCCGGCAGGGAGATCGCGGCCAGGATAAACAGCGTCGCCGCCAACGCCTGCGGCGCGGGCAGCAGCCAGCACCAGCCCAGCGCCAGCACTCCGCTGGGCGCCAACAGCGATCGGCGCAGGTTATCGATCATTTTCCACCGGCCCACGGCGAAAACCCGGCATCGTTGGCCGAAGACCCAGGGTAATAACTGCCAATCGCCCCGCGTCCAACGATGTTGCCGTTTTTGCACCACATCATAGCGGGCCGGCGTATCCTCCACCAATTCCACATCGGAGGCCAGACCGGCCCGGGCGAAAATGCCTTCGAACAGGTCATGGCTGAGCAAGGCGTTTTCGGGGATGCGGCCGGCCAGGGCGGTCTCGAAGGCGCGGACATCATAGATGCCCTTGCCGGTAAAGGAGCCCTCGCCGAACAAGTCCTGATAGACATCCGAAACCACTGAGGCGTAGGGGTCGAGCCCGCCGGGGCCCGACAGAACGCGCTGATAGAGCGAACCGCCTTTGCCCAGCGGCAGTGACGGCGTGACGCGGGGTTGTAGGATGGCGTAGCCGCTGCGAATCCGGCTGTCGGCGGGGTCAAAACGGGGATGATTCAGGGGATGGGCCATCTTGCCCACCAATCTTTTCGCGGCATCTTTCGGCAGGCGGGTATCGGCATCCAGGGTAATGACATAGCGAATGTCGGCCGGCGCCCTGGTGCCGTCGATAAAGCTTGTATCGCTGGCGCCGCGCAACAGGCGGTTGAGCTCGTGCAGTTTGCCCCGCTTGCGTTCCCAGCCCATCCAGCATCCCTCGCGGGCATTGAAACGACGCCGGCGGTGTAGCAGCAGGAAACGATCGCCGTCCGGACCGGGACCGTATTTCCGATTAAGACGCGCAATACCGCAGCGGGCATAATCGATAAGCAGGGTATCGGCGGGCAACGACTCGACCGGCGCATCCAACACATCCGACAGCAGGGCAAAGGTCAGAAAGCCCTCGCCCCCGGCCAGGTAGTGCACTTCCAGCCGTTCCAGGTGCGTCTCTATTTCCTGGGTGTCGCCAATCAACACCGGCATGACCACCAGCGTGCGCAACGTCGCCGGCACGCCTTCCCGTAACGCCATTCCGGCCAGCGGCGATGCGCCTAGCCGCCAGTTAATCAGGCGATTGACCAAGGCGCAGGCCGCCTCGCCGACCACCGGCAGGCTGAGCAACGCGAACAAGATAAGCCAGGGAACGCCGGCGACCTGGCGAAACAGTAGCGCCGCGCCGCATGACGCCAGTAGACTGAGCAACACGATTGTGCCGGCGTAGCCGACAATGCCCGGCAGCGCCAGCCAGCGACTTAGCCGCAGTTTCCAGGGCGGCCGAAAGCCAAGCTCGATCTCCAGTTTGCGCCGCCCGCCGCCTATCAAATGATAACCCGGGTCGCCGACCCGTATCGCTTCCTGGGCATTGGTTTGCGCTTCGGCCGCCGCTCTGGCCGCGGACAACACCCGGTCGGCAACCTCCAATTCCTCGAGGCCCGCCCCACGCGCCAACTGCTCGATAGCGCCGCGATAGAGATTACGGGTGGTAAAATCCATGTCGTCGAACGCGCTGCCGCGCCGCAAACGGCCGTCCACCAAGCTGACGCTTTCAAACAATACCGCCCAGTCGATATCTGAGATTAAACGCAAACTGGTAATGATATTGCGCACCGTGACGTTGGACGCCCCCAGGAGTAGCTGGGCGTTTTGCACCGCGGCGTCCACCGAGCCGCCCTGGCAGGCCAGACGTTCCTCCAGCCAACCCAGCGCCGGCGTGGTGCGCGGGTCCTGATTGCGCAATCTTTTGGCCAGTTGCGCCACGAAATGGGCATTGCCGTATTGGACGTCCCGTTCCAGCCGGGCGGCCGCCAAAGCGACTTGCGCGTTTCCCTGCCTGGCTAATAACCGATCGGCCAACGTTTCCGCTCGCTCGCGGGCCTGGCGTCCACGCTCCATTTCGTCGGCCAGCCGGCGCAGATTTTCAATAAGCACGATCCGAAACGAAATGGCCACTGCCCAGAGTTCGCCGATGGTCAGCGGCCGCAGCCGTTGATAGGCGGTAATAAACCCCCTGAGATTGTCTGTATCGACATGGCTGTCGGTATGGGCGACAAAGGCCCAGGCCAGACCGAAAACCCGTGGATATCCGGCCAGCGGCCCGCGCCCCAGTTTCGGCAGTAAACGGTAAAACCCGGGAGGGAGATCTTCCCGGATTTCCCGAATGTGCTCTTCCACCAGATGAAAGTTATCCAACAGCCATTCGGCCGACGGCATAACGCTTTTGCCGCTTTCCACCGCGCGAGCGCTGGCGCGGTAGGCTTGCAGCAACACCCGGGCGTTATCGTCAAGACGCGTTCGCAACGGCAGTACGCGCAGCGGGCGGGCGGTTATCGCTTCGGTCGCCGCCAGTGTGGCGGCAAGTTGCTCCAGACGTTCAGCGCCGAAGAATTCCGCCCTGATGGGCGCGATATCCTGCCAGGGGGGAGTGATTTTCCGTAAACCTAACACCTTAGCGAGCATCTTATTCATAGCGGCCTTTAGCCCTGGCTTCATGCCATGGGGTGCAAAAAATGAAACGGCGGCGCCGCGCGGACGACAGCCGGTTATCCCCTTGTCGGGGACGCTCGATTAACCCTGGGAAAAGAACGCCGGATGACGGCGCCGGAGCAGACATGCCCTGCCGAGCAGGGAAGACGTGTGATAATAAGAGTACGGGCACAACACGGCCCGACCCGCCGGCGACGCCCGGATTCCGGCGGGTCTACTGACTATGGACCATAAAAGCGGTTTATGCCAACCGGCCGCCGGCGGCCGGCGGCGTATCGACGTTTGCCAGCAATTTTTCAATCCAGGACTGAGCCTGCAAAGCTTGCTGGCCGCTGACCAACGGCGCGGTCTGGTTGCTTACCGCCTCGAGGAAATGCCGCACCGCGCCGGTAAATCCACGCTGGGTCAAAACAGTCTGCCAGGCGGGTACCGGTAATTCGCTGACGACGCCCTGGTTCTCATGGCGCCACAAACGCATGTCCTCAATATGATAAAGCGCGCCGTCATCCACAGCGGCCAGGGTTTCACGTTGGCTGCCGGCCCGACGATGCATACTGGTGGTAATGCAGCAGTCGCCCTGCCGGAAATGGTGCTCGGCATACAGCATCCGGCCATCCAGGGTCGCCCGCAGGACGCCGCTTTGCAGGGTAGGCGCGCCATCCGCCAGCCATAAGGCGGTGTCCACCACATGCAAATAATCGTCCAACAGGGTGAAGCGCATATCCTGCGGGCCAACGCTGTCCTTCCGGTGCTTGTCCATACGAATGGACGCCGGGTGTTGCAATTGTTGTTTCAGCCGCAAGTATAACGGCGCAAAACGGCGGTTGAATCCCACCATCAGCGCGCGTTTCCGGCGCTCGGCCAATTCCACCAGTTGTTCAGCCCGCGACAGGGTGTCGGCCAAGGGCTTATCCACATAGACATGCATACCGCGCCCAAGCAGGGCCGAGACCACATCGAAATGACTGCCGGTGCTGCTGTGAACGAATACGGCGTCGCAAAGGCCGGCAAGGGCGTCAAGGCTGGCGCAAAAGGGAATGCGATAACCCGCGCAAATGTCCCGCCCCTTGCCGTGGTTGGGGGAATAGGCGCCGGCAATCGTCCAGTCCCCCGGCTGGCACAAAAGCGGTAGATAGACTTTTTGCGCGATGTCGCCCAAACCGACAATGCCGATACGTAATACCATACTGACCTCCGCAAAAAACCCGCTACGCGGCCAACACTGCCGCAGCGTGAAAGATGCCGGGTATCAGCGCCCTTGCGTCCAGCCCTGATACGTCAGTGCCGTCAGGATGTGATCGCGCCACTGGCCGTCTATCATAAGATAATCTTTGGCGTAGCCTTCCCGTTCGAAACCCAGCCGCGCCAGCAGGTTGCCGCTGCGCTTGTTGTGCGGCATGTAATTGGCCATGATCCGGTGCATTTGCTGTTGGCGCTGCATGTAACGGATGGCGGCTTGCAGGGCTTCGAACATCATGCCTTGCCCTTGCCATTTTTCCCCTAGCGAGTAGCCGAGGAAACAGGCGTGGAATGATCCTCGCAGGACATTGCTGAAATTCGCTACGCCGTAGACTTCGTTTTCTTGCGGATCGAGCAGGATGAAGTAATAGGCGCTGCCTTGCCGGTGCATTTCGGTGATTAGGCCCAGTCTGGCCTGCCAGCCAGAGGGAAAACAATGGCTTTCGTCACGGATGGGTTCCCAGGGTTTGAGAAAGGCCCGGTTGCTGGCATAGTAATCGGCCAGCCGATACGCATCGCGTTCGTGGACCAAACGCACCACCAGCCTGGCGGTTACCAATCGCACTTTCGGCGACGCTGAGCGATAGCCAAACATCAGTCCTCCGCTATCAGGGTAGCTAATCATTATTTTGGGTCACGATCCCGATCATGAGCCGACACAACCCTCACGGCAAGACCCTCTTATACGTTTGAATGACTATAACCTTTTCATTTCGCCAGAGTAAAACCCGGGGCGAAGATTTTGTTCGCCGGCTGGCGGGAATGTGATCGGTCTGAAAGAAGTCATCGGTATATTCCTCGGATTTTTGGGAAAAATATCTTATTTGGCGGGGGTTTCGTTATTACGCCGTTACGTTCAGAATGGGTATTCTCATTCAGGGATTGTGAATTTGTGGTGGAGTATGTCGTCGGTTTCGCAAGCCAGAAGCTTGGGTAAATATTTCCTGCTGATGGATAATATGTTGGTGGTGCTGGGTTTTTTTGTGGTTTTCCCGCTCATTTCCATCCGGTTTGTCGATCAATTGGGCTGGGCGGCCTTGTTGGTGGGTATTGCGCTCGGATTGCGCCAGTTTGTACAACAGGGCCTGGGCATTTTCGGCGGCGCCATCGCCGACAGGCTGGGCGCCAAACCGATGATTATCAGCGGCATGTTATTGCGGGCGCTGGGTTTCGCCTTGATGGCGATGGCCGCCGAGCCCTGGGTGCTCTGGCTGTCCTGCGCCTTGTCCGGTCTGGGCGGTACGTTATTTGACCCGCCCCGCACCGCCATGGTGGTCAAGCTAATCCGTCCTCACCAGCGCGGTCGCTTCTTCTCGCTGTTGATGATGCAAGACAGCGCCGGCGCGGTCATTGGCGCGCTGATCGGCAGTTGGCTGTTGAAATACGACTTTCATTTGGTCTGCTGGGCGGGGGCGCTGCTGTTCATCATGGCGGCGGCCTTCAATGCCTGGATGCTGCCGGCCTATCGCGTCTCATCCCAGCGCGCCACGCCGGTGTGGGAAGGCATGCGTCGGGTCATGCGCGACGGCCGTTTCGTCGCCTACGTGTTGACGCTGACGGGCTATTATATGCTGGCGGTCCAGGTGATGCTGATGTTGCCCATCAAGGTCAACGAAGTGGCCGGCCAGCCCTCGGCGGTGAAATGGATGTACGCCATCGAGGCTACTTTGTCCCTCTTGTTTCTGTATCCCGTTGCCCGCTGGAGCGAAAAGCGTTTCAGCCTGGAAACCCGCTTGATGATCGGTCTCGCCATTATGATAGCCGGCCTGTTTCCCATCGGGCTGGTCAATGATTTGCAGACGTTATTCAGTCTAATTGCCTTGTTTTACTGTGGTTCAATCATCGCCGAACCGGCGCGGGAAACCCTCGGCGCCTCGTTGGCCGACAGCCGGGCGCGCGGCAGCTACCTGGGATTCAGCCGTTTGGGCCTGGCGCTGGGGGGCGCTATCGGCTACAGCGGCGGCGGCTGGCTGTATGACTGGGGACACCGGTTGTCCATGCCGGAGTTGCCTTGGTGCATGCTGGGTGTGATTGGCCTGTTGACGCTGTTCGCGCTGTTCCGGCAATTCCGCCGTCGTCCCATTGAATCGGCCATGCTCAGCAGCCGGTAGGGGGCATTTCGCCATTACCCGCGGATAGGCCGGGGGCGGGGAGAATTGCGAAAACCGCGCCCGGCCACTTGATCCGCCGGATTGAATCGTTAATATCGGTTACGGCGAAAGACAATCGGCCGCCCAGGCGGGCGGTCTTATCATGGAACAAGCATGAAAAAACGCATTCTGACGACGGTGATCTTACTGTTAAGCGTGTTGCTGACCGGGTGCAACAAGCTGACCGAATACCGGCTCAGCGAGCAGGACATCAATCACTATTTGCAAGAGCACAATGACTTCAAGAAATCCATCGGCGTGCAAGGTCTGCTGAACGCCGACATCGTGCTCACCGGTTTGAGCAGCCAGATAGGACGCAATGAGCCGGATAAGGTCCGGGTATCGGGGGATGCCAAGGTCAATATCCAAACATTGTGGGGTTCCAGGCAAGCCGACGTGAAACTCATCCTGGAAGCGCAACCCTTCTATGACCGGACCGAGGGCGCCGTCTACCTCAAGGGCATGCAACTGGTGGATTACCAGGTGCAACCCGATAAACTGCAATCCACTTTCAAGGTCATGGCGCCTTATCTCAATCAGGCGCTGACGACCTATTTCGATGCCCATCCAGCTTACGTGCTTGACGCCAATCGCAGTAAAACCGAGGCGTTGGCCAAAAAACTGGCCAAAGGTCTGGAAGTCGAACCCGGCGAGCTGGTCATTCCTTTTGTGGGCTAAGGATCGCCGGCATCGTGTCCGCGCCGGCCGCGTTGATCCGGCGCGCTACCGGGTCCCGTCGTCGTCCAGATCTTCGCGCAACGCTTGCAGCGCCTCGCGCGTCATGGTGGCCAGCGCGCGATAGAAGTCGCTGCGCGCGCTGGTTTCCACCTTGCTGAGAAACCCATCGCTCCAGGGCAACAAAAACACATCGAACAGACGACTAAGCGCCAGCACCTCATCGGCGGCGGCATGATCTTCCAACCAGGACCCCGCCAGCAACAGCGCCCCGAAATGATCGGCCGGCGACGCCGGTGAAACCATGCCGGCTTGCTGCAGAAAATCCCTCGCCTCGCTTTCCGTCGTCCGCAGCCATGCCGAACGTAGCGGCGAAACCTCGGCGGCATCGCCCACAAATAGCCCGGCGTAGTCATCGGCCAATACCTCGGGCCGGCTGTCGCCGCGCAAACGTTCCAGCAAAGCGCCCTGCTCCAGCGGCCAGTATTCAGCCAACTTACCTTCGCGAATCAACACCAGCAACGGCGCCAGCAGCGAGTCTTGCGGCGGACGGTAGAAAAGCGTGCCCAGTACCCGGCATACCATGGAAAAATCGTTCATATTGTTATCCATCATTGTTTCCCGGCGCAGACCTTGGCATAAATCCGCGTGTTGCGCAATGCGTGAAGCCTCAATATCCGTTCGCGCGATCAACATATCCGGAGGGGCTAAGGCCGGCCTCAATCCGATGGATATTATCGACGATGTTATCTAACGCCGGCTCCGGTAAGGTCGCGGCGGCGATATGCGGCGTGAGCGTGACGCGCGGCGCAGACCAGAAAGGATGGTCGGCAGCCGGCGGTTCGTCCCGGCAGACATCCAGTGTGGCGGCGGCGATCTGACCGGAAGCCAGTGCCGCCAGCAAATCGGCCTCCACCAGGTGTTTGCCCCGGGCGGCGTTAATCAGATACGCTCCCCGGCCAAGCTTGGCGAACAGCGCGCTGTTGAGGATATCGCGGGTCAGGGGCGTGTCGGGCAACAGGTTCACCAAAACCCGCAGTCCCGCGAGAAAGGCATCCCGTTGTTGTTCACCATAACCGGCTATGCCGGGCAGGCTTTTAGGACGGCGGCTCCAAAGCCGCACCGAAAACCCCAACGCGGCCAAAACCTGCGCCGCCCTAGCGCCCAGCACGCCGGCGCCGGCGATGCCCACCACGAAATTCCGCTTATCCGGCAGCGCCAGTTCCCGCCAGAAGCCTTGGCTTTGCCCCGCCTGATAATCATCGAAGCGGCGATAATAGCGCAGCACGGCGGCGCAGACATACTCCGCCATTTGCGTCGCCATGCCGGCGTCCTCAAGCCGCAGCAACGGCACGTCGGGGGCCAGAGCATCAGGGTGCGCCCGCAGCATATCCATTATGGCATCCACGCCCGCGCCCAGCGCGAACACGCCTTTTAAACCCGCGCGGCCCGCCAGCATGTCCAGCGGCGGATGCCAAACCAGCGCATAGTCCGCCGGCGCGTCGTCACCGGGACGCCAGACCCGCACATTCGCCTCGGGCAACCGACGGCGCAGCCCATTCAACCAAATTCCCGCCGGCATGGCGGGATGATAAATCATGATATTCATAAGGTATCGGATCACAGACCGTTTCGAAGAAACCAAGATAACCGCGTGGCGAAAGGGGAACAATTTATTATCAAAACCGGCACTTGGCGAGGGTTTGCCTCCCGACACGCTTAAACCCTGAGCAAACACGCCATCATTAAGAAATTATGCTTGACCAAAAAGGGCCGACTCCCTATAGTACCGCCCCGTCGACCTACTGGTTGACGGCACGGTGAGATGTCCGAGTGGCTGAAGGAGCACGCCTGGAAAGTGTGTATACGCGAAAGCGTATCGAGGGTTCGAATCCCTCTCTCACCGCCACCCCTTTCGATTTTCCTCCATTGTCCCCTATTGTCGCCGAAACACAGCGATTTCCGTATCCTTCGTAGGGTACTGGGAACGGTTATATTCACGCCATTGCACGATACCCGGCGTAGGGAACGGCGCGGAAGGCGGACTGTCGGCCTTTTTACCCATACCCTTGGGTGACGTCCCCGATGGGACGCGGGTAGCAGACCGGGGCTCTCTTCTCAGAGCCGCGCCAGAAACGTAAGGATGAGTTCAGTTACCCCCCTTGGCCGCTCCTGTTGGAGCCAATGGCCCGCGCGGGGAAGAATATGCGAGCCACGGAGGAAGGGTTCGGCGTGCCATCGCCCAGTTTGCGCGGGCCTGCCTCGCCACTCGCCGCGAAGATAAGCTTGCGAAGGGTCAGCCTGACATCTCTGCTGAACTCGACTTCGGGGCCGTCCGTCTTGCCGTAACCCCGCATGTCCGGAGCAACGGCGCGATAGCCCGCCTGCGCCAACGCCTCAATCTGGTGCCGCCACGCGTGCGCGGTTTCAGGGAAGCCATGACAGAACAAGATCAACGGGCCCTTCCCGGCGTCGAGGAAACGCATTTTGATGGCGCGGGTCTGAAGAATGGTCTCTCTCACAAAACCTCCAGAGAGGATGCTAGGGGATAGGATGCGGCGACAACCAAGACTGCCGACCCGACCAGGAACTGGCGACGCGGCATAAGCGCCCTTGTTATTCCCCAACTCTTTATTTTATGGAATGAAAAGGGATTTAAAATATTATAACACTTATCGTTTCGGAAAATCGCGCAATCAGAACCGATGAACATGTCTTCAATACCGTACTCGAAGAGTCACATACCGATGCAAAGCTCGAGCTCCTGGCGAGATAAGCTTCGACAACACTTACTCACATCGTCGCCATCGCTCTTGCCATTGTCACCGACCCAGCGGACGATCAGGATTTTTGCGAAAGCCTCGCCATCGCGCTAAACAAGACAGCCGCGACGGTCGCAGCCGCAAGGTTGTAGACCATCCCTTCCACAAAGGCAGAGGCATAGAGACCGGCGTGCCCTTTGCCCACCGGATCGCGCGTGAGTACCATACCGAACAACATCCCGGCCATCGCCACGCCGAGCGCGGCGCCCACTTGCTGAAGCGTCGAGATGATGCCGGCGGCCATGCCGGCCTGCCGCTCTTCGACGAAACCGAGCACAAGATTAAGCAACGGCGTCATGACCATCGCTTGCGCCCCGCCGATGACGACCAGAACCGGAATAAGGCGAGCGACGACAAGATTGGCGCCGGCAAACCAGACCAGCGCAATTATAGTGCCTATTGAACCGGCATAAAATAGCGCGCCTATCGCAATTGCCAGGGGACCAAAACGTGCGACGAGACGCGAAGCCATCATGGACGCGAAGACAAAAGCAATCGAGCACGGCACAAAAACGCCGCCCGCCTCAAACGGACTGAGACCGAACCCGGTTTGCGCCAGCAAGGCGAAACAAAGAAAGAACGATGATGAAGTAGAATAAATCAGTAATACCAGCAACCCGCCCAGCGCGAAACGGGCCTGGCGCAGAAGCGTCATATCCACAAGGGGCTGGTACCCCGCGCGCCTGCGCCCTTCCTGATGGTGGTAAAAACCGGCAAGTAAAGCGCCGGCGGCAAAAAGCGACAGGACGCTCCAGATTCGCCAGCCATACGTGGACAACTCGATCAAAGGGGTAAGCAGGCACGTCAACCCGAGACTGACCAAGCCCACACCCGGCCAATCGAGCGCCACGGCCTCCGGTGCCCGGGTTTCAGGAATAACGCGCGCCATGACAATGGCGAAAAGCCCGATTGGCACATTAATAAGAAAGACGGTCCGCCAGCCGAGGTCGAAAAGGTTGGCTTCAACCAGAAAGCCGCCGACGATTTGACCGGCAATCGCGGCCAGACCCAGTGTCATGCCAAGAAAGCCAAAAGCACGACGGCTGTCATCGCCGGTGAAATTCACCCGGATCGACGCATAGACCTGCGGGAACAGCAGGGCCGCCGCTCCCCCCTGCAACAGGCGCGCGCCAATCAGCACTGCAATATTGGGGGCAATTCCGCAAAGAAACGATGATAACGTGAACCCCGTCATGCCGGTGACGAACAGTCGCCGTCGACCATGGAGATCCCCAAGCCGACCGCCCGTTATCAGCAATACACCGAAGGCCAGTTCATAACCAGCCACGATAAAGCCGATCTCGGACAGGTTCGCGCCAAGCCCCACCCGCATCGACGGGATCGCGACATTGACCACGAACAGATCAAAAATCGTCACAAAGCCGGCCAGCAGCAATATTGAAAGACCGATCCAGGAACGGCGACCGGGAATTTCGGCGATTTTTGTGGCGGATGATTCAGTGATGCGGGCATTGGGTTTCATTTTGCGTCCTTTTAGGGTGACGCATTAGAGAATGCCACAACTAAATCATGTTACAATTTAACTCATTATACTATTACTAGTAGTAAGAGGCTGACCAATGCGGACACTGGAACGAACTCGCCCCGATCTTAGCGAATTCCTGCGCGTTCATCGCGAACGGCTGTCGCCCGAGGATGTCGGTCTACCAAGGGCTAGGCGGCGGCGGACGCCAGGACTGCGGCGGGAGGAGGTCGCGGCGCTCGCCGGCGTTGGCCTCACGTGGTATACGTGGCTGGAACAGGGACGCGACATCGGCGTTTCCGCTGATTTTCTCAATACGCTTTCACGAGTGCTGAAGCTTGATGCGGCCGAGCGTCGGCATCTGTTCTTACTCGCCCATGAACGACCACCCGCCGAACCCGGAAAGACGTTTTGCATCGTGCCGGCCTTGGCCCTGCGATTGGTGCAAGACCTCGCTTTGCATGCCGCCTACATCATCAATCTACGATGGGACGTATTGGCCTACAACGAAGAAGCCGGCCGTCTGTTCGGTTTCGGCGAACACCCTTGCGCGCGGCGAAACCTTCTCTGGCTGTTGTTCACCGACCCGGCATTGCGGGAAACCTTTGCCTGCTGGGACAAGGATGCGCCGGCCATGTTGGAAAGCTTTCGCCGGGATTTTGCCACCGCCCGCGCAGATGCCGATGCGCTCGCTCTTATCGACGAGCTGGAGCATGTTTCGCCGGACTTCAAAACCTGGTGGCGGCGGCAGGATGTCCGCGCGCCATGCACCGGTGTCCGAACACTTAATGTCAACGGACACCGCCTTGATTTCGAGCACACATCCTTGACGATTGACGGCGGCCAATATCTCAGACTCGTGGTATATGCTATCGTGCAGCCGGTCTTACCCTAATCCGGCGATACCGATTCCACTCGACGGCCTGGCCCGGGCGCACGGCCAAAGCTCAGCGACCGCCCAAGCTTCCGCCGCCGTCAACGGCCAGAATCTGGCCGGTAATGAAGCTGGCACCCGGCGACAAAAAGAAGCCGATGGCGGCCGCCACCTCGGCCGGCGTGCCCAGCCGACGCATTGGAATAGCCGAGAGCGCGCGCTTTTCCGCCTCGCTTCCGACGGGTCGGGTCTTGCGAAACAGTTCCGTTTCGGTGGGACCGGGAGCCACCGCGTTTGCCGTGATGCCATATTCCGCAAGCTCCAGCGCCCATGTGCGCGTACAGCCGACCAAGGCACTCTTCGCGGCGGAATATGCCGTGCGGTCGAACGCGCCATAAATGGCGCGGCTGCAAACATTGACGATGCGGCCGGAGCGACGCGCCTTCATGCCTGCGACAAGGGCCTGTGTCACCTGAATGGCGCTACGGACATTGAGATCCAGAACATGCTGCAGCGTCGCCATTTCAATCTTGCCGAGCGGTTGCGGAGATGCCACGCCGACATTATTCACGATGCCGTCGACCGCAAAGTTTTCGGCAACGCGCGCCAGCGTCGATTCCGTCGCGTCAATATCGGCGAGATCACAGGATAGGAACGTGCCGGGAAACCCGGTTTCGCCGGGACCACGGGCAATGCCGATCACATGATTGCCTTGCGCCGCCAACATGTCGGATACCGCCCGCCCGATGCCTTTACTCGCGCCTGTTACCACGATCGTACGATTTTCGTGAGCCATGATCTTCTCTTGAAAACAATGCCGCCGGCAAAGCGTCGATGCGCGATATACACACTAATGACGCCAAGTTGCATCGCGGCGGCAAGGGAGTGAGAAAGAAACAACCTAGGGAGAGTATAAAGGGAATTGATTACGGTATTGCAAGCGTATCCCGCTTTGTTGATAAAAAAAGTCCCGGTCGTCAAGGCCGGGACTTCGTTCGCTGACATGAAGAAAAGTCCTTAGGGAAATAAGACCGAAACCTGGCCTCAATAGCCCGCAATTCCGGCGGGCCTTTTCATTGCCTCACGGCAAAAAAAACGTCTCGCCTTTATTGATAGGCATTAAGCGTGCGCTGGCATAATGCCGAACGAACGCAATCCTGCTTACCGAAACGCACGATGGCTATCATCTCATCATCCTCGGTAAAACGGGTCAAGGCATCCTCCAACCCGGATTTGACGCCACGGGGCAAATCACACTGGGTAATGTCGCCATTGACGATAACCGTGACGTTTTCACCCAACCGAGTCAGAAACATTTTCATTTGATTAACGGTAACATTTTGCGCCTCATCAAGTATGACGATGGCATTCTCAAACGTCCGGCCCCGCATATAAGCGAAAGGCGCGATTTCCACCTTGCCGATTTCCGGTCGCAAGCAGTATTGCATGAATGACGAACCAAGCCGGCGCAGTAAAATATCATAAACCGGTCGGAAATAAGGCGCGAACTTCTCGCCGATATCGCCGGGCAAAAAGCCAAGATCTTCATCAGCCTGTAATACCGGCCGGGTAACGATGATACGCTCCACCTCTTTATGTATTAATGCGTCGGCCGCCTTGACGGCGCTTAAAAAGGTTTTACCACACCCTGCTTCGCCGGTTGCGAAAATTAACTGTTTGGTATCGATGGCAGATAAGTAATACTCCTGAACGTCATTACGCGCCTCAATCGGCCTGGTATCGCGGATATCGCGAGCCATACCGATGGATTCAATCCCGCTCATATGAACAAGAGAAGTGACCGAGTCTTCCTCACGCATTTTCTGGTTACGTGATTCACGCCGTATAACGCGTTTTGCCTCACGACGTGCTTTGATCACTACTTTTTGTCTTCCCATAAGTGGCACCTTACAGTTTGTTTCACCATTCACGCGGGCCAAACCCGGTGACTACGCTTCACATTCAAAAAGGTTGTGGCTTCCTTTAGAGCCATTGAGAGCCGTTGGATGCTATGAAATACATCGCTGACCGACGTGAAAATTAATCGGACCGGACGTTTTTTCATGGAATGGATAATGAATTCGGGTGCAAGAATTGCGGGAGACGGGGAGATAACGGTCAGGGCTGGTACAGTTTCGGGAAGGTAACCGCCGATAAACTCGGAGGCGGTAAAGAAAACATCCGGTGGTGTCGTTAGCCCATAAATGGACACTGTCATTAGCGATCCCCGTAATGAGTATATGCATTATATACTCGGCGTACGTCAAGTTGCCTCTTGGTTGGCTGCGTTCACTCACCCCAGTCACCGAGTTAGCTATGTGCGTCTGGGCCGCCACGATGCAACTCAACGTATTTAGAGTTTATACCGTTTCGCGTCTGAACTACCGCTTGCTATCTTGAGTATAATGACATTGCTACAAATTGCAGTCCCATTGCAACTCTTTTTTTTATCAGGCGAGCAATAATTAACCGTCATTGCGACAACATGTTTATATTAAAAAGAAAAATACCCTGGGGCGAATAAATGGGGTATATATACTCTGAATAATTCAAATCGTATCCCGGCAACGCGCCGACCGTCATTATCACGCGCGTCGCCTTTGCCCCCCGTTCGGAGAGATGGCCTTTGGAGAGCGAACCCGATAACGAACCGGCCGCCGTTGCCGATGATATACCCCCCCCGCCGCGCCAGACACCCGTTTTCCGGGATTTTGCCGACGCGTTATTGCCCATTTCGCCATTACGCGAAGCCACGCTTGCCGCCTGGCGCGCGCCGGAGACCGCGCTGATACCCGCCCTGCTGGCGCAGGGGCGGTTAACGCCGGCACAAAACGCGGCCATCGCGTCGCTGGCCGCGCGTTTGTCCGCGGCGCTGCGTTCCGCCGACGGTCGAAGCGCACGAACCGGTATCGCCCAACGGCTGCTACAGGAATACGCCTTATCGTCGCGGGAAGGGACCGCCTTAATGTGTCTGGCGGAAGCCCTGTTGCGCATTCCCGATAACGCCACCCGCGACGCCCTGATACGCGACAAACTCAGCCGGGGACGCTGGCAGGTCCATCGTGGCCACAGTCCCTCCCTGTTTGTTAATGCCGCCACCTGGGGTCTATTGCTGGGCGATCGAATACTGTCCGCGCAAGAGAAGCCGGGCCTTGCCCGCACGTTGTCCCGGGTCGTCGCCCGAGGCGGCGAACCGCTGATTCGCCAGGCGATGGCGGCCGCCATGCGTTTGATGGGCGCCGAATTCGTCGCCGGCGAGGACATCGCCGCCGCCCTGCGCCATGCCCGCCGGTTGGAAACGCGAGGTTTTCGCTATTCCTACGATATGCTGGGCGAGGCCGCGCTGACCGATGACGATGCCCTGGCCTATCTGGCCGCCTACCGACGGGCTATCGAAGCTATCGGCGCGGCGGCGGCCGGGCGCGGTATTTATGGGGGACCGGGAATATCCATCAAGTTATCGGCGCTGCATCCCCGCTATTGCCGGGCGCAATACACGCGGGTCATGACGGAACTTTATCCGCGGCTAGTGGAATTGACGGTGCTGGCCCGCCGATATGATATCGGCATTAATATCGATGCCGAAGAAACGGATCGGTTAACGATTTCTCTGGATTTGCTGACCAGATTGTGTTTTGAGCCGGCGTTGCAAGGCTGGGACGGTATCGGCTTTGTGATTCAGGCTTACCAGAAACGCTGTCCACAGGTCATCGACGAGCTGGCCGACCTGGCCGGACGCAGCGGCCACCGGTTGATGGTCCGGCTGGTCAAGGGCGCCTATTGGGACAGTGAAATCAAGCGGGCGCAAATCGAGGGAGCGGTGGATTATCCGGTCTATACCCGCAAAATCCATACCGATATCGCCTATCTGGCCTGCGCCCGGCGCCTGTTGGCTCAGCCCGCCCTTTTCTATCCGCAATTCGCCACCCATAATGCCCGGACGCTGGCGGCTATTTATCAGGTTGCCGGACCAGAGCGATATTCGCCTGGCCAGTATGAATTTCAGTGTTTGCATGGCATGGGCGAGGCCTTGTACGCCCAGGTGGTCGGCCAAACCGCGCAGGGCGGACTCGATCGCCCTTGCCGCGTTTATGCGCCGGTGGGTGGCCATGGGACGCTGTTGGCTTACCTGGTGCGCCGGCTTTTGGAAAACGGCGCCAATAGCTCTTTTGTGCATCGTATCGCCGATCCCGCCCTGCCGCTGGAAACCCTGCTGGCCGATCCGGCGGCGCAAGCGGTGAATCAGGCCGGTGGGGACGGCGTGGTCGGTCGTCCCCACCGCGCCATTGCTCTGCCCCGTCATCTTTATGGCGCAAAGCGGTTAAACGCCGCCGGACTTGATTTGGCCGATGAGCTTTGCCTGCGCCGCCTGGCGGAGGCGTTGACCGGGGATGCCGCTTTTGAGCGGGCGGAACCGCTGGTTGCCGGTCGCTGGTGCGCGACGGAAGCAAATACCGCCGATACGGTTTTTGGAGAAACGCCCGTGGCGGATGCCATGACATCCGCCAGCAACGCCGTGGACTGGCGACCGATTCACAACCCGGCCGCCAGCCGCGATCAGGTCGGCGTCTGTCGCGATGCCGACATGCCCGACGTGCGGCTCGCCCTTGACTATGCCGGGCGCCATGCCGCTGACTGGGCGGCCTGTCCGGCCGGGGAGCGGGCCGAGGTTCTTAACCGGGCGGCCGATTCGCTGGAGGCGCAAATGCCGGCGTTTATCGGTTTACTGGTCCGCGAGGCCGGCAAAACCCTGGCTGCCGCCATTGGCGAGGTGCGGGAAACAGTGGATTTCCTGCGCTACTACGCCAGTCTTGTCCCGCATATCGCCTATGGCGCCGCAACGCCGCTCGGCACGGTGGTCTGCATTAGCCCCTGGAATTTTCCCTTGTCGATTTTCCTGGGCCAGATAGCGGCGGCGCTGGCAACCGGTAACCACGTGCTGGCCAAGCCGGCGGAGCAAACCCCGCTTATCGCCGCGCGCGCCATTCGCGTATTGCTGGCGGCAGGCATCCCCCCTGAGGCCATCCAGTTACTTCCTGGCCCCGGCGAGCGTGTCGGCGCGGCGCTGGCCGCCGATACGCGCGTGCGCGGCGTCATGTTCACCGGCTCAACCGACGTTGCCCGGCAATTGCAAAAGACGTTGGCGAACCGCTTGAATCCCGACGGACAACCGGTACCGCTTATCGCCGAAACCGGCGGTCTGAATGCCATGCTGGTGGATTCGTCCGCCCTGACCGAACAGGCGGTGGCGGATATCGTGACTTCGGCGTTTGACAGTGCCGGTCAGCGCTGTTCCGCGTTGCGTCTGCTCTGTGTGCAAGACGCCGCCGCCGATCGCACCCTGGCGATGTTGCGCGGCGCCATGGCGGAATATACCCTTGGCGATCCGCGCCGGCTGTCCGTTGATATCGGACCGGTCATCGACGAGACCGCCCGGCGGGATATTGAGACCTATATCGAGGCCATGCGGGCAGCCGGACATCGCGTATGGCGGGTTAACGCGCCGGCCGGGGACGGCGGGGGGACGTTTGTCGCGCCGACCCTTATCGAATTGCCGCGAGTCGAAGCGCTGACCCGCGAAGTCTTCGGCCCGGTACTGCATGTGGTGCGTTACCGGCGGGAGGCCCTCGACGACCTGATTACGGCGATCAACAGCCGCGGCTACGGACTGACCTTTGGCCTACACAGCCGCATTGACGCCGTCGCCGAGCGGGTTATCCGCCACGCGCGGGTGGGCAATTGCTATATCAATCGCAATATGATCGGCGCGGTGGTAGGCGTGCAGCCGTTCGGCGGCGAAGGTATGTCGGGTACCGGTCCTAAAGCCGGCGGACCGTTGTATCTCTACCGACTGCTGGCCCGGCGGCCCGACGATGGCCTGCCGGCAACATTGACCGCGCTGGGTGAAGGGGAGCCTGGTTGCCGGGAAACGCGCGCGGCGCTAACGGCGTTGATCGCTTGGACCGAAACCCGCCACGGCGCGGAACTGGCCGAGCGTTTTCGCCGGCTCGGCGAGCTTTCCCCATCCGGCCGGCAATGGATGCTGCCCGGCCCCACCGGCGAGCAAAATCTTTATTATCTGGCACCGCGCGCTCACATACGCTGCCAGGCGGACAACGATGTCGATCGGTTGACGCAACTGGCCGCGTTGGCCGCCATTGGCGCCGTCGCCCTGTGGGCCGCGACCCCCGGCGAGCGCGCGCTTCATGACGCGCTGCCGGCCGCGGTCCAAGATATGATCAGGCTGGGAGCGGCCGATAACGATAGCGTGGAAGGAGCGCTGTTTCATGGCGACGACGAGACATTGACCGCGCTGGTTCGCCGCCTGGCCGACCGGCCCGGCCCAATCATACCCGTGCAGGCTTACAGGCGAGGCGACACGGCGATTAGGCTGGACGGACTGCTGGTGGAACGGGCGGTCAGCATCAATACTACCGCCGCCGGCGGCAATACCGAATTAATGGCGCTGGAGTAGCGCTGCTTGGCGTTAAAAACTGCGCTGCCAATCGAGATATTGATCGTATTTGCGCAGCGCAATTCGATAATTGCTTTGCGCCGCGTCGGGAATATCGTCGATTAATTGTTGCGATGCGCACGGTCGCTCCAATTTATCATGAGGATAATTGCGGGCGGCCAGCATTTCATCCAGGCGACGTAGCCTTACCACATATTCACGAATTGTGCTGTGGCTCATGGCGGTCTGTTCAAATAGATATTGCTTGAAGGCTTTTATATCAAAATAATTTGGTTCGGCATGGCAGGAAATCACGCTGCAAAACCGGCATAATGCCACCAGTTCCCGGCTTAAATTGTGCCAAAGCGTATCGTCAATCAATTGATCCATGCCGGCGATGGCTTCTTTATTGATAATTTGCCCGCGAAAGACCAGCGTCATGCGGTCCAGGGGCTTGCCGCACTGGCAACAATGGGTTTGGCTGTGCTTGAAATCTTTTAGATAGCGGCTAAGCGGCCGTTTCTTTTCCACTTTGGCTAACATGTCGTTTTCCCTAGTGCTGGAATCGGTTGCCTCTGTGAGAAAGGCGGTCAGATATCGTTATTTAATCGCGCCCGCAAGCGTTTGATAGCCTGGCTGTGTAATTGGCTTACCCGCGATTCGCCGACCTCCAACACCGCGCCAATCTCTTTGAGGTTCAGTTCTTCCTGGTAATAAAGAACCAGGACCATCTTTTCTCGTTCAGGTAATGCGTCAATGGCTTCTATGACTTTTTCCCGCAATTTACCTTCCATGAGGACATTCAGGGGATTGGATTCCTCATAGCCCGGCATGAGATTATCGACGCTGTCCCCATGATCTTCACACCATTCGTCATAGGAAAATAACTGGCTGTTATTGGTATCCAGTAATATTTGCCGATATTCCTGCAAGCTAATATTTAAAGTCTGGGCCACTTCCTGTTCCGTGGCCGCCCGGCCAAGCTGCTGTTCGGCTTGATGGATGGCCTGAGCGACTTCTCTGGCGTGTCGCCGCACGCTGCGCGGCACCCAATCCCGGCTTCTCAGCTCGTCAAGCATGGCGCCGCGAATGCGCTGCACCGCATAAGTGGTAAACGCCGTGCCCTGCAGGGAGTCATACCGTTCCACCGCGCTCAACAGCCCAATGCCGCCGGCCTGGAGTAAATCATCCAGTTCTACGCTGGCGGGCAGTCTGACCTGTAATCGCAGAGCCTCATGGCGGACCAGGGGAATATAGCGCTGCCAGAGGGACTGTTTATCGATTACGCCCGTGGCAGTATACAGATCGCTCACCATGACTCACCCTACATTGATCCCGTTATCACCTGTATTATCCCGGTACCGGCCAAGATCAATCGCTGGAATAGTCACGCAATTACCCCTTTATTTACGTCTTGTTACCTAACTTTGCTGTTTGCTTGCAATAAAACAAATCATTAATAAACAATTACCTGCCTATCGAGTTACTCCCTACGCCTGGTGTGGAAAAACCCCGCGCGAGCGCGGGGTCGTCGGGTTTGATCGCCTTTTGGGACGATTATTTCAACAGAGACAGGACGGTCTGCGGAACCTGGTTGGCTTGCGCCAGTACCGAGGTACCCGCCTGTTGCAGAATCTGCGCCTTGCTCATATTGGACACTTCCGTCGCATAGTCGGCATCCTGGATACGGGATTGCGCTTCGCTCAGGTTGGTGGTGGTGCTGCTCAGGTTGTCGATGGTGGAATCCAGACGGTTCTGGATGGCGCCCAGGTTGGAGCGCAGGGTATCCACTTCCGACAGGGCATGGTCCAGGGTCGCCAGGGAATCCGTGGTCGCCGGGCTGGTAATGGCCTTGGTGGAGTCGGCGGTTACCGACACGGCGCCGGTGGAGCTGTCGATGGAGACCGTTGCGGCATAGGAGTTACCGTCTGAATCCTGGACGAAATAGTTGCCGTCGGCGTCTTCCACCAGCGTACCGCCGGTCAATGCCGAGCTGTTGTTGCCGCTGGTATCGCTGATGCTGATGGAGGTGACATCGGTGCCGTTGATCGTGCTGGCGGTGGTATCTTCACTAAAGACACCGCCCGTCGTGGTACCGGCCGTCTTATTACCTACAGTGATAGTTGATCCATCGCTGCTGACAGACTGCGCATCATAAAGTCCATCAGACGTTTCAACGTAATATTTACCGGAGGCATCTGTTACCAGTGTCCCCCCGGAAATCGTTTTGCCCGAGTCGTCCTTGAATGTCAGCGATGTCGGATCCGCAATAGTCGCCGTGGTACCGCCCAATGTTACAGTGGTATTGGCAGCGGTGACATCGGTTAATGTCTTATCGCTATCCGGTACGAAGCCCGTCGTACTGTCACCAGTGGTCGCACCGCTTACCTTAACGGACGTACCGTCGCTGCTGATGGAATCGACCTTGTACATGGTAGTACTGGTGCCGCTTCCGGTTTCAATATAATAGTTATTATCATTGCCTTTCACCAGCTTACCGCCGGAGATAGCGTTGCCAGCGGAATCCGTTACCGACAACGCACTAAGATTTGCCGTTGTTTCAGTGACAGTGGTACCGCCAACCGACACCGAATCACCATCTGCAACGTCGGTTACTGTGGTCAAATCACCCACCGTCCCTGCCTTGACAGTATTGGTCTGACCCACGGTACCATTGACATTAAACGTTCCCAGGCCCAGGGTCTTGGAATCCACCTGCTGCAAATCAATGGAAATGGTTTCGCCGTCGTTGGCGCCCACCTGAATGGACAGGCTCTTATCCGAGCTCAATACCTTAACGCCGTTGAAATCGGTCTGCTGGGAGATACGGTCCACTTCCGACAGGCGCTGGGTGATTTCATCCTGGATGGATTGCAGGTCGCTTGAAGAGTTGGTGCCGGTTTGCGCCTGTACCGTCAGGGTACGGATGGCTTGCAGGTTATCGTTGATTTCGTCCAGCGCGCCTTCGGTGGTCTGCGCCAGGGAGATGCCGTCGTTGGCGTTGCGCGATGCCTGGGTCAGGCCGTTGATATTGGATGTCATGCGGTTGGCGATGGCTTCGCCGGCGGCGTCATCCTTGGCGCTGTTGATACGCAGGCCCGATGACAGACGTTCAATCGCTGTTCCCAGGGCGGATTGGGACTTATTCAGGTTATTCTGGGCCATCAGCGAAATGCTGTTGGTATTAATCACTTGTGCCATGGCATATTCCTTTTAATGAATCATCAGGGCTGAGTTAACTGTGTCGGCGTTCTCGCCGGTCGGCGCGAATGGCCGTCCCCCCTTGTATCGGCGACGCCCTGGCAACCTTTAGACGAAAATGCAAAATTTCCCCTCTGTTCCCCCCGGGAGCCAATGGCCGGAAATACCCACGCTAATGCCGCTGTTTATCCCCGATGGCGCGCAAAAAAATTCGGTAAACTTCCTGCCGTCTGTGCCGATAACCGCTGTGCTTACCGTGCATGCATATGGAGAAAGAGTATGACAGCAGCCATCAGCTCATTAGGCGTCGGGTCCAATCTGGATTTAAGCAGCTTGTTGGATTCGTTGCAGACAGAAGAAGAAACACGGCTTGACCCCATTACCGCCAAACAGGACAGCTATAACGCCAAGCTGACCGCTTACGGCACCTTGCAAAGCGCCCTGGAAACCTTCAGCACCGCCACCCAGGCCCTGGCCGATCCGACGCTGTACACCCAGCAGGTGGCCAGCACCAGCGATAATTTCAGTACCGATGTGGGATCCGACGCCGTCAGCGGCAGTTACAGCATCAGTATCCAGCAACTGGCCTCGGCCCAATCGCTGGTCACCAACCAGGTGTTCAGCGATACCTCCACCGCCATCGGCGCCACCGGCAGCACTGATCGCACCCTGAGCATCCAGGTCGGCGACGGCAGCGCGGTCGATATCAGCCTGACCGACGCCCAAACCAGCCTGAGCGGCCTGCGCGACGCCATCAACAGCGCCAACGCCGGCGTAACCGCCAGCATCGTACAATCCGGCGACAGCGGCTACCAATTGGTGGTGACCTCCAATGATACCGGCGCGGCGTCCCAAATAACCATGAGCGTCAGCGGCGACGATACCCTAAACGCCATCCTCGGTTATGACAGCAGCGACACCGACGGCAACGCCGATTCCGGCATGACTGAAGCGGTTAAAGGCCAGGACGCGCTACTGACCGTTAACGGGATTTCCATCGATCGCAGTAGCAATACCATCAATGATGTGCCGCAGGGCGTCACCCTTACCCTGAATTCGGTGACCACCAGCACGCAAAACCTGGTGTTGCGCCAAAGCATCACCGATACGGACAAAGCCATTGACGACTGGGTATCGGCCTACAATTCCCTGCTTACCACGTTTAATACCCTGGACGCCTACACGGCGGTGGATGTCCAGTCCAGCTCGCAATCAAGCGACAACGGCCCGTTGCTGGGCGACAGCGTGCTTAGCTCGGTAAAAGATCAGATAAAAAGCCTGCTCAGCACCGCCCAAAGCAGTTCCACCTACAAGGTACTGAGTCAGTTGGGCATCACCACCAATGTGGACGACGGCACCCTGAGCGTCGATGAAACCTCGCTGATTAAAAACCTGACCGCCAACCCTTCCGCGGTATCGGACTTTTTCGTCGGCAACGGTACCACCACCGGCCTGGCCACGCAAATGGTGTCCACTATCAACACCTTTACCTCGGACGATGGCGTTATCGCCGGCGCCGAATCCAGCGTGAAGTCCATTTTAAGCGGCCTGTCTGATCAGTATACCCAGGTACAAAGCAGCATCGATTCCGATATCGCCCGCTACAAAACCCAGTTCACGCAACTGGACGTGCTGATGTCCTCCCTCAACCAGACCAGCACCTTTCTGACCCAACAGTTCGATGCCATGAACGGGACTTCCAGCAGCAGTAGCAGTAGCAGTAGCAGCAGCAGTAGTTGAGGACGGACAAAAAACGAATAAGGGAAACGCAAGGATTTTACTATGTACGGTACACAGGCATACGCCGCGGTGGGACTGGAAAGCGGCGTGATGAGCGCCAGCCCGCACAAGTTGATTACGTTGCTGTTCGACGGGGCGCTTAGCGCCCTGGCCAAGGCGGATATCTATCTGGCGCAGGGCGATATCCCCGCCAAAGGCAAATCGCTATCGCACGCCATCAATATTATCGACAACGGGCTGAAAGCGGGATTGGATATGGACCAGGGTGGCGAGCTCAGCCGCAATCTCGCCGAACTTTATGATTATTTTTGCCGGCAACTTATCCAGGTCAATTTGCACAACGACCGGGAGTTGCTAAAACGGATCCGTGGATTGCTCTGGGAAATCGCCGATGCATGGAAACAGATCTCTCCCGACAACACTCAACCATAGCAATGGTGACGACTTGAACAGTCTCGTGTTCCGTTTCTAATAATGGTTATCCCGACACGTCAAGGTGTGTGATAAAAGTAGCTAGAAAATGAGCAGGATTAACCCATTGTATATGTCAAATACCTTTTAGGATAGCCATGATGGATGCTTGCCCCTCCCTATTGGACCATTACCAGCAAATCCTTGCCTTGAGTGAAAATATGCTGATGATGGCGCGTGAGTCAGAATGGGATACGTTAGTTTATATCGAAGAAAAATACGTTCAGGCCGTGGCGAAAATCACCGAGCTCAATAACAGTCAAGACAACGCCCTGCCGACGGTTATTCAGGAAAAAATCAGTCTGGTACTACGGCAATTGCTTAAAAACGAATCAGAAGTCAATCGACTGCTGCAAGCCCGGCTGAATCAATTGCGCGAGCTGATAGGCCAATCCAACCGCCAGCAATCGGTCAATTCGACTTATCATAAATTTTCAGACCCCGCGTCGATGTTGCCGGGTGAAATAAAAAAATAACCGTTTACCCGAACGGTAAAAATCATCCCATCCGCGGATGCATAGAGAGTAATGTGAACCTGCCGCAGACATGATGCTTGCATAACCCGCAGGCATCTATGCCCGGTCCTGGCCCGCCGCGATGCCCAACCCGCCCCGCACAAGCCCTCTTCCCCCTCGTGCCGCGCCTTATGGCCATCCCCCTACTTCGATGCGCGTTAGGCATCCTCTCCGTGGCGGTACACACAGCGCGTGGCACGACAAGCGAATCGCCATGCTTTACATCGCCGCTTTATTGACGGCGTTCGCCGCCCCGGCGCCGGCGCCTTCGCATCTGGGGAAGTGAAACCGGCCCCAGCGGGCGGAAAACAATAACCTCGCCTATACTCGTGATACTTCACGTTGCCGCTTTATCGGCCGCGAGGCAACGCGAAATCGCTTGACGAAACAGTCAACCATGTCGGGATAACGCAGGAGGATGATCATGTACAATAAAGCCAGAGACAAAGCGGAGACATTGGCGGGCAAGGTTCAAAAGGCATCGGGGCGCGCCACGGGCGATTGCGCGTTGCGCCTGGAAGGAAAACTCCGTAAACACGCGGCCCAGGCTTGCGAATGCGTGAATGACTGCATGGCGACGCTTAAGCGCAAAACCGCCGATGATCCGGTTTCCGCGCTATTGATTGCCGGCGGCGTGGGATTTCTGCTGGCCAAAGTACTCGGTCCCCGTCGCCGCTAACAGGCTTTGGCGGGCCGCTCGCACGGCATCGGTCACACGGCGAGTAGGCCGATGGCGACCCCGATGAAAAAACGCCGGGCAGGGTCCGGTTCGCGTTCTTGCTCGCCGGCGAGATAAGCCAACAGATTCGCCGTCTGTATGTATTGTCCTTGCCGGTGCAATGCCAATACCGCGCGTCCGACAATTTGCTCAATGACATCATGGGTGTGCTGCAATGCCTGTTCGGTTACATCCATCGCCGTTTCCCGTCATAAAAACGTCATGTTAGCCGGCTTCCATGTCAGAAATATGACGGCGGCGAAAAGGAGGATGCATGCCGAAAGCGCCTCGTACCCAAATGACCAAGTACGATTAAACCCCTCGCGGGATTTTGCCGGCGCTTGCCTACGGTAACAGTGAATAAAAATCTTATTCCCGCTTTGCCGCAGACTTTACGTTAGGGTAGTGACTCATTCAGTCAGCAGGTATTCAGGCGTTAATTTCACTCCCATAAATATCCTCGCCAAAATTTACGTATCACGCGGGTAAGATTAATCTTAAATGCCCGCAACGTTTTTGCCTGGGGAACTGTTTTATTCTAAATTTTATTATAAACACATTAATTATTTTAATGATTATATATTTTACTTCGAGACGCATCGCGGCGGCAAGCGAGCGGCAAATTCGCCGAGAACGAATGTGAACCGCCAACGGCGGGCCTCCGGTGAGAGACCGGATGTCTCTCATGCCTCCCCAGACGCATAGCTGAGGATGTGACCGGGGCGGGCGGGCGCCGCCAATAAAGGGCAACTTGAAGTATGACCAGCATATTGGGGTATTACGCTATTTTTATCACCCAATCTCATGTCTGATAAAAGCAACGGACCAGGACAAGATTATGGTAGAACATCGCGGCGGTTCAGGTAATTTTGCGGAAGATAAAGAGAAAGCCTCAAAGGCGGGCCGAAAGGGCGGCCAGAATAGCGGCGGGAACTTCAAAAATGATCCTGAACGCGCCTCGCAAGCGGGACGCAAAGGCGGCCAGCACAGCGGCGGGAATTTCAAGAACAGTCCGGAACGCGCTTCGCAGGCAGGACGCAAAGGCGGAAAAAACAGCCACGGCGGCCGCGGTTCCTGATGATTCTTTCCGGCCCTTTGCCGTTTCGGTGAAGGGCGTTTATCGCGGCCTGCCGCCATTCGACCCTTTCGCGGCCTTGCCCCCCGCTCACCCGAACAAAGACGCGATAGAGCAATATCTACTCTTCAAAAACGCTTATTTAGTTGTAGTTTAGTCATTATCATTCGTTAAAGGAAAGTTTTTCGCCAGGAGGCCAACTATGAAACCACAACACCCCATCGAACCGGAATGTTTGATGCTCGATTCCCTCAATCACGTTCCGCTGATTGCTTTAATGGAACACTCGACCATTCCATGGGCCATTAAAAGTAACGACTCGCGTTTTGTTTATATCAATGAGCCATGTAAAGATTTCTTTAATATCCCGGCCGGTTTTGATTTCGAAGGCCGGCTGGATGAAGAGTTTCCCACGCCATGGTCCGAAATGGCGCCGGAATACCAAGCGCATGATCGCAAAGCGGAAGCCAGTAAAGAAGGCGCCGAGATTATCACAACATCCTATTTCGGCCGCGATGCCATTCTTGAACCCTGGTATTGTCCCAAGTTCCCTCTTTATAACCGGACAGGCGATGTCATCGGCAGCATTTTTTACGGTAAACGATTTAATTTCCTTTCCGTATGTGATTTTTTCAACAGTCTCAAGCCGTCGGTCCTTACCCTCTCGCCGCCGGATGATACCTTCACTGAGAAAGAACTCGATGTCATTTTCTACGTTTTACAAAAATTGAGTGCCAAGGATATCGCCCTGCGTTTATGCCTGTCGCACCGAACCGTGGAAAACCGGCTGAATACCATTTATGGCAAAATCAATGTCAACTCCGCCAAGGAATTGATTGAATATTGCCATCACTCGGGATTGAACTGTTATGTGCCGAAGAAGCTGCTCCGGGAAGGCGTTGATTTTTTCTGGTAATGGCGACTCTACGGACACGCGGCGCCGGCGCATTAACCAACTTGACTTTATCAAAGGCAAGCAGGGCTCACACCGTGGTGCTCCTTGGTCGGAGAAAGGAATTGATATCGGAATTGAAGCCAAAAATTAACATTTCCGCTTAGTGTTGTATCATACGTTCCAGTTGATTTATTTGGGCCAACAGTGGCCCTTTTTTCATGCTATGGGAAAAGAACTTTGATAATTGTGAATATTAATCCTGGCGTAAATTTGTTCTAATTCGCACATACCTATCGATTAAGTTTTTATGTTTATCATAATACCGATTACATTTGAATCATAATTTTCAAGAAATTAAAATTCCAAATGCACTACTCCAATAAAACGCTTAGGTAAATATCGGTGATATTCTTTAGAGACACAAAAATTTTTGAAATCATCGAAATGATTCACGCCAACCTTTTCATACAAGGTTTGCATATAACTTTCCACTGTTCGCGTAGATAAGTTTAGCCTTTCCGCTGTTTCTTTGTTCGTTAAGCCCTGTAATCGAAAAAACATCACCTCGCAATTCCTCTCTGTAAAAAAATAATCCGGCTTATTGAGAAGTAATGATCCCGGCATATTCCCTTTTATGAAATCATTCAATGTAAAGACTTCAAGATTTTTTGTATAAACACAAATACCCACGCATTCATTTTCATCATTATAATAAGGGACCTTGTTAACTATATATGGACACTCAACAGCGGCGGGATGAATTTCAAGGCATCGCATTGCCTTTTCACTCGATGTTATTTGTTTGTCTTGACGTATAAATTCCACGCCCGTATCATCTATTTCGAATAATTTAGATTTAATTTCAATATCTGATTTTCCCAACACGTCAGACTTGTTTTTCAACCCCAACAAATCCAATGCGGCTTTATTTGTATAAATATGTCGGGATTCAAGATCTTTAATCACATATGGCGATGAAAACTGATCAAGCAAACTTATCATTGATTGATGAATTTATAGTGAAAAGTGTTTTGTTATCAAATTGACATTATACAAAACCATAGCTGAGTCTTGCTGGAGTCCAGGCGGTTAAAAATGACAACGAAATGGAAGCGCTCAATCAGCGCCGGTTCATCAATTTTATGCATGATGCGCGGGTATATGGCCGACGCTTTGGTACTTTCAATGTGGCGGATGATGTTAACCGTGAAGCCCTGGCAATAAAATTGACCTGAATATCCCCGCACGGCGTATCATCCGGGTTTTGGACAAGATCGTGCCAACCCGTGGTTACCCGCTGAAGATACGAATGGATAACGGGTTTCGCTGACGCTGGCTGACGGAAATTAACAGCCCGCGTCCTCATGAATCCTTGAAGAACCTGATGCCGGAAGATTACCGGCTGATAGCGGAAAAACCGGTCCTCTCGAAAAGTGGTTGAAGCCAAAACGGCTGTGCTTACCCCTCTACACCGACATATTCATGATATCCTGGTACGCCGAAACCAGCTTGTTTCTGACCTGCACGCCGGTTTGCAGGGCGATGGAGGATTTTTGCATATCCACCATCACGTCATTCAATCCCACCGACGGACTGCCGACCGCATAGGCCTGGGCTTCCGCGCCGTATTTGTTTTGCGTGGCGCTGATATTATCCAGCGCCGCGCTGAGCTGGGCGGCGAAACTGCCGCCGGCGTCCGGCGTTTCACTGATGCCGCCCGCCGCCCGGGCCGCCTGGCGCAGTTGCTGTAATGCCGACTCGATACCTTGAATGGCCATCTCTTCCCCCTGGTTTTTTTATCAGGCGTTTACCTTAGCAGAAGCCCATGGCGGCTAAGGCGCTAAATAACACCAATTTACCCGGTTATTTCAGCCATCAAATTGCCCGGCAAAGGCAAATAATGACGTTCATCTTTCTATGATGACCGCCGGTTAACCGTTTAGCACAGCAGGGAGAGTGTTTTGTTATCAGCCATTAACCCAAACCGTTCGACTCATGGCGGGATCACGCGATGAATACGGTCAAAAACGGTACTAACGGCCAGAGCAAGAATCCGTTCACGTTATTGCAAGAGCGTCTTCGCACCAACCCGAAAATATCCATCGCCATCGCCGCAGCGGCCGCCATCGCCGTGGTTCTGGTGCTGGCCTTGTGGGCCAGAAGCCCCGATTACCGGGTGCTCTACAGCAATATCGGCGATCGCGACGGCGGTGATATCGTCACCCAGCTTACGCAGATGAACATACCCTACCGTTTCGCGGAACAAGGGACAGCGATAATGGTGCCGGCCGATTCTGTCTATGAAACGCGCCTGAAACTGGCCAGCCTCGGCTTGCCTAAAGGGGGCGCGGTGGGCTTTGAACTGCTGGATAAGGAAAAATTCGGCATCAGCCAGTTCAACGAGCAGATCAACTACCAGCGCGCACTGGAAGGGGAACTGGCCCGGACCATCGAAACACTGGGCCCGGTGCGCTCCGCTCGGGTTCACCTGGCGGTGCCCAAGCCCTCTTTGTTCGTCAGAGAACAGAAAAACCCTACCGCGTCGGTCACGTTGAATCTGCAACCGGGGCGCGCGCTGGATGACGGCCAGGTCAGCGCCATCGTTTATATGGTTTCCAGCAGCGTTGCCGGTCTCCCCCCCGGCAATGTCACCGTGGTGGACCAACAGGGACATTTACTGACCCAGTCCGACGTCAACGGACGCAATCTCAACGCTACCCAGCTTAAGTACAACAGCGAGCTGGAAAGCCGCTATCAGCGGCGGATTGAAAATATCCTGGCGCCCATGGTCGGCAATGGCAACGTGCATGCCCAGGTCACCGCCCAAATCAATTACGACAGTCAGGAACAGACTGACGAACATTATCAGCCCAATGGGGGCGACACCAATTCGGCAATACGCTCCCGGCAAACCGATCAGAGCGAGCAGATAGGCGTCACGCCGCCCGGCGGCGTGCCCGGCGCGTTATCCAACGAACCGGCGCCGGCCGCCACCGCGCCCATAGACCGGCAAGCGAGCGTAACCACCGGCGCAACGGCCGCCGGCAACCGCTCGGGCGCCAACGGACCGACCCGTCCCACCGTGCCCTCCAACACCCATCATGAAGAAACGGTCAATTACGAACTCGATCACAAGGTGGTCCACGTCACCAGTAGCGAGGGCAAGCTGGAGAGACTTTCCGTGGCGGTGGTGGTGAACTATTTGCCGGGCGCCGACGGCAAACCGCCGGTGCCGCTGACGCCGCAGCAAATGACACAAGTGGAAGATCTGACGCGGGAAGCCATGGGATATTCGGCTGAACGCGGCGATAGTTTGAACGTAGTCAATACGCCTTTTGTCAATGCCGAGGACAATGGAGGCGCCTTACCCTTCTGGGAACGCGGTGAGTTCTTTGACGGGCTGATGACCGCCGGGCGTTGGCTGCTGGTGCTGCTGGCGGCCTGGATCTTGTGGCGCAGGGCCGTCCGCCCGCTGGTCAAAGCCCGGCTCGCAACGCCGGCCGTTGAGCCGCCCGCTCCCGCGCCGGTTGAGGATGTGGTCGTGAGGCTCAGCCGGGATCAGCAGGAAGAAAAGAAACGGGCGCAGCAACGTGAAAATACCGAGGCCCGCAGCCAGCGGGTCCGTGATGTGGCCGACCAGGATCCGCGGATCGTGGCGCTGGTGATTCGCCAATGGATGAGCAATGAACAATGACAATGACCGGAACTGAAAAAAGCGCCATTTTATTGATGACATTGGGCGAAGATCGCGCGGCGGAGGTGTTTAAACATCTCTCGGCGCGGGAAGTGCAGCAACTCAGCAGTTCCATGGCCAATATGTCGCAAACCTCGCAACAGCAGTTACTGGAGGTGCTAAAGGAATTCGAGGCGGAATCGGAGCAATTCGCCGCGCTGAGCATCAACGCCAGCGATTTCCTGCGTTCGGTGCTGGTAAAGGCCCTGGGGGAAGAGCGCGCCTCCAGCCTGCTGGAGGATATTCTCGAAACCCGGGAAACCACCACCGGCATGGAAACCCTCAATTTCATGGAGCCGCAGAGCGCGGCGGATCTTATCCGCGAAGAGCACCCGCAAATCATCGCCACCATCCTGGTGCATCTACGACGCACCCAAGCGGCGGATATTCTGGTTTTGCTGGATGAAAAACTGCGCAACGACGTCATGCTGCGCATCGCCACCTTCGGCGGCGTACAGCCCGCGGCGCTGGCCGAATTGACCGAAGTGCTTAACGGGCTGCTGGACGGACAGAATCTTAAACGCAGCAAAATGGGCGGTATCCGTACCGCGGCGGAGATCATCAACCTGATGAAAACCCACCAGGAAGAATCGGTCATTACCGCGGTGCGGGAATACGATAACGAGCTGGCGCAAAAAATCATCGATGAGATGTTCCTGTTTGAGAATTTGGTGGATGTCGACGATCGCAGCATCCAGCGCCTGTTGCAGGAAGTGGAGTCGGAATCGCTGCTTATCGCCCTGAAGAACGCCGCCCCGCCCCTGCGGGAAAAATTCCTGCGCAACATGCCGCAGCGGTCGGCGGAGATCCTGCGCGACGATCTGGCGACCCGCGGGCCGGTCCGCATGTCCCAGGTGGAAAACGAACAGAAAGCCATTTTGCAAATTGTCCGCCGCTTAGCGGAAAGCGGCGAAATGGCCATTGGCGGTGGGGAGGATACCTATGTCTGATGCGTTCAATCACCTGCCCTGGCGGCCCTGGGCCTTAACGGATCTGGCGCAACCGGTACTGCCGCCGGTGCTGCCGGCCCCGCTGGAGCGGACGGTAGAGGACGAAACGGCCCAACAGACGGCCCTCGACGCCTTGCGCGCGAAAATCCAGGCCGATGCGCAGCGCAACGGTTATGACGAAGGTTTCAAGAAAGGCCAGTTGGAAGGCTACCAGGCCGGTTTGCGGACCGGACAGGATGAAGGCCGGCAGCAAGTCCACGCCGAACAACAGCCGGCCATCGCCCAGTTGCAATTGTTGGTCAACGAATTCCAACATACGCTGGACGCGCTGGACAGCGTCATGGCCGATCGTTTGGCGCAATTGGCGCTGTCCGCCGCCAGGAAAGTCCTGGGCCAGGGGCCGACCGACGATGGCGGCGCCATGCTGCAACAAATTCAGCAATTCCTACAGCAAGATGCGCTGATGAACGGCAAGCCCCAGTTGCACGTGCACCCTTCAATGATCCCGCTGGTGGAAAAGCACCTGGGCGCAACCCTGAACTTGCATGGCTGGCGCCTGGTGCCGGATGCCGAGGTGCATGCCGGCGGGTGTAAAGTCGCCTCTCAGGAGGGGGATTTGGATGCCAGCCTGGCGACACGCTGGCATGAACTGTGCCGTCTTGCGGCGCCGGGTAAACTGTCATGACGGCGCGCCTCGGACGATGGCTCAAATCGCTGGATGCTGTTGAACAGCGGCTGGCGGGCACGCCCATGGTGCGGCGCTACGGCCGGCTTACCCGCGCCACCGGGCTTATTATGGAAGCCACCGGTCTGCAATTGCCGCTGGGCGCCTCTTGTCTTATTGAGCGTCAGCACCAGGACGATATTGACGAAATCGATTGCGAAGTGGTGGGGTTTAATGGCGACAAACTGTTTTTGATGCCGCTGGAGGAAGTGGAAGGCATCGTGCCGGGCGCCCGGGTGTATGCCCGGCTACGCGCCGACGGGCAAACCGGCAAGCAATTACCGCTTGGTCCCGAATTACTGGGCCGGGTACTGGACGGCAGCGGTCGGCCGCTGGATGAATTGCCCGCGCCGGACACCGGTTATAGCGATTCACTCACCACCCCGCCCGTTAATCCGCTGCAACGCACACCCATCACCCATGTGCTGGACGTGGGCGTGCGCACTATTAATGCGCTGCTTACCGTGGGCCGTGGTCAGCGTATGGGGTTGTTTGCCGGTTCAGGCGTCGGTAAAAGCGTGCTGCTGGGAATGATGGCGCGCTACACCCAGGCCGATGTGATTGTCGTGGGTTTGATTGGCGAACGCGGCCGGGAAGTGAAAGATTTTATCGATAACATCCTCGGCAGCGCGGGGCTGGAGCGCTCGGTCGTGATCGCCGCCCCGGCGGACGTCTCCCCGCTGCTGCGCATGCAGGGCGCCGCTTACGCCACCCGCATCGCCGAGGATTTTCGCGATCGCGGCTATCATGTGCTGCTTATTATGGATTCACTCACCCGTTATGCCATGGCGCAACGTGAGATCGCCCTGGCGGTGGGCGAACCGCCGGCCACCAAAGGCTATCCGCCTTCCGTATTCGCCCGCCTGCCCGCCTTGGTGGAGCGTGCCGGCAATGGCACATCCGGCGGCGGATCCGTTACGGCTTTTTACACCGTGCTGACCGAAGGCGACGATCAGCAAGATCCCATCGCCGACGCGGCGCGGGCCATTCTGGACGGCCATATTGTGTTATCGCGCCAGTTGGCCGAGGCCGGGCATTATCCGGCTATTGATATTGAGGCGTCCATCAGTCGCGCCATGACCGCCATCGTCACGCCGCAACAAGAACAGCAGGTCAGACAGTTCAAGCAATTGCTATCGCGCTATCAACGCAATCGCGACTTGATAAGCGTCGGCGCCTATGCCGCCGGCAGTGACGCTCTACTGGATCGCGCCATCGCGCTCTATCCGACGATAGAAGCGTTTTTGCAACAAGATATGCACACGCGCAGCAGCTATGGCCAAGCTTGCGAACAATTACAGGCGTTAATGAATTAATCCGGTTGAAGAGGTCCGATGAAAAACCAAACACCGCTGGATATTTTACGCGAACGGGCGAAAGAAGAAGTGGACCAGGCCGCCATCCGCTTGGGGCAAGTGCGCCAATCCCATCAGTCGGCCAGAAACCAGCTGGAGCAATTACAACGATATGAAAACGAATACCGGCAAAAACTGCAACGGGGCATGACCCAGGGAATGGCCTCCGCCAGTTGGTACAACTACCAGCAATTTATCATCACCCTTGAAACCGCCATCGAGCAGCATCGCACTTTGTTGGCGCAATGGAGTCAGCGGCTCCAACAGGCGATTCAGTTTTGGCAGGCCAAGCAACAACGATTAAATGCGCTGATTACCTTGCATGCCCGTAATCTGCGCATCCAGCAGGTTTATGAAAACCGGCAAGAGCAAAAACGCACGGATGAATTCGCCCAACAGGCCTTCGTGAGGAAAAACTAATGATTACCGCAGCTAGCGAGACGATGCCGATAACGGGCGGTAAGGGTATAACCACCGGCGCGGCGACCAGTTCGGCGGATACCAACGATCAAAGCTTCGGCGCCATGCTGGATACCCGCATCGCCGGCAGGCAATCGGCAACCTCCGCCAATGGGCAAGGCGACACCGCCGATAACGGCGCAACCGCCGCCGACACCGGCGAGAAGGCGACCAAGACCCGAACCGATAGCCGGGAGGCGATGCGTGAAGAACGACAGGCAGCGCAGGATACGGCGGTCAGCGATAAAACGGCGGCCACCGGCGACAGCGATGCGCAGCAAGCCAATGCCGTCGATCCGGGCAAGGCGACGACGCAACAACAGACCGGGCAGCCGGATCCGGCCCTTGACGGCAATGCGGCCCAGGCATTGATGGCGCTGCTGGCGCAGGCCGCCGCCGGCGCAACGACCGGCGGCGCGGTCGCCGATAGCGCCGCTTCGGGCGGGACGGTCGGCGCGAACGACAAAGGCGGCGCCGGAGTCAATGCGCTGACGGCCGCCGCGGTCAGCGCTGCCGGCAACAGCGCGCCGCAACAGCCGGATATCGCCGCGGCAAGCGGCGCGTCCACGGCGGACGGCGCGACGGCCAATGCCGCCAAGCGAGCCATACCCGCCGTGTTGCCGGCCGGCGCCAAGGCGGCGGCCGGCATTGTCGATACCGGACAGAAAGACAAAACCGCGTCCGATGGAACGGCCGACAAAAATGCCGCCAAGACCGCCGATACCAGCGGCGGCGCGGCATCGACCGCCCAGACGGCGGATACCGGCGGCAATACCTCGACCGTCGGCGGCCCGACGCAGACCGCCGAGGTACCCACGTTCACGCTGAAAAAGGCCGCTGTCGCCGTCATGGATGAGACATCCTCATCCCGGATAGACGCCCAACCGGCGGCGACGCCCTCCTTAAGCGCCGCCGGAACGAGCGCCGGCACAACGCCCACCCCCGCAAGCGCGCTGATAAGCGCGCAACTGGGTAGCGACGAATGGCAGCAGGCCATCGGCCAGCAGGTGATTATGTACAGCCGCAATGGCCAACAAAACGCCGAGTTGCGGTTACACCCGGAAAGTCTGGGGACAGTGCAGATCAGTTTGCAGGTGGATACCAATAATCAGATGCAAATTCATCTGGCATCCGGACATAGCCAGGTTCGCGCCGCGCTGGAAGACGCCCTGCCCCAATTGCGCGCGGCGCTGGCCGGCAGCGGGATTAACCTGGGACAGAGCAGTGTGGGCGGCGAATCCATGCCCAACTGGACCGCAAGCGGTCAGGACACATCGACGGGCGGGCGCAGTAGCGACGCATTTACCCTTAATGCCATAGCCGGCACGGCCGATAATGGAATAATGCCGACGGCGTCGGCCGTCGTCAGCCGCAACATCGGTATAGATACCTTTGCCTGACGCCGCAAACGGGTGAGCTTAGGCAAATTATCCCGCCTATTCGCCCCATTGAATCGCGCGGCAGACGGGATAATTGTCTATAACAACCGGCATTTAGCGGCATGCGCAAAGGAAATATGTCGTTACGCTATAGGAATACCGAAACGCTATGTCTCAAAATGTGCTTCCTTCGGCCAGGAAACCATCGAAATGGAAATGGGTACTGATCATCATCGTTCTTTTAGCCGCCTGTGGCGCGGGCGGTTATTACTGGTGGCGGCACCCCGAGATCAGTGGATGGATGAAGAGAACCACGACGCCCCCGCCGCCGCCCGCGCCGATTTTTCTGGCGCTGGATACGTTTACGGTAAACCTGGTCAATCCGACCAATGATCCCGAACGCGTATTGTATATCGGCGTGACTCTCCGACTGCCCGATGAAGCGACGCGCAAACGGCTGAATGAATACCTGCCGGCGGTGCGCAGCCGGCTTATCATGCTGCTCTCGCGACAGGATGCGGATGCGCTGGCCAGCGTCCAGGGCAAGCAACAGTTGATACAACAAATCAAACAGGTGCTGAGCGTACCTTACGTCAACGGGCAGGCGGGGCCGGTCGTCGACGATGTGCTGTTCACCGCCTTTATATTGCGTTAATCACTATGAGCGATAGCAACAGCATTTTATCCCAGGCCGAAATCGACGCCTTGCTTAACGGCGATGACAATGTGCAATCACCGGTGAGCAACGGCGTCGATACCGACGTCAAACCCTACGATCCCAATACGCAGCGACGGGTGGTGCGCGAGCGGCTGCAAGCGCTGGAGATTATCAATGAGCGCTTCGCGCGGACGTTTCGCATGGGGTTATTTAATCTGTTGCGCCGCAGCCCGGATATCACGGTCGGCGCCATCAAGATTCAGCCGTACCATGACTTCGCCCGCAATCTTCCGGTACCCACCAACTTGAATCTTATCCACCTCAAGCCGTTGCGGGGCACGGCGTTGTTCGTGTTCTCGCCAAGCCTGGTTTTTATCGCGGTGGATAACTTGTTCGGCGGCGACGGCCGATTCCCGATCAAGGTGGAGGGACGGGAGTTCACCCATACCGAGCAGCGGGTGATCCGGCGCATGCTGAAGTTGGCGTTGGAAGGGTATGAAGATGCCTGGAACGCCATTTACAAACTCAACGTGGAATACGTCCGCGCCGAAATGCAGGTGAAGTTCACCAATATCACCACTTCCCCCAACGATATCGTGGTCACCACGCCATTTCATGTGGAGATCGGGTCGATGGTGGGGGAATTCTATATTTGTATTCCCTTTTCCATGATTGAACCCTTGCGGGAGCTGTTGACGAACCCGCCGCTGGAAAATTCCCGGGTGGAGGATCAGAGTTGGCGGGAAAATCTGGTCAAGCAGGTGCAGCACTCGGAATTGGAATTGGTGGCCAATTTCGCGGAAATCCCCCTTCGGCTATCGGAAATCCTGACATTGTCGCCGGGCGATGTGCTGCCCATCGACAAACCCGACTACCTGATAGCCCATGTGGATGGCGTACCGGTGCTGACCGGCACTTACGGTACCTTGAATGGCCAGTATGCCCTAAGCGTAAAGCAACTGATCAATCCCGTATTGAACTCCCTTGATGAGGAACAGCCCGATGAGTGATCCCAAGAAACCGTCCGGTGAAGACAAGCCATCCGCCGACGATCTGTGGGCTGAGGCATTCAACGAACAAACCGCGGCCAAGGAGCGACCGGCATCCACCGACGGTATCTTCCACCAGTTGACGGCGGACGACGGCAATGGCCCGTTGCAGGATATCGATATGATTATGGATATCCCGATAAAGCTCACCGTCGAACTGGGCCGGACCAAAATGACCATCAAGGAACTGCTACGTCTGTCGCAAGGTTCGGTGGTCGCCCTGGACGGCCTGGCGGGCGAGCCGCTGGATATCCTGATCAATGGTTATCTGATCGCCCAGGGAGAGGTGGTGGTGGTGGCGGACAAGTATGGGGTGCGTATTACCGATATCATCACGCCATCCGAACGCATGCGCCGCTTGAGCCGTTAAATGAGCGCCGCGCCTTTGCAAACCGCCGCGCATACCGGCGCGGCCGCCGCCCAGGGATTTGACGCCGCCGGCGCGCTGGTGCAGATGAGCGCCGCGCTGGGGGGGGTGTTACTGGTTATCGTGCTGGCCGCATGGTGTATTCGCAAACTCGGCCTGACGCCGGCGGCCGGGCAATCACGGCGTCTGAGGCTGCGGGCCAGTTGCGCGCTGGGACAACGGGAGCGCGTGGTGGTGATTGAAGTCGAAGGCACCTGGCTGGTGCTGGGCGTGACCCCGCAGCAGATTACCCCGCTGCATAGCCTGCCGGCGCCGGCAGGGGATGATGACGAAACCCCCTCCGCCCTGGCCGGTGATTTCCGCCAGCGTTTGCGGCAGGTGTTGCTCCGCACGGGAAAAGCACAATGAACATGCATCGGATGCCGTGGATTCCCCGTCCGGGTGTTATAGGGCCCCTGGTCTTGGGATTGTTGTTTGTCGCGCCGCACGCGTGCGCGCAACTGCCGGGTATCATCAGCCAGCCGCTGGCCGGTGGCGGGCAAAGCTGGTCGCTGCCGGTGCAAACCCTGGTGTTTCTCACCTCGCTGACCTTTCTGCCCGCCATATTGCTGCTGATGACCAGCTTCACCCGCATCATCATCGTGCTGGGCCTGCTGCGCAGCGCCATCGGCACGCCTTCCGCGCCGCCGAATCAGGTGTTGCTGGGCCTGTCCCTGTTTCTGACCTTTTTCGTGATGGCGCCGGTGTTCAATAACATTTACGACAATGCCTACCTTCCCCTCAGCGAAAACAAAATCAGTATGCAGCAGGCCCTGGATAAGGGTGCCCGGCCGCTGAAGGCGTTTATGCTGCGCCAGACCCGCGAGGCGGATCTGGCCCTGTTCGCCCGCCTGGCCAATCAGCCGCCCCTGGACGGTCCGGAAGCGGTACCGATGCGTATCCTGGTCCCCGCTTACGTCACCAGCGAGTTGAAAACGGCTTTTCAAATCGGCTTTACCATTTTTATCCCTTTTCTGATTATCGATCTGGTGGTGGCCAGCGTGCTGATGGCGCTGGGTATGATGATGGTGCCGCCGGCGACCATCTCGCTACCGTTCAAACTCATGCTGTTCGTGCTGGTGGACGGCTGGCAATTACTGCTCAGTTCACTGGCGCAGAGTTTTTATACTTAGTCTTATGCTGACACAGGCGACGACATGACTCCGGAATCCGTAATGACCCTTGGCCATCAGGCCATCACTGTGGCGCTGGCGCTAGCCGCGCCGCTGCTGGTGGCGGCATTGCTCAGCGGGCTGATTATCAGCCTGCTGCAAGCCGCCACCCAGATAAACGAAATGACCTTGTCCTTTATCCCGAAAATCCTGGCGGTGGTCGCCACCGTAGTGATAGCCGGTCCCTGGATGCTCAATCTGATCCTTGATTATATGCGCACCCTGTTCACCAGCTTACCCTCCCTTGCCGGCTAACGATGCTGCAGTTGGACACCGCGCAGCTGGCTCTGTGGATCGGCCAGTATTTCTGGCCGTTGGTGCGCATACTGGCGTTAATCGCCACCGCGCCGCTGTTTAGCGAGCCGACCATACCGACACGGATCAAACTGGGCGTTGGGGCGCTGACCACGCTGCTGGTGGCGCCCGGCCTGCCCCCGGTGCATACCACGCTGTTTTCTGTCGCCGGCTTTTGGCTGGTGATGAAAGAGCTGCTGATCGGCACCGCGCTGGGCCTGTCCATGCAATTCACCTTCGCCGCCGTGCGAATGGCGGGGGAAGTCATTGGCCTGCAAATGGGACTGTCCTTCGCCACGTTTCTCGACCCGGCCAGTGGCCTGAATATGCCTATTCTGGCGCAATTGCTCAACTTGCTGGCAATATTGGTGTTCACCAGCCTTAATGGCCATTTGTGGATGATTTCCATCCTGGTCGACAGTTTTCATTCCCTGCCGATTTCCGGCCAGCCGCTGAATGCCAATGCCTTTATGGCCATATGCCGGGCCGGCGGCACCATTTTTATCAGCGGCCTGATGCTGGCCCTGCCGATGATCACCCTGCTGCTGACCATGAATATCGCTCTCGGCCTGCTTAATCGCGTGTCGCCGCAGTTGACGGTATTTGTCATCGGCTTTCCCCTCACCTTGACCATCGGCATTTTGACCTTCAGTTTGCTGCTGCCCTTGTTGGCGCCATTTTGCGAAAAACTGATGGGGGAATCCTTCGATTTACTGGCGGATATTCTGCGCGGCATGTCATAAGTAAAAAAAAAGTATGTCGTCCGGCGGAAACCGGCCGACATACCAAGGGGGCGTATGGCTACACATCCGCCCCAAGGACCCGCCTGAGCCACCGGACGGGTCTGGTGCCCGGTTTAGCTGTTCATTTTGAACAACGAGAGTTGCTGCATTGAATTGAAGGTACTGTATGACGCCTGCAGGGCCGCCTGTTGCATCGTGTAATCGGAGATAGCCTGATACCAGTCGACGCCGGTCAAATCACTTATCTGGGTCTGGTATATGGTGGAACGATCGGTGCCGATGCTGTCCAACGTATCCAGTTCGTTCAGCTTGCTGCCGTTCGACGACTCCACATTCAGCACATTGTCCAGCGCGTTGCTCATGCCCCGGCTGACTTTGGCGATTTGATCGCTATAGTCGTCCAGGGTGGTTTGATCCGCATCGTCCAGCGGCGTATTCAAGGCGGTCAGCGCCAGATTAATGGTATCGAACACATTGGCGACGCTATCGCTGCCATCAGGTTCAGGGGTATAACCGGCCGTCAGGCGATCGAACACATCCGCGCCGGTATCGCTGACCGTCATGGTCCGGCTGCTGTCCACCTGCTGGCTGATCGCCTGATCGCCGCCGACATAGGTCACGTTGCCGTCGGCATCCTCCTCGAACGGCTGACTGTCGGTTTTATAGCCGGCGAACAGATAATTGCCGTTGCTGTCTTTGGTATTGGCCAGCGTCAGCAACTGATCTTTGTAGGATTCCAGCGATGTGGCCAGGGATTGTCGGTCCGAATCACTTAAGGTGCCGTCGCCCGCCTGCACCACCAGCGATTGAATATTGTGATAAACATCGGTTATCTGATCGAGCACCGAGCTTTCCAGGCTCAGGCTGGCATTGGCGGAGGTGCGCGCCGCGCCATATTGATCCCCCAGCGCTTCGACCTGTTTTAAGGTTACCGCCTGCGATGCGGCGATGGGATCATCGGACGGCGTATTGACCCGCTCGCCGGTGGACAGTTGCGTCCCGGTGCTTTGCCATTTGTTATAGGCATTGGTGATGCCGTCCAGGTTTTGCTGATAAATGATACTGGTACTCAGACGCATGGCTAGGATCCTTTGCGCTAATGCTCTTTGTGATATTTTTCCGCCCGGTTAGCCGGCCACCGCCGACAGCAGGGAGTTAAACAAATCGTTGGCCGTGGAAAGAACCTGGGCGTTGGCCTGGTAGTACTGCTGATACCGGGACAAATCGATATATTCCTCGTCAAGGTTGACGCCCGACACCGACTGTTGCTGGGTGGTCAGTTCCGACACGATATTGCTTTGGGCCGTATTGGTGGCCTCGGCATTGCTGGTTTCAGTCCCGATCTTGCTGACCAGCGTGGCGTAAGCGGTACTCAACGTCGACGACCCGCCGACGATTTTGCTGGTTTGCAGCGCCAGCAAAGCCTGGGCGTTGCGGTTGTCGCTCTCGCCGCTGTCGTCGTCGTCCTCGCCGGCGGCGATCTTGGCCGGATCGCTAATGGCCACCGACAAGCTATTGATCACATTGGATACGGTATTGATGGTGTATTTATCGTTGTTTGCCGGCGTACCGGTCACCGTGACGCTTAAGCCATCAAAACTCAGCGTGGTATTGCCGTCCGTATCGGTGCCGACATCGGCATCAATAACGCTGCCGTCGCTTTCCCGGGTCACCTGCCAGCTGCCGCCGGTATACTTGACCGAATAATCGCTGGCCTGTACCTGGGTGGTATCGCTGTAGGCCACCGCCAGGGAGGCATCGCCGCTGTTTTTGGTATTATAGGTGACCGACGGCGAGTCGTAGTCGAAAAACGCCTCGCCGGCATCGCCATTCAAATCAACCCCTTGCTCATGCTGGGCGTTAAAACTGCCAGCCAGACTCAAGGCCATCTGCCCCAGGGCGTTGCGCGCATCGGCCAGCGCGCCGGAACGAAACGACAGTAGCCCGCCGACGCTGCCGGTGGTCAACGTCTTTTCGTCTATTTCCACCGGCGTGCCGGTGCCGCGATCATAGGCAAGGGTGGTTTGCGTGGGATCGGCGCTGGATGGCACCGCCTCCACCTGGTAGGCGCTGTTGCCCTGCACCAGGGTCAGGCCGTTGCCGAAGGTGATATTAACCGAATTGTTATCCTGAACGCTGGCGTTGACGCCGATAATATTGTTGAGCTCGCTAACCAGTTCGTCCCGTTGATCCAGCATGGAGTTGGGCGCGTCGCTGCCCCCCGCCCGCACGATCTGCTCATTGAGATTGGCCAATTGCGTGGCGTAGTTATTGATTTGGTCGGCGCTGGAGGACAGGGACTGATTGATGGAATCGTCCATGGTCTGCAAGTAGCTATCGGTGCTCTTGAACTGATTGACCAGCGTATTGGCGCTGTCGATGACGGTCTGGCGGGCGGAGCTGTCCGAGGCATTATTGGAGAGCGACTGGAGACTGGTGAAAAAGTTGCTCATCATGGTGGACAAGTCGGTATCGCTACTGGACATCATGTCATCAATTTGCGAGATCTGGTTGTAATAGCTATTGGACGCAGCGGCGGCGGTGGAGGCGGAGCGCAATTGACTGACGATCAGCGAATCATAGGCCCGGCTGACGCCGGTAACGGACACCCCATTGCCGGTGGTGCCCGAGCTTATTTGCTCGGCAAGCTGGGTTGTTTCGCGATTATAACCGGTCACCGCCGAGTTGGTGATATTGTTTCCCACCGTATCCAGGGCGATCTGGGCTGCCTTGATACCGCTCGCGGCAATATTGCTTAAAGAACTGGACATTGCGTTTCCTTTTTAACGGGGGATGATGCATCGCCGCGCGCCGTCAGCGACGGCGATGAACTCCGCTGTTACTTATATCGGCCGCGGCGCGCCAAACTTGAGCGTCACGGACGAAAAGCCGCGCCCAGCCCGGCGGACCCGCGCGCCGGTCTGCGCCCTAAAACAAGTTGCCCAGATCATGGGTATAGGCGGTCACTACATGGCGCGCGGCATTTTTCAGTTGGCCGATAATCTGCACCAGTTTGGCGCCGTAGTCCGGATCGGTGGCATAGCCCGCCCGCTGCAAGGCATACGCGGCGGCTTCCGGCCGGCTGGCGCTGACGACGCCGCGATAGCGGGGATTTTCGGTCAAAAGATGGATGTAGTCGTTAATGGCGTCGACATAGGAATCGTATACCCGAAACCGTTGTTGTACCTTAATCGGCTGGCCGTTCTGGTATTCCGTGGTGGTCACGGTGGTGGTCTTGCCCCGCCAATCGCCGGTGGCTTTGATGCCAAACAGGTTATAACTGGGCTTGCCGTCGGCGGTGGGAATTTCCCGCCGCCCCCAGTCCGACTCCAACGCCGCCTGCGCCAGGATGAGATGGTGGGAGATGCCGCTTTGCCGGCTGGCGACCATGGCCGGCACGCTCAGTCGGTCGGTAAAGTGGCGACTGACCGCCGAGCTGTCTTGCCCGTCGTCGTCACCGTCCGGATAAGAGGGGTCATCATTATGGCGGGAAAATCCGCTCCACATCGGCGGCGGCGCCAGCGGCGTTAAGACCGCGTCCTGGCCGACGCGCAACGGGATATCCGCCGCCGTCGGCTTATCGGCCGCGGCAGGCACGGCCGGCTTATCGGTCCCGGAAGGGGCGGCGCCATCGGCGGCCGGCGTGAAACGGCTAAGCTGCCGGACCATCTGGTCGGCCAACCCCAAACCTTTACCCGTTAATTGCTGGGCAACCTGTTGATCATACATGGATGTATACATGTCCGCCTGGCTGCTATCCAACAAACCGCCCTTGGGAATGGCGGCGCGCATGCTCTTTAGCATCATCTGCACGAATACCCCCTCCACCTGGCGGGCCACCGCCTTGATAGCCTGGGGGGTAGAGGACGCCGCCTGGTTGCGCAGCTTCTGCAACGCATTGGCGTCATAGGCGGCGGAGCCCAGATCAAAAGCGCTATCAAGCTTCATCAGATAATCTCCAATGTCGCCTGCAAACAGCCGGCGCTATGCATTGCCTGTAGAATAGACATCAGATCGTTGGGCGTGGCGCCCAGGGTATTCAATGCCCGGATAACGCTGCTCAGGCTGGCGCTGGATCTGACGTTTTTCAAGGAGCCGCCGCCCTGGTTGAGGGATATCTGCGTTTGCTGGGTAACCACTGTTTGCCCGCCGGCAAGCGGCGTGTTGGGCTGGCTGACGTTTTGCTGGTTGTTGACCACCACCGACAGGGAACCCTGGGCCACGGCGCAATTATCCAGCATCACATTGCGGTTCATGACCACCGATCCCGTACGGGAGTTGATGATGACCTTGGCATCCATTTCGCCGACATTGACATTGATATCTTGAATTTCGGACAAAAACCGCACCTGGGCGGTGTTATCGGCCGGCAATTGCAGCACGATGGTGCGCGCATCTACGGCCTTGGCGGTCGCCATGCCGTTCATGCCATTGATGGCGTCGCTGACCCGTTGCGCCAGGCTGAAATTTTCCTCTTTGAGGGTCAACGTCAGCGTGCGGCTGGTGCCGAAACTGCTCGGCAGTTCCCGTTCAATCACCGCGCCGCCGTTGATACGGCCGCCGGCCAATTGATTCACCTGTACCCGGCTGCCGCCGGACGAGGCGCCGGCGCCCCCCACCAGCAAATTGCCCTGCGCCAGGGCGTAGACCTGATTGTCCGCCCCCTTCAGCGGAGTCATCAGCAAGGTGCCGCCACGCAGGCTTTTGGCCGATCCCATGGATGACACCACCACATCGATTTTCTGGCCGGCGCGGGCGAAAGCCGGGTATTCGGCGGTCACCATGACGGCGGCGACGTTTTTTAATTGCATATTGGTGCCGGACGGCACCGTGATACCCAATTGCGATAGCATATTGGTCAGGCTTTGGGTGGTAAACGGCGTTTGGGTGGTCTGGTCGCCGGTGCCGTCCAGCCCCACCACCAGCCCATAGCCTATCAGGGGGTTGTCCCGCACTCCCTGGATATCCACCAGATCGCGCAATCGCTCCGCCCCGGCCGGCGCCGTGATCATCACCAGCGCCAGTACCAGAACGCGCCAGTAGCGACAAAAATGTGAGGCTGTCATCCACATACTGATATCACCTGCCTAGAAAGGCGCAATATTGAGGAAGAAACGCTGAAGCCAACCCATCTGCTGCGCTTCATTGATGTAGCCTTTACCCACGTACTCGATACGCGCGTCCGCCACCTGGGTCGAAATCACCGCATTGTTGCCGTTGATGGTCCGAGGATTGACCACGCCGGAAAAACGAATGTATTCCGTACCCTGATTGATGGCGATCTGCTTCTCGCCCACCACTTTCAGATTGCCGTTGGCCAACACCTGATCGACGGTCACGGTGATGGTGCCGGTGAAGGTATTTTGCGCCGACGCGCCGCCCTTACCGGAGAAATCATTGGTGCCGGTGGTGTCCAAATCAACCTTGCCGTTGCCGATCAAACCATTGAGCGCGGTGGGCGCGGTGGGAACCGACAGCGTGCCGCTGCCCTTGCGATCGGCGCTGGCGCTTGAGCTTTTGGACGCGCTGACGTTTTCTTGCAGGGTGATGGTCAGGATATCCCCGACATTGCGCGGCCGCCGGTCCTCGAACAAGGGCTGATAGCCGTAATTCATCGGCTGTACCGCCTGAAAGATGGAGCCATTGGGAACCGGTGGGATGGCCGGCGCGGGCTCCGCCGTCGTCTGGCCCTTAACCAGCCTGTCGTGGGGTACATAGGCGCACCCCGCCAGCAACATGGCCAGTAGCAACGACAGCCTTGTCGCCGCCCCGGAGCCGGCCGTCCGAGACCTGAAAACGATCTTTGCTAGATTCATAAACTTCGTATCATCCTGACGGTTAGGCTGTTGTGCCGCATCGCCTTTTTGTTACATCGTCACTTATTTGTTACAGCGTCACAATTTAGCCCAATTGAACGGGAACCGTTATGGGCGTTAGGCGGAACACACGTTAGCCGCTGATGGCGATTACATTTGCGTCAATTTCTGCAGCATATCGTCAGAGGTGGTAATCGCCTTACTGTTGATTTCGTAAGCGCGCTGAACCTGGATCATATCCACCAGCTCTTCCGCGACATTGACATTGGAGGTTTCCACGTAGCCCTGGTAGAGCAAACCCGCGCCATTTTGCCCCGGATTGGATTCGGTGGGCGCGCCGGAACTGTCCGTTTCCTGATAAAGGTTCTCCCCGAGGCTTTCGAGTCCGGCCTCGTTGATGAAATTGCTCAATGTCAATTGCCCGACCTGTTGCGCGTTGGTTTGTCCCTGAACCGTCACGCTCACCGCGCCGTCGCGGGCGACGGTAATGGTCAGGGCATTGCTGGGGATCGTGATGGCCGGCTGAATCGGGTATCCGCTGGCCGTCACCAGTTGTCCGTTCTGGTCCACCTGGAAAGAACCGGCGCGGGTATAGGCGGTGGTGCCGTCCGGCATAAGTACCTGGAAAAAACCTTTACCGTTGATGGCCAAATCCTTGGACTCGGAGGTCTGCTCCAGATTGCCCTGACTGAACAGCCGTTCAGTGGAGACCGGCCTGACCCCGGTACCCAGTTGCAGGCCGGAAGGCAGGTTGGTCTGGTCGGAGGATTGCGCGCCGGGCTGGCGAACGGTCTGATACAGCAAGTCTTCGAATACCGCCCGTTGGCGCTTGAATCCGTTGGTGCTGACGTTAGCCAGGTTATTGGATATCACATCCATATTGGTCTGCTGCGCATCCAGGCCGGTTTTGGAAATCCATAAAGAACGGATCATCCGTTGGTACTCCCAGGTTGATTAACTGAACGAAAGCAGCTCATTGGCATGTTCCGCATTCTGATCGACATCGGTGATCACTTTCATCTGCATTTCGAAGCGCCGGGCGTTGTCTATCATGTCCACCAGGGTTTCGGCGGTATTGACGTTACTGCCCTCAAGGGTGCCGGGCATCACCTTGATGGTCTCGTCATCGGGCAGCGCGCCGCCCGTTTGGGCGCTGGCCGCGGCGGTAAGATGAAACAGGCCGTCGTCGCCGCGCTCCAGTTGACCGGCATCGGCCCGGACACGCTTTAACTGGCCCACCTCCTCAACGGTATTCGGCTGATCGCCGTCGCCCAGCGCCGATACGGTGCCATCCGTGGCGAGGGTAACGGTGGCTTGGGTGGGCACCACCAACGGACCGTTCTGCCCCACCACGGGATAGCCGTCAATCAGCAACTGTCCGGTGTTATCCACCTGAATATTGCCGTTGCGGGTATAGGCTTCCTGGCCGTTGGGCAGTTGCACGGCCAGCCAGCCCTGATCCTGTACCGCGACATCCAATGGCCGCCCGGTACTGTTTAGCGGCCCTTGCGTCATCAACGATCCTGGAGTGGAGGCCACCGACAGCGTCCGGGTCGGCAGGGTTTCGCCGTTAATGGGCACCGCCCGCATGGCCGATAACTGCGCGCGAAATCCGGTGGTCGAGGCATTCGCCAGGTTATTGCTAATGATCGCCTGCTGATCAAGGGTTTGGCCGGCGGCGTTCATCGCGGTATAAATTGCATGATCCATGGGCTGGGTCCGTTAGGGGGTTTAGCTCATGCTGACCAGGGTCTGCATAATGGTGTCCTGCGCCTTGATGGTTTGCGCGTTTGACTGGTAATCTCGCTGGGCGACAATCAGATTGACCAGTTCCTGGCTTAAGTTGACGTTGGAGCTTTCCAACGCGCCGCTGGTCAAGGAACCGAAATTGCCGCTGCCGGCGGTGCCGAGAATGGCCTGACCCGAGGCGGCGGTGGCGCTCCAGACGTTATCGCCCTGCGACGACAAGCCCTGCGTGTTGGCGAAGTTGGCCAACACGATTTGCCCGAGCAGTTGGGTTTTGCCGTTAGAATAGGTCCCGGTTATGGTGCCGTCGTCGTTGATTTCGTATTTGGTCAGATCGCCGGCGGTATAACCGTCCTGGTTCTGGCTGCTGACGCTGCTGGCGCTGGCGTATTGTTGCTGGGTGCCGCTGAAATCGATGGAGAAACTGTCGGCATTGGCGCCGTTGATGCCGTTGGTGTTGATGGTAAACGACGTCGTGCCGGTCAAGGTGCCGTTGGCGGTAAAATTCAAGGTGCCGAGATCCTGGTCCGTGGCGGTGCTGTCGCTGCCGTCGACGCAGTGTACCTCCCAGGCATTATCGCCGGTCTTGACGAAATACAAGTTCAGGTTATGCGGGTTGCCCAGACTGTCATAGGTGGTCAGCGGCTCGGAATAGCTATAGGTGGAGGAATCGTTGGGATCGAAAGTCGTGGTTATCGTATCCGCGCTGGAGGTCAGATTCAGCGCCATGGTGGCCGACGTGGTTGCCTGCGCCGCTATCCCGGTGGTAGGGATGCTAAGGTTGACCGGATTGGCGCCCTGCTGGATAGTCGGCGGATTGCCGGAAGCGGGATAGCCGGTGACATACATGCCGGTGCTGGTCATCAGGTTGCGGTTGTCATCCAGGGTCAGTTCCCCATCGCGGGTGTAATACACTGAACCGCTGGAATCCACCACCCGGAAGAACCCATTATTGGAGATGGCCACATCCATGCCGTTATCGGTGGTGTTCACCGTACCGTCATTGAAATTCTGCATGACCGAGGCCACTTTGACCCCCAGCCCGACTTGCGAACCGGCATAAACATCGGCGAACGACACGCTGGATGATTTGAATCCGCTGGTTTCCGAGTTGGCGATATTGTTGCCGATAACGTCCAGATTACTGGACGCCGCATTCAACCCGCTTATCGCTTGAGAAAAACCCATAACATTCTCCTGTAAAATCACGGCGGGATGCCGGAGTGAAGCGGCCCCCCCAGCCGGTTAGATGATCTGCTTGACCTTGTCGAGGGTCACGTTGCCCGCCAGGCCGAGGTTTAATTCGGTCGTACCGCTGGTGTTGGTGTTTACGCCGTACACTGCGGCATATTGCAACGCCGTGGCGTCCACGCTGCTGCCGGCCGAGTTGCTGGCGGCAACCGAGAAGGTATAGGATCCCTCCGGCACCGCGGTGCCCGAATCATCGGTGCCGTCCCAGGTAAAGCTATGCACGCCGGCGCTTTCGGCGCCGATTTGCACCGTGCGCACCGTGTTGCCGCTGGAATCCTTGATTGTCACCGTGGTGCTGTCGGCGGCATCGCTGAGCTCAAAGCCGAACGGCGTGGTGGAACTGTCGCTGCCCACCAGAATGGCGTTGCCGTCAATCATCACGCCATGCCCCACCAAGGTGGAAGCCTGTAGGTTCTGCGATGTATCCAGTTGTCCGGAAATCGATCCCAGGGTGGTATTCAAATTCTCAATACCGTTGAGCGTGCTAATCTGCGCCAATTGCGTGGTCAGTTGCGAGTTGTCCATCGGATTGGTCGGATCCTGGTTTTGCATTTGCGCGACCAGCAGATTAAGGAATTCGTTTTGCAAATCGGCGCTGGTATCGCCGGTCGTACTGCTGGTGGACACCGTGGTATTGTCCACCGGGTCGTTCATACTCACTGCGACGCCCATGTCGTCCTCCGGTTATTGGCCCAGTGTCAGGGTCTTTTGCATCAAGGATTTGGCGGTATTCAACACTTCAACATTAGCTTGGTAGCTGCGCGAGGCCGACATACTGTTGACCATCTCATCCACCACGTTCACGTTCGGCATCCGGACATAACCGTTGGCGTCGGCCAACGGATTGCCCGGCTGGTAAACCAGTTTGTCCGGCGCCGGCGATTCCACCACGCCGCTGACCCGCACGCCGCCGATTTCCTGACCGGCCGGCGCCGCCACCTGGAACACCACTTCCTTGGCGCGATAAGGCTGGCCGTCCGGTCCGGTCACGCTGTCGGCGTTGGCCAGATTACTGGCGGCCACGTTCAGCCGCTGCGATTGGGCGGTCAATGCTGAACCGGAAATCGCGAAAATCGATGTCATTCCCATGGCTTATGACTCCTGGAGTACCGACAGCATATTTTTGATTTGTCCGCCCAGTACCGCCAGATTGGTCTGATATTGCAGGCTGTTGTCGGCGAAGGCGGTTCGCTCGCGATCCATGTCGACGGTATTGCCGTCAAGCGCCGGCTGATCCGGAACGCGGTACATCAACTGACTGACCGGCGAGGTCGATGCGGACGCTTCAATATGGCGCGGGGAGGTGAGCGTGAGGGAAAGGCTTTCGTCATCGGCCCGCCCCTGAGTCAGCGCTTTTTGCAGTTCACTGGCGAAATCGATATCGCGCGCCTGATAACCCGGCGTATCGGCATTGGCGATATTGGCGGCCAGTATTTCCTGCCGCTGCGCGCGTAAATTCAGCGCCTCCTGCTGGAAACGCAAGGCGGCATCCAATTTATCAAGCATGATTTTTCCGCAGATCCATTATGATTCACGCATGCCAGCTTAGACGCTTCGCCCTGTTGCCTATCGTCGGAATAAGCATGAATTGCAGCGCTATTTTACCCATTGGCCCGCCACGGAATCAGTACACTGTATCGACCGGCCTTGCCGGGGTGTTTTTGATGATGACGGCGGACAAATTCTGGATACTATGACGGATGACAGGCAGGATCAGGACACAGACGGCACGCTGCGGCCGACTTTAGAGCCCGTGCGCGTCAGCGGCGCGACACGCGGCCGCCGACCGGGCGCTTCGGCAACGGGCAAACGTTGCCGGTTGGCAATGGCCGCGGGATTGTGGCTGGTCTTCGCCGGCGCGAACGCCGCCGATACGCTGACCGGCCCCCTTACCGCCTTTATGCTGCGGCAGTACGCCTCGCCGCCGACATCCCTGACCGTTGTGCTGAAAACGCCGGCCGCGCAATTGCCAACCTGCGATAATCCTCAGTTTATGCTGCCTTCGCGCAATCGTATTTGGGGCAATATCAGCGTCGCCGTGACCTGTGGCGCGCGAAAACGCTATGCGCAGGTTCTGGTCAAAGTGACCGGCCGTTATCTGGTGGCCGCCCGCCCCATCGCCGATGACCGGCTACTGACGGCGCAGGATATCGCCTGGCGTACCGGGCGGCTGGATATGATGCCGTCCCTGCCGCTGATGGACGTAAACGCGGCCATCGGCAGTGAAAGCGTCCGGGCGATAGGCGGCGGACAACCGCTGACCGCCGCCATGCTGCGCCGCCCCTGGCGGGTGACCATCGGCCAGCCGGTACAGGTGCTGGCCCAGGGCGCCGGTTTTGCGGTGCAAAGCGCCGGCAAGGCCATGAATAATGCGGCGGTCAATGATGATTTGCGAGTCCGTATGGAATCTGGACAAATCGTCAGCGGCCAATTGTTGCCGGACGGCAGCATCCATGTTGTGTTATAACTTTCCGGAACCCTCGAGACCCGGCGATTTTCGGGCCGCGCGGCGGCAAATGGCGCGCGAAGGCGGCCAGCCCGGAGGCGACCTGAAGGTTGACGAATATAAATCGTTAAAGGTTTGACGGGTTCATCCGATAACTGAGGCATTCCTCCCGTGCAACAAAATATGACCATAAGCGAGGCTGTATGAGTATTGATAGTACCCGCCCGATTACCCCACTGACGCCGATCCAGGGTTCGGAAATCGGTACTGTTCAGCCGCAAAAAAACAAATCCGGCGATTCCGGCGCCATCGGCGGACAAACCCAGGTCAATCTCAGCGACGCCCAGGCGCGTTTGCACCAGGCGAGCAGCGAGGATATCGACAGCGCCAAGGTAGAGAGCCTGAAGGCCGCCATCCGCAATGGCGATTTGAAAGTCGACACCGGCAAAATCGCCGATGCGCTGATTGCCCAAACGCAGTCGATGCTTAACGGGCAGGATTGATCAAGCGACGACATGAACGATCTTGAGCTCATCTGCGCCAAAATGCTGGGTATCCTACAGCAATTGGAACTGATACTGGTTGAAGAGCAGCGCCTGCTCAGCGCCGGCCGCGTCAATGCCGCGTTGCTGCATCGCGTAACGGAAAACAAAAACGAAGAACTGGCCACGCTTCAGCACGCGGATAGCTTGCGGCAAAAGACGGCCCTGATACGCGGGGCGGGACAGCCGCCCTATGAGGCCTATCCCGAATTGCAACGGCTATGGCAGTCTATCCGGCAACTGACGGAAAAGCTCAGTCACGATAATTTTCGCAACGGTTTACTGCTAAACCAGCACTTACAACACAACCAGCAGATTCTGGCGGTACTGGAAGAACGCCAAATCCAGCGTCGCCTTTATGGTCCCGACGGCCAGTCCCAAAGCAGCCATATTCTCGGCCGCAAATTCAGCGTCTGATCCCCCTTCTCGCCCAGCGCATGGCCGTCGGCGACCATGCCGGCAAGCGCCGGCCACCCGGCGTCGATGCGGCTTGCCCGTTGGTCCGACGGCCATCCCTAATCGCCGTTACGGTAGTTCACCAAAATCTGATAACGGGTCACCACCACCGGCGGAACCAATGTCCCCCGGCCGGGCAGCGCCAATTCCAATACCGCCGGCCCGCCGGCCGGCCACATCGTCCAGGCATCGCTGCGTCCCGTCGGCGCATCCAGCGGCCGGCATCGCTCCGACAGACACAGGCGCAGCGTCATGCCGGCGGGTAAAGGCCGGAGTGTCTCCACCCGCCAATAAACCGACGTCACCCGCGCATCGGACGGTATAGGCACCGTCGGGCGCAGCGGCAGGCTGCTTACCACATAATCGCGCTGATTGACCGTCAGCATTCGCCCTTCGGCCGACCAGCCGCCATCGGCGCGGCCGGTGATGGACTTAATGCCCGGCGCGCGGACGGTGGGCCGGGCGGCGCCGGATAACGGCGCGGACGACGGAGGGGCGGCGCCGGACGCCGCTTTACCGGCGACGAGCGGTTCGATACCGGCCGGCAACGCTTTTTCGGCCGCGTCGGACGGCGGCATCAGCAATAGGCCCGCCAATGCGAACAGTCCAACCCTGTCTGCCGCCCGGCGCGTCATTCCCGGCCGGCCGGTCGCGGTCATGGTTATTTGGCGCCCCCCAGCATGGATGTCATGCGGATCTGCCGCTGGTCGCTGACCTCCAGATTGGATAAAACCGCCAGTTGCGGTAGCGTGCGCCGCAGGAAACGGGCCAGCAACGGACGCAAACTGTGGTTAACCAGCAAGACCGGCGGCGCGTTGAGGCTTTCTTGCTGGCGCAATGCCTCGCGGGCCTGCGTCAATACCCGATCCGCCAATCCCGGCTCCAATCCGCCGCCATTTTGCAGCGCCTGCAGCAGAACCCGTTCCAGCGCCAGGTCCAGGCCGATCACCTGAATTTCCCCATCGCCGGGGAACCAACGCTGGGTGATGGCCCGTCCCAGCGCCACCCGCACCACCACGGTCAGTTCCACCGGGTCTTTTTGAATGGGCGCGTGCTCCACCAATGTCTCGATAATGGTGCGCATATCGCGGATCGGTACGTTTTCGGCCAAGAGATTCTGCAACACTTTATGGAATACGGTCAGCGACAGGGTACCGGGGATGAAATCCTCGGTCAGTTTGGGCATTTCCTGCGCGACGCGATCAAGCAATTGCTGGGTTTCCTGCCGACCCAGCAGTTCGCTGGCATTCAGGCCGATGAGATGATTAAGATGGGTGGCCACCACGGTGCTGGCCTCCACCACCGTATAGCCCTGCGTCTGCGCCTGTTCTTTGAGGGCGCTGTCAATCCAGATGGCCGGCAGACCGAAGGCCGGATCGCGCGTGGCGTCTCCGGGTAAATCCCCCATGGCGCTGCCGGGGTTGATGGCCATCCAGCGCCCGGGATACGCTTCGCCGTGCCCGACCTCCACGCCTTTAAGGAGGATACGGTAACTGGCGGGCTGTAATTCCAGGTTATCGCGAATATGCACCACCGGCGGCAGATAGCCGGTTTCCTGGGCGAATTTCTTGCGGATGCTGCGGATACGGCCCAATAGCTCGCCATTTTGCTGAAAATCCACCATTGGAATCAACCGGTATCCCACCTCCATGCCCAGGGGATCTTCAAGTTGTACGTCATTCCAACTGGCTTCCCGGGCCTGGGCATTATCCTGGCGCGTCCGCGGCTCGCTGACCGCCGGCGTGTCGGCGCTCTTGCCCCGCAACCACCAGGCCAGCCCCAACAGCATGGCGGTAAAGAGCAGAAAGACCAGATTCGGCATGCCCGGCACCAGTCCCAATAACCCCAGCACGCCGGCGCAAAGCACCATGACTTGGGGATTATTGAACAGTTGGCTAACCAATTGCTGACCAACATCCTCATTGGTGCCGACTCGGGTTACGATGACGCCGGCGGCGGTGGAAATCACCAACGCCGGAATCTGCGCCACCAACCCATCGCCGATGGTCAGCAGCGTATAACTTGCCGCGGCGTCGCTCAGGGCCATGCCGTGCTGAATCATCCCCACCAACAGCCCGCCTATTACGTTGATCACCATAATAAGCAGGCCGGCGATGGCGTCGCCGCGCACAAATTTGCTGGCGCCGTCCATCGACCCGTAAAAATCCGCTTCCTGGGTCACCTCGCTACGCCGGGCCTTGGCCTCGCTCTCGCCGATAAGCCCGGCGTTCAGATCGGCATCAATAGCCATCTGTTTGCCGGGCATCCCGTCCAATACGAACCGCGCGCCCACTTCCGCAACACGCCCGGCCCCTTTGGTGATGACCATGAAGTTAATCACCACCAAAATAATAAACACCACGATGCCGATAGCGAAATTACCGCCCACCAGGAAATGGCCGAATGCCTCTATCACCCGTCCCGCCGCCGCCGCGCCGGTATGACCGCGCAACAAAATGATACGGGTGGAGGCGATATTCAGCGACAGGCGCAACAAAGTGGAAAACAGCAACACCGTGGGAAAGGCGGCGAACTCCAGCGTGCGGCGGGTAAACATCGCCACCAGCAAGACCATAATCGACAGGGCGATATTAAATGTAAAAAGCAGATCCAGGATGAACGGCGGCAGCGGCAGAACCATCATGGACAAAATCATCAGAATAAGCACCGGCCCGGCAAGGATTTGCCATTGGGCCGATTTCATATTGGAAGGCAAGCGCAATAGGGATACCAGATAGGCCATGTCACTGTTTTCCATGAACGAAATCCAGTGCCGTCGGCACCGGTAAATGCTGCGGTTTTTTCGGAATCAGGCCGCCTTCCCGCCGCCAGCGCTTTAGCTGATAAACCCAGGCCAGCACCTCGGCCACCGCCGCATAGAGGGCGGAGGGAATCGACTGGCCGATATCGCAATGGCGATAGAGCGCCCGGGCCAGCGGCGGCGCTTCCAGTTGCGGCACCCGATGCTGCTCGCCCAGCTCGCGGATACGGGCGGCGATATCGCCGGCGCCCTTGGCTATCACTTTCGGCGCGCTCATTTTGCCGTCTTCATAACGTAGCGCCACCGCGTAATGGGTTGGATTGGTGATGATGACGTCGGCTTTCGGCACATCGCTCATCATCCGGCGGCGGGACAAGGCGCGCTGTTGCTGGCGAATACGGTTTTTGACGTGCGGATCGCCCTCTTGCTCCTTGAATTCGTCGCGGATCTCCTGGCGGGTCATGCGCAACTTGCGCATATAGCTCCACAGTTGCCAGAACACGTCGAACGCGACAATCGGAATAAGCGACATGATAATCAGCAGGATGCAGGTGGCGATGAGCGCCAGTGCGTCCCCCAGCGCCGAGACCGGCGATTCCAGCACCAGATGCAGCATGCGCGGCCAGTTGTGCCACAAAAACCAACCGGTCACCCACCCCACCAACAGCGCCTTGAGCACCGCTTTGAACAGTTCCGAAAAGGATTGGGCGGATACCAGCCGGCCCAGACCCGGCAGCGGATTAAGCTTTTTCAGGTCGAATTTTATCGACGCCGGATTAAACATAAAGCCGCCCAGCAGCACCGGCGCCGCCAGCGCCACCAGCACCAGACCGGCAAACACCGGCAACAACGCCCAGACCGTCTGCGTAATGAGCGATCGGATCCGAAACAGGATTTGCCGATCGTCGCTGATAATACCGTGATCGAAACGTAAACCTTCGGAAATCATCGCCGACAACTGCCGCGCCAGCGGCTCTCCCCCCATCCAAAGCACCGCCAGACCGACCAGCAGCATCAGTACCGAGGTCAATTCGCGGGAACGGGGAATTTGCCCCTCTTCGCGAGCCTTTTCCAAACGGTGGGAGGTGGGGGCCTCGCTTTTTTCCTGATCGCTGTCTTGCGCCATCCAACATCCTGTTTGTTACCGGCATCGGGGTTTTATGTCATAGAATGACAAAAAAAGTCCGGTCTTATGGCGGGAACAAAAGGCTAAAGAGGCGGTTATTTGGCGGATAAGGCCCGCCCGGTCGATCGCCTTTCGCCGGGCCGTGGCCGCCGTGTTCAGAAACCGAGGCTATCGAGCAGATCGTCCACTTGATCCTGGTTAGCCACCACGCCCTCGACGCTATGATCCAGTTGCGGACCATTGAGCAAACCGTCGTTTTCGCGCCGGGACTGCTGCGGCTCGGGCATATTTTCCAACAACACCATCAACAATTGCTTTTCGATTTCCTGGATCACGTCCATCATGCGCTTAATCACCTGCCCGGTCAGGTCCTGAAAATCCTGGGCCATCATGATCTCCAGCAATTGGGTATGGGTGAAGGCGGTATGCTCAGGCACTTCCCGCAAATAGCGACGGGTATCGGTCACCAGCTCGCGGGCATCAGCCAGTTCAATGGGGTTCTCGAACCATTCGTCCCAGCGGACGGTCAGCGCCTTGGCGCCATTTTCAAGTTGCGTCTGCCTGGGCTGCGCCGCTTCCACGCTGTTTAGCGCCCGCTCGGCGGCCTGGGCGGTCATTTGTACCACGTAGTCCAATCGATCGCGGGCGTCGGGGATAGCTTCGGCGGCCTGGGCAATAGCCTGATCCAAGCCCAATTCCTTCAGACTGTCCCGCAGCATCCGGGTTAATTGACCGATTCGGGCAATGATTTCCGTGGCGCTGGCATTCGGCATGGCAGGTGCATTACTCATAATCCCTCCTGGTTACATCCCCAGCTTTTCAAAAATTTTATTCAGTTTTTCTTCAAGGGTGGCGGCGGTGAACGGTTTGACCACATAACCGCTGGCCCCCGCCTGGGCGGCGGCGATAATGTTTTCCTTCTTCGCCTCCGCCGTCACCATCAGCACCGGCATCGCCTTAAGCGCGCCATCGGCGCGAACGTTTTTCAGCAGCTCAAGCCCGTCCATGTTCGGCATATTCCAGTCGGAAATGACGAAATCGACATTGCCGGCCCGCAGTTTAACAAGGGCGTCCACCCCATCCTCGGCTTCATCCACATTATTGAAACCCAGTTCCTTCAATAGGTTGCGAACGATACGACGCATCGTCGAGAAGTCGTCCACCACCAGAAACCTGAGGTCTTTATCAGCCATACCTACTCCTGTTATCAATATTTTCCCGCTAGCGGGTCGCTAAATACGTAGTGCCTGCCCGGCGCTGATTTGTGCCATCATCCGCTGACTTATTTGCAGCAGGGGCACAACCTCATGGCTTGCGCCCATGGCAATAGCTTCCCTGGGCATGCCAAATACCACGCAACTGGCCTCGTCCTGCGCCAGGGTGTAGGCGCCGGCATTACGCATGGCCAGCAAGCCGGCTGCCCCATCGTTCCCCATACCGGTGAGAATCACGCCGACGGCATTACGTCCGGCGAATCGGGCGACCGAATGAAACAAAACATCCACCGACGGACGATGACGATTCACCGGCGGCTCATCATGTAACCGTACCTGATAGTTGGCGCCGCTGCGCGCCAGTTCCATGTGCCGCGCCCCCGGCGCGATATAGGCATGTCCCGGCAGGACGCGCTCGCCGTCTTCCGCTTCTTTTACCGTGATCCGGCACAATTTGTTCAGCCGTTCGGCGAAGGACCGGGTAAATCCCGGCGGCATATGCTGGGTTATCAAGAGCGCCGGACTGGTGGCCGGCAAAGGTTCAAGCACATGACGAATGGCTTCGGTGCCGCCGGTAGACGCGCCGATGGCGATCAGTTTCTCGCTGCTTAGCAGGGGGACGCGCAAAACCTGGGGCGGCGTATGGGCCTGCCGCTTCGGCAAGCGGGCGCGCGCGGCGGTGCGGATTTTCTCGGCGATGGCCTCGCTGTAGGCCAGCATACCGTCCCGCAGGCCGCTTTGCGGCTTGGTCACGAAATCCACCGCCCCCAGCTCCAGCGCCCGCAGGGTAATTTCCGACCCATGACCGGTCAGCGAAGACACCATGACCACCGGCATCGGCCGCAGGCGCATCAGTTTTTCCAGAAAATCCAGACCGTCCATGCGCGGCATCTCCACATCCAGCGTCAGCACCGTCGGATTGAGTTTTTTGATGAGCTCCCGCGCCACCAGTGGATCAGGGGCCGTCGCGACCACTTCCATATCGGGAAAACCGTTAATGATTTCCGTCATCAATTGACGCATCAATGCGGAATCATCCACGCACAGCACCCTGATTTTATTCATCGTCTTTCCTTAGTCAGCTGATAGACCGTTTGCCCGCGCAGCTTGAAGTCCTCGCTGATCTGGCTGAAATTTTCCGAATGTCCGGCAAACAGCAACCCGCCGGGTTTCAACAACGGCACAAAACGGCGCAGCAGCCGTTCCTGTGTTGTTTTGTCGAAATAAATCATCACATTACGGCAAAAAATGGCATCGAATGGACCTGGCAGATCCCATACTGACGCCAAGAGGTTGAGATACTGGAAACGCACCAGCGCGTGTAATTCCGGGCGGACACGCGCCAGGCCGTCATGGGGGCCGGTGCCGCGCAGAAAAAACCGTTGCCGTTGCCGGGCATCCAGCCCGCGCAGTTCTTCTTGCCGGTATACCCCGGCACGGGCTTTATCCAGCACCTGGGTATTGATGTCGCTGCCAATCACTTGCAGTTGTCCCGGCAGATTGTCGCGCGCTTCCAGAAGCGTCATGGCGATGGAGTAGGGCTCTTCTCCGGTGGATGCCGCGGTACTCCATACGCTGTAGGCGCCGGGACGATCCCTGGCATGTTTAGCCAGAATGGGGAAATGGTGCATTTCACGAAAGAAAGCGGTCAGATTGGTGGTCAAGGCATTGGTAAACGCTTCCCATTCTTCGCCATCGACCTCCGCCTCCAAACGCGCCAGATAGGTGCCGAAATCGTTCAGTCCCAAGGTCCGCAGCCGTCTGACCAGACGGTTATACACCATCTCCCGCTTGTGGCCGGCCAGCACAATACCGGCCCGCTGATAAATCAACTGGCAGATACGCTGAAAATGCGTATCGGATAAAGGCACCGGCAGTGCCCAATTTGACCATCGCGCCGCGATGTCGCCCTTATTCGGCATAGTCTTTCTCATTGCGCCGTATTTGCAACGACGTTAGGGTGTTTGCCCGATGGTTTGTGACGCCAATTCCGGAATGCATAACAGGTCGTCGGTTTGTTCGCCATCATGGTGCTGTAACCGGAATACCCGGACCGCCTGCATCAGGGAGTCCGCCTGGTCCTCCAATGCGCTGGCGGCGGCGGCCGATTCCTCCACCAACGAGGCATTCTGCTGGGTCGCCGAGTCCATTTCATTGACGGCGGCGGCCACCTGATCGATGCCGCGGCTCTGCTCATCGGAGGCCGAGGCGATTTCCCCCATGATGTCGGTGACGCGGGCCACGGCGCGGACGATTTCATCCATGGTCTGGCCGGCGGAGGCCACCAGTTCCGTCCCCTGGTCGACCCTGGCGACCGATTCGTCTATTAACGTTTTAATTTCCTTGGCCGCCTGGGCGCTACGCTGCGCCAGGCTCCGCACCTCGCCGGCCACCACCGCGAACCCCCTGCCCTGCTCGCCGGCCCTGGCCGCTTCCACCGCCGCATTCAGCGCCAGGATATTGGTCTGGAAAGCGATGCCATCAATCACGCCGGTTATATCGCTTATCTTGCGGGAGCTGGTGGCGATATCCGCCATGCGGCTCACCACGTTTTCGGTCAGCGAGCCGCCCTTATGGGCGGTTTGCGACGCTTCCAGCGCCAGTTGGCTGGCCTGGCGGGCGTTTTCCGCGTTCTGTTTTACCGTGGAGGTCAGCTCTTCCATGCTGGTGGCGGTCTCCTCCAGTGACGCCGCCTGCTGCTCGGTACGCGCCGACAAATCGTTATTGCCGCCGGCGATTTTCCGGATGCCGCTTAGCATGGCATCCGTGCCCTCGCGCACGGCGAATACCGTTTTGGCCAACTCGTCCCGCATGGCTTCCAATTGATGGAACAGCAAGCTTATTTCGTTACGGCCGCTCACTCTGATGGGATTGCCCAAATCGCCGCCGGCGATGGCGTTGAAATGGCCGCGCATCACGGCCAGCGGCCGCAGCAGCATGACCCTGAGCCATCCGAGCGACAACAGGATAAGCGCCAGCGTCACCCCGGCCGCCGCGCCCAGCATATAGCCGGAAAGCCGGTAATCCCGCTGGTTGGCGGCGCCCGCTTCCGTGACAATGCCGGTCAGGTAATCCATATTGGCGTCATATTGTTTTTCGAAGTTATCTTGGAACTGCTGAGTGGGTTGCGCCATAAACGCCTGCGCATTGCCGTTATCCAACAGCTCGACGGCATCGCTCAACGCCTGGACAAACGCGGCGAACCGTTTGCTGGTCTCGGCGTGCAGCGCCCGCTCCCGGTCGCTGCCGACCGGCGAATCGCTGAATTGTTTATAGGTTGCCTGGGCGTCCTTCAAGGAACGCTTGGCCTCGTCCATAATGGGCGTTATCTGATCCAACGGCGCATAAGCCGCAAACCGGGTCGCCGCCCGGTTGAGGGAATTACGAGTCTGAAGGAGCTGTGTCCAACTCTGGCTCAATAAATTCCGTTTCAGATTATCCGCCTCGACCCGTTGAAAACTTTCACTACCCTGCCTGAAGGCGCCGAACATCAACCCGCTGCTGACGAATTGCATCAGGCCAAATACCAGGACAATTAAAATCAAACTGGTGGAAATCCGAATACGCGCTAACATCATTACCCTCTTTTAGGTGTTCCAACCGCCATACCCTTCATCACTGGCGCAAGAGTGTTCCAGAGCGAAAGACCGCCATCATCGAAAAGTGGGATGGGATTCGCCCAGGAGCGGGTGAGAGTAGTGTGGGTTCCCTCCAACACGGCTAGGCTGTCGCCGCGGGCGGTACGCTGTCGTTGAAAATGGTGTTGAATTGAGAAGCCGCGCTGATCGCGCGCCACCCAACAATAAAACACGCCTCCCGATAAAACCTGAAACAAACCAAAAATAGGCAAAATAAGCATTAAGCCGATAAAAACATCAATTGGGTTAAACATGCCTGAATTCCCACCTCACCACGTGTTAGTTCTATCGGCAGGCGTCGGGCAAACTTTATCGGTAAAGCGTAAAATAACCGGACGGACGGAAAGCAACCCGCCTTGTCCGTCCGGATGCGGCCTCAGCCCACCGTGGCGCTGTCCACCAGCGCCATTTCTTCGCTATTGAGCAAACGTTCGATGTCCACCAGGATCAGCATACGTTCGCCAAGGGATCCCAGACCGGTAAGATATTCCGTGGACAACGTCACGGCGAATTCCGGCGCCGGCCGAATTTGCTCGGCCGTCAGCGACAGCACGTCGGACACGCCATCCACCACGATCCCCACCACGCGTTCGCTGAGATTCAGAACAATCACCACGGTATTGTCGTTGTATTGCACATCGGTCTGGGCGAATTTGATCCGCAAATCAAGAATCGGCACGATCACACCGCGCAGATTGGTTACCCCCTTGATAAAGGCCGGCGTATTGGCTATCCGGGTGACCTGATCATAACCGCGGATTTCCTGGACCTTCAGTATATCAATGCCATATTCTTCATCACCCAAGGTAAAGATCAGGAACTCCTGACCTACGGTTTCCCCTGTCATTTCGGTGACATTTGCGAGTCCTGCCATGGTTTTCACCTTTTAATAAGTCGACTAATATTTGGAATTAAGCGGCACCAGCCATGTTTTTCTTACGGTTCAGCGCCTGAAGCGCGGAAACGTCGATAATCAATGCCACGCTGCCGTCGCCAAGAATGGTGGCGGCGGAGATGCCAGGCACCTTGCGATAATTGCTTTCGAGATTTTTCACTACCACCTGATGCTGGCCTATCAGTTGATCGACGAGCAACGCATAACGGCGGCCGGCGCTTTGCAGTATCACGACAATGCCCTCGGTGGGGTCGGTTTTGGCCCCGGCCACATCAAACAACTGATGAAGTTCCACCAGCGGCAGGTATTCGCCCCGTACCTGCAAGACCTGTTCGTCCCCGGCCAGCGGATGAAGATCTTCCGCCTGCGGCTGCAATGATTCCATCACGGTATTGAGGGGCAAGATAAACACGTCCTCGTTCACCCTGACCGACATCCCATCAAGAATGGCCAGCGTCAGCGGCAACATGATCCGAATGGTGGTGCCCCGCCCGGATTGGGACAAAATATCCACATGGCCGCCCATGGCCTGGATATTGCGTTTGACCACATCCATGCCGACGCCGCGACCCGAGACGTCGGTCACCTGCTCGGCGGTGGAGAAACCCGGCGCGAAGATCAGCATATTCACCTCTTCGTCGGTCATGCCGTCGCTTACCGCCAGTCCCTGAGACTGCGCCTTGGCCAAAATCTTGGCGCGATTAAGCCCGGCCCCGTCGTCGATGACTTCAATGCAAATATTGCCGCCTTGGTGTTCAGCCCGCAGCAACAGGTTGCCGATGGGCGCCTTGCCCGCCGCCTGGCGAATATCCGGCGGCTCGATGCCGTGATCCAGACTATTGCGCACCAGATGGGTCAAGGGATCGATGATTCGCTCGATTAAGCTTTTGTCCAATTCAGTGGAACTGCCTTCCAACGTCAGTTGCACCTGTTTGTTCAGCTTGGCGGCCAGATCGCGCACCAGACGGGGAAAACGGCTGAACACATATTCCATCGGCATCATCCGGATCGACATCACCGATTCCTGCAAATCGCGGGCATTGCGCTCCAACTGTCCCATGCTATTGAGCAAATCGCTGTGCTGCGCCGGGTCGAGAGTACCGGTGCGTTGAGCGATCATCGACTGGGTGATGACCAGCTCGCCGACCAGATTGATCAACTGATCGACCTTTTCCACCGCGACACGGATACTGGATTCGGTGGGTTTGGCGCGCGCCGCGGCGGCCCCCGCCATGTCCCGTCCTTCCGAACCGCCCGCCGGACTTTTTTTAACCACTTCCAGGTGCGGTTGGCTATCTTGGGGCGATGTGGCAGGGGCGGACTGATTGGCCGGGATGCCGGCGGCGCCCTCGCCGGAAGGGGTTTTATCCCCGGAGCCAACCGGTTCTGACACCGGGTCGAAATGAATTTGTCCGGCGTCCAGGACGAAACACAGTACCGCGCAAATATCGTCCTCGCTCACTGTGGTGCGTAATTTCGCCACCACGTCATCGCCGGTCTGGTCGTGTTCCAGTACGGTGCCGAGATTGGCCAGCTCTTCGAGCATCAATGACGCCTCGCCCTCATGCAGGCCGCTTAGGTGGATGACCCGTACTGTTTCGGCTGATTTGGCCTGCGCGGGAGCGGACGGGGGAGCGGCATTGACCGCGGAACCCGCGTCGGCTGCCGTTTGCGGCGCGGCGCCTTTGGCTTCCAGCGCCAACTGACGCAACGCGGCGCAAATATACTCAAAACTCGCCGCATCCGGCTCCTGGGCCGTTTTGTAGGCATCCAATTGATCCTGCATGATGTCTTTGGTTTCCAAAAAGAGGTTGACGATTGCGGTGCTAAGAGACATTTCCCCCCGCCGCGCCTCATCCAGCAGGTTCTCCAGCAAATGGGTCGTTTCCTGCAGTACGGTGAAACCGAAGGTACCGGCCCCGCCTTTGATGGAATGCGCCGCGCGGAAGATTGCATTGAGCTGTTCATTGTCCGGATGTTCCGGATCCAACATCAGCAGATGCTGCTCCATGTCCGCCAGCAATTCGGCAGCCTCATCAAAAAAGGTCTGGTAAAATGCGCTGATATCCATGCTCATAAAATTACCCCTGCTCAATCACATTCGTTTGACGACGAGGTCTGGCGCTAAAGACCATCCGCCCCGTCCCGGCAGCGGCGACAAGAACGTCGTATGTTCGGGACCGGCGTGGCGCGCCGGGATAACCGTCCGCGCATCCGGCGCCGGCGGAATAGCCGTCGATATGCCGCTCCGGCGCCGCCCCGCGCCGGCGGATGGGGCCTGGGGCGGATTTGCCGCCGGCAACGGCGTCGTGTTACCGGCCGGCGCCGCGCTGGAAGGCTTCGCCCCACCCGTTACGGGCGCGGCGGTCGGCGACGTAACCGCGCCGGCGGCCGGTTTGGACACTGCCCCACCCGTTGCGGGCGCGGCGGTCGGCGGCGGCGTAACCGCGCCGGCGGCCGGTTTGGACGCTGCCCCGTCCGTTGCGGGCGCGGCGGTCGGCGACGTAACCACGCCGGCGGCCGGTTTGGACGCTGCCCCACCCGTTGCGGGCGCGGCGGTCGGCGATAGGGATGTCGGTGATGCCGCGCTGCCCGGCGTGGCCGTTGGGGATACGACTGAGGCCGGGGGCGTCGCAGGCGCCGCGCCGCCCGGCCCGGCGGCGGTCGTCGCATTGCCCGTCACCGCCGCTGGCGAAGACGGGGGGTTAGCAGGGGCGCTCGCGGCGGCCGCGCCGCCCGACGCGGATGGCGCCGCGCTGTCACCATGAGCGCGCGCCGCCTGGTTGAAGGCCGGCTGTTGCGACAAATCCCCCGAGTGGTTCACCACCACATTGGGGTTGACGGCGTTTTCGTGTTCGATCATCTCTTCCGTTTGCCGATTCAATACCAACAGACTGATGCGCCGGTTAATGGCGGCATCCGGCTGCTGCGGCACCAGGCTCATGGTGGCGGCCATCCCCACTACCCTTAACACTTTTCCTTCCGCCAGACCGCCACTGATAAGCTCACGCCGGGAGGCGTTGGCGCGATCCGCCGACAGTTCCCAGTTACTGTAACCCCGTCCGCCATTGACGTAGGGGACGGAATCGGTGTGGCCGGAAATACTGATTTTATTGGGGATATCATTCAAGATCGGCGCAATGCCCCGCAGAACATCCCGCATATAGGGTTCGACCAGCGCGCTGCCGGTTTCGAACATCGGCCGGTTCTGACTGTCGAGGATCTGGATCTGCAATCCTTCCGAGACCAGATTAATCAGCAATTGCGGACGCAGCACCCGTAACCGCGGGTCGGATTCGATCAATTGGTCGAGCCGTTCGCGCAGTTGGTTTAGGCGTTTCCTTTCCAGCTTATCCCCATCCTGATTGATGCTTTTATGCACATCGCCCATTTGCCGGGTGGGATCATCGCCGCCGCCGGGAATGGGACTGCTGTCGTCGCTGCTGCGCGCCCCTCCGGTCAGGGCGACATCCAAGGGGGTACGGAAATACTCGGCGATGGTGGTCAGTTCCTGGGGACTGGCGATGGACAACAGCCACATCACCAGAAAAAACGCCATCATCGCCGTCATGAAATCCGCATAGGCGATTTTCCATGCGCCGCCGTGTCCGGAATGGTTCTTTCCTCCCCGGCGCTTGCGCACCACCACTACCGGCTGATTTTTCATGCATCCTCTTCCGCCGGTTTACGTACCGATTCCCGGGTGCGCCTTACATGCTCCTCAAGCTCGCTAAACGACGGCCGTTCGGCGGAATACAGGGTCTTTCGACCGAATTCCACCGCTATCTGCGGTGCGTAGCCGTGGATGTTCGACAGCAGTGTGATTTTGATGCACTGCATCATCTTGGTGGTTTCGGCGCGTTTTTGCCGCAATAGCGAGGCCAAAGGCGTAATAAAACCGTAGGAAATCAGAATACCCAGAAACGTACCGACCATGGCCTGGGCTATCAGCGCGCCGAGTTCTATAGCCGAGCGATCCGCCGACGCCAGGGCATGCACGACGCCCAGCACGGCGGCCACAATGCCAAACGCCGGCAATGAATCCCCCACCTGCGCCAGACTGCTGGCCGGCACTTCGCATTCGTTCTCATAGGTTTCGATTTCCTCGTCCATTAACGATTCGATCTCGAAAGCATTCATGTTGCCGCCTATCATCAGGCGCAGATAATCGGTAAGAAAATCCACCAGCAGGTCGTCCGCCAGGATCTGGGGATAGTACAAAAAGATCTCGCTTTCCTGAGGGCGATCAATATCGAATTCCAGCGAAAGCATGCCCTGCTGGCGTGACTTGGCCATCAGGCGAAACAACAGCGCCATCAGGTCCATGTACAGGGATTTGGTGTATTTGGAACGACGAAAAAGCAAAGGGAAGGCATGTAGCGTGGACTTAATGGCCTTGCCGTTGTTACCGACGACAAAAGCGCCGATACCCGAACCGGCGATAATTAACAATTCGGAGGGCTGGTAAAGCGCGCCCAAATGTCCCCCTACCAGCAGATAACCACCAAACACCGCGGTAATGACGACAAAATAACCCAATATGACTAACACGTCCGATCCCCCGGTAAAAAACTGCCGGCTAACACGCAATCGGTTAAGCGGAATCCTCGGACGGTTGCCGAGGCGCTGAAACCGCCCTGGCGCCGCCGGAAAAATTCACATTCCGGGGAGTCGCTATCCTCTCAGACCGCGCGTTTTGCCGGTTCATCCAGCAACTTGGGAGTCATATCGGCCGTTTCCGGCAAAAGTTTACGTCTTTTTACCGCTCGCGAGGGCGGCTGGCACAAACTACACACAAAACCTTGCGCCGGTTGGTGGGCATAAGTGATGAAATGTCCGTGGCAATGGCTGCACGGCGTCAATTGCAGCATACCGCTGTCAACGAAACGAACCAGTGTCCAGGCACGGGTAAGCGCCAGTAGCGGCGTTTCTCCGTCTTGCTGCGGACACTGTTCGAGATACAACCGGTACGCGCCGATAACCGCCTCGACGCCGACGGATTGTCCGTTTTGCACCAAAACCTGGTAGATATTATAAAACATGGAAGAGTGGATATTCTGCTCCCAGGTCATGAACCAGTCGGTGGAAAAAGGCAGCATGCCTTTGGGCGGCGGACTGCCGCGCAATTCTTTGTAGAGCTTGATAAGCCGGCCACGGCTAAGCTGCGTTTCGCTTTCCAGCATTTGCAATCTTGCCCCCAGAGAGATCAACTCCATCGCAAGCTGGATATCCTTCGCTTCCTGGACAATACTTTTCTCGGCCATCACTAAGCCCTTTTTTTCGGCAAATGACTTTCTTTCGACGCCAAACGTTCTTGTAACTGACTTGATAACAAAATACCCGTGTGAATTTGTTGTAATTCATCAACCCGTGAATCCTGCGTCAATTGCGTTATGGTTTGATGATCATTGAAGCGGAACAAGCAAAGTAACTGATTCGTTTCAGCCAATTTAACCATTTGTGGCAGCGTCAGGTTCATTAAAACATCGGCCATTGTTTCATCTATGCCCAATCGGAACATAGCTGATGCTTTTTCTTGATTGATTAGTCTCTGAGCTAATAAAAGATATGATAAATTTATATCGTAAACATGCTTGCGTATTTCACTCGTATTCATTTTCCCATCCCTCTAGACTATGTTTAATAACATAACTTGGGTGATAATAAATATCGCCCGGTATCCGGGGATTCTTCCCCTGGGTGGCTAATGAAAATCAGCGGTACCAGACAATGATATAAATATCCGGTGTTTTAGGCGGCCAGTTCATAAACTCAAGCCATCAAAACATTCCCGAATAAGTCTACTCACAATCATCCTGGTTCATTAGGGGTTCTTCCCTGAAACATTTTTACAAATTAGTGAGATTATTCCTAATAGCGCCGCAACTCTAACGCTGAATCTGTCGTTCATACAATCTACCCCCCAGCAAATTTTAGATAAAGTGTGATCTATATCACAGAAAACGAGTTTACTTGATCAGAATTGCTACTGGTCAGATCTGTTACATGAGCAAAAAACCACCAAAATGCGTGTATTAATGATAACTGTTCTCATTTGACACTCAATAACCAGCGAATTATCCTGATTAGCCATCAAATGACAGAATATCGTTCGATTAAGCAAATTATCGGCCTAAAATATGTTATTAAAATAATTTTATCGGTATAAATTCTGTTTTTAACGATTTTCCACGGTAGATACATCAATAACATTCTGGAAACATCTTCAGCGCCGAGAGAAAAGTTCTCATCGCGCCGCTGCCGATTTTTTAAGCTTTTCACCACAAAAGGTTAAGAGTGTTCATCACATTTCATTATGTCGAAAACAAAGGTAAGACTTTGTGAAAGGATGGCGGAGACGCAAAAAACCCCACAGCTGAATTAGCTATGTAAGCAATCTATCGACCCCAAAAATCAAAACTTGAGTCAAAAATTGATCAATATTTTAGCAGTACAAGGTGGGAAGCTTTATTTTCGCTTACTTTTATACCAGTATTCCGATTCGGTCATGGTAAAGCGCCACGGCATAATGCAAGAAAAAGGCCATCGTTTCGACGAAATAAAAAGATATGGATTTTTATGCTATGGGAGACGACGCAGAGGTCGATGACAGGCCGACAACCAGCAATAACAATCAGTTAACCTAAGATGAAGCCGCAGGCCTTTGGTGAGAGTCGGGATGTCTCCCGTGCCTCCCCAGGCACATGGATAACCCTGTGACTGGGGCGGGCAAATATAACCAACAACGAGGCGACGTGAAGCATGACGAGTACAACACGCTTGCCGCCTTCGGCGGTCCCTGGTCCCGTCAGGCGACGGGCATGGGCATATGGACGGCCTCGGCCGATGCGCCAACGCTCAAGCGGGTTTGGATAATGGCGCGCGGGCGGCGATGCGGGCGGCCGCATCATTCTCATAGTGCGCCGGAACCGCTTTAAGATCCGTTAGGAAGGACTGACGCCAATGAACGATATCGTTCTTTTTTATCACGGCAATCATTTCCTGAAAACGGGCTTTCCTTTCCGCCAAAGGCATTCTGAGCGCCTTGTCCAGCGCCGCGGCGACACTGTCGCGATCATAGGGGTTAACCAGCAGCGCGCTGGTCAGTTCATTGGCCGCGCCGGCGAAACGGGAGAGAATCAATACTCCCGGGTCGGTCGGATCCTGCGAGGCGACATACTCCTTCGCCACCAGATTCATGCCGTCGCGCAACGGAGTGACCAAGCCCACATCGCAGTGACGGAAAATCTTCATCAGCAGACTGCGCTCATAATGCTGGTTGAGGTAAAACAACGGCGTCCATTCCAGAGTGGAATAATGGCCGTTGATTCGCCCCGCCTCGGTTTCCAGTTCATGACGGATATCCTGGTAGGCCTGCACGTCCCCGCGCGAGGTGGGCGCTATCTGAAAGTAGCGTATGTTGCCGCGGTGCTGGGGATAATTTTCCAATAAGGTTTCATAAGCCTGGAAGCGTTCCGGCAATCCCTTGGAATAATCCAGCCTATCCACGCTGATGATAAGCTGCCCATTCATCTTGTCCCGCAAATGGGCCAGTTTAGGCGGGAGATGCCCTTCCGCCAGTTTCCGGATACTGTCCGGTTCGACGCCAATGGGATAGACACGCGCTGTCACCGATTTTCCATAAGCCGAAAACCGGTCATCGTCAACTTGTTCCACGTCGGTCACCAAAGACAGATTTTCGATAAAAGCCAAACGATCGGATTCGGCTTGAAATCCAAGCAAATCATATTCGCATAACATGGCCAGCAATTCTTTGCGCGGTGGTAGTGCATTAAAGATTTCCGATGTGGGAAAAGGAATGTGCAGGAAAAAGCCAATGCGGTTGGTTATGCCCAATTTACGGCAGGCGGCGGCGAACGGTAATAAGTGGTAATCATGGACCCAAATAATATCATCTTTTTGAATCAGGGGTTTTAGGCGGCCTGCCAGTTTTTCATTGACATGGCAGTAGCCGTCATAGTCTTCACGTTGATATTGCACCAGATCAAGGCGATAATGGAATGCGGGCCAAATTACCGTATTGGAAAAGTTCAAGTAGTACTGGTCGTATTCGCTTTGCTTCAAACTGAATGCGGCAAAAGAAATATTATCCTGTTGATGCTTTTCCAATGGTAATTCTTCTTCGTTGATCTTCCCGTTCCAGCCGAACCATAGACCGCCCGCGTCTTTCAACGAATCCATGATGCCGACGGCCAATCCGCCGGCGCTTTCTTTTTTACCTTCCGTGGCCGCAATACGATTCGAAACGACAACTAAGCGACTCATAAATCCTCCCCAACTGAGATTATGGTTTTAATAGAATGATTCTCTTGTTGTTTTGCCAATGACACTAGCCAAAGATGTACCTTGTCCACACCATCCAGACGAAAACGGGCGGCGGTTTTTCCCGGTCCGACTTTGATGGAAAGGCCGCCCAACGCATTGACGCATTCAAATCCCGCCTCATCGGTCAAATCATCGCCGATAAACAACGGCGTTTTGCCGACAAAAGGCCGCTCATGCATAAAGGCATCAATAGCGGCGCCTTTATCCGCGCCGCGGGGTTTGAGTTCGAACACACACTTCCCAGGCTGAATAGCCAATTCCGGATAACGTTGTAGTAAAGACATGGACAGCGCTTCTATCTGATCTTTGAACCGTTCCGCCTGTCGATAATGCAGCGCGTACGCCATGCCTTTTTCCTCTACATGGCAACCGGGAAACGCCGTTAAAGCCCGACGCAATTCAGAGCCGACCGCCGAAATAAGCGTCGGCGACAGCTCGATTCGGTGAATTTTTCCCGTTGCATCCCGACGTTCCGCCCCATGCACGCCGGCCGCGGGGCAGGACAAAGGGGCGGTCAGCGCGTCGAGTTCACTGAGCGGACGACCGGATATCAGGGCCAGCGCGCCGCCCGTGGCCGAAAAAATGACGGCGAGAGCCTGCTTGATATTATCGGGGATGGACACCCATTCGGGTCGTTTTTCAATAGCGGCCAATGTGCCGTCCAAATCAAAGAAGAATGCGGATGAATGCAAGGAGACCGGGGGTATTGCTTCGCTATCAGTCATGCCTGTAATCCTCATGGGTACCCTTCATCTTTTTTTCCATCGCCGCTATGCCATCTGCGCCCGCCTTGGGTTGCCGCGCAATCCCGACCTGGGCATCGCTTTCCCGTCGCCTTGCCGCGACGCGAACTACGTTAAAGAAATGAAGCAAGCGACATTCCCGGGGTGTTGCTAAATTAAGGGATGGCGGATTCGCGCGGCGCAGGCAGCCCATAAGGAGGAGTAAAGGAAGCAAGCGAATAGCAAAGAGGCAAAGCCAAGAGAGTATATAGTTGTGGCCGTCCATTCTCCCTAGATTGACGCAGACATAGCGCAAAGCCGCTTTGGGACCGCTTGCAACCCCGCCTGTCCTTCGGGCGGCGAAACACTATAATTAGTATAGACAATAATTCTTCATCTGTCATAACTGGGCTTATCGCCCCCTTCCGGGGCCGGATAATGGGTCGCCGGGCCATGCGCAATGCCGGTGAGGCGGCTAACCCCCGCCCCCGATGGCAAACGCTATGCAAAAGCTGTAAGAATACCTAACCTTTCCGTGCGGGACGCCGTCAGCCCCGCCGGACCAACACTTTAGTAATCCCGATACATTGCGCCACACCCTAGGGGTTGGGCAGTAAAAACATCAGCAAAATCGGGCAAACAAAGAAAAAAAGTGTATAAAAAATTTAAATGGCACTTACATTATAGCTCAAAAAACGACCTAAATAGGCACGATATGTTAAGCCCAAAATGACCCTCAACGGCGTTTACCGAACCTGAATATTTAACCACATGATAACAAAGAAGAAAAATGTTATAACCTCTCTTATATAACCCCTGCTTTTCTGCCAGTCCTGTAAAGATTGTATACCTAAAAAAATGATGAATTTTTCTTATGTATAGTTAGCTAATTTTATAATATGATTGTTTGAGGAAACCGCTTGCCTTTACACGAAAGCGCGTGCGGCTTGAAGATTTACTTGTGTTTGCCCCGAGTGCCAACAGCGATTCACTGGTTAGCATCTAAAAGTCTTCTGAGCAGACTTAAGTCAAATTTATAGATTGACTTTTGGGACGTTGATCTCAAAAAAATTTCGTTGAACTCAGCAAGGGATTGTTGATAGAACATTAGCTAACTGTGAAGCTTTATGAAATTTTTCGGCCAGAGATAAGCATTTTATCGTTGATTAACACATATTATGCCCATTAGATTTCGCGTAGCAGCGTAACGGCGTCCACGCCGATTTCCAAAAGCCCTGCCACCAGGGCGTGCGATGGGCGCCAACGAAACGGCGACGAGAAAGATGGCGGGTCTAGACGAATTTAAATGGGGGTGCGCTATGCCAACGATCATCATGGACTCATGCGGCTATACCCGTCTCGGTCTCACGGGATTTTTAACCGATACTGGCGTGAAACGCCGCAATATCAATACGGTGACTGATATCAGTCAATTGCAGAGCAAATGTGACCGTATAAAGCCGGATGTGGTATTTATCAATGAAGAATGCTTCATCCACGAACCCGACGCCCCCGAACGCATTAAAGAGGTTATCACCCGCCATCCCGATACGTTGTTTTTCATTTTCATGGCCATGACCAATATTCATTTCGAGGACTATCTGTTTGTCCGCAAGAATCTGATCATTACCTCTAAGTCCATTAAGCCGGAAACGCTGAATTCGCTATTGTCCGGATACAGTAAGAACAAAATTCTTGAGGGGACGCATAAGTCGGCGCTTGACCTCAACCCGGTGCGACTAAGCCAAACCGAATCCAACATGCTGCGGATGTGGATGTCGGGTCACGATACCATCCAGATCTCTGATATCATGCAAATCAAAGCCAAAACCGTTTCTTCCCATAAAGGCAATATCAAACGCAAAATCAAAACCCATAATAAACAGGTTATCTATCATGTCGTGCGCCTGACCGATACGGTTACCAGCGGCATCTACGTTAACGCCCGTTAGGCGCCTGACGCTTTAATCCCCATTATTCAACGCCGCCTCGCGGACATTATGCGACGGCGTTATCCATTTTGCGCACGTCATGGGGGGAATGCCGGCGCCACTCTTCCGGCTTTCAGGCATCGTCCGCCAGCGGCTCGACAAAAATGCCGTCCGGATGATGCATTTCGTTGAAAAACCAAACACCCGTGGGGTAATCGTCCAACGCGACAAGATACATGGTACCTTCGCTAAATTCCTCCAAAGCCAAAATCGTCCCTTTTCTGCGCGGCCCACCATCGGTTTTTACTGTCACCCGATCATGCAATTTCATGACTTACCTCATAATATGCCATGTCAGCATTCTAGCCTAAAACGCCTTGCCCGGCCAATTTCGCCACACGAAATGCCCATGGTATTCGTCATGAAGCGGGTGCCGCCGCGGTGCGTCCTCTATTACCCGGGGGAGTGCCTTGGACAAAAAAAACCCCGGGAAAACCGACCGGGGGAATAACCGCCCGTGTGACGGACGCTATTTCATAAAGTTCGTTACACAAGGAAATCAGATTACTTGTTAATAGTAAGCACAGCGGCAGGATTGGCAAGTCAGTTTATCGACTCTTCACATTCCGCAAGATACCCATTAATGGGGCACTGGCGGCAACCATGCTGGTCAAGGAGGTAAAACTCCATTTTTATCAACGAAGAAACCATTGCCAGCCGGGATATGCCAGCGCAAAACGGGGGAGTTTTCGCCTGCGACGCAGGAGTAATAATTAGGAATACTCCCAGAAACAGATTAGCCGATGTTGAGTATTAAGAGTGAGAGACCGTGATATAAGGATCGGTTGGTGTTTTTTTCTACCGCTGTTCAACCGGGCATCGTATATACTCTTGACTGAGAGGTGACATATCAGGGATGTCACTATTGGCGCGACAAGGCGAACAACGTATGCCCAACTTAAACGATCCTTTATTAATCATTACCGATTTGGACGGTTCGCTGCTTGATCACCATACCTATAGCTGGCAGCCGGCGGCGCCATGGCTGAAAAAACTGCGGGTTCATTCCCTGCCCGTGGTGATTTGCTCCAGTAAAACCATGGCGGAAATCCGTGTATTGCAAAATGCCCTCGGGCTGGAAGGCGCGCCTTTTATCGCCGAAAACGGCGCGATGCTGCACGCGGGCAGTCAAAATGCCGCCTTGGAGCAAGCCGGTGGCGCGCTGGGTCAATCCTATGACGCCATACGGTCTATTTTGACGGAGTTACGCCAGACGCGCGGCTTTAAATTTTTCGGTTTCGGCGATGTGGATGAAAAACGGGTGGGCGAATGGACCGGCTTATCGCCGGCCGATGCCGCGCTGGCCAAACAGCGCGAGGCGTCTGAAACCCTGATATGGCGTGATAGCGAAGATAAAATGCAGGAATTCGCCGCTTGTCTCGCCCAAAAAGGCTTGCGTCTGGTGCAGGGCGGCCGCTTTTACCATGTCATGTCCGAAGGCGCCGACAAAGGCGCCGCGGTCCGCTGGTTAAAAGATCTTTACCATCGCCGGGATGGCCGCGCCTGGAGAACCTTGGGTCTTGGGGATGGTCCCAATGATATTGGCATGCTGCAAGCGACGGATTATTCGGTCATTATCCGCGGCTACAGTAAAACGCCAGTGGATCTCGGCCCGGTCGCTCACCCGGTTTACCGAACCCAGGCATACGGTCCCGAGGGATGGAATGAGGGTTTGAACCACTTTTTCGGCCAGACGGCCGAGTAGGCTTGAATAATTATTTTAAAATCATGTTTGGGGGAGTTTTTTTATGAGCGATTTCCATCAGAATGGGATCATAGCCAATTTTCATAACCTCACGGATCGTGATGTCAATGCGCTGGAAAGCGAATTGGTCGCATTTTCCAAAAAACGGAAAATGGGTCTGATTCTGCCTTCGCTTTTTTCGGAACTGGAAGGGCCAGCGCTGTCCAAAATCATTGATGAGCTGGCTAAAGTACCCTATCTGGAGGAAATCGTTATCGGTCTGGATCGCGCCGATCGGGATCAGTTTCTCTACGCGCGGGAATTTTTTGCCCGTTTGCCGCAACATCACCGTATCCTGTGGAATGACGGGCCGCGCCTGAAAGCCATTGACGCCGAGCTGGAGAAAGAGGGGCTGTCGCCCACCGAACCGGGCAAAGGCCGCAATGTCTGGTTTTGCACCGGTTATACCCTGGCGTCCGACCGCACGCTGGCGGTCGCCTTGCATGACTGCGATATCGTGACTTACGAGCGCGGCATGCTGGCGCGGCTGTTGTATCCGGTAGTTCATCCCAAATTCAGCTACGAATTCTGCAAAGGTTTTTATGCCCGTGTCGCCAGCGGCAAAATGAACGGCCGGGTGGTGCGCCTGCTGGTGGGTCCCCTTCTGCGCTCACTGGAAAATGTCTACGGCCAGTCGGCCTATCTTGATTATCTCAACAGTTTTCGCTACCCCCTGTCCGGCGAATTCGCCATGCGCACGCGGGTCATGCACGACATGAAAATTCCCGGTGACTGGGGCCTGGAAATTGGTCTGTTATCGGAAATTTACCGCAACTATTCCCCTAATCATATTTGCCAGTCGGAAATCGCCGACAACTACGATCATAAACATCAGCCGTTGGCCGAGGATGACGGCTCCGGCGGGCTGAAACGCATGAGTAACGACATTATCCAGTCACTGTACCGCAAACTGGCCACCATGGGCGTTAATCTCACCAGTGACTCATTCCGGGTACTTAAGGCCACCTATTATCGCAATGCGCTGGATATCCTCGAATTTTACCATCACGATGCCATCATGAACGGTCTTAAGTTCGATCAGCACAGCGAAGAAGCGGCAGTGGAGCTTTTCATGCAATGTATCCTGGATGCGGGCCAGGCTTTTATCGAACGTCCCAACGATAAACCCTTCATCCCCAGTTGGAGCCGGGTGCAATCGGCTTTTCCCGATATCATGCAACGTATCTATGATGCGGTTGAGGAAGACAACAAAGGCGATGTCTAAGTCAGGCGCAGTGGCAACGCCGTGATATACTCGTCAAACTTTACATTGCCTCTTTGTTGGCTACGTTCAAATTCGTTCCCGACGAGTGCCGCTCACTTGCCGCCGCGAGGCAATGTGAGGTAGGACGGCTGTACACTGGAACTTTTCCTGGCATCCTAGCAGGGTTAGCCTTATGCGCGAAATCAAACCCAATGAACCTTTGGCCGCCGCGTTGGCCAGTTGGATTGAGGATCACCTGGACCGTGACATTGCATTGCCGGAGTTGGCGGCGCGCTCCGGTTATTCGGTCTGGTACATGCAAAGCGTGTTTCGCGCCACCACCGGTATCGCGGCTGGCCGTTATATACGTGAAAGGAAATTGACCGAAGCGGTCTATCGACTACGGAATACCGACCACCGTATTCTTGATATCGCGCTGGATTATGGTTTTAGTTCCCAATCGCAATTTACGACGCTTTTCAAAAAATATTTTGGCGTCACGCCGCAGATGTGCCGTAATGACGCATCCCTCGTTTTGCGCTTGACGCCGCCATTGAATTTTGAATGATTTCACCAAGTTGAATTGGCGCGGCACCACGTCGGCAAGCGAGAGTCCCGCCTGAGGGATAAATCTGTCGTAACGATGGGATAGCCAATAAAAAAACCCGGACAATGCCGGGCTTATCACGGAAAACAGCTTAAATTTCCAAGCCTTTTTTACTCCGCTTATCAGCGCGTTTTTCCTTCAGGGTTTTTTCCGGCTTCTTCTTGGTGGCTTTATCTTTACCTTTACTCATAAACGCCTCGCTTATTCGTCAGTTGAGATAGATTTACCAAAATTTCCCCGTCAGCACCTGGGTACTATAGACTTACCAAACCCGCTGTCGAATTGCAAGCCGGGCGGCCTAATGCGTGTCGTGGGGATGGGCGTCCAGCCATGCCTGCATAAACTTGATTTCGGCCTGTTGCGCTTTGATGATATTCTCCGCCAGACCCCGCAGTTGGGGATCCTTGCCATATTTCAATTCGATTTCAGCCATGGCGACTGCCCCCTGATGATGAGGGATCATGCCTTGGGCGAAGGCGACATCCGGATTATCGTCTTTCACGCCTTCCAACATGTGTTCATGCATATCCGCCATGGAAGATATATATGCCTGGCTCGCCGGACTCAGGCCCTGCATGTCGCCCTCCGTATTCATGCCGGTCATGCCGGACATGCCGGTATCAGCCAGCGCGACGGGCGCGACGAACAACAGCGCCAGTAGCGGTAGTCGCGTTATCGGTTTTCTCATGCTTTGTTCCTTCTGCCCAACCGGCCTGGAGAATCAATTCGTGGATGCGGCGGGCAAATCGACAATAAAGGCCTTGAACTGCGGCGACATCCAGGTGGTGAATCCCCGATCGGTTTTGGTGATAAGATAAACTGCCAGCCCTTCCCGTTCGGCCAATGCTTGCGCTTTTCGGGTACCCAGCACCATCAATCCCGTGTCCCAGCCATCCGCTTCCAGAGCCGTGGCGGCGATGACGGTGGCAGAAACCAGTTTATGCTCAATGGGCCGTCCCGTCGCGGGATCGATGATGTGCGATACCCGTTTGCCTTGGAGTTCGTAATAATTGCGGTAAGTGCCCGACGTGCTGATGCCGTGGCCTTGTAAATCCACCACGGCCTGCGCGGCCACTTCCCGATCGGTGGGCTTTTGAATCGCCACCCGCCATGGCCTGCCCTGCGGCGACAACCCTCGGGAAACCACCGCGCCGCCCACCGAAACCAGATAGCGTGTGACGCCGCGACGCTCCATCAGGCGAGCCAGCGCGTCGGTGGCATACCCCTCGCCCAGCGTGGAAAGATCCACATACATATCCGGCAGGTCCTTTTGCAGCCACTGCCCCCGCACCCCCTCGATGAGCCGTAAATGCTGCAAGCCGGTGCGTTGCCTGGCCTGATCGATCTGCGCCTGATCGGGCATGGTCACCGGCTGCTTATCCGGTCCGAACCCCCACAGATTCACCAGCGGCCCCACAGTGATGTCCATCGCTCCGCCGGTTTTAGCGCCGATACGCAACGCGGTACTGACGATATCGGCCATACCGGCGGAGATCGGTTGCGGATCACGGCCGGCATAGCGATTGAAACGGGACAAAATCGAATCCTGGCGGTAAGTGGATATCTCGCTATCGACCTGATCCAGCGTATGGCGTATCTGGTCCTGGAGCCCATTGAGCGCCGCCGCCGGCGCAAAGGCCAACGTGACGCGGTAATAGGTCCCCATGGTTTTGCCTTCCGCGCTCCAGGTCGAACCAGCGGCCTGCGGTGCGGGTGATGTGTCGCAACCCGCCAGCACGATGGCGCAGGCGAGCAGAATTATCCGTATCTTCATGGCCGCGTATTCTTGGCCATGTGTTCATTGTTACCGGGCTTATGCCAACCACCCCTCATTCTTGATACCTATCCCCGCCACCTTCTGGCACAAATGGCAACACGAAATTCATCAAGTATATACTTGCCTTTATCAACGGGCTGGCAACAACGACATGCTTGCCGGACGAAGCCATCATTGGCCGGCAGATGACGAGAATATGGCCGCTTTCAGGGCAAGTCGGAGTGTGAGCCGCCCTGGGCATAATTGAACATCCGCTGAACGATCTCATCGGCGCCTTTGATGATTTCAGAGAGATGCGTGTCACTACGGGTTATCGCCTGCGAGTAGGCAATTTCATGGGCTTCATCCACCATGGCGATGATTCGCCCGCGAGTCTCGGCATCTAAATTGCCAAGAATCGTGGTAATGACAACTTGATAGGCGTGCGATGCCACGGTCAGTTGCCGTTCGCGGGCCTCCAGCGCCTGGATGCGTTCCAATAGTGCGGTGAAACGTGGATCATTTTCCATTTCGGCTTCCCCTTGGGCTTGATGGCATTGGTCCACCGCGCCATCACAATGGACCGGTCGGATAGTCGTGAGTATACAACAAATGATCCCGAGGGAAAGTTCCGTGAAATTCGTTTGTGACCGGCGGGTGGTTACTACTGCGCGGTGGGAAGGACTGGCGGTCGGGCCGACTGCCGCGCAAGCGGCAGTCGAGGCCTATGGCAGCGAAGGCTATCAGGATTTGCGGCTGCCGTGGCTGTTCATGCCACCTTTCTTACCCGCTTCGGACGCTTTTTCAGGGTTGTTTTTGAAACCGCCGGTGCCGCTATGCTGACCGCCTTTCTTGCCGGCTTCGGATGCTTTCTGTTTATCGTCCGCGAAATTGCCTGTGCCTTTACGTTGTCCGGTCATAATGACCTCCAGAGAAAGTGTTAAATCGAATGAGCAGATACATAGCCATCGTCTTAATAGACAAGGCGGAAGGAACCTTATTGCCCCCTCGTATTTACAGCCTAGAAGAGAAACTTTATTAACGCCAAATTATTTATCAAATAAACTATATTTTGAAAAAAATAACTGTTGCAAATTAAATTATTTTTTAACTATTTATCATAATTATCACCCCCTGTTTTGCCCGATAATTAGTTATGTTTTTAATAATTTAAATTGCATATAATTTTCCGCCAATGTAAACATGCCTAGACGTCTCACGGACAGGCGACCGAAAAACACGATCTGGGATCTCATGAAATAACCTTGATCAACGCGAAAAAAAACGGTGCCTGGCGGACACCGTCGTTGTGAGATAATATGGCCTTACAACCCGGCGGGTCTGGGAACTTCGAGATACTGTCCATTGATATCACGGCGATAGTAATGCCCTTGGCTCACGTAATAACGCTCGCCATTCAAATCCAGCACCGTCATATTGCCATTATAGCCACCCGAGGCATAACCGGGCGCGGCCGGCGCCGCCGGCGGCGCATTAACGACCACATATTCGTTATTGTGGCGCTGGTAATAAACCCCATCCAGCACATAATAAGTCAATCCGGCCACCAGCACCGTCGCGGCCAGGCCTGGCAAAAAGCCGAACCTGTCTCCGGGGCGAGGAAAACCGCCCACCCAACCATGAGGACCATAATGGTAAGGATGATGATAAGGCCCGAACCCAGGCCCGGGACCCGGCCCGCCATGCCACCCCGGCGCAGCAATACCCGCTACCGGAATAGCCAGGCTCAGCGACAACAGAGACACCAATAACTTTTTCATCTTCGGATACCTAATGGAACTACGCCTGATAACATACCCATTTCTGATAAATACTATTAGGGCTTAACGGATTATAAGCAATATCCTTTACGCATCTTTTGTCGCATCTAACGATATCCTTACTATTGGGAAATAATTACTTGCAAATAAAGCACGGTCAACGCGCCCATGACCGTTGGCCGGCCATGTAACCATATCATATCAATGAATATTGCCCCGGCGATGATAAGCCTTTCTCATTTGCCGCGCTCCCGGCGCAATGTTATTGTTGCAAAAGCCTTCGGTTTCTCCGGGGCTGTTGTGATGTTGGACACCCACTTGTCTTTTGCGTGGGTGTTTTTTTTTGCCGAAAGCAGGGAAATTATTTTACCAGATCATCCAGCCGTTGGTCATCAATACCCGCCGGTTCCAGGTGCGCCGAAACCTCCGCCGCGGGAAACAGTTTGCGCACCGCCGCCTCGGCGGCGTCGCCGATATCATGGCCGACATCCACAGTCAGTTGACCGTCGACCTCAACATGCAACTCGACAAATACCCTGTCACCGCCGTTGCGGGTACGGATGTCATGCACGCCCCGCACCCCCTCGCAACTTAGCACGGCCGCCCGGATCCGCCGGCGCTCTCTGACATCCAGCTCCCGGTCTAAAAGCTGGATCAACGCCGAAAGCGCCATGCCGCGGGCATTCCATAACATATAGCAGGAAATGCCCAACGCCCCGGCGGCGTCTGATCGCGTCCAGCCAAACCGATCGTCGAGCACCAACGCGACCAGAACGGCAATATTTACGGCAACATCGGTGACATAATGGGCGCGATCGGCGGCTATGGCGGTAGAGCCGGTGCGCTTGACCACGAAGGTCTGCATCGCCACCAGGAACGCCGCCACCAAGCTGCTGCCGATAATGACCAGGATACCGAGGGTTTGCTGGGAAAGCGGTTGGGGATGAATCAGGCGTCCGATGGATTCGATACCCAAGATCAGTCCCGCGCCGCCAAGCAAAAGCGACTGTACAAACGCGGCCACCGCTTCGGCCTTGCCATGGCCGTAGCGATGCCCTCTGTCCGCCGGACGCTGTGCATAATACACACCGGTAAGGGTGACCAGGGAAGCCAGAACATCCACCAGACCGTCCGCCGCCGAGGTCAGCAGCGAAATGGATCCGGTTGCCAGCCAGGCCCATATTTTAACCCCCACCAGGGACAGCGCGACGCCCAATGACGTTAGCGAAGCCAAGCGTGTCAGCCGTTTTTTCGCGGTATGGGTGGTTTTCATCAGGCCTCTTTCCCGTCAGCGCGTTTTACCGCTCTTTCCCAATATTGTTTTCCGAGGTTCATTTACTTTTTCATAAGACAACCGGACAAACACCGTTTAGTGGCCATTGCGTCAAGAATATCCGCTAGACTTGACCCGGCCGACGCCGATAGGCGCCGGCACAAATAGCGGCGTGGTAGGGTATCAATTTCAATGGGTTCCGGTCCACGCAATTTTAGCCAATGTCGGCCGGCTCTCACAAACAGGGGGTATCGTCACCGTCTCTTCCCTGCAGACTGTTGACCGCGTAGGTGACCACGCCGAACACCGCCACCCCTTCCTGCTCCGGATCAATAAGCCTTTTTTCACCACGCGTGCCCAGGCTTTCCAACGCCGGTACGGGGTAAAGACGCAAGCGGCGGATAACATAGGCCCCTTCCACCGCCGCCAGCACAATGCTACCGTGGGCGGGTTTCAATGCCGCGTCCACCACCAGGATCGCCCCAGGGAAAATGCCCGCCGCCAGGCAGGCCTCCTCCATCCGCACCAGAGAGGTGGAGGCCGGATGGGGTATACAGGCTTTATCGAGGCTGACTCGATTTTTAATGTCACTCTGCGCCGGAGAGGGGAAACCCATTTGACACCTCCTATACTGTATTTTTATACAGTATAGTGAAAGCCTGATGGCATTGTGAAGCACCCGCCGGCTCCTTTCCGCCATCCACCTGATAGGCCGGAAAATTCTTTTTATCCGGCTTAGCAGCGCGATACCCACGATAATTCACAAGGCGCCATGACGGCCGTGGGCGCACATGATCAACAAGAAGGCAAAAAGCCCCATGGCAAGTGTATACTCAATGTGGCTTATGGAACATTTGGCGAATGCCTACACCGCCAATGCCTGTTATCAAGGAGACAAACATCAACAAAATCGCATGGTGCGTTTCCACTAACATACCCTCAATCGGCATTTTTCCCGCTGCGCGGCAACCGCGACACGGCGGGGCCACGGATTGCGCCCGTGGACGTTACGCGCCCAGCCGACTGGCGAAATGGGCCAAGGCTCGCTCCGGGCTGCCAGCCGGGTTGATAGCGACGGTGTTGTTGCTGTCGGCTTGCTCGTCAACCTATAAAGGCATCGAATGCCGCGGCGAAATCAAACGGCTTTCCGGCCAGCCGCTGGGTGAAACCCAAGCGCTAATTATTGATCATTTCAGTTCTTTTACCGTCACGACTGCCGGGCAGACGGTGAACAGTGGTATGCTGCATTCCGCCGACCGGACACAATATATCCCGTCGGCGATGACCCGTGAGGGTTTTCTGGCGCAGCGCTTGTCGGATAAGCGGTTTAGTATCGTCGATGCGGCCGGCGATCGTTGGACAACCTATACCTGCCCATGATGACCGCGCTTCACCGCGTTTGATGGCGGGTTTCGCGCGAATACCCGAAAATCGGGGAAGGAGAAAATGTGGAATTTAGCAATACAAACCCCATCGTCGACCGATGGATTTGGCTAGGCAGTTGCGGCCATGATGCCGATAACCAATTGAATAATGGCGGAGAGAGAGGGATTTGAACCCTCGGAAGGATTGCTCCTTCAACGGTTTTCGAGACCCACCAATTATCATTATTTATCATAGTATTATATTCATTATTGAGAAAAATACACTGATTTCAGCTATCGTAAAATCATGATGTTACATTCATAAGTTCGTTATTTTTCTCATCATCAAACTGAATATTACATCCCCGGACAATCACCAAATTCCCCTGTCCCCATACCATTGATCACCCACGTCACTACACACCAGCAAAGCAAACCATCCTCATCGTTTTCTGGTATCGGTACATGCTGCCCTGGTGCCTCCAGGCTCTCCAGACGCCTGCATGGCAAAACCACATACCGGCAGATGACCAACTAACCGTTCGACATTTGGGTATGTAAACATATCGAGAAAAAATACAATGCATGTCATTGAATGGCTATGGGATAGTGTGCAAGATGATAGGAAAAGTTGAAAAGTTGTAAGTTCTAAGGTACATGAATAAATATTAAAAAATCTAACCAGGAGTATATTTATGCTAGACGAATATTCAATCGACCATCGTTCGGATGCAATCATAGATAGTCGCACTAGGAATTATTTCGAGGAAATTAAATCTTCATTTACTGTGGGTAATTATCGATCCGCCGTTGTTATGCTTTGGTCTGTTGTTATATGTGATTTGATTTTTAAGCTTAAAGATCTTTCTGATTTTTATAACGATACTACAGCGAAAAGTATTCTTGATGATATCAAAAAAAAGCAAGATGAAAATCCAAACTCACCAGCTTGGGAAATGGATTTGATAAAGTTGGTCATAGAACGAACAAACATTATAGATCGGACACATAGAGCAGGATTGGAATATCTCCAATCTCAGCGACACCTATCCGCTCACCCAGTGATCCATGAAGGAACTGAATTACATCGCCCAAATAGAGATGAAGTCCGTGCAATGATGCGACATGCTTTAGATAGTGTTTTAACTAAACCCGCATTACCTACACGGCAAATAACTGAGCAGATGCTTCAAGACATAGAGAAAATTAAAAACTTATTTCCATCAGATCATTTACTAACCACATATTTAGAAAGCAAATATTTTTCTAAATTTTCAAATGAAGTGGCAAATGCGGTATTCAAATCTTTATGGAAATTGGTTTTCAGAACTAAAAACCAAGAATGTGATAGAAATAGGGATATAAATTTCCGCGTACTTATTTTATTATCAAAAAAGGAAATGGCATTAACTTATGAATGGGTTTCTAAAGAGGTAAAATATTATAGTAATATATCAAATGATGATGATATTTTATCTTTAACGGTTAAATTCTTGGCCATCAATTCAAGTTTGTATAATCTTTTTGAGGAACATGCTAAAACGGCAATAAGTCAACATGCAAAATCTAATACCTCATCAATAGTTTATGCAAATTTTTTATTTGATAATATTCAGGCACAAGTCGAGGCATTTAAAGCCGCACTACGAAGTTTACAACTTACAAGCATTGAAAGAGAAGAATGGGATTTCTTGATAAATTTATGCGAAAATAATGAAGAACTACACAGTATTAGACATCTTGCAAACATATATTATTCCGAAAGTCGCAGTTTTGATATTGCGGACAGAAGGTTTTCTCAGGCGATAACTACTGAACTTGAACATTACGAATTAGATGATTTAATTGACCTTGTAAATAATTCAAATGGTAACAGTCAATGTTATTCTCGCGGACGTGCATCGATAGATCATTTAGATGTCAGAAATAAAATTCTCAAAATAAGTCCTAGATACGACTTCACACCGCACAATCACTTCTTCTCAGAAGTAACTAAACTTTAAAGTTAAAGGATACCCCCAATAGCCTAAAAAATACTTTACAATGATCATGGGCCATCCGTGGCCCGTTTTTACAGATAGGACATGGCGTTTTCCATGTCTGATTCAATAAGCGAAACCGGCCAATAAACAAATTTATTAACATATCCATTGAGATATTGAGTTGATGTATAAGTTCCCTTGCCTATCAATAACGTCGATAATGCAGTCGGTAATGCTGTTACAGCCATAGAATACCAATTGTAACCGTCAAAAACTTTCATTTCAAGAGATGATCCATCGAATGAAAATATTGCCGATTGAGTACTGTCTCGAACCTCCAATAAACTAGGAACCTCCAGATTTTGTGCGGTCCCACTTGTATCAGGAATATCGCCCAGCGCAGCGCCTTCGGCTCCTGTCGTTGACGGTGGGCGGTACGAAAACCGTATCGCCGGGTATTGAGTGGTAGCGCCCTGACTGATTACGCATGCCGATGCCAATGAGCCATATTTCCCGGTAATTAATTGCAAACTATGCGGAAATGTTACTGAAATAAAAATGGTACCAGAAGAGGCGTTGACAAAATCAGATGACGGATTTGTTACTAATTGGTCTGAATTTCTTGACGCTGAAACACCCGTAGCGGGAACATATGAGCTGCATCCATCACCTCTTTCCGGTTGCGCTCCCCAAATATACAAATATGTTGGTGTTGTAGGTAGGTATGACGGCAATGCCGTTGCAGATGCATCGTTATTAACAAGTGCTACGGTAAATTGTGGTGATACAGCGGTTGATGGCGTAATGGTTATTGAACAACGATACCAACCATTTATGAATGGTTCTATTGTTGTCTGTAGCAAACCGACAGTAGAGGATCCGGCAGAAATTTTACCGATGACGCCATTTTCCAAATCAAAATTGGCAAATGCTGTAACATCGACCGCGCCTTGGGCGGCCAATTGGATTATTTTAGCGGTCCCCGCTTTTGCAAAAATGCTGAATGTATAGGGATTGCTAACTACAGCATTTCCCTGCGTTATTGCTAACAGTGTACGCACAGCCGCGGATGAATCTGTAGCCTCGATAATTTTGGTAGCAGTTGTGTTTCCATCCGGCGATATTTCATTATTTGATGTTAATTCAATATTCGCGGGCGTCCAGCTTTCAGTCTGTGTAAAATCTTGACTCCATAGAATCTGATTGGTGGCAGAATACTCAGACCTAAATCCAAGACAGTCATGCGTAATGGGGTGATAGTCTATTGCCGGAACATTAGCCGCCACATATTCCAATAATCCCTCAGCATTAATCTGTGTTGCTGTAGTGGAACGAGAAAATGATAAAATATTAGTAACGTCAGTTGCGCGAGTTATAGCCCCTGCAAGATTTTTTAAAATAAATCTTCCTTTTTTAAAATCAGCATATAAACTGGCTCCGTCGGGTAGTGGAGCATTAACGGATGGTAATAACGATGTATCACCAATATAAGATTTATTGCTCTTTATTACGGTAGCCATAAATTATATTCCTGCGTTTAGGTTAGTTGTTACATTGGTTTGCGTACCAGTAAGATTTAGGCTGTTTTGTGCGTTCCCAGCACAATGGTTAAATGAAATATCAACATCTGTCAAATCTCCAGATATTGAGATTGGATATTGTTGTGTAACTGTATCCTGTGTGTCCCTTATTTTATTATTTGCAATAGAGCTTTTTGAAATGGCAACATCGGATTGAATACCATTACCAGAAACGGATTGACCATTATTGTAAATTTTATTATTGGTAATATCGACATTTATCGCATCGCCGCCTTCAAAATGAATGCCATGGCGACCATTCAAATAAATGTGATTTCCAGATATGCTATGATTCTGATTCTCATGATTAAGTTTTATATTAATGCCATCTTCCCCATTGTTGCATATATGGTTTCCATCGAGAGAATAAGCGCCTTCTAAAACATCTGAATTTGTTGTATTGAAATAAATTCCATGGCTGGTATTTTCTTTAATTATATTATTTTTTAATATCCCATAGCTCCCCGGCTTACCGCCGCCATTTGTACCAACTGAAGCCTTGAAGCCATATTTATTTGCTCGCAAATTATTGTTTATAGCGATAAGTCCTTCAATACCGCAATCGCCAATTCCACCATAATTGCCAGTACAAATATTATCCGTAACAATTGCATCCTGTGCTATACCATTTGACAATTGAGGCTCAAAAAATATTCCATAATTAGTATTTCCATTGCACACATTTTTTGATACAAAAATAGGTTCACTATCTAAATTGCTTGTTCCTAAACCTATTCCAGAAGCCCCTGCATCTCCAACCACCGCCAGCCGGCCGCAATTTTGAACCAGACAACGCGTTATGGAGACATTATTTGGCATATCGACACCAAGACCGGTTGCGCCAGTATTAATAATTGCAATATTATCAATCACACAATTTTGATAGTATTGCATGAATATCCCTTTTATGTCGGGAATATAATTTCTTGTTGGATGTATTTGCTGGTTTTCTCCGTCAATTGTAAAATTGCTAAATAACAGATTTTGTATATAAGTGCCGTTCCCTCTATAATATATAGGGGCCTGATAACTCATTGGTAGTAAAACAGTAGATCCTCTTCCTGCTCCAACTAAAGAAACATTTGATTTTGGCGTGGTTGGAAAATAACATTTATAATTTCCTTCTGGAATAAATAATGTTCCTCCGCCATTAGCATTAAGCCAATCATATCCACGTTGTAGCGCTCTATGAGCGTCATCATTTTCTTTTAAACCGCAATCTTTTGCGTTTAATATCAATCCTGATTTTCTTAATGAATCTATTTGAGATTTCATTATCGTCATCATATTCTGAATTGAATCAGGTAAACCAGGAAGCCGCAGATCGCCGAACTCGTCAACCGATCCATAGGCTGCGTTTTCCGCATCGGTTAAACGTAATATATGAGGCGCAAAATTTTTATTAGTTAAATTCACTCTATCTTGCAATGATCCATCAATCCCAGGAATATAAATATTCCCATCATTGTCTGATACTGATAATGGATTACTATTAACGTCCAGAATAATTGCTGTATTTTCATTAGTCTCAGCATTAATAAGCGCATTGATTGCCTCAATCGCTGCCCCACTCGGATACGTTTTCTGTGCTCCGGTGGAGTCGAGTACGGCTGTAGGAGTGCCGCTCACATTTTCCCAAATGGCATACGTCTGAGAATTATCTGTTGAGATAACAGAGAACAGACCGTTATTGGGGATAGTTCCCGTAGTAATAGCAGTCTGAGCTAAATCCATAGTGGCATAAGCGTTGCCAAGGCCGGCTACGGAGTCGGCAGCAGTAACAGCGTCGTTTTTCGCAGCAGTGGCATCAGTAACAGCCTGCTGAGTAGTAACTACGTTCTGGCCGGTAGTTACCACGTCAGCGGCGGTTTGGGTGGCGGATTGCTGCGCTGCGGTCTGGGCGGCCTGGGCGGCCGTGACATTCTGCACTGTTTTCTCAACAGCATCGGCAGCACTGGCGGCCGCCGCAACGGCCCCAGAATTAGACGGATTGAACATTCCCATGGATTAATATTCCGCAGCGCTGAAAACATGGCCGGGAGTGGCCGCGTAGACTGAAATCGCGAACACTGAATAAAACTCGTAATAGTCACCCGGATAATTACCCTGAGACGGGGTTAACCCATAGCTGCCAGGAGTGGATGCGCCGGCAACACCGCCAGTATCGTTCAGCCAGAGAACCTCCGTAGTTGATAGATTCTGTATGCGATAACGGCGCCGTGCGGCGTTCGCAGGCATAATCTGAGTCGATACACCGGCCCCCCACGTCAAATTAAATGTTGCCCCCGTACCCGCGCCCGAGGTAGCAACCTGGGCGACGGGATTGGTCGGTGTAGCCGCGCTGGCTACGCTGCCGATATTGGCAACTGAAACCGCAGTGATCACACCGGCATTTACGGTCGTGACCAGCAGGGAGACGCCATTTCCTATGCTGATGGTGTCGTTGACGGCATAACCGGTACCACCAGCAGCAACCGCCACGGCACTGACACCGGCATTCACGGTACCACTGCGATCAACCAGGGTGCTGGCCGGCATTTCGGAGGACTGGACGGGAATGGAACTGGCAGGATTACCCTGATCGTTTGGATAGGACATTTATACCTCCAAATATTTTACAATAAAAAACCCGCCTTGGCGGGTTACGTGATATTTATTGAGTTTATGAATCTTTAAATGGAGTTTCTTTTTAATTCAGAACTTTTTTTACCGCTTATCTTATAAACCAAAAATTCCCTAATGCAGGGCTCTATTTTTATGCAAATAACATATGACAAAAACCCAATAATAATTATAACCATCAATAAAGAAATCCACTTATTAATTCCAAAATCAACCATTAACCTTAACACTACAGAACCGGTAACCGCATGCAATAAATAAAATGGATAAGTCATAAGCCCCATCTTTCTAAGTATTTCACTTAACATACCATTCGATGTATTTATAAATGATTTTTTTGATACCACAAAAATTACAATTACTGAAAACAACCAAATTAATACCGGGATTTCCCATAAATAAATGTCTTTGGTAGAATTCATGAACTCAAAGGCGTGAATATAAACCTCAATCGATCCACCAATTATAGAAATTAGGAATGTTATTTTTTCATAAAAATTTAAACTCCTTGTTCGGGACAAAAATATAAACATTCCAGTAGAAAAAAGCGAACCGTGTCTAAATTGCATGAAATTATAAAAAATATAATTATTTTCCCCAACAAATGATATGTATTTACCTACCACGTATGATTGTTGGAATAAATTTGAAAAAAGCATAAACACCATATAAATAAAACTTAATATGGACAAGATTGTCGCTATTCTGCCTAATGTTAGGGTATCTGAAAAAAATAGAGAAATAAAAATCAAAAAATAAAAAGAAACTTCATACATTAAAGTCCAATAGCTTCCATCAATCCATCCAATCCATCTATCACTATTGGGAATAAAAAATAAAGTATGGAAATATTCTTTAACGAGCAATAAGTTCAAATTTTTACCAACCATCAACATGACCATTAGGGTTATTGTTGCACAACACCATATAGCTGGATAAATTCTTAATGCTCGTTTAAAAAGAAAAGTTAAAGGTTTTTTACCTAATGATGAATTGGATATAACAAAACCAGAAATCACAAAAAAGATTTCCACACCAATCCATCCAACTTGGCTGATAAATTTTATTTCATTGTAATTTGCTGCATTATGGAAAAATCTACCGGGAGTAGTCCCTAAAAATGACGACCAGTAACATAAATGAAAAACCGCAACGAATAATGCAGCGAAAAAACGCAAACCGTCTAGTTCGGGAAAATAATTTTTATTATTATTCATCATATGTATAAGAAATGACAATTAATTTTTCCCATTTTATCACTAACACATGTGTAATGCTATTTAATCTCCCTATATTCCCACTACAATATACGATGCGCCAGACGCAGCGCGGGCTGTATTTGTACCGCTAGAACCTACTACATAGGCCGGGCAATAGATAATAATATGTTGCAAATCACTGCCTTGCGTAATCCCATACGGAATGCATCCGCCACCAACATCAGAAACCACTCCCGCGAAATACGATGTTGTAAATGCAATCGGTAGTGCGAATGAAACCGCGTTATTTCCCGCCGGCAGCGCTTGCCCAGTAGTTCCCCATTGTATAATTATTCCATTAGGCAGTTTTACATAACCGTTCGCCGATTTGGTTGCCAGGAACTGCCCCAGATTTATCGCCTGGTTTGCCTGAGTGGCCGGTAAAACAGACAACGCGCCACCAGCGTTACCACACAATTCCCATGACGTCAGCGACACATTCCAGACCACCTCAATGATGCCGTTTACGACGATCTCCCCACCCTGTAATGCCAACCCTGATTGCCCTAATATGGGATACGCAGACAAGCCATTGGGCGCGAACGTAGACGCCCCGGTATTGGCGTGGGACGCTTTGAATTTCAGTTTCATGCCATCGGTCAGGGCCGTAATGACAGGGCTATATGTAGCAGCGTAGGCGTTCGCCGCACCAGTATCGGCGGCATAAGTGTACACCTGCCCTTGAATAAGTTGCTGCTGAGCCATGGCCTGGAGCGTCCCGGCGGTAATCAGGTTTACCGCAAAGTCATTCGCCGACCAAGCAAGTGCGGTTGTCCCTTCCTGGGCGCGGAGCATCGTAATGGTATCCGTGGCGACATTGGTCACGTGAACAATTTCCCGTAAGGTTTGCGTAGCCGCGTCGGTAAAGGTCAGTTTGAAATATTGGTTTGCCACCGGTTGCGGGAAAAGCGCGCCGGAGCCAGGGGAAAGATTTGCGGTAGTGGCTGTATTGCTGATGCTGCTGGCGAGAATCGACGAGGCGTTGTTAGCCATTAGTAAAGTTTGCATGATTATCCCATTATGTTAACAGTAAAAGAATATTGGAACGGCAGGTTTAAAACACCGCTTTGTACTGCGGCTTGGAAAACAGCGATATTCGGTAATGCATCCTCTGATGCAAACGTTGATTCGATGTCGTTAAAAGGTAACGTGTTGAAAGCGGTGCTGTTATACAACGTTCCGCCGTTTATTGTCCTGATACCATTCATCAATGTTATGGTTACATCGTTAGACGTGCCGAACGTCACGCTAATTTGATGAGTATCATCAATATTTGGGGCTGTGCCATTTTTACCCGTCAAGAATCGCATTATACGGCGCTTGAGCCATTGCACATTAAAACGCATGCCATCACCTTTATAAAAATTCCAGGTGATAATGCGTTTAAATATATCGTCGTTGGTAATGTAATAATCGGATGGACCCGATAATTTATAGTAGCCAAACGGTTCGGTATTGAAAGCAAATGTGTTGTATTGCCCCACGGAGATACTGATACCTGATGATAATACCGGTCGGGTTAATCCATAAATTCCCTGAGCGACCCAATCCAATAATAACCCGGCTATATTATCAGCCGTATATATCGGAAGATTTAACGATGAAAACCAGTCCAGGCGGTCCTGTGCCAACTGGTTAAATGCCATAACAAAAGCTTGCAAATCGTCGTCGTCATTATATTGCGTGTAAAGGTAGGAAGGGATAATTGTTGTCAGCACAGTTTACCCCTGATTTATCGTTATCGATGCGGTATCCGTATAAAAATAGGACTCTGCATCGCCATTGATTAATTGTGTTCCTGATTCGGGTTCCGTTATCACGCCATCAATTGTTACGACAAAGGATAACGACGTTATAAGATTGGTGGCAATGACGTTGGCAACGGTGGTCTGAAACAGGGATTGCAGTTCCAGTAGATTTATCGGCTGGCCGGCATAAATCCCGTTAATGTAATCGACGATGGCGGGATTAGCCAATTGAGCAATCGCAGCCTCGGAAACGTAGTTATTGCTCTGCGTATTCCATGTGACCGTGATCCCCACGGTTTGCTGGGGTGGCACGATAAACGGCACGACATACGTATCCGGAAAAGAATTGATGCTGATGGACTCGTTTCTCAGGTTGGGGGTTATCATCCCGCCGCTGGTCCACGCCGGCAATGAGGTGGTGTTTACGCCGATACTGAACGTTTTTTCGGTCAACACTGTGACCGTAAGCGACACCCCATTTAACGCCGTGGGTCCGATCATTCCGGTTATCTGAATAACCTGACCCGTCGAAAAACCGTGATTGAGGTCGGTCGTGATAACGCCAGGATTAGCGGCAGTCAAACCCAATACTGACAGTGTGCTACCAACCAAATTTGACGTATCAAACAACGCCTGCCAGATGGCATAGGCGACATCATAAGGATCCCCGCCGCCACATAACACTTTCCATTTTGTTCCGGATTGCTGGTAAGAAATTAACCGCGCCTGAACGCCGGAAACATTGGACAGCAGCGTTTTCAGCATATTCCCTGTACCGGAACTGGTGGCAAGGCCCGACTGTAAAACGCGGGCGCGGTATGCCTCCCATGTCTCAGCATCGCCCCCTGGCGTTCCGGCGGTTAAATTGGTAACCGATAGGGATACGGATGCGGGAACTGACGTTATGATGGTTGTGACCGTTCCTACCGGGACAGCCCAGCTGCCACTATCCGAAGCCAGACAGTAAACTGTGCCGGTAGTGCCTCCGGACGGAATAATGACACCAGACTGGACAATGTACTGATAGGTGCCATCGGAAACGATGAACCCTTGGGGTATCACGTACCCAGGGATGCCGGTAAACGTGACGTAGACGCTGGTATTAGACGCGCTATTTTTTATAGGTCCATAAATCTGGCCCAACTGATTGAGCAAAAACTCATTGGCGCCATAGGGCGTAACGCTGTTTATTAGGTCAACACGCGCCTGGTCCGCCATGATCAGCGCGCCGACATCGGTACTGCTGATATCGTCAATGAGCGATCCGGGCAGATTGGCCGTGTAGCCAGGGCTGAGCAATTTCACCGCGTCAATCAAATCGGTGTTCAGTTCCGCCGGCGTTTGAACCTGTAACCCGGTTGTGGTCATTACTGTTTCGAGCGTCATAGGGCCACCTGGGTAATTAACTGCGCGCCGGAATTCGTGAGCGCATTAATTTGGTATGTCGGCGGGTTATCTGATGTTGCAGAGATAACCAGATTTGCAAAATACGGTGCGAATTGTTTTTGCAGACGTGCGACGTAGTACGTCGGCAAAACCTGCTGAATAACCGATGATTGCGCCGGTATGCCATAATCAGCATGAAACGGCGATTCTCCTGGGGCCAATTTAGTGCATTGAGCCAGGGTTGTGATCCAAACAGCATCATCAAAACCATTTTCATCGGTTATTACCTCCACCCATTTGCCATTTATTCGACCGTAAGTCCTCATGGTGCAATGCTCCCTCCGCTAAACGGTGTTGATGGTGGTCCTGATCCGTCGTCGCTGTGCGTATGGCTGTTGAGCCACGTTATCAGCGCCGCCCAGGCGTTATGCATGGTTTCAGGGGATGTGCTTGCCGTCTCATCAGTTAGCGAGCCATTCTGTCCGGATAGCGCCCACGCGGAGGGGGTGAGTTCAAACGAGGTTCCCCCTACGGTCGCCTTCACCGAACCAGGGGAGACCATGGTTATGCTGTCTGGCGTGAGCGTGAAAATGGTGTTACTGGACTCATCACGCAATACCACTCCATTGGGGCCATAGACCGTGACCGCATCCATATCGACGTTTGACCAGGCCGTATTGCTAATGGGCAGGAAAACCAGTGCGCTGAGGTTGGCCGGCGTATCTAGCCCCGCCACGCCACCGCCCAGCCCACTAATGCCGCCCAGGTAGAAATCGGAGGGGATAACAAGCCCTTTGCACCCTGGCTGGATGGGATAGCGGACATACTCCGGTCCGAATAGCGGCATTGTCACATTGGGCAGCGTGAACTGGCTGGTTATCTGAAACGACACGGTCACGATGCTGTTGTCATTGCTGACAACGATGGCCGGCAACGATTTCCCCAGCAATTGGATTGCGTCCAGTATTTTCCGCTCGCTGAACTGATTGAGCGACAGCGCCAGCGGTGTTTTTTGCCCTACGCTCATGATGTGGATACCCCCGCATCAATAACCGTTACCCAGGCGTTGCCGTCAGGTTGCCGACTATTGCCCACCAGCCGAACACGCTGGACCTGAAATGTTCCCTGGAATATGGACGATTGCCGGTATTGCGAATAGGAGGATGCCTGCGTGGTTGCTATCGCGCCAGGGGGCAATTTGATGTAATCCCCTACATTGATATCGGCTCGCATTACGCAGGTTAAATTGATCACCTGATTTTCAATCCAGGTCGGTTGACCTATCAGATCGGTGAATTTTAACTGTCTCGGAGTAGCGGCGGTTGTGCCATCGTAAACGACGAACTTCCCTGGACGGATAATGATATCCACACCACTATAGTTTGTTGTAATGATGGACTGCGATACCTGTTTTACATAGGCGGCAAATTGGGAGATTGTGGCGTAAAACCCAGGCGCATCGTGCGAGAGAACCAGGGACGAACTTATGTTTATCTCGATAGAGTAGTCAGGAAACGCCGTTGCCAGGGTGTTTTTTATGGCGGTCGCCAGTAAGGCGCCTTTCTTCCAATTGATAACGATATTTTTGGGGGACGCCGGCGTACCTCCGCTGGGATTTACTATCATATCCAGCGTCTGGTTAACCCCCTGCCAGTTTCCGAACGCCTGTTGAATAGTACCCTGCAACACCAGTCCAGACTGAGACGGATCCGCCAGCGGCAGACCAGCAGCCATGCCGGCGAAAATCTGGATATTCATGCCGTTGAAATTGGATGCCTGAGACAGCATGTCTATCCCTACGCCCCAGATTTTCACGAACGCCGAACCCATGGGCGTTGCCATCGGATACAGCGGAATATCCAGTTCAACCAGTTGCGCCGCAGGATTGGTATTCCCATTCGCCAACAGGCTGGTGAATTGCTGGAGCTGTTTTCCGTTCCCGTCGGTAATCCGGATGTCGTAATAGCGCATCAGTCAATCACCTCGATCTGGCTATTGGCAATCCGGTAAACGATTTTTGTCGTGAAGTATCCTGCCGTCAGCGAAATATCATAATCCGCCGGCGATCCGACCATCGGCAAGGTAAGTACCAGCGTCGAATTGCTGTCAAAAATATTCAGGTACCAGCGCTGGCCGAAAATATTCCAGGTGACAGTGGCGTTATATAGAGCGCCGTCCAATGTCGGTTTAAATGAAAAGGCACCCGATGTCGGGGACTTGAAATCAATATAGGTCGTTGCCATGATTAGCCTGTGAGTGTGCCGATCAAATTTTTGGCATCGGTTAGAATGGTTGATATTGTGCTACCGGCCGCATTTAACAAACTCGTCCAGCTGGTGCTGGTCACCTGTTGCCCGCTGCTGATTTTCGACATCAGGTTATTCAACACCTGTTCGGCGGCCGCCTGGGTAATCAGTGGCTGTTCGAAATCAAAACGCCATTGCTGCTGCGGCTGTTTGCTGGCGCTTCCGGAAACATCCGTCACCCGCGTCAATATGCAGTTATCCCAGACGTAAGACGGCGTCGCAACGATGAACGTGCCACCCAGCGAGCAATGCTGCGATAATGCCGCCTGTAGAGCGTTAATGGTCACAAATTTGGTGATATAGCCGCCAGATGTGTTTACCGGGCAACTCATTAGCATGCTGACATTATTAGGCTGTGCCAAAATAGCGTTAGCGGCTACGGTCAGATTGGCAAATGGATATTGGCCTATCTGATTGTTGATCATCGTCGAACCGGGCAGCGGATAAAATTTGCAAAAATAGCTATCCAGGTCAACATCGACGGTTCCCGACAATAGCCCCACCAGAAAATTGGCCGCCTGAGTCAATGCCACAATCGGTAACAATCCCCCGGGAATATTCTGAGCCAATCCTCCATTGAGGATTATAGGGGATATCTCAAACCCTAACTGATAAAGCGTTCGGACGGTACTGGTCATATTAATGCGCCAATTGACTGGAAATTACGGTAGCATTACCACCGGTGGCGTTCTCTATGCGAATAATGGTGGAGGGTGAATAATCAGAACCAGATTCCCGTTTTGCCATCGCGGAAATTAATTGCGACATGATGCCGGAATCGTTCAGGTTTAGATGGGCATTTGGGTCAACTCCCATCCGCTGCGAAACGAAACGGATGTATGAATCAGTGTCGTTATGGTCGGATTTCGGGGCAAACGTAGACACTATATCATTGATAGTATTTATATTTTTCCCGTTAAACTGACCATTGGCATAACGTTGCAATTGTGCCCATGCCGCCCGTATACCATCATCACTATTTTTGAACGATGCGAACCCATTAACCGAAGGAACGCCTGGGGCAGACCGTAAATTTAATGGATTATGATAGGTCCAATTCACCAGTTCACGGTGCTTATCGACAATCCAATCCAGCGGACCCGCCAACCAGTTACGTTTCTCCAGCCCAGATGATCCCACTGGTTCCTGGGAATTGATGATATCAGGCGCCGCGGGGCGACCAAGAAAGTTAAACCCCGGATTGCCTGAACTACTGACGGGGGCCCCATTTGCTGAACGAACCCCCCAGGGCAAATCACTATTATCGTCCCCCACAATCCAATGATAGGAGCGACTAATGCCATTAATGAGCTTGCCTAACCCATCCATGAACGCGCGCACATCATTGGGAAACTCCGGTGAGTTCAGGTAATCACCGAATTTTTTCACCCCACCAGCTAAATAGCTGCGCCTAATACCGCTACACTTTTGCCTGACCATGTTTTCCTCCGGGGAATGGGCTGGCAGTTTC
>NZ_SZPQ01000035.1 GCF_005217455.1 Martelella alba
CCATTCAACCATCCCTGAAAGTAATTCATCCCAACTATCTTAATGATTACCTTAATATAATTGTGGGTAGTTGCAAGACCGGGGAGACGTTTACACATTGTTAAGAAATGCGTATAGTTCTCATTTGCATTAACATTGTTCAGTTCACCCCCTTGGAGGGCGTGGCTGAACATTCCAGGGCTTAGTCAGGGAAAATTAAGCGTATCGATACCGCCAGAGGATAACCGGTAACGTCCCGCGTAGCCGGAGAGGTCATTATTGCGCGACAAATTTGATTTGAGGGATGAATGTGTTTTCTCGTTTTAACTGGACTCAAGAGCGTACCCCGGGACAATCATCAACGGCGTTTATCTTTACGCCAAGCCTCGTGGCCCTGTTTGTCTCATCCCTATGGCAACCCGCTTTCGCCGTGGATGCCGGTGGCACCGAAACGCTGACCGTGCAGGCTGCCGGCGAAAACGACGGGAACCAGACCAGCAAAGATTACAGCGTGCCTGTGACCTCGGCGGCAACGAAAATGCCGCTGGTGCTGCGGGATATTCCCCAATCAGTCACCATTGTCAGTTCGGAGCGTATGCAGGATCAGGTGTTGGAAAGCGTCGGCGATGTATTGAGTCAGACCACGGGGATCGCCGCGTCCAATATCGACTCCGACCGCTCGAATTACTATTCACGCGGTTATTTAATCAATAATTATCTGTTCGACGGCATTCCCACTATCGTCACCGATGTGTGGGACCTGGGCGATACCAAGTCGGACACCGCCATTTATGACCGCATAGAAGTGGTCCGCGGGGCAAACAGCCTGGCCCTTGGCTCCGGCAACCCCTCCGCCTCGATAAACATGATACGTAAGCACGCCGACAGCAAACAACTCACCGGCAGTCTGTCCGTGGAAACCGGCAGTTGGAATAAACAGCGTTATGTGGGGGATGTCACCGTGCCCCTCAATGAATCCGGTACGGTTCGCGGCCGGGTTATCGCCGGTTACCAGGACAATGACAGCTGGTTAGACCGCTACCACGCCCATAAAGCTTTCCTTACCACCGTGCTGGATGCCGACCTGACCGATTCAACCACCTTATCGCTGGGCTGGGACTATCAGAGCAGCAGCACCTCGGACCCAAGCTGGGGCGGTATCCCGACCTTCTACAGCAACGGCGATCCCACCCATTTCAAACGCAGCTTCAATTCCGGCGCGGATTGGGCGTATAGCGATAAAGAGTCCAACAAACTCTTTGCCACCCTGACGCAGAAATTCACTAACGGCTGGCAGGCAAAGGTTACCGGCAGCCATACCAAGACCACCTTCGACACGCGTTTACTGTATCCCGACGGTTATCCGGATAACCTCACCGGCGAGGGCGTTTCGCTGTATAGCGGCTGGAACAAAGGCCGGCGCGAGACCAACGGGGTCGATTTGTATGCCAATGGTCCGTTCGAGTTGCTGGGCCGGACCCATCAACTGATGATAGGCGGCAGCTACAGCAAGCAGGACAACACGTTTTTCAACAGTTATTCGGACCTGTCCTCGGTGGCTGTCGGCGATTACCGTGACTGGAACGGCGACGTTCCCCAGGGGACCTGGTCTCCCTGGACCGTCGAGCTTGACGATACCCTACGTCAGAAATCGGCCTATGCCGCGGCACGCTTCTCGCTGGCCGATCCCTTGGCGTTGCTGGTGGGGGCGCGTTATACGGACTGGAGCGCCCGCGGTACTTCCGGCAATAATCAGAGCGACAAGGTCGCGCCTTACGCCGGCCTGACTTACGACATCAACGACACCTACTCGATTTACGCCAGCTACACCCGTATCTTCCAACCGCAAACCACCCGCGACATCAGCGGCAGGTATTTGGATCCGGTCACGGGCAAAAGCTACGAAACCGGCCTTAAGGGCGACTGGAATAACAGCCGGCTGACCGCCATGCTATCGCTGTTTCGCACCGAGCAGAACAGGCTGGGCGTCAATACCTATACCTATATTCCCAACACCACGGAGTACGCCTACGAATCCGTGGATTCCGTCAGCCGCGGCGTGGAGTTCGAAATCAACGGCGCGCTGAGCGATAACTGGCAGATGACGTTCGGCGCTTCACGCTACATTGCCGAACGGCGCGACGGCACCGCCGTCATGCCGGAGATTCCGCGCACCACCGCCAAGTTGTTCACCCGCTACCGTTTGCCCATGCTGAGGGCGTTGACCGTGGGCGGCGGCATCAACTGGCAGAACAAGACCTGGAATAACGTCACCGGCCCTTCGGGAGACGCCTATATTTCCCAGGGCAGCGTCACGCTGGTGAATCTGTTTAGCCGTTACCAGCTTACCCGACAGCTTTCCGTGCAAGCGAACATCAATAATCTGTTCGATAGAAAATATTACGATTATATGGGTACCTATCTGGTCTATGGAGAGCCGCGTCATTTTTCCGTCTCGGCCACCTATCGGTTCTGATAAGGGCGAAACCCTGTCAATCATGCCCGGTCTGCGGAACGACATTCAGCGGCGCAGCATGTTGATTTGCGGGGTAACGAAAGTATTGCGGAAGTATTCGCGGATGACCGTCATCGCGGGGGTAAACGCCACGTCTCGCCGCACGCGCCGTCTGTTGCCGCGGAAATGGCGGCGCAATACGGCGGACCGCGGGTTCAGGTCGAGATCTCCACGGTTTTCAGATTGCCGCGCAGGAGGCTTTTCAGCGCGGCGATTTGCGGGTCGGTTTCCAGCAATCCCTCCCGAACGACCAGGTGCAGCGGAGTTACCCGCCTGAGGCCATGGCTGAGCGGAAGGGGTTTCAGGATCCCCGCCGCCAGTTCGCCCTCAATGCGCGCCGCGGGCAGCCAACCATAGCCCAACTGATACATTACGGCCTCAATGGCCGCATCCACAGTGGAGAAAAACCACTGCTCCGGGCTGGGACTTTGTTTGGCCGACATTCGTTCCTGGCCGGAAATGCGTACCTGCGGATAGCGGGATAAAGTGCTTTCGTTCAGGTTTGCCGTCTCGCCGAACAGGGGATGGCCGCTGTGCGCCACCGCGACGAACTCAACGTTCATCAGCCACTCCCCGTGTCCGGTCAGATTCTCCCGGCTGGTCACTATCTGTACGTCCGCTTCCTGTCCCTGGTCATCTTCTTCCAGCACCTCAGTGAGGCTTATTTGCGTGGCGGGATAAAGCAGGTTGAACTGTTTCATAACCGCGAACAGGTTATGCCTGGGGAAAATGCTATCGACGCTCAGCCGGAGCCTGGGGACGGTGGCGCCGCTAAGATGGGATGCTTTGTCTTCGACTTCGGCAAAGGCCCTTAACAGCGGTCGAACATGCGCCAGCAGCGTCTCTCCGGCCGGCGTGAGGACCGAACGCCGACCTTCCGGCCGCAACAAGGCCACGCCCAGCCGTTCCTGGAGTAACGCGAGATTATAACTGACGGAGGATTGGCTGCGGTGCGTTTCCTGAGCCGCGACGGCAAAGCTGCCGCAATTCACAACGTGGTTGAGCAGCGCCCACTGCTCCAAAGTCGTTTTGTGCATAATACATCTAAAATTCAAATTAATTTATTCAAAAAATAGCACTATTCATCTATTTAATGAAGATTTAACGTGAAGATATTTCCCTAGGAGACGAAAATGAGCACATTCGACAAACATGACCTGGCCGGCTTTATCGGTAAACATCTGGTTTATACCTATGATAACGGCTGGAACTACGAAATTTACGTTAAGAACGCCACAACCCTGGATTACCGCATCCACAGCGGAATAGTCGCCAATCGCTGGGTGAAAGGCCAGAAAGCGTATATCGTGAGAGTGGGTGAAGCGATTTATAAAATTTCCTGGACGGAGCCCACCGGCACGGATGTCAGTCTGGTGGCTAATCTGGGCGACAAACTCTTCCATGGCACGATTTTCTTTCCCCGCTGGGTCATCAACGCGCCTGAAAAAACCGTCTGTTTCCAAAATGACCATCTGGCGCAAATGGAAGCTTACCGGGAAGCGGGACCGGCGTATCCGACGGAAGTCATCGACGAGTTCGCCACCATTACCTTCGTGCGCGATTGCGGCCCGGACGACGATGCGGTAATTAACTGCGCGGCAAGCGAGCTTCCCGCAGATTTTCCCGCCAATCTTCGTTAATCATCGCGCCCGAGGGAAATAACCGATAGGCTATAAAGGAACCGTCTATGAAATTCAGTCTCGCCTGTTTACTCGGAGGAATGGCTATGGCCGTAGCCGCCAGCGGCGCCCTGGCCGGTGTTCGCCCGGCACTGACCGGTTATAGCGAGGGGGCGCAAATCATGCATGTCACGCCCACCCGCGATCAGATTGACGCCATTAATGGCGTCGTTTACGCCCAGGTGAAAAGCCTCAGGGCCGTCAGACAACTGCATATGTCTTTTCTCGTGCCGCGAAATGGCGATCTGAAGCCGGCGATTCTTTATTTACCTGGCGGCGGATTCACCTCGGCCGATTATGATAAATTCATAGAAATGCGCATGGCGCTTGCGCAGGCCGGTTTTGTGGTGGCGGCGGCGGAATACCGCACGGTGCCCGATACGTTTCCCGATCCGGTGGTCGACGGGAAGGCCGCGGTCAGGTATCTCAGGGCCCATGCCGCCGAATACGGCATCGATGCCAAACGCATCGGCGTGCTGGGCGATTCCGCTGGCGGCTGGCTTGCTCAAATGCTGGGCGTCACCAACGGCGAAAAATCCTTTGATAAGGGCGACTATATGAACCAGTCCTCGGATGTCCAGGCCGTCGCCACCCTCTACGGCTTATCGGACCTGCTGCGAATCGGGGAGGGTTTCCCCGACGATATTCAGCAGGTCCACCGTTCCCCCGCCTCGACCGAAGCGTTGCTGGTCAATGGGCCGGCATTTCGCGACAAGCCCGGCGCGGGCATCGGGCAAACCCCGGATAAAGCCATGCAGGCCAGTCCCCTGGGGCATATCAACGGGAAAAAACCGCCTTTTCTCATCATGCATGGCAGCGCTGATACCCTGGTTTCGCCATGGCAAAGCCAGCGGCTTTATGAGGCGCTTAAGTCGATACACAGTCCTGTGCAGTACGTGCTGGTGGCCGGTGCGGAGCATGGCGATATCCACTGGTTCCAGCCGCCGGTCATCGACAAAGTCACCCAATGGTTCCGCCAGACGCTGGGCGCGCCCATCAAGGTTTCCCAAGACAAGCGCGACCATCCGAACGCCAACCTCTGAGACCTGGCCCGCGCCGCCGCGCGCCGTCGGGATCCCGGCAAGCGCAGCGGCGGTTTGCCGGCTTTTGTGGCCGAACCGGTCAGAAAGACGCGCGTTTATAGGGGCGGTACCGCGCTTGCCAAAATGTCTGATCGATAGCGGCCTCCAGCGACAGGCCATCGGCCGGCGCGACCCCATCCTGTCGCGCGGCGCGCGCCGTTGCCAGCGCGATGGTCCGCGAGAGGGCCTCGATATCCTCCACCGCCGGCAATAACCCGCCTTCTTCCGTGGCGGCCAGCGGAGAATGGGCGGCCAATGCCTGGCTGGCGGCCATCAGCATATTTTCCGTGACGCGCCGCGCCTTGGCCGCCAGCACGCCCAATCCCAGACCGGGGAAAATATAGGCATTGTTGCATTGGGCTATCTCATAGGTCGCGTCGCCGTAGCGTATAGGCGCAAACGGGCTGCCGGTCGCGATAAGCGCGGAACCCCGCGTCCAGGTAATGAGATCCCGCGGTTGTGCCTCCGCGCGCGATGTGGGATTGGATAAGGGCATGATGATCGGGCGGGGACAATGGCGGTTCATCTCTTTAATAATGGCTTCGGTAAACAGCCCCGGCTGTCCGGACACACCGATAAGCACCGTCGGATGGACATGACCCACCACATCCATCAGGGAAATATTGCCCTGGTTCGTCTCCCAGCGGGCCGTGTTGGCGCGAGCGGTGGCGAGCCCCTGCTGAAAGTCGAGCAGGTTCGGCATATCGTCGGTCAGCAGGCCAAAACGGTCCACCATAAAGATTTGCGAGCGGGCCTGTGGTTCGTCCAGACCGTCGGCGACCATGCACGCAATGATCTTTTCGGCAATGCCGCATCCCGCGGAGCCGCTTCCGAGGAAGGCGATCCGTTGATCGCGCAGGCGTTTGCCCACCACGCGCGAAGCGGCAATGAGCGTACCCAGCGTGACCGCCGCCGTACCTTGTATATCGTCGTTAAAGCAGCACAGCCGATCGCGGTATCGGTTCAATAATCTTGTGGCGTTTTTTTGGGCAAAATCCTCAAATTGCAGCAAAACGTCAGGCCAGCGGTGGGTTACCGCGTCAATAAACATGTCCATGAATTCCAGGTACTCATCGTCAGTGATGCGCGGATGACGCCAGCCCATATACAGCGGATCGTCCAGACGTTGCGCGTTGTTGGTGCCGGCATCCAGCATGATGGGCAAGGTGGCGGACGGATCGATGCCGCCGCACGCGGTGTACAAAGAGAGTTTGCCAATGGGAATGCCCATCCCGCCCACCCCCTGATCGCCCAGACCCAAAATGCGTTCGCCGTCCGTGGCCACGATAACGCGGATATCGTTGCGTGAAAAATGCTGCAGCATCTCGTCGATCCGGTGGCGGTTGGGCCAGGAGATAAACAGACCGCGCGCCCGGCGGTAGATATCCGAAAAATGTTCGCAGGCCTCCCCGACGGTGGGCGTATAAATGATGGGCAGCATGTCGTTTATATGGGCGCGGACCAGATTATAAAATAATGTTTCGTTGGTATCTTGAATATTGCGCAGATAAATATGTTTGGATATATCCCGTTTAAAATGACAAAATTGTGCCCAGGCACGGTCCATTTGTTCTTTAAGGGTTTCGACGTTATCGGGCAGCAGGCCATGTAAATTAAAAGCCAAACGCTCGTCCTGGGTAAAAGCCAGGCCTTTATTCAGCAGCGGGGTTTCCAGCAATACCGATCCGGTATAAGGCGTGTAAAGCGTTTTTGGGGTTGACATAGTATTACTCCAGAGCCATGTCTGATTCAATCAAAGTCACAGGGCGTATTTTAATCGCTAGGGGTTGTGAGAAGTGTTTTAATTAATTTATTAACAATTTTATTAGTTAAATAATTCTACCCAGGCTTGATTTATGACATAAGATAGATCATGCAACCTTCCGTTACGATGCCAATGGCCGTTCCCAACAATATAGACGACGAGGCTGATTCGACATAGGTATCACTGCGCAAGGCAAACATGCCCGCGGCGATTGCCGACGGCGTCGCGCCGATAATCACCACTTGCTGCATCAGGGTGTGATCCAGCCCGAACAGCAATCCCGCGGCCGCCATCATGACCGGCTGGATCAGATTTTTGATGCCGATATTGGTGCAGGTCTGGATATTAAGCGACGGACGTTCGCCATAAAACAGCAATCCCAGCGCGAACAAAGACAGGCCGCCGGCGATTTTGCCGACCATCTCAATGGGCGACTGGAGCAGATGCGGCAATCTCACGCCCGCGAGGCTCAGTATGATGCCCGTTACGGGGATCCAGACAATCGGGTTGCGAACGGCATTCAGCAGATTCTGCAAAACCATATGGAAAGCATTTTCCTCTCCCGGCGCCGCGCGGGCGGGTGTTTTATCCCCCATACGAATAAGTATGATTGTCAAAGGAATCATAAAAACGCTGGTCACGATATTGCCTATCAAAACCCCAAGAAATCCCTCTGGTCCGATAAGCACCGCCAGTACCGGCGCGCCGAAATAGGCCATATCCGGGTAAGCGCATACCAGCGACTGAATAGCGCTGGTTTTAATATCGTGGCGAAACACGACGCGGGAAATGAGTAAAGTAAAAAAATAAGAACCCATCAGGCCGACAACCAGCACCGCCATAAACGGGAAATTTTTGATTTTATCCGGAGATGTGTTCAACGCGCCAATAAATAAATGGAATGGCAGGGCGAAACGGATAACTACCGCGGCTAATACGGAAGCATCCCCACGTTTGGTATAACCCAATTTCCCGCTAAGCCAGCCTAATGCCATGACAAATATCAGCGGAAACAATGATTGTAGAAGGACAGATTGCATAAGATCTCCAGCGTAATATGTTTATTATAGATTCGTTATACCTCATATCGCCTGTTTGTCGGCGGCGTTCAAACACCGTTGCGACGTATTTTGAAACAGGCGAAGTATAAAGCGTATCGCCGGGAGATAATCTAGCGATTAATGTCGCCAGCATGAGTGATTCCACTCACATTGCATATGGTTTAAATAATTACATAATCGTTATTTTAGTTAAAATAATAGCGCAACGTCCGCGGACAGCTTTCAATAGGCTTGTTATGCGCGGGCGCTTTTATCCTCTCATCAGTGACAAATCAGACGCTGCAACGCAAGCCAGATAACTGACTGGCTTGCGCATTGACCAACGGTTATTTCATGGCGCAGTTTTCACAACTTTGCGCCTGGATGTGCTGAAAAAAGTCATTGCCTTTATCATCCACCAGAATAAACGCCGGGAAATCCTCCACATCAATCTTCCAGATGGCTTCCATGCCCAGTTCCGGGTAAGCCACGCACTCCAGGTTCTTGATGCTGTTTTGCGCCAGCACCGCCGCCGGGCCGCCGATACTGCCAAAGTAGAAACCGCCGTGCGCGCGGCAAGCATCCGTGACTTGCTGACTGCGGTTGCCTTTTGCCAGCATGACCAAACTCGCCCCTTGGGATTGCAGAATATCGACATAAGCATCCATGCGTCCCGCGGTGGTCGGTCCCAATGAGCCCGAGGCGTAGCCTTCCGGCGTTTTGGCCGGTCCGGCGTAATAAATGGGATGATCTTTCACGTACTGCGGCAGCGCTTCGCCGTTATCAAGCAATGCCTTCAATCTGGCATGAGCGATATCGCGGGCGACGATAATCGTGCCGGAGAGCGACAGACGCGTGGAGACCGGATACCGCGACAACTGCTGAAGAATCTCTTTCATCGGCCGGTTGAGGTCGATTTTCACCGCGTCGCCCTCGCCGGCCCGCCGGAGCGCGTCGGGAATGTATTTGCCCGGATGGCTTTCCAGCTTCTCGATCCAGATGCCATCGCGATTGATCTTCCCTTTGATATTGCGATCGGCCGAGCAGGAGACGCCCATTGCCACCGGACAGGATGCGCCATGCCGGGGCAAGCGGATGACGCGGATATCGTGGGCGAAGTATTTGCCGCCGAACTGGGCGCCCAGCCCCAGGGTTTGCGCCTTGGCCAGCAGGATCTTTTCCAGGGCGACATCGCGGAATGCCCGGCCATGCGTATTGCCTTCCGTCGGCAAGCCATCGTAGTAATGGGTAGAGGCCAGTTTAACGGTTTTCAGCGTGCTTTCCGCCGACGTGCCGCCTATCACAAAGGCAATGTGATACGGCGGGCAGGCGGCGGTGCCCAGCGTGCGCATCTTTTCCACCAGATAAGCCACAAGCTTGTCCGGGGTGAGCAAGGCTTTAGTTTCCTGATACAAATAAGTTTTGTTTGCCGACCCGCCGCCTTTGGCGATACACAGGAATCGATATTCGTCGCCGTCGACGCTGTAAAGATCGATTTGTGCCGGCAGATTGGTGCCGGTATTCACCTCATCGTACATGTTCAGGGCGGCGTTTTGCGAATAGCGCAGATTATCCTCGGTATAGGTGTGGTAAACACCCAGGGCCAGCGCGGCCTCGTCGCCGCCCCCGGTCCAGACGCGCTGGCCCTTTTTGCCGACGATAATCGCCGTGCCGGTATCCTGGCAGGTGGGCAGCACACCCTTGGCGGCGATCTCCGAATTGCGCAGGAATTGCAATGCCACGTACTTATCGTTTTCGCTGGCCTCGGGATCCCTAAGGATATCCGCCACCTGTTGCTGGTGCGCGGGACGCAGCATGAAAGCGGCGTCATGGAAGGCGTGTTGCGCCAGCAGCGTCAGCGCTTGCGGCGCAACTTTCAGTATCTCCTGACCTTCAAATCGGGCGAGGGAAACATGCTCGCGGCTCAGTAGGGAATATTCGGTGTCGTCGGGTGCGAGCGGAAAGGGGTCCTGATAAAAAAAAGGTTTATTTGTCATTGTTCTTCTCGTCATGGTTTCTTACATTGGCGTTGATCGCCGCCGGCAGCATTGCCTGCCGGCGGCGCGGATCAGAACATCATGGTTATCCACGGATAGCCAATCAGCAGCAGGCCGGCCAAAAAGATGGCGCCGAACAGCGTGCCCAAGCGCCAGTAATCCCGAGTCGGCAGATAGCCGCTACCGTAGTAGATCGGGCTAGGTCCCGTACCATATGGCGTGATAATACCCATTACCCCCAGCGATGTCGTCATCACCAACACAAACACATGCATGTTCATGCCCGGAATCGTCGAGGCGATAGTCAGCACCGCCGGCAGCAGGGCCGTGGTGTGCGCGGTCGTGCTGGCGAATAAATAATGCAACAGATAAAACGCCAGCAACAGGATAATCGTCGCCCTACCCGGCGCGATATGGCCCATCAGGGCGCCCCCCTCTTTGCCCAGCCAGGCAATAAAGCCGGTGGAGGAGAGGCCATCGGCCAGCGCCACCAAGGTGGCGAACCAGACAAAGGTGTTCCATGCGGCTTTATTGCTGGTAATGTCGCTCCATTCCAGCACGCCGGTCCACAGCATCAGTACGATAATGAGCAAGGCCGCCAGGGCGGGTTCAATCCAGTGGGCGGCGAAGATCCACATCATCAGCGCGGCGCACACAAAGATCAGCAGCAGGATTTCGTTGCGCGAAAGTTTGCCCAGTTTTTCCAGCTCGCGGTTCGCCCACAGCGGAACCTCGTCGTTGATTTTCACTTCCGGCGGATAAAACCAGTAAGCCAATAGCGGCATGGTCAGGATAAGCAACAGGCCCAGCGGCAGAAATGCGAGGGTCCAGGCGCCCCAGGCAATGTCTATCCCGGTAATGTTTTTCACCAGCGCCAATGCCAGCAGGTTGGGCGCCAGGGCCGATAGAAACAGGGAACTGGTGATGCAGGCGGCGGTAATGGCCACCCACATCAGATAAGAACCGATTTTGCGCGCGCTCGGATCGTTGGGTTTCGAGCCGTACAGCGGCGGCAGGTTGGCGATGATCGGGAAGATGGTACCGCCGCTGCGCGCCGTGTTGGAGGGCGTAAACGGCGCCAGTAGCAGGTCGGCGAAGGTGATGGCATAGCCCAGGGTCAGGCTGCGTCGTCCCAGATATTTCACCAGGATCAGCGCCAATCGGCGGCCGAAACGGGTTTTATCGTATCCCGCGGCAAACATGAACGCGCCGAAGATCAGCCACACGGTGGCATTGCCAAAACCGCTGACCGCCCATTTAAACGACTGGGCCGCGAGGTGAAATCCGGGATTGGCCAGTTGCGCCGGGCTAAAAAGCAGCCATTGGCCGCACAAGGCGATAATGACCACGCCGGTTATGCCGATAACCGCCACCGGTAAAGGCTCGAAGATCAAGCCGACGATAACCCCGAGGAAAATCGCGAAGTAATGCCACGCAAACGGCGGCAGGCCCGCGGGCGCCGGGAGGAGCAGCATCAGAACCGCGACAATTGCCGGCAGCGCCAGGATAAGCAGTCGATTTTGCTTACTGTTTTTTTTCGGATTCGTCTTCGCTTGGTCAGGCGATAAAACCGTCGATATCTTTTCCATAATCATACTCTAAATGTCGTGGAGGATCCGGTGTCGCGATGCGATGATTTTTTTAGTTAAAAAACTTTTTTTAATTATTTTATAAGACACTCGCTATACCGGGATAATGACTTTTTACACGCGCCGCTGTAAATTATTCAAGCGGCATGGCGGCGCATACTGAATAGATAACGAGAACACTAAGATATATCCTACAAACTTCGAGTGACATCATGGCCAACAAAGTGGCGACGGGAAGTATAATGCGCTTTTCTTTTTTGCCACAATTGATCACGATCAAAAAGAGATCCCGCAGGGCGCGGGGCAATGAATTGTCAAGGATGGAAGGGCGGGGCGGGATTAAAAAATATTATAGCCATTGCGGTAATATTTATATTTGCCATATATGATAACATCATGATTAAAATGGCAATTTTCTTATTCTATCTTATTTTTATTTCTCATAAGAAAAATAAGACAACGATGGCGGGGACAATGTTATCATTGTTGATGGTTATGTTGTTTTTAGATAAAAAATCATAAGTATTCTGGAAACATAAGCGATATTGAGGAATTAATAAGTTTATTAACTAAGATAATCGATTTTGTAAGTAAATAAATTATTATATTAATAATCCATGATCGGAAAAAACATAACGAGAATGCGCCCCGACAGGATTTCCGAATTTTCTATTTGCTTTGGAGTTTTGATGATGAACGCTCACTCGGCTATATTAAGCCCCTTCACATTACCCAATGGCGTTGAGCTTAAAAATCGTTTGATGATGGCGCCGATGACCACCTGCTCCGGATATTACGACGGTACGGTCGGCAATGAACTGGTGGAATACTACCGCGAGCGCGCGGGGAGCATGGGAACCCTTATTGTCGAATGCTGCTTTGTCGATAATCGCGGAATGGCGTTTCCAGGAGCCCTCGGTATCGATACGGACGAAAAAATCGCCGGCCTGGCGCGCATCGCCCAGGCAATCAAAGCCAAAGACTCCAAGGCCATCGTACAGATTTATCATGGCGGACGTAGGGCGGATCCGATGCTTATCGGCGGACGAAAACCGGTGGGGCCACGCCGGAGGCCCTCAGCGGCCGAAAGGTGGCCGAGATGATCGCGACGTTTGGCGAAGGGGTCAGGCGCGCGATCCTCGCGGGCTGACGGCGTTGAATTGCACGGTGCCAATACCTATTGTCATTATTATGTTTGATCCAATAATAAAAGGCGCTGACGGTAATGGCATGTTGCCGACAATACGCTTGTTTAGTCAAACCACTACGTTGCCAAGCGTCAAAATGCTGTTGTCGTTCGATAATGGAATAGCGTTACGCCATGGTTCATCTCACACTGATTGTATCAGGTGAGGTCAGGATGCCGGGGCGATATTTTTTTAACAAGGCGAGATGCCAGCTCGCTTACGAAGCAGGGCGTCCGCATGAGTGTTCAAATTATGCTTAACTTGCAAATTTGGCAGTTTTTTATGCAAGAAAAACATGATTTTTTGCAGAAAAATCGAAAATATAAAAAAAGAAAAGAATATAATCGGGTGAAAAATGTTCATGTGGTTTCCCTGGGTGTGGAAGTTAAAGGCGTAAAAAAGGATCTCAAGAAGATCTCTATACATCACTCTCAGAACGATCCCCCATATCATAACCACGGCCAAGAGTTACGCCTGAAAGATCATTTTCAGGCCAGTGAATAACCCGGCTATAATATATAGATGATGAAATATCATTTCCTTCAGCGTTGTAAGTCAACTTGCCTTTTAAAGTTTTAACTTGCTATTTGACGGCATCGAGAAAAACCAACGGGTGCAGGTGCCACGGATTTTCCACCATGCACGGCACCCGGTGCATCCAGCGCGTGTCCGTCAGCACCTTCACCGTGTAGGCATACCCTTTCGGTGATTCTTTCTACATCGTGGGTGATAAGAACGATTTCCAGATCGGATCTTCCGACGAGTAGTACCACTCTCGATCTGGGCGCGATCGCCAAAGGGGATATCGTCGGTCGGGTTCGGGATTATCTGCGCCGTCGGGGAATAACCCAGGGGCTTATCAATCTGGGCGGCAATGTGCAAACGTTTCCACCCGCCACTTCCGCTTCACGTTGCTGGATAAAGACTTTATCGTTACCGGCAATACTGCCTGAGCAGGCCGTATTGTTCCGCCAGCAGGCGGTACCGGTAGACCGGGCGGCCTGTCGCGCCATAATGGATCGACGTCGATAATACATTAATCTGTGTCAGCCATATCAGATATTTACGGCACGATACCCGTGAGATGCCGACCGCGCTCGCCAGCTCGTCGGTGGAAAACTCCTGGTCCGGATGCGCGTCGACCCATTGGCAAAGGGTGCGCAGCGTCTGCGGCGTTAAGCCTTTCGGCAGGCGTTTGCCATCGGCGGGCGCCCGTCCCTGGCCGTGCAGTAGCCGGTCCACGTCGGCCTGTTGGTAATACGGGTGCGCGCCCAGCAGTTTCTTTTTCTCCCGCCAGGCCAGCAGGGCTTCCTCAAACCGCGGAAACTGGAAAGGCTTAATAAGATAATCCACCACGCCGTAATGTAATGATGTCCGGACAGTGGCGGCGTCGGAGGCGGAGGAGATCATGATGACGTCCGTCTCGCGGCCGCTGGCGCGCACGACCGGCAGCAACGCCAAACCGTTGTCCCGATGCATATAGACATCCAGCAGGATGAGGTCGATATTAAACGTCCCATCGTTGACGATGTCCTCGGCCTCTTGCAGCGTGGAGGCGATACCGCAACAGGAGAAGCCCGCCACCCGGGCGGTGTAGCAGCGGTTCAACTCCGCGACCATCGCGTCGTCATCGACAATCAATACATTTGTCACATTGCTTTCCTCTCGCTGTCCCAAGGGAGTTGTACAAAGAATTGGGTGAAAACCCCGGGTTCGGATTCCACCGTGATGCTGCCGCCAAGATGTTCGCATTGCTGTTTCGCAAGATAGAGTCCGACCCCGCGATTCTTGCCTTTGGTGGAATATCCCTTGGTAAAGACGTCATTGATATGCTCGGCCCGGATGCCGGGGCCGTCATCGCTCACCTCGCAAATGAGTCTGCCGTCCTGGTAATGCAACAGCAGGCCGATTTCTCCCTCGGACTGGCCGGCCAACGCGTCCAGCGCGTTTTCGATCAGGTTGCCCAACAGGGTGATAAGCGCCGTGATCTGCCGCTGATTCGGGTTATCCGGCACTTGTGACCCCGCCGCCAGCGTCAGACGGTAGCCCGCCTCTTTGGCCCGATTGATCTTCCCCAGCAGAAAACCGGCCACGACGGGCGCGCGGATTTGCTGTTGCAAGGTGCCGATATCGGTCTGATAACCCTGCGCCGTCTGCAAAACGTATTCTTCCAGCGTATCGTAGCGTTTCATGTTCAACAGGCCGAGAATAACGTGCAGCTTGTTCATGAACTCATGGGAATGCGCGCGCAGCGCGTCCACATAGTTCACCATGCCGTCAAGGCGTTGCACAAGCTGGCTGATTTCGGTCTTGTCGCGAAAAGTGCTGATCGCGCCGATCACCCCATCCTGGCCGCGCACCGGCACGCAGTTGCTCAACAGCAGCCGGCCGCTGCAGGGGATTTCCCTGTCCGGTTGGGCTTGCCCGCTGCGCAATACCGCCAGAAGATTATCGAACAACGGCGTTTTACCGATTTCCGCGTTATCCCGGCTTCCGGCCGGGAGAAGCAACCGGCGCGCCGCAGGATTGGTCAGGGTAATGTTCCCACGGCGATCCACGGCGATCACGCCTTCCCTTAGCGATTGCAGCATGGCCGATCGCTGCTCGAACAGTGTCGAGATTTCATAAGGCTCCAGGCCGAACAGGATACGTTTAAGCACATGAACCAGGATCCAGGTGCCCAGCGTGCCGATCACCGCGCTAAACAGCACCGTCAGCAATAATTTCCAGCGACTGTGGCTTATCTGTTCATCGACTTTACTGAGCGAAATACCGATGGCGACCACGCCGATTTGCCGGTGACCGCTGTCGAAAATAGGCGTGAACACGCGCAGCGCCTGGGCGAGCACGCCGTGATTGACGGAGGCGTTCTCATGGCCGTGCAGCGCGGGGAGAAAGTCGTCGCCAATGAAATGTTTGCCGATTTCCCATGCATCGGGATGGGAGTAGCGAATGCCGTTCATGTCGGTCACCACGATAAACAGCAGATGATTACGGCGCCGCGCGGCCTGGGCGATCGGCTGAATAACACGGCTTCCGTCCGGCGATTGCAGGGCGCGCTGAATGTCCGGCGTATCGGCCAGCGTCCTGGCGACGGCGAATGCGGTATCCTCCACGCCATCGCGGGTGACCTGCGCGATCTGCACATAATAGAAGATATAAATCACAAGCAGTACCGAGACAATCACGCCGCACACCATCAGCGTCACCTGCGTGCTCAGTTTCATCGGGTGCCGACCTGCGCCCGGACATTGATGTTTCACGTTCACAGCGGCCTTACGCGTCGATGTCAATAACGGGATTATCGCCGAATGGCCGCCCATGGCAAAGACTTCGCGGCCGGTTCCGCGGCTTTTCTCATTAACAGGTGTTCCGTGACCGGATTCGCACTCCGGGCGGCTGGCGATACAGGCCGCCAACGACTTCGCGTCCGAGCCTCAGTCCAGCGTGCTGGGGATGTCGGCCGGCGCCCCTCCCGCGCTGTTTTGCCAAAGCAGATTCACGATTTGTATAAAAAAACGTCAAAAAAAGGTCATTTTAGTCTGTTCAAATACGCCGGGTTATCGGATGTGGCCTCTGACCACTCGCGGTTATCCCCTTTATTTGCAATGGCCGAATACTCATGTCCCAACCTAATGTCTTGCTTATCGTTGTCGACCAATGGCGTGGCGACATGCTATCCGCGCTGGGAACCCCCCATTTAAAAACCCCTCATATCGATAGCCTGTGTCGCGAAGGGGTGACCTTCCGCAACCATGTGACCACGGCGGTGCCCTGCGGCCCGGCCCGGGCAAGTCTGCTGACCGGTTTGTATCTAATGAACCATCGGGTGGCGCAAAATACCATTCCGCTGGATGCCCGGCACGTCAACCTGGCTTACGCGCTCCGCGCCGCGGGTATCGACCCGGCGATGATTGGCTACGCGACCTCGGTGCCGGACCCGCGACGGGCTTCGCACAATGACCCGCGTTTTGGCTGGTTGGGGGACATCATGGACGGGTTCCGCCAGGCGGGGAATTTTGAACCAGAAAAAGAAGGCTACTTCGGCTGGCTGGCCCACCATGGCTATCCGTTGCCGGCGAATCGCGATGATATCTGGCTACCGGAAGGCACGGATAGCGTACCGGGCGCCACCCATCTCCCCTCACGGGTGCCGGCGGCGTTGTCGGACACCGCCTATTTCACCGACTCGGCGTTGAAATATCTCCATGGCGTCGGCGATCGGCCGTTTTTCCTGCATCTCGGCTACTGGCGTCCGCATCCGCCCTTCGTGGCGCCGGCGCCTTATCATGCCATGTATCGCCCCGAACAAATGCCGGCGCCGGTGCGCGCCGCCTCTGTGGAAAGTGAGGCGCGACAACACCCGCTGCTGGAATTTTATTTGCGCCAGACGCGCAACGACGGCTTTTTCCAAGGCGCCGAAGGATTTGCCGCCGAATTGAGCGAGCATGAGATACGCCAGATGCGGGCAACCTATTTCGGCTTGATGACGGAAATCGACGATGGCCTGGGCCGGGTGTTCGATTGCCTGAAAGCCCAGGGCAAATGGGATGACACGCTGATTATCTTTACCTCGGACCATGGCGAGCAATTAGGCGATCACCATCTCCTGGGCAAGATCGGGTATTTTGATGAAAGTTTCCGTATCCCTCTGATTATCAAAGATCCGCGCCGCACGGCGCGGCGCGGCAGGGTAGAAAGCGCCTTTACGGAAAGCATCGACATTATGCCCACCATCCTTGACTGGCTGGGCGGGGAAATCCCCCGGGCCTGCGACGGGCGTTCGCTGTTGCCGCTGGTGGACGGACACAAGCCGGATGACTGGCGCAGCGAATTGCATTACGAATATGATTTCCGCGATGTCTACTATTCCCGGCCGGAGGCGGCGCTTGGGGTCGCCATGGACGATGCCAGCCTGTGCGTTATACAGGATGAGGCTTATAAGTATGTCCACTTCGCCGCGCTTCCTCCGTTACTGTTCGATCTCAAAAAAGATCCCCGCCAGTTCAACAATCTGGCCGACGATCCGGCCTACGTCGGCATCGTCAAGGATTACGCGCAAAAAGCGCTTTCCTGGCGCCTGCGCCATGCCGATCGCACCTTGACCGCTTATCGCAGCACCCCTGACGGATTGGAGAATCGTGCCGCCAGCAACGTATCTACGCCAAAGGATTAAACCATGGGCCATTTTTCACGCCGTCGCTTTATCACCCTTGCCGGCGGCGCGCTGGTTATGCCGCGCTTCGTTTTCGGTCAGTCTGATAACCGCCCGCAGATTACTATCGCGGTTCAACAGATCTCGACATCGAATACCCTTGACCCGCTTATCGAACAATCGAACGTCGGAATGCGCATTATGAATTCCTACGCCGAATGCCTGATAGGCCAGAATTTGCTCGGTAAACTGCAGGCCATTCCACGCCTGGCCACAGGCTGGAAACGCATTGACGACAAAACAGTCGAGCTGGAACTGCGCAAAGGCGTGCTGTTTCATAACGGCGATGAAATGACTGCCGAGGATGTGGCGTTCACTTTCGGTCCCGAACGCATGTTCGGCGATACCACGCCGCAGGGCTGGGATAAAACCTTGCGCGTCGATCAGAATAACATCGTGCAACGCAGTAAAACGTTGCCGCCGCAGGTGCCGGCCATCGCGCGCCGCCTGTGGCCCTCGCTGCTGCGCGTCGAAGCGGTGGACACATACACCGTGCGTTTCGTTAACGCCATTGCCGATGTGACCATGGAAGGGCGGATCATGGCGCTGGGCAGCCAGATTATCAATCGCCGCGCCTTTGAAGCCGCGCCGAGCTGGCTGGATTTCGCCCGCCGCCCCATAGGCACCGGCCCTTACCGCGTCGAAAAACTGACCCCCGACACCGAACTGGTGCTGGTTTCCCACGACCGCTATTGGGGCGGATTGCCGCCATTGCGCCAGATTCGCTTCGTCCAGGTTCCCGAGGCCGCGCAACGGGTCAACGGCATACGCGCGGGCCAGTATGACATGGCCTGCGACCTGACCCCGGACCAGTTCGCCAGCGTAACGGTGGACCCCGGACTGGAAATCGTGGGGGGCATTATCAATAACATCCGCGTCACCTGCTTTGATAAATACGACACCGTGCTAAAAGATCCCCGGATCCGCCAGGCAATGCTGCACGGGATCGACCGCCAGGCGATTGTCAATCAGCTTTGGATGGGGAAAACCATCGTTCCCAACGGCGACCAGTTCGAATGGTATGGCAGCATGTACCTCAAAGACTGGCGCGCGCCGCAATACGATCCGGCCATGGCCCGCCAGTTGCTGAAGCAGGCCGGCTACCAGGGAGAGCCTATCCCCTACCGTCTGCTCAACGACTATTACACGCTACAGGTCAATAATGCCCAGGTAATGACCGAAATGTGGAAACAAGTCGGACTGAACGTTCAAATCGAGATGAAAGAAAACTGGGCGCAAGTCTGGGAGCCGACAGGTAAACGGGGGATCCACGACTGGTCCAGCGGCGGCGGATTCCCGGACCCGGTAGCGACCCAGCCCACGCAGTGGGGGCCGCAGGGCCAGGCGCAGCAGGCGGGCGAATACCATAATGATGAAGTCAATCAGTTATGCGGCATCCTGCAAAGTTCGACCGATCCGGCGCAACGCTTAAAAGCCTTCTGGCGCATGCTGGCCATTCTGGAGCGTGACGATCCGGCCTATGGCGTGATTAATCAGAATGCGACATTCACCGCCCGGAAAAAAACGGCCAAGTGGCAAGCCTCTCCTTCCTTCGCCATGGATTTTCGTCCCGGTAACTGGGGGTAATGACAATGTCGCCGAGCACCTCCCATACCCCTGTTCCCTTATTACGATTCGAGAATTTCCAGGTAGCCTTCGCGCGCGGCCCGGCGGTGCGGGGCCTGGATTTGAGCGTTCACCGCGGCGAGGCCCTGGGCATCGTCGGGGAATCGGGTTCGGGTAAATCCATCACCTGGCTTGCCGCGCTGGGTTTACTGGGATCGGCGGCGCGAATCAGCGGACGGGTGTTGTTTGAAGGACAAGACCTGCTGGGTATGACGCCTAAAGCGCTGGCCCGCCTGCGTGGCGGACGCATTGCGCTTATCTCCCAGGATCCGATGAGCGCGCTGAACCCGGTGAAAAGGGTCGGCCATCAGGTTGCGGAAGTATTGCGCCTGCATCGCGGAATGCAGGATGCGTAGGCGCGGGCCGAAGTGAGACGGCTGTTCGATCTGGTTGGCATTCCCGGGGCCGCGCAACGGGCGCGCCTGTACCCGCATGAGCTCTCCGGGGGACAGAATCAGCGGGTGATGATAGCGATGGCCCTCGCCGGCCAACCGGACATATTGATTGCCGATGAACCGACCACCGCCCTTGATGTCACCCTTCAGGCGCAGATTCTGATTCTGCTTGATACTCTCCGGCGGGAGTTGGGCATGGCGCTGGTATTGATAAGCCACGACCTCAGCGTGGTTGGCGAAACCTGTCAACGTATCGCGGTGGTTTATGCGGGACGTATTGTTGAAACCGCGCCCGCGGCCGGCATCTTCAACACGCCGGCCCATCCCTACACCCAGGGGCTGCTCAAGGCCACACCCCGTCCGCAAGGGCGCGGCCGGCAGTTGCTGCCCATCCCGGGGCAGGTGCCGGAACCCGGGAATATGCCGTCGGGATGCGCCTTCGCCCCACGCTGCCCCCATGCGCGCGGGCAATGCGGCGTGATATCCCCCGGGTTGCTGCGGGTATCCCATGCCCATCATCATGCCGCGTGCCTGCTTTTCGCCTCCGACAGCCGATCGTCCGTCCCCCACAACCCCCGGGAGCCCGCAAATGACACTGCTTAAGTTGCAAAACATCACCCATGACTATCCCGGCGCCCGGGGAATATGGCGCAAATCCGCTTCGGTACAGGCGGTCCGCGGCGTTTCATTGTCGTTGGAACGGGGTCGGATTCTCGGTCTTGTGGGGGAAAGCGGCTGCGGCAAGTCCACCCTTGGGCGCATCGCGCTCGGTCTTGACCGGCCAAGGAGCGGCGAGGTGATATTCGACGGCCGACCCATGCCGGCGCCAGGCAGCCAGGCGTGGCGCGTGATGCGTCGCCGGATGCAACTGATCTTTCAAGATCCGCTGGGCGCCCTCGACCGGAGAATGAAAATCATCGACCAGATCATCGAACCGCTCCGTATCCACTCTATGGGAACCGCGCAGAGCCGGCAAGGGGTGGCGGCCGGGCTGCTGCATGATGTCGGCTTGCGTCCGGACCAGGGCGAAGCAAGACCGCTGCAATTATCGGGAGGACAACGCCAGCGCGTGGTGATCGCCCGTGCCTTGGCCATGAAACCCGAATTGCTGGTCTGCGACGAGCCGGTTTCCGCTCTGGATGTCTCCATTCAGGCGCATGTCATCAATATCCTTATCCGGTTGCAACGGGAGTATGGACTGGCGTTGCTGTTTATCAGTCATGATTTGAAGCTGGTCGCCACCATCGCCGACGAGATTGCCGTGATGTATCTGGGCCGTATCGTCGAGCGCGGGCAAAGCGGGCAAATATTTTCCGCGCCGGTCCACCCCTACACCCGCGCGCTTTTGGATGCGCTACCGCAACCCTTGCGCGCCACGCCCCGTTCGGTGCTTAACGGCGCTCCGCCCGACCCGGCGCGGGCGCCTTCCGGTTGCGGTTTCCATCCTCGCTGCCCGCATGCCACGGACAGATGCCGCCACGCCGCTCCGGCGCTGACATGGCATCCGGGAGGCGGTCAGGTCGCCTGCCATCTGGCGGAAGCCGGCCTGCCGGTTCCATCGCGGGCGGCGTCATGTTGAATTTCGCCTTGCGTCGTCTGGCCAGGGCTTTGTTGACCATTCTTATCGTGGTCGCCAGCGCTTTTATCATTTTGCGCGCCACCAGCGATCCCGCGCTGGTGGTGCTGGGACCGGACGCGCCGCCAAAGGCGGTCGCCGCTTTCCGTGCGGCCTGGGGGCTGGACAAACCCCTGCTGGCGCAATTCGCCTTCTATCTCCGGGGGATTTTGCATGGCGAATTCGGCCGCTCCATGCTTGACGGCGAGGCGGTATTGCCGCTGGTGCTGTCGCGTGTGTTGGTCACGCTGGAGATAATGGCGCCCGCCTTACTGCTTGGGATCCTGACCGGTGTTTGCGCGGGGATTTGGGCCGCCCTTAATCGAGGAAGATTTCTCGACCGCCTGCTCATGTTCGGTTCCGTTGCCGGATTTGCGGTGCCGGGCTTTGTCCTTGGCCTGATATTGGTACTGATCTTCGCCGTCCGGCTGCACTGGCTACCCGCCGGAGGTGATCAGAGCTGGCGCAGCGCCATCCTGCCCATCTTAACGCTCTCCACTAGCTGGTCGGCTATTCTCGCCCGGTTCACCCGATCGTCGATGATCGACGTCCTCGACCAACCCTATATTCTTACCGGCTCGGCCAAGGGCCTGTTATGGCGGCAAGTCATTATGCGCCACGCGTTGCCCAATGCCGCCATTCCGGTGGTCACCATGATAGGCTTCATGGTCGGCGGGCTACTGGCCGGCGCGGTGGTGACCGAGAGCGTATTTAGCTGGCCGGGGCTTGGGCAGCTTATTGTCACCTCGGTCGCCTCCCGGGATGTCTCGGTGGTGCAATGCGTGCTCATTCTTGTCGCGACAACCATGGTGCTGGCCAATATGTTGGTCGATCTGCTCTACGGTTGTCTTGATCCCCGCATGAGGATAAGCACGACATGACGGAGCAAAATCAAGTCTTGGAAGCCGGCGCCCGTCCGGTTATCCCGTTTAGCGTAGGCTGCTCGCTGTTTTGGATCATGATAATGGCGCTGACGGCCCTTTTCGCCAGCCAGATAAGTCCTTATTCCATCACGGCGATCGACCTGGGCGCCCGTATGAAACCGCCGCTGTTCCTCGGCGGTGATTTGCGTCACCTGCTGGGTACCGATCAGCTTGGCCGCGATGTGTTTTCCCGCTTGGTGATCTCTATTCGGGTCAGTCTGACCATCGCCATGTCGGCGACCTTGCTCGGGGTGGTTTTCGGGGCGTTGATGGGGTTTGCCGCCGCCCATTTCGGCGGATGGGTCGAACAGCTTGTTTTAACGCTTATCGATGTCCAGGCGGCATTGCCATTTATTATCCTTGCCTTGTCGGCCCTGGCTTTTTTCGGCAATTCCTGGGCGTTGCTCATTGGCCTGCTGGGGCTTTACGGCTGGGAACGCCATGCGCGCGTTACCCGCGGGCTGGCGCTTTTGGCCAACCGGCAAGGCTATATTTTGGCGGTTCGTCAACTGGGCGCCGGGCCGATACGTCTTTACCTGCGCCATGTCCTGCCCAACATCGCCGCGCCGCTTATCGTTTCAGCTACACTGGCTTTTCCCGAGGTGATCCTTGCCGCCAGCGGTCTGTCCTTTCTCGGGCTGGGTATCCAGCCCCCCGACACCAGCCTGGGCAATATGGTGGGATATGGCCGCGGTTATCTGAGCACGGCGCCCTGGATCCCCCTGGCGCCCTCCATCGTGATTGTCCTGACGACATTGTCGATAAGCCTGACGGGCGATTGGCTGCGCGACAAACTGGAGCACGACAGTTAACGGTTTGCCGCGCCTCCCGCCTTTCAGGTCCCCGGCCAATGCACGGCGCGGCGTTTAACGGTTGTCGGTGGCGCGGGAAGACTGTTCGGCGGCGATGAATGCCGCCACGTCCATCACTCTTGCCGGTGGCTGGCGCCGGGTCAAAAGATCGGCCATGTAACGCATATAAGGATCGATATGGCCAAAAATGGCCTTGTATCCGGCACAAAGATGATTATGCCAGTGGTTGTCGACCCGGTGGATCCGGTGCTTTGGGCAACCGCCGTGGCAGGCGAAACGGTACTGGCACCGGATGCAGGAAGGCGGAAGCTGGGCTTTATTCATGCCAAACTGGCGCTGGCGTTTACTGTAAACCAGCTTATCCAGCCGATCGGTTGTTATGTTTCCTAACCGGTGTTCCGGATAAACGAAGTGATCACAGCTATAAATATCGCCATTTTGCTCCACCACCAGTCCCAAACCGCAGGTGGGCTGCATGACGCAAAGGCTCGGTTTGTCTCCCGACCAGGCCGCCAGCGCATTGTCAAAAAGCTGCACATACACCCGCCCCACATCATGCCGGACCCAGTAGTCGAAAATGGCGTTCATAAAGGCGCCGTAAGCTTCACCGCTGACGGACCAGGGCGTGACTTGGGTGTCGTCCAGGGTTTGGGGATAGATAAGCTCGCCAAAATCCACATTTTTCGCGCGCTGCTCCACGGCGGGGATGAACTGAAGGTACTCGCCGTGCAATTCCTGCGTCAGGAAACGGTAGATTTCCAAAGGGGCCTGTGCCGTTTCGTCGTTAACCACAGTCAGTAAATTGACCGCGATTCGATGCTTTCTCAGACGGTCCAGCGCGGCCAGCACTTTGTCAAATACCGAACCGCCGCTATGGGTGGTGCGATATTTATCGTGTAAGCGCGCCGGCCCATCAATGGACAACCCGACTAAAAATTCATTCTCAGCCAAAAACTCCGCCCAGGCTTCGTCCAGTAATACGCCGTTGGTTTGCATGCTGTTGCGAATGGTTTTTCCGTTGGCGTACTGGCGTTGGTAAGCCATCGCTTTGCGATAAAACGCCAATCCCGCCATCGTGGGTTCACCGCCTTGCCACGTGAAGTCCACCTCATGTCCGGGACTGGCCGCGATGTACTGCTGCACATAGTGTCGCAGTACATCATCATGCATATGGCGCTGTGCATGGGGAGGTTTCAACGTCCCTTGTTCCTTTTCCAAATAAAAACAATAGCTACAAGCCAGATTGCACTGATAGCTCGTGGGTTTTGCCATGAGATGAAAGGGCCGCTTCATTGAGACTCCCGTCAGTTTCAGGTACTGGTCACAGGGTAGAGAGTACAAAAGTGACCACGATCACTCTCTGGATATTTTGTGTTAACAGTATCGAATACATAAAGAAATAATAATTTCACATAATAAAATTTTCAATGAAATTTTAATTACATACCGAACAACAAAACCAAGGTATCCCTCATGAATACTGTTTTTTCAGGCGCACAAAAGTTAGGCAAGTCTTTCATGCTGCCCATTGCCGTCCTTCCCGCCGCGGGTCTGCTTCTGGGTATTGGCGGCGTTTTCTCGAACCCTATTACCATCGAAACCTACGCCTTTTTGGACAATGCGCTGTTACAGGCTGTTTTCACGCTAATGAAACAGTGCGGGAGCGCAGTATTCGATAACCTGCCATTACTGTTTGCCGTGGGCATCGCCATCGGGATGACCAATACGGATCGGGGGACGGCGGGGCTGGCCGCCGTACTTTCTTTCCTGGTCATGAATAAATCCATCAACGCGATGCTGGTCATCACCCATTCGCTTGCGACAGACAACCTCGCCGGGCATGGCCAGGCATCCATCCTGGGCATCGTCACTTTGCAAACCGGTGTTCTGGGCGGCATTCTCAGCGGCCTTCTGACAGCCTGGCTACATAATCGCTATAACAAAGTCGCCTTGCCGCAGGTGTTGGCGTTTTTCAGCGGATCGCGCTTTGTCCCCATCGTCGCGTCCTTCGCCGCCTTGTTTCTCGGTGTGCTTATGTTTTATCTCTGGCCGCCGATTCAAGCCGGTATCACGCATTTGGGCGGCGTTGTGGAAAAAACGGGGTATATCGGCACGCTTTTCTACGGCATGATTTTAAAATGCCTTATCCCGTTTGGGTTACATCATCTCTTTTACTTGCCGTTCTGGATGACCAGCATCGGTGGGGAAATGGTGGTTAACGGCACTTTGGTGCAAGGTACGCAGAAAATCTTTTTCGCCCAGTTGGCCGACCCTTCGGTAACGCACTATTACATCGGCGTGTCCCGCTTTATGGCCGGCCGTTTCGCTGATTTCATGTTCGGGCTGCCCGGCGCGGCGCTGGCTATGTACCATTGCGCAAAAAAAGAAAATCGAAGAAGAGTCGCCGGCTTACTGCTTTCCGCCGCGTTGACCGCGTTCGTCACCGGAATAACTGAACCGCTGGAGTTTGCCTTCATGTTTACCGCACCGCTTTTGTACGTGGTGCATATCGTCCTGACCGGTGTCGCGTTCATGCTGACGCACCTATTGGCGATTACCGTCGGCCAGACGTTCTCCGGCGGGTTGATTGACTTCCTGCTGTTCGGTGTATTGCAAGGCAACGCCAAAACCAACTGGGTGTTGATGCTGCCGCTGGGCGCGGTAATGTTTACGCTCTACTACTGTTCATTCCGCTTTTTGATCCAATGGCGCCAATTGAAAACGCCGGGCCGCGAAGATGACGACGACACCGTAAATGCAGCTTCCGCGCCGGTCGGCACTGAGCGCGCGCAAGGCATCGTCGCCGCGCTGGGGGGAAAGCCGAACATCGTGGATGTCGATTGCTGCGCCACGCGCCTGCGCATCACGGTGAATGATCCAACGTTGGTCAACACCGATGCCTTCAAGGCATTGGGGAGCCGGGGCGCCTTTGTCCATGGGCAAGGCGTACAGGTGGTTTATGGGCCGCATGTCACACTGATAAAAAACGAAGTCGAAGAATTTATCGCTATCTGATTGTTATCAAGGATCGTCTAATGAAAGCTGTCATGTTGATGTTCGATACATTGACTCGCCATCACCTATCCCCATACGGTGGGGATGCCATCACGCCGAATTTCACCCGTCTGGCGCAATAGTCTGTCCGGTTTGATAATTTCTACGTTGGCAGCATGCCTTGCATGCCCGCGCGCCGGGAACTGCACACCGGGCGCTATAACTTTTTGCATCGCAGTTGGGGACCGCTTGAGCCGTTTGATTTTTCCATGGCGCAGGCCCTTGACCAACACGGGGTACATACGCATCTGGTCACCGACCATAAACACTATTGGCGAGACGGCGGCGCAACGTACCATACCCGCTATTCGACCTTTGAGTTTATCCGCGGCCAGGAAGGCGACTGCTGGAAAGGACAGGTGGCCAAACCTGGCGTTTCCTATCGTGGTCTGGAAGACGAAAACACGCGTAAACGCCGCAATAAACGCATTACCCAGGATATGATCAACCGCGCCTGGATGCCCACACAGCATGAGCGCTACACAGACCGCACCATTTCGGCGGGGCTGGAATTCATCGACATGAACAAGGGGCAGGACAACTGGTTTTTGCAAATCGAGTGTTTCGATCCCCACGAGCCCTTCTTCGTGCCTGAAAAGTATCTGGCGCTTTACGGCTGCAAGCCGGAAGACTTCGATGGCTGGGTACCCTACTACTGCGCCAGCGAAAGCCCGGAGCATGCAACGAAAGTCAGGAAGTTTTATCAGGCGCTGGTCACCATGTGCGACGATTATCTCGGCCAGGTCATGGATCGGCTGAAAGCGCACGGGTTATGGGACGATACCCTGTTCATCGTCTGCACGGACCACGGATTCCTGCTGGGCGAGCACCAGTGGTGGGGCAAGAATATCATGCCGGTGTACAATGAAATCGCCAATACGCCATTTTTCATTCGCGATCCGCGCTGCGGCATCGAGGGAGAACGGCGCGGCGCATTGGCGCAGACCATCGATATTCCGGCGACCATCCTGGATTATTTCGCTGTTCCCCTGCCGCCGACCATGCAGGGCCGGCCGCTTCGCCCCGCCATCGAAAACGACCATCCCGTGCGGGAATACGCGCTATATGGCTATTATGGCGGCCATGTGAACATCACCGACGGGCAATATGTTTACATGCGCAGTCCCCGGGATAACGATAAGCGTAATCTGTACGAATACACGCTGATGCCTACCCGTATCGACAGCCCCTTCGCCATCGGGGAATTACGCGAAATCACCATCCATCCCGGTTTTGATTTTACGCAAGGCGCGCAGGTCATGAAAATACCCGCCGCGTTCGGCTATCTGAATGCTTACCGCTATGGCGATAAGCTGTTTAACGTCGTGGACGATCCGCAACAAAAACAGGTTCTTGAAGACCCGTCACGCGCTTTGCGCTACGCCCGGCAAATCGTGGCGATGATGCGGGATAACGACGCGCCGCCGGAGCTGTACCACCGATTTCGGCTAGACTCGCTGACCTTGGAGCAGGAACAGCGTGATCAGGATCGTTACCACCATTACGAGGAACTGCAAGGCACCGGACTGGGGTGCGCTCACCGCGGCGTTTTCGAGGCGCTGCTGCTGCTGCTGTCGGCCGCGGAAAAAAACGGCGCGTCGCGCCACTACGTTCTGGAAGCGGCGAGACCGGCGGTCACACTCCGGGAAGCCGATATTTTCCGATTGATCGCCGCCTGTTTCCCACAAAAGCAACAACGAGAACTGGTTTATCAGGTTCGGTTGCTATTGCGCATCGATTGAGTATTGATATGACTATCCTTACGCTCGACAACCGCATGCTAACGTTGTCAGTGCGGCTTCAGGGCGCGGAAATGTGCGGCTTGACGGAGAACGCCGCCGGGCGGAGCCGTCACTGGCTATGGCGGCCAGGCGAGACCGGCTGGCAAAGCAGCGCGCCAATTCTGTTTCCCATCGTCGGGCAGTTGCGTCATAACGGTGTTTACTATGCGGGACAATTCTGGCCGCTGCCGGCGCACGGATTTTTGCGCCGGCAGCCGTTTACACTGGTGGAACAGCGCAAGGATCGGTTACGCCTTTGCTGTAGCGACAGCGAAGAAACCCGGCGATTGTGGCCTTTTCGCTGGGGCCTTCTCGTCGCGTTTAAGCTGTATGACCGGCAGGTGTGCGTCACTTATCGGTTGACCAACCGCGGCGATACGCCGCTGTGGTTTTCGCTGGGGTCGCATCCCGGATTTGCGTTGCCTATCCATCGGTATCCCGGATGGAAGATCGGTTTTCATTCGCCGGCCTGCCGCGGTCCCTGGCCGACTTACCGCCGCACGCTGGCGATTGCAGCCGATGCGGATACCCCGCGTGTTAGCGAACTGCCGCTCAGTGACGAGACCTTTCGCAATGGGGCGCTCTATTTCAGCAGGGCGGAACAGCAACGTCTTGATATTATCGATCCGCGTGGTCACACGGCATTGCGCTTCAACACCGGAGATCACCCCTGGTTGGCGCTGTGGTCGCAACCGGGCGCCGACTTGCTGTGCATCGAACCCTTGTTTGGTACCACGGACGCGCCGGACGCCAACGGACAACTGCAACACAAACGGGGTATTCAACAATTGTCGGCGGGGGATACGTTCTATTGCCGGTATAGTTTTACCGTCATTCCCGGCGCTGGCGAAGAAGGCGGTTGGAATGCCCAAATTATGGAATAATGATGGGCCCTATTTTCAGGGTGGATGAGATCACCTTCATGAGCATCAATAAAGACAATGTCCGTGTTTATATCGCCAATATCCTAAGCGGGTTAAGCGCCACCAATTGCCATGTCGCCGACTTCGTATTGCAAAATCCAAGCACGGTGGTGCAATTGCCGGTCAAGAAGCTGGCTGAGAAAGTCGGCGTCAGCGAGGCGACCATTGTGCGGTTTTGCAAGCACATCGGCTATGACGGATTGCTGGATCTGAAAAGCGCGCTCAAACGTGAACTGTTGAGCGAAAACGATTTGCCGCTACCGGCAACGCCGGAAATCTTGATGAACGATACGCGTTACGATGTGGCGCAAAAAATCTCCATGACCATTGATAAAACCGTTCAGGAAACTATCGCCTTGCTGGATATGCAGAAGGTTAAGCAGTTGGCTGCGCTGTTTATTTCCGCACGCCGGGTAATGTTCATTGGTTTTGGCGCATCCGGCTTAGCCGCGCTGGAGGCCCGCGATAAAATGAATCGCATCGGTATTGACTCCGATGCGTTTATCGACCGTTTTGCGATGACGCTCAAACTGACCAACCTGAAAACCGACGATCTGGTCGTGGCCTTTTCCCATTCCGGCGAAACGCCGGAAGTCGTCAACGCCTTCCGGCTGGCGGAAAAAGCGGGCGCGACCCGTCTGGCCATTACGCACAACACCCACTCGCCTCTCACGCAACTGGCCCACCATATCTTACTGACCTGCGGTGAAAGCGAGCAATATCAAGGGGATTCAATTGGTACCCGGATTTCGCAATTGTTTATGATCGAATTTCTCTGTACGGAAATCACCAAGCAAAGCTTCAAAGACTTCTCCAGTCAAAGTATTTCCATAAAAGAGTTGCTGATAAAAGAACGGATTAAGAACCAATCACCCGACGCCAACCCAGCATCATGATCTCGACGGGTTACACCCCACATGGCTTGCGGGCAAACCGCCTTCACTCGCCCCCGTTGCGCGGCGGGCTAAAGGCCAGTGGGCGGTAAGTGATCCGGTTTCTCACAGAAAACACGCCACACAACTCGTAGCGTTTATTTTTCCCTATTAAACAGCAGATCAATCTTGTTATTGAAACTGCGATAATGCGCAATGTGATATTTTATATATTTATATAATATAATATTGTATAATGATGACATAAAAACCGGGAACGCCCTCCGACGCACCGACAAGCTGTGCGACATGGCATTGTTTATCGCGGGTTTTCACGATTCGGCTACCGATACCGTCTGATACGCGCATCCGATGGGATCACCCGTAGTCGAGCAAAGGTATTGATTGTTTCAGATAGGAAGGATTTGAACATGCGGAAAATCAAGATTGTGATAGTCGGCGGCGTGGCTGGCGGCGCCTCGGCGGCGGTAAGGGCCAGGCGTTTATCCGAAACGGCTGAAATTATCCTGCTGGAACGCGGCCCCTATGTTTCGTTTGCCAACTGTGGCCTGCCTTACCACATTGGCGGGGAGATCACCGATCGCCAGCAACTGCTTATGAAAACGCCGCAGGATTTTATCCAGCGCTTTAACATTGATGTGCGTGTTAATCATCAGGTATTGCAGATCGAGGCGGGTCAGAAACGGGTGCATGTCAGGAATGCGCAAACAGGCGAGGTTTACCAGGAGCACTATGACCGGCTATTATTGAGTACCGGCGCCAATCCCGTGCGTCCTCCCCTGCCGGGCATTGATCTGCCTGGCGTATTCACGTTACGCACCGTACCGGATATGGACAGCATTCTGGCGCATATCCACCAGCGTCCGATCACGCATGCCACGGTCGTGGGGGGCGGCTTCATCGGTCTGGAGATGGTGGAGGCATTGGTCAATCTGGGCATATCCGTCACTTTGCTGGAGTTGGCGACGCAAGTGATGGCGCCGGTTGATGGCGAGATGGCCGCCATGATACAGCAGATCCTCGGGCAAAAGGGCGTTGATTTACGCTTGGAAACCGGTTTGACGGCGATAACGCCAGTCGATAATGGTCAGAAATTGCAGCTCAGCTTAAATACTAACCAGCAATTGACAACAGGTATGGTGTTGCTGGCCATCGGCGTGAAACCGGATACCCAATTGGCCAGAAGCGCCGAATTAACGTTGGGGCCTCGCGGAGGGATCCAGGTTGATGAGTTTATGCGCACATCAGATCCCGACATCTATGCGGTGGGCGATGTGGCGGAAACGGCGGAATGGGTCACCGGCGACGCGATATTGGCGCCGTTGGCGGGGCCGGCCAATCGTCAGGGACGTATAGCGGCCGGGAACATGTTAGGCGGATGCTATCGCTATCGGCGCAGTCAGGCGACGGCCATCTGTAAAGTGTTCGACTACGCCATAGCCAACGTCGGATTGAATGAAAAAACCTTACGGCGTTTGAACATGAACTATGAAAAAGTCTATGTCCACGCCGCTCACCATGCCGGCTATTACCCTGGAAGCTTCCCCATTTCGCTGAAGTTGCTGTTTTCCCCCGATACCGGCGATATCTTGGGCGCGCAAGCCGTGGGTAAAGCGGGTATTGACAAATGTATCGATGTACTGGCGATTGCGCAGCGATCCAACTTAAAAGTGCAGGATCTGGAAGATGTCGAACTGTGTTACGCCCCGCCTTTCAACAGCGCCCGCGATGTGGTCAATCAGATTGGCATGCTGGCAAGCAATGTCATCAATGGCGATACCCGGGTATGCCACGTGGACGACATTCTGAACCTTGATCCGTTGCGCCAATGCCTATTGGATGTGCGCACGGCAAACGAATTGAAAACCTTGGGCGCCTTCCCGGGGGCATTGCATATCCCCGTGGACGAGTTACGTTCACGGCTTGGCGAGTTGCCAAAAGAGAAAGAAATCCTCATCAGTTGTCAATCCGGTTTACGCGGACATGTCGCCTACCGATTACTGGCGCAGCAGGGGTTCCGGGCAAGGAATCTTTCCGGGGGCTATAAAACCTATCAGTTATCTCTGGCGGCGCGGCGAGAGCGGTGATGTCAGGCAAAGGCAAGCAGCGGCCGACCCTCGCCCGAGGATAAGCATCAATCACAACTTACCAGGGCGCGTCTGCCTGTAACGTGGCGCGCGCCGGTGGCCAAGGCATTTCTTCACTTTTCAAATCCCGGCGACATTGCCGCTTTTCGCCTGGCCGGCAAAAAGGGATGGACCAGGAATTGGTAAGCGGCTCCGCCAACCACGCCGCCGATAAGCGGCGCGACTATCGGGACGTACCAGTAGTTATCAGGTGAGGGCAGGGCGGAACTGCCCCAACCGGCGAAAAAGCAAAACAGCCTGGGGCCGAAGTCGCGGGCGGGATTGATCGCCCAGGCTTCCAGATAGCCCATCGACGCGCCGATCGCCGCAACGATAAAACCGATAATCAACGCGCCGGAATTCGCGCCGGGCGCTTGCTCGTTATATTGTTCAGTGACGGCGAAAATACCGAAAATCAAGAAGGCGGTCAGTATGATCTGATCGCTGAACGCGTGCATCGGCGTGATGGCCAGACCCGGGTGGGTAAAGAAAACGCCCGCCGCCCCGCCGTCCAAACGGGTCAAATGATGCAGGGCATTGAAGTGATCGATCACCGGCACATAGAGGATATAAACGATGACGGCCCCGAGGAACGCCCCCACTGTCTGGGCAAAACAATAGGGCAGCACTTTCTTCCATGGAAAGTTTCGATAAAGCGCCAGCGCGAGCGTTACCGCCGGGTTGGCATGGCATCCGCTGACGGATGCCGTGGTGTAAATGGCGATGGTGACGGCGAGTCCCCAGGCGATACATACTCCCCAATACGCTTGCAAATAGGGACTGGGATCATAAAGGATATACATGGCTGCGACGCTATCGCCGAAGGCAATGATAATCAGCATGGCGATAGCTTCTGCTATAAGCTCGCCTAATAATGTATTTTTCATGTTTTCTATCCTCAGATTAAATTGGTACTTGTCTGTCAATAACGACAATCTCACTACGCGGGCGTTGGACTGAAATGCGTTACTGCCCGACCGCCTGTCGCCGAGGGGTAAAAAACCGTCTCTGCCGAACAGCAGATAATTTGGGGTCTTGTTTTTCGCGGCGGATGTTGAATCCGCGGTCGCCATTAGCCGGTGGGCTTATTTGCCCTTCGGCGATGGCGGGTGGATTTGGGCCAGCGGACAAACCTGACGAGGGGGGAAATCGAAGGTAAGGCGACTCTCGCTTTGCCGCGGGGGACTATAGCGTACGGGCATGACAAACCGGCCGGCACGGGATGGACAGGGCGAACCAAACGGGGTTGCCCGGCGCGCGGCAGCGCCGGAAACCGCCGTCTCAGGGAAAGAGCGCACATTGACCGATAGCGTTCGCCGGCCATGCTGAAGGTATCAGATGCCATTCCCGCCCCCTCTCTTTTCCGCCCATTGGCCGGTTGGCGGGCGGCTTTATCAATGGCGCCCACGTCCGGCGACGTGTCCGAAACGATTAACACAAATGTTGTGTTGAGGTTAACTTGACCGATAAGGAATGTTTATAGCTCATAAACGAAAATAAAATGCGCGATTTAATCCATTTCTGTGATTGACATCATTTTATAAATTGTTAAGACGACCCCATCGGCTGGGCGGACTGCCCCCTCCGGGAGCAACGATCGGGACCCTGTTTACCCCCGTGACGGATGACATGGGCAATTACCGCCTGGGTAAGATGGCGTTTGGTGGTTGTCAGATAAACATTGTTGGTTTATTCTCAAGGTGGAGATGGCATTCCTCCCGCCGTAGTAAAGGCCAACCGCAACAATTGCTGATGATGCCTGCCTTATGATTTTCTTCCTTTGGCGCGAGGCCAGGAAGGGGCAGGTGGCTATCAGGTCTTCCATCCTGCCCCTTATCCGGTTCAGATGCGGGGTGTGGCGATGGCTCATGAGTTGATTTCCCCCTTAGGCAAGCGTTTTTCGACATCGGCGAAGGATTGCGACAGACGACGCGACGTCGTCTTATCCGCCGGAGTCGCGATCAGGATATATTTCGTTTTCCTTTTGTTCCCTTTTACATCGCTTAGCGCCTTCGTTCTTGGGGTTCAGCGGTCGCCGGGGATATCCCACGGGGGATATCCCCGGGCTATCCGTATGCCGTTGCCACTCTTCAACCGTCGCTGAGCGTCGCCATGCTGCGGGATATTCTTGCTCAAGCCGCCCAGTTGCTGACTGTTTTGCTGCTCGCTCCCTTGTTGCAGGGGTTCATTTTGCGCTATGAAGAGCGAGTGCAATTTTCGCGTGGCCCGTCGCTGCTGCAACCGTACCGCGATCTGCGCAAATTGTTCCGCAAGCAATTGGTCGTACCCGAGACGGCCAGTTGGGTATTCTGGACGGCGCCCATCGTCGCGTTCACCGCCATGTTGACCGTGCCGCTGCTTATTCCGGTATTGACCAATTATCCGCTGCCGCTCTCCGATATGGGGGATATCCTGGGCGGCGGCTTCGTATTGACCCTGGGCACGTTCGTCATCAACCTGGCGGCGCTGGACAGCGGTAGCGCTTACGGCGGCATCGGCGCCAGCCGCACGGCGCTGATTTCCATTCTGACGGAACCCATCCTAATCCTGGTGCTGGTCGGCATCACCCTGATGGCCCATACCATGCTGCCCTTCGTCGTCAACCATCTGCTGGTGGCCAAACCCGACGTCTACTGGGGACCGACCCACCTCTTTCTGGTCGCCGCCTTCTTCGTCCTGTTGCTGGCTGAAACCGATCGGCTGCCTATCCATTCCAGCACCAAGATCGAAGTCTACATGATCGAGGAAGCACGCGTACTGGAGTATTCCGGTCCTCTGTTGGCGTTGCTGAAATGGGCATCAATGATGAAGCAATTCATCTTGTATACCATCTTCTGCCATGTCCTGTTGTTGCCTTGGGGACTGTCGATTCTCGGCACGCTGCCGGGAGTGCTTGGGGCCATATTGGGCATTATCGTCAAATTCGCTATCGTCGCGTGCGCGGTCATCGCAGTGGAGACCGCGCAATCACGCCTTCGCTTCTATCGCTATCAGGAACCGCTGGCCGTGGGGTTTTTGCTGGCGATTCTCGCCATTGTCGCTAATCAAATTCGGTGAACGCCCATGCTTGCCACCCATCTCCAACCGCTCGCCGCCTCGTTATTCAGCCTACTCGCCATCGCCTGTCTGCTACTGACTTTCGTCATGCTCGGGTCGCGCTGGCTTAGGGATTATATGCTGGCCTTCGCCGGTCAATCGTGGTTGATCGGCCTGTTATCGGCGTTGGTCGCTTATGACGGCGGTTATACGGAACTCTATGCGGTCGCGCTGCTGACCGTACTCTTTCGCGGCATCGTCTTGCCATGGCTGATCCTTCGGATCCTGCGGCGTTTGAATACCGCCCGGGAGCAACATGTCATCCTCAATGCCGCCTCCGGCCTGTTGTGGGGATGCGGCGCGGTGATTTTCGCGCTGGTCGTTGCCGTGCGCATCGTTTCGGCGTTGGGACTGAATTCCAATATCGTCGTGTTGGCGCTGATGGTTATGCTTTCGATGAAACTTATCGGTTTTTTGATGCTGACCCTCAGGCATGAAGCCATAAGCCATATTCTGGGTATTCTGGTGTTGGAAAACGGCGTGTTTCTCGGTACCCAGATTCTGGTGCCCGGGATGCCGCTTATCATTGAGTTGGTCTTGCTGTTCGACTTGCTGATAGCGGTCGCCTGCTTTGGCGTACTTGTGCGCTATCTGCTGACCCATATCGGCAGTACCAGCAGCCATGAACTAAGGCGGTTAATAGGATGACTATCGCAACGCGCCTGTTGATTTTGTTTTCGGCTCCCGTCATAGCCGCGGCGATCTCCCTGGTGATACGCCGCGCCCGCGTCGCCGAATACCTCAATCTGGCGGCCAGTATCGTGGTGTGTTGGATGGCGTTGCCCCTGCCTTTCATGCCAGGGCTGCCGACGGTTTTGCTAAAGGGATATCTGCTGGTCGATCCATTGGGCGGTTGGGTGGTCGCCTGCGTAGCCCTGGTGTATTTTTTGTCCTCGGTTTATGCGATAGGGTATATGCGCACCGATGAACGGCACCTGTCCCGGTTGCCGGTATTCTACGCGCTGCTGGCCGGTTTCGCCTTGAGCATGCTGATAGCGCCGATGGTGAACAATATCGGCGTGTTCTGGATAGCCATTGAGTTGACCACCCTGGTCAGCACTTTCCTGGTGGGGTTCGAACGCAGCGCCGAGAGCATGGAGGCGGCCTGGAAATACATCATCGTGGTGTCCGCGGGAATCAGTCTGGCCTTGCTCGGCACCACCCTGCTGTACTGGGCGGGGACCTTTGTTTACGGCGCCACCTATCAACTGACCTGGAGCTCGCTGACGGCGGCGGCATCCAGGATGCCGCCGGTATTGTTGAAACTGGGATTTTTGCTGACGCTGATGGGCTATGGCACTAAGGTGGGGTTGGCGCCCATGCACACCTGGTTGCCCGATGCGCATAGCGAGGGACCGGCGCCCGTCTCGGCGATGTTGTCCGGCGCCCTGCTCAATACCGCCATGCTTGGCGTGGTCAGGTTTCTCGCCGCCATGGATGCGGCGGGGCAAGGCGCGTTGCCTCATAAGGTGCTGGTGGCGCTCGGTGTCTTGTCACTCCTGGTCGGGGCGCTGTTTATGGTGCGCCAGCGCCAGATCAAAAGGCTGATGGCCTATTCCAGCGTGGAGCATATGGGGGTGCTGGCGCTGGGGTTCGGTTTCGGCGGCCCCCTTGGCGTCAGCGGCGCCCTGTATCACATGATCAACCATTCGCTGGCCAAGCCGTTACTGTTCTTCGGCGCCGGGAATGTTATCCACTATTTCCGCAGCAAACAAATCGGGGATTTGCGCGGGGTATGGCAGGCATTACCGATCTCGGGCGCTATTTGGCTGTGTGGCGCGGTGGCCATTACCGGCGCGCCGCCGTTCGGGCTTTTTCTCAGCGAGTACACCATCTTGCGCGCCGGATGGGGCGGGTCGCAGCGCTGGGCCGCCATTGTCATGCTGCTATTGCTGATTGTGATATTTATCGCCTTTCTTAATCATTTTCGTTCTATGTATCTCGTTGAACGGGCCGCGCCGCCGCAAGGTGAAATCCGCGATGGGTTATATCGCGTGTTGCCAATGGTGTTACCGCTGGCGGCCCTACTGGTCCTGGGGTTATGGTGGCCTCCGGCCTGGAGCGCCCTGTTCGCCGGCATCACTCGCACATTGGGAGGCGGCCTGTGAACGCCAGAATGGAATACCTACCGGTAACGGCCGATAGCCTGGCCCCATGTCTGGAAGCGCTGCTTGAGAGCGGCGGACGTATGCAGATGGCCTATGTCTGGTTTCCCGAGCCAGACCGGCCGGAGGTTCGTTATCTGGCGGCGGGCGACACCGGCGCGCCGTTGCAAATGTGGATTTGTCCCGCCGCCGACGGCTGCTTGCCCAGCCTCGCCATAAGCTCGCCATTGCTCGGTTGGTATGAACGTGAAATGCAGGATTTATACGGACTGACCTTTACCGGGCACCCGCAACCGTTCCCCCTGGTGGCGGCGGGGGCCGAGGCGCCCGCCAGACTCTCGCCGCGGGTCATGCAGCCGGCCCTGCGCGCCCCCCTCGTATTGCCAAGTATCGACGACCCTTTGGTGCAACTGCTCAACTTCGGCCCCGTGCGCGCCGACGTCATGGAGTCCGGCCAGTTTCAGTTCTTCTATCTGGGCGAAAGCATCGCCCATTACCAGCCGCGGCTTTTCTTCAAACACCGCGGCATGGAAAGCCGGTTCGCGGCCATGAATCCTCTTGCCGCCACCGTGCTGGCCGAGCGGGTCTCGGGCGTCGGCGGGGTGGCTCATGCCCTGGCCTATTGCGAGGCGGTGGAAGATGCCGCCGGCTGCGCGGTCCCGGTGCGGGCGCGACGGCTACGGACGTTGCTGGCTGAACTGGAGCGTATTTACAATCACTTGCATTTTTTCGGCTTACTGGCGGATACCACCACGCTCAAGGTGGGGCAGGCCGAGGGACGGTTGCTGGAAGAGGACGTCAAACAATTGGCCGGCCGGCTGACCGGCCATCGTCTGATGCACAATTTACTGACGCCCGGCGGGTTGCGCCGGGATCTCGCGTTGCCCGACGAATTCGCCGCGACGACATTCCGTTTGTACGATCGGGTCAAGTCGTATCTCGGCCAATTGTCCCGCACCACCAGCTACCAGGATAGGCTGCTCGGCACCGGCCCGCTAAGTCGCGAAGTGGCCTTCGATCAGGGGGCGACCGGGCCGGTTGAACGGGCTTCCGGCCTGGATCGCGATTTGCGTCGCGATCATCCCTACGCGGCCTATGGCGAACTTGAGGTTAAGGTGGCGGGGGCGACGGCGGGCGATGCCCATGCGCGAGCCGTGGTACGCGCGCTGGAACTGCGCGAAAGTTTCCACGTTATCAGACGGTTGCTGGCGGATCTGCCGCCGGGCGACATCCACGCCGATTGCGTCATCAAACCTGATTCCTGTGGCCTGGGATGGGCGGAGTCGCCGCGCGGATCGCTTTACTATGCCATACACCTGGATGCGCAAGGGCGGTTGGCGAGGGTCAAGATCAAATCGCCTTCTTTTTCTAACTGGCGGGTATTCCCGTTCACGGTATCCCAAAGCAACATGATGGATTACGCCATCAACGAAGCCAGTTTCGGTCTCACCATCGCCGGTTGCGATCGCTAACAGGAGGGTGCTATGCCTTTATGGACTTTGCGCGGACTGCGGCGGGGCCAAGTGACGACGGATTGGCCAAAACGGCCCGACGACCCCCACGGCCAGCAGGGAACGCTGGGCATGCCGCGCGTCACCGGGCGGCCGTGCGGCGATGAGTGCCGGCGCTGCGAAGAGGTGTGTCCCACGGGGGCCATCACCACCGATATGTCCGGCCATCTGGCTCAACTGGACTACGGCCGGTGCATCGCCTGCCAATTATGCGTGGAACATTGCCCCGGGGATGCCATACAGACGGATGCCGGCTGGGCTTTCGGCGTGAGGGAACGCCGGGATTTGCTTTGGACGGCGAATGACGATTCCCCTGACGCCCGGCGCCTCAAGCGCCGGATTGACGTTAGTTTCGGCGGCAGCCTGCATATCCGACATGTGGACGCCGGCTCTTGCAATGGCTGCGAAACGGAACTGCAAGCCTTAAACAATCCCTTCTATAACTTCCATCGTCTGGGGATTTTTTTTACCGCCTCGCCGCGTGCGGCCGATTTACTGCTGGTGACGGGGACGGTGACCGCCGCCATGCGCGAACCGCTGCTCGCCACCTGGCAGGGCATGCCTGAGCCTCGTTATGTGCTGGCCTGCGGCACCTGCGCGGTCAGCGGCGGCGTATGCGGCGGCGGTTATGCCAGCGGCCAGGGATTGGACGGCATATTGCCGGTGGATATCTGGCTGCCGGGGTGTCCGCCCAATCCGGCGGCAATCATTGACGCATTGCTGTTGCTGCTGGAGCGCCGATCGCAACATGTCAGGGGAGGAAGACTGAATGGCGCCTGATACCCTGGTGGCAATCACCCTGGTCCTGTGGCTACTGGCCATCATCCTGGCGTGCGCGGGAGTGGCGCGCCATGTGGCTCGCTATGCCTTATCGGCCGGGTCGGCATTACTGTCGGCGGCGGCCGTCTGGGCGCTGCCGTCGGGGGTGACATTTTCCGCGACGTGGGTTTCCCCGGCGCTCATCGGAAGCCGAATGATCTTTGAGCCGGACGCACTATGGCTCTTGTTGTTCGGCGCCATCGCGGCCTTTTTCGCCACCGCCCTGGGTACGCCCGCCCGGCATTGGCGCTGTTGGACCGTTGGCGCGGCGCTCAGCATGCTTGGCGCATTGGGGTGTTTCGGCTTGCAGAGCGCGGTTGGCTTCCTGATTGCCTGGGAAGTCATGAGTCTGGGCGGCGCGTTGCTGCTCATAGGCGAACGGTTGGGACCGACGCAACAGGGGCATGGCGTGTTGTTTATGCTGAGCCTGCTGGAGGTGGGCGCGGTAGCGTTGTTGGCGGCGATGCTGATACTGAGCGGCGAGGCGCGGGGCGACGGTTTTGCCGCCTTCGCTCATTTGGGCGCGCTGGGTCCGGCGAAAACGCGGTGGGTGGGCTTGTTGCTACTCATTGGGATCGGCGCGAAACTCGGCTTGCTGCCCTTCTACGAATGGTATCCGGGCGCTTACGGGCAAGGCAGCGGCGCCAGCGGCGCGCTGCTGTCCGGCATCGTGCTGAACGCGGCGTTTTTCGCATTGGAACGGGCCTATACCGCATGGCTGCCCCCGCAAGGCATTCTGGCGATGGTTACCGTGGCGCTGGGGGTGCTCAGCGCCATTCTGCCCGCGCTATATGCTTTTCAGGAGGCGGACTGGCGTCGCTTGCTGGCCTTTTCCTCCGCGGAGAATGCCGCCATCGCGGTAACGTTGCTGGGGGCCAGTCAATTGTTCAGAAGCGAAGGATTCGATGCCCTCGCCGTACTGGGTTTTACGGTGGCGCTGCTCCACCTTGCCGGACATTCCCTGGCAAAGAGCGCCATGATGCTCGGGGCCGATGGCGCCTATCGCAGCACCGGCAGCTACGCGATTATCCAGCGGGGACTACTGCGCCACAATCGCCGGCTGTATGGCATCGGTATCGTGTTCGCCGGCATGAGTCTGGCGGCGATGCCGCCGCAGGCGGGTTTCGTCAGTGAGTGGTTCACCTTCCAGACGCTTTTCCAGGGATTTCATTTATCCGGACTGGCGGGACGCCTGACCCTGGCCTTCGCCGGCGCCGGTATGGCGCTGACGGCGGCCATTGCGCTGGCCGCTTTTATTAAGGTTATCGGCCTGGGGCTCCTTGGCCGGCGGGACGCCGCCGACCCACCGCAGCGGGCGGGCATATCGACGGGGACGGCCGTTTTTTGCGGGCTACTGGGGCTGGCGGTGCTGGGACTGGCGGTGGGTATGCCATGGTGGCTGTCGGCGCTGCGTGTCGTCGTCGCGCAGCGTTTCCCCGGCCAAAGCAGCGAGGCATTGCATCATGGGCTGTTGCTCGTACCACTGACCGATACCTTCGCCTTTATATCACCGACCAAACTGGTTATGGCGTGGCCGTTGCTGGCGCTGATTCCCTTAGCGCTGCTGGCGCGCTCGCGTTTGCGGCATGCTTTGCGCCGTGTTCCGGTTTGGTATGGCGGGGAACCGCCTATGGCGCATGCCGCCGCCACGGCGCTGACCTTTTCCAACGCCATGCGGACGTTTTATCGGTTTATTTACCGTACTAAAAGTGAGATTGTTCATGAACATAACGGCAGCCGGTATTTCATTCGGCAAATACGCCACCGGGCGCAAGTTCTGCCATTGTTCAACAGTGCCGTTTTTACCGCCCTGACGCTGACGGTTCAGTGGCTGGCGCGCAAGCTGGCGCCGATACAATCCGGCCATATGAATGTTTATCTCGGCATGGTGGGTGGATTACTGGTATTGATCCTGGCGGTGGCCGTATGGTGAGCAAACCACGTCGCGGAGAACTTATACCCGGGGGTGGCGTTGCCCGGGATTGCCCTTGTGCGGTAAGCCTCTTCCACCGCCGGGTTTCGGCTTGATATCGACTCTTACTGGGAATTGCCTAACTTCATTTTCTAGGCTAACGTATAACTCATAAGGTGATGGCGTTCCACCTTTCCCAACCGCCGGCGTGGTTCCACACCGGCTGATGACGCCTGATATCCGATTCTTTTTTCAAGAGGAAAAGGTATGTCAGGCTTTTTGGTTTTACTCCTGTATCCTATACATTGCTCTTCTGCCGCACAGGAGGGTAAATGATTGACGTTTACGGTCATCACCGTCCCGGTCGCGACACTCTCCACGACGCATCAAGCGCTGCGAGCCACCGCCGTCATTCCGCTGAGAATGGGATGTCCGTCCGGTCTTCGGCATGCCATGCGTTAGCCGCCAACGTTCCTGACCCGGGTCAGGAAAAATTGCACGTGAGCCGGATGGATGCGCAGACGCGCTATTCCGCGCCAGCCCCAGCAGGGTTAATCAACGAAAAAACCGAGCGTTACAATATTAACGGTCATGAAATTCTGTTAATGCATTTGGCTCTTGATAGCCTCTCGCGGTTGGACGGACTCATGCCGGCACTGGCGGCGGAAATGGAGACGCACTTTCAACGGCATGATTCCGACGCCGTTATCCTGATGATCACCGACACATCTCGCAACAAGGCCACACTCTGGTTTTCCAAAAATAATCTTCCAGGCGTTCAGCGGTCTCTTTCCCTACCGGGCGTGCTTTGTAGAAAAGATGAAACGCTTCCCTGGCTAGTCGAACGATTAACGATATAAGTGAGGGAAGAATGTATGGGCATTTACAACCACGTCTTGATATTGATTCACGATGAAAACGATGGATTGACATTATTAAACCATGTCACCAGCTTGCCTGAAACACGGGGTGCCAAGGTTTCATTATGCCACCTTCGCGATGAATTCCATCCCCTGGAATATATTTCCGACACACCTGCTGACGATTCGCAATCCCCTGAAGCCATTGCGGCCAGGGAGATGTTAAACCGCGTGGCGAATCAAGCGCCCAATCGGGCTGATATCGCCTTTATGGCGATAATACGTCGATTTAAAGACCTGGAGAAATTTGTGGAACGCAATAACATAGACCTTGTGGTCGCGGGCCATAAAAATCGGTTTTTAGGCACATTAACTTCCCGGTCGGCGGAGTTTGCCAATCATCTCACGGTGGATGTACTCATTCACCATCTCTGACGCAAAGAAAGTACGTTGCCTGTTTTTCATTGAAAAACACTGGCATAACCCTGACCCAATCTAACGACCGGAGCAAGCGCCATGACGCGAGAGACCTCGGCGTTGATTGCCGCCACTATTGTCGGTATATTAACGACCTACCTGGTATTTTGCCTTGAAGACATCTTTTTGGGCGATATGCTTTCCGATACCGTCAACATATCGCTGGCACTGCTTATTGGTGCTACCGCGCATTTATTGACCAGGCATTTTTTCGTCAAAAAGAATCATAATGCGTCACGTCCCACGCATAAACGATAAGCCATCTCGTCGTAGTCAAGCTCGCGCGAGCGCGGGAGGAAGATAAGATGCCCAGCCTGGTGCTACTCAGACACGGCGAAAGCCTCTGGAATAAAGAAAACCGCTTCACCGGCTGGACCGATATTCCCTTGACGCATAAAGGCAGGGACGAGGCCAGGCATGCCGCTTCGCTGATGAAAAAAGACGGCATGGTGTTCGATGCGGTATGCGCGTCCGTGCTGACGCGGACAATCCATACGGCATGGATCATCCTTGATGAGATGCAGTCGCAATGGCTGCCGGTAGATAAGAGCTGGCGGCTGAACGAACGCCATTACGGCGCGTTGCAAGGCCTCAATAAAACGGAAACGGCCGAACGTTTCGGAAATGCGCTTGTTCAGCAATGGCGCGGGAGCTATGACATTCCTCCACCGGCGATGTCGTTGCGCGATCCGCGTTACGCCGGTCGCGACAGACGTTATGCGCATCTTGCGCCGGAAAATATCCCCGTGGCGGAAAGCTTAAAAATGACCGTGGACCGCGTGTCGGTGTATTGGCGCGATACACTTTTCCCACGCTTAAATAATGGCGAACGCCTACTGGTCATTGCCCACAAGAATTCACTGCGTGCCTTGATCAAATATATCAGTCGGCTTTCAGCCACTGAAATCGGTGACGTTCACATTCCCACTGGAATACCTATAATGTATGAATTTGACAAAAATGGAACGGCTGCGAAACCCTATTTCTTAGGAAAAACGCGCTTGCTGATATGAATTGCCGTTGATTATTCCATTCACCGCGGCCTTGACGATCCATTGCCATGCGTTACGCCGCCTTTGGGTTGGCCGCTGTAATCGTCATATTTCACGTTGCCCCTCCGTTGCGGCGTTTTCCCGCCCCCCGTCGCGCCATCAGCTATGCCCCTGGGGAGGCAAAAGAAACATCCCGCCTCTCACCGGAGGCCGTTGGCGGTTCAAATTCTTTTCCGACGAATTTGTCGATCGCTTACCGCCGCGATGCAACTTGAATTAATTAAAGTATAGCTGAATGATTCAATAAGTAATATGAGAGTTTATTCTTGAAAAATGCCCTTATTAAGATCAATACACCGCATGGTTGCTTTTTGATGTTATCTTGTTTTATCATCGCCCATAGCGCGTTAGGGTTTGAATAATCACCCTATGACAATATCCAGGGGGGATGCGCGGGAATCGTCGCCCTTAAGGTGCCTTAATATCGCATTTCTCTTAAACCAGATACGCATGTGGGAAAAAATGATTAGCAAAGATGCAATTTAAACCATGCCTAACGCACAGTTTAAATACGTCGAGTTGCTATACGGCGGTAAATGCGCGCAGCCAACAAAGAGGCAATGTTAAGTATGACGAATGTATACGCTGACTACGCCGTGTTATTGCCAGTCGCGGGGCGGCTTATGGTATTTAGCGTATAACCAGGCCAGCGGCAGTTTCAGCCGCTATCGCGCATGATCGGGTTAAAGGATTGAACATCGATCTGTCGCCGGTTTCACGGATACCGAACGTGAAATCGCAATGAGAGGGATAACCAGGGATGAACATTTATCGCCCTTTATGGAATGAAGGGACTTTGCTGGCGCCTCAGCAGTTTCAGCAACAGTCGGAATGGGAGTCCTTCTCCCGCGCCGGATTGTCATCGCTCGCCAGCCCCTTCCCTTGGGGAGTGGAGCGCGTGGAATTGAATGATGCGATGCTGGCTTCCGGCCGCGTGCAGGCGCAGTACCTGCGTCTGTGGCTGCCTGACGGCACGCTTATTGATACCCGCCGCAGCGATTTGCCGCCAGCGCCGCGTTCGGTCGCTGTGCCGGCCCAGGGACATGAAGAAAGCGTGACCGTATTCGTTGCCCTGCCGGTCATGCAGTCCGGGATCGTCAATGTACAGACGAAAACGACGCCAACCGAGCGTCCGTTACGCTACCGTGAAGAGTGGGTGACGATACCCGATGTCTTCGGTCAGGAAGAAGAGCCAATGGCGGTGGCCCGCTTCAATCTGGCCTTCCGCTTTCATCATGAAAATAACGATGCCTGGCAGACTTGCCCCATTGCGCGCTTGTTTCGCGACGGCAAGGGGGGCTGGCGTCAGGATCCGGATTATGTGCCGCCAATGGCGCTGTTTTCCGCCAGCCATCTGTTATGTGAACGGCTGGCGCTGCTGAACCGTCAGTTGCGCTCCCGCCGTCGGTATCTGATGGCTTTGCGCCGGGAAAGCAACGAACGCATGGCCGATTTCGCCGTGGCCGATGTCACCTTATTCTGGTTACTGAACGCGCTGAACACCCATGCTTGCGCTCTTTCTGAAATTGAACGGTTCCCGGCGCGCCACCCTGAACAGGTGTGGGCCGAGCTGGCGCGTCTGGCCGGCAGTATGCTGACCTTTTCACTCGATCGCGATCCGGACGCTATTCCAGGTTATGACCATCTGGCGCCGGAGAACAGCTTCCCGCCGTTGTTTGAACTTATCAGCGAGCTGCTTGAATCCGGCCTGCCGTCCCGCGTCGTCCCGGTGAGCATGACTCGCCAGGATGAACAGACCTGGAAAGCCGTTTTGCACAATATCCGTCTGCGTGAAGACACCGATTTCTATCTCTCCGTCCGGTCGACCCTGCCCGCCTGGCAGGTGGCCGAGAAATTTGCCGAAATGGCAATGGTCGGCACGCCGGACGCGGTAGGGCGAATTTCCGGTGTGGCGATGGAAGGCATCGGACTCATTTTATTAAGCCGGGTCCCCGCGGCGTTGCCGGTGCGGCTGGAAAATCAGTACTTCGTGCTGGATATGCAGAGCCGGGCGGCGCGCGACATGCTGGAGCAGGGGGTGTGCCTGTTCTACGTGCCTTCGCTGCTGGGCGAACTTGAACTTGAATTGTTCGCGGTGCCGCGCTCATGAGCAAGGATATTGATATCGACAGTCTGATGATGGATACCTGGTTTACGGTGGCGCAGTTGCGCCCTGCTGGATGAGGCGGTAATGAACCGTAAGTCTGCCGCCACCCGTGTCGGTGATAGCAACACAGTGGCGGAAGTTACCGAGACAGAAGGGGATGAAGGGGCGAGGGCCTGGCGCGCCGCCCCGTTGCAGGCTCGGTATTTCGGCTCATTACGCGCCGGTGGCGCGCTATATGACCGAATTGCCGAGGTTTTGCGCCAACCGTCTCCGGTTCCGGCCGTGCTGGCCTGTTATCAACGTGTTCTGGCGCTGGGATTTCAGGGGCAATTCAGCCTCCGGGGCGAGTGCCGCGAGCAGCGGGAAAAAATCCTCGCTTCCCTCAATGCGCGGGTTCCGCCGCTGAACCCGACGGTATCCCTGGTGGTGCATGAAACCGGGAAGCGTCGTTGCGGTCTCTTGCGCTCCCTGTGGTTCTGGATCGTTTTGGCGGTGATGCTGACGACAGTGGCCTGGATCAGCGGCTACCTGTGGCTACAGGCACTGCTGCGCCACGAACTTCCGGAGCTGCATTAATGCCAGGATCCGCGTGGTTACGGACAGCCTTTCCGGCTTTGATCTGTCTGGTCGCCGTGCTTTGGCTGGTCTGGGGATATCTGCGGCTTTCCGTAATATTGAAAGGCGCTCTCACGGTACTGAGCGTCATTGCGGCCCTGTTGCGGATAGACCGTCATGATCGCCGCCGTTTCCCGGCGAGCCGGCAGGCTGAAGTTGGCATTTACCCGCCGGCGAATTTTAGCGGACCGGTTCTGCTGGTCTGCGGCGATATCAGTGACGACCTCTTTATCAAAAGCGCATGCCGCACCACGGCGCGGGGGTGTTACCTGCGTGTCGGACCCGCGGAGCGGCTGAGCGCATTCGCCGGCAGGCTACTGGCCCGCGACCCCCGCATGGCCGGGCAACTGGTGGTGATGTGCCGATGCCTGCCGTATTTGTTCCACGCGATGGACATGCTGCGGCAGGTCGCAATGGATGAACTGTCCAAAGCCGATAGGCTGTGTCCCGCCATATCCCCGTTCGTCGTGGCGCTCCGGGTCGGCGCCGTGCGTACTACCGCCCGGGCCGTATGGCCGCAATGGCTGTTTCGCCATTCGCGACTACTGCCGTCGATGGCGACGGCGCCTCATCCTTCGCCGTGGCATTTCGCCGATCCGGTTCTGCCCTTGTTTGCGTCTGATTTTATGCCTCTTCAGGACAGTAAAACCGGATGCCGGGTGGTCATGGCGCTAATGCTTTGCGCGCTTGCCGGCATTGGCCTGTCGGTAATGCATAACCAATCGCTTATCCTGCGGATCGGCGCTGACCTGCAACGCTGGCAGGTCATCCCAACGACAGATTACGTCCATAAGGCGCAGTCACTGCTAGCACTGCGACGAGATGCCCTATTGCTGGAACGTTGGCGGCGCCAGGGCGAGCCGCAGCGTTACGGCCTTGGCCTGTATCCGGGCGAGCGTCTGTGGTCGAGCGTCCAGCAAGCCATTGACAGCCATGCGCCGCTTCCGAGGCCCAAGGCCAGATCGTTCAACACCCCCAAACGCGGCGCGGCGCCGGAGATCGTCCGCCTTGACGGCATGTCGCTGTTTGATTCCGGCAAATCGGTCCTGAAAACCGGATCCACCGGGACGCTGATGGCCTCTCTGGCGGGAATCAAAGCCAGACCGGGCTGGCTCATTGTGGTGGCCGGCCACACTGACAACACCGGCAGCCCGGCGCTGAATCAGACGCTGTCCATGAAACGCGCCGAAGCGGTGCGAGACTGGCTGCGAGACGCCGGCGCTATCCCGGAAAGCTGTTTTGCGGCGCGGGGCCATGGGGCGAGTCGCCCGATAGCGGGCAATGACACCGCGAAAGGACGCGCGGCTAACCGCCGCGTCGAAATCAGTCTGGTACCGCAGGCCAATGCCTGTCAGATACCGGGCAACACTCTGGCGCCATCGCAGGATGACGGCAAATCACATCATAAAGGAGAGCGGGTTTCGCGCAATGTCGAGTAGACGGCGCCCACACCGCGAAAATCCGACCTGATGCGCTTTGGTTACAGCGATGGGCGGTAGCGTGCCTGAACGCACCCCCGACAACGGGTTAGCCCCTCCGGGAGCCCAACCTGTCCTGCCGCGTTGTCTTAACCTTTGCCTGTCCGGACACTGTATAGGGAAATAACCATGGATAATTCTACGCTTGTACCGGGGCGGGGCAACATCGACAAACTGCGTGGTCTGTCGCGCTATGGCATCGATGTACATGACTGCCCCCATTTTCTGGATGTTCTGGATTTCCGGGCCGAGGAGAAGCTCAGCGAACCCGGGTATTACGCGGTCACAGTGACCTGTGCGGTGGATGATATTGCCGGAGACATGCTATTGCTGAAGCCGGCATCGTTCACTTTTCTGGCGCCGCAGGGTAACGGCATGCCCGCCGTGCCGATACGCACCGTTTTCGGCGTGGTTCATGCCTTTCAGCGACTGCGCGCGTCTGTGGATGAAACCCGCTATACCCTGACCATCGTACCGCGCATTGCGCTACTGCAACACACAAAACGCAGTGAGATCTACCTTAACCAGACAGTGCCCGAGGTGGTGGAGTCCCTCCTGCGCTCCCATGGTCTGTCGGGGGTGGATTTCGAGTTTCGCCTGTCGCAACCCTATCCGGTGCGGGAACTGGTGACGCAATGGCATGAAACCGATCTGGCGTTCGTTCAGCGCTTATTGGCCGAAGTGGGTATTTTCTGGTGTTTTGAGATGGATACGCGCCTTGAACAAGACGTGGTGATTTTCCAGGACAGCCCGCGGCAGTACGGATTCGGCATGGCATTGCCGCTCATTGCACCGTCGCATACCAACGATAACGGCCAGTTCAGCGTCTGGGATATCCATACGCATCATCGCGTGGTCACGGGCCTGGTGACCACCCGCGATGACAACGCTCGCCAAGGACGGATATCACAAGACAGCATCGCTTCCATCCCCGTGGATGACGGCATCACGGCGGGCGAAGCGTATCGTTATTACGCCGACCCCCCTCAGAATCAAGACGATACGGAGAGCGCGGAGAATAACGCCTTTTACGCCCGTCTGCACCATGAGCGCATTTTGAATGGACGACAGGTCATCGTGGGAAAAACCACCAGTCCAAGGTTGATGCCTGGAAACGTGTTGGAGCCGCTGGGCATTCTGCCGGCGAACCTGAAAAAGGGTATCGTTATCACGGGCGTAAAAAGCGGCGGCTCCCGCAGCCGCGGCTTTCGAATGGCGTTTACCGGGATCCCTTACCGTGAATCCGTGTGCTATCGCCCGCCGCTGCGACGTCGCCCGGTCATTGCCGGTACGCTGCCGGCGCGTGTGGAGAGTGCGGAGAAAGGGGACATCTACCCTTGGCTGGATAACCAGGGCCGTTACCGGGTGAAACTTGACTTTGACCGCAGTCATGGCGAGCGGGGGTACGCTTACCTCTGGTTGCGTATGGCAAAGCCGTATGCCGGTAACGGTTATGGTTTTCACTCGCCCCTGCTAGACGGTACCGAGGTCTCGGTGATGTTCGATGGCGGCGACCCTGATCGCCCGTATATCGCCCATGCCCAGCACGATGCGGGCCACCCCGATCACGTGACCCGCGACAACCATACCCGCAACGTCTGGCGTACCCCGGCAAACAATAAACTGCGCCTTGAGGACAGGCGCCAGGCAGAGCATATCAAGCTTGCTACCGAATACGGCAAGACTCAGCTTAATATCGGCCACTTGGTCAATAGCGAGCGCAAGCGGCGCGGGGTTTGAACTGCGAACGGATGAATTCGGCGCGGTGCGCGCCGCCCGCGGCGTCTACCTGACGCGGATGCCCAGATAAAAGGGCAGGGACAGGTGCTGGAGATGAGCTCGGCGGTGAATCAACTGTTAGAGGCCAACAGGCAAATGCAGGCGTTGAATGGGGCGGCGGAGCAGGCGCAAGCGTTGACCTGCGATATTCAGGCACAACATAACCTGCTGCGCGACCGGTTGGAGGCATTGAAGTCGGCCGTGGTAATGGCCTGTGCTCCACAGGGAATAGCCTTCACCTCCGGGGAACATATCCAACTGACCAGCGCGCAAAATACGATGATTAACGCGGGCCGGCACCTGGATATGGGGGCGATGAACAATATCACTGTCAGCGCGGAACAGGCGTTGGGGCTGTTTGCCCATCAATCCGGGGCGAGACTTATCGCCGATCTGGGGGATATCGAGGTGCGCGCCCAGCACGGCCGGCTTGAAATGAGCGCCGAGCAGCAGTTCACCATCGCCAGCGGCAAGGATGAAGTGGTTATCAGCACGCCGAAAACTCTGACGCTTAATGGCGGGGGAGCTTATCTTAAGCTGAGTCAGCATGGCATTGAACACGGCACTCACGGAGATTTCGTGATTAAAGCGGCACGCTATCAGGTGCCGATGACGGCCGCGATTCTGCAAAGCGAGAGGCCTGCCTGCGATAAATCCCTGCTTGATCTTCTGCCGTCCGCGACAGAAGACAACCTGTCGCGCTAAGGATGGCTGAAATGAAAATCTGTTTCCCCGCCCGCAACAAAAACAACGAACACTACGCCACGCTGGATGACATGATGGGATGCCTCGCTCGTGAGACGCATGGCTCCTGGCTGGCGGGGACTAACCGGATGTGGCATGGCGGTATCCACTTGACGGAAACCTCGGCGCCGGGCGCCATGCTGAGGGCCAGGGCGATGGACTCGGCCTATCCGTTGCAATGCATGGCCGATGGCGAGGTGGTGGCCTGGCGCGTTAACAGGGATTATCTGGGAAATACCTATAACGGCCAGGCTTTACGCTACTCGACGACTTTTGTGCTGGTGAGATCCCTCTGTCGGCCAGATCCGCGAAACGACAGAACCTGGCTTGAGTTTTACTCGCTATATATGGGATTGGCGCCATTATCGGCATTTGTGAAACGTAAGTGCATGAGAGTGATCGCCTCTCGAGGCGTCAGAAAACGCCAAGCTGGCAAAAATGACACTTACCGGACACAAACAGGCGTAGGACCAGTGCCGCCGGCTCAGGGCATTCTCGCGAAAGATTGCCGAGTTTTGATACTTGAGGAGTCCAGATTTACAAATCACGGCGAGAATCAGCCGTTTGGACTGGCACGGGAGCTTGACAAGGAAGGGCGAGTCGTCGGCAAGGCCTTTTGGGTGACCACGCTGCCAGAGAACATGATCGCGGAAGGCGAGCACTACACGCATTTACCGGCATGGATGCAATATGCTGTCGCACAGGGAAAATTTGATGCCGTGGTACAACCTGCCACAAGGCTTGCAATACAGGCGGGGGATGCGATCGGATTCCTCGGGGAGGAAATCGTACCGGCCGGCAACGGGAAAACCAGCCCTGGCGCTTATTGAACCGCCCCGGTTTTCCGGGAGAGTATTTTAGTTGGGAACTCAGGCTGCCAGATCCTTATTCCCGATGGAAGC
>NZ_SZPQ01000036.1 GCF_005217455.1 Martelella alba
GCCTGCGCGCCCAAATCGATGATAAGCTGCGCCTGCTGCAAACGCCTGTGCGCTTGCTCCTGGTCAAATATCGGATTAATGCTGCCGTTGGCGTGGTCAGTATCCCGGCTCAGCTCGGCCACATCCTGCCGCTGCTGGTTCTTGTCCCGAATCATCAACTTACCCGCGCTGACGGCCGCTTTGGTGGTACCATGCGCATGATCGCTCTTATTGACGCCGCTTATGGGTAGGGCGGAAAGGTTGCTGAGAATATTGCCGCCTACCGGCCCGCCGCTGTTGAAACCCGCGCTTTGATGTTTGACTTGATAGTCGGCCTGATTGTGGATATCGCTCCAGCCCAAGGTGCCGGTATCCAGGGTATTCTTAGCGACTCCGGCCTGGCTGGCGATGACCGCGCCATCCAGTTGGGTATGTCCCTCGACCTTGATGTCATACCCGCTCCCGCGCGCAAAAAACCCGGTCTGCTCCGCCACGCTGTTATAATCGCTTTTGATCGTGTCCCGACTGACGTTGACGCTGGCCGAGCCGCTCATGGTGCCGAAGGTGAAACTGCCACCAGCGCTCATGTTCTGCTGTTTGGCTTCGTAATGGTCGCTGTTGCGCTCGCTTTGCAGCGTGAGATGGCGGCCGATGTCGGCGGTGATGCGATCGCCGCTCGCCTGCGCGCCCTTCAAGGTCGTATCCCGGCCGCTGGTGAGTGTCAAGCGGTTGCCCGCATCCAGTGTGGTATCGGTATGGGTCAGGCTATGGCCTTTATGGTAACCTTTGCCTTTGTTAACGCTGGCCGATACGCTCAGGCCGGCCCCGCCTGAGCCGACACCGATACCCACGCCAATGCTGCCTCCCTTGCTGCTGTTTTTGCCTTCCGTTTGTTCAGTGCTGTGCGCTGAAAGCAGGTTGATATCCCGCGATGCATTAAGAGACAGATCATTGCCCGCCTTCAATTGGTTGCCGGTAATTATAATGTCCCCGCTATGGCGGGCATGATTTTTCCCTGTGGCCGTTATCGACAGATTTTGTCCGGCAGTGAGTATGCCGCTCCGCGCCTGGGTGCTTTGGCTGCGCGTTTCACTCTTGGAGGACTGACTGCCGTATGACAAGGTCACGCCCACGGTATTGGTAGCGCCACTTTCCGCGCCCTGATCGCCGGCCTTCAGGCCGGCCGCGGCATTCTTCGCATCCGCCGCTTCCGTTAGCGCATTGTCATAATGATATGCCTGTACCGCCTGAATTCCCGACAGGGCGGCTTTGGTGTTTTGCAGGGCGCTGAGACGGCTGTCGCTTTCCTTCCTTGCCCGTTGCGCCGTGGTAACCGCCGCATTGACCGCGCTGCCTACTGTTCCCGACAGCGCCAGTGTCAGGCCACTTTGTTTTGTTTCAAATGTTTCTTCTCGCGTCCATTTATCATAGCCGGCGTCAATCCGCACGCTATCGCCGGTCAGGTTAAGATCTTTACCGGCCACCAGATCGGCTCCGTCAATATGCAACTGATTGCCCGCCTGAATATTGACACTGCCTTGACTGCTCCCCACCGTACTAACGCTTTGACTATGGGTGACGCCGTTTTCGTCCACTTGATGGCGGGTCGATTGGCTACCCACACTGAAACCAATACCGCCGCTGCCGCTCAGGCCGCTTTTCTTGTGCTCCTCCAGCAAGTAATGGGATTCGGTTTCTGTGGCGGCGGCAATGACGACATCACGCCCGGCTTGCAAGTCGACGGTCTGGTCGGCGGCAATGGCCGAACCGGTGAGCACCAGGTCGTTGCCTGCGGTAACGCTGATACTCCTACCGCTGAGCAAAGAGCCTATTTCATGGGTAACCTTATCATCCTTTATCGTGTGGCTGGCGCTCTTGCTGGCAACGCCGGTTTTATTTGAGTGCGTTTCCGAGAATTGCGATTGCCGTTCGGTGGCGCTGTTGAGTTTCACATCCTGTGCAGACTGTAGTGCAATGGCGCCCTGTTCGCTGTGCAGGGTGCTGCCGGTCATGGCGATGTTTCCCTTACGGGCAATAACCGCGACGCCGCCACGCCCGCTGAAGGTGCTCCCCATGGCCTCATCCCGTGATGTCGACATATCACGGCGGCTTTCGGTATTGTTTAGCCGTATCTGCTCGTTGTCCTCATCAATGACTTGCTGGCGCGCTTCCCTGAGGAGGATATTTTCAGCGCTCAGGGTTAAGCGCCCCCGTGTACTGTCAACCTGCGCGCCCTCGGCAAGCAATGTCTTGCCGGCAGCCAGAAAAACGTCTTGCGCGCCGCTTAGCATGCTGGGCAGCAAACGCTCTTCCTCCCGCCTATTGCTCACCAATGACGTGCGGCTGTTGGCGGTCAGTTGCGTTGTGTTGGTTGTGGTCTGTGTCAGTAATTTGACATCGCCGCCCGCCTGTATGTTTAGCTGTGCGCCGGCTTGTGCTTGACTGCCTTGAACCTTGATATCCTGTCCGGCCTTGATATTGAGCCGGCCGCCAGCGCTAAGCTGGCTTCCCAGCGCCTGCTGCCACTCACCTTGGATTGTTGCCAGGCGTCCGCCGGCATGTATATCCCCCTCGTTGAGGGACGAGCGCCCCGCAGCGAAAAGCGTTCTACGCCCGGCCGAACGATCGCCCATCGCCCCGGCGAGCACATCCAGACTGGCAGTATGACTGCTTTTGGCCGTAGTGATCTCCAGGTTGTTTGTCGCGTTCAGGCCAAGAGTATTCATGGCGTCGATTTTCGCGCCCCGCAAGCGAATATCGGTTCCACTCAGGTTGATATCTCTAGCGCTCATGGCGGCCTGCCGCAACGCATCTTGCAAATTCGTACTGAGCGTTAGACTCTCCGCCTGTATATCGATGGCGTCGGCTTTAATATCGCCGCCCTGATGAAGGACATGTTTAGCGTCGAGCGTCAGCGCCTGATCGGCACAAAGCGTGCCGGCGTTGTTGATGCTCTCGGCCGAGAGGTGCAGTTCACCCCCCGCGATCACTGCGCCATCGCCGGTTAGACGTAACCTGGCGTGTGATAGATAGACTTTCGGTACCCAAACCGTTTGCGGCCCATTCACCGTCTCAACCGTCTCGCTTACCAGCCAAACGATATCCTGCGTCAGCGCCGCAATCTGTTCTGGCGTCAGCGCCACCCCGGGCACCAGATGGAAATCCGCCGCAACCCTCACGCCGTTATTCATGAGTTGTTGATAAGCAGCCAAGGCATTTTCACCGCGTGCCGATGACCGTCCGGTAAGTTTTAGCCACTGTTCACGCACCAGACGCTGTTCATAGAAACCATCCCCCAGGCGTTTAAGCGTTTGCGCCGGAGAAAAACCGACCCGCGAGAGCAGGTAGTCACTGCTGATAAACTGGCTTCGGCTGGTGAAGCGTGGGTCGGTTACCACAAGGAACGGGCTGTCCGACGCGGTATGTTGCCGGAACAGGCCGTTATCGGGTATGGTCGTCGCCACGCGGCTCAAGTGTTGCTTTTGCGTCAACGGCAATTCGGCCGGCAGGAAAGGATAGTCGGGTGAATGGTTTGAAAAACGGCCCGTTGCACGTTGGCTATCGTCGTCCTTCTGGCCTATACCCTCAATGCCGAATGCCAGAGGGTTGCGCTCCCACTCGGCGCGTTCGGCGTCAAGAGCATGCAAGGCCGCCTCGGTACTGCTGATTTGCGCCTGGTTGACCGTGTTATTTCTGATGCTTAACCCGGTAATGGCGGTTTTGCCGCTACTCTCTATGTTGCCCTTTATGATGGCCAGCTCGGTGGATTCGTCGCGGTTGAATGTGGGATACCAGTGCACGGTGTCTTTGTCATAATGGTCGACAATATATTCCTGGCGCCGTTCGTTAATAGAATAGCTTTTGTTTTCCACCCGACCGCCGCCGTTGATGTCGAGATTATCGTTCGCCGTTATAGTGCCGGCATCGTTGAGCAAGTGCCCGGTAACACGCATCGTCATGTTACCGCCAGCCTGGATTCGGGGGCCTGTCCCCTCGGATACAAGGATATCGCGCGCCACCGTGCCGGTGACGGTACGCTCGCGGAAGTTACTATAATCATCTACCCAAGGCGCTTGGGCGATATCGATGTGTTTCTCGGGCGTCCACTGTTCAATGCGTCCACGATTATATTCGCGCCATACGGTATTGTGATAGGGCGTCGGCGCGTTGTCCTGCCGGTGTCCGCGCGTTTCGTAGAAGGTCATATCGTGACTGCCGTCCGCGTTAGGCTTCAGGGCCAGATAATTCACCCACAAGTCCACAAGCGGTCCTCTGGCCGTCTTGACCCGCACTTGGGCGCGTTTACCGGTTGCATCGATATTCAGCAAGGTGCCATAGCGGTTATGTCGCGCCTCGGCATCATCCCGGAAGCTCAAGCGTTGAACGGTCGGCGTCATGGTATTTTTATCATAATTGATGCCCGAGCCGTAAGAGCGCCAATAATAGTTATAACGGCGCCATTTGTATTCGTTCTTTTCAGCGGCGCGTTCGATTAGCAGTCCTTCGCGCAAATTGTGCAGCCGGCCCGCCGCCACCTTAACCTCGCCTGCCGCCTCAATGACGCTAGCGTTATTCTCAATCAGCCCCTTGCTGTCGAGGTTAAGATCGCCGCCGCTGTTGAGAAGGGCGCCGTCCCGGTTGGTCAGGCGCTCCCCGGACTGAAGACGCAGCGACCGGCTGGCCGCTATCACGGCATCACGGCCATGGTTGTCAATGTTGCGGCCGTGCGCTTCGATATCATCGCCAGTTATGGTTGCCGGATTATCCAGAGTATCGATATGCAACAACATACTGTCGGCGTCGATTCGACCCTGATTAAGCAATTGCCCGGTGGTCAGTTGCAAAATCTTGCTCACTATCTGCCCTTGATTGATAAGTTGCGCGCTGGTGATAGCCAGACTGGCTGGCAATTCCCATTCAGTCAGGTTGGTCAGTACGCCCGCCACCGATAGGGAAACAGCGCCATTACTCATCAGGGTACTGTCGGCCCGATGGGTGTAATCATGCGGTAAGGTCAGCGCCAGAGCCCGCCCCCCCTCAAGCGTGCCTCCCTGGTTATCAAGCGAGTGGGCATTAATGGTCAGACTCTCACCGCTCTTTATCATACCATTTTGATTATTAATGGCTTTTATGCGGTAAACACTATCGCGCTGGCCAATAAGCCGACCTTGATTGTTGTGTAATTCACCTGTCGTAAGCGTTAAGCCGCCGCGTCCGTTAAATTCGCCTTGGGCATTGACGATCCGATCGGCGGTTATTGCCATGTCATTATTGCCGCGTATGGCGCCCGCGTTGTTGTCCAGTAAAGTGGAAACACTCAGGGCAAGATAGTGCTGGCTCGCTATCGTTCCCCCGGCATTTTGCAACGACCGCGTATCCAGCGTCAGCGTTTTACCGCTTTGCAGTTTGCCTTGGCGGTTATCAAGCCGGCCCGTTAGACGGATCTGTAAGGCATCGTTACTGCGCAACAGACCATTGCGGGTGTTATCGAGGCTAAACCCAGCTATGTTCAGCGCCTCACCCGCCAGCCATTGACCGCCGACATTGTTTATTTCGCCAGTTGAACTCTCTTGTGCGGCGCCACTCGCGTCCAATCGCCCCTTAGCCATTATCTTGCCGGCGGCGTTGTTGATAGTCTGAGCAACATGCAATCGCTGATTAGCATTTGATTGAAACAGGCCCTGGTCGTTATCCAACCCAGCCGAAGTGAGTGTCATGTCTCGCTGACTTTGTACACTGCCCTCCCGGTTGTCAAAGAGGTCACTGACAGCCGTCCACGCCCCCAGGCTCTTCATTTCCCCCCGCCTGTTGGCGATGCTTTGCGCTTGCAGTGTCTGAGTTGATCCGCTGAATATGCGGCCCTTGCTATTTTCCAACATGCCGGTAGATTGCATGTTCAGGTCGCCCTGACTTGTGATTTGACCCTGCGCATTGCCAAGATGGACTGAGCTCAGTTGTAATTGCTCGCCATAAAGCAAACCGGACTGATTGTCGATAACCCCCCCGGCATTGATGACTAATTGTTTCCCCGCACGGAGTTTTCCCTCGGCGTTATGAACGTCGGCATTTGCATTAACATACAGGGAAGATCGGCTAGTGAGTATGCCAGACCGGTTGTTGAGGCTGCCGGCATCGACCCACAAATCGCCGTTGGCGCTTAATTTGCCGCCATCATTATCAACCTTGCCGCTAATCCGCCAATGCTGCGCTGCGCCGCCTATCCCCAAAACGCTACCACGTTGATTCATCAGGGCGCCCGCAGTGATGTCCTGTTGACGCGCCTCAATAATGCCCCCGGTATTGTCCAGGACGCCGGTCAAGGCGAAGCGGCACTCCCCGTCATTGACCTGCGACCACACGGCATGCTGGTTGAAAAGACTATCGGCATGGATTTCCCAGCGCCCGGCCCAGACCTGCGACTGCCGCGCATCAACCTTATCCTTGGTATGGATTGTTAACTGACCGCTGTCGATCTTCGCCTGGCGCAAAGCGACCCCGCCTTTCTTTGACGTAACGAGAGTATGAACGGCCGACAATGTACTTTGGCTGATATCGACTTGTCCGGTGGCATTGAGATGAATATCACCCGACGCCACCAACGTACTCGATTGCTTGATTGCCCCCTCACAGCTGTGTATCGAAATCGCGCCGCCGCTGTGTAATTTGCCGCCATGCTCAATTCCATTTCTGGCGGCAAGCGTAATATTACCGCCGGCTTTCGTCACCGCTTCAGGTTCATGGACTTGCCAACTGAGACGGCCGGCGCTGCTTACAGTCAGGGTTTTGCCCACATGGATATAACCGCCCTGATTACGCACGCCCACGCCCGCCTCAGTGCCGATCATGCGGATACTGCCGCTGTACATGCCACCCATCTGTCCCATATCTATCGCCACTTCCGGCGTATCGTCGCCGGCGTTCTGCGGCGTGATGGTCTGTCCATCCGCACTGATATGGTTTACGCCGGCGACTATCGATAATTTTTCATTGGCCCAAATCCCGGCGTTGATCTCCACGGCACGCGCCAGAATATCCACGTATGGGGTGTCGCCTCGACCATTGTTATTCAGTCCGCTCCCCTCTACGCGCACCACGCCGCGCTCGACCTGATAGCCCGCCAAACTGCCGTCGGCATTCAATCGTGGTTTCCCCGTGGATAACGTCATTTGCCCAGCGTTAATGGTGCCGCAGCCATTGCACACTATCCCCGCCGGGTTAGCGATAATGACATGCGCGCTTGACCCGGCCACCTCGAGGAAACCGCGCAATTGGCTTGGATTGTTGCTATTGATTTCATTGAGAATAACTCGCGCCGGCGCGGCATCCGGATGCAGATTGGGGTTACCCTGGATCATCCCGGCCAGCTGGGTGGACGTCATTAGCGCGGAGTTGTTGAGAATGGCGCCGCGACTGCCGATATCGAACTGCTGATACGCGTTGTGCGACACCCCCGCCTGATTGGGCGCGGAAATATTGACTTGCGGCAACCCGTTGTGGGTGGCAATGACTTCCGCTTGCTGCCCCGGCATGGCGCCACCGTCCGCAACAATGCCGTGCGCCGCCACAGGACCGGCGATCATCGCGCATCCCAGAAACCACGCCATTGGGCGTATTGTCACCCACAACCGCGACGTTCCACCGCCCCGGTTCCGCCCCGATGCCGTATGGCAACGGCGGGCCAGTTCACTTACTACGCGTAACTCTCCGCGAGCGCGGCTAAAGATAAGGCGGTAGCAATGTTTATTCATGGGCAATATCCCTCTAACGGCGATCACGACCGCCAGCATCCGTTTGGATACAGGTCGATATTTGATAAGTGCGGAGCTTCTTCGGACGACGTCTCAGATCGTCAGATTGAGATTGAAGCCGGCTGTCACGCCGGAGGTGGTAAAATTTTGGGGTTTGTAAAGCGGTAGGCCGACAAAGAGGTCGTAGTTGACTTGTCCTGGCAATGCGCCGCGCAGGCCGATGGCGCCGCCCGCCAACTGACGCCCGACCAGATTACGCGCGGCGGGGCCGCCCACATATCCATAGTCCATGGCAAGATAGACTTCATGGCCGCGCGAGCGCACATTCCATGCCAGCTCATTGCGCCATAACAGGCCCCGATCGCCGGAAAGCACATGCTCGCCATCGAATCCGCGTACCGTATAACGACCGGCAATATCCATCCGATCCTGGGACGTCAGCGCCTTCGGACTCGATTGTCCGCGTATCACGCTGTAGTAACGCCACGGTTGCTTTGCGATGGAGAACGGTTGGTGGAGGCTGATGTCTCCAAGCAAGATCCCACTGCGGGCGCTGCCGGTGTGGGTGGCTTCCCCCGGGGCCGGCCGTGCGCCGAACATGCCGGTACCGCTGCGCCAGCTAAGATTGCCATCCAATGTGGCGCCGCCAGGGTAGCTGCGCTGGTTAACCCCCATTTCCCAGCCCGCGGTGCGACGGCAGTACAATTTCATCTCATAATCGTTTACCGCGTTGGTGGAGTTCCTGCGATAAACCGTTACATTGATTGTGGTTCTGTGCGATTGATTACGAAATATCAGTCGTGACGCGGTTAGCTGCCATTCATCGCTTTTACCACTGAAGTTCAGCACTTGGTTAATATTGGAAACGACCTGTTTGTAGGTTAACCTGTTGTAATAAGCCGAAAATGCCCAGTAACCCAGCGGGAAAACATAATTCAGGGTTTTCGAACGCTTACCGGAAGGGCCTGACTGGAACTGGTTTTCACTAAGACTGATATAAAACAGATCGTTATGCGCCAAGGGGGCGTCCACCGATAGGGTCGCACTGCCCAAATAGACGCCCGTTTTTTTGGAGTTGCCGTCTTCCAGCCCAAGACGCAGTCGTACCGCGCGGCTCTCTTTCCAGCTTACCTGTAAGTCACTGGTCGCATCGCGCGCGCCGGGCATAATTTTAATATCCGCGGCGGCGCTGGGGGCGCGAGTCAGGTTCTCCAATCCCTGCTCGATATCGCGCAGGTTGAGGATATCCCCCCTGGATGCCGGGATGGCATTCCATATCCGGCCGCGCCAAGAAACCGACTCATCGAAACGAATATCATTTATACGACCAGGCTGCAGGGTGAGCGTCAGAACGCCTTTTGTCAGGTCTTGCTCCTGCGCCATTACCCGGGTGGTGATATATCCCCTGGCCAGGATGGCGTTTTGCACTTTATTGATGACCAGAACAATCCCTTGTCCGCCCAAACATCGACCCTTGGCGTCGTTTGCCGCATGGAGCGCCCATTGGAACCGTTCTGATGAATCTCCTTTTAAAACCAGGTTATGAATGGTAAAGCACGGGTGTTCTTCTTTCGGATAATCCGGCAGGACGGTCGTGGGGTGCGCCAAGCGTACATCGGAATCGTAAGAATTCTTCTCGCGTTGGGCGCGCTCGCGGATTTGGTGGCGCTGTCGTTCACGCTCGTCCAAAATCGCCGCCTCTTGAACTGGCTTGTTAGACAAGGCAGTCGCCGAAAGCGCGCCGGGAAAGATAAACAGAACCGGCATTCCACACTTGAACAGATAATGTAAAACATGCGCATAACGGATGCTCATCCCTGGCTCCTCGTCATTTTATCGTCTTAAAAACATCATGTGTGTTTCGCCTTTATCACGACGAAGGTGTAAAAAGAAATATCATTATTGATACAGTGAAATATCATATTTTATTTCGAATAATATTATGAGAACAACATACGGGAAGTTAATCGTTTTTGGCTGGTGTGTGCCGTTGGAGGTTTGAGAACGCATACAACATGCGGGCGAGCATTACCTATTCTGAAGGAGACTGCTGAATTCAATGAGGCGCGACCTCTGTCGTCGGCGTTATCAACTCATTGTTTTTAAAGAACCACGTGAGCTTAATAAAGTTAGGATTTATATCTTCTCTTCCCTAGGATATTTATTTTATTTGAATTATATGAAGTAAATATCGATAATATTTGACAAGGCTACCGCCTACGTTAATTTACCGCGACCGCATGGACACAGTATAAATATCTTTTTGAAGCGGTGGGCAATTATCGTTTTTCGTTGGTGCTTTGTTCAAAAACATATTGGCTGAGGAACCGCTTGGACGATAAAAGCGGGTTAGACGTTGCCCAGGAAAGATCGAAAGAGTTGGTCGGCGAGAGAGGATTTGAACCTCCGACCCACTGGTCCCAAACCAGTTGCGCTACCAAGCTGCGCTACTCGCCGATAAGATGGTGCCTGATAGAACCCCGGAACCTCCGGCATCCAAAGCGCGGCCTGCCATCGCCCGCAGATACGCTAACGATGCCCCGCTTTTATCGCCTTTCCCACCGCCATCGCCTGCCCGATAATTCAGCGGCTAACGGAAACAGGGGAAGAAAGAGGACGATTGCCGACTATCATCGATAAGGGTGTGGTGCGAAGAGAGGGACTTGAACCCTCACGTCCGTTAAGACACTAACACCTGAAGCTAGCGCGTCTACCAATTCCGCCACCTTCGCATGCCCACATATTCTGGGGTGACTGATGGGGCTCGAACCCACGACAACTGGAATCACAATCCAGGGCTCTACCAACTGAGCTACAGTCACCATTATCGATTACCGCAACGCGGCTATGCAACTACTGCTACAGCGCTTGCGCACGACAGCAAAATGGTGCGCCCGACAGGATTCGAACCTGAGACCTCTGCCTCCGGAGGGCAGCGCTCTATCCAGCTGAGCTACGGGCGCTTAGCGCCGTTGCGGGTGGGGATAGTACGGAATCGCGGGCTGACTGTCTAGTGCTTTTTCATACTTTTGATGCGTTTGATGACGCTTTGCTCATTTCCTACCCGTTAAGAGCCTTTTCCCATCACCAGGATAACACCCGTCCCCACCGCCACTTTGCATCAAGCAAAGTATCCACATATCACGGGCAGAGTTTAACGGCGCAAGGGCCGCCCCTCCCGCCCCGCTTTTTCAAAGACGCCCGCTAAGATAGTAGCCGACATAACGCAACAGTCTAAGCTGGCGCCAAGCCCGTCCCGGCTGGCGCAGCAACCGGTAAAACCACTCCAGCCCCAATTGCTGCCAAAAAAGCGGCGCGCGTTTGACGCGCCCGGTAAACACATCATATGTCCCGCCGACCCCCATGTACAACGCCCCGGGATAAACCCGCCGGCACGCGCGCATCAGCTTTTCCTGTCGGGGAGAGCCCATGGCAACCGTGACTATGGCGGCGCCACTGGCCTGAATTCGCTCAAATAACGCCCCTTGCTGCTCGGCGGGGAAATAACCGTCCTGGCTGCCGACAATGTTCACCCGCCATGTATCGCGCAATTTGGCCGCGGTTTGCGCCAGCACATCCGGTTTGCTGCCCAGTAGAAATACCGGCGTGCCTTCCCGGCCGGCCCGCGCCATTACGGCCTGCCATAAATCAGCGCCAGCGATGCGCGAAACCCGGGCCGCGGGATATTTGCGTCGGATGGAATGCACAATGCTGATACCGTCGGCATAGTTAATTTCCGCTTCGGCCAGCAATCGCGCCAAGGCCGGATCCCGCTCAGACCTCAACACTTTCTCGGCATTGATCGCCACCAGGCAACCGGTTTTCACCCGGCCATCGGCAAACAGATAATCAACGCATTGTTGCTGATCGCGAAACCCCCAGAGGGTCAAGCCACGGATCAGATATTGGGTCACCCCGATATGATTATTCATCTTTTTCCCTACAGAGGTAAGCCATTACAACGCCTCTGTTGCGCCGCGCGTCCGCCGGGGACGGATCAGTCCCGCGCGGTTGAACACCCAGTACATAACTTTAGCCATTACCAGGCAAAGCACATAGACAAAGGCGAAAAACACCACGCGTGACACAAACGCATCGACGCCTTCCCGAGCCAGTACGATCATATTGAACACCGCGCCGAAGCAGAACGATTGAAGCAACGCCGAACGATAGCGATCGGATGCCGCCTTGCCTCGCTCGTAGAGACTATCGAATCCCTTCAGGATCAGCCCCACCACGACGGCGCCCAGGGGTATGAACCACACGCCGCCCATCACCACCAGCGAGCCGATGAGCGTCGGCGAAATCGCCAGCCCGGAATGGTTGTTCAGCACGTCCCAAGTGAAATAATTGGCGCTGTTAAACACCAGATTGGGACGATCCGGCCAAAGCCAGGACGGGATGAACACATAGAAATCCCGCACGATGGGCGCCAGCCCCTGAAAATCGATTTTAGAGTAATTTTGCAGGAGCAACGCCAGATTTTCCCAGGGGGAAAACGTATCCCGGGTTAAATACAAGAACGTGTAGAACGCTTCATCGCCGCTGACGTTTAATCCATAGCGCTTAAGCGCCAGCCAGAACATCCCCCCTATCGCCATAATGCCGGCGCCGGCCAGCATCCATAAATTGATCCAGCCGCGCTGAATGCCGATGAACAGGAACAGGGCGAAAGCGATAATAATATTGGCCCGCGTACCGCCCACCACTAAATAGGTAAAAATCCCGAACGCCACCGTGCTGCACAGGAAGAAAAACCAGCGGCGCCGATCCGGCTTGAGGAAATATACCACCAGCATCGCCGGGATGAAAAAATAGAAAAAGCGCTTAAGCGCCACATCGGAAACATCGCGGGAAAAGATCTGGCTGTAGGAGTGCAATCGGAACAACAGGAAACCGTTATTTATAAAAAAAACAGCGACGGTTCCGACCGCGATCAGCGCCAACAGCAGCCAGGCCAGATGCGTCTCCACACGGTTGAATCGGACTATTCGGCGCGCAGCGGTTGCGGACGGGGCGAACCAGCGGGTTTTGTAGCTGACATAATATATTGCGTAAAATCCGGTCGCCGCCAGCAATGCCTCGAGTAAATCGCCCACCGGCGGCACCTGGACGTGATAACGAAATACCAGTAGGCAGCTGAGCGGAAAGCCCAGGTAGAAGGTCAGCAGATAAAGCAAAGAAAAAAACACATTAAAGCTGAACCTGATACGCCGGAATTCCCGATAGGCCAACGTCAGGACGAAGCTCAACGACAGCAAATAGACCACCAGCAAGCCGCCAAACTGCCCCAATGTCATAGATATTCCCCTGCCGCGATTGCCAACGCCTGCCGCCAGCCCTGTACATAGTTGGGATAAAAGAACGCGATCCGGCTTTTGTCCACCTCGGCCATTTGCCGCTGCGCCTCACGCACCGTCGCCATGTTCAGGTCGTCGCCATGAAATAAAACCGGCACCTGCTGTCCAGACAGGTCCTGCCAGAATGGGTTTTGCCGACTCAGTACAAAAGGCACGCCGAATTGAATCAACAGGCAGAGCGTACCGATGCCTTGTTGGCGATTGAACAGAAAGTAACCCAGATCGCATTGTCGCAGCAACGCCAGATAATCGTCAAACATAACCGGTTCGGTGAGCAATTGCAGTTGCCGGCCGGGAAACCATTTTTCGCCCGCCTCGCGCACCCGGGCGATATAGGCGTCGTTATGGGCCGGATACCCCAGCGGGACAATGACCCTGGTCCCGGCGCCAAATTGCCGATGGATGGACGCCAGTACGTCGAGATGACGGTTGGAGGCGTCGCCGGAGTTGCCCACCAGGACAGTCAGCGATCGGTCTGGCTCGTCCGCTGGCGGCCGATAAGACAGATTGGGGTTCATGCGGGTCGGGAAATAGAGCGTCGTTGCCGGTACGCCGGGATGCCTGCGCCGATATACCGACAGATCCCCCTGAGTGGCGAAGACATGTCCCACCCGGCCTTGGGCGTAACGGCGCGGTAAATAGAACAGTCGGTGCTTCCAACGCCGGGAATCTTCATATAAATCCGCGCCCCAAATATGCCAGCTAACCCTGGCGCCGGGCAATTGTCCGATGAGCAAGGCCAGCCACAGGCCCCGGTTGAATTGACCGTGCAGCAAAAATCGCACGCCCGGCTCGGCGGCGGCGCGGGCGACCACCGCTTTGGCCAGCGCCGCCTGGGTAGGGAAGATTTGCAGCGTCAACTGCCGGAAAGCGGCTAAGGCCGCGCCGTCTTTGGCGGTTACCATGAATTGCCGCGCCTGGCCGGCGGGCAACCCCTCGGCCAGGTGATCATTGAAAAACTTCAGCACCGTCAGGTTGTGGTGGGGAATATCGGCGCCTAGCACATGAATCAACACGGTTTTTTGTTCCTGATATAAAGGATGAACACGCCGCCGCACAGAATGAAATAGACGATATAGGTCGCCATATAGGCTTGCGTGGCGCCAAGGGCGCCATGGCGGGGTATCAGCCAGTGTGAAAATGCCATCAACAACGCGAATTGGCTTATTTCAGTTAGAAAGTAGAAGCGCAGCGAGGCTTTGGCGATCACCAGATAGCCAAATATGTAAGCACCCACTTTCAATACATCGCCGACTAGTTGCCAAGCGAATAAATCACGCATAGCATCAAATTGCGCCGACAACAGCAGGCGGATCACCAGATCGCGCAGCAGCCACAGCAGCAAGCTGACGGACGCCACCGCCGGTAACGCAAACCGCAGGGCGCGGCCGATTTCCCTGGCGATATCGCGCTTGTCCGTCAGACGGGACAGCGTCGGCAGCAGATAAACCGAGAACGATGCGGTGATAAATTGCAGGTAGGCGTCGGAGATACTGCTAACGCCCTGCCATATGCCCACATCAGCCCAACTGTATTGCCGCGCCAGCAGGTTTCGCATCATGATATAGGCCAGCGGTAAGGTAAAAGATGTCATCACCGCCATTAAGGTGAATTTACCCAGTTGCACCGCTAATGTCCGGTCCAGCATCGGTCGCAAATCGCCGATTCTGATAAAATTCCGCCGGGCCAGGATCACCGCCGCCGGCGCCAGGGCGGCGGCCGGCACCAGCGCCAGACCGGCCAAGGCGCCCGGATAACCGCCTATCAGATAACTCAGTAAGTAAGCGCCCGCTCCTAGAATGCTGCCGCCGGCTACCGCCAATGCATTGCCCGCCGCGTCACGAAATCCTTTCAGAATCGCCATCAACAGATTGGCATAGGCGATGCCAAGTTGGATGAATGCCACCGCGTAGATCACCTGGCGGTAGCGATCATGCCCGAACAACCCGCGGCCGATAGGATCGGCGGCCAGCAGGAAAACCGCCGTCAGCAGGGTGGAAAAACCCAGCACCAGGGCGGAACCGGTACCCAGCACCCTGCGCAATTGAGCCGGTTGTTGCTGGTATTGGGCGACGTATTTGGTGATACCATTGAAAATGCCCGCGCCGGACAAGACGCCCAAGACCGTGACCAGTTGCCGGAAATTGCCGGCCTGGCCGACTCCGTCCGGCCCAAACGACACCGCAAGCAGTTTCACTACCAGCAAACCGACCGCGATTTTGACCGCCGTCGACCCGGCGGTCCAGATTGACGCCCTGGCCAGCGACATGTCAGGCGAAATAACCCAAAATCGCCGCGATAACCTTGGCCTGATCGCCGTCAGCGAGATTATAAAACAGCGGTAGCCTGACCAGACGACGGCTCTCCCGGCCGGTAAAGCGGTCCATACCGTGAAAACGCCCGAAACGCAGCCCTGCAGGGCTGTCGTGCAGGGGGATATAGTGAAAAACGGTCAGAATATCCGCCGCTTTCATATGGCGGATGAACGCCGCGCGGTCCTGTTCATCGCGCAATTTGATGTAGAACATATGGCCGTTCTGCGCGCAACCCGGCGCAATTGTCGGCAAATCGATACGACCTTGCTCCGCCAGCGGCTTTAGGGCATCTGAGTAGCGATTCCAGATAGTCAGCCGACGCTGATTGATAAGCTCGGCCGAGGCCAGTTGCGCCCAGAGATAGGCGGCCTGGATATCGGCCATCAGATAACTGGAGCCAATATCGCGCCAGGTGTATTTGTCCACCTGCCCGCGGAAAAACTGGCTTCGATCGGTGCCTTTTTCCCGGATAATTTCCGCCCGCTCCACCAGAGCCGGATCGTTTATCAGTGCCGCGCCGCCTTCGCCGCCGGCGGTGTAGTTTTTGGTTTCGTGAAAGCTGAAACAACCAATATGGCCGATAGCGCCTAACGCCCGGCCCCGGTAAGCGGCCATGACGCCTTGGGCGGCATCTTCCACCACCCAGAGGCGGTATTTTTCCGCCAGGGCCATGATAGTGTCCATTTCACAGGCCACACCGGCATAATGCACAGGCACGATGGCACGGGTTTTCGGCGTGATGGCCGCTTCGATCAGGGTTTCATCCATATTCATGGTATCAGGGCGAATATCCACGAAGACGATAGCCGCGCCCCTCAGCACAAAGGCGTTGGCGGTGGAGACGAAGGTGTAGCTCGGCATGATTACCTCGTCGCCGGGACGGATGTCCAGTAACATGGCGGCCATCTCCAAGGACGCGGTGCAAGAGGGCGTCAGCAGCGCCCTGGCGCTGCCGAACCGCTGTTCAAGCCATTGTTGGCAACGCCGGGTGAAATCGCCGTCGCCGCACAGTTTGCCGCTGCCCATCGCCCGGCGCATAAATTCGATTTCGGTACCCACCACCGGTGGCGCGTTAAACGGGATCATGTGTTCACCTGTAGAACCAGTAAGCGGCGCTGTCAATGTTGGCGCCGCAGGTTATATAAAGCCGTAACGCGGCGATATTGCCAGTCTGGGTCGCAACCCGCAAGCCTTGCCGACCCTGCTGGCGGCACCAGGCCAACGCCCCTTGGAACAACAGGCGGCCATAACCCCGTCCTTTCTGGGCGGGATCCACCGCCAGCAGACCGATGCGCATTTGCCCGCCGCCGAGTTCCCGCAGGGTGACCATGCCGAGAACGGCGTCGGACCGGCCTATCACCAGACAATGGTGATCGAATCGGCCAAGCACGGCGTTTTCCGCCCAAAGCGCGTAAAACCGCCGGTTATCTTCCTGGCGATACCAGGGTTCGCGAAACCGGCTCAGGGTGAACGCCGTGGCGGCCAAACGGCGTAACGCCGGAATGTCGTCGCGTTGGGCAAGGCGAAGCCCCGCCGCCACGCAGGCCTGCCACTCGGCGGCGCCGGCCGGCGCCGTCAGTCGGACGCCAAGGTCGATTTCCCCCTCCACCAGGCGAAAACCCAGCGCCGCCAGCGCATCGGCCTGTTGCGGATCATCGGCCGCCACTTTGGCCTGCACTACCGCAAACGCATCCAGCCGCTGCGTTTCGACCGGCGGTCCCGCCGGGTCGCATACCAGTCGGGCGTTAGAGAAGCCGAAGAACCGGCTTTCCCAGCGCAGGAGGTCAATATTGCCGCAAACGCGCATTAAGCAGATTCACAAGATACTGGCCGTAGCCGGTTTTGGCCAATGCCCTCGCCGCGTGGCGAACGCCGTCGTCATCCAACCAGCCGTTGCGCCAGGCAATCTCTTCCAGGCAAGCGATTTTAAAACCTTGCCGTTTTTCCACCGTTTGCACGAAGGTGCTGGCTTCGATAAGGCTGTCATGGGTACCGGTATCCAGCCAGGCGAACCCCCGCCCCAGCAGTTCCACCGTCAATTCGCCGCGATCCAGGTACATTTGGTTAATAGTGGTGATCTCCAGTTCGCCGCGAGACGAGGGCTTGACTCGCTTGGCGAAATCCGTGACCTGTGCGTCGTAGAAATACAGGCCGGTTACCGCCCAGTTGGACCGGGCCTTGGCCGGTTTCTCCTCCAACGACAACGCGCGGAAATCATCATCAAACTCCACCACGCCGAAACGTTCAGGATCCATGACCTGATAGCCGAAAAGGGTAGCGCCCTTGTCCCTGGCCGCCACCTGTTTCAGTTTCGGACTGAACCCCTGGCCGAAATAGATATTATCGCCCAGCACAAGGCAACTTGGTTCGCCGCCAATGAATGTCTCGCCTATCAGAAAAGCTTGCGCCAGGCCATCGGGGCTGGGCTGCGGCGCATAATGCAGATGGATGCCGAACTCGTCGCCATTTCCCAACAGACGTTGGAAAAAAGGCATATCGTCGGGCGTGGTGATAATCAGGATGTCACGGATTCCGGCCAGCATCAGAACCGATAACGGATAATAAATCATCGGTTTGTCATAGACAGGCAATAGCTGTTTTGACACGCCGCGGGTGATGGGATGAAGGCGGGTGCCCGATCCGCCCGCCAGAACGATACCTTTCATAGGCTCTCCTGCCGTCATGCTTGGCCGGCGACCCGGCCGGAACGGACTGCCCATTGGCGGCGGCTCAGCGCGCCAGCCCGAGACGCTCGCCGGAATAATAGCTGCCGTCCTGAACCCTTCGCCACCACGCCTCATGGCTTAAATACCATTGCACGGTTTTGCGCAGACCGCTGTCGAACGTTTCCTCGGGCTGCCAGCCCAGCTCCCGTTGTATCTTGCCGGCATCAATGGCATAACGTCGATCATGACCGGGGCGATCGGCCACGAACGCGATCCGATCGCTATAGCTCGTCACACCGATCGGCCGAGGCGCCAGCTCGTCCAGCAAGGCGCACAGCGTTTGCGCCACCTCGATATTTTTACGCTCATTGCCGCCGCCAATATTGTAAGTTTCGCCGATTTTCCCCGACACCACCACTTGATATAACGCCCGTGCATGATCTTCCACATACAGCCAGTCGCGAATCTGCATACCATCGCCATAGACCGGCAACGGCTTGCCCGCCAGCGCATTAAGGATAACCAGCGGTATCAGTTTTTCCGGGAATTGGTAGGGGCCGTAATTATTGGAACAATTAGTGATAAGCACGGGCAGGCCATAGGTGCGATGCCAGGCGCGGACCAGGTGATCGCTGGCGGCTTTCGACGCCGAATAGGGACTGCTTGGGGCATACGGAGTTGTTTCGCTAAACAGCCCGCCGGTGTCCGCCAGGTCGCCATAGACTTCGTCGGTGGAAATGTGGTGCAGCCGAAAGCGCCCCTGCTGCGGCGCGTCCAGCGACTGCCAGTAGCGGCGGGCGGCCTCGAGCAGGCGGTAAGTGCCGTCGATGTTGGTGCGGATGAAGTCGGCCGGACCGTCGATGGAGCGATCCACATGGCTTTCCGCCGCCAGATGCATAATGCAATCCGGCCGATAGTCTTCCAGTGTCTGCCTTAGGGCCGGGCCATCGCAAATATCCAACCGCCGGAACGCGTAGCGCCGGTGGGTTGATACCGGCGACAGTGAGTCCAGATTGCCGGCATAGGTCAGTTTATCCGCCACCATTACGCTGTCCGGGGTCGCGGTAATGATAAGCCTGACCAACGCGGAGCCGATAAAACCCGCCCCGCCGGTAATCAATATGCGTCTCACCGCCATACCCCCCGGGTATCCACCACCCATGGCTGGGTAACCGCATCGGCGGGCACGGATTTAAACTGGCGGTGGTCCACCAGCATGACCAGGATGTCCGCTTTGGCAAGGGCGTCATCCAATCCCGCAAGCGTTGTTCGCTCCGCCAGCATCGCCGGCAAGGCCAGGATATTGGGTTCCACCGCAAGCGTCGTTCCCCGATGCCACTCGGCGATCCGGCGGGTGATGGCTACTGCCGGGCTCTCGCGCAGGTCGTCGATATCCGGTTTAAACGCCAGGCCCAGGCAGGCTATCACGACTTCGCCCGCTCGCTTGTCGGTGTGATACAGGCAATCCGCCACCGCCGCCTTGACCTGATCCACCACCCAGTCCGGCTTCCCGTCGTTCACCTCGCGGGCGGTACGGATCAAGCGGGCCAGATTGGGGTTCTGCGCCACGATAAACCAGGGATCAACCGCGATGCAGTGGCCTCCCACCCCCGGTCCCGGCTGTAGGATGTGAACGCGCGGATGACGGTTGGCCAGACGGATCAGTTCCCAGACATCGATTTGCTGTTCGGCGCAGATCAACGATAATTCGTTGGCGAACGCGATATTGACATCACGGAAACTGTTTTCAGTCAGTTTGCACATTTCCGCGGTGCGGGCATGGGTAACGACGCATTCCCCTTCCAGAAAGACTCGGTACAGCTCGCTGGCCCTCGCCGAACAGCGAGGCGTCATGCCGCCTATCACCCGGTCGTTCTTAATCAGTTCCACCATCACTTTGCCCGGAAGCACGCGCTCCGGGCAATAGGCGATATTGATATCGGCCTGTTCTCCCGCCGTCTGGGGAAAACGCAGATCCGGCCGGGCCTGCGCCAGCCATTGCGCCATGTGTTCGGTGGCGCCTACCGGCGAGGTGGATTCAAGAATGACCAGGTCGCCGGTTTTCAATACCGGCGCCAACGATAGCGCGGCGGATCGGACAAAGGACAGGTCCGGTTGATGACCATCCTTGAAAGGCGTGGGCACGGCGATGAGGAAGGCGTCCGCCGCCTGCGGCCGGGTGACCGCCGTCAGACAACCGTTTTCCACCGCATTTTTCACAACCCGATCCAGATCCGGCTCGATAATATGGACTTCGCCGCGGTTGATGGTGTCCACCGCTATTTGATTGACATCCACGCCTATGACCCGTTTACGGCGCGAAGCAAACGCCGCCGCGGTGGGCAAGCCGATATAGCCCAAACCGATGACGGATATTGTGTCAAAACTCATATTTTCACCTGATGATTTTTGAGGGCTTCGATAATACGCCGGCAGGCTTGCCCGTCACCATAGGGGTTGTGCGCCTTGCTCATGGTCTGGTATTCCCCGGCGTCATTAAGCAACGCCGATACGGCGGCCTGGATCCTGCCAGGATCAGTGCCCACCAGCAGCACCGTACCTGCCGCCACGGCCTCGGGCCGTTCGGTGGTCTCCCGCATCACCAATACCGGCTTGCCCAGGGCGGGCGCTTCTTCCTGAATACCGCCGGAATCGGTCAGGATCATGTACGACCGGTACATGAGATAAACGAACGGCAGGTATTCCTGCGGCTCAATAAGCTTGATATTGGCGATGCCGCTTAATATGCGATTGACCGGTCCGCTGACATTGGGATTGAGATGAACCGGATAAACCACTTGCACCTCGGGATGCAGACGGGCGATGTGGGCCAGCGCGCCGCAAATACGCTCGAAACCGTCGCCAAAACTTTCGCGGCGATGACCGGTGACCAGAATGAGTTTTTTTTGTGGGTCAAGGAAATCGTAATGCTGTTCCAGATTGGCCTGTAGCGCGGCATCGTTCATGATCCGGTCGCGAACCCAGAACAAGGCGTCAATGACCGTGTTGCCGGTAATAAAAATCCGCTCCGACGCCACCCCCTCGCGCAGCAGATTTTGCCGGGCGTTTTCAGTAGGCGCGAAATGATACATGGCCAAATGGCCGGTCAGCTTGCGATTGGCCTCCTCCGGCCAGGGGGAGTAAAGATTGCCGGTGCGCAGTCCCGCCTCTACATGACCGACCGGGATATGCTGGTAGAAAGCCGCCAGACTGGCGGCGAAGGTGGTGGTGGTATCGCCATGCACCAGCACCACGTCAGGTTGAAAAGATTCCAGCACCGGCTTCATACCGGTCAGGATCCGGCTGGTGATTTCGGTCAACCCTTGATCCGGCTTCATGATATTCAGATCATGATCGGGCGCGATGGCGAATAACCTTAGCACCTGATCCAGCATTTCCCGATGCTGGGCCGTAACGCAGATCCTTGACTCGAAAGCAGGATCCTTGGCCAGGGCCAAGGAGAGCGGTGCCATTTTGATGGCTTCCGGCCTGGTGCCGAAGACGATCAACACTTTCACAGCAATTCCCTTCCGTCTCGAGTGAACCACCGGGGTGGTTCGTTTAAGTTCTGCCGCGTGGCGGGCGGCGCATCCATCCGAGTTGATGCCTGTTATTCCGGGCTGTGACGGCGTTATCGGCGGCGAATCAGCGCTATACCCGCGCCGACCAGCATGCCCACGGTCCCCCAGAGAATAAGCAGGAAAACCCGGCGAGGCCTGTCGCGTTTAACCGGTTCCTCGGGCGTCCTTAAATAACGGTAAGTCTGGAAATGAAGTTGCAATGTCGGCCCGACATTCAGCGTCGACAACATCGCGCGATTTTGATCATATTCTACATCAAAACCGGGACCGGCGGCCTGCAATGCCAGCAATCTGGCCTGTAATTCCGGCTGCCCCAGCAGAAACAGCGCCGACGGCGGCAATGCGTCCGCCTCGGCGCTGGTTTGACTATGACCGATGCCTTGCCGCTTCGCAATATCCAGCGCTTGGCGAAGCGCGTTCACATCACGATCGTAAATCGCCTTGGCCACGGCTTCCTGCCGTTTGACCTGGGCTTTCAGCGAGACGGTGCGCGCCGCCCAGGCGACGGCGACGTCTTCGTTGAGCAGGCCGGTCGCCCGCTGGTTGGCGAACGCGACATAGGCGCGCAGCAAGGTATCGGCATCCGCCGCCGTTTCCGCCGTCAACATCACCTGATCAGGCTGGTGTTTGCCGTCGTCGCGGGGAATGAACCGGATATCGTCGATAAGTTCATCCAGCAGCACAGCATCAGCATGGGCATGACCTTCCTTACGGGCGGTGTAATAAGCGCTACCCAGCCAGAATTCGCGCCGGGTATCGTAGGAAGAGAGCTGCCGGATGAATTCCTGGTAGGCATCGTCACTGATGGACGCGGTATCCGCGGTGGGTAAGGTGGTATTCCTCACATCCAGGTTGCGTAGAAACTGCTGCTGCGAAAAATAGCTGCCCAGCATGTTCACGGTCGGCCGATCGGTAATGGCGGTGGACGTCCATTCCTGTTTGACGATAAAACTGTACACCAGGGCGATAATGGCAAAGAGCGCCGCCGTGGCGACAATCCAGCCTTTGCCCCGCCATAGCTTGAGAATGAGTCCGTGAATATCCAGTTCATTATCAAGCTGCCCAGACTGCGCGCTGGCCTGCATGTCCGATTTCATTTCCTCTCCGAAGAATGCACGGCGGTGTTTTTCCTGTTGGCGAACCGGCGTTTCGTCCGTTTAACGAAACGGGCGACGCGCCAGGCGCATTTAAGCAGATAGCCATAAAGTAGAAAGACCAGCACGAACAGGAGCATCATCACTGATTCGGGCCAGACCAGCCAGCGTTCGCCGGCAACGCCGAACGCTGCCAGTAGCGCCGCGGCAACTGTAATGATAACAAAGGCTTGACGGGAACTAAAGCCGGCTCGCATGATAAGATGATGGATATGTTGCCGATCGGGGGAAAACGGACTCATCCCCTTGCGCATCCGGCGGTACATGATGGCGACCATATCCATCAGCGGAATGGCGATAATCCACAGCGCCGTGACCGGATTCATGGGATGCCCGGTGCCTTGGGTGCTTTGCAGGATAATCCAGATAATGCTGAAGCCTATCATGGTGCTGCCGGCATCGCCCATAAACACCTTGTAGCGCCTGCCGAACACGCCAAGATTGAGCAAAATATACGGCATGATGGCGGCAATCATCGCAAAGCACCACAGACCCAGGCCAGGGTTGTTGTCCAACCACATCAGTATGCCCATGGCGCCGAGCGAGACACAGGAAAGTCCGCCCAGCAACCCATCGATGCCGTCGACCATATTGAAGGCATTGATGGCCGCCCAGACGGCGAACAGGGTCACTGGATAACCGAAAAGGCCGAGCACCATCTCCCACGGCCCGAGAATATAACCAAGACTATTGATATACAGCCCGCCATACGCCATCATGACGATAGCCACCAGGGCTTGGATTGTGGCGCGGGATTTCACGCTGATATCGTATTTGTCGTCAAGGGCACCGGTAATAACCAGAATGGCGGCGCAGAGCAAATACAACCCGACATGGGGCACAAACTGGTCAGTGTAAATAAATGTAAAACAGAGACCGGCGTATATTGAAATACCGCCGACCAATGGAACCTGTCCCTGATGACGTTTGCGGTAGTTGGGCCGATCTACCAAGCCTATTTTCTTGGCTACCTTGCGCGCTAACAAGAGAAAAACCATTGAAAAAACAAAAATGGCAATAAAGTCAGTACTCATATTGAGTAAGTTCACAATTGAAAGCTCTCTGCGTCCATCGGGCCGTTTTGAGACGCTAACGCGATGTTCGTCCCATACTTTTTGCCTCAGTCGCCATCAAATTCCATGACACTGAATTATTGTTTTGTGCATCTTTTTTCATCCTCCCTGACTGCCGGTCAGGTTTAATGAAGCAAAAAGACCGCCTGGCTTAGCCTTATTTAAAGGTACGGCAAGCAAGATGCGACTATCCTAGCATCTGAAACAAAAAACGCCACGTTTTGACGTGGCGTTGCCCGAGTTTTTATTGTTTAGGAGCGTTTCATCATGTCGAAGAATTCGTCGTTGGTTTTGGTCATCGCCAACTTATTAATCAGGAATTCCATCGCGTCAGTCTCGCCCATCGGATGGATGATCTTACGCAGAATCCACATCTTTTGCAGTTCTTCCTGCGTGGTGAGCAATTCTTCCTTACGGGTGCCCGATCGGTTGTAGTCGATGGCGGGGAATACGCGTTTTTCGGCGATTTTGCGCGAAAGATGCAACTCCATGTTACCGGTGCCCTTGAACTCCTCGTAGATAACCTCATCCATCTTGGAACCGGTATCAATCAACGCGGTGGCGATAATGGTCAAGCTGCCGCCTTCCTCCACATTGCGCGCCGCGCCGAAGAAGCGTTTCGGACGATGCAGGGCATTGGCGTCCACGCCGCCGGTCAAGACCTTGCCGGACGCCGGAACCACGGTATTATAGGCCCGGGCCAGGCGGGTGATGGAGTCCAACAGAATGATAACGTCTTTTTTATGTTCCACCAGGCGCTTGGCTTTTTCGATGACCATCTCGGCGACCTGTACGTGCCGGGAAGCCGGCTCATCGAACGTCGACGCGATAACCTCGCCCTTGACCAGGCGCTGCATTTCCGTCACTTCTTCCGGCCGTTCGTCGATAAGCAGCACCATCAACACGCAATCGGGATGGTTGTAGGCGATGCTTTGGGCGATATTTTGCAGCAACATGGTTTTACCGGCTTTCGGCGGCGCCACAATCAGGCCGCGCTGGCCGCGGCCGATAGGCGCCGCCAAATCCAGCACACGGGCCGTCAGGTCTTCCGTGGACCCGTTGCCGCGTTCCATACGCAGACGCGAATTGGCGTGCAGCGGCGTGAGGTTTTCGAACAATATCTTATTACGGGCGTTTTCCGGCTTGTCGTAGTTGACTTCGTTGACTTTCAGCAGCGCGAAGTAACGTTCACCCTCTTTCGGCGGCCGTATCTTGCCGGAAATGGTATCGCCGGTACGCAGGTTGAAACGGCGGATTTGGCTGGGGGATACATAGATATCGTCCGGACCGGCCAGATAGGAACTGTCGCCGGAACGCAGGAAACCGAAGCCGTCCTGCAAAATTTCCAGCACGCCGTCGCCAAAGATATCTTCGCCGCTTTTGGCATGCTGCTTCAAGATGGCGAAGATGATGTCCTGTTTGCGCATGCGGGCCAGGTTTTCCAGGCCCATATTCTCGCCGAGAGTAATCAGCTCAGAAACCGGCGTATTTTTTAATTCGGTAAGGTTCATAATGGTGGGTTCTTAAACTCGGGGTAATTCTCGAACTGTTTTTGTGGATGGTATGGCAGCGTAAATTCGTGCCTGTCTAACGGCATTTGATTCCAGTATATCCCGTTTGGGCTGATGAACAGCAAATCATGCAAAATGAATACTAGAAGACTGAAGGTTGAGAACGCCTAAAAGGATCAATTCAAATCCAGATTGCCTGAACACCTTGCTTGAACGCGCCAATGCTGTTCTAAAACCACGGGACAACAACGGGACTCTGGCAATGAGTAAAGCTGAGATTCAAGCTACGGGTAAGATCTAAATGCAGTGGACATAAACTTAGCACGGTTCTTGGCGGGCGTCCAGCGCTCAATACGAGAAAACGTAATGAACGCCGACACCCTGAAGGACTCACCCGCGCGACATTACAAATTTTTGTTCAGGAACTCTTTCAGTTGTCCTTTGGATAGCGCGCCAACCTTGGTGGCCACCACTTCCCCGTCCCGGAACAGCAACAACGTCGGAATGCCGCGGATGCCGTATTTGGGCGCCGTGGCGGGGTTTTCATCAATATTCAGCTTGGCGACGGTCAGTTTACCTTCATATTCTTCGGATACTTCGGACAGGATGGGGGCAATCATTTTGCAAGGGCCGCACCATTCCGCCCAGAAATCGACGAGAAATGAACCTTTGGCCTGCAACACATCCTTGTCGAAGCTATCGTCACTCAAGTGAATAATTTTATCGCTCATGTTTTACTCCACAGGATTATTTTTATCCAGTCGTACTAGGCTCTACCGACACCGGCTTGACTTTATTTCACTGGATACGCTTTCGTAATGCAATAGTTAACTGTTATTCTACCACACTATGAGCAAAACACACTTAACCGAAAAGAAGTTCTCCGACTTCGCCCTGCACCCGCTGATTATTAAAGCCCTTGAAAGTAAAGGGTTTAGTAACTGCACGCCCATCCAGGCATTGACGTTGCCCATTACACTGGAAGGCAAGGACGTCGCGGGCCAGGCGCAAACCGGAACGGGCAAAACGCTGGCTTTCCTCACGGCCGCGTTTCATCATCTACTCACCCACCCCGTCGGCGAACAGCGCCAGATCAATCAGCCAAGGGCGTTGATTATGGCGCCGACCCGCGAACTGGCGGTGCAAATCCACTCTGATGCCGAACCCTTAGCCCAGGCGACTGGCCTGAAAATGGGCCTGGCCTACGGCGGCGACGGTTACGACAAGCAACTCAAAGTGCTGGAAGCCGGCGTGGATATTCTGGTCGGCACCACCGGCCGTCTTATCGATTACACCAAGCAGAACTATGTCAACCTGGGCAATATCCAGGTCGTGGTGCTCGACGAGGCTGATCGGATGTTCGATCTGGGCTTCATCAAAGATATCCGTTGGTTGTTTCGCCGTATGCCCTCGGTTGAACAACGGCTCAATATGCTGTTCTCCGCCACGCTCTCCTACAGGGTGCGCGAGCTGGCGTTCGAACATATGAATAACGCCGAGTACATAGAGGTTGAGCCGCTACAGAAAACCGGCCACCTGATACGGGAAGAATTGTTTTATCCGTCCAATGAAGAAAAAATGCGCCTGCTGCAAACCCTGATCGAGGAAGAGTGGCCGGATCGCTGTATCATATTCGCCAATACCAAGCACCGCTGCGAGGAAATATGGGGCTATCTGGCGGCGGACGGTCACCGCGTCGGGCTGTTGACCGGCGATGTCTCACAAAAGCGCCGGTTGCGCATTTTGGATGAATTCACCCACGGCGTGCTGGATATTCTGGTGGCTACCGATGTCGCCGCCCGCGGCTTGCATATCCCGCAGGTGACCCATGTATTCAATTACGATCTGCCCGATGACTGCGAAGATTATGTACATCGCATCGGTCGGACGGGGCGCGCCGGTGAAAGCGGTTCGTCCATCAGCCTGGCTTGCGAGGAGTATGCCCTGAATTTGCCGGCCATCGAAAGTTATATCGGCCATCAGATTCCCGTCAGTAAATACAATAGCGACGCGCTGCTGACCGGGCTTCCCGCGCCAAAACGGTTGTCCCGTCCCCGTCCCGGCGCCGGCCCGCGGCGGCATTCCGTTTCCCGTCGCGGCGGCGCCGCGCCGCGTCATAACCGCAAACGCCCGGGCTAACGCGATGCACAGTGGATCCTCGCTTTATGCCGCTATCGATCTTGGTTCCAACAGCTTCCACATGCTGGTGGTTCGCGAAGTGGGCGGTACTCTGCAAACGTTGGCGCGCATCAAGCGCAAGGTCCGTCTGGCGGCGGGTCTGGATGGCGATAACCGGCTTTCCCGCGACGCCATGCAACGGGGCTGGCAATGCCTAAGATTATTCGCCGAGCAGTTGCAGGACATTCCGCCGGACCACACCCGCGTCGTGGCGACCGCTACCCTGCGTATCGCCACCAATGCCGGCGATTTTCTCGGCCCGGCGGGCGAGATCCTGGGTTGCCCGGTGCAGGTCATTACCGGCGAGGAGGAAGCGCGCTTAATCTATCAGGGCGTGGCGCATACCACCGGCGGTTCCGATGAACGGCTGGTGGTGGATATCGGCGGCGGCAGCACCGAGCTGATCGTGGGCCGCGGCGCGCAGGCGCTGGAGCTGTTTAGCCTGGAAATGGGTTGCGTCACCTGGCTGGAGCGCTGGTTCACTGATAGAAGCCTGACCAAAGAGAATTTTGACCAGGCCGAGCAGGCCGCTCGCGCCATGATTCGGCCCGTGGTGTCCCCCCTGTTGTCCCGCGGCTGGCAGATTTGCGTCGGCGCTTCCGGCACGGTGCAGGCGTTGCAAGAGATCATGGTGGCGCAGGGTATGGACGAAAATATCACCCTCAGCAAGCTGTTGCAGCTTAAACAACGCGCCATCCAGTGCGGTAAACTCGAGGAACTGGAAATCGAGGGATTGACACTCGACCGGGCGCTGGTTTTCCCCAGCGGGCTGTCGATTCTGCTGGCGGTTTTCCATGAACTCGGCATCAAGACCATGACCCTGGCCGGCGGTGCGCTGCGTGAAGGTATCATGTACGGCATGCTGAACATGTCGGTGTGCGAGGATATCCGGGAGAGGACGCTGCAAAACCTGCAGCGCCGTTATCAGTTGGATGTCGGTCAGGCGCGGCGGGTTAGCTGTCTGGCCGATGATCTCGCCCGCCAGGTCGCCGGACAATGGCGACTTGACGAACGATGTTTCGCCCTGCTGCACTGCGCGACCATGATCCACGAAATCGGCTTGAGCATTGATATCAAAAACGCCCCGCAACACGCCGCTTATCTTGTCAGCCACATCGATTTACCCGGGTTTACGCCCGCCCAGCAAAAGCTGGTCGCCACGCTATTGCTCAATCAAAGTCAGCAAATCGACGTCGCGCAGCTCAATCAGCAAAATAGCCTGCCACCCCGCCAAGCGCAATATCTCTGCCGGCTGATGCGATTGGCGATTATCTTCTCCATCCGGCGGCGCGACGGCACGGTGCCGGCGATCACATTGCGGGCGGAAGACGATACCCTGCATGTTCTGCTCCCCCAGGGGTGGTTGCAGGCACATCCGTTGCGCGCGGAGTATCTGGAACACGAAAGCCAGTGGCAAAGCTATGTCCATTGGCCGTTATTACTGGAAGAAGCGTTGCCTGCATGATTCGGCGGCCGGCGCCGTGGGTTCAGACTTTGCGTTCGCGAGATTTGGCCAGTTGTTCACGGAGGTTGGCCACATGGCTTTTGCCCCGGGACATGCGCTCCTCGGCGCTGACGGTTTTCTGTCCCCGTTCCCAGGCCAAATCGTCCTGCGGCAATTCCAGCAAAAACCGGCTGGGTTCGGGGCGGATCATCTCGCCATATTGGCGCCGCTCCTTGCATAACGTGAACGTCAGCGCCTTTTGCGCGCGGGTGATTCCCACATAGGCCAGCCGGCGTTCTTCCTCAATATTGTTTTCATCGATACTGCTTTGGTGCGGCAGCAACCCTTCCTCCATGCCCACCAGGAAGACATAAGGAAACTCAAGGCCCTTCGAGGCATGCAGCGTCATTAACTGCACCTGATCGAGCTCTTCGTCGTCCTCTCCCCGCTCCATCATTTCCCGCAGGGTGAAACGCGCCACCACCTGATCCAGCGTCATGGGATCATTCAGTTCCGTTCCCGTTAGCATTTCGCCCATCCAGGAAAACAGCTGATCGACATTTTTCATCCGCATCTCGGCGGCCTTCTGGCTGGGGGACGTCTCATAAAGCCAGTTTTCGTACTCCATGCCGCGAATTAAATCCCTTACCGCCGGCACCGGTTCGCTTTCCACTTGCCGGGCGATATGCGCCATCCAGACGGTGAAATGCTGCAAGGCCTCCAGGCCGCGACCGGTAAGCGTCTGACCGAGACCAACGTCGAAGCTTGCCGCGAACAGGCTTTTACCGCGCGTCGCCGCCCACTCGCCCAGTTTTTGCAAGGTCGCCGGACCAATTTCCCGCCGGGGCGTATTTACCACCCGCAAGAAGGCGCTGTCATCGTCCGGATTGGTCAATACCCGCAAATAAGCCAGCAAATCCTTGATTTCCGGTCGGGCAAAGAATGACGTGCCGCCGGAAATGCGGTAGGGGATGCGGTTTTGCAACAGCATTTTTTCAAATAACCGGGACTGGTGATTGCCGCGATAGAGAATGGCGTAATCGCGGTAACGGGTTTTATGGATAAAACGGTGGGCGATCAGCTCGCCCACGACCCGCTCCGCTTCGTGATCTTCGTTATTGGCGACCACCACTTTCAATTCTTCGCCATAACCCAGGCTGGAAAACAAGCGTTTTTCGAACAAATGGGGATTATTGGCGATCAGGATATTGGCGGCCTTGAGGATACGCTCGGTGGAACGGTAATTCTGTTCCAGTTTGATCACTTGCAATTGAGGGAAGTCCTGGCGTAGCAGGGCCAGATTTTGCGGGCGGGCGCCACGCCAGGAATAGATGGATTGGTCGTCATCGCCCACCACGGTGAAACGGGAACGGGCGCCCACCAGCATTTTGACCAGTTCATACTGGCTGGTATTGGTATCCTGGTATTCGTCCACCAGCAGGTAGCGCAGGCGGTTCTGCCAGCGCTCGCGCGCTTCGGCGTCCCGTTGCAGCAATAACGTGGGGCGCAAAATCAAATCGTCGAAATCCAGGATATTGCAAGCGTTGAGGTGCGCATCGTAAAGGCCGTAGCAATGGGCGAACAGCTTTTCCCGCTCGGAACGTGCCGAGGCGGCGGCCTGCGCCGGATCAAGCAGATCGTTTTTCCAGTTGCCGATGGCCGAGGCCAACTGTTTCAAAAGATCTTTGTCGCCTTCAAGCCATTTCTCGGTAAGATCTTTAAGCAGCGCCTGCTGGTCGTATTCGTCAAATAGCGAGAATTTGGCGCTCATGCCCAGCGCCCGGTGTTCCCGTTTGATGATTTCCAGGCCCAGGGTATGGAATGTGGCGATAGTGAGGCCGCGCGCCTCCTGCCGGCCCAGCGTTTGCGCCACCCGCTCCTTCATTTCCCGCGCGGCCTTGTTGGTAAAGGTCACCGCCGCGATGTGCCGGGCCTGATAACCGCACTGCCGGATTAAGTGGGCGATTTTATTGGTGATGACCCGGGTCTTGCCCGAACCGGCGCCGGCCAGCACCAGGCAAGGCCCGGTAACGAATTCGACGGCGTGTTGCTGGCTGGGATTGAGGCGCATAAGGCTTTTCGACTCCTGGCGGTACAAAAACACGGAGGAAGATTGTAGCAGAAAGCGGCGATGAAATTGACCGTAATGGGCCGGCGGAGGGAGCCTGTCCACGATTCTGTGCCATCGCCACTTCACGCGAAGAGGGTCGCCCTCACAATCACCAAACTCAATAATAATGCGGCTCATGGTCAGACGCCGGTTCTGCGACGGGGTACGTCGACAAATTCGCCCGGCCCGCCCGCCAGGTCCGTCCGTATGCCGCGGCATGAGCGATAAAAAAACCGGCGCAAGGCCGGTTTATCCCATAATCGGACATTATCGGTACAGTAACGAAGCCTCAGTTGGCCACCGCGATACGCTTCATATCCGTCATATAACCGCGCAGCCTGGCGCCGACGGTTTCAATGGGATGCTGGCGGATAGCCTCGTTGACATCGCGTAATTGAGCATTGTCAATGGCGCTGTCGGGCACAGGTTTACCGATATCCCCGGGCTGCACGCTTGCCATGAATTTCTCTTTCAGCAACGGAATGGCCGCATTGGCAAACAGGTAATTACCGTATTCGGCGGTATCGGAAATGACCACGTTCATTTCATACAAACGCTTGCGGGCAATCGTATTGGCGATAAGCGGCAGCTCGTGCAGCGATTCATAATAAGCCGATTCGGCGATAATGCCGGAACGGGTCATGGTTTCAAACGCCAGTTCCACGCCGGCTTTCGCCATGGCAATCATGAGCACGCCGTGATCGAAATATTCTTGTTCGCTGATTTTACCATCGTATTGCGGCGCATTCTCAAACGGCGTCGCGCCGGTTTCTTCGCGCCAGGTCAGCAGCTTCACATCATCATTGGCCCAATCGGCCATCATGCCGCTGGAAAACGCGCCACTGATAATATCGTCCATATGCTTCTCAAACAACGGTTTCATCAGTGCTTTCAACTGCTCGGACAAGGCCCAGGCACGCAATTTGGCGCTGTTGGACAGCCGATCCATCATCAGGGTGATGCCGCCCTGTTTCAGCGCTTCGGTGGTGGTCTCCCAACCGTACTGCACCAGCTTGCCGGCATAGGCGGGGTCGATGCCATCAGCCACCAGCTTATCGAAACACAGCAGCGAACCCACCTGCAGCATACCGCACAGAATGGTTTGCTCGCCCATCAGGTCTGATTTCACCTCGGCCACGAAGGAGGATTCCAGCACGCCGGCGCGGTGGCCGCCAGTGGCGGCGGCCCAAGCCTTAGCCAGCGCCATGCCTTCGCCCTGCGGGTCGTTTTCCGGATGCACCGCGATAAGGGTCGGTACGCCGAAACCGCGTTTGTACTCTTCCCGCACCTCGGTGCCGGGGCATTTGGGCGCCACCATGATAACCGTGATATCTTTACGGATTTGTTCGCCCACTTCGACGATATTGAACCCATGGGAATAACCCAGCGCCGCCCCTTTTTTCATCAGCGGCTGCACCGCTTTCACCACGGCGGAATGCTGTTTGTCCGGCGTGAGGTTCACCACCAGGTCGGCCTGGGGAATCAGCTCTTGGTAAGTGCCCACTTTGAAACCGTTCTCGGTGGCCTTGCGCCAGGAAGGACGTTTTTCATCAATGGCGGCCTGACGCAATGCATAAGAGATGTCCAGACCGGAATCGCGCATGTTCAGGCCCTGGTTCAGCCCCTGGGCGCCGCATCCCACTATCACCACTTTTTTGCCTTTCAGATAACCCGCTTCGTCAGCGAATTCGGACCGGTTCATAAAGCGGCATTTACCTAATTGTTCCAGTTGTTGCCGCAAACTCAATGTGTTGAAGTAGTTGGACATTCTATGCTCCATAAAGGGTATGTCGTCATGCTGTTCATGTCTTTCCGCCGGATAGGCCGCCGCTTTCGTCTGGCGGCGGCGCGCTGCCTCGGCTCGCGGGCGAAACCGGGGGCGCCTGTCGGGCGGGTTCGGTTTGGTATTCACTATAAAACATGTATTACGTTGCTTAAATTGATATATTAACAATCTCACATTGCAGATCATGCAATACAATATCAGGCGGCGCACATCATGGACCTTAGGGATCTGAAACTGTTCCTTCATCTGGCGGAAAGCCGCCATTTCGGACGCACGGCCAAGGCGACCCATGTCAGCCCTTCCACGTTGTCGCGGCAAATCCAGCGGCTGGAGGAAGATGTTGGGCGCGTACTGTTTCTGCGCGACAACCGCACGGTGCAACTTACCGACGCCGGCGAGCAATTGAAAGTATTCGCCCAACAGACATTGCTGCAATATCAGCAGTTGTCCCATCGTCTGGGCCAGCACGGGCCGTCGCTAAGCGGCGAACTACGGCTGTTTTGTTCAGTGACCGCCGCCTACAGCCATTTACCGCCTATCCTGGATCGTTTCCGCGCCGAACATCCGCTGGTGGAAATCAAACTGACCACCGGCGATGCCGCCGATGCCGTGGACAAAGTGCAATCCGGCGACGCGGACCTGGGGATCGCCGGACATCCGGAGATCTTGCCCGCCAGCATCGATTTTGCGCCGATCGGCCAGATCCCCATGATCCTGATCGCCCCCGCGTTGCCCTGCCCGGTACGCTCGCAAGCGCTGGCCGAGCAGCCCGATTGGTCCCGCACGCCGTTCATCCTGCCGGAACACGGCCCGGCGCGCCGCCGTATCGATCACTGGTTTCGCAGTAACCGGATTGCCAATCCGCTCATCTACGCCACCGTAGCCGGCCATGAGGCCATCGTTTCCATGGTGGCGCTGGGCTGCGGCATCGCTCTTATTCCCTCGGTGGTGATGGATAACAGTCCCGAGCCGGTGCGCAGCCGGGTGCAAATCATCGAACACGGCACGGCGGTCGCGCCGCTGGAACTGGGGGTCTGCGTGCAGATTAAACGCTTGCAGGAACCGCTGATCGATGCGTTTTGGCAATTACTGGCACGTTGAACCCCGCCGTAAACCCCTTGGGCGGTATTCTCCCATATGCCGGGGAATCCTTTCCCCTTGGCCAAGGCGCTCGCCGGGCCGTCATCCAGGGAGCGCGCCTTCCCGAGATGGCGGCCGGCCATCCTCAGCCTCGCAAAAAAAACCGGAAGGCGGGGTTTTGCGTTTCGTCATGACACTCGTAGCCCAACGCCGACAAATGGCGCTCGAATTCCGGCTCGTTTTCCCCGAGTTCAAAGGCGGCCAGTACCCGGCCGTAATCGGTGCCGTGACTGCGGTAGTGGAATAATGAGATATTCCAAAACGTGCCCAATGTGTGCAGAAATTTTAATAATGCTCCCGGAGATTCGGGAAACTCGAAGCTGAACAGACGTTCGCGCAGGGGTTTCGACGGCCGTCCACCCACCATATAGCGCACATGCAGTTTGGCCATTTCATCATCGGACAGGTCCACGACCTGATAACCGCCGGACTGCAATTCGGCAATGATCTCATCCCGCTCCATGTGGCCTTGCGTCAGACGGACGCCGACGAAAATACAAGCGTTATCCGCATCGGCATATCGGTAATTGAACTCGGTGACCGCCCGTCCGCCCAGCAACTGGCAAAAGGTCAGGAAGCTGCCCTTTTGTTCCGGGATCGTGACCGCCATCAAGGCCTCACGCTGTTCGCCCAGTTCGCAGCGTTCGGAAATATACCGCAGGCCATGGAAATTCACATTGGCGCCGGACAGGATGTGCGCCAGTCGCTCGTCGCGGATGTTATGCTGCTGAATATACTTTTTCATGCCGGCCAGCGCCAGGGCTCCCGCCGGTTCCGCGATCGCCCGCACGTCTTCGAAAATATCCTTCACCGCCGCGCAAATGGCGTCGCTATCGACAGTGATCACATCGTCGAGATAGGCCTGGCAGAGCCGGAAGGTTTCATCGCCGATCCGTTTCACCGCCACCCCTTCGGCGAACAGGCCGACCCGGGTCAGATTCACCGGTTCGCCGGCATCCAATGCCGCCCGCAGGCAAGCGGAATCTTCGGCCTCGACGCCGATAACCTGGATTTGCGGCATCAGATGCTTGATAAGCACCGCGATGCCGGCAGCCAGGCCGCCGCCGCCCACCGGGACGAATATGCGGTCCAGATGCGAATCTTGTTGCAGCAGTTCCATCGCCAAGGTGCCCTGGCCGGCAATCACCGCCGGGTGGTCGAACGGCGGCACAAAGGTATAGTGGAATTCCCGCGCCAGCTCGATGGCCTTGGCCTTGGCCTCGTCGAAATTGGCGCCGTAGAGTAGGGCTTCGCCGCCCAGACTGCGTACCGCGTCGACTTTGATATCCGCCGTGGCCACCGGCATGACGATAAGCGCCTTGATACCCAGTCTGCTGGCGGATAACGCCACCCCTTGCGCGTGATTGCCCGCTGAAGCGGTAACCACGCCATGGGCTTTTTGCTCTTCATTAAGGCCGGCTATCATGGCATAAGCGCCGCGCAGCTTGAAACTATGCACGGGCTGCCGGTCTTCCCGTTTCACCAAAATCGTGTTACCCAGGCGACCGGACAGCTTATCCATCGTTTGCAAAGGCGTGACCTGGGCCACTTCGTAGACCGGGGAACTCAACGCCGCGCGCAGATATTCCGCGCTATCGGGCGTGGAGGAAAGCGGTAGTAATTCTGCCATTCCCGGTTAGCCCCCCAGCTTGCTCTTATCGCGTACCGCGCCTTTATCGGCGCTGGTGGCCAGCATGGCGTAGGCCCGCAAGGCAAAGGATACCGGTCGCTGGCGGGCGGTCGGCGTCCAGGCTTCTTCGCCGCGCGCCAGTTCCGCCTCGCGCCGGGCGGCCAGCTCGCCGGCCGGCACATCCAGCGCGATAGCGCGGGCATGGATATCGATTTCGATAATATCGCCGTCACGTACCAAACCGATGAGGCCGCCGCTGGCCGCCTCCGGTGAAACATGGCCGATGGACAGGCCGGAGGTGCCGCCGGAAAAGCGGCCGTCGGTGATAAGCGCGCAGCTTTTACCCAGCCCCATGGATTTCAAAAAAGTGGTGGGATACAGCATTTCCTGCATGCCCGGCCCGCCCCGCGGGCCTTCGTGACGGATAACCACCACGTCGCCGGCCACCACCTTACCGCCCAAAATGGCCTCCGACGCGTCTTCCTGGCTTTCATAGACTTTGGCTGGACCACGGAATGTCAAAATGTTTTTATCGACACCCGCGGTTTTTACGATACAGCCGTCTTTGGCGATATTGCCGTAAAGCACCGCCAGTCCGCCATCCTGGCTGTAGGCGAATTCGCGCGAGCGGATGCACCCTTCCTGGCGATCGGTATCCAGCGACGGCCAGCGGCAATCCTGGGAAAACGCCTGCGTGGTGCGAATCCCCGCCGGGCCGGCGGCATACATTTTTTTCACGTCCTGATCGTCGGTCACCATGACATCGTACTGGCGCAGGGTTTCGGATAAGGTCATTCCCAGCACATTGCGGACATCGCGATGCAGCAGGCCGACACGGTCCAGTTCGCCAAGGATGCCCAGCACCCCGCCGGCGCGATGCACGTCTTCCATATGGTATTTTTGCGTGCTCGGCGCCACTTTACACAGGTGGGGCACCTTACGCGACAGCCTGTCGATATCCGCCATGGTGAAATCCACCTCGCCTTCCTGCGCCGCCGCCAAGAGATGCAATACGGTATTGGTGGAGCCGCCCATGGCGATATCCAGCGTCATGGCGTTTTCGAAAGCGTCTTTAGTGGCGATGCCGCGCGGCAATACGCGTTCATCGTCTTGCTCGTAATACCGTTTGGCCAAATGGACGATACGTTGGCCGGCATTAACGAATAATTGCCTGCGATCGGCGTGGGTGGCCAACAACGAACCATTGCCCGGTTGTGACAGGCCAAGGGCCTCGGTCAGGCAATTCATGGAATTGGCGGTGAACATGCCCGAACAGGAACCGCAGGTAGGACACGCGGAACGTTCGATCTGGTTGCTGTCCTCATCGGAAACCTTCGGATTGGCGCCTTGCATCATGGCGTCTATCAGGTCCAATTTAATGATTTTGTCCGACAACTTGGTTTTGCCGGCCTCCATCGGACCGCCGGAGACGAAAATCGCCGGAATGTTCAATCGCAACGCCGCCATCAGCATACCGGGGGTGATTTTATCGCAATTGGAAATACAGACCATGGCGTCGGCGCAATGGGCGTTGACCATATATTCCACCGAGTCGGCGATCAGCTCGCGGGAGGGCAGCGAGTAGAGCATGCCGCCATGCCCCATGGCAATCCCGTCATCAACGGCGATCGTGTTGAATTCCTTCGCCACGCCGCCGGCGGCTTCGATCTGTTCGGCGACCAGTTTGCCCAGATCGCGCAGGTGGACATGGCCAGGCACGAATTGGGTGAACGAATTCACCACGGCGATAATCGGTTTGCCGAAATCATCGTCGGTCATACCGGTGGCGCGCCATAATGCGCGGGCGCCAGCCATATTGCGACCGTGGGTGGTGGTCGCGGAACGGTACTTGGGCATGCTCAATACTCCAGTTATTCTTTGGGCCGGGCGGCGGATCGGCCGAATTCGAGCGGGATATCTGTGTCTGCCGCGCTCCGCCTCTCAACGCCCGGACGGACGCTTGGTCTTGCGACGGTAAGCCGCCCGCGCCCGGGACATTCTTGTTATTGTGGGACCGTTAGTCGTTGACCGGATCCAGCCAGCCCCATTTATCTTCGGTCTCACCGGTAAACAGGCCGAAGAAAGCCTGTTGCAAACGTTTGGTTACCGGGCCGCAACGCCCAATGCCGACTTGGATCTTATCGACGCTGCGCACGGGAGTGATTTCAGCGGCGGTGCCGGACAAAAAGACTTCGTCGGCCAAATACAGCGATTCGCGAGACAACACCTGCTCGCGCACTTCTATTCCCAGCGTTTTCGCCAGCTTGATGATAGCGTCGCGGGTTATGCCCGGCAGCGCCGAGGAAGTGAACGGCGGGGTAAACAGGATCCCGTCTTTGACCTCAAACAGATTTTCGCCGGCGCCTTCGGAAACATAACCGTGCACATCCAGAGCGAGACCTTCCTGGTAACCATGGCGGCGGGCTTCACTGCCCACCAGCATTGATGACAGGTAGTTGCCCCCGGCTTTGGCCGCCGTGGGAATGGTATTGGCCGCCACCCGATGCCAGGAGGACACCATGGCATCGATACCCTGATCCAATGCGTCCTCGCCCAAATACGCCCCCCAAGGGAAGGCGGCGATGATGACATCGGTGTTGTAATCCGGCGGCGGGTTCACACCCATGCCGACATCGCCTACAAATATCAGCGGCCGGATATAGGCGCTGACCAGATTGTTCTTTTTCACCACCGCCCGGGTGGCGCTCATCAACTCATCAACAGTGAAGCTGACCGGCATACGGTAGATCTTGGCGGAATCGTGCAGGCGGCGCATGTGTTCGCGATGACGGAACACCACCGGCCCTTTATGCGAATCGTAACAACGCACGCCTTCGAAGACTGATGATCCATAATGCAACGCATGGGACATTACATGGACTTTGGCCTCGCCCCACGGAACCATTTCGCCGTTGAACCAGATATAATCAGCTTTGTTCGTTGTCATTTTCTTTTTCCTTTATCGTGCCTCAGGCGCGTATTTGTTGTGTTGTCAATTGCTGGATCTCGACAGCGGCGACATCCATAAGTTTAGTTAATTGCGAAGACAGTAAATCGACCGGCCGCTGGCTTGCAACGGTCAATTGAATATTTATGTTGTCCTCATTGATTCGCGGCGCCATATTCAACGCGCAAACCCGGAATCCGCGGTGGCGGACCACCCGCAGTACGCGTTCCAGCAATTCAGGCCGAAAACGCGCTTCAATGGAAAGCTGATGCTGCATCATGATGATTTCTCCAACATGGTTTCATTACCGGCGCCGGGAGGCACCAGGGGCCAGACATTTTCGTGTTCGTCGATGGAGACATGTAACAGGTAAGGCCCCTGCTGAGAAAACATCGTTTCCAGGGCGGCATCGATCTGGTCTTTACGGGTGATGCGTTGGCCGGGGATATCAAACGCGCTGGCCAGGACAAGAAAATTGGGGTTATCGGAAAGAATGGTTTCACTGTAACGCGCATCGAAAAACAATTGCTGCCACTGTCGAACCATGCCTAATCGCTGGTTATCCAGCAAAACGATCTTTAAGGGCAGCCGTTTTCGTTTGATGGTGGTCAATTCCTGAACGTTCATCATGAACGAACCGTCGCCGGAGATACAGACCACGGTATCTTGCGGACGCGCTATCTGAGCGCCGACCGCGGCCGGGATACCGAATCCCATGGTGCCCAGACCGCTGGAAGTGATGAAATTCTCCGGCCGGCTAAAGCGCATATGCTGGGCCGCCCACATCTGGTGCTGACCGACATCGGTGGTAACGACCATATCGGCCGGCGCCCGCCGCGACAGGGTATTAAGCAGCGCCGGGGCATAAATCGCTTCGCCCGGATGATCGTATCGCCACAGGTACTCCGCTTTAAGCGCCTGGGTTTCGGTACGCCATGCCTGAATGGACAGCGGCCGCGCCAGGGCGGGCAACAACAGATTCAGATCGCCGCGCAGCGCCACATGCGGCTGTCGTAATTTCCCCAGTTCCGCCGGGTCGATATCTAAATGGATAACCTTGGCGTTAGGGGCGAAAGCATTCAATCGGCCGGTGACGCGATCATCGAAACGCGCCCCCACCGCCATCAGTAAATCGCAGCCTTGTACTGCCAGATTGGCCGCCTGATTGCCATGCATGCCCAACATGCCCAGATAACAGGGGTAATCCGGATCCGGCGCGCCCAGGCCCTTGAGAGTCGCGACACAAGGCATACCGGTTTGGTCGATGAACGCCCGCAGCGCCGGCACCGCCCGCGCTATCCCCACGCCGCCGCCGATGTACAGCATCGGTTTGTCGGCCTGGGCCAGCAGCGCGCGCGCCGCGTCAAGATCGCCGTCGATAATGCCGTCCTCGCCGCTCACACTCACCAGATGTGGATTAAGATCGCCACAAGCCAGTTGAATATCTTTGGGAATATCGATAAGCACCGGTCCTGGCCGACCGCCGGCGGCGATGGTGAACGCTTCGGCCATAACGGCGGGCAGTTCATCAAGCGATTCCACCAGAAAGCTGTGCTTGGTGCAGGCCAGGGATAACCCCAACACATCGATTTCCTGAAAGGCGTCGGTGCCAATGAACGACGAGCCGACCTGCCCGGTAATCGCCACCAGCGGCACCGAATCCATAAGCGCGTCCGCCAGGCCGGTTATCAGATTGGTGGCGCCGGGACCGGACGTGGCGATGCACACCCCGACCTTACCGGTGGCCCGTGCGTAGCCAATTGCCGCCATGGCCGCGCCTTGCTCATGACGGCAAAGCACATGTTCCACTCCGCCATCATATAGCGCATCGTATACCGGCATTATAGCGCCGCCGGGATAACCGAAGACCATGTCCACACCTTGTGCGCGCAGCGCTTGCACTACCCACTGGGCCCCATTCATATTGACTTCCCCGCCTGTGTAGGGCAGGAACAGGATTTTATGCTAATGTTCATTTTCTGTTCCTCTTGCATTTTTGGTTTTTCCGCCAGCTCGACAATATAGGATGCAAAAAAAACCCCCGCTTCGTTGCGGGGGTTTCTTGAGAATTAAGCTTGTTCGCTAAGCCGTTCTTCGTCCAAGTGCTGCCCCGCACGGTGGGATAATAATCACCACCACGCTAATCACGACTAGGCTAATCACTTGGGTTAGGGCTTTCATAAATAGGTTTTCAATAATACTTTGTGTCGTATGAATGGCTACAGAGTTATCACAGTCAGGGGCGTGCTGACAACTGTTTTTTCCCGCCGCCGCCGCGGGGCGCGGCATAAAACCGGAATAAATATAAGCATATTCAATAATTTGATATCTCATGAATTTTTTTCACTCTGCCGGCTGATTTGACCGCCGCTCCATCTCGTCATCATCATGACCGTGCTTTTGCGTATCAGCCCGCATCCCGGATTGTCCCCGCCGCATTGCCGAAATTTTCTTTACGAGCGGCGCCGCAAGCCAGGGTGATTACCGGGTCCTCCCGGCGGCGTTAAGGCACAATGTCGGCATCAACGTTTTTTCGGAGTCTTTATGTCGCTGGCGTTTGTTTATACCCGCTCTTCCATCGGCATTGAGGCGCCGCTGATCATCGTTGAGGCCCACATCAGCAAGGGTCTGCCCGGATTTACCCTGGTCGGATTGCCCGATGCGCCGGCCAAAGGCGCCCGAGACCGGGTACGCAGCGCTTTGCTCAATAATGGTTTCGATTTCCCCGCCCGGCGCATTACCGTCAATCTGGCGCCGGCTGACCTGCCCAAAGAGGGCGGCCGTTATGATTTGCCCATCGCCCTGGCGGTATTGGCGGCATCGCGGCAAATCCCTCCGCATTCACTGTCGGGCCTCGAGTTCCTCGGCGAACTGGCGCTGTCCGGCGAGATACGTCCGGTACAAGGGATTATTCCCGCCGCGCTGGAGGCGAAACGGGCGCAACGGTCACTCGTGTTGCCCGAACACAACGGCCCCGAAGCGATGCTGGTCGCCGAAAGTCAGGTATGGTTGGCGGCCAGCCTGCGGGATGTCTGCCGTTTCCTGCAAGGGGCATCGCAACTTCCCGCCGCGGCCGATTGCGCCGCGCCGCCGCCCGAACCGGACGAGGCGGATTTGCGGGATATCATCGGTCAACATCAGGCCAAGCGCGCGCTGGAGATCGCCGCCGCCGGCGGCCATAATCTGCTGTTGCTCGGACCGCCGGGCACGGGTAAAACCATGCTGGCCGGCCGGTTGCCCGGTATTCTCCCCCCCTTGAGCGACGATGAGGCCATTGAAACCGCCGCCGTCGCCAGTTTGCTTGGCCAGGATAACGCCCGGCGATACTGGCGGCGTCGCCCCTTCCGCACGCCCCACCACAGCGCCACCCCGGCGGCATTGATAGGCGGTGGCGCCTGGCCTCGCCCAGGCGAGGCGTCCCTGGCCCATAATGGCGTGCTGTTTCTCGATGAATTGCCCGAATTCCAACGGGGAGTGCTGGATGCGTTGCGGGAACCGCTGGAAACGGGAGAGATCAATATCTCCCGCGCCCAGGTCAAAGTGGCCTATCCGGCGAGGTTCCAGTTGCTGGGTGCGATGAACCCCAGCCCCACCGGCGATGTGCAAGGCGTCCACAGCCGGGGCGGACCACAACAGGCTTTACGCTATCTCAACCGTTTATCCGGGCCTTTTCTCGATCGTTTCGATATGTCGGTGGAGGTGCCGCTATTGCCGCCCGGCCTGTTGGGTCGGACCTCAACGGATGGCGAAAGCAGTTCGGCGGTACGGGAAAGGGTGAGACAGGCGCGGGAAATTCAATGGCATCGCTGCCGAAAAATCAATGCACACCTCACCAACCGGGAATTAGCGGTCCATTGCCGTCTGGAAGAAACTGACGCGTTGTTCTTGGAAGGCGTGATGGAAAAGCTCGGTCTGTCGGCGCGCGCCTGGCACCGGACCCTGAAGGTCGCCCGCACACTGGCGGATCTGGCCGGTGAATCCGGCATACAACGTTGTCATTTGTCGGAAGCTGTGAGCTATCGCAGCATGGATCGCCTGCTGCAACAGCTTTGGCGGCAATTGGAACAATAAGGGGCCGCCCCCCCGCCTCGCCGTCAATCTTCGCTGTCGGTATAATCTTCCAGCACGTCCATTTGCGGTTTTCCACCGGATAACGTATGAAACCGCTTAGGCCGGCGGATATGCTCAATATATTTGAACCAAACTTTTTCATGCTCCGTGGCGGGTTCACGCTCGCCATGGCATACCGCGACGAACTGTTTTTCTTCGTCGGTCACAGGTGCGCGTTTACCGCTATCCAGATCGTTGTAGGCATGACCGTAGCGTTCCAGTAATTGCGCCTCCCGAATGGTGAAATGACCATGCCGGGAAAACCCGCGTGGATAATTTTTGTTATCAAAATAACGATTGGTAGTAGAAAAGCTGTCCGCCATCTTAAGCGCTCCCCATCCTTTCATAAGCCGTACTGTTTATGGCGCGGAGTATTAGATAGGCTTGACTTTCTGTAAAACAAAACATTTAAATCGTCACGATAAAATTTTTTGGAGATGGAACGTGGATACGGAATTACTGAAAACCTTTTTAGAAGTCAGCCGAACCAAACACTTCGGCCGCGCTGCGGAAGCGCTCTACCTGACGCAATCAGCGGTCAGCTTCCGTATCCGCCAGTTGGAGAACCAACTGGGCGTAAGCCTTTTTACCCGCCATCGCAACAATATCCGCCTGACGCCGGCCGGCGAAAGCCTGCTGCCTTACGCAGAAAACCTGATGTCCACCTGGCAATTGGCCAAACAAGACGTCACGCGTTCCTTGCAACACAACCTGTTGTCCATCGGCGCAACAGCCGCGCTTTGGGAGGCCTGGCTCGGCCCCTGGGTCGAGCGGCTCTACCAGCAACGCGACGCGCTACAGGTGGAGGCCCGCATCGCCTTGCGGCACTCGCTGGTAAGCCAGTTGCACGAAAGGCAGTTGGATTTGCTCATCACCACCGAAGCGCCCAAGATGGAAGAGCTAACCTGTCAGCTGCTGGGTAACTTTTCGCTTTCGCTATTTACCGCCGCCGAACCGGTGGAAGAGGAACGGCCCTATCTGCGGCTGGAATGGGGCGCCGATTTTCATATCCACGAGAACCGCTTGCTGATGAATCATTCGACGCCGGCGCTGAGCACCACCTCGGCGCACCTGGCCCGCCGCTTACTGCCTTCCACCGGCGCGTGCGCCTTTTTGCCCAGCCAATGGGCCGAGGACTACCCCGAACTCCGTCTCGTCGCCGACGTGCCGCCACTGCTTCGCCCCCTGTATGCGGTTTGGCTGCAAAACAGCGATCAGCGTTCTATGATCCGCCACTTACTTAAAACGCCTGTTTTCTGAAATCCCCTGAACCCCGCCACGTCGTTTTTCAACGCAAGGCATAGTTCTCCCCGTTTGGGGGTTAAAAATGCGTTAAAACCGTTTCTAGGCTGTTATATCCGCGACTCTTCATCGCGGTTCGCCTAATCGCCTCTTTTATCCTCCATCCCGACAAACCTAGGCGCCGGAGAGTTTTTCCGCCGTTGGGGGAATATTGGTCACCCTGGCATTTTGCTGCCCTTCCCACACCGAGGTCAGTAAACGCTGGAGCCCGATAAACACAAATAAGAGAATGCCGATGACGATTTTGGTCCACCAGGAACTTAACGTCCCGTCGAAGTTGATATAAGTTTGAATCAACCCTTGAATCATTACACCGAACAATGTACCCAACACGGTGCCTACGCCGCCGGTCAACAGCGTACCGCCTATCACCACCGATGCGATGGCATCCAGTTCAACGCCCACGCCCGCCAGAGCATAGCCCGCGGAGGTGTATATGGAGAAAACGATACCGGCCAGCGTAGACAGCCCAGTGGACAGCATGTAAATACGGATGGTGGTGCTGCGCGTGGATATGCCCATCAGATTGGCCGCCATAGCATTGCCGCCGATGGCGTAGACCTGGCTGCCGAATCGGGTATAACGAGACAAAATGATGCCGAAGGCCACCACAATCAGCATGATCACGCCCAGGACGCTAAGCTCCCCGCCGCCGGGCATTTGCCAGGACAAGCCTGATAAGGTCTCGTAGATGGGATGATTAATGGGCAATGATTCTTCCGATACCAAAAAACTGGTGCCGCGCAAGAAAAACATCCCCGCCAAGGTGATGATGAACGCGGGAATCTTTAGGGCATCCACCAGCCACCCCATAAAAGCGCCGAAACCACAGCCCATTGCCAATATCAACGGAAAAGCGATCAACGGGGAAATATGCCAATCGCCAATGGCCCGCGCCAGGAATACACCGGTAAAGGCGATAACCGAACCCACGGAGAGATCGATACCGCCGGAGAGAATGACAAACGTCATCCCTACCGCGATAATGCCGAGAAAAGCATTATCCGTCAGAATATTGCATATCACCCGGGTGGAAGCGAAGCCGGGGAAGCGACTGAGACAGAAGAGGTAGCCGACAATAAATACCGCGAAGGTAATCATCAGCGGAAGATTACGTTTAAACATGGCGGCGCCTCCTGCCGAGAAAAGCGATGAAACTGGGCGATTGGATGACCAGTACGCACATGACGACAACGGCTTTCACCACCAGGTTGAGTTCCGGTTGGAACCCGGACAGCAAAATACCGGTGTTCATTCCCTGTATAATCAATGCGCCCAGTACGGATAGGAAAAGATTGAATCGGCCGCCCATCAAGGAACCTCCGCCGATCACCACCGCCAGGATGGCATCCATTTCCAGATATAAACCCGCATTGTTGGCGTCCGCGCCCCGGATATCCGCAGTCACGATTAATCCGGCGATGGCGGCGCAAATGCCGCTGACAACATAGGTGGACATCACGATAAGACGGGTTTTGACGCCGGCGTTTTTGGCCGCGCGGATATTGATGCCCACCGCTTCGATAAACAATCCCAAGGCGGTCTTTCGCGTCAACAGCCAAACCGCCAATAAAGCAAATAGCGTGATAAATACCGGTACGGGGAAATAGAGCCAGGCGCCACTGCCGATCCAGGCCAGCGAGGGGTTGTCGAACGTGACGATTTGACCCGCGGTAATCAATTGGGCGATACCCCTCCCCGCCACCATCAGTATCAATGTGGCGACAATGGGTTGTATTTTCAGTATCGCCACCAATATCCCGTTCCAAAGCCCGGAGAGAATACCGACGCCTATCGTGGCGGCGATGACCGTCGGCAAGCTGTACCCGTGCACGGTGAGCGCGGCGGCGGCAGCCCCGGCAATCGCCATCACCGCCCCCACCGAAAGGTCGATGCCGCCGGTGGCGATAACCAGCGTCATACCGATGGACAGCAACGCCACCGGCGCGCAACGGTTCATGATATCAATGACGCTGCCGAACAGGCGCCCGTCCTGGATATGTATGGAGAAAAAGTTATTGGCGACGATGAAATCAACCAGCAGCACCACCACCAGCGCCGCCAGTTGCGGCATTCCTGCGCCCGACCAGCGCTTAACGGCGGCCGGTTTGGCAAGGGAAGGCGTTTGACCAGACATGACATCTCACTCCTTAAGCGGCAATCGCATTCATGATGGCGCTGACGGATAACTTTTCGAGGGGGATGGCGGCCGTATGTTTGCGGTCCCGCAAGATGATTACCCGATCGGCGTAACCCACCAGTTCTTCTAGTTCCGAAGAGATGACCACCAGCGCGAGGCCATCGGCGCATAAGGTTTCGATCAGACGGATGATTTCGGCGTGCGCGCCGACGTCGATACCGCGGGTAGGTTCATCAAGAATCAAGAATTGCGGCTTGGTCAACAGCCAGCGAGACAATAACACCTTTTGTTGGTTGCCGCCGGACAGATATTCAATAGGCTGCTCCACACTCGGGGTGCGAATCCCCAATTGCCGGATAAAACGCTCGGCGATATTGTTCTGCTCCTTGCGGGAAATGGGACGCAGCCAGCCCCGCTGGGCTTGCAAGGCAAGAATGATGTTCTCCCTTACCGAGGCGGCGGCGATAATACCGTCGGTTTTACGATCTTCCGGGCAAAATCCCAGCCCCAGGCGCGAAGCCTTGCTGGGCGAACGTATCGCCTGCTTTTTGCCCTTGATGCGCGCAACACCGGTATCCGCCGGGCGGATACCGAAAATCACCTCGGCGGTTTCCGTTCGGCCCGATCCCAGCAAACCAGCCAATCCCACGATTTCGCCAGGTCGTACATCCAGATCAAAAGGTTGTATGGTATTTTTCTTGCCGTATCCCTCAAAGGATACCACCGGCTTATCATTGAGCAACGTGCGGCCGGCTCGTTGCAAGGCGCTATCGTCCAGTTCCCTGCCCAACATCATTTTGACCAGTTCGATATGGGGTAGCTCATGGGTCACCCGGGTGCCGACAAAGGCGCCGTTGCGCAGAACCGTGATTCTGTCGGAAATGGTGTATACCTGATCGAGAAAGTGAGTGATAAAAATCAGGCTAATACCCCTCTCACGCAGTTGCCGCATGATGCCGAACAGCATTTCCACTTCGTGGGTATCCAGACTGGCGGTGGGTTCGTCGAGGATCAAAACTTTCGCGGAAAGATCCACTGCCCGGCAAATTGCCACCACCTGTTGCATGGCGACGGAAAAATGGCCGAGCGGCTCCGTTACGTCCAGGGAAAATCCGTAACCGGCCAGCAGATCCTGAGCCCGCCGATTCATTTTTTTCCGTTCGATAAAACCAAAACGACGCGGCTCCCGGCCTATGAACAAATTGTCGGCCACCGGCATATTCGGCAACAGATTGACTTCCTGATAGACGGTACCAATACCCAGGGACTGGGCATGCGCGGTATTTTTTGGATGTATCTCCCGCCCATCGAGAATGATGGATCCGCTATCAGGCTGGTAAACACCTGTCAGCGCTTTGATCAAGGTCGATTTTCCGGCGCCATTTTCGCCCAGCAGCGCCATGATCTCACCTCGCCGCAGGCTTAACGACACATCATTTAACGCTTTGACCCCGGGAAAACTTTTACTTAGACCGGTAATGGAAAGCAATACGTCATTTGGGTTTTCGTCAATGCTCACGTTATCTGCTCCTAATACGTAACCGGAAAAAGGCGTTCTGATATGCAGCAATTGGCCATACAACAATCCGGCCGGAAAGCCGAATACACACTTCCGATAAATCCCTCTTATGGAGCCGGTACCCTCGCGCGGCTCAATAACACAACAACCGGGTTTCGCGGCTCGGGCCTGAGCATAAGGGCGCGATGCCGCGACAATCCATAACCGGGAAAGGCGATAACCGATGTTTTGCTGGCGCGTCCGGCGCTTGTCCTCGCGCCGAACTTTCGGTCTCGCCACTTCCCGAGGCTAGTGGCTATTGTTCGCGCAGTGGCGACTAATAACCCATGCCGCTCTTCTTATCCAACTGCGCTTGAGCATCGGCGGGTAAATAGAGCCGACTTTCCGTCCTGATAATCTTAGGCGGCTTGGTGCCATCTTTGAGGTATTTATCCAGCGCATCGAAAGCGGGCCCGGCCATATTCGGTGTCAATTCGACATTGGCATTGGCCTCACCTGCCAGCATGGCCTTATAAATATCCGGGACACCGTCAATCGAGCCAGTCAGGATATCTTTGCCCGGCTTGAGGCCGGCTTCTTTGATAGCCTGTATGGCACCGATAGCCATATCGTCGTTATGGGCGAATACCATACAAATATTTTTGCCATTGTTTTCCGCTTTGATGAAACTTTCCATAACTTGTTTGCCGCCACTACGGGTGAAATCACCGGACTGCGAGCGAATAATCTTGATATTCGGCGAGTTCGCTATCGCTTCGGCAAATCCTTTTTTACGATCGATAGCCACGCTGGCGCCGACCGTACCTTGCAATTCCACGACATTGCAGGGTTTACCATTGAGGGTTTTCACCAACCAATCGCCTATCAGCTTGCCTTCCAAAACGTTATCGGCAGTGACGACGGAGAGATAAAGGGATTTATCTTTAACTGTAATAGCCCGGTCCAGCAAGAATACCGGAATTTTGGCTCTCTTGGCTTCCTCTAGCACCGGTTCCCAGCCAGTCTGTACCACTGGGGCGATAAAAATGGCATTAACGCCCTGGGCAATGAATGAGCGAACCGCTTTGATCTGGTTTTCCTGCTTTTGTTGTCCGTCGGCGATCTTTAACGTGATTCCCCGTTGCTGGGCCTCTCTTTTCGCCACTGTAGTTTCCGCTGATCGCCAACCGGATTCGGAACCGACCTGAGAAAAACCCACGATCAGGGGCGCTGCGAATACCGTGGAGGACATCGCCATAGCAATAGCAGTTCCTAAAAGTAAACGCTTCCACATAGTCATCATCCTCTGAATTATTAGGCACATGGTTACTGATACGCAATTAACAGCTTTAAAGCTAAACAAAAAATTAACTTTTAATCTCGTACTACATCACATTTTCGAGAAATATTTATTTCCAGGATATGTGACCCGTTTTATTCAGATGGACAAATCAGCGATGATCGGTTTATCAAAGATAACCGTAGTGGATTGAATTATAGATGATTACGCAAGAAAGCATACCAATATGATGGCATTTAACGAACCTTAGCATGTAAAAATTAGCTATTCTGTCGATCCAAGAAAAGATAGTCTATTTCCTTTTTTTACTTTATAACGAGGTTCAATAATATCTCGACAGGATGGCAATGGTCTAAACCGTTTTTTATATGGACTGTACTGCTCTCGTGACATTCATTGATCACTTAACCCGCAAATGCTCCCATTTTTATTAAAATTTATACTTTGTTTTTATTATTTCCACATTAGATTATTCATACACTGAATAATTCAAGTTATACCGCAGCGGCAAGTCAGCCTCACATTCGCCCTAATCGTGTTTTCACCACCGATGACGGCTTCCACTGAGAGGCAGAATGTCTCTCTTACTGACTGGAATACAATTTATGACAAGTATATCGAAAAAATGACAACGCTTCACGAATGGATAGCGAAGAAAAGTAATAAATATTGTTGCCGGATGGATTGGATGACCCCGCTTATATAACCGCTGGAATATCCCCCTCCTGAAACGTCATGATTATACCCTATAATCAATGAGTTAGAATTGGCTTTATAAGCAAGCCGTAGTCATTGCAAGGACAAGACATTGATGAAAAACGATGAGTAAGGGCAGTTGGCGTAACCCGGGAAAGGGGGAATCAATGTTAATGTGAGGTTAATGACTTGCTATGATTTTCCTATTTCTTAATTTCGACTTCTCTATTTCTTCGCCTATTTTACCTATCACATAGCCTATTTTCGGGCGCTGATATTCACTGGCCAGACATTGACGAATGAACAATTGGGTAGGAGGCGGGATTTCTTCCGCCGTCCTCTCATACCACCGTACGTACGGTTCCGTATACGGCGATTCATTTACAACTCTGGAACTGCCGGTGCAACTTTACCAGTGATATCAAGCCTACGCGATCAAAGACTTTCTTCGGCAGCGTTTGATTCATATGACTTGCCCCCGCGTTCCACCAAGGACCGCGCTGGTTCGTCGCCGATATTCATGCCCTTTCTTCACTCAGGCCGCCTTCACCGTCGGCCAGTGCCGTTTCAGCCAGTTTTTGAGTTCGCTGATGTCCAGGTTATCTACCCTCGCCACGCCTTTGTTCTCAACTACCCGCTGATAGGCCAGCATCAAGTTGCTGCGTGTTATCACCGCCTCGATTGACAACGGGTGTTCCGCTTTCGTTTGCCCAGATTTCGCCGTACGTGTTTCAGCACCCTTGCCGTTCGGCTAGCACTTCCCCTTGCCGGGTGTGCAGAGGACTTGCGCCTCCAAGCCGCCCCTTGACTACCACGGTCAAGAGACAGCGCCCGTCAAGGCGCACAAACAAAAAAGCCCTTCGCCAAAGCGAAGGGCCTTATATTTGTATGGCAGGGGCGGAGAGACTCGAACTCCCAACACCCGGTTTTGGAGACCGGTGCTCTACCAATTGAACTACGCCCCTAAATAGGGTGGCGGTGCGGACGGGACTCGAACCCGCGACCCCCGGCGTGACAGGCCGGTATTCTAACCGACTGAACTACCGCAC
>NZ_SZPQ01000037.1 GCF_005217455.1 Martelella alba
GTGTTAGACATGTATCCAAGCCTATCTCTTAAGTTAAGAGACTTCTACTGTCTGGTTTCGCAGGGGGCCTACTCAATAACGGCTTATCTAGCGTTAACACTGTGCATTATTTAGCGTGCTCTTGAAAAAAAATGTGTAGTTTGCTTTCCAATTCATTAATATCCACAATATTACTTAATATCACCAATTGTTTTTCCGGCACCCTGGCGCTATAAGCAATGTCTTTGGCCATCACGAAAACATCGGCCGCGCCCGGAATGGCCGACGACAGATCGGAATGTTCCACCTCGGCTTCGATGGACATTTTTTTCAACACTTTTTTTATATTCATTTCCATCATTAAACTGCTGCCCAGTCCCGAACCGCAAATAGCCATGATTTTCATGTCAACCACCCTTGATAAATTATTCCACGTTGAACTGCCTACCCTATTAGGACTGTTTTACTTGTCAATTTGGATCCGGACAATGCTTGGCATCCTCAGGTGTTGGATAATTCGGTTGACCGTGTTTGCTCACCCCGGTCGCAACGCCGTCTCTGCGTCTGGGCGTTTGCTCACTTGCCGTCGCGACGCCGCTTGAATGATGCAAGTGTCGTTAACATTATTTGCTCGTCTGGGGTTTGACGCTGCAACCGGCGATAGTCTGCGCTATCGCCGCAATCGTATCCGCTTGCCGTATCGCGTTCACCGCCTGTTCATCAGCAAACAATGCCGCCAGTTCGGCAATCAGTTTAACGTGGCTGTGTTTATCCGGCGCGGCCAGCATGACCAGCAGATAGACCGGGTCATTCTCGACGGAATGAAACACGACGCCCTGTTTGACGCATAACAGCGATAAGCCCAGCGCCAGCGCGCCGTCCTCCGGACGGGCATGCGGCATGGCGATACCTGGCGCCAAAACGTAATATGGCCCCAGTTCCCCGTGCCGGCGGTAGATGGCCGCCACATAACCGGCGCTGATGATTCCCCCGGTCAGGAGCGGTTGCGCAACCCGCGCCACCGCCGCCTGCCAGTCCGCCACCCGATCTGCCAGTTGAATAGTCTTTTCGGTTAACCAGTCGTTTAGCATGGCGCCTCCGGGATTGTTTGCCGGCGAATCGGGGTATCCGCATTATCGACACGCCCCGCGTTGCCGGCATACCGGCGACGCCCAAGCGCCGCCCGGGCATTACCGCGGATGGCATACCTTCCCCAAAACCCAGGATATTCGGTGAGAATCCATCCATTGACAGGGACTTTAATGAAGCCCACGCCCGCTAACTGTGATTTATCTCCCAAAGATAGCGCTATCAAAGAGAGCAATGACCGTTTTGTGATAGCGCTATCAAAAACAAATGCCCCCCACTCTGTCGAGGTTAGAAGGGGTATATGCCTAAAGTTTGACGCGGGTTACACTAGGGACCGTTCCCATTAGGGTTGTTTCACTGGCTGTTTAAACCCGGTCCGCGCCCGACTTCTTCGCGTACCGCGTGCGCGCTGTGGTTTCTCCGCGCCAACCGGGTTCAGGCCGGCCGCCTGGATCATGCCTACGGGGGCGGAATTCAGGCAGCATTGCATCATTTGGCGTTATCGTTCGACGAACGGTTTATGTTGTGCTTGCGCCCGCCGGCGTCCCGGCGGGCGCCCATGGGTAGGATTGTGCATGTCCATCATAAAAAAAAGACGCGGCACCGGCAGGGTCACTATCGCGGATGTGGCGCAGCTCGCCGGCGTGGGAACCATGACGGTTTCCCGGGCGCTGCGCAAACCGGAGCAAGTTTCGGATAAGCTGCGCGATAAAATCGACGCCGCTATCCAGGAATTAGGCTATTTACCCAATCTGGCGGCCAGCTCGCTGGCCTCGGCGTCGTCTTATACCATCGCCATGCTGGTGCCCAGTCTGCTGGAGCCGGGCTGCGCGGAGATGTTCGCCGGCCTGCAAAAGGTATTGCAACCGGCCGGCTATCAGATCATGCTGGCCGAGACCCGGCACAGTCCCGAGCGGGAGGGAAAACTGCTGGAGACCCTGCTGGCCTATAATCTGGCGGCGGCGGTACTGCTGAGTGTAGAGCACAGCGACGATACGCGCGGCTGGCTTGCCGGCGCCCATATTCCGGTCATTGAAATCGGCGCGGTTCGCCAGGATCCGCTGGATATGAATATCGGCATCGATATTGCGCAGGCCATGGGTAAGCTCACCCAGACCGTCCTGGATAAAGGCTACCAGAACATCGGACTGCTGTGCGCCAACCAGGAACAGTGGCTGTTTCAGCAGTTCTTGCAGGGCTGGAACAAGACAATGCTGCGCAACCATATGTCGCCCCAGCGGGTACTGAATGCCGCGCTTCCGGCGACGTTTAGCACCGGCGCGCAGCAATTGCCCGAGCTGCTGCTGGCCTGGCCGGAGATGGATGCGTTGATTTGCCTGTCCGACGAACTGGCCTGCGGCGTCCTGTACGAATGCCAGCGCCGACATATCAAGGTGCCGGAACAACTGGCGGTGGCCGGCTTTGGCAACAGCGATGTGAGCACGGTCTGTCAGCCGCCTTTAACCACCATAACGGTACCCCACCGGGAAATCGGCATTCTAGCCGGCGAAGCCTTACTGGCCCGGCTCAACGACGAACCATGGCGACCGGTAGCCGCCGTTGCGGCCACCTTGTGCAAAAGGGCCAGTATTTGATGCCCCCTTGCCAGTCCATTGAACAAACGGACCCGCGCCGGTAAACCCGACGGGGAGCGCGTCCATGACCGTTAGCGCGGGAAGCGCGTTTATGCTTGGCCCAAGCCAAGCCGGCCCTTATGGCGCGTATCGTCATACCTCGCCGTTATTCGGCGGCGCGGTCATCCCCGGCGACGGCCGGTTTGCCATAGGAAAGCGAAGCGTTGCGGCTCATCCACAAGGACAGCGCTTTCAGCGAATCCGGGGTGAATTCGTCGCAACGGGCGGTGATGTCCTCGGGCCGCAGCCAGGTGACCTCTTCGACCTCTTCAGCCTGCAAGGCGAACGGGCCATGGCTGACGCAACTGAACAAGGCGCCCCACACCCGGCAATGCTCGTTTTCGAAATAAAACATACCGTGATCGGCAAACGGCACGCCGGCGATGCCGAGTTCTTCCTCCGCTTCGCGACGGGCCGATTCCAGCATGTTTTCGCCGCTTTGCACCACGCCGCCGGCGGTGGCGTCCAGATAGCCGGGGTAGAAATCTTTGTTGGCGGTACGGCGCTGTACCAGAATATTCCCCATACCATCATGGACCACGATATAGCTGGCGCGATGCCTTAGCCGCTCGGCACGCATCTGCTGACGGGTGGCCTGGGCGATGACATCGTTATTCTCGCTGACAATATCCACCCATTCCGTCACCGCGGTCTGAATCTCTTGCACCATCTGTCGAATCCCTTGTTAGAAGACGCTGAGCGTCTCGAACCTATTAATGTAAAAAATGAAAAATTTTAGCCAAGGTTTGACATAAATTAGTGGTTAATCGTGACTTCTGCAATAGTTTCAGATGACACCAGTGAAACGACCCGCAAGGTATTCTGTTCAAGGATGCCATAGCTGGGGGCGAAGCCCCCTTTAGGCATACTGACCGAGCCGGGATTGAAACAAATAATATCATCCAGCCGCTCGGCCTGAGGAATATGGGTATGGCCATAGGCCAGGATATCGCCGGGGCGCAGAGGCGGTCGCGCCGTGGGAGAATAGAGGTGTCCGTGGGTCAAAAACAGACGGGACCGTTCCAGCAGCACCTGTTGCCAGGGCGCCGTTATGGGAAAGGACAGCATCATCTGATCGACTTCGCTGTCGCAGTTGCCGCGTACCGCGATAATGCGATCGGCACAGGCGTTCAACGCCGCCGCCACTTCCGCCGGCCGATATTCCGCCGGCAAGGGATTGCGCGGGCCATGATAAAGCAAATCACCGAGCAGGATAAGCCAGTCGGCCCCGCAGCGGTCGAACAGGGACAGGATTTGCCTGGCGGCCGTCAGGGAACCGTGAATATCGGAAGCCATCAGCAACTTCATCGCTTTTTCCTCGTAAAGCACGTCAATGTCTTAAGCTTAACAAACTTCCCCGCGCGGGTAACCCGTCTATACTCGTCATACTTCACGTTGCCTCTTTGTTGGCGGCGCGCGCGGCCAACAATGCTATCGCTTGAAAGACGACGGGTATACAGTGATAGAAACATTGCCAGCTATAGGAAGAAACATGATCGATCTCTATTACGCGCCAACCCCTAACGGGCGCAAAATTATGCTCTTTTTGGAAGAAACCGGCCTGCCCTACCGGCTCTGTCCCGTGAATATTTCGGCCAATGAACAGTTTGCCCCGGCCTTTCTGGCCATCTCGCCCAACAACAAGATTCCGGCTATCGTTGATCATTCGCCGGCGGATGGCGGTGCGCCGCTGAGTTTGTTTGAATCGGGCGCCATCTTGCTTTATTTGGCGGAAAAAACCGGTAAATTGCTTTCCCGCGACTGGCGCGAACGCCAGGCCACATTGCAATGGCTGTTTTGGCAGGTGGCCGGATTTGGCCCTATGCTGGGGCAGAACCACCATTTTAACCATTTTGCGCCTAAGCCGGTACCTTATGCCATGGAACGCTTCCAGCGGGAAACCGTGCGGCTGTACGGCGTACTGGATCGGGAATTGCAACAGCATGAATACCTGGGCGGCGACCAGTACAGCATTGCCGACATCGCCACTTACCCATGGGCCGCGGCGCATGAACGGCAACGGGTCGATTTGACCGATTATCCGGCGGTGGGACGTTGGCTGGCCCTGATCGGGGATCGTCCGGCGGTGCGACGCGTCTACCCTCCGGCGGCAGAATAACGACTTGTTTGTCGCCGGTATGAGGGAGGCCTTTTTTCGGGCGGCATTTTTTTCCTGATGGGCAACAAGAGATTCTCAATGAATACAGCCGCCTCACTTATTTCCGCCGCGTTATGACCTATCATTGAACAATGAACGGCCCATAGCCGCGGCGGGTGGAAAGCGAGGGAAAACTATGAAGATTTTGGTTACCGGCGGTACCGGACTGATAGGTCGGCATCTGATTGCCCGGCTATTGGCGCTGTCTCATGAAATCACGGTGTTGACCCGCGATCCCCAACGCGCGCATCAGAAACTGGGCGGCACGATTACGACGTTGAGCTCGCTTTCCTCGTGCGCCGCCCTGGATGGTATTGACGCGGTCATCAATCTGGCCGGCGAACCCATCGCGGATAGGCGCTGGACGCCGGAGCACAAGGAACTGCTGTGCCAGAGTCGCTGGAATATCACCGAACAGCTTAGTCGCCTCATCCGGCAAAGCAATCGGCCGCCAGCGGTCTTTATCTCCGGTTCCGCCACCGGATATTACGGTGATCAGGGGCAGCATCTGGTTACCGAGGATGAAACCCCGGTGGACGATTTCGCCCATCAGTTATGTCAGCGCTGGGAAGATTTGGCATTGGCGGCCGCCAGCGATCACACCCGGGTATGCCTATCGCGTACCGGAATCGTCATGGCGGCCGACGGCGGAATGCTGCAAAAGGTTTTGCCGCTGTATAAGCTCGGTTTGGGCGGTCCCATTGGCGACGGGCGGCAATTCCTGCCCTGGATTCATGTGGACGATATGGTGAATGCCCTGCTATACCTGTTGACCACCGACAATTTACGCGGGCCGTTCAATATGACGGCCCCTTATCCGGTACATAATGAGCAATTCGCGGCACTTCTCGGTGAAGTGTTGTTCCGCCCGGCGATGATGCGGGTACCGGCCAGAGCGGTGAAAATTATGCTCGGCGAAGGCGCTGACCTGCTGCTGGGCGGCCAGCGCGCGGTGCCCAAACGCCTGGAAGAGGCCGGTTTTACCTTCCGCTATAGCGATCTTAAAGATGCCTTGACCGATATTGTCGCCTCTGCCTGACCGGGGTTATTTCAACGCGCCGGACAAAAACTGCTGCAAGCGGGGACTCTTGGGGTTGCCGAAGACTTCGGCCGGCGTGCCTTCCTCCTCGATGACACCCTGATGAAGGAAGATCACATGGCTGGAGACGTGGCGGGCGAATTCCATTTCGTGCGTGACCACCACCATGGTTTTCCCTTCTTCCGCCAGTTTTTGCATGATCCGCAGGACTTCGCCCACCAATTCCGGATCCAGCGCCGAGGTGGGTTCGTCGAACAGCAGCACTTCCGGTTCCATCGCCAGCGCGCGGGCAATGGATACCCGCTGTTGCTGGCCGCCGGAGAGATTGACGGGGTACTTGGCCCGGGCGCGTTCGTCGATGCCGACCTTGTCCAGATAATATACCGCCCGCTCGCGGGCTTCGGTTTTGCTGAGGCCCAGTACCTGCACCGGCGCTTCCATGACGTTTTCCAACACCGTCATGTGGCTCCACAGGTTGAAATGCTGGAATACCATGGTCAGCCGGGTACGCAGCAACTGTAGCTGCTTTTTATCAAACACTTTTAATTGCCCATCGCGATCGCGCACCATGTGAATTTCCACATTGTTGACGCTAATGGAGCCTTCGCTGGGTTTTTCCAGAAAATTGATGCAACGCAGAAAGGTGCTTTTGCCGGACCCCGATGACCCGATAATACTGATGACATCCCCTGCCCGCGCTTCCAGAGAAACCCCTTTTAGCACTTCGAGGTCTCCGTAACGTTTGTGCAATTCCTGAATCAATAATTTTGTCTCTTGCATAGCGTTAACCTGTTGTATGCGCCTGGCGGGATCACTGCGGTTTGACATGCCGCAACCAGCGTTTCTCAGCTTGCCTGAACAAGCTTATCAGCACAAAAGAGACCACCAGATAGATGATTGCGGCGATGCCGAAGGCATAAAACGGCTGATAGGTGGCCGCATTGATATCGCGGGCGATTTTCAGCACGTCCGGCACGGTGGCGGTAAAGGCCAGCGCCGTGGAATGCAGCATCAGAATCACTTCGTTACTGTAGGCCGGCAGCGCAATGCGCAAGGCCGACGGCAGAATAATGCAGCGATAGAGCTTGAACCGGTTGAAGCCATACGCGCGCGCGGCCTCGATTTCGCCATGGGGCACCGAACGGATGGCGCCGGCGAAAATTTCCGTGGTGTAGGCGCAGGTGTTCAGTGTGAGCGCCAATACGGTGCAATTCATGCCGCTGCGGAAAAAAGCGTTTAGCAAATCGTTGCCCCGGATAATTTCCAGGCTGTAGACGCCGGAATAAAATACCAGCAACTGCACGTACAGCGGCGTGCCGCGAAAAATGTAGGTGAACAGCCAGACCGGATAGCTGACCCAAGGCAAGGACGATACCCGCGCCACCGCGAGGAGGACCGCCAGAACGCCGCCCATCGCCACCGACGAGACCAGCAGCCACAAGGTAATGGCCAGTCCGGTGAAACGATAACCATCGCTCCATAGTAATGCATGGCCGTACTGCTGAAGAAGTTCAATCATAACTCGGCCTTTTTAACACCCAACGAGTAACGCCGTGTCAGCCATAACAGCACGCCGTTGGACACCGTGGTGAAAATCAGATACACCACGCCGGCCACAATGGCGAAATAGAATGGATGGTAAGTGCCCTTCCCGGCCAATTGCGTGGCTTTGACCACATCTTCAAGACCCAGCAGCGAGACCAGCGCGGTGGCCTTGAGGATGACCTGCCAATTGTTGCCGATACCGGGCAAGGCGAAACGCATCATGGCGGGGAACAGGATCCGGCGGAAAACCTGGCCGCCGGACAATCCGAAAGCGACCGCCGCTTCGATTTGCCCTTTCGGCACCGCCAGAAAAGCACCGCGAAAAGTTTCGGTGAAATAGGCGCCGTAGATAAATCCCAGCGTGATCATGCCGGCGCCCATCGGGTCGATGTCGATTTGATCCATGCCCAAGGCTTCAGTGACATTATTGAGCGCGATTTGCAAGCCATAGAATATCAGCAGCATCAGCACCAGATCGGGCACGCCGCGAATAAGCGTGGTGTAGCCATTGAAAGCGGCCGCCAAGGGGCGGTTGCGGGAAAGCTTCGCACCGGCGCCTATCAGGCCTATCGCCACCGAGAGCAATACCGACCCCACTGCCAACTCCAGTGTGACCAGGGCGCCATTGAAAATCAGTTGTGCGTAACCGTAGAACATCAGCCTATCCTGTCCTGGCGGAGGATATTGGAACCTGTCCGCCCGCAACGCGGACGGACACAAGAATGACAGGATTAACCGCCGTAAACGTCGAAATCAAAGTATTTCTTGGCCAATTTATTGTAAGTGCCGTCTTTCCGCATATCGGCGAAGGCCTTGTTCAGCGCGTTTTTCAGATCGGTTTCGTCTTTACGCAGCCCCATACCGGTGCCGACGCCGAAGAATTTATCGTCTTTGACCGACGGACCGGCGAACGCATAACCTTTACCGGCGGGTTGCTTGAGGAAGCCCTCGCTGCCGGCCACTTCATCCTGGAATGCCGCATCGAGACGACCGGCGGTCAGGTCGGAATAGATTTGATCCTGATTCTGATAGGCCACCACGTCAATTCCTTTGGGCTGCCAATTGGCATTGGCGTAGGCTTCCTGGGTCGAGCCCTGCAAAACGCCCACATGTTTGCCTTTCAGGCTTTCCACCGTTGGGGTGATATTGCTGCCGGCTTTGGCAATCAGACGCGCGTCGGCGGCATACAGCTTGTCGGTAAAGTCGATTTCCTGCTGGCGTTTTTCAGTAATCGACATGGAGGAGATAATGGCGTCGATTTTCTTGGCTTTCAGGGACGGAATAAGGGCGTCAAAATCGCTTTCCACAAAAGTGCATTTCGCCTTGATCCGTTTGCACAGATCCTTTGCCAAATCGATGTCGAAACCGACCAGCTTTCCGCTGGAATCTTTGGATTCGAACGGCGCATAGGTGGGATCGGTGCCGATTTTGATGTTTTTCGGCACCGCCGCAAAAACGCTTCCTGCGGAGGCCAGCGCAAACAGAATGGGAAGAACTTTGACCAGCTTTTTCATACATTACCCTCAGAATATTTTTATGTTAGGTAAAACTGTGTGATGTTTTCAGCGTGAAGAATTGCACATTTCATGCCATTTTAACCGGCCGGCGACCGTTGCGACCACCGGGCGGCTTTTCCTTGATGCTGCGTTAGCCGTATCGATCCCCCCGGACGGCGGGATGACCAGCAGGCCGCGACGGTTGGCGAAAAAGCCCGCAACGGCCGCACCAAAAGAACACATAGCATGATCATAATTGGTGCAATGTTACCAGAACGCGCCATGACGCAGCGTTAGGAGGGTATGGAGGGTCCGGTTAATGATGGCCGCCCTGCCAGCGCTGGAACAAATCCTGGGGCAGCGCGATATCAAATTGATCCAGTACGCGGTTGACCGTCTGATCAATAACCTCCGTCAACGAGGAAGGCCGGTGATAGAAAGCCGGCACCGGCGGCATGATGATGGCGCCCATCTCCGCGGCGGCGGTCATCAAACGCAAGTGTCCCAAATGCAGCGGCGTTTCTCGCACGCACAGCACCAGGGTGCGGCGTTCTTTCAGCGCCACGTCCGCCGCTCTGGCCAGCAGGCCGTCGGTATAACTGTTGACGATGGCCGACAAGGTTTTCATTGAACAGGGCACCACGGCCATACCGGCGGTTTTAAAGGATCCGGAACTGATACTGGCGGCGATATCGCGGCAGTCATGCGTGACATCGGCCAGCGCCTGCAAATCGCGCACGTTGTAGTCGCTTTCCAGCGCCAGCGTCTGGCGGGCGGCATTGCTCAGGACGAGATGCGTTTCCACCTCCGGTACCTGGCGCAGCACCTCTAGCAGACGCACGCCGTAAATGGCGCCGCTGGCGCCGGTCATGCCCACGATCAGTCGTTTCATAGGAGGGCTCCGAGTGGCCCGCAAGAAGCGGTCCGAATACAAAAACACCCGGCGCGCAAGGCCGCCGCCGGGTGCGAAAGATTACCGCGCCGCATCATACCGCTGGACGGCGCGTCCGCCCAAAATCCACGCGCCGCGGCCGCAGTCAACCTTCGTTGTACATTTCCAGATTTTCCACTTCATTTTGCATTCGAATCGCTTTGGCGTCATCGCTGCGCAACGATTCGAGGTAATCCAGGTAACGCTGATCCACGTCCCGTGTCACATAAATGCCGTTAAAAACCGACGATTCGAACTGAGCGATATCCGGATTGTCTTCGCGCACCGCGTCTTCGAGATCGTGCAAATCTTGGAAAATAAGCGCATCGGCGCCTATCAGTTGGCGGATTTCGTCCACTTCCCGCCCGTGAGCGATAAGTTCGGTGGCGCTGGGCATGTCTATGCCATAGACATTGGGGAAACGTATCTCCGGCGCCGCGGAGGCCAGATACACATGGCGGGCTCCGGCCTCGCGCGCCATTTCGACGATTTGTTCGGACGTGGTGCCGCGCACGATGGAGTCATCCACCAGCAGGACATTCTTGTCGCGGAACTCGGCGCGGTTGGCGTTGAGCTTGCGGCGCACCGATTTGCGCCGAACTTGCTGGCCGGGCATGATAAAAGTGCGCCCGACGTAGCGGTTTTTCACGAAACCCTGACGATAGGGCCTGTTGAGAATGCGCGCGATTTCCAAGGCGATATCGCAAGAGGTTTCCGGAATGGGGATAACCACGTCGATATCCAGGTCTTCCCATTCCCGGGCGATTTTTTCGCCCAGTTTCTGTCCCATGCGTACCCGGGCGCTGTAAACGGAAACCTTATCGATAAACGAATCCGGACGAGCGAAATACACGTATTCGAACAGACAGGGATGGTTTTGCGGATTTTCCGCGCATTGGCGCGTGAACAGTTGGCCTTTCTCGGTGATATACACCGCCTCCCCCGGCGCCACATCGCGCAGGAATTCAAAGCCCAGCGTATCCAGCGCCACGCTTTCGGAGGCGACCATATATTCGTTGCGGCCGTCCGGCAGCGTGCGTTTGCCAATCACCAGCGGCCGGATGCCGTTAGGGTCGCGAAACGCCACCAGCCCGTGTCCGATGATCATGCCCACCACGGCGTATGCGCCGCGAATCTGCTGATGCGTCGCGGCGACGGCGGCAAAAATATTGTCCGCTTCCAGCGGGTAATCGGGGAAACGATCCAGTTCGGTGGCGAAGATATTCAACAGGATTTCTGAATCGGAGGTAGTGTTGATATGACGCCGTCCCTTTTCGAATAGCTTTTCGCGCAATTCATGGGCGTTGGTCAGATTGCCGTTGTGGGCCAGCGTGATACCGAAGGGAGAATTGACATAAAAGGGCTGGGCCTCGGACGCGCTCGAACTGCCGGCGGTGGGATAGCGGACATGGCCTATCCCAATGTTGCCTTGCAGACGCTGCATGTGCCGCGCCTCGAACACGTCTTTCACCAGACCGTTGGCTTTACGCAAACGAAAACAGTTTAAAGCATCGATAGTCACGATACCCGCGGCGTCCTGCCCACGGTGCTGAAGCACCGTTAATGCGTCATAGATAGACTGGTTTACCGGCATAAAACCGGCGATACCGACAATACCGCACATGTTGTCATTTCCTCATCAGCGCAGCCGGGGCGGTTAATGCCTCGGCAAAAAACTCGACGTGCTGGACAGATAGTCGAAGAACCATCTGATGATACCGCTGAACTGCGGTATCAGTTGGGACTGCCGCCAGTCGTTGCTTTGGGAAAAACCGGTGAAGGTATCCAGAAAGAATAAGATCGCCGCAACGATCAATATGCCCCTGAGCGCACCAAAGCACACCCCCAGCACACGGTCGGTGCCGGATAAACCGGTCCGTTCCACCAAAGAGCCAAGCACGTAATTGACGATTGCCCCGACAATCAGGGTCGCCACGAACAACAGGGCAATCGCGATACCGTTGCGAACCAGCTCGTCTTCAAAACGGGTGAAGTAAACGGCGAGATAGACATAATAATGACTGGCGACAAAAAAAGCACATCCCCAGGTTATTAAGGATAACGCCTCTCGGATAAACCCGCGAATCAGACTTACCAAGGCCGAAAAAGCGATAATGCCGATAATGGCATAGTCAATCCAGTTCATACCCGCATTCCTCGGCCATAGGTCCCGTCAACGGGTTCGCGGCGCATTCTATCAGAAAAAGAAAACGTTTGCGCACCGGAATTCCACCCTATCGTTAAAACATTAACGTTAATGATAAAACCCCTCCAGCAGCGGGCCCGCCGTGTCCCCCGGCCACTCCGCTAGCGCACCTGATAGGGCTTGAGCTGCCCGTTAAGCCCGCTTAGCTGATTCAAGTCAGGCAACGCGCCTTGCATTTTCTGCCGGGAGGCATCCGGCCCGACGAAAATCCGGGTGATCTGGCCGGCCACCGGCTTGGACGGCACCGTATAGACCCGGTAACCGGACAAACGCAGTTTGGCGACAATTTCATCCACTTTACCGGCGTTTCGCAGCGCGCCCAACTGCACGACCCATGCCTGGCCCTGCGGCGGCTGTTCGGCCGGTTGCGCGGCGACGGACGGGGTCTGGGGTTTAGGTTCCGGCGCGGCGGGTTTCTTTTCCGGTTTGACCGGCGGTGTCGGTCTGCTTTCCGGCTGAGCGGGTTTGGACGGCGGCGTCCGGGGCGCCGATTCCGTCGAACGGGCTGGCGCTTCGCGTGTTCCACTGGCTGCCGGCGCCGGTTTTTCCGCCGGAGGCGTCGAAATTTCGGGTTGCAGAGGCGTGTCCGGCACCGCGGCCGCCGACCGGCTGTCGTTTTCCGACGCCTTGCTGGCCTGCCGTACCGCCGCGCCGGCGCCTTCCGGCGGTTGACTCGGCAGGGACTGGCTGGCCTGGGGCGAGGCTTCGGTCTCATCGGTATCGCCCGGTTTGGGCACCAGCGGTATGGCGGCGAATTCATCCTGGTAGTGTTTTTTCTTGCCGTCCAGCAGTCCGGGCAGCACGATGACCCCCAGAGCAACGATAATGATCGTCCCCACCAGCCGGTTCTGAAATTTACTCGCCACGTTGGTTCTCCGCGTTTAGCAGCGCCAGTACCGGCGCCACGGTATGGAACGAACCGAACACCAGCACGCAATCCTGCGGCCCGGCATCCAGCAGGGCCTGTCGCCAGGCGGCCGCCACGTCGCTAAATTGCCGGGCGCCGTCAAGATAGCCGGCCACGTCGGCCGCGCTGGCGCCGCGTGGTCCGTCCAGGCCGGCGCAATACCACACCGCCACCTGACGGCGCAGGCATTCCAGGGTACCGGCGATGTCTTTATCCGCCAGCATGCCCACTACCGCGCGAATTTTGCCGCCCACCGATATTTCGGCCAGCCGCGCGCTGAGGTAGGCGGCGGCGTGGGGATTATGCGCCACGTCGAGAATGCATAAGGGCCGCCGGCGAACAATCTGGAACCGGCCCGGCAGGGAAGCCTGCTCAAGCCCGCGCCGAATAGCCGATTCGGGGACCTCCAGCGGCGACCGCATGAGCGCCGCCAGGGCGGTGGCGGCATTGGCCAGCGGGATGGACGGCATGGGCAAGTCGGCAAGCGTACGGCCATTATCGCGCCAATGCCAGTTTTCGCCGTCCCGGGCAAAGAACCAGTCCCGCCCCCGGCAATAGGACGCGGCCCCGGTTTGCCGCGCATAATCATCAATGGAGGCGGGGCGATCCGGCTCGCCCACCACGGCCGGCCGGCCGGCGCGCATAATGCCGGCCTTCTCGCGACCGATACTTTCCCGATCGGGTCCCAGAAGCTCGGTATGATCGAGACCGATGCTGGTGATCACCGCCACATCGGCATCCACGATATTGGTGGCGTCCAGGCGTCCGCCCAATCCCACTTCAAGGATAACCACATCCAGCGCCGCCTGCTTGAACAGCCAGAGCGCCGCCAGGGTGCCGAACTCGAAATAGCTGAGGGATGTCGCGCCGCGGCCGCCTTCAATCACCGCCATGGCTTCGCTGTGACGCTCTTGCGGTAATTCCTCGCCTTGGATGCGCACCCGTTCGGTGTAACGCAGGATATGGGGGGAACTGTAGACGCCAACCCGCAAGCCGGCGGCCAGCAGGATGGTTTCCAGCAGACGGCAGGTCGTGCCTTTCCCGTTGGTGCCCGCCACGGTGAATACGCACGGGGCGGGTCGCAGTAATTGCAGGCGGGCGGCCACCGAGCCCACCCGTTCCAGGCCCAGGTCGATGGTTTTGCCATGCAGGCGTTCAAGGTAATAAAGCCACGCCGCCAATGGCGACGTGGATTGGGGAATGTGAAGCTTTTCCATACGTCCCGTTATTGGCTCTGTGATACCCTTCGTATCCGTCACGCTTCGGGCTACAGCCGGGAATTCATCGGGTATCTTTTCTCATTGAATACCGGCTGCCGCCGCGGACCGGCGGCGGTTTATAACTCTTCCTGACGCTCCTCGGCAACATAGTCCGGTCTGGGCTCCGGCACAGGCACGGTTTCCGCCGGCTGCGGCCGTCCGGTCAGTTTCGCCAGCAATCCGGCCAGTTTCAGGCGCAGCTCCGGACGGCGGATGATCATGTCAATGGCGCCCTTTTCCAGCAGGAATTCGCTGCGCTGAAAGCCCGTGGGCAGTTTTTCCCGCACCGTCTGCTCGATAACCCTGGGCCCGGCGAAGCCGATGAGCGCCTTGGGCTCGGCGATATTCAGGTCTCCCAGCATGGCCAGGCTGGCGGATACGCCGCCCATGGTCGGGTCGGTCAGCACCGAGATATACGGCAAGCGGCGCTCGCGCAATTTGGCCAGCGCCGCGCTGGTTTTGGCCATTTGCATCAGCGACAACAGCGCTTCCTGCATCCGCGCGCCGCCGCTGGCGGAAAAGCACACCAGCGGACAATCGTCCTCCAGCGCCTGCTCCACCGCGCGAACAAACCGCGCGCCCACCACCGAGGACATGGAACCGCCGATAAAGGCGAATTCAAACGACGCCGCCACGACGGGCATGTCATATAACAACCCTTTCATCACCACCAAAGCGTCTTTTTCGTTGGTGTCTTTCTGAGCCGCCGCCAGACGATCCTTGTATTTCTTCGAATCTCTAAATTTCAGGATATCCCGGGGTTCCAGCTCGCTGCCCAGCTCAGTTTCGCTGCCCTTGTCCAGGAAGGCGAGCAACCGGGACCGGGCGGACATGCGCATATGGTGATCGCATTTGGGACAAACCTCCAGGTTGCGCTCAAGTTCCGCACGGTACAATACCTGGCCGCAACTATCGCATTTCGTCCAGACGCCCTCGGGAATGTTCGCCCTGCGGGTCGGGGTGATAGTGCTTTTATTGAGAATTCGTTCAATCCAGCTCATCGATAACCTTTCTGTTTGAACCTGGCATGCGCCAGTCCGCTATTCATACTCTGACCATTTCGCGACCGCAACATTCCCTGCGATCATTCGCCGGCGAAAGAAATGGCCGTTGAAAATGTTGCCCATTAAACCATAACCGCTGGCGAGTTGGCATCGAAAACTCCGCCCGCCCCTCACAATTCGGCGCCCTTGCCGGCAAAACAAGGCGTTACCCCCGGCCAGCAGCCCGCCGGTGCCGCCACACTTCAATGAGTGCCGGCAGAATCGACACAATAATAATAGCCACAATCAACAGTTTCAGATTTTCTTGCACTACCGGCAAATCGCCGAATAAGTAGCCGGCGTAGGTAAACAGCCCCACCCAGGCCACGCCGCCCGTTACGTTGAACAAGGCAAAATGCCGGTAGGACATATTGCCCATGCCGGCCACAAACGGCGCGAAAGTGCGAATGATAGGCACAAAGCGGGCGAGGATAATGGTTTTGCCGCCATGGCGGTCATAAAATCGGTGGGTTTTCTCCAGATAGCTACGGCGGAAAATCCGCGAGTCGGGGTTACTGAACAATTTTTCGCCGAACAGGCGGCCGATGGTGTAATTGACCGCATCGCCCAGCACCGCCGCCACGGCCATCAAGAGCGCCATGACATGAACATCCAGGCTGTTGGCGGGGAGCGCCGCCAGCGCGCCGGCCACAAACAGCATCGAATCCCCCGGCAGAAAAGGCGTGACCACAAGACCGGTCTCGCAAAACAAAATCACAAATAAAATGGCATAGACCCAAATGCCGTATTGCGCCACCAGTTGCGCCAGATGAACATCAATATGCAGAATAAAATCGATGATAAAATGCACAAATTCCATAAGTCACATTCCCCGGAAACGCCAGAAAGCGGTTAAATGACATCAATCAGCCAGGAACAAAGGCCCCATGGCCGGCACAGGTAAGGCGTAACGCGACGGATACTCCACCGCCACCAGATATAGTCCCTCCGCTTTGGCGGTCGCGGCGGCCAAAGCGCGCTCCCTGGCCGCCAGCACTTGCGCTATCCAGGCTTCCGGCTGGTGGCCGCACCCCACTTCCAGCAGGCTGCCGACAATATTACGCACCATATGATGGACAAAGGCATTAGCCTTGATATCCACCACCACATAGGCGCCATGGCGGGTAACCGTCAGGTGCTGTACATTGCGCCAGGGCGAGCGCGACTGGCACTGTACGGCCCTAAAAGAGGTAAAATCATGCTCGCCCAGCAGACAGCGTCCCGCCCGCTCCATCTTTTGCGCGTCAAGTGGATGATAAAAGTGGGTAACGCCCCGGGACAACACGGCCGGACGATAGGCGTGATTGTAGATAATATAGCGGTAACGGCGGGCCGTGGCACTGAATCGCGCATGAAAATCTTCCGCCACGCCGGCAACCCAGCGCACGGCGATATCCTCCGGCAGATTGGCGTTGACGCCGAGGGTCCAGGCCGCATCCACCCGCCGGGCGCGGGTTTCGAAATGCGCCACCTGGCCGGTGGCATGCACGCCGGCGTCGGTGCGCCCCGCGCAAAACACCGTCACCGGCTCATTGGCCACCTTGGACAGCGCCGCCTCGAGGCGCGCCTGAATGCTGTCGACTTCCTGCTGCCGCTGCCAGCCGTAATACCGGCTGCCGTCGTATTCGATACCCAACGCAATCCTCATCGGCGCCGGGGCGAAACCCGAAACTGCCTGAGACATCAGTAAAAATACTCCGCCACCAGCAACTCCGCGGTCATGACCGCCATCAGCGCGCCGCCGAAACGGACATTGTCCGCCACCGACCAGAATTGCAGCAGATCCGGCATGCCGTAATCAGCGCGCAAACAGCCGATGCCCAGCTGAATCTGACCGGAGGCGTCTTCCACCTGGGTGGGAAAATCCTGCTCATCGCTAACGCTGACCCATTCGCCCGCGTTCAGCAGGTCGCGGGCATCTTCCACCCCCAGCGGCCGTTGGGTTTCGAGATGCACGATTTGCGCGTGACCGTAAAATACCGGCGCGCGCACACTGCCGACCGAAATGGGCAGTCCTTCGTCCTGCCAGACCTTGCGCGCCTCATCCACCAACCGGCGCTCGACGGGCACGCTGCCTTCGCCATCCGGCAGCAACGGCAACAAATTGAACGCCAGTTGACGGTGGAAGAAATCCGTCTCGGCCGGCAGGCCGTTCAACAGGCGCGCGCTTTGACCCGCCAGCGCATCCACCGCCGCCTTGCCCTGGCCGGAAACCGACAGCAGGTTCGAGACATGCAGACGATGCAATCCAGCCTGCTCGGCCAGCGGTTGGACCGCCAGCAGCAATTGGCTGGTCAGGCTGTCCGCCACGGCCACCAGATTACGGTTGCGGTAATCGGCGAGCACCGAGTCGTTGACGCCGGGCACCACCAGCGGCACATCCGGTTCCAGTGCGAACAAGCCGCTGCTGTCGATGACCACGCAGCCGGCGCCGGCGGCCTGTTCGGCATAATGGGCGCTGGCCTCGGCCCCCGCGACAAAAAACGCCAGTTGCGCCCGCGCCCAGTCAAACTGGGCCGCGTCGGCGACCTGATAACCTTTACCGTCAAAACGCAGGGTCTCGCCGGCGCTTCGCTCGCTGGACAGCAGATACAGCTCGCCCACCGGGAACCGCCGTTCCTGCAACAACGCCAGCAACGCCGTGCCCACGGCCCCCGTCGCCCCCAACAGGGCGATGTTCCAGCCTTCAGACATGCCTATCCCTCCCATTAAATCCACACTGTCCGGCGACGATGAAACCCAGCTCGCCCAGCAACTCCGCCACGGCCGGATCATCGGCATCCACCCGCAGGGACGACCATTCACGGCGCTCCTGGTATTGCTTGCGCAGCCGGTCGAATCCCCCCGGCACGGCAGCCACCCGCCGCAATGCCGCATCATCGCGCCGCACATCATACACCAGATGGGTCAACCGCTTCAGCATGGCCTCATCCAAGGCCCCCCGTATCCGGATCCGTTCCACCGCCGGCGGCGGCAACACGTCATCCACCGCCGCCGACATGGGCCGGCCGAGGAATCGACTATACGCTTCGAATACCTGGGTGGTGCCGCGCGCCTTGCCCTCCAGGGTATAACCGGCGATATGGGGCGTACCGACAGCCACCCTTTCCAGCAAAGGCAGCGACAACGCCGGCTCCGGCTCCCAGACATCCAGGACGACCCGCAGATCCTTGCCCCGCGTCAATGCCTGAAGCAGCGCGGCGTTATCCACCACCGCGCCCCGGCAGGCGTTGATCAGGATTCGGCCGGACGGCAACGCGGCCAGTAAATCATCGTTCACCGCATGCCAGGTCGCGTAGGGCCCGCTGGAGGTCAGCGGGGTATGGAACGTGAGGATATCCGCCTCGGACACCAGTTTTTCCAGCGGGTAAAAAGGCCCGGTCCGGCCCTGATCGGCCAGCGGCGGATCGCACAAAAGCGTGCGGATGCCCAGGGCCTGCAAGCGGCGATGCAACCGACCGCCCACATTGCCGGCACCGACGATGCCCACGGTTTTATCCCGCAGGGAAAAACCGTCACGCTCGGCCAGCATCAGCAGTGCGGAAAATACGTACTCCACCACCGCCACGGCATTGCAGCCGGGAGCGCCGGAAAAACCGATGCCGGCGCCGGCCAGCCAGGCGGTGTCGACATGATCGGTCCCGGCGGTGGCCGTACCCACGAATTTTACGCCGGCGCCCTGCAACAAGGCGGCATCCACCCGGGTTACCGACCGGACCATGAGCGCGCCGGCATCCCGCAATGTTTCAGCGGTGATATGCCGTCCAGGCGCCGATCGCACTTCCCCCAACCGGCAAAATAATTCCTGGGCGTAAGGCATGTTTTCGTCGACCAGTATTTCCACTTCAGGCTCCGTCAGCCGATACCAGACTGTCATTGAAAATAAAAAAGGGAGATTATTCTGCCACCGATGGTTCAAAAAACCCAAGGTTATCCGGTAAAAATTCACGCGAGCGGCCGCCCGGCGGCAAAGCACGGCCCCGTCGCCATTTGCCCACGAACCGCGGCTCGCGGCAGAAAATGCCATCTTGTTGCTTGCCGCTACCCTAATACCCGACGAGTTGATATGATCCGCCGAACGATTTTCAGACGATCGCCGCTATGACCGGGTTGCGCGACACCAACCCTTGAATTGAAGGAAGCGTCATATGCAACCTGTACAAGGCCCCGTCAATGGGGTATCGGGGGATCCGCCCCGTAATCGGGCGGACGCCGCATGGCATCCGGCGAATCGCGGCAATCCGCTGACCCCCTCGCAGCGAACCGCCATTGAGCGGCTGATCGTCAAAATCATGGCCCTCGGCAACAGTAAAGCGCCGGAAATCTGGGCCGCGCTGCGCCATCAATTGAATATTCCCGGCGAGGACGAGCTGACCGCCGAACATTTCCCGCAGGCCGAGGCCTTTTTGCAAGGCCGGCTGGATCAAGCCCAGCAGACCCACGCCAGTCGACAATTAATGCAGCAATTGACCGATCTGCTGCCGCAGGGCAACAATCGTCAGGCGGTGAGCGATTATATCCGCCGCGAATTCGGCCATACCGTCTTAAGCCAACTTGAACCCGAACAATTGCTCCAGGTGGTCGAGCTGTTGCAGCATGGCCGACTGGATATCCCGTCCCCCCAGCAGGCGGCCATTTCCGATCGGACGTTGCTGCCGGCGGAACACAACAGTCTGAGCCAGCAGATTATCCGGCTGGCGGCGGCGACCGGCGAATCGCCGGCGGATATCCGGCAAAACCTCATGACCATGATGGGGCTCAAAGCCGGCGATCCGATACCGGCCCGGCATTTTCCCCTGCTTATGCAATATCTGCAGGGTAATGTGACATTGTCACAACACCCCGCCCCCACCCTGGCCACCTTGCAGGCCGCGTTAAAACACCCGGTCAGCAGCGACGAACGGCAAGCCATGGAATCCTATGTCCTTGAGCATTTCGACATCGCCGGCCAAAGCGCGCTGACGCCGGCACAGGTCACCGCGGTATTGCAATTTCTCTTTATTTCCCGCCTGGCGCGCACGCACAGCCAGCATCAGACATCCGATCCCCGTTTGTTGCAACCGGCGCTCAATCCGCTTATCGCCACCGAACCGGTGGAGAAGTTTCCCGGTCTGGCCAAGAGCCGCTGGACCGTGGCGCTGGCCGCGCTGGCGGTGTTGGTATTGTTGTGGCTGTTGATATGAAACGGCGGGCCTATCATTGCCCGCGCCCGCCCTGCCGGGCGAACAGCCACACCACGCCCATCCCCGCCAGGGCGCTTACCATGGCGGCGGCGAATACCGAGGCATATCCCAGCCAGGTCGCGAGCAAACCGGCCAGCGGACCGGTGACGGCATAGGCGATATCCTGAAAGGCGGAATAGGCGCCGACCGCGGTACCCCGCACTTGGGGGGGCACCCGACGGACCACCTCCACGCCCATGGCCGGAAAAATCAGCGAGCAGCCGGCTCCGGTCAACCCGGCGCCCAGCAACGCCGCCAAGGGCTGGGCGGCCTGCCAGAGCAGCAGCAACCCCAGCGCCTCCAGCGCCAACGAAATCAAGGTTACCCGGATGCCGCCTATTCTATCGGGTAAATGACCAAACAATAGCCTCATCAGAACAAACGCCAGGCCGAAAGCGCTTAATGCCAGGCCGGCATTGCCCCATTGCCGGACGGAGAAATACAGCGACACGAAAGTGCCGATGGCGGCAAAGCCCACCCCTTGCAGGCTTAAAGCCAGCCCCGGTAGCCAGATCAGCCCCATGACCCGCCAAAGGGACAGACGACGTCCCGACTGCGGCGCCACCGGCGCCACCCGTCCGTTGCAGGCCCATGCCAGCAACGGCAACAGCAGCGTGCTCGCGCCAAGGGCGGCGAACCCCCATCTTGCATTCAGCAATAACCCGAGCGGCGCGCCCACCGCCAGCGATCCGTAAATCGCCGCGCCGTTCCAGGACATCACTTTTCCCGAACGCGACGCCCCCAACAGACCGAATCCCCAGGCCAGCGTGCCGGTCAGCAGTTGGCTTTCGCCGAATCCGAGGATAAGCCGTCCAAGAATAAGCAGAAGATACTTCGCGCTCGTCGGCCAGGGCGACAATGCCGATAGCAAATAGGCCAACCCGGCCAGGGCGCAGGCGGCCATGCCCTGCAACGCCGAACGCCGGGCGCCCCGTTGATCGGCCAGCCGCCCGGCGTAACCGCGGGTCAGTACCGTGGCCAGAAACTGGATCCCCACGGCGACGCCCACCAGTGTGTTGTTCAGGCCGAGCACATGATGAACGTACAAGGGAATGACCGGCAACGGCAAGCCGATGGTGAGATAACAGAAAAAAACCGCGCTGGTTAAAGACAGTAGCGTTCGGTTGGCCTTTGGGGCCGTTAAAGGCTGTTCAACAGATGACGTCATAAATGGCTCTCCCGGTTCAAACGAGGGAAAGCCGGCCAAAATCCGCACCCGCTCTCCCTACAATGTCGCACAAAGTAAGGACGGATGCGTTGGTTAACGTTAACGCTTACGCTTAAGATCCGGCATCCGATGGCGATAAAACGGCGCCGGCGGGCCGAAACCACCCGGACCCGGCCCGCCATCCTGGTCGGGGATAATGCGTGCCGGCATACCAGGCGCTTGTCAGGATATTACACTAGTTTGCGCATGACCAGAGTGGCGTTGGTGCCGCCGAAACCAAAGCTGTTGGTCATCACGGTGGTCAGACGGCGTTCGGTAGGCGTGGTAATAAGATTCATCCCCGCGGCCTGGGGATCCAACTGTTCGATGTTAATGCTCGGCGCGATGAAATTATGCTCCAGCATAAGCAGGGTGTAAATGGTCTCATGGACGCCAGCCGCGCCCAAGGAGTGCCCGCTCATGGCCTTGGTGGACGAAAACGCCGGATGGTCGGCGCCGAACGTTTCGCGGATGGCCCATAATTCCTTGACATCGCCAACGGGCGTCGACGTACCATGCACATTGAGATAATCAATGGGCGTATCGACATTTTTCAACGCCATTTTCATACAACGGATAGCGCCTTCCCCCGACGGGGCCACCATATCCGCGCCGTCGGAATTGGCGCCATAGCCAATGATTTCCGCATAAATATGCGCGCCGCGGGCCAAGGCGTGTTCCAGTTCCTCAACAACCACGATCCCGCCGCCGCCGGCAATGACAAAGCCGTCGCGATTGACATCGTAGGTACGCGAAGCTTTGGTGGGCGTATCATTATATCGGGTGGATAAAGCGCCCATGGCGTCGAATTCGCAGGCCATCTCCCAGCAAAGCTCTTCGCCGCCGCCGGCGAAGACGACATCCTGCTTGTCCAGTTGGATCATTTCCACCGCATTGCCGATACAATGCGCGGAAGTGGAACAGGCCGAGCTGATGGAATAGTTGACGCCGCGGATCTTGAAGGGCGTGGCAAGGCAGGCGGAAACGCCGGAACCCATGGCCTTGGTGACCATATAAGGACCGACGCCCCGTAAACCGCGGGCGCGCATGCCGTCGGACCCGGCGACCTGGTTGCGCGGCGAGCCGCCGCCGGAGCCGACGATAAGCCCGGTACGATCATGGGATACCATTTCGGGAGTGAGGCCGGAATCCTTGATGGCCTGCTCCATGGAGAGATAGGCATAAATAGAAGCATCACTCATAAAGCGCGCAATTTTACGATCAATCAGCCCATTGGTATCGAGTTTGATATCGCCCCAGACGTGGCTGCGCATACCGGAATCTTTCAGTTCCTGAGAGAAAGTGATTCCCGAGCGGCCTTGTTGCAGGGACGCCAGAACCTCTTTCTGGTCGTTCCCGATACTCGATATAATCCCCAGGCCGGTAATCACTGCACGTTTCATTTAATACCTCTTGTATTTATATATGAGTTTCTGTGACGCACTTTAGCTTACAGATGTAAGCTGAACAAGTCCGATCAGCCGTTCTTTGCTAAATTTGCGCCGCAAAGCACACCTCGCTAGAATCGCTACATTTCCTGACGCACGAGTCTATCGCCTTGAGTCGCCTTCCCATCCGCCAGGCCGTATTGGACTGGAACGAACAGGGTACGCCTGTATCCCGACAATTTGATGACGTCTATTTCTCCAGCCAGGACGGACTGGCGGAAACCCGCTATGTTTTTTTGCGGGGAAACGATCTGCCGGAACGGCTGATCCGCCATCCGTGCCGCCACTTCAGGGTGGCGGAAACCGGCTTTGGCACCGGCCTGAATTTTCTCGCCCTGTGGCGGGCTTTTGCGCTTTGCCGGCATGAACGGCTGATGAACCCGCAGGGGGTTCGCCATCTGCATTTCATCAGCATTGAGCAATATCCGCTTTCGGCCGAGGATTTGGCGCTGGCCCATGGACAATGGCCGGAATTAGCCGATTATGCCGAGCAGTTGCGGCGCGCATGGCCGCCGGCCGTAGCGGGTTGCCACCGGTTATTGCTGGGCGAGGGCGAGGTGACGCTGGATTTGTGGTTCGGCGAAGCCAATGAGGTATTGGCCGGCATGGACGACAGCTTGCACCGGCAGGTGGATGCCTGGTTTTTGGACGGTTTCGCCCCGGCACGCAATCCCGCCATGTGGACCGATGGGCTTTTTCAGTACTTGGCGCGTTTCACCCGTCCGGGCGGTACGTTCGCGACCTTTACCGCCGCCGGTTTTGTTCGCCGGGGTTTGCAACAAGCCGGGTTCGCCGTCAAAAAATTGCCGGGCTTCGGCAAAAAACGGGAAATGGCCATCGGCCGGCTAACGCAAACGACCGACGTTCCCGTCGTCGCGCCCTGGTATCAGCGTCAACGCGCCACCTTGCCGAGGGGGATGGCCGTTATCGGCGGCGGTATTGCCGGCGCGCTGTGCGCGGCCGCCCTGACGCGCCGGGGCGCCGAGGTCTCTTTGTATTGCGCCGATCCGGCGCCGGCGCAAGGCGCGTCCGGCAATCGGCAAGGCGCCTTGTACCCCCTGCTTAACTGCGAGGATCCGGCGCTGACGCGGTATTTCGCTTGCGCGTTTCCGTTCGCCAGCCGTTATTATCGCCATTGCGCCGACCGCGGCATGGCGTTCGAACACCAATGGTGCGGCGTCGCGCAATTGGCTTATGACGCCCGTAGCGCCCGCAAGATCCGGCGCATGCTGGCGCTGGGCTGGCCCGCCACCCTGGTGCGCGAAACGCGTCGGGGTGAAACGGCGCGGCTCATCGGGGTGGAAACCGGTTGCGATAGTGCGATTTATCCCCTGGGCGGCTGGCTGAACCCCGCGCAATTCACCGCCGCGCTGCTGCGGCATGAAGCCAATGCCGGCCTGAAATTGCATTACGGCCATGACGTGGCGCATCTTGAGAGGACCGCGGACGGCTGGCTTTTGCATTTTACCGATGGACGCACGGCGTTACATCCCCTGGTCGTGCTGGCCAACGGTCATCGGCTGCGGCAATGGCCCATGACCCGGCCATTACCGCTAACCAATATCCGCGGCCAGGTCAGCCACATCCCCGCGGTAGCGGGACTTGCCGGCCTGCGCCAGGTGATATGCTATGACGGTTATTTGACGCCGGCCAGCCCAGGCTATGGGACGCATAGCCTGGGCGCCAGCGCGGTACGGGATGACGAGCATACCGAATACCGCCAGTCCGAGCAGCAGCAGAACCTGGCGCGGCTGGAAAATTGCCTGCCGGGACGGGATTGGATCAGCCATATTGATATCAGTGCCGGCCAGGCGCGCTGCGCCATACGTTGCAGCGCGCGTGACCATCTACCGATGGTGGGCAATGTGCCTGATTACCCGGCGACCCTGGCGGCCTATCGCGTTTTGCCCGACCTGTTGTCCGTTGGCGCGACAGCGACGGCGGCGCCCTGCCTCGCCGATTTGTTTATGCTGGGCGCGCTGGGTTCGCGCGGTTTGTGCTCGGCGCCGCTGGCGGCGGAAATCCTGGCGGCGCAGATTTTCGGCGAACCCTTGCCGATGGAGGGCGAACTGGCGGCGGCGCTTAACCCCAACCGTTTTTGGATCAGAAAGCTGCTTAAGGGAAAAGAACTGTGAAACGACGCCGTCAAAACGCGACATTCAGCTTTGCCCACAGCGTTCGACCCGGCTCGGAAATGGGTTGTCCGGCGGTATAGCCGAACCCCTGATGGCCTGACAAATTGAGATGTTCGCTGTAGTTTTTGTTGAAAATGTTGTCGATGCCGCCACTGACCTTCACATCCTTGCCGGCTTTGAAGGCGGCATTGGCCGACAGCACGCCGAAACCGGCGCTGGCGCCATAGTCCCTGCCCGCCGCGTTGCCCTCATTCAGGGCCACCCGGCGCTGGCCGGCCGCCACCCGCCATAACGCGGCAAGGCTCCAACGCTCCCGCTCGTAGGTCAATCCCAATCGCGCTTCCAGCGGCGGGATCTGCGGCAAGGGCCGGTGTTCGCTGCGATTTCGGCCCCAGGCATACGCTAAACTGCCATCGGTCTTCCAATGCTCGCTCAAACGGTATTCCAGCCCCATTTCCCCGCCCAGGGCGGTCGCGGCGATATTTTCCACCCCTCGCCGGTAGCCGTCGCGGGGATAATAGGTGGTCAGGATGAAATCGTCGATGCTCGCCAGATAGCCGGACAGCCAACCATTAACCACCGCGCCGCTATAATGGGCGCCGATATCGAGTTGGCGGGTTTTTTCAGGTTTCAGGCGGACAAAAGGATCCTCTCCTCCGGGACCCGTAACGGGTGAAAACAGCTCCCAGTAATCCGGGAAGCGCTCGGTATATCCCAGTCCCGCATAAAGCATGACCGGCCACCGCGCCGACCGGTGTTCCAACCTGACAAATCCTCCCGGCGTCACCGACACCCGGTCCTCCCGTCCCGACGAGGCAAACTTTTGCGCCTTGATATGATCAAAACGCGCGCCACTGATCCAACGGTGTTGTTCGCCGGCAAACCAGGTCAGCTCGCCGAAGACGCCATAACGATCGAAGCGGGCGTCTTTTCGCCACTGCTGGCGATGCTTGGCGCGATGACTGTCGGTCTGCATGTCGATGCCGGTTTGCAGCTTGGTCGACCGCCCCAGCCAGTCGGCCTGCGCCCGCCCGCCGAAAATGCGGCGATCCAGATTCTTGCTTTGGGCGCGGGCGGGGCGGTGCGGTTTGCCGCGGCCGGAGCCTACCGGCCCGCAGCAGGCGCGGCGCGGCGACGAATTATCCATGATATGGTCGATATAGTTATAATGGAACTCCGCCTCGACGTAGTCCGGCCCGTCACCGTTCGTTCTTTGCTTTTCCAGACGCGCGCCCAGGCTCTCGCGCCGAAACCGCGAACCGTCCATCCCCCGGGAGGCATAGCTGGCCTCCCCATCCCCTTTACCACCGCTTAGCGACAGCAGCGTGGCCTCATCCGGCGTCCAGCCCGCCACCACGTCGCCGCTCCATTTACGCCAGCGCGAGGGCACCCGGCGGCCCTTGCCGTCCCGATAATCGTCGGCTGTCGAATGGGTGCCGATCACTTGCAGATAGCCCTGTTCCCCCCCCACCCACCCGTCGAAATTTTCGTCGAACCGCCGGTTGGAGCCGGCCAGGATATTGGCGTCAATGCCCACGCCGGACGCGTCGAATCGCGGACGGGTCCGCTCAAAGCGCAGGACGCCCGCCGAGGCGCCGGGCCCCCATAATACCGTTTGCGGCCCCTTGACCAGCGTCAGCAAATCGAAACTTTCCGGCGAGATGTAGGAGGTGGGCGCATCCATGCGCCCGGGACAGGCGCCCAGCATTTCCGCACCGCCCGCCAGAATTTTCAGTCGTGAGCCGAACATGCCGCGAAAGACCGGATCGCCGTTCGTGCCGCCATTACGCAGCAAGGAGAAACCCGGAATGGTTTTAAGATAATCGGCGCCATCGCTGGCGGGAACCGGCTGGCGCGGAAGCCGGGGCGACGTCACGACCGTTAGGGGAGAATCCCGCGGCGCGCTGACGGTAATGACGTCGGCTGCGAAGGCGTCGCGGCGCGGATCTTCCGCTGATTCGGCTGGCAGCGACTCGCCGCCGGCCCCGCCGACGACAGCCAAAGCCAATAGCGGCAACAAGCGGACGAAACGGCGAGAAGCGAAAACAGGCTGAGCGTAGAAATCCCTTATATTCATTCTCTGTCCTTGTGTGTCCTTACATTAACGATCCTTTCACGGCGATTTGTCGCGACCAGGCGACGGCCCTGGCGCCGCCGGCAAAACCGGAAGCGGGCCAAGGGTAAGTCGGTGCAAAGAGCATCGCCGGGCTACCGGCGATGGCAAGGCTGGGAAAGACACAGTCCGGGCGAATTCGCCGCGGACGGGGCATGGAGGATCCGTTTTCGCCGCCGACCTGGAAACTTACGACCGCATGACGGGAATTTTACGTGAAGAGCCAGGGCGGCGGGACTGTTACTTCCGTTTCGTTTATCTGCGGTAAGGGATTTTCCCCGATGCGCCGCAAGGCCCTGTTCATTTGACGCGGGGGAGGATGTTAATGCCGCGCCTTTTCATAAAGACGCGTCCTGTCGCAAGCGGCCCCTCCGTGGGCTAGGCCCGCTTGCCGTCGCGATGCAACTCAAGATATTTAGCATATAACTGTTGCCACATTCCCAAGACCAGCGCTTGATCCGGCGGGGACAATTCGCCGTTGCCGATGGCCCTTGCCAGGCTGCTGCGCACCCGGTCATATAAGGCATCAAGGGTATGCTCGCCGTTTTCTTCGGCCTCGGCGACCGCAAGGGTCAGATGTCCGCGCAAATAGCCGCTGGCGAACAACTCGTCGTCACTGGCGTGCGCCACCATGTCATCGATCAATGCCAGAATGCGTGCCTCGAAATCTGCGATCATCACCTGCCCTCAGTTTGATGGTTATTTTGTTCCGCCGCCGCGTCCAAGGCCGTCGCCAGGCGAAACTGCTCCGGCGACAGCGGCCGGGTACGGTAATATTCACGCAAGGCCGCGATAAAACGGGCCGCGCGTTGCGGGATGCCCTCGGCGAGATAGGCCATAACCTGCCGATGAACCCGCTGCTGGAAGGCGAGATGATCCGGCTCGACCTCCCCGTCGAGATTATCGCAGCTGACATTAAAGGGAAAGCCGGATGCCGCGCAAAATAGCCATTCCAGCGCCTGCGGCTTGATTTCCGCCGCCTCGAACCGTTGTTGGGTCGATGAGTCGCGGCCATCGGGGCAATACCAGTAACCGAAATCCACCAGCAGGTGACGTCGGGGCCCGGCGATACACCAGTGCGCGATTTCATGCAGCGCGCTGGCGTAAAATCCGTGGGCGAAGACAATGCGGTGATAAGGCGTGTGCGGATCGGCCGGCAGGTAAACGGGCTCCTCATCCCCTTTGATAAGACGGGTATGCAGGCTCTCGGCGAAGCACCGGTCGAAAATCGCGATCAATTGCCGGTAATGATGGGTTTCGTTATCCATAGTCTCGCTTCGGATTCACAGATGGGCCGACAGCCAACCGGCTATCTGGGCGCCATGGCTGTCATACAACAGTTTCACGCTCATCAGCACCGATACCACGACGATCATCGGCCGAATCAGCTTTTGTCCCTTGGTCAGCACCATGCGGGCCCCCAGTCTGGCGCCCAGCATCTGACCGGCCAGCATGACCACGCCCACGCTCCAGACAACTTTGCCGGCAAGGAGAAACAGCAGCAATCCCCCCAGATTGGACGTGAAATTCAATACTTTGGCGTGCGCGGTGGATTTGGCCAGGTTAAAACCGGCGAGGGTAACATAGGCCAGCGCATAAAACGATCCGGCGCCGGGGCCGAAAAAACCATCGTAGAACCCGACGCCGCACCCGGCGACCAAGGCGAAGGGCCAGGAAGACAGGCGCTGTTGCCGGTCTTGCTCGCCTATTCGCGGCATCAAAAGAAAATACAGGCCAATGCTTATCACCAGCAATGGCAGGACTTGCCGTAAAACATCGGCCCGCAGATGCTGGATCAGCACGGCGCCGGTCATCGACCCCAGAAAAGTCATGGCGATGGTCAGTTTTTGCCGGCCGAGGTCCACCGCCCTTCTGCGGATAAAATAGAGACTGGCCGAAAAAGAACCGCCCACCGATTGCAGTTTATTGGTCCCCAGCGTTTGCGCCGGCGGCAATCCCGCGGCCAGCAAGGCCGGCAGGGTAATCAGCCCGCCTCCGCCGGCAATGGAATCAATAAACCCGGCGAACAGCGCCACCGCAAACAGCATCATCAGAATCAAAGGGGAAACCGTTAACCAGTCCATGTCGCATCCATGAAAAATAACCGCCCGGCGCCATAGGGCGCGGCGCGTGTGAACCTTGCCATACCCGCCGCGCCAGATCTTGTACTGTCACCGACCGCGTGTTCGCCGGCTATTGCGACAGCCGGTGGCTATCCAGCAGAGCCTGACAGGAAGGAGGCAGCGGCGGCGGCGCTTTCTTCACCGGCGGCTGGGTGCCGGGCCTGGGCGGCAGGAACCAGCTTTCCAGTTCCGCGCCGCAACCATCGCCGACCGGCGGCGGCGCCTGCTCCTGACATTCAGTGCTGTCCGACGGACAACGCAGCCGCACATGCATATGCGCGCGGTGGCCGAACCAGGGCCGGACTTTGGTCAGCCAGCCGCGATCGGTGCCGGCAACGCGGCAAAGCTGCTTTTTGATGGCCGGATTCACGAAAATTCTCGTGACTTCGCGGTCTTCGGCGGCCAGTTTGATAAGCGTCGCGATGTCCGGCCGCCAGACCGCGGGATTAATATCCCGTCCGTCGGCGGCGACCAGATCCAGCGGCTGCGGCCTCAACAATTGCTGCGTCGTCCAGCGCGTCCGGGGCAATTGCAGCCAGATGTCCACATCCAGTCCGGTCTGGTGGCTGGCATGCCCGCTGCCAAACCGGCCGCCGGCCGGCATGGCCATATCTCCCACCAGTAATTCCCCCAGTCCCAAATTTTTCACCTGATTGCCGAGGCGCTCTATAAACAGCAACAGATCCGGATGGCCGTAAAAACGCCGCTGATCCGGTCGCAAAACCTGGTAATTCGCCGCCCCAAGGGGCAACGGGCGGGCGCCGATAAGACAACCGTTGGCGAACGCGCCGATGGACTGGGGGGCGCCCGCCACCGGATGGGTGACCCTCTGCCAGGGGGTGGGCGCCGCCAGCGCATGACAGGCCGACAGCCACAACAAAGCCGCTATGCAATAACGCATATCACCACCGCGGCAAAGCCGGCGCGACATCGGCGCATTGCGCGCGCTGCCGCAAGAGATGGTCCATCAGCACAATGGCCATCATGGCCTCGGCGATGGGCACCGCGCGTATGCCCACGCAAGGGTCGTGGCGTCCGCGGGTCACCATTTCCACCGGTTCTCCCTGGCGATTGATGGTCCGGCCGGGCACCATAATGCTGGAAGTGGGTTTGAGCGCCAAGTGGGCGATAACCGTCTGCCCGCTGCTGATCCCGCCGAGCACGCCGCCGGCATGGTTGCTGGCAAACCCCTCGGGCGTGATCTCATCCCGGTTCTCGCTGCCGCGCCGGCCGATCACCGAAAAGCCGTCGCCGATTTCCACGCCCTTGACGGCGTTGATGCTCATCAGGGCGTGGGCCAGGTCGGCATCCAGACGGTCAAACACCGGTTCACCCAGGCCGGCCGGCACGCCGTCGGCGACCACGGTCACTTTGGCGCCGATGGAGTCGCCGTCTTTTTTCAGGGCGCGCATCAGTTCGTCAAGATCGTCCAGGCGATCCGGATCGGGACAAAAAAACGGATTCTCGCCGACTTGCCGCCAATCCTTGAGTTGGCAAACGATATTGCCCATTTGCGCCAAATAACCGCGAACCTGGATATGATGCCGCCGCGCCAGATACTTTTTGGCGATGGCGCCCGCCGCCACCCGCATGGCGGTTTCCCTGGCCGAGGAACGGCCGCCGCCCCGGTAGTCGCGCAAGCCGTATTTCATTTCGTAGGTATAATCGGCGTGGCCGGGACGAAACAGATCTTTGATGGCGCTGTAATCTTGCGAGCGCTGATCCGTGTTTTCAATAAGCAGCCCTATCGGCGTGCCTGTCGTCACACCCTCGAACACGCCGGACAGAATCCGTACCTGATCGGGTTCACGGCGCTGTGTGGTGTAACGCGAACTGCCCGGCCGGCGCCGGTCGAGATCCTGTTGCAGATCGGCCTCCGTCAAAGGCATGCCGGGAGGTACGCCATCGACGATGCCGCCCAGCGCCGCGCCATGGGATTCGCCAAAAGTCGTGACACGAAATAACTCGCCAATACTGTTCCCTGCCATCGGAACTCCTCTGTCCTGCCAGAAAATACCGCCGCCCCGCGCAATGGGGCGCCGTGGGGTAAAAAAACGCCGGCGACGGGTGTGAGCCGCGCCGGTCCGCGCCAATTTAATCCCGGTATAGCCTAAAGGCTTCCCGGCACGCCAGCAACTGTTGACGGTTTAACATGAATACGCCGTCTCCGCCGCGCTCGAATGTCAGCCAGCGGAACGGAATCTCCGGATACTGTTCGATCAGATGCACCATGCTGTTGCCCACTTCGCAAATCAGTATGCCGTCTTCGCTGAGGTAATCGCCAGCGCAGGAAAGAATACGGCGCACCAGATTCAGGCCGTCGCTGCCGGCGGCCAGCCCCAGCACCGGCTCAGCCCGGAATTCCTCGGGCAGATCGCCCATGTCCTCGTCATCCACATACGGCGGATTGGTCACGATAAGGTCATAGGACAACGGCGGCAGTTCGCGAAATAAATCGGAACGCATGGGGATAACCCGTTGTTCGAGGCCATAGTTTTGAATATTCAACTCGGCGACCGCCAGGGCGTCGTCGGAGATATCCACCGCGTCCACTTCGGCCTCCGGAAAGGCGAACGCGCTGGCGATGGCGATACAACCGCTGCCGGTACACATATCCAGAATATGCGACGGCGGACCGGGCAGAAGATCGCGGAAACGATCGCCTATCAGCTCGCCGATGGGCGATCGGGGCACCAGTACCCGTTCATCGACATAAAACTCCAATCCGCAAAACCAGGCCTTGTTGGTGAGATAAGGCACCGGAATCCGTTCGTTCACCCGGCGCACCACCCGTTCGACGACACGATGACGCTCGCCGGTGGTCAACCTGGCGCCGTACATGTCCTTCGGCAGGTCCGGCGGCAGAAACAAACTGGCCATCACCAGTTGCAACGCCTCATCCCAGGGATTATCGGTACCGTGACCATAGTAAAGCTGCGCGGCGTTGAACCGGCTGACCGCCCAGCGCAGCAGGTCCTGTATGCTATGCAGTTCGGCGACCGCTTCTTCCACAAAAATCTTGTCCAAGGCGACTCTCCGCGAGGGTTGTATGCGATAGATTATCGGCTAGTTTGCCATGAAGCGCCCGACAAAGCAGCAAACACCGCCGCGCCGCGGCCCGTCCGGTCATTTTTTTTTCGCCGTGCGGCCTCAAGACAAGGTAAACTGGCCAAAAACAATCGATGCCGAGTGAGGAATGAAAAAAAGATTTTCCCTGGCCGATGAGGATCGCCATTTGTTCCGCGAATCCGTCGCCGGTATTAAGCCGCTGCGGCAAGATACCCTCAAGCCGGCCAAACCCCGCCGCAAAACGGCCGAACCTGCGCCCCGGCGGTTGCTGCAAGACCAGGTGGACGCAAGCTTTTACTTTTCCGATGAATTTCAGCCTTTGCTGGAAGGAGAGGGTCCGACACGTTACGTGCGTCCAGGGACAAGTCCGTATGAAGTGAAAAAGCTGCGGCGGGGGGATTATTCTCCCGAGTTATTTCTGGATTTGCATGGATTGACCCAGGCCGAGGCGAAACAGGAACTGGGCGCGCTACTGGCGGCCTGCCGCCGGGAACATGTCCGTTGCGCCTGCGTCATGCATGGACACGGTAAACATATACTTAAACAGCAAACCCCGCTGTGGCTGGCGCAGCACCCCGATGTCATGGGCTTTCACCAGGCGCCGAAAATTTTCGGCGGAGACGCCGCCTTGCTGGTGCTTATCGAACTGGACGACTGAGCGCTCCCGTTGGGTTGCCCAGCCGCGCCGCGCCATTGGGGGGACATCATTACACTTTCGCCAGCAATTGCGCCGGATTCACCTGCCAGTTCAGACTGCTGGCGCCGGCGTCTACCGTCACGCAGGCCACCGCCGAGGTAGCGAACATGGGGGCCTGTTCCGCCGGACAAAGATCCGCCACCAGATATCCCACCAAAGGCAGATGGGAGATCACCAGGATGGATTCCAGCCCCTCATTGGCCAGGGTTTGCAGGTAACAGCACACCATGGAGGCATCGCCCCCCGGCACCAATTCGGGCAGAACTTCCTCGCTGTCGGGCAGGACCATGACCTCGCGCATGACGTCCAACGTCTGGCGGGCGCGTAGATAAGGACTGATCAGGATACGATCGGTATCGACGATATTTCTATTCAACCAGTTTGCCATCAGGCGTGATTCATCGCGACCACGGACAGTCAAGGGTCTTTCAGCATCACAGGCGGCTTCCAGCGCAGCATCGCCGTGCCGCATAATCAAAACTTGCATAATGCACCGTTGTTGTTTGACAAAAAACGCCATCGGGAACAGATGTTGTTCTAGCCGATTCATGCCATGCCGTTGCTTAAATTGCAGCCACTGTTTTCAGCGATCGCCTTTTAAGGCATAGCAAACCACTCCCCTGCAGCGACCGGGCGTGTATTGCGAAATTACTTAATAAAACGCTGCTTTTTACATCAATACCCACTAGGTAGTCAACACATCGAACACCTGACAACCCTTCCGAGCGCAAAATGTCATAACAACTCCGCTTAATGTATGTAATGGCTATTAGCATATGACAACATTTTCGCGTAAAGGTGCGTGTCAAGTAACAGTTTTACCATTGACAACCCCGGTTGGCGAAATTTGCCGTAAGGGCGAATAACATCCCCTTGCGCCGGCCATAGGCGGCGAAAGCGATGGCAACGCAAGCCTGCGCGTCAAGGCCGCAATCGGCATACTGTAGAGTATAAGTAGGCGTTCGCCGGCTGGCGAAAAAAAAACGAGAAGAAACCGCCGGCACCGCGGCGGTTTAAAGCACTCAGAGGACGATGCGGGCCCGATTGGACCCGCATTCGCAACACTTACCGCAATCCCAATTGGAAAATCAGACTTTCAGCCTGGCAACTGAAATTGAAATCGGCATACAGTACGATACCGCCTTCGGCCGGTTCGATGCGGCTTTCAATCCGGCAGGGATCGGATTCCACGGCGCGGGCTTTTTCCGTCAGCGACGCCAGCATAGATTCCGCCTGCTGACGATCGTCGAAGACCTGGCGGAACGACGCTTTGCAATCCTCGTTATCAATGATGGTGCCCACATCGACACAACAACACGCCGCGGTTTCCTCCGCGCTGCATTTATTCAATGAACGAGTCATGATGTTTTCTCCACAGGAAAGGGCTGAATATCCCTCATCCTTCGGGCCGCCAGACAGCCGGTCATTGCCGGCCGCCCGGCCCGCCGCGGCAACAGACGCCGCGGCCGCTACTCGATGGGCGCTGGATATCATCTTAGTTGAACATTTCAAATTATCTGACATGATTATACCCCTTCGTCCCTGCGCCGAGTAGGGATTTATGCACGGATAGCACGGGTTATTCAGTCAAGACGGCAGAGGCGCGTCCAAGCGGGCACGCCTTATTGTCCGGTTAAAACCGCCGCGGGAGGAGCCCGTCATTCCTCCCGTCATGCCAGGCTGCCGCCCCCTCAACGCCGGGCATTGGGTGGTTTTCAGCCCAGCGGGATTGGATTGGCGAGGATAGCCCCGGCGGCGCGCCTAAGGGGTATCGATATCCTTCAAATCCCCCTGGATCGCCTGGGCGTTGGGGTTTTCCTGCGGCACCAGCCTCCCCCCGCTGGCCAGGAAATCATGCCGTTGGAAATACGCGGCGCGCACAAACGCATAAGGATCGGCGGAATTACGCAGCAAACTGTCCGAGTCCAGCAGTTCGGCGCGGGTTTCGATACCCTGGAAGACCCATTTGCTGACGCTCATCCACCACGTCAGGTAGCTGAGCACCGGATAGAAGTTATCGGCGACATCGCCCAAATCCTGACGGGGCGTGAAGCTGCCATAACCGGGCAAGACCATATAGGGACCGTAACCAACGCCATAGGTGCCAAGCGTGGTGCCGAAACGGCGGGGCTGTTCCTTAGCCAGTTTCGGATTGGCCATTGACGCCACATCGATAAGCCCCCCCATTCCCAGCAAGGTATTCAGGAAAAAGCGGTTAAAATGGATCATGGCCTCGTAGGGCTTGCCGATGGCCAGGTAGTTGACCATGGACGCAGGTTCGCCCAGGTTGCTCAGGAAGTTGCTCAGACCGTTGCGCGCCGGCATGGGGACATAATCACGCCAGGCCACCGCCACCGGACGCACCACATAAGGATCGAGGTAGTTGTAGTTGAAATTGAACATAGTCCGGTTGAACCCTTCCAGAGGATCCGGATGCTGCTGCGATGCCTGCTGTCCGGTCTTACCCGCGCATCCCAGCATCAGAACAGCGGCCAATATCACACCTGCCAGGCGGTAATTCATCATGCGACTCCATTTTTATTGTTATGCCCGCCCCTAGGGCACTTGTTGATCGATTTGCACGGCAATCCGGCCGGCACCAGCGAAATGCGCCAAAGCACTTTCGCCAAACCACTCGCCAGTTTGCCTTTCAGCGGCGTCGTCCGGCGATATCCGAACGCGCACCGTCAATCGGCGCAAGGCGGAAAGTAAATGCTCCGGCGTCACGGCATTGCTATCGTCGAGGGATAACGATAACGGAAAGCGGCTCAATGGCAAAGTTTTTACCGCCACCGGCGACGAACTTTGACCATCGGTTACCGTAACAACCACCCAACCTTGCCGCGGCAATTTCGCCCTCACCGGCATTGCAGCGCCAACCGTCACGATCAGTCCGGCCTTTTCCAACCCCGCCTGCTCCCGAGCCTGCGCTATTCCCCGCTCTATGGCGGACACATGGGGATCCGCCGCCGGCAGCAGCGTCAGCAACCGCTGCCAAAGCGCGATGGCTTTAACGAAATCGCCTTGCTGGTACCGGCTCAGCGCCAGCAATCCCACTGCCCGGGGATTATCCGGCCGGCGCGCGAGCAACGATTGCAGCACACGGATCCCTTGCTGATTATCCCCAGGATTATCCGACCGGGATAGCGCATCGGCATAATCCAAGGCGATGGATTCATCATTGGGCGCCAAGCGGCGAGCCTGCGCAAGAGCCTGCGCGGCCATGGCGGGGTTATGCATGGCCAGCCCGACGCGGCTGAGAATCAGCCAGTCCGGCAGGTTGTCCGGCCGCCGCGCCAATTCCGCGCGCAAACCGATGGCAAAATGAGACAACGCTTCCGGCGACAGCGGCCGGGCGCTGGGGTCGGCCAGCCGGGCGCGCAGCGCGGGTTGTTCGGCGACAATCCGTTGCCATAACCACACTTGCCGAAGGCCGCCGGTCCACCCGTACAGCATCAAGGTTACCACCACCAGACCGATTGCGCCGGGCAACAATATGCCGAGACTCCCCCCGCGCCGTACCGGCGGCGGGCAGGAAGACGCATCCGCCAGCAAGTTGCGCTGCCACTCCGCGATATGCGCCGCGCGCTCGCCGATAAGCCCTTGCGCCTCATCACGCTTTAATTCATCCAACCGGCGCAGATACAAATCGGCATTCAACGCGTCGCGACGGGAAAGGTCGGCCTGCCCGGCGTTCCCGACCGCCGGCAGCACCAGCAGGCCCGCGGCCAGGATCAGTAAAACCAGCGCGACCGCCCCCCATGCTATCATAAATGTCTCTTGCCCGAATTATGCAACAAGTGCGCCAGACGCCGCCGCTCATCGGCGCTCAGCGGCGAATTGGCGCGTCCGCGCCTTTTGCCGCGACAATAAATCACCAATCCACCCGCCGCCATGATGACGAACGGACCGGCCCACAACCAAATTGTCAGCCAATTGACCGGCGGCGTATAAGTGACGAAATACCCATAGCGGGCCACCATATAATCAGTAATACGCCGCTCGGTCCAGCCTTGTTGCAGCAGTTGATAAGTTTTGTCGCGCATGGCGGCGGCAACCCGCGCATCGGAATCGGCAATACTGCTATTTTGGCATTGGGGGCAGCGCAGATGACGGATAATCCGGTAGTATTGCTGCTCTTGGGTCTGACTATGGAATTGCCGGGCCTCCGCCGCAGCGTAAACGGAAGAACCGAACATAACCCATAACAGGACGAGATAGCGCAGCCTCATCATCATTTTCTCCCGGCGACCTGCCCACCGTTTCCACGGCCATAGCGCAAATATAAGGGCTGTATTTCACGCCGCCAGATTCCGGCGTCTATTTGCCCGGCGTGCCGGTAACGGATTATGCCCCGATTGTCGACCAGAAAAGTCTCCGGCGCGCCATAGACGCCCAAATCCAACCCCAGCGTGCCGCTGGCGTCATACAGCGTCAAAGTGTAAGGGTTGCCCAACTGATTTAGCCAATTTAAGGCGTTGGTTCGATCGTCCCGATAATTCACCCCCACGATGTGAACGCCCTCGGCGGCCAGCCTATTCAGAAAGGGGTGTTCCCCCCGGCACGCCGGGCACCAGGTGGCCCAGACATTGAGTAAAAATGGCCGGCCGTCCCTGAGCGACGCCGCGCTGTAACGGCCGGCGGGATTGTCCAACGATGGCAAGGCGAAGGCCGGTACCGGTTTACCGATCAGCGCCGATTGCAGCGCCTTTGGGTCGGCGCCGCGTTGGTCACGGACCAGTTGCACGGCGAACACGGCCGCCATCGCCAAAAATAACAGCAACGGCGCCGCCAGCAAGGCCTTTTTCATCCCGCCTCCTTAGCGGATCGCGCCGCCCGGCCGAGCGCGCGATAGCGGGGGTCGAACAGGCAACACAGCCCCCCCGCCGCCATCAAAAGCCCGCCCAGCCAAATCCAGCGGACGAAAGGTTTATAGTAGAGTTTGATCGTCCACGCGCCATCGCTCATTTTTTCGCCCAGCACGGCATAAAGATCCCGGCTGAGACCGCCGTTTATCGCCGCCTCGCTGGCCACGACGCGACGGGTCGCGTAAAACCGTTTTTCGGCCCGCAGACGGGCTTGCGGCCGGTTGCGCCTCGAAACGTCGATGATCGCCGCCGCGCCAGTGTAATTCGGCCCGGTGACCTCACGCAGTTGGCTTAAAACGAAACGATAATCGCGCAGCATGACGCTATCGCCGATGTTCATGCGCACATCCCGCTCCAGGCTGTAGTTATGGCTGAATGTAATGCCGATAATCGTCACCGCCACGCCCAGATGGCCGAGCGTCATTCCCCAATGACTCGCTGAAAGGCGGTTCAATCCGCCCTTGCGCGAATGACTGTGGCAGGCGCGCTCATGCAGTTCCCTTAGGGTCAGACTCGTTATCCACAACGCCATGAGCAGACCGATAACCGTCATGGCCCGGATTTCATCCCCCAGCAGTCTGGGCAATAACAGCGAGAGCGCCAGACTCGCGACAAGTGCCGGCAATAGCCTTCTCGACCATTTTCCCGTGTTATCCCGGCGCCAGCGAATCAGCGGGCCCACCCCCATTAACAGGGCGATGGGCGCGGCCAGCCAGGTGAACATGCTATTGAAGAACGGCTCGCCGACAGAAATATCCCCCCAGCCCAACTGGCGGTACAACAGCGGTAACAACGTACCGAGCAATACCGTAAATGTCGCCGCCATGAGCAAAACATTATTGCCGAGCAGGAAGCTTTCACGGGAAAAAAGGGCATGGGACGTTCGACCGCGTATGCCGCCGCCCCGTAACGCATAAAGCAACAGCGAACCCCCAATCAGTATCAGCAACAGCACGAGAATAAACAATCCTCGCGCCGGCGCGGCGGCGAAGGCGTGTACCGAAATCAGGACGCCGGACCTGACCAGGAAGGTTCCCAGCAGGCACAGAGAGAATACGGCGATGGAAAGCAATATCGTCCATGATTTCAATGCGCCGCGTTTTTCGGCGACCGCCAGCGAATGCAGCAATGCCGTGCCCGCCAGCCAGGGCATCAGAGAGGCGTTTTCCACCGGGTCCCAGAACCACCAACCGCCCCAGCCCAATTCGTAATACGCCCAGTATGAGCCAAAGACGATACCCAGGGTCAGGCAAACCCAGGCGGCCATGGTCCAGGGCCGCGCCCATCGCGCCCAGGCGGCGTCCATACGGCCGGCCGTCAACGATGCGATGGCGAAGGCGAACGCCACCGAAAAGCCGACATACCCCATATAGAGCAAGGGCGGATGCAGGATCAAACCGATATCCTGCAATAGGGGGTTGAGATCATGCCCCGCAATGGGCAAATCCGGCAAGGTCCGACGGAAGGGGTTGGAGGTGAGCAGAATAAATAGCAGGAAACCGGCATTGATCATACCCATAACCGCCAGCACCCGCGCCGTGGCGTCAATGGGCTGGCGGCGGCTCAAAACCGCCGCCGCCAGCGTCCAGCCCCCCAGCAACAGTACCCACAGCAACAGCGACCCCTCATGAGCGCCCCAGGTGGCGGCGATGCGGTAATACAGCGGCAGTTGACCGCTGGAATTGTCCGCCACATAAACCACGGAAAAATCATTGACGGCAAAGGCATAGACCAGGCAACCAAATGCGCCGGCCACGGCGAGAAACAGTCCGCACGCCAGCGGGCGCGTGGTCGCCATCAGCCGGGCATCCTGGCGCACGGCGCCCCACAGCGGATAAAAACTGAGCAGCAGCGCCAGGCCCGCCGCCAGGCACAAAAGGAAATCGCCCGCTTCCGGTATCATTGGGCACCCTGCTCCGCCGCCCGTTGTCCGGACGAAATGGCATAAGAACGCGCCTTGGGCGGCAACGTCATCGCCTCCGCGCCACGCAACGGTAACGCCGGGTTCGCGGACAACGCCTCCGGCCTGGACTGGCCGCCGCTCGACGACGCGTTGCCGCGCTTGTCGTCCGCCACCTCGGGCGGCAGATAATTTTCATCGTGTTTGGCCAGCACCTGCCGCGCGCGCACGCGATCGCCGGCCGTTAATATCCCCTGCGCCACCGCGCCCTGTCCTTCCCGGAACAGATCCGGCAATACGCCATGATAGCTTACCGATATGGCGCCGGCGGCGTCGTAGAGTTTGAAAGACACGTCCAGCGTCGCCGGATCGCGCTTCACGCTGCCGGGCATCACCCAACCGCCGACGCGCAAACGCTGACCGACATGGGGCAATTCATGTTGCCGCCCTTTGCCATACAAGATTTCCCGGGGGGTATAAAACAGATCAATATTGCCGCCCAGGGCATAGAGCGCCAGCGTAACGGTCAGGGCGGCGCCGGCCAAAAGCAGCGAACACAGATAAAGACGGTTTCGGCGGCGCCGGTTCATTGGCGGCGCTCCGCGCGCGGGTCGGCAGGCCGGCGCGCGGGGACAGGGGACCGGTGCGCCGTTATTCGGCGTCGGCGCGCCGGCAAACGGCGAATTTCCGCCAGCAACGCCCGGCGGCGCCAAAGAGTATGGCCAAGCAGCACGGCCAGCGCCCCAATCGTCGCGGCCACCGCCAGCCAAACATAAACGGCATAACCGCCCATGGCGAAAAAGGCCGCCCAGGAGTTAAAAGCCGGCCTCATGGCGACGGTTCCCGGTTTGCCAGCGCCAAAACCCAGGGGCGATGACGTTCCTGGCAGAGAATCTGGTTGCGCAACCGCATCAGCGTCAGCGCCGCAAACAGCCACAGATAACCCAACAGGGACCAGAGCAGCGGCGCGCGCATACTGGGATCAAGGTTGCGTTGAAAATCAGTGTCCCCCTGATGCAGGGTATTCCACCATGCCACTGAATAATGGATGATGGGAATATTCACTACCCCCACCAGAATCAAGATACCGGCGGCCCGCCCTCCCATACGTCGATCGGCAAACGCATTGTGCAAGGCTATCGCGCCCAGATAAAGAAAGAGCAGTACCAGTTCCGAGGTCAGACGCGCATCCCACACCCACCAGGCGCCCCACATGGGCTTGCCCCAGGCGGAGCCGGTCGTCAGCGCGATGAAGGTATAAACCGCGCCCACCGGCGCCATCGCGGCGGCGGCCAGGTCGGCGGTTTTTATCTGCCAGACCAGGCCGATAAACGCGGCCAGCGCCATTGACACATAGATGCCCATCGACCCGATGGCGGCCGGTACGTGCAGGTAAATGATGCGAAAGGCGTCGCCCTGCCGGTAATCCGGCGGAACGAAACCGAATCCCCAACCCCAGCCCAATGCCAGACAACCCGCGGCGGCGCCCGCCATCCACGGAATGCACCGACCGCACAACCCATATAGGGGTTCAGGCGCGGCCCAATAATGAAAACCCTTCCACATAGTCGCTTCCTACCTGTCGGGCGACGTATCGCCGCCCGCCCTACTGTAACGTCACGCGCAACGCGGCGGCGGCGGCGAATGGCGCCGTCATCAGGCTCAACACCAGCAGCGCGCCCAACATCGCCAGATTGCCGCTGATATCCAGGCCTTGCGCCGCATCGTCGATGGCCGCGGCGGCAAAAATCAACACCGGAATGAACAACGGCAGCAGCAATAAACTCAATAACGCGCCGCCTTTGTGCAACCCGACGGTCAAACCGGCGCCGATGGCGCCGAGGAGGCTTAAGGTCGGCGTGCCCAGCAACAACGTCAACGCCACGGCCCGCCAGGTGGCGAAATCCAGTGAAAACAACACCGCCGCCAGCGGCGACAGCACTATCAACGGCACGCCGGCGGCCAACCAGTGCGCGCAGATTTTAGCCAACACCGCGGCCGGCAGGGGTAACGGCATCAGCAAGATCTGCTCAAGCGATCCGTCGCGGAAATCCTCGCCGAACAAGCTCTCCAGAGACAGCAAGGCCGCCAATAGCGCCGCTACCCAGACAATACCGGGCGCGATGCGCCGCAGCAATTCCGGATCCGGCCCCACGCCCAGGGCGAATAGGGCCATCACCAACAAAAAAAACCACAGTGGATGCAGGATATCAATCCGTTGTCGCCAGGCCAGCCGCATATCCCGGCGGACAATCAGCCAGAACATGCGGTTTCCTCCGCCGGCGGCAACGTCAGCTCGCGTATCCGCACCGGGCAGGGCGGCATCGCCTGATGGGTTGTCAAGAGAATGATGCCGCGCGCGGCGCTGTGTTCGGCGAAGCGGGCCATTAGCCGGGAGACGCCGGCGCTATCGATGGCGGTGAAGGGCTCGTCCAGAATCCAAAGACGAAATTTCCCCAGCCAAAGGCGCGCCAGCGCCACCCGCCGTTGCTGGCCGGCGGACAGCCCCCCGGCAGGCACATCCTCATACCCCGCCAGACCCGCCTGTTGCAAGGCGTGGAAAATCGCGTCGTCGTCACGTTTTTGCCCGACGGCCGTTTGGTAGAACGCCAGATTCTCAAGGGGTGTCAACGCCCGCTTGATGCCGGTCTGGTGCCCGATATACAGCAAATCGCGATGGTAGTCCGGCCGTTGTCGGCGAATGTCCCGCCGCCGCCAGAAGACCGCACCCTGTTCGGGCCGCGCCAATCCGGCCAGAATGCGCAATAGGGATGTTTTCCCCGCACCGTTGGGACCTGCGATAAGGAGGATTTCCCCCGGGGCTATCCGCAAATCCAAACCGGAAAACAGCAGGCCATCTTCGCGAAGGCAAGCCAGATTTTTTACTTCCAGCATCGGCATGTCTACCCTTGATAGTTTTCCCGGCCATCATAGCATAGGCGCGCTGAACGAAAACGCGGCCGTTGCCTTGCGACATATCTCCGTGCGCCTGTTCTGTCCAAGATCAAATAAATAGCCCTTACCGACGCGATTCGCCCATTCACCGTCGCGCTGTTGAGGAGCCCGATATTGCTGACCGGGCCCGTTGGCCGCCCCGCGCCAGGGAAAATGCGACTACGCTTAGGCTGTGCCCCGGCAGGGTTTTACCGGTGCCGGTGATAGCCCTGACGAACAGGGGGAAATGCATTCAACGATGTTTAACGACGTCTAGCAACGCGGAGAGACCGCCATGGACCAGCGCGCCAAGCGCCCTAATGAAGCACAACCATCATCCGGACTCAAGGTGGAGAGCGGCGAGCACGACGCCGGCGGCCAAATCGAAGTGGCTGAGGAGAAGTTGCCCTCCCGGGCGGCCGCCATTCATGAACAAATCCGCCAGGAAGGCGAGAAAGAACTGGAGCGCGACGGTCAGGCGCTATTGTGGTCGGCGGTGGCCGCCGGGTTGTCCATGAGTGCCTCGCTTATGGCCAAAGGTATCTTGCACGCTGAACTTGCCGGCGGCGGAGCGAGTTTTCTTTTGGAGAATCTGGGTTATACCTTCGGATTTATCATCGTGATTATGGCCCGACAACAACTCTTTACCGAGAATACGCTCACCGCGGTCCTGCCTATCATGCAAAAGCCGTCGGTCAACAATATACTGATGCTGTTACGCCTGTGGGGCGTGGTTCTGGCGGGCAATCTGACCGGTACGGCGCTCGCCGCTTACGGATTTCTCCGTATGCCGGTCCTCGACGACGCCACCCGCCAGGCGTTTATCGCGTTGGGGAATGCGGTAATGGCGCAAACGCCGACGACGCTGTTCGCCAAGAGCGTCTTTTCCGGTTGGATCATCGCCACACTGGTGTGGATGCTACCTTCAGCGGGACCGGCCAAACTTCCCCTGATTCTGTTGATGACCTGGCTGATGGGGATCGGCGATTTGTCGCATATCGTCGTGGGCTCAGTGGAAATGCTTTATCTGGTATTCCACGGGGATATTTCCTGGTACCGGTTTTTTTATCCGTTCGCCTTACCAACCCTGGCCGGCAATATCGTCGGCGGCACATTTATCTTCGCCCTCTTAAGCCATGCGCAGATCCGCAACGATCTCAGCGGACAACGGAAACGGCGGCGAACCGGGCGGGAATGAATGGCCGTGACCGCTTTCCGGCCCGTGGTTGACGACGGATTGAGCGATTGAACCGTTAAGTGCTTATATTCGAGGACGAATCGGGTATAATCCTCAGCGCCGCACGGTCCTCGTAGTTAAACGGATAACCTGACTAATTGATTTAACTTTATGTTATTTAACAAAATTAAATGTGAAAATTATCCATATTGGTACTCAAATATGTACACAAATTAATTTCACATTCCCGGACAATCATCAAACTCCCAGGATAGCCACTATCCTCAATCTGCCCTCCGGTTTTTCTTATTTTAGTAAATTGTGTATTAATATTACATAAATAAGAATAACTTTTGCTCTATACCTCATCTAAGCATGCGTGCAGTTCACTTATGTCTCTGCCCTTCTTTTCTGCGGTATAAGGGATCAAAAATCAATCCATGTCTTAAAAACGTTTAAAATCAAATTCTTATATAAAAACACTATACGACGAGGCGAATAATATTTAAAGATAGAAAAGAATTATATCGTCAATTAGAGCAAAAGCGTGATTCTAAAGTTATATGTTATGTAACAGGTGATAGGCCACAGCAATTGACACAAATAGCATCAGAAGCTTTTGATCTATTTGTAAACCATCTTGACGAAATTGGTGATGTACAAAAAATAACCTTAATTTTAGTATGTCCAGTGAATTCGGGCACTCTGACATGGGATATTTATATGCACTTTTATGTTGATGAAACTGGTCACACCGGTCCGAAACTGTTTGACCGAACTCAGCCCGTGCTTTCCTACGGTGTTCTGTCTTCCCCAGAGGATCTGGATAAGGTTGCTGAAACTGAGCTCGCTGCTCTCCATAAGAAATTGGGTGTGCAGCGTCTTCACGCCGCAGAACTGGGAATGCACCGGCTCGCGGATGTTATTGATACCCTGCTCGTGCTGCAGAAAAAATACCGGATTCGTTTTGATATCTGGCAAGTAGTCAAACGCGATCACGCCATCATTTCATTCTTCGATCAGGTGTTTGATCAGGGCATGAATCCGGCAGTAACGTGGACGTCCTACTGGACTCCCCTGCGTTACCCGCTCTTGCTTAACCTGGCGAACCTGTTCGATGACGAGCTGGCTGAAAAGGCATGGCATGCCCGCCTTGAGGCGCACGATGGGCGATCGGGCGCGCTTTTCCGTGAGGTTTGTGACGTGCTGCTTCGGCGCGTTATCACCCTAGGTGACCCCCGTTCGACTGAGTTGATCACGGATGCCCTGAACTGGGCGTCGAGTAACTTTGATCAACTGGGATATAACTGCAAAACCAACAAAGAAAAGCTGCAGATCATGCCGAATATGATCGGATTTCAATCTGTACTGCATGGTATCTGTGCCCGCCTGGGGTCGCCAAATAGAAGGGCCAAAATCATCGTTGACCAGCAGTCCCAGTTCAACACGACACAGCGCGAGTTGAGCGAGTTCTACCACCTGATACGGGAGCAGCCGTGGGAGCTGGGGCCGGGTCTGCCCGTCATGGACATGAAAAACATGCCGGCGGAGCCGCTTGTCTTCCAGTCAGGCACCCGAAGTCCGGGGCTGGAGCTGGTTGACGTCTACCTCTGGACGTTCAAACGATACATGGAGAACAAGGAGCTGACAAAACCGCTTTCCCGCCTTATATATACCAACCGCAATACGGCCAACACCTCAAGCTTGTCGCTGAGATCAGTTGGCCGGCAGTTCCGGGAGTTTTTTGAAAATCTACCGGAGCCCACGCCGGAAATGATGAGAAAAGGGCGCGAGATTCATGATGCTGAGGAGGCGCGCCGCCTGCAGCATCGAATGGTGAGGTTAAGTCAGTCATAACAGGATGCCTGCTGCACGATATGAACACATGTAGCCATCCCAGTAAACAGTACCAGGGCAAACTGGAGTTTTTTGCTTTTTTTTCTTAATAAAAGAGGCAATCCAGCCATGAAACAAACCCGTTATACCATGGAACAAAACGCCTTATCCGGGAGAAATCAAACGCTCTCGATCAAATCTCCCAACGTCACCATAAGCATCATCGAATCAATCGGCGAAGGCTCAAACCCAACCCGCAGGTAAAATTCCCGCGCCTCATCAGACAGCGCATGAACCAACATTCCACGAATACCGATAGTTTCCGCCACTTGAATCACCCGTAGCCCGGCATCTCGCACTAGTGCCCGCCCGACGCCCTGACCGTGCAATGATTTATCTACTGCCAAACGACCTAGCACCACCACCGGGATCGGATCAGGCATATTGCGGCGAAAGCGCCCAGGTGCGGCATTGGTCATCACCGCGCTGGACGCCAACGAGTAATACGCCATCACTTTCGAATCGTCGCAGCAGACGAACGTTCGGGATGCGCCGGTTAGTTGATTTTTTATCGCCCGCTGTTTTAGCCAGTTGTCCATTGAATTCACGCCGCAACAAAATGAGGAGAGAATATGCCCGGCGTGAAGAGGCTCAGGAGCAGAGATCACTTTTTCTGTTCCCACGGCGCAGGCGTTTGCATGGTTTTACGCAGCGCGGCGTTCGGCGCAGGAGCCTGATCCAGACGAGCAAGAAATTCCTGATAGGCCTCCGGATCGGCCATAATGATGCGCTGCTCGATCAACGCTTCCTCTGCGGCGGCATGCGCGGCTTCCAGTACAAAATCAGTACGGTTTTTACCTTTCGCCTTCGCCGCACGATCAATAAGATCGCGCTCGGCGGGTTTAATGCGTAGATTCAATGTATCTCGCTTGACTGAAACGCTATTCGTCGCCGGCATGATGTCATCCTCCTGTGTCATTCTCTGGAGATAAATTATACAGCATGCGTAACGCTAATGTCATTACGATTTACAGAAAGCATTCGTAATCGAACCAAAGGAACGAACCGGACCTATTTCCGTGCTGCCTACCCACGCTTATGATCTACAAACAAAAATACGGGTCAATCTGCGGGTCTTGACAACCGGCGGGGATAAAATTTATGATGGAATTCAACTTAATAGAGAACTGAATGTACCCGAGTCCGGGCATCAATAATTTCAAAGGGTTGCGTATGCAGCCTCTTTCCTTTCAGAATACTATTTCAGAAAACCCCTTCGCGCCTCTTGCATGATTATCCACGTGGGTTTATTGTGCATGAAAGATAAATACTGTATATAAACCCAGTTAAAAGGCAAGTGCGATGAAAGAAGAATCCAATATTGGCCACATGCCCCAGCTCAGTAAGTTTGCTATGGTTCACAGCGCCGCCGGTGAGTTCATCGTTCTCAAGACAGCTTACATAGATAGCCTGGCGGGCACCAAGTGGCTTACCCCTCAAATCTATCCCGACCAGACGATTACCATCAAACTTGCTGACGCCAAAGAGCTATTGGCCGAACTGAAGAAATCCATCGACTACATAGAGGCTGGCATCGAGCATCCGTCCTGTACATTTCACGACCGAGGATAAAGTCATGCATGTCGAAGTGAATATCGAGAAAGAGAAAGCCAAGGCCATGCCGAAAGGCTCCATTACAGCCTTGCAAGATGAACTGACAAGGAGGCTGCGAAAGAAGTACAGCGGTATTATCGTTGAGGTTAAAGTTAAGGGTGCTGACGCCCTATACGTCCGTGGCGCGACTACCATCGAGCGAGAGGATATTGACGCCATCTTGCAACAAACCTGGGAATCTGCTGACGATTGGTTCTATGCGTAATTATTAAACGGCAGTTTTATCCATCGACAACGACATAGTTCAGCATTAGCATGAATTATCTAGATCACCATACTAGGCAATAACGCATTTCTCTATTTGATCGAATTTCAGCCCGCCATGAGCGGGTGTTTTTTTTGCCCATCGCTTCGCTTGTTACTATCCTAAAGATTTCTATACTTATTTTGAAGGTGTGCTGGCTCGCACGTCTGGCTACTCGTAGTTTGCCCGCTCAACAGCGGGCTTTTTTTGGCGGCGTATGGCGGTTGGGCCATCCGTGGCCCGTTTTTATGATGCTGTAGACTGGGCCTTTAGGGCTTCAATTTCCTGCTCCTGAGCGTCAATTTTATCTGACAACGCCTTGATTGCCTCGACCAGTAATCCAGCTATTTCGCCATAGCCAACAGCGAGGCAATCTTCTATCACTGAACCGT
>NZ_SZPQ01000038.1 GCF_005217455.1 Martelella alba
TCCATCGCCGACGATCCGGCGGGCAACTATATCCATTACGGGGTGCGCGAGTTCGGCATGACCGCCATCGCCAATGGCATTGCCGCTCACGGCGGTTTTGTGCCTTATACCGCCACCTTCCTGATGTTCGTGGAATACGCCCGCAACGCCGTGCGTATGGCGGCGTTGATGAAACTGCGCAGCATCTATGTTTATACCCATGATTCCATCGGCCTGGGAGAGGACGGACCGACCCACCAGCCGGTGGAACAGTTGGCCAGTTTGCGCCTGACGCCGAATATGCGTACCTGGCGGCCCTGCGATCAGGTGGAATCCGCGGTGGCCTGGCAACAAGCGATTGAACATGCTCATGGCCCCAGCGCGCTCATCCTTTCCCGCCAGAATCTGGCGCAGCAAGAGCGCACGGCGCAGCAATTGGCGGATATTGCCCGCGGCGGCTATATCCTCAAAGACGCCGACGGCCAGCCGGAGCTGATCATTATCGCCACCGGCTCGGAAGTGGCGCTGGCGGTGGCCGCCTGGGAAAAACTCGGCGCGCAGGGGCGGCGGGTCCGGGTGGTGTCGCTGCCTTCGCCTGAAGTGTTCGATGCCCAGGATGCGCGATACCGTGAAGCGGTATTGCCGAAGTCAGTGACCGCGCGTCTGGCTATTGAGGCCGGCATTGCTGACTACTGGTTCAAGTATGTGGGACTGGACGGCGCGGTGGTCGGTATGACCACTTTCGGCGAATCGGCGCCGGCCGAAGCGCTGTTTACGTTGTTTGGTTTTACCGAGGAAAATGTACTTGATAAGGCCCGCGCGCTGCTGGCTTGATGTCATTAACGCGGCTCCGGCCGGGGCCGCGTTGTTATGATACCCGATGGCCGCCACCGGCCTATTCTGAGTAAAGTCGGAAAAAACGCGTCCTGATTCGCAAAAATTGCTGCTTTTTAGCGCAATCAGGCGGATCTTCATCACAAAAACAGCAAAATTATTCCGTTGCTATCTTTTTTTGATTATCCTAGCTGAAGCGTTTCAGTCAGCGTAAGCCCATGCCTCAAGGGTCTTTGCCCGTTCCTTTCTTTTCCGGTGATGCCCGATAAATACCGGTGTTGGCGCGCTTGAAAGAATGGCGTCATTCAAGGGCGCCGCCGACACGCCCATGGGGTTGAATGACCCGGCGCCGCGGCCCGGCGTCAGTGCAAAAAACGGCGACGGACAACATTCGTGGTATATACTCGTCATACTCCGAGCCGCCCGTTGGCCGGTTGCATCCGTTCTCCCCGGTCGCATCGCGGGATGCCATGCCACCGCGATGCAACTCAGGTTATTTAAGGTATAGTTGACTGTATAAAGCGTTAAGGGATTCGAATGGTTTCCACCATCGCCAGGCCGTCGGGCGGGGCGATGGGGCGGGCGAAGCATTCCCGGCAACGATTCCACGGCGGTGGGTATGTTAATACGGCAGGCCGCGCGGCCCCAGGGCGCGACGGCGGCGTAACGGATTTTAGTCCGGTGGGGGAAACCCTGTTTTCCACCGGTCGGGCACTTTTACAAGAATCAACAAGAGGGTTCACCATGGCTGTAATTAAGATGACTGATCTGGATCTGGCTGGTAAACGCGTGCTTATCCGTTCGGATCTGAACGTTCCGGTTAAGGACGGCAAAGTAACATCGGATGCGCGCATACGCGCTTCACTGCCCACCATCGAAGCCGCGTTAAAACAAGGCGCGCATGTTATGGTGACATCCCATTTGGGGCGTCCGACCGAAGGGGAATATAACGAAGAGTATTCCCTGCTGCCGGTGGTCAATTATCTGAAAGACAAGCTGTCCTCGCCGGTGCGTCTGGCGAAGGACTACCTGGACGGCGTGGATGTCGCCGCCGGCGAACTGGTGGTGCTGGAAAACGTCCGCTTCAATAAAGGCGAGAAGAAAGACGACGAGGCCCTGTCCAAAAAATACGCCGCCCTGTGCGATGTTTATGTTATGGATGCCTTTGGTACCGCCCATCGCGCCCAGGCGTCGACACACGGCGCGGGCAAATTCGCCCCAGTCGCTTGCGCCGGTCCGCTGTTGTCCGCCGAGCTTGAAGCCCTGGGCAAAGCGCTGGGCAACCCGGCTCGTCCGATGGTGGCGATCGTCGGCGGCTCTAAAGTATCCACCAAGCTCACCGTGCTTGACTCGCTGTCCAAAATTGCCGATCAACTGATTGTCGGCGGCGGCATCGCCAATACCTTCATTGCCGCCCAGGGCCACAATGTGGGCAAATCCCTGTACGAAGCCGACCTGATCCCGGAAGCCAAACGGTTGTTGCAAAAATGCGATATCCCGGTACCGACCGATGTCCGTGTGGCCACCGAGTTCTCCGAAACCGCCCAAGCGACCCTGAAGTCGGTCAACGATATCCAGGACGGCGAACAGGTGCTGGATTTGGGCGATGTGTCCGCCGAAAAATTGGCCGACATTCTGAAAAAGGCCAAAACGATTTTGTGGAACGGTCCGGTGGGCGTGTTCGAATTCCCGAATTTCCGTAAAGGCACCGAGGTCGTGGCCAAGGCCATCGCGGAAAGCGACGCGTTTTCCATCGCTGGCGGCGGCGATACCCTGGCGGCAATCGATCTGTTCGGCATCGCCGATCAGATTTCCTACATTTCCACCGGCGGCGGCGCTTTCCTGGAGTTTGTCGAAGGCAAAGTCCTGCCGGCCGTGGCGATGCTTGAAGAACGCGCTAAACAGTAAGACCCGTAAGCCGGGCGTCCCGTAACGACGCCCGTTTCCGCTGTCGTCCGGGCTGCCGGGATGATGGCGCGAAATTCTCTCTCAATGGCCTACAAAACAGGACAAGCAATATGTCTAAGATTTTCGATTTTGTTAAACCAGGCGTTATCACCGGTGATGACGTACAGAAAGTGTTCGCTGTAGCGAAGGAAAATCACTTCGCTCTGCCCGCGGTCAACTGTGTCGGCAGCGATTCAATCAACGCGGTACTGGAAGCGGCCGCCAAAGCCCGTTCGCCGGTTATCGTCCAGTTCTCCAACGGCGGCGCCGCCTTTATCGCCGGCAAGGGCTTCAAGGCCGACGGCCAGACGCCCTCCGTGCTGGGCGCCATCGCCGGCGCGCTGCATGTCCATCATATGGCGGAACATTACGGCATTCCGGTCATTTTGCACACCGACCATTGCGCCAAAAAGCTGCTGCCCTGGCTCGATGGCCTGCTTGATGCGGGCGAAAAGCATTTTGCCGCCACCGGCAAGCCGCTGTTCTCCTCCCATATGATTGACCTGTCCGAAGAGTCGCTGGAAGAAAACGTGGAAATCTGCAGCCGGTACCTGGCCCGTATGGCGAAGATGAACATGACCCTGGAAATCGAACTGGGTTGTACCGGCGGGGAAGAGGACGGCGTGGACAACAGCCATATGGACAACTCCGCGTTGTATACCCAGCCGGAGGATGTGGCCTATGCCTATGAAAAACTGAACGCCATCAGCCCGCGTTTCACCATCGCCGCTTCGTTCGGCAACGTGCATGGCGTGTACAAGCCGGGTAACGTCAAGTTGACGCCGAAGATTCTTGATAACTCGCAGAAATACGTCGCCGAGAAATACCATCTGCCGGAACGTCCGCTGAACCTGGTATTCCATGGCGGTTCGGGCTCTTCCCCGGAAGAAATCAAAGAAGCGGTCGGCTATGGCGTGGTGAAGATGAATATTGATACCGATACCCAATGGGCAACCTGGGAAGGTATCCTCAAGTATTATCATAAAAACGCCGGTTATCTGGAAACGCAACTGGGGAATCCCGAAGGCGATGATAAACCGAACAAGAAGTTCTATGATCCGCGCGCCTGGCTGCGCGCCGGCCAGGTTTCGATGGTCACCCGTCTGGAACTGGCGTTCCATGAACTGAATGCCATTGACGTGTTGTAAAGACGTCCAAGACAGTCTGTCACTGAGAAAGGCCTCCTAAATGGAGGCCTTTAACATAATGAATTCGTGGAATTTTCCTGATTTTTCTCTCGTTACCGGTTGGCGCGGGACACGTTTTTTGGTTACGCTTAAGAGGCTTCGCTGTTGCCGGGGGAAGGTCCGGCAAAATTATTGCGGTACACCAGAACGGGATAAAACAAATGGAAGATCTGAACGTCGTCGATAGCATCAACCACGCCGGCAACTGGTTGGTTAATAACGAACAACTCTTGCTAAGTTATGCGGTGAATATCGTCGCCGCCATTATCATCCTGATCATCGGCTTGTTTGCCGCCAAAGTGATAGCCGGCACGCTGAACAAAGTGATGAGAGCGCGGCATATTGATATCACCGTGGCTGATTTCCTTTCCGCCATTGTTCGTTACGGCGTCATCATTTTCACCGTGATCGCCGCTTTGGGGCGAATCGGCGTACAGACCGCGTCGGTTATCGCGGTCATCGGCGCCGCCGGTTTGGCCATTGGTTTGGCGTTGCAAGGTTCGCTGGCGAATTTTGCCGCCGGCGTGCTATTAGTGACATTCAGACCGTTTCGCGCCGGTGAATATGTGGATTTCGGCGGTACGGCCGGTACGGTGGTGGTGGTGCAAATCTTTTCCACCACGCTTCGGACTTACGACGGCATTATGATTGTGGTGCCTAACAGCAAGATCCTGGCGGGTAATATCACCAATTATGCCCGTGAGCCCAACCGGTTGATTGATCTGACAGTGAGCGTCAGTTATGACGCCGATATCAATACGGTTAAATCATTGCTGACGGGGATTATCGAGGCGGACAGCCGGGTATTGAAAGATATGGGCATCATGGTGCGGCTTAACGCCATGGGGGCATCGTCGCTGGATTTTCTGGTACGGGCCTGGGTGCCGCGCGGTGATTGGTTCGCCACAAAGCTCGATTTTCTGGAAACCTTTAAACAGGCGTTGGACGAGCACGGTATCGGCATTCCTTATCCGCAGATGGATGTGCATGTCATCCGTCCGCCGCGTCCCAAAGAGGGCGGCCGCCAACCGCAAGACAGCACTCCGGCACAGGAAACGCCCCAAAGCTGATAATCAAAACCAGGGTCGGCGTGAGAACATTAGCCCGGCTAATCGGCAATTAAATTTTTCCATTTCAACTGATGGCGCGTTTTCACTACACTGCCGCTGATTTCTCCCGGATAAATACAGGAAAACAGCGTGTGGATGATAGGTTTTCAAGGGTTCGCCCTGGGTATGGCGACAATTATGCCGCTGGGGCCGCAGAATATCCTGGTGATGAATCAGGGCATTCGGCGGCAATATCCGTTGCTGGTGGCGACGTTATGCCTGTTTAGCGACATGGTCCTGATTTCCGCGGGCGTCTTTGGCGGCGGCGCGCTGTTGATGCGCTCCACGGCGTTGCTGCGGTTGGTGACCCTGGCGGGGGTGGCGTTTCTGGCCTTTTACGGTTTCAACGCCGTCAGGCAGGCTTGGCGGGGCGAGACGTTGAGGACGCAAAACGCCGGGCGCGCCACCGATTTACCGCGGGTCGTTTTGACCATGCTGGCGGTGACCTGGCTTAATCCGCATGTGTATCTGGATACCCTGGTGATTTTGGGTAGTCTTGGCGGTCAGTTCGAACCCACGGCGCGGCGGTTTTTCGCCGCCGGGGCCATCAGCGCGTCGTTGGTATGGTTCTATGGCCTGGCGATATTGTCGGCGCGCTTATCGCCTTTACTTAATCGTCCGGCGGCGCAGCGGCTGATTCACTTGTTCGTTGGCGTGGTGATGTGGTCGGTGGCGTGGAAACTGGCATGCCAGGCCTGGCCCATGCTCGGTCTCGCCACGCTGTTTCGTTAGCCGGCGGCCTTGATAAATGACGCCCCGGTGTGTTAACCCATCAGCGCCGCGTTACGCCGCCAGTCCATGGCGACCAAAGCGTAAAGAACGGCAAATGGCTTGGTTATCAAGAGAAAACAGGTAATGATAGGCTGTCATTTCCTACCAGGCCGCGCTTTGCAATTCTTCACGGGGCCGCCGGCGGTATTGGTAAAGCAGAACACAGGCGGCCGTTCAACCTGTTCAATCTTAAGGAGGCGTCATGAAGGTCAGGGCAATGGCATTGGCCGCCATAATGGGGTGGGGAAGCTTGGTCGCGCAGTCCCCCGCGGCGGAGCTTCCCGCCGGGCCGCATGTCATCACATCGGGCACATCCAGCGTGGACGTGGCGCCCGACATCGCCACATTGTCCATTGAGGTCGCCATTTCCTCGAAAGAGGCCGCCGATGCCAAAAAGCAGGCGGACGCGCGCGTGGCGCAGTACTTTGCTTTTCTGGATAAAAATGGCGTGGCCAGAAAGGACATCGCCGCGGCGAATATACGCACCCAGCCGGAATACGATTATCTGAAAAACGGCGAAGCGGTACTGAAAGGGTATCGCGCCGTTCGCCAGGTGCAGGTCACCTTGCGGCAGTTGGACAAGCTTAATGGATTGCTGGACGGCGCGCTCAAAGCCGGACTGAATGAGATTCGGTCAGTGGATCTGGGCGTGGCCAACCCCGACAGTTATCGCGTTCAGGCGCGCAACCTGGCCATTAAAAACGCCACGGCACAGGCCAAAGCGCTGGCCGAGGGGTTTAACGCGCAATTGGGGCCGATTTACAGTATCCGTTATCTCGTGGCGAATTATCAACCGATGCCGGTAACGCGGATGTTCAAAACCGCCGACACCGTGGCTCAGACCGACGCCGCCCAAACCTACTCGCAACAAACCATCCATTTCGACGACCAGGTGGATGTGGTTTTCGAGTTGCGGCCGCAGCCCTGAGCGTGCGAACCGGCGCGCCGCTATACCTGCCGCAGCGCCTCGCGGCCGTAAGACAGCAGCGCGTCGGTCACTTTGCGCATCATCCGGCTTTCCGGCGCGAAACGATGCCAGAATAACATCCGGCGCTGAAGCAGGCCGGGGGTGAGGTCAATAAGCTCGCCCCCGGCCAGTTCCTTTTCGATCTGCAGGTGCGGGATCATGCAGCAGGTCGTGCCTTGACGGGCCAATTGCACAAAGGCTTCCGATGAGTTAACGATATGGCAGGGGACGCTGCCCGGCGACAAATCAAAATTTTGCTGCAAAAAAGCCTGATGCATATCGTCCAGATGATCGAAGGCCACGGCCGGTGCCTTAAGCAAGGCGCTGCGGGTCACGCCGTGCGGGAAATAACGCGCGGCAAAATCGGGAGACGACACGAACAGGTAATCAAGCGCGCCCAATTGATCCACCAGGCAACTGGGCAGCGGCTGCGGCTGAATACTCACCGCGCCCACCACTTCTCCGCGCCGCAAACGCTCCTGGGTGCGGGTTTCATCTTCCACTTGCAAATTAAGCCGTATCGGCGAATTGGCCAATACCGGTTTTAATGCCGGCAACAGCCAGGTCGCCAAACTGTCGGCATTGACCGCCAGCGACAGCAGCAGCGGCGTGTCGTTGCCGTTGTCGGTACCCAGCCACTCATCTTCCAGCAATTCGACCTGATGCAATAACGCCAACAGCTTCTGACCCTGTTCGGTAGGACGAGGCGGAACGGTACGCACCAGCAACGGTTGGCCAAACAGGTTTTCCAATTGCTTGATGCGTTGCGATACCGCCGATTGCGTTATACACAGCTTTTGCGCGGCGCGTTCAAAACCGCGCTCCCGTATCACGGCGTCGAGCGCTTGCAGCGTTCGATAGTCCGGGCGTTTCATCAATTAATCCCCTAACGGCGTTATGTCCCTCACTATGCCATAGTTTCCCGCGCAGCGGTTTAAAATCGCACCCTTCGGTTTTGCGCGACCCGATATGCACTCCGCCAATGCCGGCGGAGAAGATGTTTACCGGCCATCCCCCACGCCGCCGTTTACCGGCCGCCGGATACTCTCTGTCTTCGAGACTTCCGCGTTTGCCGCCAATTGAGTATATAATGCGGGTTAGTGAGCTTTCCAAAGGTGAAACATATCATGACGCAGGATGAACTCAAAAAAGCGGTCGGCTGGGCGGCCTTGAAATATGTCAGGCCCGGAACCATCGTCGGCGTGGGCACGGGCACCACCGCCGCGCATTTCATCGACGCCCTGGACACCGTCAAGCATCAAATTGAAGGCGCGGTATCCAGCTCCGAAGCCTCATCGGCCAAATTGCAAAGCCTGGGCGTGCCGCTGTTCGATTTGAACACGATCGATAGTCTGGATATTTATGTGGACGGCGCCGACGAAATAAATGGCCGGATGCAGATGATCAAAGGCGGCGGCGCGGCGCTGACCCGGGAGAAGATTATCGCCGCCGTGGCGCGCCGGTTTATCTGTATCGCCGATGCGTCCAAGCAAGTGGACGTGCTGGGCGATTTCCCCTTGCCGGTGGAAGTAATCCCCATGGCCCGCTCGTATGTGGCCCGCGAACTGGTAAAACTGGGGGGGCTGCCGGAATACCGGCAAGGCGTGGTCACCGATAATGGCAACGTGATCCTGGATGTCCATAATCTGCGCATACTGGATCCGGTGAAGCTTGAGGACCAGATCAATGCGCTGCCCGGTGTGGTGACGGTGGGCTTGTTCGCCCGGCGCGGCGCCGATGTGGCGCTGATCGGCACCCCGCAAGGCGTCAAAATCATCGAGGCCTAATCGGTTGCATAAGCCGCGCCGTTGCGGCGGTTTGGCGCGTGCCGCCGCCGGCGTTTGTTAAATCCGTTTACATAGCATTTTTTAATCCGTGTATAATAATACAGTGATTAATATCACAATTACGGCCTATTCCTGACATAAATGGGATATTTCCCCGCCATGCCAGCGGATCCCTCCATAGCCATCGCTTATGACTCTTTCTTATGCTATTTATACGGCGCTCAGGTTGCTTGCCGATGCGGCAATATTTGTTATGTTGTCCATGCGCTGTCGTGACAGTCGCTTCTGAGGGTTGATAAAGGGTCGGGAAATGGCAAAAGTATCGTTGGAAAAAGACAAGATTAAGTTTCTGCTGGTGGAGGGTGTGCACCAAACCGCGCTGGATACGTTGCGGCACGCCGGATATACCAATATCGAATACCATAAAGGCGCATTGGATACCGAGGCGCTCAAGGCATCCATCCGCGATGCCCATTTCGTCGGTATCCGATCCCGTACCCATTTGACGGAAGAGGTCTTCGCCGCCGCGGAAAAATTGGTGGCGGTGGGCTGTTTTTGCATCGGTACCAACCAGGTGAATTTGAAAGCCGCGCAAAAACGGGGCGTTCCGGTATTCAATGCGCCTTTTTCCAATACCCGTTCTGTGGCGGAATTGGTGATCGGCGAAATGTTGCTGATGATTCGCGGCGTGCCGGAAGCCAATGCCAAGGCCCATCGCGGCCAATGGAACAAACAGGCGCGCGGCAGTTTTGAAGCCCGCGGCAAAAAGCTCGGCATTATCGGTTACGGTCATATCGGCACCCAACTGGGCATTCTGGCGGAAGGCCTGGGCATGCAGGTGTATTTCTATGATATCGAGAGCAAATTGCCGCTCGGCAATGCCCAACAGGTGGAATCCCTGCCTGCGCTGCTGGGGCTGAGCGATGTGGTTTCCCTGCACGTGCCGGATACCCCCTCCACTCGTAATATGGTGGGCAAAAATGAATTCGCCCAAATGAAGGACGGCGCGCTGTTCATCAATGCCTCGCGTGGGACGGTGGTGGACATACCGGCGTTGTGCGACGCATTGTCCGCCAAACATTTGGCCGGCGCCGCCATTGATGTGTTTCCGGAGGAACCGGCCACGAACAGCGATCCGTTCCATTCGCCGCTGTGCGAGTTCGACAACGTGATCCTAACGCCGCATATCGGCGGTTCGACCGAGGAAGCGCAGGAAAATATCGGCGTGGAAGTGGCCGGCAAACTGGCGAAATATTCCGATAACGGCTCGACCTTGTCGGCAGTGAACTTCCCCGAGGTTTCGCTGCCCGAGCATGGCGTCAATGTCAGCCGCCTGCTGCATATCCACGAAAACCGTCCGGGCATCCTGACCCGTATCAACCAGATCTTCGCCGAGCAAAGCATCAATATCGCCGCGCAATATCTGCAAACCACGCCGGAAATCGGTTATGTGGTGATCGATGTGGAAACCGATGCCGAGAACACCGCCTTGCAATTGCTCAAGGCGATCCCCGGCACCATCCGCGCCCGCCTGTTGTACTAAAAGCCCTTCGCCGGCCGCGACTCCCGGGAGGAACGGCCGACGGCTAGGACCATTGCCAACGGCGTGAGGGCGTGATGATTTCCGGTAAGGGAACGTCCCAGTCCTCGGCGGGTATCTCCGCCGCCTGCTGACAGTCGTGGGCCAAGCCGATGGGATAAAACCCCGCTTTTTGTCGCCAATCGCGCAGCGTGCGGTCGTAAAAACCGCCGCCCATGCCAAGACGCTGTCCCGTGGCGTCGAAAGCCACCAAAGGCGTAAAGAGCACATCCAGTTGGTCCGGCGGCAGAAGCCGGGTGACGTCCAGTCGGGGTTCGCTGATGCGTAGCCGGTTTACCACCAGTTCGGTGTCGGGCTCATAGCGTAAAAACAGCAGATGCCCTGGGCTGAACGGATGCAGTACCGGCAGGAAAACATGCCGGCCGCGCCGCCATAGGGCCTCAATCAGCGGCTGGGTATCCAGTTCCCCGTCAAAGGACAAAAACAGCGCCAGCGCGCCGGCGGCAGCGACCCGCGGATGCGCCATGGCCCGTTCGGCGACAGCCTGTGCGGCGGCGGCCTGTTGTTGCGCGGTCAGCTCGCGTCGCGCTTTGCGGATCTGGTTGCGCAAACTCTGGCGCCGCAATGAAATGTCCGGCGATGGGATCATCATTGATAGGAAATACGTACAACCAAGAAGGGGGATCTCCGAGATGCCGTCGCAAGCTGTAACCCTTGAACCCATGGTTCAAGGTGAACGCAGCGTCGTAATCTTAAGGCTTCTCGGACAAACCGAGCATGCTCACCAATTAACAAGCGCCACATTCTTGTGGTATCAAATATCGGCTCAGGGGACTGGCCCGCTGACGAACACCTCAGAGAAATTTTATTTTTACGACCCGCCGCACCTAACCGGCCGGCGGCCGTCGTGATCATTCGAACTGCGTACCCGGACGCTCGGTAATCCGGCCTTGCTCCACTAATGCCTGCTCGATGGTTTGCTGCAATAACCGGATCCGTTGTTCCATATTGGCCGCATAATCACGGGTTTTCAATCTTTCCTGCGCCAGTTCGTGACACACGTTCAACGCCGCGATGAAAACCAGTTGTTCTGTATTGGTGACTCTAGTTCTAACTTTGAGATCTTGCAACCGCTGATTAAGATCGTCCGCCGCCTGGTTCAACGCTTCTTGTTGTTCCGGCGGGCAGTTCACCCGTAACGTACGGCCAAAAATTTGAATATCTACCGGTTGTGCGGACATACCACCTTCCTGCATTGTGCGACCGCGTCAACCCCCGACCGTTATCGTTTGGCTGTTGCGGGGGCTTAGGCGGACGCAACTATAATCGATATAAAACAGAAGTTACAAGCCCTTTCTGGTATAGCCATGGACCTTGGTGGTAGCATAACACGAAGTTATCCTGCCAACGACGATGAATGCGCATGTCCAGACAATTTACCTTTCCCGATTACGAGAACCTGAATCGATTGCTCGACCAGCAGGAACTGGCGCTGACGTCGGCGGAAATGCATGGTTTGCTAAGCGGCATGCTGTGCGGCGGCAGCCGCGGCGAGAGCTGGCAAAACCTGATGCATGAGCTGACCAACGAGGGAACGGCTTTCCCGCGGACGCTGGCCGAACCGTTGCGCCAACTGCATGAGGCCACCGCCCAGGCGTTGGACAGCGACGATTACGCCTTCCAGCTTTTTCTGCCCGATGAGGCGCGCGGTTCGGTATTCGACCGGGCGGACGCGTTGGCGGGTTGGGTGAATCATTTCCTGTTGGGGTTGGGCGTGGCTCAACCCAAGCTTGATGGGATCCGCGGCGATGTGCGCGAAGCCGTCGACGATCTGCGCAATATCGCCCAGCTCGGCTACGATGAGGATGAAGACCAGCAGTCACTGGCGCAATCGCTGGAGGAAGTGGTCGAATACGTCCGTATGGCGGCGATTCTTTGTCATAATGAATTCACTCGTCCGGCGGCGAACGGGCGGGAAGCGTCCGGGCCGACATTGCACTAAGACCTGGCCGGCGGCGGCCACCGCACGTTGCCGGCGGGCCGCGAACATCAATAATACGGAATGGTTAAGCCCGTCCGCGCATGCCAAGGGGTAGGCGACGGCAGGGGTTTGCCATGACTCTCACGAGGCAGGAGGAGGCAGGAGAAAGTGATGACACCACAAGAATATTTACGCCGTCGTCAGGCCTTGCTGGCGAAAATGGCCCCGGCCAGCGCCGCCGTGATTTTCGCCGCGCCGGAGGCGACCCGTAACGCCGACAGTGAATATCCTTACCGTCAAAACAGCGATTTCTGGTATTTCACCGGCTTCAACGAACCCGAAGCCGCGCTGGTTATGATAAAAAGCGACGAGACTCACCACCATAGCGTGCTGTTCAACCGGGTCAGGGATGAGACCGCGGAAATCTGGTTCGGCCGCCGACTGGGACAGGAGGCGGCGCCAACCCGATTGGGCGTGGATCGCGCCCTGCCCTGGGACGAAATTAAAAATCAATTGCACCTGTTGCTTAACGGCCTTGATGTGGTGTATCACGCCCAAGGCGAGTATGCCTTTGCCGACGAACTGGTTTTCGCCGCCCTCGACAGGTTGCGGCGGGGATTTCGCCAGCAGCTGAGCGCGCCGACCACGCTTACGGATTGGCGTCCCTGGGTGCATGAACTGCGCCTGTTCAAATCGGCGGAGGAAATCGCCGTTATGCGCCGAGCCGGCGAAATCACCGCCCAGGGTCATACCCGCGCGATGCGGGCCTGCCGGCCGGGCATGTATGAATATCAGCTGGAAGGGGAAATCCTGCATGAATTCAATCGTCATGGCGCTCGTTATCCTTCCTATAACACCATCGTGGGCAGCGGCATCAACGGCTGTATTTTGCACTATACCGAAAATGAAGCGGCAATGCGGGACGGCGATCTGGTGCTGATCGATGCCGGCTGCGAATACCTGGGCTATGCCGGCGATATCACCCGGACCTTTCCGGTGGGGGGGACATTCACGGCCGAGCAGCGCGCGGTCTACGATATCGTTCTGGCGTCGTTAAACCGTTCGCTGGCGCTGTTTCGGCCTGGCACCAGTATCCGCGAGGTCACGGAAGAAGTGGTGCGGATCATGGTCTCCGGTCTGATCGGGCTTGGCGTGGTGAAGGGCAATGTGGAAAAACTGATCGCCGAACAGGCCCATCGCCGGTTTTTCATGCACGGTCTGAGCCATTGGCTGGGGCTGGATGTTCATGACGTGGGCGATTACGGTTCCCCCGAGCGCGGCAGGGTATTGGAGCCGGGCATGGTCCTGACCATCGAGCCGGGCCTGTATATTGCCCAGGACGCCGATGTGCCGGCCGCTTATCAGGGTATCGGCATCCGGATTGAGGACAACATCGTGATTACCGAGCAGGGCAACGAAAACCTGACCGACTCGGTCGTCAAAGATCCCGACGCCATCGAGGCCCTGATGGCGGCGGCGCGTTAAACCATGGCGATCATCATTGTGGGCGGCGGCATGGCCGGCGCCACGCTGGCGCTGGCATTGTCCCGTATGACCGCAGGACGGCTTGCCGTCGATTTGGTGGAGGCCCGAACGCCCGATGGCCGTCCCCATCCCGGTTACGACGGACGGGCGCTGGCTTTGGCCGACGGCACATGCCGGCAATTGACCGCCATCGGCGTCTGGCCGGCGCTGCGGCCCGGCGCTTCGCCTATGGCGCGGGTGCAGGTCAGCGATCGCGGCCATTTCGGCAAAGTTTGGCTGGATGCCCGGGATTACGGCCTGGACGCCTTGGGTTATGTGGTGGAACTGCATGAGGCCGGTCAACGGTTGTATGAATTGCTTCGCCGGGCGCCGGGGGTCAGGTTGCATTGTCCGGCCTCGGTGGCGTCCGTCGCCCGGCGCTCGGACGCTGTGGATGTCGCCCTGGACAATGGCGAGCATCTGACCGGCCGACTGCTGGTGGCCGCCGACGGCTCCCGCTCCCCCACAGCGGAGCAATGCGGCATAACATGGCGGCAATCGGATTACCGGCAACTGGCGGTGATAGCCAATATCACCACCGCCCGGGCGCTGGATAAAACGGCTTATGAGCGGTTTACCGAACACGGACCGCTGGCGTTGCTGCCGTTGTCCGCCGGTCGCGCCGCCGTGGTCTGGTGTTTGCCCGAGGAGCGGCGCGATGAGGTGGCGGGCTGGGATGACGCCGCTTTCCGAGACGCGCTGCAGCGGGTATTCGGCTGGTCGCTGGGGCGTATTCGGAAAGTGGGCCGGCGGCAGATCTATCCGCTGCGTCTTTTAACCGCCGCGGGACATATCGGCCATCGCCTGGCGCTGGTGGGTAACGCGGCGCAAACTCTGCATCCCATCGCCGGACAGGGATTTAATCTCGGTTTGCGCGATGTGATGACCTTGGCGGAAACGCTGGCTGAGGCGCATGGCCGCGGCGACGATCCCGGCGATTACCCGACACTGCGGCAGTATAGCCGGCGCCGTGGGCCCGATCAGACTAATGCCGTGAAGATGACCGACGGTCTTATCCATGTGTTCGCCAACGACTATCCCGCGCTGGTATTGGCCCGCAATTGGGGGCTGCAAACCATGGCGCGCTGGCCCCTGCTGCGAAACGTCTTGGCGCGGCGCACCCTGGGCTGGGTTGAGCGCTGAGATTGCCCCCTTGATTACAGGATTTCGGTTATGCAAGCATTCGATGTGGTGATTAACGGCGGGGGTATGGTGGGGTTGGCCGTGGCCTGCGGATTGCAGGACAGCGGTCTGCGCGTCGCCGTGCTGGAGTCGCGGCCGCCGGAAGCCATTTGCGCCGCGGACGGACCGGCGTTGCGGGTTTCCGCCATCAACGCCGCCAGCCGGCGCTTGTTCGAGCGATTGGGGGTCTGGGACGATATCTCGGGGCTGCGAGCGGCCCCTTACCGGGGTATGGAAGTCTGGGAAAACGATAGCGGCGGCAAAATCGCCTTCGACGGCCGGATGCTGGGTTGCGGCGAGCTGGGGCACATCGTTGAAAATCCGGTCATACACCAGGCGCTCTGGCGCCGGGCCGACGGACTGGCGAACACCTCGCTTTATTGTCCGGCTTCGCCGAGGGATATCGCCTGGGGCGAAAACGAGGCTTTCATCACCCTTGACGACGGCAGGATGCTGACCGCCCGACTGGTGGTGGGCGCCGACGGCGCCGAATCCTGGTTGCGCCGCTATGCCGCGATACCCGTCACTTTCTGGGATTATCGGCATCACGCTTTGGTGGCCGTGGTGCGCACCGAACGACCCCATGAGGGGATAGCCCGGCAGGCGTTTCATGGCGACGGCATTCTGGCGTTTTTGCCGCTGTACCGGCCGGACTTATGTTCCATTGTCTGGTCGCTGCCGCCGCAGGAAGCCGAGCGCCGGCGTTTGCAGCCCGCGGCGCAATTCAACGCCGGGCTGGCGCGGCATTTCAACTTGGCCCTGGGCATTTGCGATGTGCAAAGCGAGCGGCTGACCTTTCCTCTCACCGCGCGTTATGCCCGTGATTTCGCCGCCCACCGGCTGGCGCTGGCGGGGGATGCCGCCCACACCGTTCATCCCTTGGCGGGGCAGGGCGTCAATCTGGGCTTCATGGACGCCGCCGATCTGGTTTCGGAGATACGCCGCTTGCAGGCCGCCGGAAAAGATATCGGCCATTATCCCTATCTGCGTCGCTATGAACGCCGTCGCAAGCACAGTGCCGCGCTGATGCTGGCTGGTATGCAGGGATTCCGCCAACTGTTCGACGGCGATAATCCCGTGAAGAAATGGCTGCGCGATGCGGGTCTGCAGTTGGCCGACGCCCTGCCGGGCCTCAAGCCTCGCCTGATCCGGCAAGCCATGGGATTAAATGATTTGCCTGAGTGGCTGGCGCGGGAAACCGATTCGACTGAAAAAATCTAATTCCGTGGTTTTTTTCCATTATTATTTCTAATCCGAAGCCCGTGGTCCCGCCGTTGCCTTGGTGAATTGCCGAGGCCTTTTGTTATCAAATTTTGTGTTCAGCCAGCCGCATTTCCATTTTATGCGCCGTTTTAAACTCTGAGTTAGCATATTATTCTGATGCTGCCCGCCGGATTTCCCGTTGCCGCCCAAATCACCCCATAATTTATTTTATGGTTTCGCCTGGAATTCGGTGGTACCTTCTCGCAAAGGGTATCGTTTGCGCGTCGGCGCGGGTATGGCGATGCCGCCGATTCGAATAATGAGAGGAAAAAGATGGCCCAGCAGACACCGCTGTATGAACAGCACATCGCATGCGGCGCAAAAATGGTGGATTTCCATGGCTGGATGATGCCGCTGCACTATGGTTCGCAGCTTGAAGAGCACCATCAAGTCCGGCGCGATGCCGGCATGTTCGATGTGTCTCATATGACCATCGTTGATTTGCACGGCCCCCGTACCCGCGAATTCCTGCGTTACCTGCTGGCGAACGATGTCGCCAAGCTGACCCGGCCCGGCAAGGCCCTGTATACCGGCATGCTGAACGCCTCCGGCGGGGTGATTGACGATCTGATAGTCTATTTCCTAAGCGAAAGCGATTTCCGCCTGGTGGTGAATTCCGCTACCCGCGAAAAAGATGTCGCCTGGGTGACCGAGCACGCGGCGCCTTACAATATCGCTATTACCGTGCGCGATGATTTGTCGCTGATTGCCGTGCAGGGGCCGCAGGCGCAGGCCAAGGCCGCCACAGTGTTCACCGCCGGACAGCGGACGGCGGTTGATGGCATGAAGCCCTTTTTCGGCGCGCAATGCGATGAGTTGTTTATTGCCACAACCGGTTATACCGGCGAGGCGGGCTATGAAATCGCGCTGCCCAATGAGCGGGCCGCGGCGTTCTGGCAACAACTGCTGGCCGCCGGCGTCAAACCTTGCGGGCTTGGCGCCCGGGATACCTTGCGCTTGGAAGCCGGCATGAATCTCTACGGTCAGGAAATGGACGAAGGGGTTTCACCGTTGGCGGCCAATATGGGCTGGACCATCGCCTGGCAACCCGAAGACCGCGATTTTATCGGCCGCGCCGCTCTGGAAGCGCAGCGTCGCGCCGGCACCGAGCAACTGGTGGGACTGGTGATGACGGAAAAAGGCGTGTTGCGCGGCGGCCAGACTGTGCAGTTCGTCGATGCCGACGGCAATGGGCGGCAGGGCATTGTCACCAGCGGCTCATTTTCCCCGACCCTGGGATGCAGCATTGCCCTGGCGCGAGTGCCGGCCGGTATCGGCCAGCAGGCTATAGTATTAATTCGTAACCGCGAAATGCCGGTTAAGGTGACCAAACCGGGTTTTGTACGCGCCGGTAAATCGGTCGTCCAATAATTAACTTTGTCAGAATGAGGAAGGCGATGAGCACTGTGCCGACAGAATTGAAATATACAAGTTCGCATGAATGGGTGCGTAACGAGGGCGACGGCATTTATACCGTCGGTATCACCGAACACGCCCAGGAACTGTTGGGCGACATGGTTTTTGTCGATCTGCCGGAAATCGGCGCCGAATTCGCCGCCAGCGATGATTGCGCCGTCGCCGAATCGGTCAAGGCCGCTTCGGATATCTATGCTCCCATCAGCGGTGAGATCGTGGCCATCAACGAAGATCTGGACGCATCGCCCGAACTGGTGAACAGCGCGCCTTACGCCGAAGGCTGGCTGTTTCAGATCAAGGCCGCCGATGAAAGTGAACTGGCCGGTCTGCTTGATGCCAATGCCTACGAGGCGACACTCGAAGAAGACGACGAAGACGACGACGAATAATCATGGGGTCCCGGCGTTGCGCCGGGACCTTCGCCGCAGGTGTATTCCCCCTTCCTATGCCCGATGCAGGAAATGTTGTATATGACCCAGACTCTTAGCCAGCTTGAACACCATGACGCGTTTATCTCGCGTCATATCGGTCCCTCCGCCGCCGAACAGGCGCATATGCTTAGCGCGGTCGGCGCCGCTACCCTTGATGCGCTGATAGGCCAAATCGTGCCGGCGGACATTCAACTTCCTTCGCCGCCGGCGGTGGGGGGACCGGCGACCGAAGCCCAGGCCCTGGCGGAGCTCAAGGCTATCGCCGGTCGTAACCTGCGTTTTAAAACCTTTATCGGCATGGGCTATAGCGCAGTGGTGACGCCGCCGGTCATCCTGCGCAATCTTTTGGAAAATCCGGGCTGGTACACCGCTTATACTCCTTATCAGCCGGAAGTGTCCCAAGGCCGGTTGGAGGCCCTGCTCAATTTCCAGCAACTGACACTGGATCTGACCGGCCTGGACATCGCGTCGGCCTCTTTACTGGATGAAGCCACCGCCGCCGCCGAGGCCATGGCGCTCGCCAAGCGCGCCAGCAAACTGAAACAGGCCAATCGCTTTTTTGTGGCCGACGACGTGCATCCGCAGACGCTGGATGTGGTGCGCACCCGGGCGGGAGCCTTCGGTTTCGAGCTCATCGTCGGCAAACCCGATACCGCGCTGGAACACGCCGGCGTCTTCGGCATATTGTTGCAACTGACCGGCACCACCGGCGAGCTGCACGATTACCGCGAATTGCTGTCGGCGGCGAAAACCCGCGGCGTTATCAGTTGCGTGGCGGCGGACATGATGTCGCTGGTGCTGCTGGCGGCGCCAGGCCCCCAGGGCGCCGATGTGGTATTCGGCTCTTCCCAGCGTTTCGGCGTGCCCATGGGCTACGGCGGGCCCCATGCGGCCTTTTTCGCCGCCCGCGATGAGGTTAAGCGCGCCATGCCGGGCCGCATCATCGGCGTATCCCGCGACGCGGCCGGCCATAGCGCCTTGCGCATGGCGATGCAAACCCGCGAGCAACATATTCGACGGGAGAAAGCCAACTCGAATATCTGTACCTCACAAGTGCTGCTGGCCAATATCGCCGGTTTTTACGCGGTGTATCATGGTCCGGAAGGGCTCAGGCGCATCGCCGCCCGAATCCATCGCCTGACCGGCATTCTGGCGGCCGCCCTGGCCCAGGCCGGTATCAAACCGCGTTTCGATCGCTGGTTCGACACACTCACTCTGGATGTGGCGGACAAAGACGCGGTCATGCAACGCGCTCTGGCCCGGGGTATCAATTTGCGCGGCGATGTGGACGGCGCGGTGGGTATCACTCTTGATGAGACCACTGACCGGGATGACATCACGGCGTTGTACGCCATCGTGACCGGCCGCGACGCGATGCCGGACATTGATGCCCTGGACGCCGGACTTGGCGAGGCGATTCCCGAAGTTCTGCTGAGGAGCGGGCCGTTCCTGACCCATCCGGTTTTCAATTCGTACCACAGCGAAACCGAGATGATGCGCTATATGCATCGGCTGGAAAACAAGGATCTGGCGTTGAATCAAGCCATGATCCCGCTGGGATCATGCACCATGAAGCTGAACGCCGCCGCGGAAATGATCCCCATCACCTGGCCGGAATTCGCCGAATTGCATCCGTTTTGTCCGCCGGAGCAGGCGATCGGCTATCAGCAAATGATCGGCCAGTTGTCCCGCTGGCTGGTGCAACTGACCGGGTACGACGCCTTATGCATGCAGCCTAATTCCGGCGCCCAGGGAGAATACGCCGGTATGCTGGCCATTCGCCGCTACCATGAAAGCCGGCATGACGGCGGGCGTCGCATCTGCCTTATCCCCAGCTCCGCCCACGGCACCAATCCGGCGTCCGCGCAAATGGCGGGTATGACGGTCACGGTGGTGGCCTGCGATAAGCAGGGTAACATTGATTTGCACGATCTGCGGCAGAAAGCCCAGCAGGCCGGCAATGCCTTGTCGTGCATCATGGTGACCTATCCGTCCACGCACGGCGTCTATGAAGAAACCATCCGCGAAGTTTGCCAAATCGTCCATCAATACGGCGGTCAGGTGTACCTGGACGGCGCCAATATGAATGCCCAGGTGGGCATCACCTCGCCGGGATATATCGGCGCCGATGTGTCGCACCTGAACTTGCACAAAACCTTCTGCATTCCCCATGGCGGCGGCGGGCCGGGTATGGGCCCCATCGCCGTGAAAGCCCATTTGGCGCCCTTTGTGCCCGGTCATTCGGTGGTGCATATCGACGGCGTTCTGACCCGGCAGGGCGCGGTGGCCGCCGCACCGTTCGGCAGCGCGTCGATTTTGCCCATAAGCTGGATGTATATCCGGATGATGGGCGCCCAGGGTCTCAAGCAGGCCAGCCAGATGGCGATTCTGAACGCCAATTATATCGCCAGCCGGCTGCGCTCGGCTTTTCCCGTGCTGTATAGCGGCCGCGACGGCCGGGTAGCCCATGAATGCATCCTGGATATCCGCCCGCTGAAAGACGCTACCGGCATCAGTGAAATGGACATTGCCAAACGGCTCATCGACTACGGTTTCCACGCGCCGACCATGTCCTTCCCGGTGGCCGGCACGCTCATGGTGGAACCGACCGAGTCGGAAAGCCAGGCGGAACTGGATCGCTTTATCGATGCCATGTTGGCTATTCGCGCGGAAATCGATCGGGTCGCCCGGGGCGAATGGCCGCTGGAAGATAACCCGCTGGTCAACGCGCCCCACACCGAGCGCGAACTGGCGGGCGAATGGCGGCACGCCTACAGCCGCGAGGTCGCGGCGTTCCCGGCGGGTTTCGGCCGGAAATACTGGCCGAGCGTGAAACGGCTGGACGATGTTTATGGCGATCGCAACCTGTTTTGTTCCTGCGTGCCCATCGGCGATTATCAATAATACCGGCGCCGGGGGTCGGTTCGGCGGATGACTTGCCGGGCCGGCCACGGTGTCGCGCCGTGATTTTCACCGCGTCGCCGCCATGTGCGGGATGACCTCCCGGCAACTGGCGCCGCCTGCCCGCGTCCTCGCTTAAAGCCGGGCGCGGGTCCGGTTATTTGGCGGGCAAGACGCCCCCGTGGAACCGCCCGAACGATCTGGCCGCCACAACGGCCATCAGCAATGCGCCGAGACCGGCGGTTGCGGCATCCGCGGTAACGCGGATCTCGAACTGGCCGACCCGGCAGATAAGCAGATAACCCACCGCAAAATTAAATGCCCCCCACAATACATTCACAACGGACGACGATAGCCCTTTGCCCGGCGGCGAGGCGAACGGACTCTGGAAAGGCCGGCCAAGCACGCCGCTCACCCAATGCGGAATGGCGTTGGAAACGCACATTCCACCCAGGAAGTAAGCAAGTAATTGATACCATGGCATCTTGAGGTGCTCCCTTTTCATTGCGGCGGGTGACGCCGCTCATATCAAACGCGCTCGACTTTCGGAGACCGTCGTATTACAGGCCGTTTACCCTGCCGGCGACAGGATCGAGATTGTCACTGTTCAGGAAAACTTGCAAGTTTATCTTGCAAGTTTTCCTGATCGTCTTCATGCTTTCTTTCTGTTTATCTCAAGAATACAGGCCAGATCATGCAGGATAAATCTTTGCAACACGATGTTACCGAGCTCATGCACGCCATTGGCTTACTGGTGCGGCGGGCGCGCAATGAATCCCATGCGGGGGGACTGAGTATGACGGAATCCATGGTGATGTCGCGGCTGGCCAATGACGGACCGGCCACGACCGCGGCGCTGGCGCGCGCCGAGGGGATAAAACCGCAATCAATGGGCGCGATCATTGCTTCTCTTGAAAAATCGGGCTACGTCCAACGTACCCCTCATGCCACCGACGGCCGGCTGAGACTTGTGGCATTGACGACGGAAGGCACGGCATTGCGCCAGCGAAACCGCGAGGCAAAACAGCTTTGGTTGTCCCGGGCTATCGCCGGGCTTTCGCCGCAGGAACGCGACACGTTATTCACATCCGCCGGGATCATTCAGCGTCTGGCGGAGCAGACCACAGAATGAGATCAGGCGCAAAGACGACAGACAGCGTGGATCCGGTGGTCTGGAGGGTGGCCGCCGTCGTGCTGATCGGATCCTTTATGACACAGCTTGACGCCACCGTGGTTAACGTATCGCTATCGGCGGTCAGTCGCGATCTCGGCTCGCCCATCGCCTCGGCGCAATGGATCGTCAGCGGCTATCTGCTGGCGATGGCGTTGATGTTGCCGCTCAACGGCTGGCTGGTGGATCGCGTCGGCGCCAAGCGGCTTTATCTTGGTTGTTTCACGGCCTTTACGTTGGCCTCGGCGCTCTGCGGCGCTTCCCGGACGATGGACGCGCTGATTGGCGCCCGGCTGTTCCAAGGGCTGGCGGGAGGCGTGCTGGCGCCCATGGCGCAAATGATGATTGCCCGCGTGGCGGGAAAGAACATGTCGCGCATCATGGGGTACGTTACCATCCCGATTTTGCTGGCGCCGGTACTTGGCCCGGTATTGGCCGGATTTATCCTGGCGCACGCCCACTGGCCCTGGCTATTTTACCTCAATGTGCCTACGGGGGTTCTCGGCGTTGGGTTGGCGGCATGGATGCTGCCGGCGGATACGGGTTCATTGCAAAAACGTCCGTTTGATTATGTCGGTTTCGCGCTGGTTTCCCCCGGCCTTGTCGCCGTTATTTACGGTCTGCAAAATGTCCCGCATCCGGTGGGGCTGGGGGTATTAACGGCCGGCGCCGTGTTTCTCGGCGGATTCTTGCGGCACGCGCTACGCAGGGACGATGCGGCGCTCATCGATGTACGGCTTTTCGCCAATCGCACATTTTCAGTGGCCGCCGCCACGCAATTTTTCGCCAATGGCATCATGTTCGGCCGGCAGCTTGTGGTGCCTTTGTATTTGATAGCCGGCTGCGGATTATCCACCGCCCGCGCGGGCGAGCTTATCGCCTTCGTCGGCCTTGGCATGATGTGCTCGTTTCCCCTGCTGGGCGGGTTAACCGACCGGTACGGCTGCCGCCTGGTCTCGGCGGGCGGCGCCTTACTGGCGCTGCTCAGTACGCTGGCGTTCCTGTGGATGATTGAACATCGGTTTTCGTCGGGATGGGCGGCGGTAAGCCTGTTCCTGGCCGGGGCGGGCCAGGGCACCATCAGTATTCCGTCCATAACGGCGGCCTATTCGATGATACCGATGGCAAGACTCGCTGTGGCCAATACCGCCTTGAATATCGCGCAGCGGGTGGGCGGCCCGGTGGCGACCACGCTGCTGGCCCTGGCTATCCGTTTGACGATGCATGGCGCCGCCGACATCGGGCCGTCGCCATTCCTGCCGATCTTCACGCTGCTCCTGGGATTGCATGCGCTGACTTGCCTGGCCGCCTGCCTGCTGCCGCTGCGCGCCCAGCGCCCGCCCGTGTCCGGAAATGGGGCATCCGGGTAATGTGGCTCAGGGCGCGGCGGCGGCTTTTGCGTCATGTACTCGCGCTCAGCGGGCTCGGCGACGTCTTTTCCCGATACCGGCGCTGTAAATCTGCGCGAGCGTGAACAGCGCCACCTGCATCAGCACGATACAAGGTCCGGTCGCCCCGTCGATATGGTAGCTGACCAGGGTGCCGGCGACACTGGCGAAAACCGCGCCGCCCATTGCCGTCAAGAGCAGGCAATCGAAACGCCGGCATAGTGTCAGCGCGGTAACCCCAGGCGTAATCAGCATGGCGATCGCCAAAATGATCCCCACCGCCTGCAACGCCGTCACAACGGTCAGCGCCAGCAGGCACAATAGGCCATAACGCAGCCAGGCGACCGACAGGCCCTGTAGGCGGGTTTGCGCCGGATCGAAACAATACAGCATCAGATCGCGGCGTTTAACCAGCACGATAGTCAGCACCGCGCCGGCCAGCGTCAGTGTTTGCCGCAGTTCGCCGGCGGTGATGCCAAGAAGGTTGCCAAACAGAATATGGCCGAGATGCTGGTCGGTATCCAGACGGGAAAACAATACCAGCCCCAGCGCAAACATGCCGGAATAGACAATGCCCAGTACGGTATCTTCTTTCAGACGGCAATGGTTTTTGATAAAACCGGCGGCGGCGGCGCAAAAGACCCCCGCGCCGAATGCGCCGACGCCCAACGGCAGGCCGGCCAGCCAGGCCAGGACGATGCCGGGCAATACCGCGTGGGATATGGCGTCGCCCATCAGCGCCCAGCCTTTAAGCACCAGAAAACAAGATAGCGCCGAGCAGGCCAGACCGGTTGCGACGGATGCCAGCAATGCCTGGCGCATAAAGGGTAAGGCCAGAGGCTCCGCTATCAGATTCAGCCAGTCGGTCATGGCGCGCTCCGCCGATTCGGTCGCCGGCGCGCGGCGAACTTGGCCCGCCACAGCGTCCGGAAAAACGCCAGCAGAAAGATCAGGGTTTGCAGCAAGACGATGACTCCGCCGGTGGCGCCGTCGAGATAGTAGCTGAGCCAGGCGCCGCCGCCGGCGGTCAGCCCGCCGATCAGCATGGAGACCCCGGCAAGGCGCGAAAAGCGGTCGGTCAGGAGATAAGCGGTAGCGCCGGGCGTGATCACCATGGCGATAACCAAAATGGCGCCCACGGTTTGCAACGCCGCCACCGTGCTGGCGCTCAGCAAGGCGAAGAACAGGATTTTCAGCCTTAGCGGCGACAGGCCAAGGGTAAGGGCATGGCCTTCGTCGAAAAACACCGCCAGCAAATCCTTGCGGAACATCATCAGCAAGGCGAGCGAGATCGCCAGGACGAACAACATCTGCCGGGCATCCGCATCATCGATGCCCAATATATTGCCGAAGATGATCGATTGCACATTAATGGCGGCCGGACGCAGGGATAGCATCAACAGCCCGGCGGCGAAAAACGCGGAAAATACCAGACCGATAATGGCGTCTTCGCGCAGCCGGGTGTAGTGGCGGGCCAGTACCATCAGCAATGCCGCCAGCATTCCGGTGAAAAAAGCGCCGAAGGCCAGGGGCAGTCCCAGCGCGTAAGCGCCCGCCACCCCGGGAACCACCGAATGGGACAAGGCATCGCCTATCAGCGACCAGCCCTTGAGTATCAGGTAAGCGGAAAGAAACGCGCAAACGCAACCCGCCAGCGCGCTGACCCAAATCGCTTTCGCCATATAGTCGTATTGCCAGGGTTCCAGCAGCGCGGCCATCATGGCGAGACCGTCCCCGCGACGGTGATGGCGCCGCCAAAGGTCTTGTTCAGATTCGACTCGGTGAATACGCGGCTCACGGGACCCGCGGCGGTGAGCGTCCGGTTGATCATGATGACCTCATCGCAGAAAGCGGGTATGCCGGCCAAATCATGAGTCGACAGCAGGATAAGATGCCCCTCGTCGCGCAGCGAGCGCAGCAGCGCGATAAGGGCGTTTTCGGTTTGCGCATCAACGCCGGTGAAAGGCTCATCCAGCAGAATCACCGACCCCTCTTGCGCCAGCGCGCGGGCCAGAAATACCCGTTTGCGCTGGCCGCCCGAGAGCTGGCCTATTTGCCGGTGACGCAATTCCCCCATGCCGACACGCGCAAGGGCCTGATCGACCCGTTGTTTGTCATGGGCGGACGGGATACGTAAAAACGACATCCGTCCGTAACGGCCCATCATCACCACATCGGTCGCCAATACCGGGAAGTCCCAATCCACCTCCTCGGCCTGTGGTACATACGCCACCCGGTTTTGGCGCAATGCTCGGCCGATAGGCAGGTCATTGAGGGTGACCCGGCCGGCGGCCGGGGCGATCATGCCCAAGAGGCTTTTGAACAGTGTGGATTTGCCGCCGCCGTTTACCCCGATGAGCGCGCATAATGTCCCTCCGCGAAGCCGGAAACCCACATTATCCAGCGCCTTGTGACCGTTACCGTAGATAACCGTCAGGTTTTCCACCCGCAAATCGGGCGGATAAGCCATAGGCGTCATAATCCGAATCCTCGCGCGATGGTATCGGTCGTTCGCGCCAGCAACTCGAGATAGGTGGGGACCGGACCGTCGGTTGCGGAAAGGGAATCCACATACAGCACGCCGCCATAATGCGCGCCGGTTTCTTTGGCCACCTGCCGGGCGGGTTTGTCCGATACGGTGCTTTCGCTAAACACGACCGGGATCCGCCGACGGCGAACTTCATCGATCACCCGACGTATCTGGCTTGGCGTGCCTTGTTCCTCGGCATTGATGGGCCACAGATAAAGTTCGCTCAATCCGTAATCCCTCGCCAGATAACTGAAAGCGCCTTCACTGCTCACCAGCCAACGTTGCGATGCGGGGATCCCGTCCAGCCTGCTTCGCAGGGCTGTGTCGAGGGCGGTGATTTTCGCCGCGTATTCCCGCGCGTTGCGGTTATATATCCCGGCATGGGCAGGGTCGCGGGCGACCAGGGCCTTGCGGATATTTTCCACGTAAATAAGCGCGTTGCCCGGCGACATCCAGGCATGGGGATTGGGATTGCCGTGATACGGACCTTGCCGGATCGGCAGCGGATCGATGCCTTCGCTGACGACCGCGGCGGGCACCCCCGGCAGGTGTTCGAAGAAACGCTTAAACCACCTTTCCAGATGCAGGCCGTTCCACAGGATCAGATCCGCCGACCGGCTCCTGGCGATGTCGCGCGGAGTGGGTTGGTAACCATGAATCTCCGCCCCCGGCTTGGTGATAGAATGGACTTCGGCCGCATCGCCGGCGATATTCCGCGCCATATCCTGAATGACCGTAAACGTGGTAACGACGCGCAGTTTTTTGTCTGCTTGGGCGATGCCGGCGGTCAGCAACAACAGGCAAGCGATGCCCAACCGGCACAGGCGACCGCTGCGCCGGGCGGGGGAGTGTAATACCGTGTCGAACTCGCCTAGGTAAATGGATAAAAACATAATAATTAACACATGGCTAAATTATGCCCATTTATAGCATGTGCTATACTACATAGCAAAGGCAAAAATCACTTTATTGTTTTGTGTCATCCATTGCTTGCCGGTTGTCTAACCTCTGCTGACCATTACAATGCTAAGCTTCAATGTCGCGCGTGCCGAAATATGTGTTTCGTCCGGGGTTTTGCTGAGGAGACATCATGGACAGCCATCAAAAAAAGGGGAGCGACACGGCCTTAGGCCAGTGGATCACCGCGAAGGAACATGCCGAGGGCTTTCAGCAGGTCAGACAGGCCCACCGTTCCGAGCTGTTTGATGACTACGTGGAACTGATCGACGACCTGATTACCGAACGGGGCGAAGCCAGGCAGGTGGAAATGGCGGCCCGCCTGGGCGTGGCCCAACCCACGGTGGCCAAAATGCTAAAAAGACTGTCCTCCGCCGGGTTAATCCGACAGTTGCCGTACCGGGGCGTTTTTCTCACCGCCGAAGGGCAGGCGTTGGCCGCCGTCAGCCGCCGTCGGCACCGGATTGTGGAATCTTTTCTGCTTGCGCTGGGCATCAGCGCCGAGACCGCCCGCCGGGACGCCGAGGGATTGGAACACCATGTCAGCGAGGAAACGCTGACCGTCTTCCGCCGTTTTACCGAGCAGGCCCGCCGGGGCGCGGCGCCGATTAAAAAATAGCCGATAACGGTAAAAAAACCGCGACTTTTCCGGACAGCCACGTATAATCCCCACCCGGCGCAACTGTCACCCGCATGAGTAACCCTATGGCCTCCGTCAGCTTGATCCAACCCGAACGCGATCTGTTTTCCTATCCCCGCTATTGGGCGGAGTGCTATGGCACCGCGCCGTTCTTGCCCATGTCGCGCGAGGAAATGGACCAATTGGGCTGGGATAGCTGCGATGTCGTCATCGTCACCGGCGACGCCTATGTGGACCATCCAAGCTTCGGCATGGCTATCGTCGGTCGTATGCTGGAGTCCCAGGGATTTCGGGTCGGCATCATCGCCCAGCCCACATGGACCGATAAACAGGACTTCATGCGGCTGGGGAAACCCAATCTGTTCTTTGGCGTTACCGCCGGCAACATGGATTCCATGATCAACCGCTATACCGCCGATCGCAAGTTACGCCATGATGACGCCTATACGCCGGGCAATGTCGGCGGCAAGCGGCCCGATCGGGCCACGCTGGTCTACAGTCAGCGCTGCAAGGAGGCTTATAGCGATGTGCCGGTGATACTCGGCGGCATTGAGGCCAGCCTGCGGCGCATCGCCCATTATGATTACTGGTCTGATACCGTCCGGCGTTCCGTGCTGGTGGACGCCAAGGCCGACATGCTGATATACGGCAACGGCGAGCGGCCGCTGGTGGAACTGGCGCACCGGCTGGCGGCGGGGGAACCTGTCGGCGCCATCCAGAATATCCGCAATACCGCGGTCATCCGCAAAGGTCCCCTGCCTGGCTGGCAAGGCGTGGATTCCACACGGCTCGACACACCCGGTCGCATCGAGCCGATACTCAATCCCTATGGCGACGATTTGCCCTGCGCCGAAGGCAAGCAGCCGGCCGTTGCGGCCAAACCCGTAACGGTTCGGGCGGCCAAACCCAAGCCTTGGGAAAAGACCTATGTGCTGCTGCCGTCGTTCGACAAGGTTAAAAACGACAAAATCATGTATGCCCATGCATCGCGCATCATGCATCATGAAACCAATCCGGGCTGCGCCCGGGCGCTGATGCAGCAGCACGGTGATCGCTATGTCTGGATCAATCCGCCGGCCATACCCCTGACCACCCCGGAGATGGACGGCGTGTTCGGGCTGCCTTTCCAGCGGGTGCCTCATCCGTCCTACGGCGGTGAAACCATTCCCGCCTATCAGATGATTTACACCTCGGTGAATATCATGCGCGGCTGTTTCGGCGGTTGCGCGTTTTGTTCCATCACCGAGCATGAAGGTCGGATCATCCAAAGCCGTTCGCAAGCCTCGATTATCCGCGAAATCGAAGATATCCGCGACAAAGCGCCGGGGTTTACCGGGATCATCTCCGATTTGGGCGGGCCGACCGCCAATATGTACATGCTGCGCTGCAAGTCTCCCCGCGCCGAGCAGACATGTCGCCGGGCGTCCTGTGTTTACCCGGATATCTGCGGGCATATGGACACCGATCATACGCCGACCATCGACTTGTATCGCCGCGCCCGCGCGCTACCCGGCATCCGGAAAATTCTCATCGCTTCCGGGGTGCGCTATGATCTGGCGGTGGAGGATCCGGCCTATATCAAGGAACTGGCGACGCACCATGTCGGGGGCTATTTGAAAATCGCCCCCGAGCATACCGAACAGGGACCCTTGTCGAAAATGATGAAACCCGGTATGGGCAGTTATCAGCGCTTCAAGGAACTGTTTGATATGTATTCCAAGCAGGCCGGCAAGGAGCAGTATTTGATCCCGTATTTCATCTCGGCCCATCCCGGTACCCGTGACGAGGATATGGTCAACCTGGCGCTTTGGCTGAAAAAGCACCGTTTTCGTCTCGATCAGGTGCAGAATTTTTACCCATCGCCGCTCAGCAATTCCACCACCATGTACTACACCGGCAAAAACCCGCTGGGCAAAGTGGACTACCGCAGTGAAGAGGTCGTGGTGCCCAAAGGAGAACGCCAGCGCCGGCTGCACAAGGCACTGCTGCGTTATCATGATCCGGCCAATTTCCCCTTGATCCGCGCCGCGCTGGAGCAAATGGGCCTAAAACACCTTATCGGCAATCGCCGGGAATGCCTGGTGCCGGCGCCGGGCATCGGCGAAATACGCGAGCAGCGGCGCATGCAGCGCAATACCCGGCCGGCATTCACCAAGCATACCGAAAACGGCGGCCGGCCGCAGGTGGCGGCGACGTTAAGGCGTAAGGGGAATCGTCCGCATAAGCCATGACGGGTTTGCCGTGACTTCGCAATTACTTGAGCCAGCCATTTTCCCTGGCCTGATATAAATGCCCTTGCAAGTGTTCCCATAAATCCGGATAAACTTCGCCGATAAAGGCATTACGGGCCAGCACCTGCTCCAAACGGATACCATTTTCCACCCAGCTCTGGCCGAAGTTGTGCAAATTCATCAGCATCGGCATGAGGCGATCGAGTAACAACGCGAAGCGCGCATCAGCGGTTTCAGCCGCTTCGTATTCCCGCCACAACTGATGGAATTGCCGGCGCTGGGGTTCCGGCAACAATCCGAACAGCCGTTCGGCTGCCGCTTCCTCCAGGGCATGAACCGCATGACGGCCGGCCAAATCGTAGACCAGTACATCGCCGGCATCGATCTCGACAATGTCATGCACCAAGGCCATGCGTATGACACGATTAATATCGACATCATCCCCGGCATAGGGCGCGAGCGCCATGGCCGCCACGGCGAAATGCCAACTGTGCTCGGCGGTATTCTCCTGGCGCTGCGTACCGAGCACCTTGGTACGGCGTTGTACGCCTTTGAGTTTGTCGATTTCCATCAAGAAGCCGATGACATCGGTTAATTCGCCGAACGCCAATTCAGGGACAGCTTTCAATCTTGTCACTCCCAAAAACACATCGTTAGCGCACCATGATAAGGCAAAAAAACGGCGGATACGACCGTCGGTTTATCTGACATTGGGTGCAGCGGCAATGTTATCGGCAAACAAAGATCATGGTGTCATATTTTGTTAAGCTTACACGTGTACACTGGAATTATTCTCAATTATCCTTTGAGCCGGAAACGTGATCTTAAGAAGTCGTTCGAGGAAAGAAGTAAATGGCTAATAAATTATTAGCTCAAGGTTATACGTTGGCGGAAGAGATCGCCAACAGCGTCAGTCATGGCATCGGATTGATTCTCGGCATTATCGGACTCGTGCTGTTGTTGGTTCAGGCGGGGGATGTGGGCGCCGGCACGACGGCCATCGCCAGTTACAGTCTCTACGGCGGCAGTATGATCCTGTTGTTTACCGCGTCCACGCTTTATCACGCCATACCCCATCCGCCGGCCAAAAAATGGCTTAAGAAAATCGATCATTGCGCTATATACCTCTTGATAGCCGGCACCTATACGCCGTTTTTGCTGGTGGGGCTGGCATCGCCGCTGGCGAAAGGCTTGATGATCGTTATCTGGAGCATGGCGCTGCTGGGGGTGATTTTCAAGTTGGCGTTCGCCCACCGTTTTGCCATCATGTCGCTTATGACTTATCTCGGCATGGGTTGGTTGTCGCTGGTGGTGATTTATCAATTGTCGCAGCGGCTGCCGACCGGCGGATTGGCCTTGCTGGCGCTTGGCGGCGTTATTTATACCGTGGGCGTGGTTTTTTACGCCTGCAAACGCATCCCGTTCAACCATGCCATCTGGCATGGTTTTGTACTGGGCGGCAGTTTGTGCCATTTTCTGGCGATCTATTTCTATATCTGACCGTCATTCCCTGGCGGGAGATTGGGGGCGCGTTCTGCGCCCCGGCTTTCTCGCCGGTCAATCCGTGACCGGATAAGGCAGCGGCCGGACCGCCAGCGCGCCGTCGGCATCGTCCTTCACCCGTAACAGGCTGTCGGGCGGCAGGTCGTTATTCAGCACCGCCTGCACCCAGAGCTCGCCGTTATCCAGCCGGCAGGCCGCCAGTATCGTACCGGTACGCCGCCAGTTATCGCCAAGCCGTAATTCCAAATCCCCGCCGGCCGCCGGCACCTGTCCGGCTTTACCGGCCAGCCAGTAGAGCGCGCGTTTATTGGCGCCGCGGTACTTGGCGCGCGCCACCATTTCCTGGCCGGCGTAGCAGCCTTTGTCGAAACTGATCCCGCCCAGGGCTTGCAGGTTCACGGCCTGAGGGATAAATTGCCCGCTATTGACGCTGTCGATAACAGGCAAGCCGGCCTCGATATTCAGCGCCAGCCATTGTCGGCTGTCGTTGAGATGCGCCCGGCCGTTCAGTTTTTCCGCCAGCGCCGATGCCGCGGTCCGGCTGGTGACCAGCAAGAAACGTTCTGTTGGCAGACTGAAATGCAAAAGGGTGGTTTCCCCCTCCTGGATAACGCCATGCCGGGTATCGGGCAAAGCGGCGAACAAGCCGCCCAATGCCTCACGGGCTTGCGTACCGGCCACGCCCAGCAACACGGCATCGTCGTCGGCGGCAATGACGACCTTGGAAAAGACCGCGTATTTTTTCAATTCGCCGATTTGCGCATCGCGGATGCTGCGGCGTTCAATGTAGGCCATGCCCCCGCCGCGATGGAAAATCCGTAAATTGCTCCACATTTTGCCTTTGGCATCGCAATGGCCGCCGAGAATATGCCCGTCGCCGGCCATCGCGGCGACATCGGTGGTGAGCTGTCCCTGCAAATATTTCAACGTATCCGGTCCGGTAACGCCAACCAGCGCCCACTCTTCCAGTGAGATAAGCGTCAGGGGCAACCGGCCGGAGGGCAAAAGCGGCTTCGGGGGAAACGGCGCATCAAACGACATGGAACACTCCTGAATAATCTTGCGTATCATGGCTCAATGGTAAGATAGACGGGGGGCTTTGCAAGCGGATCTTTGGATGAAGCTTTACCCGTATGTGCGATAAGCGTTCAGGAAAATTAGCTAAACGTGTCAAAGTGTATCGGTTTATGTAATGCAATCAGACAAAACAGGTTAAACTAGAAGGCTATCCCATCCGGCAGGTTCAGAATGACAGGTGGAATAGCCTGATGGGATAGGCTTTCGGCTTCGGTATAACGGATAGGAGGTAAAGGGCAATGGATATCGATAACAAGGCGCGAGTTCACTGGGCCTGTCGCCGCGGTATGCGTGAACTGGATATCGCATTGATGCCTTTTTTCGAACATGACTTCGATTCCCTGGACGGCGAGGACAAAGCCTTGTTCGTCCGATTGCTGCAATGCGACGATCCTGATCTGTTCAACTGGCTGATGAATCATGGCGAACCCCAGGACAGCGGATTACAGAAAATGATTCGTCTCATCCAGACTCGAAATAAAGCCCGTGGCCCTCTGGCGCTGTGATATCCGCGTGTCATGGCGCACGCAAATTTTCTCTCTGACAGTTCATGGCATTCTCACCCTGTTGGTACTGCTGTCGCCCTGGCCGGAGAATTATGGCCTGGTGTGGCTCACGCTGGTCACGCTGGTGGTATTCGAATGCATCCGCAGTCAGCGGAATATCATGGCTTGCCGGGGCGAGCTGGTGCTGCAAAGCCGCCAGCATCTCCGCTGGCACCAGCAGGACTGGCTTATCAACGGCACGCCCTGGATGCTCAAAAGCGGCATCCTGCTCTCTCTGCGCCAGGTAAACGGCAAAAAACGCCGTAAACTCTGGCTGGCGTCGGACTGCATGGAACAGCGGGAATGGCGCACTTTGCGCAACGCCCTGCTGCAATCCGGCTCATCCCAGCCCGACCGGCGCGCCTGACATAGGCCAACCCATCGCCCCTAGTCCTGCTCGCTATCCGGCGCCCGCGGCAGGTTATTCATTTCAGCCTGAATCTGTTCGCACCACCGCCGCAACCGTTTATCGCTCAAATCGTATTGATTGACTTCGTCCAGCGCCAGGCCGACAAAATGCTCTCCGTCGGCGGTTACCGCCTTTTGACTGGTGAAGTCATAGCCCGCCGTGGGCCATCGGCCGATAAAACGCACGCCGGTGGGCGCCAGCTCGTCATGCAGGTCGCCCAGCGCATCGAGGAACCACTCGCCATAACCCAACTGATCGCCCATGCCGTACAGGGCGACGGGCTTGCCCGCCAGCTTCAATCCAGCCAGTTGCGGCCAGATATTGTCCCAATCCTCCTGGATCTCGCCAAAATCCCAGGTGGGGATGCCCAGGATCAATGCGGGGTAATCTTCCATGCGCTGCGGCGGCACGTCTTTAATATTGTGCAGGTCCACCTGATCCGCGCCGAGTATATCGCGGATTTTTTCGGCGGCCATCTCGGTATAACAGGTACTGGAACCATAGAACAAACCGATTTTCATCTTGCTAAGTACTCTTCCCGACAACCGGATGACAACAAGTGTACCAGATTTGTCCCCGCATCAGGCATAATGTAGCCAGTCGAAAACCGCCGGGGACGCAAATGCGACAGCAGAATAACCCATGGATTGAACAATTCCTCGATGCCCTCTGGCTGGAACGGAATCTGGCGGAAAATACCCTGTCGGCTTATCGTCTTGACCTGCAACAGTTCGCCGACTGGCTCGATAAACGTCGCAGCTCTTTACTGACCGTGGGTGCGGAAGATATGCAATCCTATCTGGCCGACCGTCTGGCCAAAGGGTATAAAGCCACCAGTTCGGCGCGGCTACTGAGCGCCTTGCGACGCTTTTTCCAGTATTTGTACCGGGAAAAACTGCGCGCCGACGATCCCAGCGCCATTCTGGCGGCGCCCAAGCTGCCGCAGCGCCTGCCCAAAGACCTCAGCGAGGCGCAGGTTGAGGCATTACTTGCCGCACCGGTGCTGGAGCAGCCGATTGAAATTCGCGACAAGGCCATGCTGGAGGTTCTGTACGCCACCGGGTTGCGCGTTTCGGAACTGGTGGGGCTGACCATGAGCGATATCAGCTTGCGGCAGGGGGTGGTGAGAGTCACGGGCAAAGGCGATAAAGAACGGCTGGTGCCGCTGGGAGAAGAAGCGGTGTATTGGGTGGAATATTACCTTGAGCATGGCCGGCCGTGGCTGCTGAACGAACTCAGTTCCGATATCCTGTTTCCCAGCAACCGCAGCCGGAAAATGACCCGGCAGACATTCTGGCATCGAATCAAGCATTATGCCATCCTGGCGGGAATTGACGGCGAACGGCTCTCGCCCCATGTGCTGCGGCACGCGTTCGCCACCCATTTATTGAATCACGGCGCGGATCTGCGCGTCGTGCAACTGTTGCTGGGCCATAGCGATTTGTCGACCACCCAGATTTATACCCATGTGGCCACCGAACGTTTAAAATCGCTGCACCGGCAGCACCATCCCCGCGCCTGAACAGGCGCGGGCCGCCCGCCGGCGTCGGCTCAGCGAATGGATTGTCCGCTGGCCGCCGGGGAACGGGCGACTACCTTTGCGGATCGAATGATAAGGACTCGATAATGAAAAAAAGCCTGCTGACGCTCTCTTACCTGGCACTGGCGGTATTGCCCCCGGCGTATGCCGACGATGCCGCCATTACCCATTCTCTTGAGCGACTGGGCGTGCATAACGCCGAGATTCAGCCCTCGCCGGTGGCGGGCATGAAGACCGTGCTGACGGAAAGCGGCGTCCTGTATGTATCCGATGATGGCCGGCATGTCATACAGGGGCCGATGTTCGATGTGGGCGGCAACCAGCCGGTGAATGTGACCAATCAATTGCTGGGCAAGCGGCTGAACGCCTTGCAAAATGAAATGATTATCTACCAGGCGCCCCAGCAGAAACATGTCATCACCGTATTTACCGACATCACTTGCGGCTATTGCCATAAGCTGCATGAGAACATGAAGGAATACACCGCGCGGGGCATTACCGTCCGTTATCTGGCCTTTCCTCGCCAGGGGCTAAGTTCCCAGGCCGAGAAAGACATGGCGTCCGTCTGGTGTAATGCCGACCCCAACACCGCCTTCGATCGCGCCATGAACGGCGGCGGCGTCACGCCCGCTCATTGCGCCATCGATATCGGCCGGCATTATCAACTGGGCGTCCAATACGGTATTCAGGGCACGCCGGCGATCCTGCTGGAAAACGGCACCGTGGTGCCAGGCTACCAGGGGCCGCAGGAAATGGCGGACATGCTTGACAGCCAGGCATCCGCCGGCCGGACGGGCGGTTGACGGCGTGGACGAAATAAACAAGGTATTGCGGCGCCGTTCGGCGAACGATGCCGAGGGTTTGCTGAATGCCGATATTCCGCCGCTGCTCAGGCGCTTGTATGCGCTGCGGGGCGTTAAGCACAGCGCCGAACTGGAAAGGAGTGTCGCGGGACTGCTGGATTACCGGCAGTTGGACGGTATCGGCGAGGCGGTAACGTTGCTGGCGGGCGCGCTGGCGGATAACCGCCGGTTGACCGTGGTTGGCGATTTCGATGCCGATGGCGCCACCAGCACCGCCCTGATGGTGCTGGCGCTGCGGCAGATGGGCGGCCGACAGGTCGATTTCCTGGTGCCGAGCCGGTTCGAGGACGGCTACGGCTTAAGCCCCGAGGTGGTGGAACAGGCCAGGGCGCGCGGCGCCGAACTTATCGTCACGGTGGACAACGGCATTTCCTCCCATGCGGGCGTGGATCTGGCCCATCATTACGGCATCCCCGTGTTGGTTACCGACCATCACCTGCCGGGCGAAACGCTGCCCGCGGCCGATGCCATCGTCAATCCCAATCTTGCCGGCTGCGCCTTCCCGTCCAAATCCCTGGCCGGGGTCGGCGTGGCCTTTTACCTGATGCTGGCGCTGCGCGCCAAACTGAACCGCGACGGTTGGTTTGCGCAAAACGGTCTGCCCGCGCCCAAGCTGGCGGAACTGCTGGATCTGGTGGCGCTGGGCACGGTGGCCGATGTGGTGCCGCTGGATACCAATAACCGTATCCTGGTGTATCAGGGCATCAACCGGATTCGGGCCGGGCGTTGCCGTCCGGGGATACGCGCTTTGGCCGAGGTATCCGGCCGCGAACCGGCCCGGCTGGGCGCCGCCGATCTCGGTTTCGCCCTGGGCCCGCGCCTGAATGCCGCCGGACGGCTGGATGATATGTCGGTGGGGGTCGGTCTGCTGCTGACCGATGATATGGCCCAGGCCCGGATGCTGGCCGCCGAACTGGACGCTCTGAACCAAACCCGGCGGGAAATCGAACAGGGTATGGAAGTGGAGGCGCTGGCGCTGTGCGACCAAATGGAGCGCAACCGCAATGCCTTACCCAACGGGCTGGCCATTTACCACGCCGAATGGCATCAGGGAGTGGTGGGCATTCTGGCGTCGCGCATCAAAGAGCGTTTCCATCGTCCGGTCATCGCCTTCGCGCCTGCCGGGGAGGGTTTGCTTAAGGGGTCCGGCCGTTCAGTGGCCGGATTGCACCTGCGTGATCTGCTGGAGCGGCTGGATACGCTTTATCCCGGCATGATGCTGAAATTCGGCGGCCATGCCATGGCGGCGGGACTCTCCCTGGAGCTGGCGCAATTCGACGCGTTCCAGCGGCGTTTCGCCGCCCTGGTGGACGAATGGCTCGATCCGGCGCTGCTGGATGGCGCGATTTGGTCGGACGGCGAGCTGTCGGGGGCCGAACTGACCTTGGCCACCGCTGAATTGCTGCGCGATGGCGGCCCCTGGGGGCAAGCCTTCCCGGAACCGCAATTCGACGGCCGGTTTCGTGTGCTGCAACAGCGGCTGGTGGGCGAACGGCACCTGAAAATGATGGTGGAGCCGCTGTCCGGCGGGCCGTTACTGGATGGTATCGCCTTTAACATCGACAATCGCCGCTGGCCCGACAATAGCGTGCGGGCGGTCGAGCTGGCTTATCGGCTGGATGTCAATGACTATCGCGGTCAGCGCAATGTACAACTGCTCATTCAGCATCTATGGCCGCTTTAGCGTAAGATGCTACAAACATCGCCGCGGATCCGCTACAATTGCCGGTTATTGTTTATATCATCTCATGACGAGCCATTAAGACCCATGTTTGAAATCAATCCGGTAAAAAACCGCATCCAGGACCTCTCGGAACGCACGGAAGTGCTCAGGGGGTATCTTTGACTACGATCTCAAGAAAGAACGTCTTGAGGAAGTCACCGCCGAGCTGGAACAACCCGATGTCTGGAACGACCCCGAACGCGCCCAGGCGCTAGGCAAGGAACGCTCTTCACTGGAAGCCATCGTCGACACCATCGATCAAATGACCCGGGGACTGGACGACGTCGCCGGGTTGCTGGAACTGGCGGTGGAAGAGGACGACGAAGACACGTTCAATGAAACCCAGGCTGAGCTGGATCAACTGGAAGACAAGCTGGGGCAGCTAGAGTTCCGCCGCATGTTTTCCGGCGAATACGACGCCGCCGATTGCTATCTGGATATTCAGTCCGGATCCGGCGGCACCGAAGCGCAGGATTGGGCCAGCATGCTGCTGCGCATGTACCTGCGTTGGGCGGAAGCCCGCGGCTTCAAAACCGAAATCATCGAAGAATCGGCCGGCGAAGTGGCCGGCATCAAGTCCGCGACCATTAAAGTCATGGGCGATTACGCTTACGGCTGGCTGCGCACCGAAACCGGCGTGCATCGCCTGGTGCGCAAAAGCCCGTTCGATTCCGGCGGCCGCCGTCACACGTCTTTCAGCTCCGCGTTCGTCTACCCGGAAGTGAATGACGATATCGATATCGAGATCAACCCGGTGGATTTGCGCATTGACGTCTATCGCGCATCGGGGGCCGGGGGCCAGCACGTCAACCGGACCGAGTCGGCGGTGCGAATCACTCACTTGCCCACCGGAATTGTGACCCAGTGCCAAAATGATCGTTCGCAGCATAAAAACAAAGACCAGGCCATGAGGCAACTTAAGGCCAAACTGTACGAATACGAGTTGCAAAAGAAAAACGCGGAAAAACAGGCGCTGGAGGACACCAAGTCAGACATCGGCTGGGGCAGCCAGATCCGTTCTTACGTGCTGGACGATTCCCGTATCAAAGACTTGCGGACCGGCGTGGAAACGCGCAATACGCAGTCGGTGCTGGATGGCGATCTGGATAAATTTATTGAAGCAAGTCTAAAAGCCGGGTTATGAGGAACCAAGATGTCTGAATCACAAGCACAGGACGGTGCCCCCCAGGCGCCGGATTTGAATAACGAACTGGCCGCCCGCCGTGAAAAGCTGGTGCAATTGCGCGAGCAGGGGATTGCTTTCCCAAACGATTTTCGTCGGGATGCCACCTCCGATCTGCTTCATGCCGCTTATGACGGTACGGCGCCGGAAGAACTGGAAAGCCTGGGACGGGAAGTCAGTGTGGCCGGCCGTATGATGACCCGGCGAATCATGGGCAAGGCGTCCTTCGCGACCTTGCAGGATGTCGGCGGTACGATTCAATTGTACGTGGCTCGCGATGAGTTGCCCGAAGGCGTATACAACGAACAATTCAAAAAATGGGATTTGGGCGACATCATCGGCGCCCGCGGCCGGGTATTCAAGACCCGCACCGGCGAGCTGTCCATCCATTGCTCTGAGATCCGCCTGCTGACCAAGGCGTTACGGCCGTTGCCGGACAAATTTCACGGTCTGGCCGATCAGGAAACCCGTTATCGCCAGCGCTATCTGGATCTGATCGCCAATAGCGATTCGCGCCGTACCTTCAAGATCCGCTCGAAGATCATGGTGGAAGTCCGCCGGTTCATGGTGGAGAAAGGTTTTATGGAAGTGGAAACCCCGATGATGCAAAGCATCCCCGGCGGCGCTTCCGCTCGTCCTTTCATCACCCATCACAATGCGCTGGATATCGATATGTATCTGCGTATTGCCCCGGAACTTTACTTGAAACGGCTGGTGGTGGGCGGTTTTGAGCGGGTGTTTGAAATCAACCGCAACTTCCGCAATGAGGGCATTTCGCCGCGCCATAATCCGGAGTTCACCATGATGGAACTCTATATGGCCTATGCGGACTACCGGGACCTGATCGCGCTTACCGAGGATTTGTTCCGTACCCTGGCTGAACGGGTATTGGGCGACACAAAGGTGGAATATGGCGACCAGACGTTCGATTTTGGCCAGCCCTTCGTTAAGATGACCATGCGGGAAGCCATTTGCCATTATCGCCCGGAAATCAGCCCGGCCAGCCTGGACGATAGGGACAAAGCCGTCGCTCTGGCTGAATCGCTGGGTATACAAGTGGAAAAAGGATGGGGATTGGGCCGTCTGCAAACGGAAATCTTCGAGGAAACCGCCGAAAGCCAGCTTATCCAGCCAACTTTTATCACGCAATACCCGGCCGAGGTGTCGCCTCTGGCGCGCCGTAACGATGAAAATCCGTTCTTCACCGACCGCTTCGAATTCTTTATCGGCGGCCGCGAGATAGGCAACGGTTTCTCGGAGCTGAATGACGCCGAGGATCAGGCAGAGCGTTTTGCCGAGCAGGTCCGTGCCAAGGATGCCGGCGACGACGAGGCCATGTTCTACGACGAAGACTATGTCACGGCGCTGGAGCACGGTTTGCCGCCTACCGCCGGCCTGGGGATTGGCATTGACCGGATGATTATGTTGTTTACCAACAGCCATACCATTCGCGACGTCATTTTGTTCCCGGCCATGCGGCCGCAGAAATAATCCTCCGCCTATCGGCCTCGCCGCGTCGGCATGGGCGCGGCCGGTTATCCCACCCCGACAGTATGAGGATAATCGCTTAAAACTCACGCAGTTAAACAGCCCATGGCTTGCCAGCCGACGACATAAGGTTATAATGCTGTGCGCGGCGGCTTCCTGCGAATACATTGCTCGTTTTCGCGGAGGGGTAAAGCGCAAACCCGCTTCCACGTGGGCGCAATTTTCGCGGGCATGATTTTGCAAGCATGATTTTGCGGGCATGATTTTTGCGGGCATGATTTTTGCGGGCATGATTTTTGCGGGCGTAGTTCAATGGTAGAACGAGAGCTTCCCAAGCTCTATACGAGGGTTCGATTCCCTTCGCCCGCTCCAGAAATACCCTAATGTATTAATTCCTCTACGTTTTTATAAATCATACGTGACGGCGCTCGTGATCCTCCTACAACGGAGTGATACAGCCGATGGCTCAGCGTGATAATCTTTATAGACGTTCCAGTGGGATCTACGTTCTGCGGATCACCGTTCCGGTTCGTTATCGTGCCCTGATAGGGCAGCGCGAAATTCATGCATCTACCCGCACTACCCACCTTGCAAATGCCAGAGCTATTGCCGCGCGTTTGCTGGGGAAGTGGTATGCGTCTCTGGAAGAGTTCAGGCAAGTGGATAAAGAGAAGATCAGGGGCAATGCCCCATTGTTGACTGGCGCTGGAAAAATCAGCCTGGCGTTGTTTTGCAAGTCATTTGGAGTAGAGCTTGAGACGGTTGTTAATTATCTTTTGGAGAACAACGTTCCGGTCTATTGTTTTGCGGAAGGGCTGATTGCTTTTCAAATTGAAGACTATTCTGAAGTTGAACGGGAGGATACTGGCGAGTTTGTGCTTAATGACCTTGAACAGAAAGGTATAGAAAATGTTATGCGTGGCTATGTTCTATTGTTCAAGCCTGGCTATGCGCTTAAGGATCTTTTGGAGCAAGGATATACCGAAGCAGCAGTATTTAGAATGAATGGCAACAACCAGTTTTCTATCTGGTTGATGAATTTTCCGGGCGTAAGGTTGGATGCCAGTTCTCTGTATATCACCAACGTTCAGGCTGAGAATTTGCGTAGCATATGGGATAAAGCGCTTACGAAATTGGAGCCAACACCATGTGCTCCGGTAGGAGTAACACCAGCGATTCCTATGGCCGCTACCATCAATCCGTATTGCAACCCGACATATGCGAGCATGACGGTTTCAGCATTGCTGAAAGCGTTTTTGGTCTATAAAAATACGGGTGATATTAAGCTAGCCAGCGAGGAGAAAATTCGTTCCAGAATTGAACATTTCGTGGAGATAATGGGCGATTTAACTCTAGGTGAACTGAATCGTGACATAGTGAAAAATTACGTCACCAAAATGCAGAATATGCCCAGTAATCTGTATTTGATGCGGCGAAAATACAAGATTTCAGATACGCAAAAGCTTATTGAAATAGCGTTAGCTGATGGCCAGCCAGTTATGAGTCGAGATGCCATTGGCAGGCATATCGAGTCATTGGGTTCTATGCTCAAATGGGCTAAAAGCGAACGTTACCTTTTTGATAACCCTGCTGAGAATGTGCTGGCTCAGCGCCGCGTGATGGTGCGTGAGCAGGATCGACGCGACCTCTTCACCGACGGGGAGCTAGAGCAAATTTTCTCGGCTGACTGGTTTAAGAAAGGCTCGGGAACGCCCAATCAAAACGGCATTTATACCAGCTTCCGCCCGTTTCACTACTGGTTGCCTCTGCTGGCATTATATGTGGGCGGGCGCATCAATGAGCTTTGCCAGCTTTATCTGACGGATATTCGAGAAGATAAAAACGGGATTGCCTATATTGATTTTAACCTTGATGCGCCGGATAAGGTGATGGATAAAGAAGCGCAGGCTGGTGGCGATAAATCGTTAAAGACGGTGAATGCGATCCGTCAGGTTCCAATTCATCCGCGACTTATCAAACTAGGGCTGCTGAAGTATGTAGATGCATTGAAAGCTGCCGGATATGATCGTCTTTTCCCTGAGTTGAAGCACAACAAAATCAAAGGATATCGTGCCGGCGCCTCAAAATGGTTTAACGAAAACTACTTTGGCAGAGTCCTCGGTTTTCCCCGTGACAATAAAAAAACATTCCACTCCCTGCGTCATACGTTCATTAACGCAGTAGATGCTTTTGAAAGCAACGAGCGCACGATTGCGCAGCTTGTCGGCCATGTTCGCGGCAGCACCACCGCGATGACAACCTATCGTAAGGATGCTGATGTGGAAGAGCAGTTGAGCGTGATTTCGCAGCTTCGCTACAATTTGCCTGATATTGCGCAGTTCGACTCGCAAGCGGGTATCAAAGCGGTCATCTACGCACGGCGCAGACATAAATCATAGGATGTGCCAAACGCGCCAGGAAGCTCTGTGGCGCGTTTTTTATTAAGGAGTGTGGAAAATCATGGCGCTAAATTTGCGGCGTGCTTATGGTTCGTCTGGTGAAGCCAATCCGATCTTTATTTCTTGCGCTCGTTGATTATCCCATTCGCCATCCACCATTGATCGGGATGATGGTGCCAGTAACAAATGCTCCAGCTTCGGAAGCTAACCAGAGAATAGCACCTGCGATATCATCAGGGGTGCCAGCTCTTCCTGCCGGGGTTTCCGCAACAATTCCAGCGATTCTTTCAGTAGGCCACGAGCCGGTGAATCCCGTATCAGCGATAAAACCGGGTGCGATAGCGTTCGCGGTTATACCTTTTGGCGACAATTCGCGGGCAAGGGCAAATGTCAGGCCGTGCAGCCCAGCTTTAGCCGAAGCATAAGCTAAACCTCCCGGTTTACTTCCACCTGTTTGGGCACCAATAGAACTGATATTGATAATGCGCCCTCCAGGACTACTCAACAAAGGCGCAACTGCCTTTGCCATGAGAAAGCTGCCTTTAAGGTTAGCATTAATAACTGCGTCCCAATCAGCTTCGGCTTCCTGAATCGGCGTTGCCAGTGACACTGGTTTAATGAATCCAGCAGCATTAACAAGAACATCAACACGATCAAGAACACTAACTGCTTCTGATACTTCATCCCAATGGCTTACATCAGCTGTTCTCCAACGAGACGAAGACCCAAGTTTTAATGTTGCGTCGATAAGACGTTTTTCATCTCGACCGATAATCACAACTTCATAACTACTTTTGATTAGTGCATTGGCAATGCCGAAACCAATTCCGCTGGAACCGCCTGTTACAACCGCAATCCGCTTTCCTGTGTGCATTCTTAACCTCATACTCTGTGTCGTGGGTTCAGATGAGTTTGATACTTTTCAGATCTGATCATATGTCGCTACTGACCGAGCTATGGCTTAAATACGCAGCCCGTTCACGCTTTCCTGCGGCAGACTTATCACTGTTTTTATGCTGGTTTCGATGCTGCGAATAATGTCTTCGCGTGGGCCGCTGCGCCAGTCATCGCTTGCGTAAAAAGCATCAAGAACCGTAGCCATGCTTTCAGCACTATCAAAGGCGCGAATCAGATAGTAGCAATCCGAGTCATGTAACGAGTTACCAAACGAAACAACATCGATCCCGTGTCCTTGGTGTAGGGGGGGAACACTGATTTCCTGCATGATGGCGTGAAAAGCGGCACCGCTGCCTTTTCGTAAGGTGTATTGCAGTATTTCGACGGTTCTCAAACGTTATCTCCGTGTCGCCCTTGGGAGGCTCTTAGTTGATAGCAATAAAGTAAACCGGACTGGGCCATGAAGCTACTACTAATCAGTCAGTCATCCGTAAGTCGGAGCAGCAAGCCCCCTCAGACGCGCTGGGAAGCTCTCTGGCGAGTTTTTTAAAGAAGGTAGTCGAAATCATGGTGCAGGATTTGCGGCGCTCTCATAGAGTGGCTGACGAAACCCAGTAGAAACAAGCGTAGCGGAGTTCGAGCAATCAATGAGAAATTTGGGCGAGCTTTAAGCTTTACTGCGCCGCATAACTTTGGAGGCTGTTTGCCTCTATAAGGATAGGCCTGCCACCGCCGAAGTTTTTGAACGCAATGCCATAGAGGGGCGCTTCTAAACCTAGGAGATCCACTTTTTCGCGCCCAGCTTACCCGGCTGCATTTAAACCGTGAACCCGTTACTGGTTAAACATCATCTGTTCAAGATTGTGTGTTGCGTAGGTGAGAACACAGAAGGTTTTTTACGGAAGGTTTGAAGCAACAAACAAGAGAAAAGTATGATTGTAAAAAAATGTTAAAACACAAATTGTTCTTTAGTTTTTTTAGTTCTTTAAGATGTTAACCCTTTCTCTGGGGGAAGCCGGACATACCAACCCCAAGGCCATCTAAGAAGATGGCCTGTAGGTTTGCTCGGTTTCCCCATATTAAGAGAACTAATCTTTCTCTTGGTGTGACAACCTTTCTTGAAAGATGCATTATGCGCAAAAGTAGTTACTCAAGAATCCGCCGATAACTACTTTCACCCTCTGCCTGGCTGCATCAAACGCTTGCGCGCCCTACCTACCACAATCAACGTTTTTGCAGAGTCCCCGTCCTGACGTTTTGCGCTATACGCGGTAAAGCTCCATTTATCCGGACCGGTTTACCGTATGTGATAAATGTCGTTGAGAGAATACCATATACGTTTTTTAAGAAAAGCTATTTTAGAATGGATATGATTTTTTATTATTAACATTAGAATAAAAGATGCAGATTAATTTATGCATTTAATCTAATGTTAAAAAAATATAATATCTATAGGGAACTCGTGTTCTTTTTAATCAAGCAGTTACTCTTTTTTTTCCGAGTAAAAGTAAAGACAGATCTTCATTGCTTGGTATTGATGTTAACCCTGCATCTTTTCTCATCTCCAAGGTCATTGATATGAATGCATCTCTTTGAGGTTTAGTGGCCATTGAAGCCCCCAGTTTTTCAAATTCTGCAAAGGCTTCAATCACTCGCTTAGAACCGTAGAGGCAGATCCGGGCTTTTGCATCAGCAACTTTGATAAATGCCTCCGAGCGCCTCTCATCTGCTATTTTTTTGTCTGGTATATTTAGCGCTTGGGCTTGCTCGCAAACGCCTTTCAAATAATCCATGTATGACTTCGTTTTCATTTCGCGTAATGCGCGTTTGTATTCGATGAGTAGGCCCCCTGCGAAACCAGACAGTAGAAGTCTCTTAACTTAAGAGATAGGCTTGGATACATGTCTAACAC
>NZ_SZPQ01000039.1 GCF_005217455.1 Martelella alba
AAAAGCGAGTATTTTTAGTCATCCTGTTACCTCTCTCTCAAAGAGTTTAGTCTCCAGGATTCCCGGGGCGGTTCATATGCCCATATTGAGGTCATCAGCGTAGACAAACGCATGCCGGCGTTTTTGGATAATCCGGGCCGTCTGACGACGGGGCGAAAATATATCCGTATTCACCCTGGAAGCGTCCTGTATACGAATTTGGGCGACATGTTTACCAAAACATCGACATTAGTCAAAAAAGATGACTGTCTTATCCATGCTTTGGCTAACAGCAATGTGAAGAAAAGCAATGGCAATCAATGGTACCGGATTGGCGAGCAAAACTGGCTACACCAGGACGACGTGGATGTACTCAGCCAGTATGACCTCAAAGAACTCGGATTCTCAGCGTTGATCGAAGAATCAACACCGGATATGTCCGCGTCGCTGAAAGAAGGATGGGTAAAGTCGGCATTCCATTGTCTTTCGCGGCAGGTCAAACCGGAACGTGGCATTCAAGAACAGCGGATGTCCGGTTTCTATAAAGCGATGGTGGACCAAATGGATACGCAACGTGCCGACCAACTGTCAGGACGAACGCTCTATGAAGCCCTACAGTTTCCGGCCATGGGGGTCCGCGATATTGTCGCTTGTCTGGTGGTAAAGCATGAGAGCGAGTGGTTTGGCGGTAGCGGCCACCAGAAATGGACCGCGTTTTTTCAGGACTATGACATTCTGCGGCTAGATTATGCGAAAAAGTGGTTGGATGATATGGAATGGATGCGCCAAGTTGAGCCTTTTACGTCGGGGAAAGCGGTTTGGCATATGCACCCGGTGATGTTTTTACATGCGCTAGCAGATATCTATGTAGATTTCATAGAGTTTAAGACGACGTTAGGTATATACAGAATTTCAAAGAAATCTGCTGAATTTATATTGTCATGGGAGGCTTTTGTGTCCAAACCGTATGTTCCTGCAGGTGATCAGTCGAGTGGTGTCACAGTCGGTTATGGATATGATCTGGGACAACAAACAGTTTCATCGGCACGGAAAATCTTGCTTGATTATTATAGTGAGTCGCAGGTTGAAAAATTACTCACTACCATCGGAAAAAAAGGTGACCAAGCAAGAGCCATGGTTAGTAATTTGTCAGATATTATTATAGACAAAAGTAAAGCCATTGAAATGGCTATGGTTCTGAAAGCGCAATTTTGTCAAATTGTAATTGAGGTATATCCTCAGGCAATAAATCTTCCACCAGATAGCGCAGGAGCTATACTTTCGTTGATTTATAATCGTGGTCCATCCCTGGCGCTTCCAAAAACAGGCGACCTTATCGATAGACGTTGTGAAATGAGACAGATTCGTGATGATCTCTCTCAAGGGAGCATAAATAATATCCCCAGCCGGTTGAGAAGTATGAAGCGCCTTTGGCCAAACCAGCCCGGATTAATAAATCGTCGAGAGGGGGAGGCAAAACTAATAGAAAATGAGCTGGCAATAGGTGCTTATGATGAATAATTGTTTATTAAAAATATTGATCTTGGTAATATTGTTATTTTCGTTGAAAATTTATGCTTGCGGTAATAATCCCAATGCTATTGTGCAGGGACCATTCAAAGATCACTCATTCGATAATGGCTCTATTTGCTTTCAAAATTCCCTCGATAGAAATCATATAGATTTTTATTTAAACTATATGTCAAAAAAAGGTATTCATAATGATATTGTTGATACATTCTATTACTCAGATGCCCCGGTGGAACTCATGTCTGTTTTTTTTGAACCTGTTAATAATAAATGTAATGTTGTGGTTCTTCTGCGCTGGAATGTAAATTATGAGATTAAGGGTATTCAATATTTATATTACTACGAAATAAAAACATATCAACGATATAATGATTCTGGATATAAATTGAATCTAGACGCTGATAAAGACGAAAAATTAGCTGGTTACCAAACGAAAAAAAATGGAAAGGTTGACAACTATCCTTTAGATAACGCGCAAAAAATAAAGCGCTATCTAAGAAAAAGCTACAGTACCTAACACAAACTCAAATATCGGCAATGCATCGTCACCGTGTTACGGGGATAAGTGTTGAAATAGGAGGCGCTCATGCAAGGAATTGTTCGAATCGGTGATAAGACAACCCACGGCGGAACCGTTCAGTCCGGTTCAAATACCATGATTTTCGGCGGCATCGGCGTGGCCCGCAAAGGCGACCAGGTTTCTTGTCCCATAGCCGGCCATGGACCTACCACGATCAGCGAAGGACATCCCGACTATCTGGATAACGGGATCCCCGTGGCATTTCACGGACATAAGTGCGCCTGCGGCTGCACACTCATCAGTTCGTTGCCGGACGCGTTGGTGGGGTAAGTATGCCTGTCTACCTGGAAAAGATCCCCGAAGAAAAAAACGCGCCCCCTCGTCCGGCAACCTGGCGGTGGCTGATGTTCGGCGCTGCCGTTTTACTTGTCGGCATGGGGCTAACGTTCTTGTTCTGGCAAGGCGATCGTTTCGGGCCACGGTTCTGGTTTTTGGCATTGGTACTCCCCGTGCTTATCTGGGGGGCAATTTTTTCAACACGCCGGGCGGGTTATACCTTGCAACGTGTTGGACAGAATTCCGCGAACAGAGTCATCAATGCTCGCCCATGACGCCGGCCGCAAGCGGGGACAACGATTCGCCTGGTTTGCCGGTGAGTATTTGGTGAATGCGCTGGAAAGGGAACATAAACCCACGCAAAAAGCGGCGCTCGGCAAAAACCCGATCCTTCAACCTATCAGGCCACGCCAGGCGGAAAAGCCGGTCAGGCATTCCCGGTTCGCCGAGGAAGGCGGCGCTGCGGATGTACTGGCCTGCTATCGGTACGACGTGATTGGGCGCATCAACAAACTCCTTAAGTCGTTGCCCCGGACTGCGCCCTGCTATCTGGCGTTGGACCTGGGCGACGGACTGCCGGACATCGCGCTTAACTGGTTGCCTGAAATCCACCGCACGTTGATCCGTATCCGCGGTCTTTCAGGGCTGCGCATTCTGGATTACTGGCTCGACTGCCATTACCAAAAGCCTTCCGCGCTGCTGGTTATCAGCGTGCATCTGGAAGGGACGCCGAAGGACGATGCCGGGGAAGCCATCGCCGTTTTGCTGATGACTAACTGCCGTATACAAGGCGTACCCCCCGTATCCGTGCGATTACATCGCCCGCAAATCAACCACGACGGCGATTTGGTTCATGCATTGCGTCATGCCATGCTGTGGGCCGATCTTGACAAGCAGGCACCGCTGCGCGGTTGGATCACGGGCGGAAAACTGGCCTCCAGCGGTACGCTCAGTTGCGCTTGTGAGGCCTATGCGCCCGCACTGACAGTGCAGCGATACGTCAATATTGATACCGTTGCCGGTTTCGCCGGCGTTACCGCCCCGTGGCAGGCATTGATTCTCGCAACCCGCCAGTGTCTCGCTGACGGTGAAGCGCAGATGGTTATCACTGAATCCTCTCCCACCTATCGGCAACTCTGTGCCGTAACGCCAGAATAATCATCAGGAATTTTTACCGCCGTTATGAAACGACCTTCCGCCCTTGCCTCTGTTGTTGCGCTGGCCCTTTGTATCACAGGCATTTTCGGTGGTTTTCTCTGGCTCTATCCGGATGAAACCGCCCATGCCATGGGCATAGGTCCTTATAGCCATCTCGGCGTTATCGTTTTTTGTCTGGTGCTGGCGCTGATGATTCTGATTCTGGGCTGGTTTGCCGAAAGCGTGATGGCGGCGGCGGGAGAAACCGGGGGCAACTAGGACGCCTCGCCGGGGAATGCCAAAGCGATGGCCTCCCAGCCTGAAGCGCCGGCGCATACGGACGAAGAACCCCTCCGGTTTACTTCTGACGCGCTTATTGATCACCTGTGCCAGCATTACGGCCGCCGGTGGAAATCCAAAGTGCGTTTACTGTTGGTTCAAGGCGCCGACGCGTAGGTCGAAAAGGTCGTTCCCGGGCTTAAGCACGATCGCTGGCAGGAGAATGGCGGCATTGTTCTTATTCACGGGGGGGCGGCAGAGGCGCCGCCGGAGCCCGTAATTTTTGAGGTTCTGAAACAAGTGCGCCATCAGCGTCCAGTGGACGGTATCGTGCAGATCATGAACTGCGAAAATATCCCAGACCCCGTCGCGCTTGATGCGCTCATCCGCGTTCGCCGGAAAACCGACGGGCTATTCGGGTGGCGGGCGCCTGTCTGGCTGTGGTTCGTTTGGGAGGCGTCCTGTCGCCAGGAAATAGGCAGTGTCCCGGCGACGGGGACGCTGTTTGGTCCGAGGGCGACGCCGGATACGGCCCTGGGGGCGCTTGATACCTTATCTTCACGCCTGTGCCGTGCCGGTGTGCCGATGCTGCTGGGTGATATTCGTCGCGACGGGTTGTTGCGTTTATCCGCCCAATTGCGCGGACAACTTAAGCGGCAACTGACCCCATTACTCACAAGCTTGATGGAGGGTCCCGCGCCCTACGGGCTTCGTGGCGTGATGTTCAGCCCTGCATTAATGAACGCTGCCGCTCAACCACATGCACGCATAAGCCACCCGGCATGGCAAGCGCTGGAAAATGATTGTCGCCGCGTTCAAGCCCGTAAATTGGGCTTCCAGTGGAGAGGGATGCTGAGCCATGGGGTATTGGCCCTGGTCTTACTGTGGAGCGTCGGCACGCTACTTTCTCTGATGGTAAATCGGGCGCAGATATATCAGACGCAGGAAACCGTCCGTATCGCCGCCGACACAAAACAGCCCTTGCCGGAACGTTTGCGTAATCAGTGGGTTCTACAACAGACCATTGCCCGGCTACAGCACAGGAAAGCGCATGGCGCGCCCTGGTTCACGCGTTTTGGCCTGAATCGGGATCACGACAGGCTGAAGAGTCTTTGGCCGTTTTATGCCCGCAACAATGAGATTTTGATGCGTGACGCATTGGCGGATGTCCTGCAACAAAGGCTCAGTGCCTTTGTGCGGCTTCCACCCGCCAGCGCCGCCAGAAATGCCGCCTCACAGCAGGCCTATCACTTACTGAAGGGATATTTGATGCTCGCCCGCCCGGACAAGGCGGACGCTTCCTGGCTTGCCGGGAATGTACTGGACATCTGGCCGAAGCGTGCGGGGGTGCCGGATACCCTTTGGCAAACCCTGGCACCGAAACTGCTGGGTTTTTACGCCCAGAACCTGCCTGTGCATCCGGCGTGGAAGATTAAACCGAATGCCGGGCTAATCAGCACTGTTCGCCAGATTTTGCTTAAGCAGGTCGGCCAGCGTAACGCCGAATCAGGCCTGTATCGGGAGATGCTGCGGCGCGTTGCCCATAACTGGCCGGATTCAACGCTGGCGGATATGACCGGCGATACCGATGCCTCCAGCTTATTTAGTACCGAAGCCGTGGTGCCCGGCATGTTCACCCGCCAGGCTTGGGAAGAACAGGTGCGCAATACCATTGAAGAAGCGGTGAAAGCCCGCCGCGATGAAATCGACTGGGTACTGTCGGACAAGACGCTCCCGGCGGGTTGCGATATTTCATCGGAGGCGCTCAAACACCGTTTCACCGAACGCTACTTCAAGGATTTCGGTAACGCCTGGTTAAACATGGTCAACAGCATTCAGTGGCATGAGGCCGGTTCGCTATCGGAAACCATCGGCCAGTTGAATCTGCTGGCCGATGCGCGCCAGTCACCGCTGGTGGCCTTGATCAATACGCTGGCCTGGCAGGGACAGGCGGGCGCCAAGAGTTATCGGTTGGCGGATTCGCTGGTGGACTCCGCGAAAAAACGGTGGGGGCCCAATAAGAATGTCCGTCAGCTCTTCAAAGAAGCGTTAGAGCCGGACGGCCCGCTGGATTGGGTGTTTGGACCGATAAACGGATTGATGGCCGGCAAGGATGGCACCGGTAAGAATGGCCACCTTAGCGTCCAATCCTGGCTGGCGCGTGTAACCCAGCTACGTCTCAAGTAGCAACAGGTCAACAACGCGCCGGATCCGCAAGCGATGGCACGGATGCTGGCCCAGACGGTATTCGAGGGCAGCGCTATCGATTTGACCGAAACCCGTGACTACGGCAGTCTCGTCGCGGCAAGTCTCGGTCAAGAGTGGAACGGCTTTGGTCAGACACTGTTTGTTCAACCGCTGGACGTGGCCTGGCGTCAGGTGCTTACACCCGCGGCAAGCAATCTCAACGCCCGCTGGCAACGTACTATCGTATCGCAATGGAATGCCGATTTCGCCGCACGCTACCCCTTCAACGCCACAGGACCTGATGCGTCGCTCCCGCTGCTGGCGTGGTTCCTGCGTGCCGACTCCGGTCGCATTGCGTCATTCCTTAAAGCGAACCTCGCCGGCATTCTTCATCAGGAAGGCCGCCACTGGGTTGTCGACCCCATGGCAAGTCAAGGTATGACCGTTGATTCGGCATTCCTCGAGGCCATCAACCAATTGGCGGACATCTCGGATATCGTCTTTGCCCAGGGCGACGCGGAAATCCATTTTGAACTGATGGCCCGTCCGTCACGTAACGTGGCCCGCATGAAGCTGACGCTGAATGGTCAGAATCTGGATTACTTCAATCAAATGGAGAGTTGGCGGAGCTTTATCTGGCCTGGAAACACCTATTTTCCCGGTACGGATCTGAGATGGCGCACCGCCAACGCTGAAATGCGCCTTTATGCCCATCATCCGGGCCACTGGGGATTCATTCGTTTGCTGGATGACGCATTGATTACGCCGTTGGACGGAAGTCGTACGCAACTGAAGTGGATCACCCCGAACGGCGATCCGCTGGAGCTCATCATTCGCAGCGAACTGGGGGCTGGTCCGTTGGCATGGCAAAAACTGCACGGTTTTCGTTTTCCGGAGTCCATATTTTCCGTTGGTTCCTCTGAATAAGCCTGGCGCCCGCGATCCCTGTGTGAACGTCTGTTTGAAGGATTCGCCTACCTGATGGTGTTACCGCGTGTCTATCCGGCTTATCGCGCGGAAGTGCGTTGGGATCTCACAATACCCGCCAATGTACTCCCGGCGTCGCGACTAGGCTGGCAGCGGCGTATATGGCTTGGACGAACGGGCATGTCGGGACTCGGAGGCGGAAAGTCACGCTCCGGTCTTAATTCTTTGACTATCGCCTTGGGTTGTTATGCGAGGCTGCGTAGCGCCACGCGGCCACCCGCATTGGCTGGCGGTTACCGTTTTGTATTCTGGGGGGATTTGCCGGATGGCATTCGTATCACTGCGCCAGAAACTCATACTGGCCCTCTGCTGTGTCATGACCGGTTGCGGCCTGACCCAGACCCTCACTGATGGCGCAATCAGCATGACTAAAGCCAATTCTTGCAAAAAAATCAGGGTGCTCCACCTCGATTTCGTGCCGCGCGCCGCGTTTCTTGCAAGCGAAGTTCAGACGTCGTCGGCTACCATGGTGTGGGTATATCAGGTAATAGAGCGCCGGAGGGTGGACACGGCCGATGACCAGACACTGCTTCGTGCTGCGGACATCGTTCTGGGAGACGATGCGGTGGCGGCAAAATCCCTGCTGTTGATGCCCAACGCCAGCGCTACGCTCGACATGCCGATGGACAATAAGACCCGATACGTCGCGATCGTCGGGCTGTTTGCTGGTACGGGCAAAAACGAACACATCGGGCGGCTGGTACTGGGCTGTGACGAACTCGACCCGCACATGCCCCGTACCATCGAATTGGGTAATGGCGTTCTGACTCTCACACCCGTGAAGAAGCGACAAACATGATGATGGACACTCGGCAGGAGAATCGTTCTTGAATAACCGTAAACAACTCAAAACCGGCGGTGATCCACGCGCGTTGCCGGATTACGAGGCTCTGCGCGATGTGTTGGCCAGGCTTTCCCATCCAGCGCGTCCGGATGTGGACTGGGAGCGGGTAGCGCAATTGAGCCTGTCGCTATTCCGACAAAACGGCGTCGAGCTCCAAACGCTGTCGTGGTATACGCTGGCGCGCACCCGACTGGCCGGTCTGTTAGGCCTCAATGAAGGACTGGCGATTCTGGAAGCACTACTGACGCACCAGTGGGGAACGCTATGGCCGCAGCCGGTTCATGCCCGGATGGAAATCCTCGCCGGATTCAGCCAGCGTCTGCAATCGGTTCTTCGCACATTCACTCTGCATTCCGCTGATTTGCCGCAAATCTATCGAGCGGAACAGCATTTAAACGCCGTGCGCGACATCCTGCAACGCCTGGCGCTAAAAAACGCCAGTCAGATGGGGGATTTGTGCATCTTTATGCACATGGCGGCAACACGGCTTGAGAATAGGTATGCGGACAACAGCCCTGATCCCGCGGTTATGCTGCCCGCGACATTCCATTTGTCCCCTGACCTGCCGCCCGCCGCCACATTTGAACCGCTGGTTTATATCGCCTGTGAAGCGCCGGCTGCGCCACGGGTAGTGACCGAATTGCCAAAACCCAAGCGAGGGTGGAAAAGCTTTACCGGCGGCATGCTGACTATGCTGGCACTGTGCGCCGCGAGTTCGTGGGGTTGGCGGAGTCTGATTCCCACGGCGAGCGGCCCGCTGCCGGTGGCGGCAAATGAAGCCGCCCTGACGGCGCTGGGGCAACTGTCGCCGTTATGGCTACAGAACTACGGATTTATCCTGGCCGCCGGCGCGAGGCCGGATGAATCGGAGAAGCTTACGGCGCAGTGGCGGCGACATATCGTAGGAAGCGCCCTGCCATCTGAGGCGCTCTGCGGCTGGCATCAGGGCATGGAAGGTTTGCACGAACTGACCCGTCGCCTCAATGCGCTGGATGAGCGTAAAGGGAGATACCTGACCGGCTCTGAGCTTAAGTCGATGGTATTTGCCATAACGCAGAATTTCGGACGCACAATTCCCGTGGAAGAGCGACTATATCAGCTTAACCAGGTTGGAAGCGGGACGCCGTTGCCCGCTGAGCTGGTATCGCAAATCGATAGACATCTGCATCAACTGCTTAGCCGTTACACCCTGATAACTCAGCAAGCGGAGGGCAAGTAGCCGGGAAATCGCCAAATCATTCGCGTCGCTTCTTTATGGGTTGCCCTCGCTTGCCGCCGGGATGCAACGCGAAATATTTAATGTATATAAAAGGTATGTCAGGGTTGATAATGAGGCGGCGTTTTTATTGTTTTCAATAAAAGATTTAATCATCACTTTGAGAGTTTCTTTATAAGAATTATCTCTCTTGAAATCAAAACACTGAGTTGTTGCTTTCGGTTGGTATTCTGTTTTATCATCCCTTACAGGGAAATGCGGTTAAAGAATTATCATGGACGATATTAAGAGGAATTTATGAGCGGACATAGCTTCCAGAATGAAGTTCCCAAGGCACGCGTCAATCTTAAGCTGGACCTGCATACGGGTGGGGCGAAAAAGAAAGTCGAGCTGCCATTGAAGTTATTAGCCGTGGGGGATTTCAGCCACGGCAAGGAACAAAAACCATTATCTGAACGCATTAAAATAAGTATAAATAAAAATAACTTCAACAGTGTGCTTTCGGAATTAAATCCATCGTTACAACTTTCAATTGAGAATACCCTGTCTGGCGACGGTTCAGAAGAAAATATCCACCTCGATTTCCGCGATATCAAAGATTTCGAGCCAGAGCAGGTGGCTCGTCAAATACCTCAACTGAAAGCCATGCTGGCCATGCGTCATCTATTGCGCGATTTGAAATCCAATCTCCTGGATAATGTCACTTTCAGAAAATCGTTTGAGGCCATATTACGTGATTCCACGCTAAGCGATGCGCTACGCGGCGAACTTTCCGCACTGACCGCGAAAGACGTCTGAGTGTTCAACGGTTCAAAAATCAGTCTGGTACCGCAGGCCAATGCCTGTCAGATACCGGGCGACACCTTGGCGTCATCGCAGGATGATGACGCGTTACAACACTACGGAGAGTAATTCAATGGCAATTCCTGTTTATCTCTGGCTGAAAGACGATGGAGGCACCCACATCAAGGGGTCAGTGAACGTTCGGGAGCGTGAAGGCAGCATTGAAGTGGTCGCTCAGCAACACAACCTGTACATCCCGACTGACAACAACAGCGGCAAATTGACCGGTACCCGGATCCACACGCCATTCCAGTTTACCAAGGAAATCGACGCCGCCAGTCCATACCTTTACAAGGCGGTCACCACCGGTCAGACCCTGAGTTCCGCGGAATTCAAGTGGTACAGAATCAACGACGCGGGCCAGGAAGTGGAGTATTTCAATACCACACTGGAGAACGTCAAAGTGGTGAAGGTAGCGCCGATGATGCACGACCTCAAGGATCCCGCCTACGAGAAGCACAACCATCTGGAGCAGATCGCGCTGCGCTACGAAAAAATCATCTGGACCTACAAAGACGGCAACATCATTCATTCCGATTCCTGGAATGAACGCGCCACGGGGTAAGCCCACGGGGTAAGCGCCCGACAGTCTTCTCCCGGGTCGTCTCAATCCCTCTTGCGCCCGGGCAATGGAAGGCGCGGCCCCTTTGCGCCAGACCCGCGCGCATGCGGAAATCCTGCCGGCGCATCGGTTATCGAAACCGCCGGAGCAAGGGGCAGGCGAGCTAACGGTTCTGGCGCGTTGCCGACCCTTACCGTGAAGTCGGGGTATCACTGCGGATTACAACCGGCCACACAATTAAAAGGAACCCGAAGTGTCACGTACACGTTTGACTAAACCCGCGTTCTGGCTGCTGCCAGGGCTGGCGTTCAGTTTTACTGGTTGCGGACTGACACAAAACGTCACGGATGGCGCCAAATCGGCCTTTAATTCTCTGTTTTACCGGAAAATCAGCCAACTTCATCTGGATTTTACCGCCCGTGAGGCGCTTAACACCGATGCGCGGGAAAGTCATTCACTTTCCGTACCGGTGATGATTCGTATTTACCAGTTAAAGGATCGGAAAATTTTTGACCAGTTGGTTTATCAGCAACTGTCTGAAGAGGGCGACACGACTCTGTTAACGGACCTGCTCGCCCGTCGTGATGTTGTGGTGAAACCAGGGGGAGTGTCCAGCGTGAATATGCCGATGGAAGCCGATACACGGTTTGTGGCCGTAGCGGGGTTGTTTCGACATCCTGATATAGCGAAAAACACCTGGAAGCGGGTGCTTAAACGCGAAGAGCTGGACCCGGCTAAACCACGGGTGCTGGAGGCCGGCAACAACAATCTCAGGTTATTGCCACTGAGGAATGAATAATGCCCTACGAACAGGAAACGCCATCACTCTATGAGATGCTCGCCGGCAACTTTACCGGCGGTTTAGGGCTCCATGAAATCAGCGAGCGGAACCGGGTTATCCTGTCGGTATTGGATAATATGCAGCGGATCCTCGACTGCCGCGCCGGTACGCTGGCTCATTTGCCGGATTACGGGTTGCCGGATATGACCAAAATTCTGCAGGGGATGCCCGGTACCGCGCATCAGCTCATGGCCACGCTTTCAGCGGTGTTGCTGAAATACGAGCCGCGCCTGGGTAAAATTCAGGTTGTGTTACTTGAACAGACGCAACCCGGTGAGCTGCGCTATGCGATTGATGCTGAACTGAAAGGACTCGGCCTGGTGCGCTATGGCACCGAATTTATGCCCGAGGGGCGTGTGTTTTTGCGCCATCTGAAGCAACAGCAATACCTTGAAAGTCGGGCCGGTATCTAAGTCATTCATCAGCCCGCCAAAATCATGACAGGGGTCATTCCATATCCCGAGGCGGGTTGGACACCCGCCGAAAAGGGCATTTATTTCGCCAAAAGTGGTGGAATGGCCGGCACTTGCGGGGCGTTATCTATATCCGCCTGCGTCATGCGAAACGCTTGCGGGTAATGCTCGCGCTGAGTCCGGCGCGCGGGTTCCGTATCGCGCCAGGTATAAAGGCAATGCTGGCACTGATAAACCGTCCAAACGCCCGCCACCGGCGAGGTGGCCATGACGTTAATCTGCTCATCGGCGCAACGTGGACAAATCATCTTTCTCTCCTTAATTATTTTCGGTTAGCCAACAGAGCGGTCAGTTTTTCCACCCACAGGGCGGTCTCGGGCAAATCCTTCACCGGCTGGCTGTAGTGTCCGCGGCTATCGGGCGCAACCGGCGTAGTGGCGTCGATAATCAGTTTGTCGGTGATGCCGGCGGGGCTGGAGCCCGGATCAAGTTCCAGTACCGACATATTAGGCAATTGCACCAGATCGCCCGCCGCATTGACTTTTGACGACAACGCCCACATCACTTGCGGCAAATTAAAAGGATCGACATCCTCATCCACCATGATCACCATTTTCACGTACCCCAGCCCGTGCGGCGTGGTCATCGCCCGCAACCCCACGGCCCGGGCAAAGCCGCCGTAGCGTTTTTGGGTAGAGATGATCGCCATCAGACCATGGGTGTACATGGCGTTGACGGCCTGCACTTCCGGGAATTCCGCTTTTAGTTGCTGATAGAGCGGCACACAGGTCGCCGGTCCTATCAGATAATCAATTTCCGTCCAAGGCATGCCGAGATAAAGGGATTCAAAGATCAGTTTGGTGCGATACGAAACCTTATCGATACGCACGACCGTCATATTGCGGCCACCGGAATAATGGCCGGTGAATTCCCCAAAGGGCCCTTCGATTTCACGTTTGCGTCCTTCTATCACACCTTCTAGAATGACTTCCGATCCCCATGGCACATCAAGACCGGTCAGTGGCGCGGTGGCGATGGGATACGGGCATTCCCGCAGCGCGCCCGCCATTTCATATTCCGACTGGTCGTATTTAAGGGGGGTGGCGCCCATTAACGTGATAATGGGGTCGTTACCCAGTGTGATCGCTATGGGCAAATCCTCACCCCGTTCTTCCGCTTTATGCAGTTGCAACGCGATGTCATGCATCGGCACCGGTTGTAGGCCAAGCTTACGTGGCCCTTTGACTTCCATGCGATAAACGCCCACGTTCTGTTTACCGAAATTATCCGGTTCCAGAGGATCGCGGGAAACAACACAGGCCTTGTCAAGATAGAATCCGCCGTCACCGTCGTTTAGCCGAAACAGCGGCAGAATATCGAACAGATTAATCTCCTCGCCATCCACCGTATTTTCCGACCAGGCCGGGTTTTCCCGACGCTCCGGCGCCACCGGGAAGTTATCCCAGCGTCGGATGAACTCATCAATTTGCTGCTTAACCGGGGTATTGGGCGGCAGCCCCAGGGAGATGGCATGGTTTTGCCAGGAACCCAGGGTATTCATGACAACGTGCGCGTCCCTGAACCCTTTGATATTGGTAAACGAAAGTGCTGGCGCGCCCTCGCCGATGCGGCCGGTGGCGTTGGCCGCCGCGGCGATATCCGGCTCGGCCTGTACCTCTTCGCTAATGTGTAATAGTTGCCCCTGGCTATCCAGCGCATGCAAATAGCTGCGCAAATCATCAAATGCCATGCTTACTCCTCCATTTTCAAATCATACTGTGCCATTGCATCGCGCAGCCCATGCCAACGTCGCGTCTTGGGATAATCAGGACCGAACTGATCGAGTATGCGGGCAACGATATGGTCAATGACATCCTCAAGGGTGTTAGGACGGTTATAAAAAGCCGGCATGGGCGGTACTATCGCTACTCCCATGCGCGACAAGGCAAGCATATTTTCCAGGTGAATGGCGCTGAGCGGCATTTCACGGGGAACCAAGACCAGTTTGCGTCCTTCCTTTAGCGCCACATCCGCCGCGCGCCCCACCAAACCATCGGCATAGCCGGCTCGGATACCCGCCAGCGTTTTCATGCTGCAAGGGATAATAATCATGCCGTCGCCGCGAAAAGATCCTGAGGAGATCGTCGCTGCCTGATCAGCCGGGTCATACACGACATCCGCCAAATCAGCCACCTGACGAACGCTGTAGTGCGTCTCCAACGCGACAGTGGTTTTGGCCCACGTTGACATAACGAGGTGGGTTTCCACTTCGGGTAAGGGTTTGAGCGCCTTGAGCAAGGCGACACCCAAGGGCGCGCCTGTCGCGCCGGTCATCCCAACACTAAGTCTCATCGTCTTCTTCACTAATCGTTCTTATACGAACTTTCAAGAAGTTAAACCTTACCTATAAGATATTCAATCACATTTATGAAAAAGTTCGTATACGAATATAATGCGGTGCATTATCGTGATTCAGGCACGTCGGCGGGAAGCTATTGCCGCAATCACAACTTTTTGCGATGGTATCGACACCATTTGAAACAGTGGCATCTTAAATACAATGGCCAAAGAACTTGGGCGTGTTCCTTTCCACCTTATGCGGCAGCTTTTCCAGGAGCACACATCGCTGTGGCAAAAATTACTGCCTGATCTCACCAAGCCGCAGTATTCCGTGCTCTGCGCCGTCGCTGATCAACCGGGTATTGAGCAAATGGATTTAATGGACGCGGCGCTCAGCACTAAAGCGACGTTGGCGGAAATGTTGTCACGAATGGAAAAAAAGGGCCTGCTGATTAAACGTCAAGGCGCGGACGACAAACGTAGACGTTTTATCTTCCTCACGGCGGAAGGGATACAAACACTGCAACGTTCCCGTCCAGTGGCCGATGACATTGACGCCGCATTTTTGTCACAACTTTCCGCCAGCCAACAGGACGATTTGATAGGCCTGTTGCGGGCCATGCTGCGGGGAAAAAGCACGGATATGGATCAGTAATGGCGTCAACGCGAGGATGACTTTTGGGCGTTTACGATACGGTTGCGCATGAATTCAGCGAGCTTATGCAAAAGCCCTCATCGTCAAGTTGCATCAGGGCGTCGCTGAAGGTCGTGCTGTGGTCAGCAATAGGTCTGTTCCTTCTGAGATGATCATCTTTACAACCTTTACCTTACCGGATAAGCCGATGGATCTCACCTTCCTGTCAAATTCACACTACGCCTTCAGTACGCTATCCTCCGAGCCAGGTAAGATGGCGATTACGGCAGAACAGACTCAGTGGATGAATAACCCGCGCGATCGCGCGGGACAGAAAACGCGAGGATTATCAAGCCAGCACACCAATTGGCCACGGCACAAATTCATTTTCGCCGACCCCTAACGCCTCACTTTTACTTTCCTCACCAGAAGCGACCCGCAGGATTTTCTCGAAAATGAGTTGGCCCATTTCCTGGATGGTTTTTTCTCCATCAATCACCATACCGCAATTGATGTCCATATCCTCTTCCATCCGTTTATACATGGAAGTATTGCTGGCGAGTTTGATACACGGCGCTGGGACGGAACCGAAACAAGAACCCCGCCCAGTAGTGAAAGTGATAAGATTGGCGCCACCGGCTATTTGCCCGGTGGCGGATACCGGGTCCAGTCCTGGGGTATCCATAAACACCAGTCCATGGACTGTTACTGGATATGCATATTCATATACTTCCATCAAAGGCGCATTACCGCCTTTTTTGGCGCCGCCAAGAGATTTTTCCAGCACATTGGCCAAGCCGCCAGCATTATTGCCGGGGCTCACCCGGCCGTTGATTTGGGTATCGCGCCCAGCATTGTATTTTAACCACCAATTGATACGATCCACCAGTTTTTGTCCCACTTCCGGCGTGACGGCTCGTGCCGTCAAGGTATGCTCGACCCCGAAAATCTCAGTGGTTTCTGATAAAATGGCTGTACCACCATGGCGCACCAGAATATCTACCGCCGCGCCAAGCGATGGGTTGGCGGAAAGTCCGGAGAAACCATCGGAACCGCCACACTGCATACCGATACAGATATGTTCGGCGGAGACGGTCTGACGCGTGTAACTATTAGCATGGGGCAGCATATCGTAAACTTCTTCGATACCTTTTTCGATGGTCTTACGCGTACCGCCGGTATCCTGAATCACCAGTTTGCGGACTGTCTCGTTTTCTTCGAGACCCATTTGTTCAAAAAATCCATGAATATTGTTACGTTCACAGCCCAGCGCCACTATCAGCGCTGCGGCAGTATTGGGATTTCTCACAAAGCCAGCCAGGGTGCGGCGTAATAAATCCATGGGTTCGCCAGTCATTTCCATACCACAACCTAGCTCATGAATAAAAGGTACTACGCCGTCCACATTGCCGTATTCGGCTAAACGCTCATCAGTAAAATAATCAGCTATTTTACGCGCTACTGTGGCGCCACAGTTGCCTACCACAAACACGCCGATGTAATTACGAGTACCCACTTTGCCGTTTTCACGGACAAACCCTTGGAAAGTGGCCCGTTGTTCTTTTGGTAAATAATCTATCGGATGGTAATTTTTACTAAAAGCGTAATCTCTCTCAAAATTATCGAAAAGAATATTATGGCTATGCATCCAACTGCCTGGCTGAGTATCTTCCCCAGCAAAACCAATTACCGTATTATATTTCAGAATCGGCTGACCTTTGCTTATAAACGTTGTAGCGATTTTATGACCAGCCGGGACGTTATGCAATGTTGTCACTCCCTCACTGGTGATGAGGGTGCCAGCCGGAATTTCAGTTGGCGCAACAACAACATTATCTTTGTCGTCCAGCCTGATAACCCGGCCCTGATCGGATTGAGTATTCATCATTTGTCCTCCAGTTTCATCACTTCTATAAGATTAAATAAGTAAGATATATACAGAGAAATACCTTTGGCTTGATTATAAAAACGGAGTTATTGCCCTTTACGTTAATTTTTTTGTCGTCGGCACAGGGGCAGTGGGCGACAGAGCGAGAGAAGTCAATTCTAATCGTTTGATTTTGCCGACGATCACCCAGTAGCTTAGAACAGCGATAATTCCATGTGAACCTACAAAAATCAGCGCCAATTGAAAAGAACCGGTCATGGACAACACATAACCAATGACAACCGGGGTAATAATACCAGATAGGTTTCCTATGGAATTGAAGATTCCACCAGTTATCCCAATGATTTTCTTGGGTGCCGTATCCGCCACCACAGCCCAGCCCAATGATCCGAAACCCTTACCGAAAAAGGCGAGGCTCATAAAAAAGATTACCATTGATTCGGTTTGTACATAATTACACAACATCATGGTGGCGCTTAATGTCAACCCAAAGGTAATTGGACCTTTGCGGGCCAAGCTTAGATTATTCGTCTTCTTGAGCAGCCAATCAGAAATATATCCGCTGGTGATACCGCCGGCCAAACCACAAATAGCTGGAACCGAGGCTATCATTCCCGCTTGTAAAATAGTCAGCCCACGTTCCTTAACGAGATAGATAGGAAACCACGACATAAAAAACCAGGTAATGGCATTAATGCAATACTGCGCAATAAATATTCCTATCAGCATACGGCTTTTGAACAGTTGGCCAATATCGTACCAAGAAGCAGATTTTTTGACGGGCCGTCCCTGAGTATCCTGACCGAGGGCCATATCTAAATCGATCAATCCGCCGCCTTGGCGGATATGTTCCAACTCAGCCTGATTAACCCACGGGTGCTTCATCGGCACATGAAATATTTTGTTCCATAAAAATGCCACGAGCATACCGAGTAACCCCATGATAATAAAGACATGTTGCCAGCCAAAGGTATGACATAACCATCCCATCAACGGCATGAACACGGCGATGGAGACATATTGGGCGCTATTGAATATTGCGCCGGCAACGCCGCGTTCCGCAGATGGAAACCAGGCGGCGATAATTCGACCAGCGGACGGTCCCACCGGGGCCTCGCAGACGCCAAGCAGGAAACGTAATATGAGCAAAGCGGGAATAATCAGGGAAATGTAGCTCACAAAACCCATGCCTATTGTTACGATTGACCAGATGAGAACACCCAGGAACATGGCCAATTTTGATCCGAACTTGTCCGACACCCAACCAGCTGGTGTCATGCATATCACATAAGCCCAACTAAAAACGGAAAATAGATAACCCATTTCTATGGATGAAATACCCAAGTCGCGTTGCATGTCCAGCCCAGCGACCGACAGTGTGGCCCTATCGCCGGTGGCTAGTGTTAGCACCAATGTAATCATCGCCAAGATAAAATATCTAGCATGAGTCTTTTTATGCGGGGTATTCACAAAAGCCTCCTTTTTCAGAATGTTATACTTGTAAGTAGGATAAGATGTTAACAATTCCTCACAGTATTTATGCTAATTGGAAAGTTGTCCATCCAATTTTAACTAATATCTATCTCAGCGCACATTTTTTCAAAGCGACCCTGGGTAACGGGGAATTCGGCACTGATAGATGTGGTTGTTTCTCAAATGAAGATGACTAATTTTTTTCAGTTAAATCAATGATATTTAAAAATTTGTGGTACTGGCAGTCACATTGGGGAAAATTTTTTGGCATAATGTCAGTTGTCCAGCAACAGTAGGTAAAAGCTGTCTGTAATGGATAAAAATGTATAAAATATCTTTGTAGCATTTTTCTGCCGATTGCCGCAGGCGGTTTCATTCTAGGGCGCTTTCCTGGATGAACATTTCAGATTTTTAGGGGGATCAATTGATGCCGGATAAAAATAAATTCACTATGATACCAATCAAACGAACAGATGTTTTTCAAACTATAATACAACAACTTAACAATTTACTTGATAGTGGCAATCTTCGGCCCGGAGAACGGTTACCCTCGGAACGCGAGTTATCGGAAAGCCTCGGGGTAAGCCGTACATCCATCCGCCAAGCGCTGAAAGTACTGGAAGCCTCCGGTAGGCTGGAAACACGCGTAGGCAGCGGCACCTATTTGATCGATGCCCGTCAAAATCATGTTGTCGGCATTGGCATGTATATTCAACCTGGTGTAAGCGTCACCAAGGACTTTATGCGCCAGTTAATTGTGGCGCGAGCGGGTATTGAACGCACCATTTTTGAAGAATATTCGCGCAAGTCTACCCGGCACGGCATTATGCTATTGCGTTCCCTTGTCGAAGAGAACGCCCATGAATTTGCTGATGAAGAAAACGACGAAAATGGCGGTTTGGATCTGACATTTGAGTGTAAAGTAGCCGAGCTTAACCAGAACATTATCCTGGCCAATCTGCAACAACAAATTCATCAGCTTTGGGTCAGCGCATGGAACGAATATGGCTACGTGCCGGAAAAGAAACTTGTTTTACATCAAGAGCATTTGGATATTATCGATGCATTGGCAGCGAAAAACAGTGGCAGGGTGGTGGATTTAATCATTCAACATGTCGATAAAGAAATCGAATAGTCATTGGCATAGCCTATTCCCCGTTGCCGCTTGTGACCGCGTGGCAACGCAAGTTTTGCCCCGCGCCGGCAGGGTAGGGTTGGCGGCGCCATAGGCAGAATTTCTCGGTTATAATACAAGCTATCGTAGTGGTACCCCCTCTTAACGATGCTAGGCGTGCCTGGGGAGGATCATCTTGATAGGCACTGCTGGTATTGCCTCCCAGGTCCACATTGGATAGACCGATTTCTTTCTTTTCTCTACAATCACTCTTTAGTGCTTGTTTTAACGATATCAGTAAGCCTAAATTTACTATTTTGTGAGCAAAATAACATTTATTGTAAAATTGGTTGGACAACCATTATGATACCGAGTAACCATTACAGTAAAACAACCACCATTCAAAGGTAGTAAAGATGTTTAGAAGCAATTTCAAGCCAGGATCAACCCGTTGGGCGGTACGGCGTGCGCAATGGCGTAGTATGGGTATTCGTGAGGAAGACATGGGCAAGCCCAAAATTGCTATCATCAATACCTCTAACAAACTTTCCTGCTGCTATGTTCATCTGGATGAATTATGCCGGATAGTGGAACAGGCTATTCGCGACGCAGGTGGCCTGCCGTTTGAAGTGCGCACCGTCGCGCCGAGTGATTTCGTCACTAGCGCCGGCAAAAAAGCCCGTTACCTCATGCCCACCCGCGATTTGATGGTTAACGAGGTGGAATGCATGATGGAAGGTGCGGTGCTGGACGGCATGATTTGTCTTTCTTCCTGTGATAAAACCACTCCGGCGCACTTGATGTCCGCCGCGCGTCTCAATGTCCCGTCAATATTGCTAACTTGCGGTTATCAAATTGGCGGTAAATGCTCCAATGAGAAATTCGACGACCAGTTCTTTGATATCGACGATGTCTACGAACAGGTAGGCGCACTGGCGACCGGTTCCATTACCTTGCAAGACCTGACTGACATGACCGATGTTGGTATCCAGTCGCCGGGTGTCTGTGCGGGTCTGGGGACGGCAAACTCGATGCATATCGTGGCGGAAGCGCTGGGTATGTCCTTGCCGGGCAACTCGCCGATTTGGGCCAATGGCCGTAGAGTCAAAGAGTATGCGCAAGCCGCCGGGAAACGTATCGTCGAACTGACTGAGCAGCAGGTATTGCCGCGCGATATCATCACCGAAAAAGCCGTTCAGAATGCGGTAATGACTATCATGGCAGTAGGCGGCTCGGTGAATACCGTACGTCACCTGGCCGCCATCGCCACCGAAGCCGAGCTGCCGATCGATGTGGTATCACTCTATGAAAAATATGGCAAAAACATCAAGTTGCTCACATCGGTACGGCCAAATGGTCCATTTCGCACCGAGGATCTTGAGGCTGCCGGCGGGACCTCGGCGGTAATGAACCAATTGCGCGATTTCCTTAATCTAGATGCCCTCACTGTGACGCAAAAAACCGTCGGTGAGAATATTTATACTGCGGCCGTAAAAAACCGCGAGGTGATCCATTCGCTAGATAATCCGATCAGCCAGCGGCCCGGAGTGGCTATTCTCCGCGGCAATTTGGCCCCAGACGGAGCAATCGTAAAGCTTTCCGCCGTACCGGGAGAAATAGAGCAGTTCAGCGGTCCAGCCAACATCTACGAGGATGAAGATAAGGCCATTGAGGCCCTTGGCCAGGGTAAAATCCATAAAGGTGACGTGATCGTACTACGTAACATGGGACCGGCGGGTGGGCCAGGCACGGTATTCGCCTGTAGTTTTGTCGCCGCGCTCAACGGTGCAGGCATTGCCGCGCATGTGGCGGTTATCACCGACGGCGAACTTTCTGGCCTTAACCGTGGGATTATCGTCGGCCAATTGATGCCGGAGGCGGCAGCGGGCGGCCCGCTGGCGGTCATCGAACAAGGCGACATAGTCGAAATTGACTTTATCGGCCTGAGCATCAATATGGATGTGCCGAAGGCTGTGATCGATGCCCGTTTGGCGGCCTGGCAGCCAACGGCGATACCCCTCGGCGGCGGCAATAGCACTTATCTATCACAATATGCGCAACTGGTTCAGCCTATTGCCCAGGGAGCTGTGCTCGGCAAGCGCCGCATCCATTGCAAAAATGCCGATTGACTTTAGGAATCTAGGCGGGGAAACAACCATGCAATTATGTCATGAAAATGCCAGGGATATTCCGATTTCTTTGACGGTAGACGTACTCGTTGTCGGTGGAGGTCCCACCGGTGTCGCCGCGGCGACCGCAGCCGCGCGCGCTGGGGAGCGGACTTTACTGATTGAGCGTTACGGTTTTTGCGGCGGGATGGCGACCGCCGGGATGTCTGGCACCATTTGCGGCTTGTTCACTTCGGGGAAAGGGCCGCATGAACAATTGGTACATGGCTTTGCCGGGGAATTTTACCACCATCTCAAGCAGCGCGGCGCCGTAAGCGATCCGTTCCCGTTCGGCAAGACCGAACTGGTGGTGCATGAACCCCATACTTGGAAAGAGATAGCCGATGATCTGCTGGCAGCTGCGGGCGTGCATATCCTGTTTCATACCTTAATGACCGACGTAATCATGGACGAAAATCGGCTTTGCGGTGTGATCATTGAGAATAAAACGGGACGGCAATGCATCGCCGCCCAGCGTTTTATTGATGCTACCGGTGATGGGGATGTGTGCGCAAAAGCGGGCGTGCCTTATACCCTGGGCCGCAACGGCATGGTGCAGTATCCCAGTATGGTATTCCGGATGGCCAAGGTCGATATCGGCCGTGGTATCGGCCACCCGGTATCACAGTTGGAAAGCTGGGTCGAACAGGCTCAGAAACAAAGCTACCTCCTACCGCGCAAGCATATTTATTTATTGCCATCGCCGCGCTCGGGAGAGGTGATGTGCAATGTCACAAGCGTACTGCGAGACGATGGGCGGCCGATTGATGCCACTCAGGCAGAAGACTTGACGTTCGCCGAGTTAAAAGGACGCAAATTGGTACGGGAGTACGAACGTTTCCTACGGAATTTTGTGCCGGGGTTCGAGTCCGCGTACCTAAATGATGTGGCGGCACAAATAGGTATCCGGCAAAGCCGGACCATTCAGGGGCGCGGCCGCCTGAGCAACGAGGATGTTTACCAGGCGCGCAAAAGCCGGCGCAATGTTGCCAGTAGTGCCTGGTGTATTGAAGCACACGGCCCCGACGGTATTTTCATGTTTTACCTGGATAACGATTTTTACGACATTCCTTACGACGTCTTACTGCCGGAAAACATCCCAAATCTGATTACCGCGGGAAGGACGCTATGTGCCGAGCATGAGGCGCTTGCTTCAGCGCGGGTCACCGCCCAGTGTTTTCTCACTGGATATGCAGCAGGCGCAGCGGCGCATTTGAGCCGTCGCGACGATTGCTCCTTTGCAGATATTGATGTCGATGAATTGCGTTGCTTGATCGAATATCACACCCATTAAGGATAAAAATATGCAGCCAAGATTAGGTTTTATCGGTTTGGGTATTATGGGCAAACCGATGGTACGTAACCTGCTTTCCGCCGGTTATTCTGTGTATGTATACAGTATCGTTGACAGCGACGTGCGTGAAATAGAACGGGACGGGGGCAAAGGTTGCCTCAATTGTCGCGAGGTGGCGCAAGCAGCGGATATCACGATTACCATGGTACCGAACACTCCGCAGGTTGAAGAGATACTTTTTGGCGAAAACGGCATTGCCGGGGCGCTATGCCCAGGCAAAGTGGTCATTGATATGAGCACGATTTCTTCCTTGGCCACGCGGGGGTTCGCCGAAAGAATTAAAGGATTAGGGGCAGATATGCTGGATGCGCCAGTCAGTGGCGGCGACAAAGGTGCGCAAAGCGGCACGCTCTCAATTATGGTGGGAGGCGATGCATCGGTATTTGAACGCTGCAAACCGGTATTGGACATTCTCGGTGCACGTATCACCCATGTCGGCGCTAACGGTGCGGGGCAAGTGGTTAAATCCTGCAACCAGGTCCTGGCGGCGGCGACTATGGCGGCGCTAGGCGAGTCATTGGTCATGGGTGTCAAAGCGGGCGTCGCGCCGGAAAAAATTGTTGAAGTGCTTTCGGCGGGCTATGCCCGTTGCGGCGCGCTGGATATCCGCGGCAACCTGATTTTGGCGCGCGACTTCGCACCGGGTTTTATGACTCGCTTGCAATATAAGGATCTTAATCTTGCCTTGGAGCTGAGTCAGGGTATCGACGCGCCAATGCCGGTCGCCGGTTTGGTGCACGAACTGTACAAAACTTGCATGGCGCAGGGAATAGGCAACGAAGACCACTCTAATATCATCAAGGTTTTCGAGCAGATCGCGGGCATTCAGATAAACGAAGAAAGTAAACTTAGATAAGCTTAAAGTAGTGAATTACTTGTCATCTGCAATATTTAAATAAAAAATTCACAATCTGCGAAAAATTATTTCTAGCCATACCCTACAAACAGGTGAATTTTATGCCATTATTTGTGAATTATCGCTATGCAATACTGGCAATGCTGACTTCGGCCTATTTAATTAATTATATCGATCGTTCGGCCTTGTCAGTCGCCATGCCCTTTATTAGCATTGAATTTCATTTAAGTGATATCGAAAAAGGAATAATTTTCGGTAGTTTTTCAATCGGCTATGCGTTGTTTAATTTTGTTGGCGGCGCGTTGGCGGATAAATTCGGTGCCAAACGTGTCCTGGCTATCGCCATGGGGTTTTGGTCCATTATGTGCGGATTGACCGCTGGAGCATTCAGCTTTTGGACCTTCTTCCTTTGCCGTGTATTCTTTGGTATGGGTGAGGGTCCGAATGCGGCGGTCGCTAACAAAGTAATCTATGATTGGTTCCCAATCAAAGAAAAAGCCACAGCCGTAGGTATTCAGCAAGCCGGCGGTCCCTTGGGCGGGGCGATATCCGGTCCGCTTGTCGGTATGGTCTGCTATTACTTTGGCTGGCGTTTTTCTTTTTTGGCGCTGATGTTTATCGGTCTGACCTGGGTCCTGATCTGGAGCCTGAAATCCACCTCGCTGCCAAGCCTGCACAAACGGGTCGGCCCCGACGAGCTGGCATTGATCAATCAACGGGATCAGGAAAGCGTTGAAGAACCGGAGTCAGGTGGTAAATCTTCAATGTGGAAAGCCATCCTGCAACCGGCCATTCTGGCTATGGCGCTTTCTCTCTTTTGCTATAATTATGTACTCTTCTTCTTTATCACCTGGTTTCCGACGTATTTGGTGGATGCCCGCGGTGTCAGTGCGCATGATATGAGCTTTATCACTTCCTTGCCTTGGCTGATGGGCGCAATCGGATATGCGCTGGGCGGGGTAGTCATCGATATGATTTATCGCAGAACCAAACGACGTTTTTTTTCGCGCAAAATTGTGCTTGTCACCGCTTTCTTTATCAGTTCGATTTGTATTGCCGTAACCGGAATCGCTGACACCACAGTGATCGCGGTCACTACTATGACAGCGGCGATTGGCTTGTTACAACTCGCCGGCCCGGCCTACTGGGCGCTGATCCAGGATGCCGCTTCGAAAAAATATGTCGGTAGTGCAAGTGGTCTGATGCATGGCATCGCCAACACCTCAGGTATTATTGGTCCCGCTGTGACCGGTTTGATTGTCCAATCGAGTTCCTATGCTGGTGCATTTATTTTAGCGGGCGTCCTTGGCGTAATAGGTTCTTGCGTCGTATTTTTCCTGGTCAGGGCAAAAGTACCAGAACATCGGCATGTCCTTGTGCAATGATGGTCTCAGGCATGTGAATTGTTATCGAAGTGAACAGAACTAGGAAGTAACATGAAATATCCATTCGTTGAAAATAAATTTAAAGCCAGTTTAAACAATCGGGAATTGGTGATTGGTTGCTGGGGTTCTTCCGTCAGTCCAATAGTTACCGAAATGGTCGGATTATGCGGTTTCGCGTGGGTAATGTTTGATTGTGAGCATTCACCCAATGATGTCAGTAATCTGGTGCCACAGCTAATGGCGCTTAAGGGGACGAAAACAGCCGCCGTTGTGCGGCCTTACTGCAATGATCCAGTATTGTTCAAACGCTTGTTGGATATTGGCTGTACCAATTTTTTAGTGCCCATGGTAGAAACACGCGAGGAAGCAGCACGGGCTGTTGCGGCAACCCGATACCCCCAAGAAGGTATGCGCGGCTTAGCTATTTCGCACCGGGGTAATTATTTTGGTATGATGGATGATTATCTGCCGCGCATCAACCAAAACATCGGCGTTATCGTTCAAATTGAAAGCGCCAAGGGTGTCGACAATATCGAAGAAATAATTCAAGTACCAGGGATAGACGGCATTTTTATTGGACCGAGTGATTTATCCTCGTCGTTGGGCCATCTTGGTAACCCGGGACATCCGCAAGTCGTTAGTACTACTAAAAAACTTATTGAAGTCTGTAAAAATTTTGGCAAAGCGGTAGGAACGGTCTCTTTCGATCAGGATGCTGTACAGCAATATATCGCACAGGGGGTCAGTTTTATAGCGATTGCCAGTGATTTGGGCGTTCTGAAAACCGGCTTGCTTTCCTTGACTTCAAAATTTTACAAATAAATTTATCATGTTAAACCGAGGGAATTAATTCGGGACATAGGGCGGCTGATCTAGCGAGGAAAGAATGAAAACGATCCTGATAACCGGCGCAGCGGGTGGAATAGGTACCCGGCTTCGCCCTTATTTACGTGATAGATATCGTTTACGTTTATTCGATCGTGTGGGATGTAAAGATATTCAAAAAAACGAGGAACAAGTTATTGGTGATATCGCCGACAGGGAAGACGTATTGAACGCGTGTGAAAACATTGCAGGTATCATTCATCTGGCTTGCGCCTACAGTTTGCATATCACGTTTGAAGATACGCTCCAGGCGAATTATCGCGGGATGATTTATTTGCTTGACGCGTGTAGACACTATAACATTCCACGTTTTGTCTATGCCAGTTCGCATCATGTTGTGGGTCATCATCCCGCGAGCGGTTTTTACGACGATCATGCGTCAGTGGCCCCAGATGGGTTTTATGCGTTGAGTAAAGTCTTTGGCGAATCGGCTTTAGCGCTGTATGTCCATAAAATAGGTCTTAAGGGATTAAGTATTCGCATAGGAAGCGCGGTGGACAAAGTCATGGATGGTCGTCGCCTACATATCTGGCTAAGCGCCGCCGATATGGCGCAACTGACTCTGATTGGTCTTGAACACCCAGATGCGCGTGGTGATATTGTCTACGGCATTTCAGCATGCCCAGGGGCATTTTTTCCGAACGACAGAGCGAGAGAACTGGGTTATACCCCGCAGGATAATGCTCAAGCTAATTTAGCTGTTGATTTCATTCCTCTCGATGAAATGCCTGACGAGGAAGGCCCCGCGTGGGTTGGCGGGCCCTATATTCCATTCCCGCCGGAAATAGGAGAACAACGATGAAGATTCGCTCAGTTCAGGCGCAGGCTATCAATATTCCCTTCGATGATGGGGGAAATAAAAAAGTCGTCACGCCCACAACTTGGAATAGCCTGGAAATGGTGCTGGTCCGGGTAGAGGATAGCGATGGTAATGTGGGGTGGGGGGAAGCTTTCGGCTATTTTGTTTCTGCAGCGACGAAAGCAATCATTGACAATCTTCTCAAACCTTTATTAGAAGGTCACGAAGTAGAATCCATATCTGACTGGAGCCGCGCGATACAACACAAATTGCATGTCTATGGTCGTTACGGTATAACCATGTTCGCCATTTCCGGCCTTGATATTGCGCTGTGGGATTTATGGGCAAAACGCCACAAAGCGCCATTATACAGTTTACTGGGAGCCGACGAGAAAAAAATGCTGCCCACTTATGCCAGCCTTGTCGGTTACAATGACCCTACTGTAACGCCGTTCCAATGCCAAAAAGCGATCGATGACGGGTTTATCAACGTCAAGATTCATGAAACTGACCTGGCGATTATTACCGCCTGTCATGACCATATCAGCAAAAATAGTCCCAGCGCGCAAATGGCAATTGATGTTAACTGCAGTTGGTCGTTACAGCAAGCCAAGGAATACTTACATATATTTGAAAATATGAAACGTATTTCATGGCTGGAAGAGCCCATTTTCCCGCCGGAAGCGTTCGCCGTATTGGCGGAACTGCGTCATTTCCATGTTCCACTGGTGGCTGGGGAAAATTGGTGCACTGAGTATCAATTTCAGCTGGCTCTTGAATATCAAGCGGTTGATTTTATCCAGCCTAGCGTAACGAAAGTGGGCGGTATTACTGAATTTCTGAAAATTGCCAAAAACGCGCTGTTGCAGCATATGGAGATCCTGCCACATTGCCCTTATTTCGGCCCAGGCTTTCTGGCAACTTTACATTTGGCTAAGGCGTGTTGTAATATCAAAGATGTGGAGTATTTATATGTTAGACCCGAAGCCGACTTGTTTAATTACACCTCTATCCGTAACGGCAGCCTGTTTATGCTAAGTGATCGACCAGGCATAGGGTTGGAACCTGATGAGGTAGTGATCAGCCATTATAAAATACCTTGAGTTATCACGCATACTAAAATCGAGTAAAGGCCATTTTCAGCGAAGAGATCAATGTGCAACCGATTGAAATTTATGATGAATATATAGGGAACATCCCTGTTATACATGTGGTTCCCGCGGGTGAAAAAGATAAAGCATTACCAACAATTTTTCATTTTCACGGTTATACCTCGTCAAAAGAATTACATAGCTTTTTTGGCTATGCATTTGCCCGTGCTGGGTTTCGTGTCATTCTTCCAGAAGCCATACAGCATGGGCAACGCTTTGATGGCAATATAGAACGTCGCCGTTATCAATTTTGGGAAATACTCGAAAGAAATATTGATGAATTTGCTTTGTACGTAAGCCACTACCAGAAAAAGGGTTTACTGATTGAAGGGAAAATTGGCATATCCGGCACTTCAATGGGCGGTTTTACAGTACTAGGATTACTTGCCAAATATACTAACATCAATGCGGCGGCAAGTTATATGGGTTCAGGTTTCTTTGCAACATTATCGCATAATCTTTTTCCACCAGTGCCGATTAACAATGAGGCGGACTTTGCTCAGGTTGACCGGATCATGACTAATTTGAATAAATTGGATTCACGAATGAATCTCGCTGCCCTTGGCGCGGTCCCACTTTTCTTGTGGCATGGTAAGCAGGATGAAATAGTACCGGTATATGAAAGCGAAGCACTCTATGCTGAATTACAACACCATGATTATGCAGCGAAAACCACATTGATCATTGACGAAAATGCCACGCATAAAGTCACTACTGAAGCCCTCTACCAAGGGGTGGCATTTTTTCACAATATGTTATGAATCAGGCGCCGGAACCCTTTCTTTAAGGGCTAAGCATTCTTCTCTTCGGTGGCTCGCAGTTTTCAGCAAAGTGGAAATCTGCAACTTACTGACGCGGATGGAAACCATAGATAAAAACGCATCTTTAAGAATGATTTCCCACCCCTAACTCGCTTGATCTTATGAGTGATTCCGGAAAATTCGCCCGTATCCGAAAGGTACTTCACTCATCCGTGCTAAGATCATCCTGGTGTGCTAGAACCTGGAGAAGCGTTTGCGTGCGGTGTCAGAAGTCAGTAGATCAAGCATCTCAATTCGGGTTGCTGAAAAACTGAAATTGGCCTGCAAACCGCAACTGTAGCGATCGTTGCTCTTATAGCACGCAAATACTGCCCAATTGGCATCTTACGGTTAAACAATCTTATGATGTCATGGGGTGTGAAAACATCCGTTTTACTGAAAGCCACCAGGGTTAATTTGCTGCTGCCCAATTTATGGGCAAGGGGGAGTTACTTACCTCACAAGTACAGGTATTTACGTCGTTTATGTCCTCTTTTTGAAGATAAAATTACCATAGTGACGGGAATGATTGTGTCCTATCGCGCACGTCACGTTTTAACACCGCAGGCAAACCATACTGGCGCGTTACGAGTAAAAAAACTCTGACTGCCGCTTCCAGAGTATCATCGGCGCTGAATCGAGAAAATTATCGGTAATATTTACACGATACCCAACTTCGCCATAATGATTGCCAGAGCGATAGCCAGTAAAGGCACCATGGCGCACGTAGTGAAAATATATTTATAGGTATCTTTGATTTCGACTCTGGCGATAGATGACGTTACCACTGTCCCGGCTGAATGCGGCATCGCATCAAGCGCCCCTGATGACATGGTAATGACGCGATGTATGGCATCATGGTTTATTTGCATAGCGGCATATTTGGCACCGAGAGCCGTAAGGAAAATACCCAGGCCACCCGCCGCTGAACCCGTTATCGCAGAAAATATATTGATTGAAACAGAGGCGGAAACTAAAGGGTCGAAAGAGAATCTGTTAACATAATCGATAAACAGTTGAAATGAAGGTGCGTATTTTACCACTCCGCCAAATCCCACGACTGAGGCAGTGATAAGCAAAGAAATAATTCCGTTTTTAGAACCATCATTGAGCACTGTACTCAGGATATGCTTTTTATGAAAAACAACTAAGCCAGAAGATATCGATAGGCTCATTGCTATAACGACGGAGTAAAGAGAGTCCACAACGCCTTTCAAAGAAAAAATTGCTACCAATAATACCACAACAGGAATCAAAGATAAGATGATAGACGGTGCAGAAGCCTCGCCTTTTCCAAACAACTCCATCTTTGCGCTATCGTCCGTAACAACAAAGTGTTCTCCCTTGGAAGCCAACTTTTTTTGCTGGGAAACAAGATAATAATAATTCAGGATAAACGTTAACACCGAACATGCAATGCCAATATAGGGCGCTGCGAAGATCGTGGTATCTAAGTATTTGGTCGGCATGACATTCTGTATTGATGGCGTACCTGGGAGCATTGTCATGGTAATGGTGGCGGCGACGGCCAATACAGTGCCGGGGAAAAGCTTCATTGGGATATCCGCCGCACGGAATAAGGCTAGACCGATAGGATAAAGTGTGAAAGCAACCAGGAAGGTACTTATCCCCGAGTAGGTAAGAACCAGCGTAGTTAGAAAGATAACCAGAATCACCCTTTCTTTTCCCAGAATTTTCATCAACCAGAGTGATATTGAAAAGGCCGCTCCACTCTTTTCCATCATGACCCCGAAAATAGCGGCCAGCACGAACATAATAAAATAATTACCAGCAAAATTTTGCAGGGCTACAGCGTAGCCTTCCATGAAAGTTTTCCAGATTGGCATATGATTACTGACAATGATAACCATGGAAGCAATAATTGACACAGGGATTGTATTCAACCCTCGATACACAAGAAATGCAATGACAAATATCGAAGCCAGCAGCCCAAAAATACTCAACATAAAACTCCACCTTATCTCTTGACGGTCAGAAGGCACACTTCATTCCAGTCGATATCAATACCTAAACCATGTTCATCGCGTAAAATGAAATCCATCTTCTCGTTGGTAACAAACGGTTGTTTTATTATCTTGGTTCTGAGGGGATTAACATTTTCTTCCGATTCAACTCGTTCAGTGTTGACCAGCGAGGCCGCCATGTGCAAGCTGGCTGCAAAATGTAAGGCAGAGCCAAATGAGTGCATCGATACGGGCAGTTTCATCCAGATGAACATAACAGTTGGAAAGCTTGTGGGAAGCATTAATGATAGCGATTTTGGGCTTGCCCATGTCTTCCACTCGGATATCTATGCTACGCCATTGCGCGCTCCGTACCGCCGAACGGGTAGATCCTGGCTTGAAATTGGTTTTGTACATCTGAAAGGCCTTTCACTGATTTTGGTTCTGTTACGCTGACTATTCTATTAATTAGGTTGGTTGTCCATCCAATTTAATCAGAAATGATAGTAATCTCACAAAAACCATCAGATCAGAGGAGTTATTAAGTGGTATAATGGATCTGTAGAGGGACAGTACGTGAAAAGAATCGGTATATTGGTCTATCCAATTTCCTCATAACCGGTTGCCTGACCGTACGAATGACTCCTTACTTCATGCCGGATTACGCCTTTGCTGACTTGGTGTTAACCAAGAGGATCTTTTAGATCTAGCCCCCTTTGTGAACCAACCTCTGACTGTCCAGGCAGCTATTCTTTAGCTATGATGATGTAGAGGCCTTCCCGTAATATTCCGCCCTCCTGTGTGAAACATGCGCAAACCGCATCAATGCCCTGACGGTCACGCTGAAGTGGCTGAAGTCGATGCCGAAGATTGATGCTAGCCCACTTCACTCTATCAGGATTTGTCTTTGGCTACATGATCGCCGGCACCGGGCTTAAGCCGGGCACTATCCACCACCGCCAAGAGCGCGGTCATGGCAACGACCAGGAACGCGATGCGAAATGGCATTTCAACCCCCGCATGAGGCAACACGGCTTGTCCAATACGCCAGGCGATCGCGCCTAGTGCGACACCCAGACCCATAGCAAGCTGGATTGCCATAGAGAATAGTGTGTTGGCATCTGACATTTGCGCCTGTGGCACATCTGAGAACGCTATAGTATTGAGTGCGGTGAACTGCATTGAGCGAGCCATCCCTCCGAGGAATAACACGACGCAGATGAGCCACAGCGGTATCTGACTGGAGAACAATGCACAAATGCCGATCAGGGTGGCATTGAGCAGGCCATTGATGACCAGCACTTGCCGGAAGCCGAAGCGGCGCATCACCCATGTGGTCATCGGCTTCATCGCCAGGTTTCCGGCGAACACCGCCATCAGCATCGCACCCGCCGAGAAAGCGTCAAAGCCGAAACCGAGTTGGAACATCAGTGGGATCAGGAACGGTATCGCGCTTACCCCCAAACGGAACAGCGAACCCCCGCAGATCGCCACGGCGAAAGTCGGAAACGCGAGCGCGCCGAGGTTGAACATTGGCCGTGCCGCACGTTTGAGGTGGACCACGCCCATCCCCATCAGTACCAGGCCGACAACCAGCGGCAGCACCGATTCATCCCATGCCGCCTCGGTCCGAGACAAGATTTCAGTGGCCGTCATTAGACCAAAAAGGCCGCCGCCGGTCAGCAGGAAGCCCGGCCAGTCGAAGGACTTTTCCCGGTCGGGCTTCAACGCTGGCACGATCCACCATGCCAGTAGAAAGGCAATCACTCCCAGCGGCAGATTGAGCCAGAAAATCCAGCGCCAGTTGCCGTGGTCAGCTATCAGTCCGCCCAACGGCGGCCCTAACACCGGTGCCACCAGCGCCGGCCAGGTCAGTACCGCGATGGCTCGTATTAGTTCCTTCTTGGGTGTTTCGCGTAGTACCACCAGCCGCCCGACCGGCACCATCAGCGCTCCTCCGATGCCTTGCAAAATACGCGTGATAACGAACTGCAGCAGCGATTCCGACAGGCCGCATAGCAGTGAAGCAATGGTAAACAAGGCAATGGCGACAGAGAACACGCACCGCGCGCCGAAGCGCTCCGCCGCCCAGCCGCTGATAGGGATGAGGACGCCTAGCGTCAGCATATAAACTGACACGCCAGCATTGAGATCAACCGGTAGCACGGCGAAGCTGTGAGCCATCGCCGGGATTGCCGGGGTGATCACCGTAGCGTCCAGGTTCTCCATGAAAAACGTGCCTGCCACCAGTAAGGCCAGCCTGGCACGGCAATCGATCATCGGCATTGAATGTGCGCGCTCCATTTAGTCATTTATCCAGTCTTATTGCACCTGCGCTGCGGGCCCTGATGAGATTCGCAGACTCGCACCTCATTTTCCTGGGGGGCTTCAGGCCCGACAAACCATTCAGGTTTCGCAAATCCCGGTCTTACCTGTCTTCGTCATCACTCTGGCTGCCCTCGCAACCTTTCCGCATTCCCCCTTTCGTTTATGGGTTAATGGTTTTCAGCTCCCTGGCACAGCACTGGGAGCCGCCGCAGGCTTCCATACCAATCAGACAGGGTTCCCGGTTGCTGAAGAAGGTCAGGAAATCCTGACGGCACAATTGCCTGTCCACCACTTCGCCGCTATGTTAATCAATGAAGTGAACCTTAATCAGGTGCTTTGCGATATCTATCTACGCCAACCGGAGTATATTTATTCATGTGTGGAGCCTCCTGTCTGGGGAGCGATATGCATTCCGTTATTGGGCACAATGATGCCGAAAATCTGCGGGGCTCCACACCCGCGCCTTTCAGCCTCTGCGGTGTATGTCAAATAGTTGGGATGCGTTCATCTTATTCTCCATAGATGACTGGGTGGAATGTTAAAGAAACAACGTAAATGATGTATGAATAGAGAACAATTGGGTTTAAAATATTCCCTTTATTCTGTTTATGTGAATTATGGACCTGCTTTCCCATCTGCGTGACCTTATCGCCATTACCGATCATGGTAGCCTGGCCGCAGCGGCCAAGATGCGCGGTGTGGCCCCGTCCGCGGTGACGGCCAGCTTGCAACGCTTGGAATCCTACGTTGGCGCCAGGCTGCTGCTCCGCTCCACCCGAGGCTTGTCATTGACACTGGAGGGTGAGCGTTTTCTCGAACACTGTCGTCGCATCATCGGTGATCTGGATGAAGCCATCGACCAGGTAGCTGATGCTGGGCGGCTGAAGGGGATTATCCGGTTAACCTGTATCAACGACTTCGGACGCTCACGGCTATCGGCACTGATCGACGGTTTCCAGGCACACCATTCCGGAGTGAAGTTTGAGCTATCTCTGGACGACGAAGTCATAAACCTGATCGAGACCGGCTACGATCTGGCACTTCGCACCGGACCGCTGACCGATTCTCGACTCAAGGCCCGGCTGATTTTGCAAGCTGGTCGTTCAGTTTGCGCTTCACCCGCCTATTGGGCCCGACACGGGAAGCCACGGCACCCCGAGGAGTTGGTGGAGCACAATTGCTTAGTGCTGTCACGTCGAGGCGATCCTCAACATATCTGGCGGTTCCAGGACAACAACAGGGAACTTACCGTGAAAGTCTCGGGAAACCGGGCTACTAACGATGGCGGTCTGTTGCGGCAATGGGCCATAGAAGGTTCTGGCGTGGTTCTCAAGTCAGATTACGACGTTGCCGACGACTTGCAGGCAGGTAACCTTGAAACGGCGCTGGAAACTTTTCAGCAGACGGACGTGAACCTTTACGCCGTGCACGCGGCGGGCCGATATCCGCCACGCCGGGTGACGGCTTTTATTGACTACCTGGTCGGAATGTTACTGAACTGATGGATAGTATGAGACAACAATAACTCAGTCCGGTGCATTGAGGGAGTTATTGTTGTCTCATACTAAATGGAGATCTTTTAAATTCACTTTATCCGAAGGGGTGATAATGGCAGATTTTGCTGACTTATCAGGTTGGCCGCTATTTGCACTGGCGGTGGCGCATAGTAGCCTGGCCAGCGTCCCGCCTGTTACGGATGATTGGCTGGAGCGTCAGAGCATCTTTGGTTATGCGAACAAAAACTTTCACGCGGGACCGGCTGGTTCACAACGTCTACCGACTGGAGCTACAGAATGAATTCCTGAGGAAAAATAAACTGGGGTTGGCAGCGGGAGAAAAAAGAGCTAAGGCTAAGCTTGATAGAATCAACGCGCCAAAAGCTGATCGAACGTGAAAGCCAATTACTGATCGGATGCGCGTGAAAACGCAATGTACTCAGACGGAAAAAAAGATGCTATTACGTTCAGTATATGATGCGTTTCGTTGTATGAACCTGCTGGCGACCGTTAGCGAACCGACGGGAATCCGCGAAATTGGCCGCAAGTTGTCTCTGGATTCGGCAAAAGTCACCCGGATAATGCAAACGCTGCTTGCGTTGGAGATGGTGCACCGTAATGAAAAACGCAAGTATTCCCTTGGACTTGGGGTGCATCGTTTTTCGGCCCACGCTATTCATAATTCCGCCTTTTATAAAGCGGTGCTTGAAATACTTGAAGAAGTGGGCAACAAACCGGTATCCATTGTTATCGGCGTATTGAGCGGCAAGGATGTGGTGTATCTGATCCATACCCGGCAGGGGAAAAGCGTGGCCCGGGCAATAGGCAATTATGATTCATTTCCGGTTACCGATTCAATTATTGGCATTAAACTTTTGGCCGGGTGCAGTGATGAAGAGATCATCCGGTTAATTGGCATACATGATTTTCAACTAATAAAAGAAGATATCGACAACGCCAGGCGCCATCAGGTTTTGGTGAAACGGTACCCGCCGGGGAATGATTACCGGATGGCCTGCTCCATTCCGGGCATGCAAGCGGCGATAGCATTATCAAACCTGAGCGGCGAAAAGTTGGAACTCGAAACGTTGAAGCAATTCCTGGTTTCGGCTGCGCAAAAAATCAGCGGCGGATAAAAATCGCTGCTAAGGTGATCAGCCAGTATTCCGCTGAACTTTATAACATTAGAGGGAATTTCCACGTCGGAGACATACCGTAAAGGATCACCGGCAACCGCTCGTCAAAATCATCCCCCAGCCGTGTCAATTCTTCGCGTAAAATTGCCCCTAACTGCTCGCGCGGACAGCGGGCGACGCCTTTTTCGGACTGCACGCCGCTAATCACCTTGCCCTTTTTAACGCGCATGGCGCGGAAATTACTACTTCCCCAATCGACGGCAATATAGTTCATTGCACCTGCCCCAGAATCGCCAGCGGCAGATGGTCAGTTATCTCCTTGAGCTCTCGGCGTGTCATTTCATCAAGTCCCTTCGCGGGATCTCGCACGGCTGAAGTGGCAAACAGCCCCGAGCGGTGCAAGATCTCCTTATGAACCGCCACGCCCAAGCCCGGCTGAACGCCATAGCGCAGGAAAGGCAGGTAGCGGTAAAACACGCTTCGCGCCGCTTCCCGGTCATGTGCCCAGGCCTGCAAAATGGCATTGATGACATCAGGGAATTCACAGGCGGGCATGGTGCCGACAATGCCCCTCATGAGTTCCTCGTATAAAAAACCGGCATTGAGCCCGCCGAAGAGCCCTACCTTATCTCCCAGCGCAGCCTTAAGCTGGCTGATTTTCAGCGTAGTGGGCGGTTGTTCCACTTTGATGTAGCGAATCTGCGGGAAATCCTCACACAGCCGGACCAAGACAGGCACCGGAAAGTTGACGCCGGTCATTTGCGGCGCGTCTTGAATCATAATGTCGATATCGCACTGCCGGCAGATATCGCGGTAGAATCGGTAGATCTCTTCCGGGCCGGGTTTGACAACCGAGGGGGGATTGATCATCGCCACATCCGCGCCCCACCACTGCACGCGTTTTATTTCTTCTATCGCTATCGCCGAGGCGCCGCCGCCGGTGGCGACGACCAGCGGCAAACCGCCAGTGAGGGCCTTTACGCTGTGAAAAATGTCTTCTTTTTCCCGCCCGGTCAGCGCATAGCCTTCCGAAGCATTGCCGAACAACGCCAGACCGTCGATGCCCTTTTCAAGTAAAAAACGCACCAGCCTGCCGATGGCGAGTAGATCGACCGCGCCCTGTTGATCAAAAGCGGTCGCCAGGATAGGAACATTACCTTTTAACATGCGTCACTCCAGTCATTTTCATGGACTTTTTCTTCATTGATTTCAATACCCAGGCCCGGCGACGCGGGCAGCGCATAATGACCTTCCGCGCAAAAGAGCGGCTGGCGCAGCAGGCTATTGGCCACGTCAAACACCGGAGGCTGAAACTCGAGCATAAAGAGATTGGGTAGCGCGGCCGCCACCTGGATGGAGGCTGCGATGCAGGGTCCCAGACCGACGCTCAGATGCGGGGCCACTTGCAGATTCCAGGTTTCGGCCAGCGAGGCAATGTGCATCAGTTCAGTAATGCCGGTGCGACCGACATCCGGTTGCAGAATGTCGATCGCGCGCTGCTCGATAAAAGGACGGAACTGATAGCGGGTACGCTCTGTTTCGCCGAGTGCCACCGGCACCGCGATTCTTTGGCGTAATTCCCGATGGCCCGCGACGTCTTCCGGCAGCAACGGTGCTTCCAGAAAACGGACGTCATAGGCTTTAAGTCCTTCCGCCAACGTTGACGCCTCGTGTACGCTGTAATTCCAGTGCGCGTCGATAAACAAGGTTGCTTGCGGCCCGAGCGCTTCCCGAATGGCACTTATATTGTCCAGGTCCTCGGTGACGCCGTAGCCAAGCGCCAGTTTCACGGCGTTAAAGTTTTTAGCCTGCCATTCGCGGGCCAACTCGCAGCGGGCCTCAATGGTAGGACGCGGGAGTCCTGAAACATAGCAGGGTATACGGTCGCAGAAGTTGCCGCCCAGCAACTGGTGAACTGGTAGGCCCAGGATATGTCCTTTGAGATCCCACAGCGCGATATCGACCGCCGCCAGCGCATCAATGTGATAACCGCTGACATGGCCGCGGTCGCGCATCGAGTTATACATCCGCGCGTTCAGCACATTGCTTGCAAACGGGTTGGCACCGAGCAGCAGGGGTTTGAACAAGTGTGTTATCAATTGCGCGGCCACTTGTGGCACGACCGGGGCCAGGGCCTCGCCCCACCCAACATGGCCATCATCGCAGGTTATCTTTACCAGGCAGGTTTCCATTTTGCGTGAATAGACGCAGCGGTATTCCGGGCGATAGTAGTAATCCCCGGCGCCCTCATCCGGATCCCCGCCGAGATAAATCTCTTTCGGTTTAATTTTTAACGGGAAACATTGCACATCAACAATCTTCATATCCACTCCGGTTATGCGGGTTAATCCAGTTTTTTGCCGGCGGTTTCTTTGGCGAACAAAACGGCGACAAAAGAGATAAGCGCGGTAAGCATGACGTAGAAAGCAGGTGACAACGGGTCACCGGTGGCGGAGATCAGGCTCGCCGAAACAAGCGGCGTCACACCTCCGAAGAGTGCCACCGTCATGTTGTAGGCGATGGCGATACCGCCGTAGCGTAGCGTGGTAGGGAAAAGTTCCGCCATCGCCGCGCCGCAGCCGCCGTTGAACAGGGCGATCAGGATCCCAAGCAGGCTCATGGCGGCGACGGAGATGGCGACCGATCCCTGAGCCATCACCAGCATTGCCGGATAGGACAGCAAGATGAAACCGCCACAGCCGATCAGCATCAGCGGTCGGCGGCCCCACCGATCAGACAAGCAGCCGGACAGAGGCATCACGATGGCCACGCTGAGCAGGCCAATTGTGGTTATCAAGTAGGAATCGGTACGGGAATAATGCAGATAGGTTGAGAGGTAGCTTGGCATAAACGATTGTATTACCCAACTGCTCACCGCCTTCACCACGACAAAGCCGACGCAAAACAGCAAGGCGCGGGTGGAGGCCGTCAGCGTGGTACGCAGTGGGGAATGTTCCAGTTTCCCTTCTTTTTGCAGCATACGGAATTCAGCGGAATCTTCCATGTTGCGGCGCATGTAGAGACCGCCGAGTCCTAAGGGAGCGGCCAATAGGAAGGGAATACGCCAACCCCAATCGTTCATGGCTGGCTCACCCAGCAGGTGCGTCAGAAGCAGTACCGATCCGGAACCGCAGACAAACGCCATAAAACTGAAGTTTTCGCTCCAGCAGGTCAGGCTGGCCCGGCGATGGGGTTGAGCGCTTTCGGCAAGGTATGTAATAACGCCGGAGCTTTCACCGCCCGCCGCGAACCCCTGCACCAACCGGATTGATACCAATAGTACGGGCGCGATGATTCCGACGTTCGGGTAAGTGGGAAGGATGCCCATGGCAAAGGTGGAAAAAGATGTAATGACAATTACTGTCACCAATACCTTCCTGCGTCCCAGCCTGTCGCCCATTGATCCGAAGAAAAAGCCGCCTAGCGGACGCATCATAAATCCGGAACCGAACACGGCGAAGGATTTCAGCAGCGCCACCGTCGGATCGCCGCTGGAAAAGAAATTGCTGCCGATGATGGCCGCGAGCGTGCCATAGAGGCCGAAGTCGAACCACTCGATAAAGTGACCGATACCCGCCGACATCATGATTTTAAAGGTTCGCTGCCTTTTGGTTCGTGCTGCCTCAGCCTCATACATTGCCGTCCGCTGAGTGATGGAATTTGTCATTTTGTCTCCTGAACGAAGCGTCGTTCGCCATTGAGGGTACACAAGGAACTCCGGAAGGCTTCGATAGCTATTTTGTTTACCTGAACAGCAGTGTAGGCGGGCGGGGACAGGGCGCTATCGTACGTCTTCGTTGCGTGAAAGCAGTCATAAAATAACGGGCAAAATTGCTTCATATAGTGAAGCATTAGAAAAAAGGGCGTATCAAAACTGTAGCATTGATAACGCATTAATCCCTGAGCCGTTTGACTAGGATGAACGTGGGACGGTATCGCAACGCCTTGCTAAAGTCATGGCGGTATTAACCGTCAAGAGCTGGTGAAGGAGAAAAAGAGGCCGAGGCATTGCATCTCACGGCTTATTGAAAAGCGCCCGGCCGTGACAGGCCGGTGCTTTTACATCCGGTATCATTTACCCGATTTGGAGGAAATACGCGTTTTACTGTGAGGGAGGGCTTGTCGGGCGGACCGTTATCGGCCCGGCCCGGAGAAGTGTTCGATCAAAATCGGTACCAAAGTCGGACCCAGTTTTCATCCGGCTGATTATCCGTGGTATTGCTGAAGGTATGTTCGTAATCGATTTGGAAACCGTATGGTAATTCAGTGGCGATACCTAGATAACTGTGAATGGCATGGTAATTGTCCCAGCGCATCCCGTCGCCGGCCACGTACGGCTTAACGGCGCTAATAAATCGCCGGTTCAGTGGCCAGCGATATGCGGCCAGATATTCCCAGCCCCTCGCCTGACCGGCGAAATATTTCGCCGGTATCCGTCCCTGGCGCAACGGGATAAAGTCGTGGAACAAGCCTGTGGAGCCCGCCAGCGTCCAGTTGTTCGGTTTCCATTGTGCCGCCACGCCGGTGAGCTGCTGGTTGTAACCCACGGTATCCTCCCCGTTGCCGACGGGCGTGCGATTGATGATATAGGCGCGGGTATAGCTGTAGGCGGCACTGAGCGTTACATCCTTGGTTACGTGGTAGTCGATGCCCAACGCTCCCCCGGTCTGGCGCTGATAACGGACATTGTCGCTTTCGACATAATAATCGTCCATTGGCGCGTCCCAACTGGTGCTGAGCGTCACCGGACCGGCGTCGACCACATACTTGAGCAGTTGCTTGGCACGGAAGGAACCGTCAAAGTTGCCATTGACACCATTACCCGATGCCTGACCATGTTCGTCATTATCCCACAGATCAGTCTTTGCGCCGATGACACTGTAATAAACGCTGTTTTGCTGACCGAAGGTCAGCGTTCCAAAAGTCTGGCTTGATATACCGTAATAATTTTTGCGAATATAAGTGGTATCTTTATGGTGATCATAATGACTGCTGGAACCGAGCTCATTAAAAATGTCGAAGCTGACTTCGTAATACCACAGTACGCTGATATTATCATTAAGATAATAGTTTATTGAGGTATGTACTAAACTACCGCTGTCATAGCCTCGTTGCATATACGTGCCATCATCAGCCGATCCCATTTTATTGCGGTATTGCGGCCGGAGAAATCCGCCGACTTGTAATTCCAGCCCATCAAGCATTGGCACGCTATTGTTTCGGTTCAGTAGGGTGATATCCGCCTGAGCGATATCAGGTAACACTGTCAAACTTAAAGATATGACTGTGAAAAGTACAGCCGTTTTCCTTAAGGCCATCATATTCTTATTCCTCTCATAAAATGCCGCTTAATTGAACTGTGCTATCAGCAGACAAGAAAATGATTTCCCACCGGATTGAGGCATGAGACCGCCGAACCGGAGGAATGGTATGATCCCGGTATAGTCATCAGATACATTTGTTGCAGCCGGAATCCCTACACCAGAGCTGAGCGACAGAACAAGCGCCTACCCTTATAGGCAGTGAGTGCGATAAAATAACCTATTTCGTAGTGTAAGCTTGCCGGCTAAGCTGCTATTTGGTCAGGGCAGTTGAGGTATCCGGTTTAATTTCGCCCACCACAAACAGATAGGAAAATATTCCTAACCCTGCCAGTGCCGCGATAAATACCAGTGCCGGGGCAAAGTTATCCCCATCGATAAGTGCGCCAATCGCAATAGGTACCACAATGGAAGAGAGCGCGCCGGTAAAATTGAATACGCCTCCCGCCAAGCCAATTAAATGTTTGGGCGAAAGTGCGGTGACAAATACCCAGGTAATGGTTGCGAGGCCGTTGCCGAAAAAGGCAATCGACATAAAAAAAATGATCCAGACAGAATTATTGGTATAACTGGCGCCAAGAATAAACAGGGTCAGTGCCATACCAAGGATAACCGGGGATTTACGGGCAACGCTCGGCGAGACGCCCCGACGGATCAGCCGATCGGAAACCCAGCCCGCCAGCAGTACCCCACAAAAGGCCGCCAAGTAGGGAACCGATGCCACATAACCGGATTTGATGAAATCCATATGGCGATATTTCACCAAATAGGTGGGAAACCAAGTGAGAAAAAACCAGAAGGTGGCGGAAATAGTGAACTGTCCGAGATAAATGCCAATCAGTTTGCGGCTACTGAACATCAATTTGAGATCGGGCCAGTTGAACGTGCGTGCGTTCTTCTCCTGCCGGCTTTCCAGCAATGCGCCACCGTCGCGGATGTAGTCGATTTCCGCTTTCGAAACCCGTTTATGCTCCAGCGGCTCGCGATAGAGCCAATACCATAGGACCGCCCAGACCATACCCGCTACACCGGTGCACAGAAACAGGCCGCGCCAGCCAAAGAGCGCCTGGATATGGAATAGCAGTGGGGTCAGGCAGGCCATGCCCACGAATTGCGCCGAAGAATAAATACCGATGGCTGTCGCGCGTTCTTGCTCCGGGAACCAGCTTGAAATAACACGGTTATTGGACGGCATTACCGGCGCTTCGAAAGTCCCGATACCTATTCTTAAGCCTATCAGCGTACCGAAACTGTTGGCGAGGAAATGCAGTGCGGTGATAAGGGACCTGAACCGCCCCGGGAATCCTGGAGACTAAACTCTTTGAGAGAGAGGTAACAGGATGACTAAAAATACTCGCTTTTC
>NZ_SZPQ01000040.1 GCF_005217455.1 Martelella alba
CGAGCCCAGCCAACCATCTAAAATCGTCGTTGTTTGTCGTAATAGCAGTGCATGACTCGGCCGGGTCCTAGACCCGGCCACCTGAAACGATTGTCACTCAATATTCAAGGAAGGCGGCATGCTCGGCGAATTGCCGCTTTTGCCAGCAAAAAGAGTGGAAGAATACCTTAGCCGCACCAAGCGATAAAACTCACGCTGCGGCTGCGACCCACAAAGGCGGGCGAAAATAAGTCGTTTAAATGTGTAATGGGAATTCTCACACGTATTGCTTTTTGAAGAATTCATTCCGACCCCGACGAATAAGCATTAAGAAAAAATCAAGAGCATGGACTCCCATGCATATATCCGCTAAATTCTTTCATCAAGTCAGAGAAAACCACTTTACCCCTTGTTACCAATAAAAAAATCAAGCGTCAACACTTTTGTTGAATTTTCAGCAACAAGATCGCGCGCTTTTTTTTCGTCATACTTCGAGTTGCCCCTTGTTGGCTGCGCCCGCTCGCCCCAGTCACATCATCGCCTTAGTTCCTGAGGGCCCCGCTCGCTTGCCGCCGAAAAAACAACCGCGATAGCGGGACCCTTCACTCGCCGCCGCCGGTGCTCCATTTCGGTTAATAATAGCTTTGCCGCGATTTCATTGCACCCATTTGGTGCATCACCCCTATGGCCTTCCCACCTGGCCTTGCCACGAGTTTCCATAAAGCGGCCGCTGGCGCGCTTTATGCATGGAGCTGATATCCGTTCAGCTAAGTCAGCAAAGGTATGCCGATGATAAGAATCAATCTTGCCGGGTCGCCGTTTTTTGATGAAATGCTTAAGGCTGACGGAACGCACCGCAGCCATTACAACGCTTATTGGCAATGGCTACAGCAGGCCGATCAGCAGGCCATTCAGCAAAAAAAGGAAGAAGCCGAATTATTGTTCCACCGGGTGGGCATCACGTTCAATGTCTATGGCGAGGAAGGCGGTACCGAACGGCTGATTCCGTTTGACAGCGTACCGAGGATCATTCCAGCCAAGGAATGGCAGTGGATGGATCGAGGTATCCGTCAGCGGGTCAAGGCGCTGAACGCGTTTCTTTACGATATTTACCACGACCAGCATATTCTCAAAGCGGGGATCGTGCCCACTGAGCAGGTGCTGGCTAATGATCAATATCAGCCCTGTATGCAGGGGGTGGATCTTTACAACGATATTTATGCCCATATCGTGGGTACCGATATGGTCCGCAATAGCGATGGCCACTATTACGTACTGGAGGACAATCTACGCACGCCGTCCGGCGTCTCCTATATGCTGGAGAACCGTAAAATGATGATGCGGCTTTATCCGGATTTATTCGCTAGCCAACATATCGCGCCTGTTGAACGCTATCCCTTCTATTTATTGCAAATTCTGCGGGAAAGTTCGCCGGAGGAAGATCCCACCGTAGTGGTCATGACGCCGGGCCGTTTTAATAGCGCCTATTTCGAGCACAGCTTCCTGGCGCAGCAAATGGGTGTCGAACTGGTTGAAGCCGCGGATCTGTTTGTCAAACAGGGGGCGGTTTATATGCGTACCACCGAAGGTCCTTGCAAGGTGGATGTCATCTATCGCCGCATTGACGACGCGTTTATCGATCCGCTAGCATTTCGCGCCGACTCCACCCTGGGCGTCCCTGGCCTGCTTTCGGTATACCGCGCCGGTGGCGTGATCCTGGCCAATGCCATAGGCACCGGCGTGGCGGACGATAAATCCATTTATCCCTATGTGCCGGAGATGATCCGCTTTTACCTGTCGGAAGACCCCATCCTGGGCAACATTCCCACCTGGCAATGCCGCGATCCGAAAGCATTGTCTTATGTGTTGGCCAATCTGGAGAAGTTGGTGGTCAAGGAAGTCCATGGCGCGGGCGGATACGGCATGCTGGTGGGGCCTAAAGCGTCTAAGGCGCAACTGGCGGATTTCCGCCAACGGCTGATCGCCATGCCGCACAACTACATCGCCCAGGAAACGCTGGCGCTGTCAACCTGTCCGACGTTTGTGGAAGAAGGACTGGCGCCCCGCCACATCGATTTACGCCCCTTCGCCCTGACCGGCGAGGAAATACGGCTTGTGCCGGGCGGATTGACCCGCGTGGCGCTTAACGCCGGCTCGCTGGTGGTGAACTCCTCTCAGGGCGGCGGCACCAAGGATACCTGGATAATGGAGGATGACGAATGCTAAGCAGAACCGCCAGCGAATTGTATTGGATGTCCCGTTATCTGGAACGGGCTGAAAGCATCGCCCGCGTGCTGGATGTGACCTATAAATTGTCGCTGATGCCCATTCGCAGCCAGCAGAACGATGATTTGACCTTGCCTTTAAACCTCACCGGAACCCATAGGCTGTTTGAGGAACATTATCCCCGCCTGGGCATGTCCGGTTTGCTCAATTTTTTTTCACTCGACGACCGTAATCCCAGCAGCATCTACAGTTGTTTTCAGATGGCCTGGAATAATGCCCATTCGGTACGCGGCAGTCTGTCATCGGAGGTGTGGGAAAGCATCAATGCCTCCTGGATTGAAATGAAAATGATGCGCAGTAAAGGCGTGGCGAAAATCGGCACCGACGCGTTCTTCGATTGGGCCAAAGAACGGGCGCATCTGTTCCGGGGCGCGATGTTCGGTACATTGTTGCGTAATGACGCCCTGTGTTTCATTCGCCTTGGCACCTTGATCGAACGGGCATACGCCACAGCGCAATTGCTGGTGCTTAAAGACCAGCAATTGGACGGCGATCCCGACCCGGTACGGGAATATTACCGGCTGGACACGTTGCTACGCGCCGTGAGCGCCCGCGAGGCTTACCACAGCCTTTACCAGAATCCCATCAGCCGCGAAACGGTGGCCGAATTGCTGGTGCTGCGCAACGATATGCCCCGCTCGCTGCGTGCCTGTGTCGGCGACGTCGTGCAACAGCTTGAGCGGATAGGCGGTCAACGGGCCAACATTCCGCGCCGGCTGGCGCACACCCTGAACGTCGAGCTGCGATTCAGTACGCTGGAAGAAGTCCTTGAACAGGGCCTGCAAAATTACATGATGCAGTTTCAGGGAAAAATCAATGCCCTGGCGGACAGTATCAACCACACCTATCTGGAGGCGCTATGAAATTGGCCGTCGATCACCTGACCCATTACCGCTATGATCATGAAGTCAAGTTCAGTACGCAATACTTGCGCCTGACGCCACAGAGCACGACGCGCCAGCGAATTGTCGAGTGGACGCTAAGCCTGCCGGAACAGTCGACCGAAGGCACCGATGCGTTTGGTAATATCCTGCATGTGCTGACCCTCGACCGCCCGCATGAAATGATCGCCATTCGCGCCAGGGGGCTGGCGGAAATCGCCGATGACGGCGAAAATATCAACGAGGAGTGCGGTCCGCTGTCGCCTCTGGTATTCTTACGCTTCACCGCGCTGACCCAGCCCGATGAAGCCATACGGACATTTGCGGCCCGGATTTACCGCGAGCAGGCCGCGCTTGAGAGCCTGCAGGAACTGATGGCGGAAGTCCGGTTGCGGATGCCTTATACGCCGGGAGCCACCGGGGTGCAGGATACCGCCGCTAAAGTGTTCGCCGACCGGCACGGGGTCTGCCAGGATCATACCCATGTTTTCCTGGCGTGTTGCCGTAGTCTGCATATCCCCGCGCGCTATGTCAGCGGGTATATTTACAGCAGTGATACCCGGCACGTGGCGATGCATGCCTGGGCGGAAGTGTGGTTGAGCGAGCGGTGGCGAAGTTTCGACATCACCAACAATACCTGCAATCCTGGCCAGCACTTGAAACTGGCGGTGGGTTTCGATTACCTGGACGCCTGTCCGGTGCGGGGTTCGCGCATCGGCGGCGGTTATGAAGAAATGTACTCCGAAGCCATCGTGGAGCAACCCGAGGGACGGCAGGCCGTTAGCCAGCAGCAACAATGATTTTTTTAAGGATGTTTAGATGACTTACTGTGTGGCGATGCGCCTGTCGGGCGGACTGGTTTTCGCTTCCGACTCCCGTACCAACGCCGGGGTGGATCACATTTCCACTTTTCGCAAGCTGCATGTTTTGCATCAGGACAGTGAGCGGACGCTGGTGCTGCAAAGCGCCGGCAATCTGGCGACCACCCAGAGCATTTTGAATCTGTTGCGTTACCGGGCCCGGGATCCGGAGCGGGCTAATTTGTTGAACGCGGCGTCGATGTACGATGCCGCCTGCCTGGTGGGCGAAACAGTTCGCGAAGTGATTCATCGCGACAGCACCGCCCAGCAGAACGGCAGTACGACCGATTTCCGCTGCAATATACTGCTGGGTGGTCAGATAACCGGCGAGCCGCCGCGGTTGTTCCATATCTATCCCGAGGGCAACTTTATCGAAGCCACCGAGGATACGCCTTATTTTCAGATCGGCGAAAGCAAATACGGCAAACCCATCATTGATCGGGTACTGACCTATGAGACATCGCTTGAACAAGCCATGTGCTGTGCCCTGATCTCCATCGACTCCACGCTACGCAGCAACCTGTCGGTGGGCCTGCCGCTGGACGTGATGATTTACCGGCGCGACAGTTTCGCCAGCGATGAACAATACCGCATCACCGAGCAAAACCCCTACTTCGCGACTATCCGCAAAGCCTGGGCCGAAGGGCTGTTGAACACGTTCCTGGGCATGCCGCCGCTGGACCTGGCGGAAGCGGAAGAATAGTCCCGCCCCGGCGCCGACGGCCAATGAGCGCAAAAGCCGACAGACACCGTATATGCCGGTCTTGCATCAAGTTGCCTTTTTGTCGGCTGCCCCCGCCCGCCCCTGTTCTGTCATTGCCAGCCGTAACGGCGCACATACCAGCCTTTCATTCCTTGCACCAGCAGCATATATGAGGCCAGGATCGCCGTCAGCCATAGGAAATAGGCCGGCGGCAGCGCCTGCAGATGCAGAAATCCCGCCACGGGCGTGAAGGTCATGCCAACGGTCAGCACGATAACCACCAATGCCGTCAGGCCCAGCGGCCAGGACGGCCGGCTCTGCAGGAACGGGATTTTACGTGTTCTGAGCATATGCACGATCAGGGTTTGCGAAAGCACGCCCACCACAAACCAGCCGGTCTGAAACAGAGTCTGTTTTTCCGGCGTATCAGCTTTAAAGACAAACCACATCAGGCAAAACGTCAGGATATCGAATATCGAGCTTATCGGCCCGAAATAGACCATAAAGCGCCCGAGGTCTTCCGTGCGCCAGCGCTGGGGGCGGCATAATTGATCCTCATCGACCCGGTCGAACGGCACGGCGATTTGCGAGACGTCGTAGATCAGGTTTTGCACCAACAGATGCAACGGCAGCATTGGCAGAAACGGCAAAAATGCGCTGGCCACCAGCACGCTGAACACATTGCCGAAATTTGAACTGGCGGTCAGCCGAATATATTTCAGCATGTTCACGAAGGTACGGCGGCCTTCCACCACTCCTCGCTCCAACACCATCAGGCTCTTCTCCAACAGGATGATGTCCGCCGCTTCCTTGGCGATATCCACCGCCGTATCCACCGAGATGCCAATATCGGACGCCCGCAGCGCCGGCGCATCGTTAATGCCGTCGCCCATAAAACCGACGACATGGCCCTCGTCGCGCAGGATGCCCACTACCCGCGCTTTTTGCAGCGGCGTCAGTTTGGCGAATACGGTGGTTTGCCGGGCCGCCGTCGCCAGGGTCCGATCATCCATTTGTTCGATATCGCCGCCGGTCAGCACGCGATTAACGTCCAGCCCCACATCCCGGCACACTTTGGCGGCCACGCGCTCATTGTCGCCAGTCAGGATTTTCACGGCCACCCCATGGTTTCTCAGCGCGTCCAACGCCGGACCGGTGCTTTCTTTCGGCGGATCGAGAAACGCGATATAGCCTTCCAGGATCAGGTCCGATTCGTCCGCCCGGCCGAACTCGCTGCGTTGCGCGGGCATTTCGCGGCTGGCCACCGCCACCACCCTGAGGCCCTGACGGGTCAAATCGCCGGTGACCTCATGGATATCCCGCAACAGCGGCGCGGTCAACGGCACGATTTCCTCCTCATGGCGGACACGGCCGCACACGCCGAGCATTTCCTCCAGCGCGCCCTTGCAAATCAGGTGGGGAATACCGTCATCGCCGGCCACGACCACCGACATGCGGCGGCGGGCGAAATCAAAGGGAACTTCGTCAATCTTGCGCCAGCGTGCCGACGCCAAATCGGGATAATCGGCCGCTACGCTGTCCAGCACCGCGGTATCCAGCAAATTTTTCAGTCCGGTTTGATGATAGCTGTTGAGCCAGGCGTTTTGCAGCACCCGATCGCTGCGCCGACCAAACACATCGGTATGGCATTCCAGCACAATTTTATCTTGGGTCAGCGTGCCGGTTTTATCGGTGCAAAGAATATCCATGGCCCCAAAATTCTGAATGGCGTCCAGCCTTTTGACGATGACTTTCTGGCGGGATAACTGTACCGCGCCTTTGGCCAACGAGGACGTCACAATCATCGGCAACATTTCCGGCGTCAGACCCACCGCCACCGACAGGGAAAACAGAGCCGCTTCCCACCAATCTCCTTTGGTGAAACCATTAACCAGCAGCACGACCGGCGTCATCGCCATCATAAACCGGATCAACAACCAGCTCACCCGACTGATGCCCGCCTGAAAAGCGTTGGGCGGCGCCGACTGGCGGGTGGCATGGCCGGCAAGCTGGCCGAACCAGGTGTTGTCGCCGGTACTCATCACCAGCGCCAGCGCGGTGCCACTGACCACATTGGTGCCCATAAAACACAGATTGGCGCATTCGAGCGGGTTATTGCCCGCCTCGGCCTGGACATAGGCGCTTTTTTCCACCGGCAGGGATTCCCCGGTCAGCGAAGCCTGGCCGATAAACAGGTCTTTCGCCTGCAAAATTCTCAGATCCGCCGGTATCATGTCGCCGGCCGCCAATTTGACGATATCCCCCGGCACCAATTGATCCAGGGGGATTTCCCGATAACGGCTTTCACCGCTGCGATCATCGGCGCGCAATACCGTGGCGGTATTGCTCACTAACGCTTTGAGGGTATCGGCGGCTTTGTTGGAACGCGATTCCTGCACGAAATACAGTAAGGTGGCGATGGCCACCATCAGGGCGATGACCGCCGCGCCGGTGCCATCATCGGTACCGTATGAGACGATGCCCAACACCGTCAGCAGCAGATTAAACGGGTTGCGATAGCATTGCCAGAGATGGCGCCACCAGGGCAGCGGCTGTTCGCCGGCGATGCGGTTATCGCCATGCCGTTGGCGGGCCGTATCGGCTTCGCGGTCGGTCAATCCCTCCGGATGGCTGGCGAACCGCTGATAAAGCCGCGGTTCATCTTGCCCCGCGCATTCCAGGCACAACCGGGTCAATGCCGCGGGTATGGCGCGGCTCTGGTTTTTCGGCAGTCCTTCCAGCATAACGTCCCGCTGGAACAGACGACGGGGTAAACGACGGAAGAGCTGAGTGAACAGCCGCCGGGTGACGTGTAATACCATGCTGTCTTCCTCGCCCGCGTGACGTCGACCACGATCGGGCAATGCAAGTTTTCAGCAGAAAGCGACGCTTCTGCCTACCGTTAATCACCCGGTAAGGCAGTCGCGAAAAGGCGGGGATATACCTTACCGGATGGGCGAATGATCTTCAGATTTAGGTGCGGGGTCCATAAAGGTTGAACACCTCCGGTAAAGGGAAAATATCTGTGATAACAACATATACTCGTGATGCTTCACGTCGCCGCTGGTTGGCCGCGATGCAACGTGCATTTTTCCGAGTACAGAATCTGTTAGGGGGACGACGGCGTCATCCGATGGGCACGCTCTCGGCAACCGTGTAGCCGGCATGATCGTTAAGCGAGCCTACTATTAAGCGCTGCGCAGTATACAGGATAAATGTTAAATAAAACATAAACGATTCGCCGTTTATCGCACAAAGTTCATTGCATGCTATTTCGGCCCACGAAAATTGCGCTGGCCCGGAGCGTCTATCACGCGCATACTGCCGGCGTTAAAAAACGGGAGCGCCGGGCCGGGCAGCCTCCATATCCTGTCATTACGCTGAAAAATCGAGCTGGTTAACTCTTCGGCCGGAGGTCGGTTTTTTTGAGCGAAGTCAAGTTTCCTGCCGACACTCTGGACCATACTCTATATCTAGTGTCAGACGTACTATTATTAAACTAGATATTGTGGTCATTCTTCCGCCCCCAGGTTTTAGTCTCCGGCCGCATCCCGCCGGAACACCGCCGGCGCCGGGATGGCCCTTACCCCATTCTGGCGTACAAGGAGTCGCATCGTGAAACCGGTAGTGATCAAACGGGACGGTTGTCAGGTCAATTTCGACCAAACACGTATTTGTCAGGCGGTCATGCATGCCGCGCAGGCCGCCGGCGTAAAAGATGACGATTATTGCGCAACCATCGCCGCGCTGGTGGCTCAGCAAATGAACGGCCGATCCCACGTGGATATTCGCGATATCCAGGATGCCGTGGAAAATCAATTAATGGCCGGCCCCTACAAGCAACTGGCTCGTTTGTATATTGAATACCGCCATGATCGCGATGTGGCCCGCGAAAAACGCGGCCGGTTGAATCAGGAAATCCGCGGACTGGTGGAACAGAGCAATGTGGCCCTGCTCAATGAAAATGCCAATAAGGACAGCAAGGTCATTCCCACCCAGCGGGATCTGTTGGCCGGTATCGTGGCCAAACACTACGCGCGGCAGCACATCCTACCGCGCGATGTGGTCCTGGCCCATGAACGGGGGGAAATTCACTATCACGACCTGGATTATTCACCGTTCTTCCCGATGTTCAATTGTATGCTTATCGATCTGGAAGGTATGCTGACCAAGGGCTTTAAAATGGGCAACGCGGAGATCGAGCCGCCCCGCTCGATTTCAACGGCCACCGCCGTAACGGCGCAGATTATCGCCCAAGTGGCCAGCCACATCTACGGCGGCACCACCATCAACCGTATTGACGAAATACTGGCGCCCTATGTCGCCGCCAGCTACGACAAGCACCGCAACACCGCCGCGCAATGGAAAATAGCCGATGCGGAAGATTACGCCCTGGCCCGTACCGAAAAAGAGTGTTACGACGCTTTCCAGTCGCTGGAATATGAAGTCAATACCCTGCATACCGCCAACGGCCAGACGCCATTCGTCACCTTCGGCTTTGGTCTGGGCACCAGCCGCGAATCACGGATGATACAGCAGTCTATCCTGCGCAATCGTATCGCCGGTCTGGGTAAGAATCGTAAAACCGCCGTGTTCCCCAAGTTGGTGTTTGCCATCCGCGACGGCGTAAACCACAAATTCAGCGATCCGAATTACGATATCAAACAGTTGGCGCTGGAATGCGCCAGCAAACGGATGTATCCGGATATTCTCAATTACGATCAGGTGGTGAAAGTCACCGGGTCGTTTAAAACCCCCATGGGATGCCGCAGTTTCCTCGGCGTCTATGAAGAAAACGGCAAGCAAATTCACGACGGGCGTAACAATCTGGGAGTAATAAGCCTGAATTTGCCGCGTATCGCCCTTGAGGCCAAACGGGATGAATCCCGCTTCTGGGCGTTGCTGGACGAGCGTCTGGCGCTGGCCAAGAAAGCCTTGATGACCCGCATTGCCCGCCTTGACGGCGTCAAGGCGCGCGTGGCGCCAATCCTGTATATGGAAGGCGCCTGCGGCGTGCGTCTGAAGGCCGACGATGACATCGCTGATATTTTCAAGAATGGCCGCGCTTCGATTTCGCTGGGTTATATCGGCGTTCATGAAACCATCAACGCGCTGTACGGTACCGAGACCCATGTGTTCGACAACGCCCAGTTGCGCGGCAAGGCGGTGGCGATCGTCGCCCGCCTGCGCGCCGCCACCGACCAATGGAAAAAGGAAACCGGCTATGGCTTCAGCCTGTATAGCACGCCGAGCGAAAATCTTTGCGATCGCTTCTGCCGCCTTGATACCGCCGAGTTCGGCATCGTTGAAGGCGTAACCGATAAGGGGTATTACACCAACAGTTTTCATCTGGATGTGGAAAAACAGGTCAATCCCTACGATAAACTGGACTTCGAAGCGCCCTATCCGCCCTTGTCCAACGGCGGTTTTATCTGCTATGGCGAATACCCCAATTTGCAACACAATCTGAAGGCGCTGGAAGATGTCTGGGATTATAGCTATACCCGCATTCCTTACTATGGCACCAATACGCCTATCGATGAGTGTTACGAATGCGGCTATACCGGCGAGTTTTCCTGTACCAGCAAAGGCTTTACCTGTCCGAAATGCGGTAACCATGATCCGGCCAAGGTCTCGGTAACACGGCGGGTTTGCGGCTATCTCGGCAGCCCGGACGCCCGGCCGTTTAACGCCGGGAAACAAGAAGAGGTCAAGCGGCGGGTGAAACATATGCCAAGTGGGCCGTTGGGCTAAACGCCATGAATTACCATCAATACTATCCGGTGGATGTCGTCAACGGTCCCGGTACCCGCTGTACGCTGTTCGTGGCCGGCTGCGAACATCAATGTCCGGGCTGTTACAATAAAAGTACCTGGCGGCTCGATTCCGGCGTGCCGTTCACCGAGGCCATGGAAAATCATATCATTCAGGATTTACGGGACAGCCGGATCCCGCGGCAGGGCCTGTCGCTTTCCGGCGGCGATCCTTTGCATCCGCGTAATGTTCCGGCGGTGCTGCATTTGGTACGGCGGGTGCGCGACGAATGCCCTGGCAAGGATATCTGGGTCTGGACCGGTTATACCCTGGCTAGTCTCAACGAGGCTCAAAAGCAGGTGGCGGATGAGATAAACGTCCTGGTGGATGGCAAGTTCGTACAGGAACTGCGCGATCCGGCCCTGCTCTGGCGAGGAAGCGCCAATCAAGTCATCCATTATTTGCGCTAAAGGGGATGTTTGCCGGCGCCGGGGGCTATCCCTCCGCGCGCCGTTTTTGCGTGCCCGAAACAGGTTGAGTGATCGAGATATTTTCCTCTTTGTCAATTAACGCAAATTCTATGGACATCCCGTCGGTGTCGCTTGAATAATTGATGCATATCAATAACACCTAAGCGCTTTTCGCGTTCACTACGGCCATTGACAGCAGTATACAGCCGGCGGCATTACCCGTCGTGGCGGTTGCCAACCGTCTGCAACACCGGTACCGGCCAGTTTCAAAAGGAAATCATGTCGTATTCCGCATCAGTCACAAAATTCATGGACAAGTTCCGCTGTCGTCGGCGGCGGGTTTTTGCCCTGATTTTGCTGGCCTTTTGGCTGTTGTTGAATTCGCAATTGGCGCTGGCGGGCCATCAATGCTCCATGCCCGTTACCGCCCTGCCGGCCACGCTGGAACATACCGAGCGGATGCTGCATGACGATGCCCCTGACCAACAGGCCGGTCAGCCGGGATTACTTTGCGACAAACACTGTGTGCCGGATTGCGTCCATAAAGATAACCAACACGCGCCTTTCTCCGTTTTGCCCAGTCCTACCGAGTTACGGCTAGCCGACTGGCGGGAAACACCCCAAACCCTTAGCGCCGACTGGCTAACGCCACCCATTGCGGGGCCGCCGGCAGAAATTCGTTTCTGCCGGTTCAGAGAATAAACCCGGACATAACGCCGATGGTTGTCCGCGCCCCCGTGTCGCGGACGGTATTTGACTTATGTTTAGGATTCCTCCATGAAACCCGTATTGATGTGTATTTTAACGACGTTAACGTTTGTCGCCGCCCCGGCGTTCGCCGATGATATGGCCGGCATGGACATGCATACTATGCCCGGCATGGGCCAGGGGACATCCGTCGCGGATATGTCCGCCGATACCGCTACCGATTACCATTCCCAGGGTACCATCCTTCGCTTGGGCGACGGCAAAATCGCCATCGCCCATTCGGCGATCCCGGCGCTGAACTGGCCGGCCATGACCATGACATTCGCCATCCCCGCCCAACTTGCCCAGTTGGGATTAACACCAGGCGACCAGGTGGAATTCAGTTTCCGCCAGACTGAACAGGGTTATCAACTGACCCGCATCCAGCCCATGCAACCTTAAGCGAGGACCATCATGCAATCACCATGCTCTCATCGGGCGTGGTTGGTCCTCATGCTGCTCACTTCCGCGTCGACGTTTGGCGCGGAACTGAACCTGGATGAGGCGCTAACCCGCGCCGAGCAGTATTCATCGGCACTGTCCGCCAATCGCCACGAACGGCAGGCTCTGACCAACGAAGCCGATTCCGCCGCGCAGTTACCTGATCCGAAGCTGGAGTTCGGTGTGGAAAACCTGCCGTTGGGCGGCGACAATGCCCATCGATTGACCCGCGAAGATATGACCATGCAGCGTATCGGGATTCAGCAACGTTACGTCAGTCGTACCAAACGGCAGCGTAAAGCCGAAACTTTCCAGGCGCAGGCCGCCGTTTCGGCGGCCGACTTCCAGACATTGCGCGCCCGGTTACAGCGGGATACCGCCCAGGCGTGGCTGGATTTAACCCTGGCCCGTCAAGGCGCCGATCAAGCACGGGGGCTGTTGGCGGAAAGCGAACGGCAAATCGCGGTGCAACAGGCGGCGGTGGCGGGCGGAGGCAGCCCCGCATCGGTTCTGGACGGTCGTCTGGTGCTGATCGATATGCGTAATGCGGTATCCGATGCCGATCGGGACGTCACCGTGGCGCAGGCGAGACTGATGCGGCTGACCGGCGATGCCCAGGTCGATACAACCGGCGCAATGCCGCGTTTTGAACGACTGCCCGCCGAGCCGCAGGTACTGATGCAAGGCGTCGAACAGCATCCGGAGGTTTTGCAGGCCCGCCGCGAATCGGAAATGGCTCAGGCCCGTTCCGCCCAGTCGGCGGTGGCGGCCATACCCGATGTCGGAGTGGAAGTGTATTACGGGAAACGCGCCGACCGGCTTGATGATATGGCCGGCATTATGTTTACCGTGGATCTGCCGCTATTCCAGTCCCAACGTCAGGATAAAGATCATGCCGCCGACCAGGCGCGGGTCTTCGCCGCCAACGACCAACTGGCATCGACCGTGCGGGATCACACAGAACAGCTCAATGTGCTCATTGCGCAATATCAGGCCGCCCAGTCGCGCTGGCAACGGCAGGGAAACGACGTACTGCCGCTACAACAGCAGCGTTTACGATTGACCCAGGCGCAGTACCGCGCCGGCAGCGCCACCTTGGCCGAGATGCTCGGCGCCCGGCGCGCCCTGCTGGAAAGCGGGCTGGAAGAAAATCGCGCCGCTCGTGATCTGGCGCGGAACTGGGCCGCCATTCGTTACCTTATCCCGCAGGAGACCAGGCCATGAGCGCTTTTCGTATGAGCCGTTTCACGCAATGGATATTGAGCCTGGCGGTTCTCTTGACCGCATTCGGCGCGGGCTACCTATTACGCCAGACGCGGCCGTTGGCCGCCGCTTCGGCCCAGCCGCCGACCCTGGCCGCCGGCGCGGGCGGAGAGAGAAAAATACTTTACTGGTACGATCCGATGTCGCCGGGGCAACGGTTCGACAAACCGGGGAAATCGCCGTTTATGGATATGCCTTTGAAACCACGCTATGCCGATGAGGCCGCGGAGGAAGGGGGCGTCACGGTCAGCGCCCGGCAGCAGCAGAACCTGGGAGTTCGGCTGGCGAAAGCCGAACAGCGGACGGTGCGCACACCGCTGGATGCCTTCGGTACGGTCAGCATTGATGATCGCGGCATACAAATCATCCCCGCCAGAGCCGATGGGCTAGTGGAAAAACTTTATGTCAACGCCGAACAGCAGCAGGTGGTTAAAGGCCAGCCGCTGGCCCGGTTATGGATCCCGACGTGGAGCGCCGCGCAGCAGGAATATCTGGCGGTACGCCGGTTAGGCGATCCGGAATTGACCCGCGCGGCGCGTCAGCGTCTGCAATTGCTGTTTATGCCGGACGATATTATCCGTTCCGTTGAGAAAACCGGGCTACCGCAAACCCGTATCGATATCCGCGCGCCGCAACAGGGTTTCATCAGTAAACTGGATGTGCGGGAAGGCAGCCAGGTCACCACGTCGCAGGCTATGTTTGAACTGTCCTCGTTGGACCCGGTCTGGGTGGTGGCGGATTATCCCGAATCGCAGGCCGGCGCCATCACGCCGGGCAGCGATATCGTCGCTGTGACGGCCCGCTGGCCGGGTAGTACGTTTCACGGCCGCGTCAGTGAAGTTCTGCCGGTAGTGGATAACGCCACACGCACTTACCGGGCGCGTATTGCCGTCGAAAACCGGGATAACCGGCTTCAGCCCGGTATGTATCTGAATGTTCGCCTGGCGCGCGACGCCGGCGGCGAGAGTGTGGTGGCCATACCTCAGGATGCGCTGATCCAGACCGGTAGCCGTAATACGGTATTGCTGGCGGAAGGCGACGGCCATTTCCGGCCGGTGAACGTGGTCGCCGGACGTGAGTTCGACGATTGGGTGGAAATACGCCAGGGTTTGCATGCCGGCGAACAGGTCGTGGTTTCCGGTCAGTTCCTGATCGATTCCGAAGCCAGCCTGCGCAGCGCGTTACCACAAATGGCGGGAAATCCCTCTTCTCCAGCGAAAAGCCCGTCGCCGAAAACCGGCGATGCCATGGCCGATATGCCGGGCATGGCGCCGATGCCTGAATTCAATGACGCCCCGGCGTCGGCCAAGTCCCGGACGGCCCAGCCCCAGGGGCGGGAATATGCCACCGAAGGCGTGATTGATGCCATCAGCGGCCATTTAGTGACGATGTCCCATCATGCCGTGCCGGACTTGGGCTGGCCACCGATGACCATGGACTTTGCCTTGCCCGCCTCCGGTTTGCCCAGCGGCCTCGCAGTGGGAAGCAACGTGACGTTTCGTTTTGTTCTTGACGATGGCGGCGCCCGCATTACTCAACTGGCGCCGGTGAGGAGCGAACAATGATTGCGTTTATTATTCGTTGGTCGCTACGTAACCGGTTGCTGATATTGATGGGCGCGCTGCTGCTCACGGCCTGGGGGATTTGGGCATTGCAACGGATGCCGGTGGACGCGCTGCCGGATCTTTCCGATGTGCAGGTGATAATTCGCGTGAATTACCCAGGTAAAGCGCCGCAGGTGGTGGAGGACCAGGTGACTTACCCGCTGACCACCACCATGTTGTCGGTGCCGGGCGCCACAACGGTTCGCGGCTTTTCCATGTTCGGCGATGCCTACGTCTATATTTTGTTCGAGGAAGGTACCGACCCTTATTGGGCGCGCTCGCGGGTGTTGGAATATTTGAGTCAGGCGCAATCCAGCCTGCCGCCTGAAGCCAGGGCCAGCCTGGGCCCGGATGCCACCGGCGTCGGCTGGGTGTATGAATATGCCTTGGTGGACAAAACCGGGCGCCGCAGTCTGGCCGATTTGCGCGCATTGCAGGACTGGGTCTTGCGGTTCGAACTGAAAACCGTCCCCAATGTCTCGGAAGTGGCCAGCGTCGGCGGCATGGTGCGTCAGTACCAGATCGTATTAAAGCCCGACCGTATGCGCGCGCTGAACGTCACCCACCAACAAGTCATCGATGCCGTCAGACAGGCTAACCAGGAAGGCGGCGGGTCGGTGCTGGAAATGAATGAAGCCGAGTATATGGTCCGAACCTCCGGTTACCTGAGATCCGCGCAGGATTTCGAGCATATCGTCATTACCTCCCGCGGCGGCGTGCCGATACTGCTGTCCGATGTGGCCGATTTGCGCCTGGGGCCGGAGATGCGGCGCGGCGTGGCGGAACTGAACGGCCAGGGAGAGGTGGCTGGCGGCATTATCGTGATGCGCTATGGCAAAAATGCCCTGGACACCATTAACGGCGTCAAAAGCAAGCTTAATGAAATCCGTCGCAGCCTGCCGCAGGGTGTGGAGATCGTGCCGGTTTACGACCGTTCCACCTTGATTAAACAGGCTATCGAAACGCTTTCCCACAAACTGGTGGAAGAGTTTATCGTGGTCACGCTGGTCTGCAGCTTGTTTCTATTCCACTTCCGATCGGCGCTGGTGGCGATTATCACTTTGCCGCTGGGCATACTTGGCGCGTTTATCGTCATGCATTACCAGGGAGTCAACGCCAATATCATGTCGCTGGGCGGGATTGCCATCGCTATCGGCGCGATGGTGGATGCGGCGATCGTGATGATCGAAAACATGCACAAGGTACTGGAAAAGTGGCGGCACGGGCACCCGGGGCAAACCCCGGCTGGCGCGGACTATTGGCGGATATCCGCCCGCGCGTCGACCGAGGTCGGGCCGGCGCTGTTTTGCAGCCTGCTTATTATCACCTTGTCATTTATCCCGGTGTTTTCGCTGGAAGCGCAGGAAGGCAGGATGTTCGGCCCCCTGGCGTTTACCAAAACCTATGCCATGGCGATCTCCGCCGGATTGGGCATCACACTGGTACCGGTATTGATGGGGTATTTCATCCGCGGCCGTATTCCGGACGAAAACGCCAATCCCATCAACCGGGGGCTCATCGGTTTGTATCGGCCGTTGCTGGAAAAAGTGCTGCAATACCCCAAATCGACGCTGGGATTGTCGCTGGCGCTGCTACTGGCGACCACTTATCCCTTAAGCCGTCTCGGTACCGAGTTTATGCCGTCCCTCGACGAGGGCGATCTGTTGTATATGCCGTCGACGCTACCCGGCATCTCGGCCAACGAAGCCGCCCGTCTGTTGCAGCAAACCGATCGACTTATCAAGACGGTGCCGGAAGTGGCGACGGTGTTCGGTAAGGCGGGACGCGCCGAAACCGCCACGGATCCGGCCACGCTGACCATGTTTGAAACCGCGATTCATTTTAAGCCGAAAGATCAATGGCGTCCGGGCATGACCACCGACAAACTCATTCAGGAGTTGGATCGGACCGTGTCTTTGCCCGGTGTCGCCAATGTCTGGGTACCGCCTATACGTAACCGGCTGGATATGCTGGCCACCGGCATCAAAAGCCCGGTGGGCATCAAAGTCAACGGTAACAATATCAATGACATCGAAACAGCCGCCCAGCAAATAGAACGGGTGGTCAAGTCCGTCCCCGGCGTGACGTCGGCGCTGGCGGAAAGGTTGAATGGCGGGCGCTATATCGATGTGGACATCGACAGGGTAAAAGCCGCCCGTTATGGCGTATCGGTGGCGGAACTGCAATCCATCGTGGCATCCGTGGTCGGCGGCGACAATATCGGCGAAACCATTGAGGGCCGGGAACGCTACCCCATCAATGTGCGCTATCCCCGTGAAGTCAGGGATTCAGTACAAAAGCTCAGGGATCTGCCGGTCATCACCGCCGGCGGCGCCCAGGTGGCGTTATCCGATTTGGCGAATATCCGGGTATCGGATGGCCCGCCGATGCTCAAGAGCGAAAACGCCCGTCTGTCCGATTGGATTTACGTGGACCTGCGCGGGCGCGACCTGAAATCGGCCGTGGATGCCATGCAGAGGGCGGTGGCGCGGCAAGTCACATTACCGGACGGTGTTTCCGTCAGTTGGTCGGGACAGTTCGAATACCTGGAACGCGCCAGCGCCAAACTGAAAATCGTGCTGCCCTTTACGCTGGCGATCATTTTTGTCCTGCTGTATATCACCTTCGCCCGGGTGCGGGATGCGCTGCTGATCATGGGAACCTTGCCGTTTGCCTTGATAGGCGGCGTTTGGCTGCTTTATCTGCTGCACTACAACCTTTCGGTGGCCGCCGCGGTGGGATTTATCGCCCTGGCGGGGGTCGCGGCGGAATTCGGCGTCATCATGGTGTTATACCTCAACCACGCGATGGAAAAATACCGGATCGCCGGCCAGCCTTTGACGGAATCGCAAATGCTGGCCGCTATCCGCGAAGGCGCCGTACTGCGGGTGCGGCCCAAAGTGATGACGGTAGCGACCATTATGGCCGGCCTGCTGCCCATCATGTGGGGCGGCGGGGTCGGTTCGGAGGTCATGCAGCGCATCGCCGCGCCCATGATCGGCGGCATGGTCAGCGCGCCGCTACTCTCGATGTTGGTAATACCGGCGCTTTACCGGCTGTTGCATCGCCACGGTTGACGACATCCCCCTTTTGAGGGGGGTGTTTGTATCATTGCCCGGCCCTCTCTGGGACCTGTCCCCGTTAGGGCCGCGGCTAAGCGCCGCACGCGTTGCCTATGACAACGAGGATTGCGGCGTTTTTACCGTTAACGCGGTTTTCTCGAAAGCTTGCGCCTTTTCATGGTCAAACTGGTTTTCCCACTTGGCGATAACCAGTACCGCCAGGGCGTTGCCCACCACATTCAGCGCCGTGCGCGCCATATCCAGCAGGCGATCCACGCCGGCGATAAATGCCAGTCCCTCAAGGGGTATCCCCACGCTGCCCAGCGTCGCCAGCAATACCACGAACGACACGCCCGGCACGCCGGCGATGCCCTTGGACGTCACCATCAGGGTCAGTACCAGGAGGATTTCCTGGCCAATGGACAGATCAATACCATAGAGCTGGGCGATAAAGATGGCCGCTATGCTTTGATAAAGGGTGGAGCCATCCAGATTGAAGGAATACCCGGTGGGTACCACAAAGCTGGTTACTGTTCGGGACGCGCCATAAGCTTCCATTTTTTCCATGATACGCGGCAGCACGCTTTCCGAACTGGCGGTAGAGTAAGCCAGAATCAGTTCTTCTTTGAGAATGCGCAGCAATACCCAAATCCGTAATCCGCATAACCTGGCCGTGGTTCCCAGTACCACAAACGCAAAGAAGATGATTGCCGCATACACCAGCAGCACCAGCCGGGCCAACGGCAAAAGCGAGGCGAAACCGAAATTGGCCACCGTCGCCGCGATCAGGGCGAAAACCCCGACGGGGGCATAACGCATGATCATATGGGTCACGTTAAACATTGTGGACGCCACCGCTTTGAATACGTTAAGCAGCGGCGTGCGGGTTTCGTCCGGCAGCGCGGCGAGACCAAGGCCGAATAACACGGAGAAGAAAATAATCGGCAGCATATCGCCATGGACCATGGCGGTAAAAATATTCGACGGTACCAATGACAAGATGGTGCCGATCAAACCGTGCCCCTCGCCCTGCACCTGTTCGGCGGTTCGCTCATAGCGCGAAATATCCGTCGCCGCCAACGTTGACATATCAATGCCATGTCCCGGCTGAAAAACATTGGCGAACGTAATGCCCGCCACTATAGCAAGGGTGGTGATCACCTCGAAATAAACCAGCGTCTTAAGACCCAGCCTGCCTAATTTCTTGGCGTCACCGACGCCAGCAATGCCCACTACCAGCGTGGAAATCACAATAGGCACAACGATCATCTTGATCAAACGGATAAAAATCTCCCCCGCCGGAGAGAGCAGATTGGCGATGAACCACTCTCTGCTTTCCGCCTGATTGTGCAGTATCGCCCCGACAGCGATTCCCAATATGAGGGCCGCCAGGATTTGCCAGGCGAGACTAGACATTAACTTTTTCATAACAATTTACTTTCCCCAGAATGTTCCCCGCCAGGCCGGATGCTCTTGAAGTACCGCTTTGTTCTCGCTTATCTGCGCCAACCGACCGTATCGCCGCGGGGAGAGTTGCCAATCCACGTCCTGAACAGGACGCCATTCTGTATCATCTGGAAAAGCCGCAGGCAAGCACTGATTTATGGCGACTTCGCCCTTGTTTTACGGCAATACCGGGAATTAAATCGGTAATACAATTCAATATATTGTTATAGAAGAATTTATTTTTGTCACATCGCTAATTTTCCTAACGCATCCCTTGATGAAATTATCGGCTTTTATTTTTGCTGCGCGACCTGATCAATCAGTGATGCCGTTCACCAAATCAGCGAATAAGTATGATAAATATCCCTGTTGAGACCGAAAAAAAACGTAGTGAAATGACATTACTGAGCGGAATTATTAAATCCACAACAAATATGCGTGATCGACCGCTCAAAAAGAAAACAAAGCTGCCGCGGCTGGTTTAATTAACTTAAGTTTGACATATCATTAACATCTACAGGAGGAAACCATGAGCCAACCGCATATTTATCCGATCCCGCCCGACATCGCGCAGCATGCCCTTATCACTGCAGAACAATACCGGCAGCTTTACCGCAGGTCGGTGGCGGAACCCGAGGCGTTTTGGGGCGAGCATGGCAAAATTATCGATTGGATAACCCCTTATACCCAGGTAAAAAATACCTCATTCGACCCCGGTCATATCCGTATCCGCTGGTTTGAAGACGGGACGTTGAACGTTGCCGCCAATTGCCTGGATCGCCATCTGGCGGAGCGCGGCGACCAGACGGCCATCATCTGGGAGGGGGATGACGCCGCCGAAGGCCGGATACTGACTTATCGCGAGCTGTACCGGGAGGTTTGCCGGTTTGCCAATGTACTTAGGTCGCAGGGTGTGGCCAAAGGGGATGTGGTGGCGCTGTATATGCCGATGGTGCCGGAAGCGGCAATCGCCATGCTGGCCTGCGCCCGTATCGGCGCCATCCACTCGGTGATTTTCGGCGGGTTTTCCCCCGAGGCGATAGCCGGTCGAATCGTCGATTCCAGCGCCAAAATCATGATTACCGCCGACGAGGGCATTCGGGCGGGCCGGAAAATTCCCTTGAAAAAGAACATCGACGACGCCCTGAAAAACCCGGCGGTAAAAACCCTACAACGGGTTATTGTCCTCAAACGCACCGGTAAGCCGGTGGATTGGCAACCGGAGCGGGATCTATGGTGGCACGACGCCATGGACGTCGCGGACGAGAACTGTCCGCCGGTCGCCATGAACGCCGAAGACCCGCTGTTTATTCTTTATACTTCCGGCTCCACCGGTAAACCGAAAGGCGTATTGCATACCAGCGGCGGTTATCTGGTTTATGCCGCCATGACCTTCAAATATGTCTTCGATTACCATCCCGGCGATATTTACTGGTGTACCGCCGATGTCGGCTGGATAACCGGACACAGCTATCTGTTGTATGGACCCCTGGCCTGCGGCGCCATTACCCTGATGTTCGAAGGGGTGCCCAATTGGCCCGATGCCAGGCGCATGGCGCAGGTGGTGGACAAACACCGGGTCAATATCCTTTATACCGCGCCGACGGCCATTCGCGCCTTGATGGCCGAGGGAGACAAAGCCATTGAAGGCACCCGCCGCGATTCTTTGCGCATCATGGGGTCGGTGGGCGAGCCCATCAATCCGGAAGCCTGGGAGTGGTATTACCACAAAATCGGCAATAGCGCCTGTCCGATTATGGATACCTGGTGGCAAACCGAAACCGGCGGTTTCATGATCACGCCATTACCGGGCGCAACGCCGCTGAAAGCCGGTTCGGCCACCCTGCCGTTTTTCGGCGTACAGCCGGCGCTGGTGGACAACGAGGGCAATCTTCGGCAAGGCGCCGCCGAAGGAAACCTGGTGATGGTCGATTCCTGGCCGGGCCAGGCCCGAACGCTATTTGGCGATCATGAGCGCTTCGAACAAACTTATTTCTCAACATTTAAAGGCATGTATTTCAGCGGCGATGGCGCCCGGCGTGATGAAGACGACTATTTCTGGATAACCGGCCGGGTGGACGATGTACTCAATGTCTCCGGACACCGTCTTGGCACCGCGGAAATCGAATCGGCGCTGGTTTCCCACCCTAAAATCGCCGAAGCGGCGGTGGTGGGAATTCCCCATAACATTAAAGGGCAGGCGATCTACGCTTACATCACGCTGAATCATGGGGAGCAACCGACACCTGAACTTTACAATGAAGTGCGTGGCTGGGTTCGCAAAGAAATCGGCTCCATTGCCACGCCGGATATCCTGCACTGGACGGATTCATTGCCCAAAACCCGCTCGGGCAAAATTATGCGGCGCATTTTGCGCAAAATCGCCGCTGGCGATACCGGGAATTTCGGCGATACCTCCACGTTGGCGGATCCCGGCGTAGTAGAAAAGTTACTCGAAGAAAAACAATCCATGAATGTACCTTCCTGACACTTTTGCCGCCCGCGGGCGGCATCGCCAATCTTTACCTCGACCCCATACCGGAGATGCCAAGATGAATGATGTCATTTATCAGAGGATAGAGAATAACCCCCACTTCAGGCAGTTGGTGGCGAAACGGCAACATTTCGCCACCTTACTTTCGGTTATCATGCTGGTGCTGTATTTCGGTTTGATTCTATTAATTGCCTTTGCGCCGGGCTGGCTGGGTACGCCTGTTTATGAGGGTACCAGCGTGACCCGGGGTATACCGCTGGGTATCGGTCTGATCATTGTGTCGTTTATCCTGACCGCTATTTACGTGGCGCGCGCCAACGGCGAATTCGACCGTCTGACCAAGCAATTACTGAGCGAGGTACGCTACAATGGCTAACCTTGGCAAAATCGCGGTTGCACTACTGTTGTCGGCGCCGATACTGGCGCAGGCGGCGCCGCAAAGCTCCCGTCCCCTCAATGTCGAGGCCATCGTCCTGTTCGTCCTGTTTGTGGCGCTGACCCTGTACATCACCTATTGGGCGTCGCAACGCACGCGCTCTCGCAAGGACTATTATACCGCCGGCGGTAATATCACCGGCCTGCAAAACGGACTGGCCATCTCCGGCGATTTCATGTCGGCGGCCTCTTTCCTCGGTATTTCCGCGTTGGTTTATACCTCGGGTTACGATGGTTTGATCTATTCGTTGGGATTTCTGGTGGGTTGGCCGATCATTTTATTTCTGATCGCCGAACGGCTACGTAACCTTGGCCGTTATACCTTCGCCGATGTGGCGTCTTATCGGTTGCGGCAAAAGCCTATCCGGTCGCTATCGGCCTGCGGCTCCCTGGTGGTGGTCGCGTTGTATCTCATCGCCCAGATGGTGGGGGCCGGCAAGCTAATCCAATTGCTGTTCGGGCTCAATTATCATGTGGCGGTGGTGCTGGTGGGTATCCTGATGGTTTTGTATGTCTTGTTCGGCGGCATGCTGGCCACCACATGGGTGCAAATCATCAAAGCGGTATTGCTATTGGCCGGCGCCAGTTTCATGGCGCTGATGGTCTTGAAAGCCGTGAATTTCAGTTTTGACGACCTGTTTTCCCAGGCGATGAAAGTCCATGCCAAAGGCCCGGCCATTATGCGTCCCGGCGGTTTGGTCTCTGATCCCGTGTCGGCGCTGTCGCTGGGCCTGGCGTTGATGTTCGGCACAGCCGGGCTGCCTCATATCCTGATGCGGTTTTTTACCGTGCAGGATGCCAAAGAAGCCCGTAAGAGTGTCTTGTACGCCACCGGTTTTATGGGCTATTTCTACTTTCTGACTTTCATCATCGGCTTCGGCGCCATTGTGTTGGTGAGCGCCAATCCAGCCTTCAAAGACGGTACCGGCGCTTTAATTGGCGGCGCCAATATGGCGGCAATCCACCTGGCGAACGCGGTGGGCGGCAATTTCTTTCTGGGATTCATCTCAGCGGTGGCGTTCGCCACTATACTGGCGGTGGTGGCCGGTTTGACGCTGGCCGGCGCATCGGCGGTGTCGCATGATCTGTATGCCAGCGTGATCAAGCAAGGCAAGGCCAGCGAACGGGATGAACTGAAGGTTTCCAAAGTCACTGTCATGGTCCTGGGCCTGGTGGCCATCGGTCTGGGTGTCTTATTTGAAAAGCAGAATATCGCCTTTATGGTGGGACTGGCCTTTTCCATTGCCGCCAGTTGTAATTTCCCCATCATCCTGCTTTCCATGTATTGGTCGAAACTGACGACCCGGGGCGCCATGATCGGCGGCTGGTTGGGGCTTTTGACCGCGGTAACGCTGATGATTCTCGGACCGACCATTTGGGTGCAGGTGCTGGGCCATGCCAAACCGATTTATCCTTATGAATACCCGGCGCTGTTTTCCATGCTGATTTCATTTATCGGTATTTGGTTCTTCTCAATAACGGACAATTCGGCGCAAGGCAGTCAGGAGCGGTCGTTGTTCTTCGCCCAATTCATCCGATCGCAGACCGGTATTCGCGAAGCGCAAAATCCGCCGCCGCAAGCCGATCCCATCGCGACGATCCGTTCAACGGTACAGTAAGTCCACCGCTGTCCGTCCCCAGGATGGACGGCGGGAATCACAGCCTAACCGATGCCGGCCAGGGGCCGGTCCGCTGGCGAACGCTTATTGCCAAGGGATGCGCCGGCCGATCTGCGGCGAAAGCCGCCGCAACGCCCCTAAGCCGCCTTCATCGTTACCACAGGATCCGGCCTATTATCGGCGCAATCAATACGGTCAGCACACCGGCCAGCATCATCACCAAACTGGCCACCACCCCCTCTTGCTGGCCCATTTCATAAGCACGCGCCGTGCCCGCCCCATGCGAAGATGCCCCTAAGCCCGCGCCTTTGGCGATTTTGACCCGAATCGATAACCGCAAAAATACGATGTCGCCTACCGCCATACCGAACACCCCGGTTACCACGGTGAATAACGCCACCAGATCAGGCTGGCCGCCCACCTGGCTTGCCGCCGCCAGCGCGAACGGCGTCGTGATGGAGCGGACCGACAGACTGCGCTGGATCACTTCGGGCAAGGCCAGCAGGCGCGCCAGCCAGACCGAACTCAACACCGCCATACTGGTGGCGGCCAGCACGCCGGCGTGAAAATCAGAGGCGCCAGCGGCAGATAGTGAAACCGGCGATACAGAAATTTATTCGTGAAATACAAGAGCAACGTCACAAACAAACACATTATGCCGAGGATAAAATTAGCCATGATGGGGTTTTTTACGCGCCTGTTGTAATTCGAAACGATAAATCCGGTCCACCACCAGACCGGTTGTGCCCATGACCAGCACCGTACTCACGGCGATCACCGCAAAAATCCGCCAGCCGTCCACCATAAGCAACTGGGTGTAGTTCACCACCGCCACCACCGCCGGCACAAAAAACAGCAACATTTCCGCCAACAGCCAGCGCGCGCCTTCGCGCACCCAACGTACCGGTAAAATCCCGCTGAAGATCAACACCAGCATCATAAACATCCCCACCACATTGGCGGGCAGCGGCAAATGGTAACGACTGACCAATTGCTGGGCGATGATGAACAAACAGACGTACAAAACCAATTGAATAAGCAACGGAATATTGATTAAGCGAAACGGTACGGCCCTACCCGCGGGGGATAACATGGACTTTCTCCATAAAATAACGTGGGGATAGTATAGGCGGAGCGACAAATTTGCTTAAAATGAATTAAAATTATGTTAATCATTACTGAAAGGAATGGTAATGGATATTCGCACGCTGCGGTATTTCGTGGAAGTGGTCAAACGGCAAAGTTTCACCCGCGCAGCGGAATCGCTGTTCGTTACCCAGCCCACCATCAGCAATTGCCTGAAACAATTGGAAGACGAACTGGATCGCCCTTTACTGATCCGTGAGGGGCGTCAGTTGCTGCTCACCGACAGCGGCCAGGCCGTCTACCATCATGGTCTGGCCATCCTGGATGCGTTCCACCAGCTTGAAGCGGAGCTGGAGGACATCGGCTCATTGAAAAAAGGCCGGTTAAGACTGGGGATCCCGCCGATGGTGGGTACTCAGGTCGCGGATTTGATTAGCGAATTTCGTCGGCACTATCCGGGTATCGAACTCCAGATAGCCGAGTTCGGCGGTTTGACCGTCCAACAAGCCGTACTCACCGGCGAATTGGATGTGGCCCTTACCGCCCTAACCAACGAAACCGACACCAGCTTGAATATACAGCCGCTGTTCAGTCATCCGCTTTATGCCGTAACGCCGCGCGAGGATCCCTGGCTGCGTCGCGCCGCCGTGTCGCTGGCGGAAATCGCTGAATGGCCGGTGCTGATTTATAACGAAGGCTTCGCTTTGCACCGGCATTTGCTTAAAGCTTTCCAGGCCGAGGGGTTATCGCCGCAGATTGCGGTGCGCAGCGGGCAGTGGGACTTTCTGGCCTCCATGGTGCAAGCCGGTATCGGTATTGCGATATTGCCGGAGCCTATCTGCCAGCGGTTGGATAAAGACCGGCTGATGTGGCTGCCGGTGGCGCCGCGGATGATGTGGCAATTAGGGCTACTGTGGCGTCAGGGCGTATACCTGCCCCATAGCGCCCAGGCCTGGATTGCCGCCTGCCGCCGGCACTGGCCCCGGCACGATGAGCCTGTCGCGGGGAATTGAGCGTCGTTATTCGTGTTCCACCAGCAGCGCTTCCAGCAAGTCCAGATCGTGCAATAATTTGAGAAGCGTTTCGTTGCTGATCTTTTGCTGGGCGCGCAAGTGGTAATATTCACCTCGCTCGGCGCGTAAGGCGTTCAAGCGCATGCGCCGCTCTAAATTCTCTATAAGCAGCGCATTACCCAGCCCGTTGTTTCCATCAATGCGCCGGCGCAGATTCCCCATCACCCTGGCGCTGACTTCACCGATGATCTGGTCGTCAATATTTTCATGCGGGTCGCTCGCCAGGCGTTCCTGCATCTTCCTGAGGCTTTCAATGGCCACTTCGGCGGCGGCGGCGCGCGCCATCCGTTCCTCCTTGCGATGCAACGCCTTGTCGGCCACCACGATGCCGCGCAGCAGCAACGGTAAAGCAATCACACCGCAAATGAGGGAAAACAGAATCACGCCGGCGGCGATGAACACCAACTGGTAACGGGCCGGGAAGGCGGAGCCGTCAGTGAGAAACAGGGGAATGGACAAAACGCCGGCCAGGGTAATGGCGCCGCGCACGCCGGCAAACGAGGCAATAAGAATTTCCCGCATGCTGTAGTCGCCGAAAACCATCGGTCTTTTATGCAAAAAGCGCTGGCTGAGTTTTTTCATTAATATCAGCCAGCCAAAACGCACCGCGATAAGGGCCGCGTATATCACCAGGATATCGGTAAACAGCATCCAGGTTTCGATGGTGGGGTCCAACTCGGCCTGGGTAATGGAGGTTTCCAGAATTTCCGGCAATTGCAGGCCGAGCATAATGAATACCATACCATTGAACACGAATTCCAGCATGGCCCAGACACTGTTGGCGCGCAGCCGCATAGTGAGCGGCGCATGGCGGATAATGCCTGACTGGCCGATGGTCATCCCGGAAGCCACCGACGCCAGAATCCCCGAAACGCCCAGGTGTTCCGCGATAAGATAGGCGGCGAAGGGCAGTAATAGCAATAGTACGGTTTGAGTGGCGGGGTCATCGCCGCTCCACCGATTGATAAGCCGAAGGGACTTACTGTAGATCCAGGTCACGCCGATGCCGGCCAACAACCCGCCGGCGGCAATTTTTACGAATTCCAGCGTCGCGCCGCCTACCGTAAATACCATGGTGCCCATGGCCACCGCGATGGAAAATTTCAATGACACCAGGCCGGAAGCATCGTTCATCAGAGCTTCCCCCTGTAAGATATCCATCAGCTTTTTAGGAATTCGGCCCTCGCCGACGATACCGGCCAGCGCCACCGCGTCCGTGGGCGACAAAACCGCCGCCAGCGCCAGCGCCGCCACCAGCGGGATACCCGGCACCATCCAGTAGATGAGGTAGCCCACCCCCACCACGGTAATCAACACCAGCACCAGGGCCAACGCCACAATTTCCCCGCCATGCCGCAGGAACTCCCTGGCGGGAGTTTTCCAGCCATCGGAAAACAGCAAGGGCGGGATGAACATCACCAAAAACAATTCAGGGTTGAAATCCACATGTAAACCGAAACGCGGCCAGGCGAGCAAGGCGCCCAAGACTATCTGCATCAGCGGTAACGGAATCTGGAACGGGAGGATACGGGTAATGACGCCCGATAACGAGACAATCAGGGTTAGCAGCAGGATGGTAAAAAATATTTCCATGCTTTCCTTAGTGGGTATGCGTCCGGCGACGTTTTGCGAACCGGGCTGGAGAAAGTCAGGGCGAAAACGCGAGTCTCATTAGCATATAGGGCCGCCGGCACGATGCAAGCGGCGAAGGGAATTTTATGCTGGCGCGCAGCGGCTATCGCGATAGCGAGGGGACGGCGATACCGTTCCCGACGGACTTTCGGGGCGAGACGCGGAGCCACGCCAGACCCGGTCCGATCGCCGTCGGACAGCCACCCCGCGCGAGGCTCTTGGGCGGCGCCTGTGAACGCCTCCCATGACCGGCCTTATTCGCCCTTCCGACATCCGTATCGACGAAGCCGTGTCTTGACCGTTTGCCAAGCGTATCCTTGCCGGCGAACCAGCCGCACGCAGGGGGCTGCTTTTGCAGAATGACAGAAATCGCTCGATTTTGATTTCAGGTAAGAACCTGAAAAAATGAAGCCGGGGAAATCCATTTCGTTACATGACTTCCTGGCCCGCGTTCGCCGCTACGGGTACGGGCGCCGCCGGAGCCGACACGGAACGACATGCGTCAGATAGCCCAGCCGCCGGCATAAAAAAGCACCAGCGCCACGGCGATAACCACCGTCCCCGCATTGAGCCGGCGCCATTCGCCGGCAAAGATCCGACCTATCACCAACGTGCCGAATCCCAGCATGATCCCGGTGACGATATTGCACGTCAGCACAATAAAGGTGGCGCAAAGCAGCCCGGACATGGCATCGACAAAATCGGTGAAATCCAGTTTGGCGACGTTGCTGAGCATCAGCAACCCCACATACATCAGCGCCGGCGCGGTGGCATAGGCCGGTACCAGATATGACAAAGGCGAAAGAAACAGCATTGCCAAAAACAACACGCCAACCACCGTGGCGGTCAATCCGGTTTTACCTCCCGCGGCGGTACCGGCGGCGGATTCGATATAAACAGCGGCGGGCGACGCGCCCACCAGCGAGGAAAAGATACTGCTCAATGAATCCGCGGTCAGCGCCTTGCCGCCATGGATAATTTGCCCCTCTTTGTCCAGCAGGTCGGCTTGTCCCGCCACCGCCCGGATGGTGCCGGTCGCGTCAAAGACCGCCGTCATAACCAACGCCAGCACGCTAGGCAAGACCGCTGTTTGCAACGCGCCCTTGAGATCCAGATCCAGAATCAGCGAATGGCCCTGGGCGTCGGACAACGTCGGCAGGGCGAACAGCCCGCGATAGCTCACGTGCGGGTCGAAAATCAGGCCCAACAGAGAAATGGCGATAATGACCAGCAGAATGCCTCCCGGCACCCGCAGCTTTTCCAGGCCGAAAATGGCCGCCAGCCCGACCAGCGACATGACGACCGGGAAGGAGGCGAAGTCGCCCAGGGCCACCGGCAACCCGTCGAGGGGGTTCTTTACCACCAGGCCGATACCGTTGGCGGCGATAATCAGCAAGAACAGGCCGATACCGATGCCCGTCCCGTGGGCGACGCCCATCGGCAGATTATGCAAAATCCAGGAACGAATACCCGTGGCGGAGATCAGGGTAAAAAGAATACCCATAAGGAAAATCGCCCCCAGCGCCACGGGGACGCTGATATGCTGGCCCAGCACCAGACTGAAGGCGGTAAAGGCGGTCAGGGAGATGGCGCAGCCGATGGCCATAGGCAGATTAGCCCATAACCCCATCAGTAAGGAGCCGAACGCCGCCACCAGACAGGTGGCGACGAAGACCGCCGCCGGCGGAAAACCGGCCTTGCCAAGCATGCCGGGAACCACGATGACCGAATAAACCATTGCCAAAAACGTCGTCAGGCCCGCCAGAATTTCCTGTCGAACGGTGCTGCCGCGCGCGGATATCCGAAACCAGCGATCGAGCGATGAAAGTGACCGGGCCTGGGAATCGGCCGATTGGATGGAGCTGGACATAACAAATCCCCTAAAACCAAACGTCATCGTTATTTTGGTACGGTCTTGCGACCGTCTTGGAAGATACTCTCCCGCGGCCGGTTTTTTCGCCAGCGAAACGGACGATGCGCGGCGGGCTCATGGAATACCGGCGCCGGGAAAGCGAGGACGGGGATTATCCTGCGATGGGAAGGAGAAAGCCAACGCAATGATGCATTAAATACCGCTCTTTTGACGCAGATGGGGTGAAAGGCGTTGTGACCGTTTTCCTTCCCACGCCTTGGCTCGCTAATCGGCCGGGGGAAAAATCGCCGGCGCGGGCCGGCGAACAGAGTAATCGTACACCGCCCCGGCTTCAGTTGGAGCGATAATGGGATGACGGATAATACCCTTAGAAATCCACCGTCATGGACAGCTTCAATGACCGCGGATCGCCCTGGGTTAAATAACCGTCGCCGGCCGAAGCCCAATAGCGTTCATTGGTGACATTTTCAACATTGGCACGCCACACGATATTATGCCGCGGCAACTGCATATCATAACGCACGCCAAGGTCAAGGCGGGTCCAACCCTTAACTTTCAAGTCGTTTGCCTGATCAGCATACTGCGAACCAGTGCGAATAACCCTGCCGGTGGCCGTCACGCCGGACAAGCCGGGGATATCATATTCTCCGCCAAAAACCAGCTGATAACGGGGTACGCCGATGGCATCGTTGCCATCATAGGCGCCGTCCTGGGTTTTGGTCAGTTCCGGATCCATCCAGGCCGCGCTGGCGTTTAACCTTACACCGTAAAGCGGTTCGCCAAACACGTTCAATTCGACGCCGCGATTGCGCTCCTCGCCATAATTACCATATTCATACTGCGCTTCCTCGTCGACGGTGCCGAGGTAATGATAGGAAGCCACCGGTTTTTTGATTTCGAACACCGCCAGCGTACCGGCGATACGGCCGAAATCCGCTTTTACGCCGACTTCATTTTGTTTTGATGTCTCAATGCCTGTCACCTGCCCGCCGTTGACGACAGTACCGCCGGCATAAGAGGTACCGGCGGTTTCGCCGGATTGAAGCGCCTCAATGTGGTTAGCGTAAAACGAGATATGGTCCCAAGGTTTGACAACCAGGCCGAACGCCGGCGTCACTTTCATTTGTTCGAATTTGGCGGATTGCGCGCCGTCATAGTCGTAATTGGTGACATTTACCGATTGGCGACGAAGTCCGGCGATAAACTGCAACCTATCATCGAGCACGGATAACGTATCGGCCAAAGAGACGCCACTATTATAAGTGCGGCTGGTGACACGCGGGTCGCCCATATGTCCGCCGGTGTAAGCCACATCATCGGGTTCCGGCACATAAACCGGATCGTAGATATTGGTGGCAATGCTGCTGGAAGACATGGCGTAGGACGTGCGCGTCCGGGTATAGATGCTGGAATAGCCCAGATTGATGCTGTGCCGGACAAAGCCGGTGTCGAATTTGCCGCGGATCCCCGCCTGACTGGAGAAGCTATCGGAGAAATACGGCACCCGCATTTGTCCCATGGTGGCATCGCCATCGTCGTCATACACGGTGGGGGAGGAATAGGATCCATACTCATGGGTATGGTTGCCGCCGATGGCGCCATACACCGTCCAGTCATTGGCAATATCATATTCGCCGCGCAGCGCGCCGAACTGGCTTTCGGTATTGGTAAACGCCCATTTCTGGCCGTAATTGGTGGTGGCCGACGGCGCTTTCAGAATACTGTCCATCCCGCTGGTGTAAACCACGGATCGCGCGCCGTGGATGGTTTGTTTCTCCGCGCCGGCGTCCAGCGAGGCCCGGAAACGGTCGCCACGGTAATCCAGGCCAATGGACCCCAGTGTGAGCCGGCGTTTTTGATTATCGACGGCGGTCTCGCCTTCCCTATGCACGCCGTTGACGCGCACCCCCCATTGATTGTTATCGCCAAAGCGGCGCGCGATATCAAAAGAACCGCCCACCTGCGATTTCGATGTGTAATCCAGGGATACCCGATTTAAAGGCGTATCGCCGGCGCGTTTCGGTTCGATATTGACTGTCCCGCCGACCCCGGTACCGCCCGGGGGAACCCCATTCAGGAAGGCGCTGGCGCCTTTAAGAATTTCAACCCGTTCCGCCAAATCGGTGGAAACGAATTGACGCGGCAATACCCCGTATAGCCCGCCGAACGAGATGTCTTCACTGTATAATTCGAAGCCGCGGATTTTGAAAATCTCCTCGGTGTTGCCGTAACCGTAGCCGGTTTGTACCGACGCGTCATTACGTAACACATCCGTGACCGAACGGGTCTGCTGATCCTGCATCGCCTTGGCCGTATAACCGACGATATTGAAAGGCACATTCAGCGCGTTTTGTTCCCCCAACAGGCCAAGACGACCGCCATTGGCGATCGGGCCGTCCAGGAATGCCGGTACCAATTGATCGCCGCCGGGACGGAATGTCGCCTCCGGCGAGGCCACCACGGTCAGGGTTTCCCCTTGGGCTTGAACGGTCTTGGCGGAATCGGTTTTGACGGCGGAGGAAGAATCGGAGGAGGTCGCGGTGGTCGTTGCGGCGTCGGCCGCTATCGCCGGCAATAAGGCGCCGGCGCACCAGGCGCCGATGAACAGCGCCAACAAGCGTGGAGACGCCGCCGGCAGACCGGAAGTTGAAAGAACGATACGCATGGATAAACCTTCAAAACAATAATGAGAATGATTCTTATAGGAAGAATGATTATGCAGCAGTTCTCATCATTTGCAAGAAAATGTTTGCGTGACTAATCGAACCGATGGCTTAAATTGCCCCTCCTCGGCAGGCCCCGTTTCAAGCCGCCTGCCGCCGCAGCAGGTAGATAAAATAAGGCGCGCCAAAAAACGTCGCCAATAAACCAGCGGGTATTTGGTAAGGATAAATCACCATACGGCCGCACCAGTCCGCCGCGATCATGAGCATGGCCCCGATCAGGCAGGCGGCCCATGTCTGCGGCATAGCCCGGCGAAACCCCAGCAATCGCGCCATATGAGGGGCCATCAAACCGACAAAGCTCAGCGGTCCCACATTCAGGGTGGCCGTGGCGATAAGCCCCGCCGCCAATAACAAAATCGCCATGCGGGCCGGTTTAAGCGCCACGCCCAGCGCCTGAGCCGTTGCGCCGCCCAGCGGCAACATGGTCAACCAGCGGCGCAAAACCGGGACCAGGGCCAGCAGGACAATAGCGATGCCGACGGTGGTCAACGCCTGTTCGCCCTGTACTTTGTAGGTGGATCCGGATAACCAGGTCAAAAGGGATGACATGCGCGGATCGCCGCTGACCAGGAGAATCGTCAACACAGTGGAAAACAGCGTACTCAAAGCGATGCCCACCAGCAACAGACGACCGCTGGCGAAACCGCCGCGCTGCGACAAGATCAGGATCAGCAATAAGGTGGCGGCCGCCCCCAGTACGCCCGCAGGCAATAGCCAGCCGTAGGCGTCATCCGGCACCAAAAACAATGGCAGCACAATACCCAATGCGGCACCGGAGCTGATCCCCAGGACCTCGGGGCTGGCCATCGGGTTGCCGGTCATTTTCTGGATCAGGGTTCCCGCAGCCGCCAGCATAGCGCCGGCGATACCGGCCGCCAGTACGCGCGGCCAGCGAAATTGCCACATTTCCATCAACGACAGATACCAGCCGGCGCTATCCTTGCCGACAGTCAGCGCCAGACCCGACAGAATAAACAACGCCGCGCATCCCGCCAATGCGCCGTACCAGGACCCGTGTCGTTCCCGCCCACGCGACAGGGTCTCCTCCATCCGACTGACGCGATTATCCCGCAATCTGGGCAACAGCCAGAGCAGCAAGGGCGCGCCCAACAGAGCCGTCGCGGCGCCGGTGGGAATTTCCAGCCAGTGGCGGGCCAGCAGGATCATACTCTGATCGCTTAACAACAATAACAGCGCGCCCAAAACACAAGATAACGCCAATCGCGGTAATAGCCGCCGCGCGCCTAGCATTCGCGCCAATAGCGGCGCAAACAAACCGATGAAACCGATAATACCGGCGGCGGTCACCAGATAGGCGCTCAGCGCGATGGCGATGGCCAGACCGCCAAGCCGGGCCGCGATCAGGCCCAAACCGAGATGACGGGCCACGCCGTCATCCAGTCCCAGCAGCGTTAACGGCCGCAACATTAGCAGTACCGCGAGCAATCCCACCGCCAGACGGGGCCATAAAAAACGGACACTATTCCAATCCTGCTGATTGAGCATGCCGCTACTCCAAAGAAAAATACTCTGAAGCTGTTCATAGTTGAACAATGCCAGCAGACTGCGGGCCGCGCCGCAGTAGAGGCCCAATACCAGTCCGGCCAGTATCAGCGTCACCGGCGAAAGCCGTCGGCCCCAGGATACGCCGAAGACCAGGCCGCCTATGGCTAATGCGCCTATCATGGTCGCCAATTGGCGGCCGGCTTCGCCGCCGGGCACACCCCATAAAGTGGCGACGGTTAGCCCAAGTTGCGCGCCCGCCGAGACCCCAAGCGTGGTCGGTTCGGCCAGGGGATTACGCAAAATTTGCTGGAACAGCAGTCCCGCCAGGCCCAGGCCAGCACCCACCAATAGCGCCAATACGGCGCGTGGCAACAGACTATAGTGAAACAGCAGTTGCGGAATATTGTCGACCTGGGGCTGCCGAATGGCCTGCCGCCAAAGGCGCATTGGCAGTTGTTCAGTCATATTCCAGCCGGTCAATAGCAACGCCGCCAAGACCAGGACGGCAATGAATGATGCGCAAAGCCAGAGGTTACGATTCACGCGTCGGCTCCAAATAGGCTTCCAGGTGCCGGCAAAAACGCATGGCGGCGAGGGTGGCGCCGTAGAACCAAATGGCCGGCACAACCCGCCATTGTTTCTCGCGTACAAACGGCAAGATCCGCCAAAGGGGGGAATGGACGGCCTCATTAAGCGGATCCCGCTCGCCACGGTGAAAACAAAACGCCCGTACGTCCCGCATTTGCGCCAGTCGTTCGATACCCACCACTGTACTGCCCCAGGAGTTAACTTCGCCTTGCCAGGCGTTTTCAACGCCGACCTCGTCCATCACCTCTTGCAATAGGCTGCGTTTGCCGATCACCAGAACATGTCCGCTGTCGATAAAAGAAAAGAGCAACAACGGCTTGCCGGGCGTTTTGCTTAAACGTTGCCGAGTCTGCGCCACCTGTCGGTCCACCTCGTGTAAATGTCGTTTTGCCCGGTCGGCCAGACCCAGGTAGTCGCCCAACGTCAGCACATCCCGCCGGGCCTGGGTGAACGGCAATCCTTGCGGGTTGCCAAAGGGAAACGATAACGCGGGCGCCAGCATATTCATGGTGCCGGGGTCGGGGCCGTATCCCCTGGACAGCAGGATAAGCGAAGGGTGCAATCGTTTGATCGCCTCAAGGTTGGGTTCGTTGCGCAACCCCACGTCCACCACCGATGGGGCCAGAACCGGCTCCTCCACCCATCGGCGATAGTTGGGTATGTCGGCCACAGCCAGCGGCATGACGCCCAACGCCAGGAGCAATTCCGCCGGCCGCCATTCCAGGGCAATGATACGGTTTATGTCAGGAGGCCGGGCGGCGTCCGCCAGCTTCCAACGGCACCAGGGCGCAAGCAGCAGCCCCTTGATCAGGTTCCGGCGATACACATCATGAGTGCACATAAATTAAAATATAAATAGTTATCATTGCGATTTTTATGGCCTATTATGCGCATTCGGAGAATGACTGCAAGCCAGCAGTCCGTTAGCCGTTTTTCTCCTGGAATAAATCAAGCGAGGAGAGACATGAAATCTGTCGAGGGCTACAATGCTCCAGCCGCCAAAATAACCGAGGATTTTTTGCTGGCGCCGCCCGTCGGAACAGAAGTCCACAGCGCGGCATTGTTATGCAGCCCGGATACGGCGTTGCCGCTACTGGCGCCTCTCATGGCGTTATATCAAGGCGAAGATCGCGCCGCGGTGGTTTCCATGTGGTCGCAATGGTACTTCGCGTTATTATTGGCTCCCTGGATCCGGGTGAACATGCTGTATAACTGGCAGTTACCCATCCTCCCCAGGGATATCGGCTTTACCTTGAGCAAAGACGCGGTGCCGGAACAGTTTATCCTGGCGCATGCCGGCCGGCCCGCGCCGTGCGAAAACGGCCAGGTGCGCTTTGCGGAATTGTTGACAATCCACCTGTCGCCGGTTTGCCAAACTTTCGCGACGCTGTCTGGCATCAAGCCCGGTCTGTTCTGGAATAACGCCGGCATTCGCCTTGCCCACGGCTTGAGCATGGCCCGCGAAGCGGGCGCGGATACCGCGTCGGCCGACGGTTTTTTGCAAACGCACACCCTTTCCGACGGTTCGGTAAACCCTGTCTATCGGCCGATGCGGGTCATTTCATCCCCGTCCGGCCCGCCGACCATCATCCGCCGTCGCTGTTGCCTGCGTTATAAAATTTCCGGCTTGGAATATTGCCCGAGCTGCCCGCTACTTGAAGCGGACAGACGCAAGGCCGAACGAAGCCGCTGACGCTGGCGCCAACATTCCGGCCCCGTGAATCGTCACGCTACAGTAAGGTACCGCCCGACGCTTCAATGCGCTGGCCATTTATCCACTGGCTTGCGTCGGCGAGCAGTGCCGCCGCCGCCCCGCCGATATCATCCGGCAAACCCGCCCGCCCCAACGCGGTGATAGAGGCTATTTGCTGATTCAGCGCCTTGTTGTCGCGAACCATGCCATCACTGAAATCGGTTTCTATTGCCCCGGGCGCCAGCGTGTTAACGCTGATGCGGCGCTCACCAAGTTCTTTGGCCAAATAACGGGTGAACACCTCTATGCCGCCCTTCATAATGGCGTATGCCGACGATCCCGGGAAAGTGAAACGGGCTAATCCGGAGGAAATATTGAGAATCCGGCCTTGATCGGCGATCAGTGGCAACAGCGTTTGCGTGAGGAAATAAGGCCCTTTGAGATGTACGTTGTACATTAAGTCGAATTGTTCCATGGTGGTCTGCGCGAAAGGGGCGTGCAAACCGACCCCGGCATTGTTTGCCAGGTAATCAAACTGATCGCGCTGAAAATCATGGGCAAGTGTCCGCCCCAACTTGACGGCGAACTCGGCGAAGCCGGCGCTATCGCCCACATCCAGTTGCAGCATGGCCGCCTTGCCGCCTTCCCGCATGATATCGTCGGCAAGGGATCGGGCTTCATCCGCCCGATGCCGATAGGTGCCAATAATATCAACGCCCTGCCGGACCAAATGCCGCGCCATGCTTTTGCCCAGTCCACGGCTGGCGCCGGTGATCACTGCAATTTTATGACTCATCGCCACACCTCTCGTAATTCGTTTCAGGATGAATAGATACCTTAATCAGCTTATTGGCCGATCACGCATAGATAAATCACTGTAAATCGGAAATACTGTCCGGTATGAGCGAACAATTGAGGTTTTCTTGATGGTCGATAAACTCGAATTGCTGCGAAGTTTTGTGCGGGTAAGCGAATTGTCCAGTTTCACACGAGCCGGTGAAAGTCTTAGTCTGCCGAAATCCACCGTTTCCGAGCATGTCCAATCGCTGGAAGCGCTGGTCGGCGCGCGGCTGCTGCATCGCACCACGCGCCGGGTACGGGCAACACAAGACGGTATTGCGCTATATGAGCGCTGCAAGGACTTGCTGGCCAATATGGATGAATTGGAAGGCATGTTCCGTCAGGACGGACGGGTTCTGTCAGGAAAATTGCGCGTCGATATGCCGGCGAGTATCGCCCGGATGCAGGTCCTACCCCGTCTTGGCGAATTTTTACGGCGCTATCCCCATGTGCAGATTGAAATCAGCTGTACCGATCGCCGAGTGGACATGGTCCGAGAAGGGTTCGACTGCGTGCTGAGGGTGGGTGAGTTGGCCGACGCGTCGCATGTGGCTCGCCGGCTGGGCCACCTGCCGATGGTAAACTGCGCCAGTCCGGCCTATCTGGCAGCCTACGGCACGCCGCGTACCCTTGATGAGCTGGACGGGCATTATCTGGTGCACTATGTCCCGGTATTGGGCACCCGCGCCGAAGGATTTGCCTATTGGCATCAGGGCAAAGCCTACAATAAGGAAATGCCCGCCATGGTGGCCGTGAACAACGTCGATGCCTATGAGGCCGCCTGCCTCGGCGGCCTGGGAATTATCCAGGCGCCGATGCTCGGCAATAGACACTTTATTGATGGCGGCCAGTTGGTGCCGATTCTGGAGGACTACCTACCTTCCCCCATGGAAGTTTCGCTGATTTACGCCCACCGCCGCTACCTGCCGCAACGTACCCGAGTCTTTATGGACTGGCTGGCGGAAATATTGCAACCCAGCCTTATGACAGGATGATCCGAAAGCATAAAGTTTTTAGTAAAAATAACTTTTATCACGACTAAAAACTTTACTTTCCTCCCCTAGCGATTGTAGCCCCCCCTGAAAACAGGGCCAGGCTCAACTTATATTTCAACGTGCTCAGGATTTGCCATGTACAGAAGGAACATCAGGGTCTGTCAAAAAGAGAGCCTTCGCGCGGAACAAAGATCTTCTCATACAACCGGGTCGCGTCCTCGTCCGTCATGCCTGAAGCATAGTCGCGAGCCTGTCCACCACTTTGTGTAAATGCCTTTTCTCAGAAGTGACCGTCCAAGCGGTCACCGAACTCGATAATAAAGCGGCTCATTGCCATACGCCAGTCCCGCAATGGCATCGTCCATTTCTGTGAGGCTGCCTGGATTGCCAGCCACACCACCTTCCTCACTGAATCGTCCGTCAGGAACACCTTGCGTTTTTTGATCGCATGCCGGATCACGCTGTTCAGCGACTCGATGGCGTTCGTTATGTAAATGACTTTGCGGATGTCTGCTGGGTAAGCGAAGAACGTTGCCAGATTAGCCCAGTTTGCCTGCCAATTTCGGCTTATCCGTGGATAGCGGCTGTTCCAGGCACTGGCGAACGCTTCCTGCGCCTGCAAGCCTGCTTCTTCTGTGGGGGCTTGGTAGATGGCTTTCAGGTCGCGGACGACTTCCCTTATAGTCCTTCCGGGAGACGAACCGCCGGACGTCAGCCCCTTTTCAGGTCGGTAAAAAAAACCGTATATCAGTCATTACAACCGATCATTCGCTTCTTCCGGCGTCCCGTTCCCGCACAACCATGGCTCACTCTCACGAGATCGCTACCTTGCGGAGTTGCACGGGGTTACCACGTTCCGTTCCTGTGACTCAGGGTGACAGGTCCCCCGTTAACACCGGCGATACCACACTCACGATGCCCTATCTGTGAGGGAACATACCTGATCGCTTGCCCTTTTCGAGGTTCAAACCCGTTACCGGGTAAGGATAAGTCAGGCTTGCAATAGGCACTCCACCAGCCTATGATTAACTCAATAAATCAATCTAACCACTTGATTTACAGAGTAAAATGGCGAATCTAGAACGGTTCTAATTACCTGATAGTGGAAAAAAAACAAAAAATATAATAATTTCATATTGTTATATGATATTTTATTAACTATGTGAAGTTTATAGTAAAAAATAGCCTTTATTACGACTAAAAACTTTACTTTCCTCTCTTGGTTGTTGCTCACCGCAATCATTCCAATTTTCTGGAATTAGTCTAAAAGAGAATCAGAGCAACTCTTTGCCTATTGGCAGCCTGAAGTCAACTCTGTTGTGAAGATTAACCTCAGAAATGCCCTCAATAAGATTTTCAAGGGAATATTTAACCAGTTCCGCTGGGCCAATAATGATACAGCCATTTTTGACTTCAATATCAATAGCATCGCCGATACTGAAGCCAACTTTTTCCATAATTGCTTCTGGTATTTTGAATACCGGGCTATCTCCGCATTTCTCAATAATTATCTGGATCATTAGAGCTCCCCCGCTAGTACCATCATACATCATTTCTATAACTATGATTATATATCAACAAGTTACATTACATTATTTCAAACCATTTAGTAAGTATCATTGCACTAATCAGTATTAGTAAAAATAATTCAACTATCTTTTATTAATAGATAATTGATACATCCCGCTACAGCACATCGTCCGCATCAAATAGTATCTAATTGATTAGAAATGATTTTAAGTTAAAACAGATGAAAAAAGTCAGATGTGCTGTAGTGGGAAAATGATTTTTAATGGAGTGGCTTGCAGTGCCGAAACCTCCTGTTCGATCACCATTTAACAAATGAAAATTTACACAAACTTACAGAAAGACTCAAAAATTTGTATATATAGCGCAGTTGAGGTTAGGATAAGCAAAGCTTCCCGCCTCCGGGTTGCTACTTACCAAAAATACCAAAGCGGGGTGCTACCCCCGCTTTTTTTGTAACTGACACTTATTCAGTAACCGTGACTTTCTGGCCCAGTGACGCGCAGTATGCTGAGTTAGCAATAGAGCCTATGCTATCCCAAAAAAAGCCATAGAACCCGACAATACTGATAAGGATTGAGCCCCCCTGAAAACAGGGCCAGTGCCAACTTCTAATTCATCATGCTCACGGTTTTGCCATGTGCAGGGGGAACATCAGAGTCTGTCAAAGATTGATCCTTTGCGCGGAACAAAGATTTTCTCATACATCCGGGTCGCGTACTCGTCCGTCATACCTGAAACATAGTCGCTAATGACCCGCATTTTTTTATCGTCAGCTTTTTCAGCTTCTCTATATTTCTTGCACGTCTCTGCCGGGAGAAAACGTGTGGGGTCGCTTGCCAGCACATTGAACAGCTCTACAATCAACTTCTGGCCTTTGAACTCCAGTAGCTGAACGTTTTCGTGCCGGATAACCTTGTCCTCAACCAGACTGAAAATGGCCTCACGTAAGGCTTCGACTTCAGCAGGTAGTGCCACTTTATAGCGAAGCATTCCGCACTTGAAATCAGGATGCTGCACCTGAAGCGTGACACTTGTGATCATCAGATGAACCAGCGTTCCGATGCATTCCTTGCGAAGGTAGCTTCTGCCGAACAGCTTATCGGCTACGTCTTCAGCGGTCAGGTCAAACGAGCTACGTTGACATGCTTCAAACAGATGCGACTTGTCACTGAAGTAGTCCATCCACATGCTTTTGTCGATCATTCTCAGTGAGATCGCGTCCTCAAGATCATGGAGTGAGTAGGATATCTCATCCGCTAAGTCCATAATCGTTGTGTCCAGCGCTTTATATTTCGTTTTCCTGTGCTCAACCGGCTCGGTGGTCTTTCTTCCGGATCTGAATAACAGCGCATCATCATGATCAAAAGGTTGGAGTGCGAAGCTGACAGTATCCGCTTCGGAGTCCAGATTGAACCGCCCCGGTTTTCCGGGAGAGTATTTTAGTTGGGAACTCAGGCTGCCAGATCCTTATTCCCGATGGAAGC
>NZ_SZPQ01000041.1 GCF_005217455.1 Martelella alba
CCGGCACAGACACCGCCTGAATGGGCTGAGATTTATTTTCCTCCGGTCTAATCGCGTCATGGAGACCGTCGAAAAATGCCTGGTTTTCTGCCAGTTGTTTTTTCAGCTCCGCCACTTCCGCGTTGCGAGCATCGTAGCCTGCTTCAAAAAATTTCTGATAGCTAAACGGATACATCTCCGATGTTTTGCAGAATTCCTCAAACGCTTTTTGTTTATCGTTCATATTTACCCCTCTGATAAAGTTTATATAGACGTCCATTAACGATTACATGCCGTTTCATTAAATAATCGTCTCGATATTTCCTGACAGTATTCCGATTGATATGCAATGATTTGGCCGTGGCAGAAACAATACCGTGGTTGGCCTCCAACGATTCAGGAATGCTCGTTATCGCTAGAGTGACAACCTCCTCAATCCAGGGCATTTTTTACCTCATATTCGGATAGATTGTCCCAACCTGACGTAATTCAGTTGATTTGTGTTCGAGAGAGCCAACGCTATCCCATCGCACCCATGCCCAATCGATATCATCACGACGGTTAATTATCGTAACCTGTCCTACGCCATATTGGTTAGGATTGCGTTTCAGGACGACCAGACTGTTTATTTTTATGTCCATCACATTTTCTCTCCTGCAACACGGCAGTTGTCATAATATAGCCATTTGGTCCCATCGGCTGATATTTGATATGTGCCGCCACGTTTGATAAAAATGACTCCCTGTGCGTCTATCGCCCTGAAAATTCCCCTTTTTACCTCGTGGATTATGGGCGATGTCAGAACATATTCATCCTGAACAACTTGGAACATTGAGCCATTATCAGCAATCAATGCCGCATTTTTCCGTTGACCATCGACACGAACTGGTTGTTCGTTAAATCCTATTACTGCATAACCATCGCAAACCATGATTTTTGTCTGGTCAGCATAAGATAATGCTGAAATTAATAATAGGATTGATGTAATTAATATTTTCATGTTGTTCTTTAGCCTTGCTATTACATCGGAACTTCGTTCATTTCGTCCTTGCGGATTTGATAAACGTCCGTGGCTTTTTGAAGTTCATCCGGATGGCCGGCCAATTTGAGGGCGCTATATTTATAGAATCTATCGAGTTCCTCAATATTTTTTGCCCCACCGGCCGCCGCTGTGAAGTCAGCAAGTAATTCGTCGGGCTGGCGTTCATCCTTTTTCTTTTGCTCTGGCTTTGCCTCGATGGGCTGTTTGGCATTGATGAGATTGTTTAAGTCGCCAGTTGTCCGAGCAGGAGTAATATCACGCTCCTTACGTTCCGATGGTTCGAACTCATCAGGCGTGTAAACCCCGAGAATAACGTCAGGGCAATATAGTCTGGCCCAATATTTTATAGCTAAATACGCAAGCTGCTGTTTGGGTGCCGTCTTCCATAATGGGGAGTTGCGTGTTGCGACGAATTCCATATATAGCGGCTCACCCCAGGTGATTTCCGTTTCACCACGCAGTACGGCGCCTACCTGGATATATAATCCAGCCTCGGTTTTAGGATTCTTATCTCCCGGTTTGAATGCCTCCCAGTTACCCCCGTACTTGTATTTAAACCTGCCGTTTACGGCAGTGGAACTGGTTATGACAGCATTAACCAGTTGAGCTTCATAACCCAACGTCCCGTTTACCAGATGCGTTTTCTGAGCTACTGCATAGGGATTCATGCCCCATTGCGCCGCCTGCAATGCTACGGCCAGACAGTCTGCTGGTTTGCCTGCTAAATGCGCCGGCACTGTCGCTTTGCCCTCTGCCATTACGGACGCGAAGGCTTGCAATTTCTGTAAGCCGGTGGGGCTAAAAATGGCAGATTTCGTATCGGCTTCGTTGGCCGGAGACTGGATAATTTCATTGCTCATGCTCTGTCCTTCCTCTTAGCCCATTCGGGGCGACTGAGTTCTTCGATACCGCCCCAATTACCGGTTTCTCGGCATTCATGATAGGTTTGCAGGTCTTGACGGAATAAATCATGCCCTACGGATACGTCGTCTTTTTCAAGCTGGAAGACCCGCACCGGATAGCGACCACAATCAATGGATTCGCTCACTGCGATAAAGCAGAAAAGGGGATATTCACTCAGGGTTTGGTAATAACCCTCCCGGTACATCGCGTCTTGGACGTGATAGCGGAATTCCTCTACATGCCGTTGGAATCGAGACATGTCGGCGACTTTTTTCACGTCAATGATCACGGGTTGGTCAGACAGATATTTATCCGGGCGGATCCGGCAAAGTTCGCCGGTTTCGCTATCAGTCCAGTAAAAAGACGATTCGCAATAGCCGTCAGCCTCAAGCAGCCATCGCGCCGCCGGATGTGCCAATGCGCTTTCGCGCATCAACTTGAGCTTGCGTCCCTGCTCGGCATCCATGACCGTCATTCCCATACCTGAACAATCCTCCAAAAATGCTTTTTCTGCCGCTTTGCCATCATTAGTCCGACGATTGAATTCGGGAGCTACGATAAATCGTTTATCAAATTCATCCGGTTCCAATAGCATGCAATGCAGGGCAGTACCCATGTCTAACGCAGCCGTTTTTTCCTCATCGACGGGAGCATATTTTCGCCACTGGAAAATTGCTGGATTGATGGCTATATCGTCCAACTGAGATTTGCTGACGCCATCACCTGCATGATAATCAGCATTGGTAATATCGTGGTAAATACCGGGTTTCATCACGCCACCTCATCCGGAACATAATAATAAATCTCCATGGCCTTATCGAGCCGTTTGGCTCTGAGGATGATTTCGTATATTGCATCACCCAATGCGTCATTATAATTTGCTAGAACAACATTCAGTGATTCACGGGACGCGAATTTTGATAGTCCAGAAACCAATTCTCCCTGGCTCCAGGATGACAAATCAGTTTCAGCATCCTGCTGTAAAATTTCATTTTCCTCCGGTGAGAATGATTCAATAATTTTATCCAATTCCTGAATTTGTACTGAATTCATTGTATCCTCCCGCTATACCGCATTAATAACCGTGTTGCCCGCGCCCATGTAATATCGCGGCGACGGAGAATAGCTCGGCGGGCCAACGCTTGCGCCAGCCGCAGATATTTAATTTTTATGGGATTACCTGTTAATAATTGATTTGCACTGCCGGAATATTTCCTAACGCAATTTCAGTAATGCATTTTTTGGCACATTCTTCCGGTACGCCGGCATTGATTAGCGCGGACACAGCCGCACGATTAACCGTTCTCCGATGTTCCTTATTGGCTTCCCGCTTTGCCTTTTCATCAGCAATCCGTTGCACCTCGGCGATTCTGGCCTGTTCCCTGGCTTCAGCTTCTTGCTGCGCCCTCAGGCGTTCGGCATCGATAGCAACCTGTTTTTCCCGCTCAGCTCGTTCCTGGGCTTCTATGGCTTCGCGTTCGGCTCTTTGCTGGGCTTCGATACGTTCACGCTCTGCGCGTTCCTGAGCGGCTCTGGCTTCTGCCTCACGCCGTGCGGCGGCTTCGATTTCAGCTTTGGCTCGTGCCTCGGCTTCTTGTTTTGCCTGCTCAGCGGCTTCACGCTTTAAACGTTCCTCACGCTCACGCTGGGACTTCTCTTCCGCTTCCTTGCGTAGCCGCTCCAATTCGGCAGTTTCTTCTTCGCGCTTCCTGGCTTCAGTGAACGCTAATTCAAGCTTCCGCACCGTTGCATCTTTTGCTACGCCGGCTTCTGTTGCGAACTCCTGCCATTTATCATCAAGGGCAACTAATTTTGCTTCCGCCAGCCGACCTTGAATATCAACTGAATCAAGATAATTACCAGCATCGTCGATTACATCTCCTAATGCCCGCAAATAGGCGAGCCTTTTCCGGATAGTTTCCTTTCTATCCTCTTCGGCTTGCTCCCATTCTGTTACGGGCCGTCTAATCTCTACTGCCAATTCATCTAGGGCATCTCGTACCCGTTTGCGACTAGCGTCTACCAGGGCAGGACGTTTTTTCATCTCAGCAACGAGGTTTTTACCAGCTTCGTCGATTGCCGCCTTCGTCTTTCGGACGTTAGATGACATGCTGATATATACGCCGCGACCTTTAGTGGTATTAATATCGCCGACTACTGAAGATGCCTTTTGCGTGATTTCAGCAATAAGATTACTGATATAGTCATCGCTGATAAATGCGGCTTCGAGGTCTGTCGGAGTAGCAGGCAATGAAACCAATACGAGTTCTTTTGATTCGCTCATTAATCCCTCGCCTTATTTTAATAATTCAGTAGAAATCAGGAATACCGTAAACCAGAACAACGCGCAGAATACAAATATCCCCATCCACGCCATGCGTTTAGTGATTGTCATCATATGCTCGCTATCTGGCATAGGAGAGCCAGCGTTGAAACTGCAATGATAAATGCCCAGGCTCGCCAGCCGAATATACGTGGTATAACTATCGGCTCGTCTGGATTTTTTTCATAATGCGGATCCCAATGAACATGAATTCTCATTCGGTAACCTCGATAAATTCGCCATCCTCATCCAGACGATATTCTGTGTTGGGCTTAATTCCATTTTCGCCTACATTGGCAATTTCGTATTTATAACGTTTGCCGTTCCAGCGCTGGATGATCAGTACTGAGTCATCGCCACCGGTCAGGGTGCTGCGATAGCCACCGGTCAGGGTGCTGTAATCGCCACCGGTCAGGGTGCTAAACACGATCGCCTTGCCGGCGCCGCCGTTCTCTACGAGATAGGCAATAGCACCTTCACGGTCGCCGCAGTAAACAACGTCAACTGACGGGAATTTAACTTTTCCGTCCAGGTCGATGTATTTGTCTGCCTCAACAGCGCATACCAGCCATTTGGCGTCACTGTCCATGTTCAAATACGACGAAGCACCCTCGCCCTATAACAGGCCATGCAGGCCATTACCGCATTCCTCGGTCGGCTCCCAATCGGGGCATTCAACCAAACCAGATTCAGGCCAAACGAAATCATTGCGAGAGGTCATATCGGAATTGCACGTGCGCAGCACTAAAACTGTATCGTTCATGGTTATTCCTGTAATTTGGGCGAAAAAACCCGCACGGTGGCGGGTATGAGTGGCTATGAGCATGCGCCCGTTAGACGCATGAGCGAGGCACTCTAGCAATACGTTTGGTCTGTAAATGGTTCTCGCGGTTTATGATTGAAACGATGCCAACCGTCAGTTAATTCAAACTCAAAATAACTTTCACGCTTTTCCGCAAAACCCAATTCAACGGACAATGCATGTAATTCATGACGCCGTTTTATTTGCGCCATCGCTATCCAGCCGGCATCGGCATTACGTTTCTGGCATTGTTTAGGCGTCATATCTCGATAATCCATTTCGGATAATTTTTGTAGTCGCTTCATGTCAGATTTCATATCGCGCAAAATCGTCAACATAGACTCGATACGCTGTATATCAGTCGCCATATTTACCCCAATATTATTATTGACCGTCTGCCATCCCCTGGCGTGATTTATCCCTGAAACTATCTTGCCGTAATCGCGTCAGCCTGCTTTCTGTGGCCGGCGCGGTATAAACTCACGTCAGGCAAACAGCACGAACCTGACTCCATTTGCTGCATATTCGGGACTATCGGATTAACTGCGTTCATTACCCGTGATGAACATCCCTCGGATAATTTGGTAAATGCGGCGTCAATTTTGCGGGCCAACTCTGCATCATCGCGACGCTTTGCCATCAACTCACCGCGTTTGCGATACCGGCGTGTTTTGGCGTTCTCAGTCGCGAGGATGGTAATGACTATTGTCATGATTGCCTCCAGTGGTTTTATACCTGACGACCTTAATCAGCATCGGCAGGGTAAATCCGCTCATCATATGGCTGCTTATGCGTTATCCGGGCGCCAACCGGCCACTCAGTGATGCTTATGCCTCCTCTCCCTCACTACGTCGCCGTGGGAGCCAGACCGGATTAACGCCGTCTTCACGCTGCCTGAAATCAAACAGGCATCCAAATGCGGTCTAACCGCTTTAGTGCACCATTTCGGCACCTCCTGTAGTTAGTTTCCGTCTCCTACATTGGCAGGAGAAATCCCATGTCTGTTAAAGAGCAGTGCTGCTGAACCCTCCCTGGTGAATCCTGGCGTCCTGCCGTGGCATCCTTGCCTGACTTCCATATCAACCGTGGCTCCTGCCGTGTTCCGTGTTGATGGAATGAATATAGCTAAAACTATTATTGAAGTAAATAGCTTTAGATATAAAATAATAGAAAATGATATAATTTCATTGATTTTAAATAGATTTTTCTTTGAAAAAATCTTCTCACGCCCGGCCTGGGCGCAGATTGGGATGGACTACCGGTGTCGATAGGCCAGATTTCGAGGAATGATGTTTACTACGGGATGGAATTGGTCAGATTATGTACAGGAGGGAGGCATGAAAAACCCGGCGCGGGGCCGGGTCTATGGAGAATGAATTAATTTAGATACTAATTTCGACGTTAAATCGATTGTTTAACAAAGAAGGTCCGCATGCCAGCTCATAAGAAGGTTTTCGCAGAACTCCTTTTTCTCGTAATTCATTGATTCTTTTGATGCTATCATTAGAATCTGGGGATTGTATAATTTTTTCCACCTTTTGGTCAATGTGTTGTTTTTTTGTCATATAAACTCCGCACTAAGCTAAATTGCATCGGGAGAAAAGCTTGTTAGAACAAGAACCTGCAACTTTGCTCTCTCCATGTATTCCATAATTACTCTGTGTAAATTCCTAATAGAATCTGACATTTGTGGATTATTGGTATAATCTTCTATTTTAAGATGTAACTCATTGATTAATGTATTAATTCCAATCATTCTGCTATGAGAGTGCCATTTTCTATTATCGCTCAGAGCCTTGGCTATCTCTTGTGCTCGGTTTGTTTTTTGCCGTTTTGTAACAATTTTACCAACTTTCAATGGGTTTGTTTGATGAGTATTCCAATTTCTGAATTTATACTCAACAAGCCATTTTTTCAGTAAGTCGATAGAAAGATCCCTTGCTTGTTCAAATCTTCTAAGTTGAGCAAGGTCAAGGTTAGTTAACATTGCCAGTTCGGCATCAGTCAGCTTCCCTTCGGCTGATTTTTTTATCAGCTCTTCACTTTTGTCGAGGTATCCTAAAGCAGGAACCCATCGCCCATCAGGTAGTAACAATTGGGGATCGATTGGTCCTAGTGAAGAAGAATAATCCATGAAAATCCTATCGCCGGACATGCACCATATAGTGCCTGCTGACATTGCAATATCCGGGACAATAAATGAGACCTCTTGGTAAAAATGTCTTGTTATTTCTACCATTTTTTCCACAGCTTCAACGGATCCACCCGTTGTATACAAAATTATCACCAAACACTTTGGATGCCCTTCTTCAGCCTTGTTTTTAGAGGCAAGATTTTCAATCTTCGGCTGATAAACATCCTTGGACCAAAACTGTATACCTCCATAGTATGCTATGACATCACATCCTTCAAAATTACTTTTACCAAATTGAGTTATATGCCAAGAAATGTGCGCTTCAAGCGCATTATCGAGATATGCCATATGCGTCCTCAATATTTATATAAATTTCAATAATATCAAAAACATATAAAATTTTTTATAACATACTCTTCATCATTAGATACATCCCACCCCTTAGGGGAGCATCACACCAGCACCGAGTACCAGAAGACGCGACCGATGATTTCAACGTCACTTTCCTGGGCCTCTTCGTCATCACTGCCGTTAAAGCTGTGAATCACTAACCGCCCACCTGGGCGGCGATACAGTTGTTTTATGCGCTTTAACTGATCGTTCCCACCACCAGGCTGACCGATGGCATATAGCTTCCCGTCGATGATGCGTTTGTTGTTCGTGTCGATGGCTACTGTCGTGCCGTCAGGAATAATCGGTTCCATGCTATCGCCGCGAGCTGGGAAGCAAAGCACACCCGATCCGTCCGTATTCGCTCCAACCTTGCGCAATGTCGATTTGGAAAATCGCAGCATAAAACCGTTATGGTCTTCATCCATGATGCGCCCGTCTCCACAGGCGAATTCAATATCTTTCAGATACGGGACTTCAACTTCATCATCGCGGAGTGGCGTATCGTCATCCCATGGATCGACCGTTCCCCACTCGGATTTCGGGGGAATAGATGATCTTGGATTATGAGCCGTCATCCCTTCCGCACGCATCGGTTCTTCACCGTTAGCAAGCCATTCTGGCCGAACGCCAAGAACTTTGGCTATTTGAACGGTTTTCTTAGAACCTTTAGCGCCACCACTGACCAATTTCCATACACTTGGTTGCGCCATTCCTACAGATTCAGCAAGGGCGCCTTGAGTAAAGCCACTTTCCTTCATGGCTATGTTAAGTCGTTCTGAGAATGTCGTATTTTTCATAATCTCATCATATAGCCATAGCTATCTATCCATCAAATAGACTTGCCTATTTACAAATTGAATAGCTAAGACTATTATTCAATGGAAAGTGAAAGCAGGAGCTATTTTATGGTCAACAAAGTCATTAACGAGGCTATAACCGCCGTTGGGAGTCAGCAGAAGCTTGCTGATGCTTGCGGCGTAAAACAGCCATCTGTATGGGCTTGGTTGCATGGGAAAAAGAAGGTATCCGCCGCAAATGCCAAGCGCATTGAAAAGGCCACCAACGGAACTATCCCTGCTTACCTAATCCGACCAGATTTAAGCGATCTTTTCCCTCACCCGGACAAGGTCGCGTAAGAAACGCCACTGTTCTTTAAAACAGCTGATACGCTCCGCCGGTGTGGAGCAACCCATTGTGACAGGTCACGGCCTAGTCACGCATTTAATCAACCAGGGAATTATCACAGATGGACATCGCATATCAACGCAACAGAGCGCGGGAAATTGAAACGCGCATAAGGGGCAAAATTCAGGCAATGGGAGTGTGTCGGGTGGCTGACGTGGTCGGGGTTCATCAATCCCAGGTTAGTCGCTGGCAGACGGGAGACAACGTTGTAAGCAAGGCCGCCAGATTATTAGCGGCAATCGGATTTGATGAGCCGGATAACAGTCTGGTGATTCAGGGAGAGGGGACAGCGGAATTGGCCAGAGCGCTGATTGAAATGCTGGAGCATATTCGCGAGCCAGTTAATAGCCCCAAAAAGAAAAAGTCTCGCGGTGCGACAACACAGCGAGACCTATTTGAATAACCATATCAGCAAAGGAATTATAGCATGCCAAAACATGTTGATAAATCTTATATCCAACGAATACACAAAAATATTGCTCGCTCGCGCCTCCTTCGATTAATCGATCCGGTTTTTGCAGAGAAGATGCGGAAAGTTTTGGATGAGTATAAGGCGAAGGAGAAAAGCAAATGAGCAATACAGCAGAAATATATGATTTTAACGCTGCTCATCAGCGCAGGAGTTCACGGATGGAGAACCAAAGAAAAGGGCACTTCGCCCTATTCAGAAGTCTTCTGTCCACGGATTGGGCTAAAGACACGGCAAAATTGGCCTTGTGGGTAAGGATGCTGGGAGAGGCAACCCATAAGCCGAGAACAGTCGAATTTGCCGGGAAAAATTGGAATTTAAATGCAGGTCAGTTGGTGACCACCCCGGTGGTCCTGGCCCGAAAACTTCGGGATAGTGATGGCAACGAGAAGAGCGCTAAAGCTGTTACTCGGATGTTGGGTTTTTTCATACGTGAAGGTATGATTTCGACTGAAGGTACGCCATTTGGAACTGTGATCACCATAACAAATTATGCCGATTATCAGGGGTTATTACCCGGTGAACCATCCGTCCAACCATCCGGGGAACCTACCGTCCAACCTAAACCCAGGAATGGCGCGGGTTTGGAAGGTATACCCGGTGAACCATCCGTCCAACCATCCGGGGAACCTACCGTCCAACCTAAACCCAGGAATGGCGCGGGTTTGGAAGGTATACCCGGTGAACCATCCGTCCAACCATCCGGGGAACCTACCGTCCAACCTAAACCCAGGAATGGCGCGGGTTTGGAAGGTATACCCGGTGAACCATCCGTCCAACCATCCGGGGAACCTACCGTCCAACAGAACAAGAAGTTATTAGAACAAGAAATAAATAATAATAAAAATACCTTGTCCGAAAGTGTTCGGACGGAAGGTGTTAAACCTGCCAAGAAAAAACCAAAACCATCCGCTGCCCTTCCTGAGTTTGATCGCATACGCCTAAGGGATACGTGGAACTGCAAAGCCGGGAAGTTTGGCATACCCAAAATCCGCAGCATCACCACCACCACCGAGAACGGGTTGAAACGCCTCTGGGCATCGTACATCAAGCAGTGCCACGAGCTTGGCCGAGAGCCGCGTGATGTTGATACGGTGCTCAATGGCTATTTGGAGCAAGGCTATCAGCCCACTGCCTGGGCCTGCGGAGGGAATCCGGAGGGGAAGAAATACGGTATCGATACTGCATTGCGCCAGGAAAAAATCGACCAGATTTTAGGGATGGAAAGCGATGGATAGCTACGAATTTGAAGAATTATTGGTCGGCTCGATGCTGGCAATCGGTGATCACGTTCACTCGCGTGAAATCGCCGCAAAGCTGCCACCGGAGGCTATCGAGAATTTTCACCTGCGCAAGATGTACGAGGTCATCGTCAGCCTGCTGGGCAAGACCGAAGCCATTGACCCCTTCACGGTCCGTGATGGCGTTCCGGAGGGAACAAAGGCGTTTGTGCTGGAGGTCAGTAAACGCGCCTCGATGGCGAATAATATCCGGGTCTGGGCTAAACGTGTGCGCCAATGCTGGATGGTCCGAAAGGGCCTGACCGACCTGAAGGTAGCTATGTCTTTGCTGGAAAGCGCGTCGCCTGACAATCTCAACGAGCGGCTTGCTGAAGTGAGCGGGACGCTGGCTAAAATTCAGTTCGAGACCAACGAAAAACTCCCGCGCCGGGTTGCCGACATGATCCCGGATTATCTTAACGTTCTGGATAAGCGCATGGCTGGGGCAACCTCCGGGTTATACCTGCGTACCGGCATAGAACCCATGGACGAGAAATACGGGGGATTTGACCGTACCGACCTGATAATCATCGCTGGACGTCCTGGTATGGGGAAAACCGAGCTGGCAATCAATATCGCCAACTCAATCGGGCGGGACAAGGGCCGAGGGCTAATTATCTCTCTCGAAATGTCCGATTTGCAGGTTGTTGAGCGCCACATTGCCGACCGCTCTGGTATACCGATAGGCGTTCTCCGTCAGCCACTCAACATGCAGGAGGAAGAATACGCCATGCTGACGGCGGCCACCGGGACGTTGCTGGATGAGGAAAATTATGTCCTGTCTGGTTCGTTCAACGTGGATGAAATCATCGCCCACGCAGAGCGAATGGTCATGGATACTGGCCTGGGATTCCTGGCTATCGACTACCTCGGCCTGATACCAAAACCCAAAGCTGAACGCCCTGATTTGGCGATAGCTGAAATTACCCGGAAGCTGAAGCAATTTTGCCTGCGCAACAAGGTGCCGGTGATATTGCTTTCCCAACTCAACCGCGGTCTTGAGTCGAGAGGGGAGAAACGCCCCAATATGGCAGACCTGCGGGAATCTGGCGCCATTGAACAGGACGCTGACGTTATTATCTTTCCCTACCGGGATGAGGTTTATAACGAGAATAGCAATATGCGCGGGATTGCTGAAATCATTATCGGTAAATACCGTTCAGGTAAACCCCAAACGTTTTATATGGGCTGGCGAAATGGTCACTTCAAAAATATCGACCAGCAGGAAGCAGCAAGACGTTTTGCCGAAAATGAAAATCATCATAGTGGAAAAACAGACTGGAGATAGATATGGATAAACAGGTTTATTACCTGCGCACTCCAGAAATACGCCAAAACCTCATAGACCATATCAGGCAGTTACCCCTCAGTTCAGACAAGCCTCTCACCATCACTATTCAAGAGCGAAGCCGTTCGCTAGACCAGAATCGCAAACTTTGGGCCACGTTGTCCGATGTGTCTAGGCAAGTGAACTGGCATGGTCGCTGGCTGGATAGCGAAAGCTGGAAAGCGATATTCACCGCGGCTCTGAAAAAGCAGGATGTCGTTCCAAACCTAACCGGTGATGGGTTTGTTGTGTTGGGGCAATCAACCTCAAAGATGCGCGTCAGTGAGTTTAGCGAGTTACTGGAATTAATAGCAGCTTTTGGAGCTGAGAAGGGTGTGAAATGGAATGATGAGGCACGTCAGGCATTGGAATGGGCGCAAAGGTGGGGAATAAATAATAAGAGGTAATCCTATGCCATCAACATTACAGCAATACCTCGATGAAACTCTCTATATCAAAGACGGGGGACCGGTAAAGCGCGGCGATGAAATGGATATTCATCTGAAAAAATTCCTCGCAGAGATTTGGCCTATCGCATTCCACGCTGGATATGAGAAAGCCGTTCAGGACGGATTCAAGGCCAAGCCTCGCAGCCATCAACGCGTGAAATTACCGGAGAAAATCATACCATGAAAATTCCAGCAGAAAAATTGAGAAAAATTATATATCAATTGGTGAGTGAAAATGATGGCATCACCAATAATGAAATAATATTAAAATTAGGGATGTCAGCGACTACTATTCAGGTCACAACAAAACAAATGACGGATGATGGTTTTCTATTTAGGAGTGGTAGTGTCAAAGAGTATCACCATCACATCACGAATGACCATGAACCACCAAAACCATCCGGACGGATAGATATTTTTACGGAATATCGGGAAACCAGCAAAATTTATCAGTTCGATAAACGACTGCGTGAGGTGAGAAAAAATTATGATGCGATGGCGTAGTCCGACATTGATGATTATGGAAAATTCAATATTCCAACCCACCAAACGAAGCCGCAATAAACCCAAACCCATACCCACCGCAGACCAAATAACATCCTATCAGCCTACCACGGGATTCCATGACGTCAAATGGGCGAGATTGAGGGGGAGATAATGATAGTTATACATAGGGGCTTTGGCCTAAGCATTAAACGCGGACACATGTTCGGCGATAAAGAGTCTCAAAGAAAAATGTTATCCATAAAACTACCGTTTCTATCAATTTATATTTTGAACGGAAAATCATCTGATTATTTCTATCAAGTCGCTAGATTTGCGTTTAATGACCCTGATTGGTTTATCGAGAACCATGCGGCGGTGAGACAGGCTAAGCGGGCGGCTCAGAAAAACAAGGATATTGCATGGATAAAGGCTCGGGAAGAGGCGCAGGCCGATTATCAAAAGCAGCTTGATGAGCTTCGTGAAGAAAACTACCAACTCAAGCAACGCTGCCGAGAAAATTCAAGGGACATTGAAGCCTATAAAAAGCTGATGCAGAGGTGAGACATGAATATCCCAAAGCGCCGTAATTGCAAAAGTTGTGGAAAAACCTTCAAACCTACGGCCTTCTACGTCTGGTGGTGCTCTGATGAATGCAGAGATGAAGTTATCAGGACGGCAGCCGAAAAAGGGCGTCAGAGCGTTGCCAGGAAGAAAGCGGCGGCATTGAAGGAAGAGCGTAAGATGTGGCGTGAGCGCAAAGCCGCAGTTAAGCCCCTTAAACATTGGGAGGACATGACGCAGCGTGTCGTTAACGATTATGTCAGAGAGCGCGACAGGGATTTACCCTGTATCAGCTGCGGAACGTGGATAACTGTCCAATGGGAGGCTGGTCATTATCGTTCAAGGGGTGCCGCGTCTCATCTCAGATATAACGAACTCAATATAAATAAACAGTGCCATCGCTGTAATGACGAGCTGTCGAGTAACGCCATTCCATACCGTGAAGGTTTGATAGAAAAAATCGGTCTTGAGCGCGTTCTGGCGCTGGAGAATGACAACACCCCTCACCGATATACCCGGGAAGAATTGGACAGTATACGGGCTCATTATCGGGCGAAACGGAGAGATTTATTGAAGCATCGGGAGGCCGCGTGACCCCCTCCCAAATATCAGACCTCCGGCATTTCTGGTGTGTCCTCACCATAGCGAGGTATTGGGCACATACCAGTTTTGAATGTGATTACGATTTACTCAGAAGACGAGCGAGGGCCATGGCATGAGAGACATACAGCAGGTTATGGAAAGGTGGGGGGCTTGGTGTGCAAACAATCATGAGGATGTTTACTGGAGCCCTATCGCTGCCGGATTCAAAGGACTGATACCAAGCAAAGTAAAAACAAGAATCCAATGCTCCGATGAAGATGGCCTAAAAATATCTGAAATCATGGCTGGCCTGCGCGGCAAGCAGCCGGTAACCCATGACCTGCTGTTTGACTATTACGTGTTTGGCAAAACGTTTATGGCGCTGGCTAATGAGCATCATTGCTCTGATACCCATATTGGGAAAAAGCTACAGAATGCTGAGGGTGTGATTGAGGGGTATTTGATGGCGCTGAATATCACCCTGGAAATGGACCGGGATATTGACCGTAATTTTTTGAAAAGTGTCATGGTCGCCTGACGATAAAATAATTAAGAAAAAAGTTTACGATCGTAAAAATTGCGATATTCTGATAAGAGTGACGACTACGTCAAAGAGCTTATCGAATTATTAAGGCTGCCACCTGGCGGCCTTTTTGCGTTTCCAGCCTGTCTCGGATTTCCCCAGTACCAATTACGGCAGGCGATTTTTATTCCCCACACAGCGCCAACCCGAATCCTACGGGAGGTGGAGCATGTACCGAATGAATGACAAATCTGATATCGCCACTCACGGCGGCGCATTAGTCACGCTGCTATCCAGCCTGATGGGATTAACCACAATGGAAATGTTTTACATCGTCATTGCGCTGATCGGGGCGGTCATATCTCTACTGGGCTATCTGGACAAACGTAAGACCGAAAAACTGAATCGGTCAGTGGCCCTGGAGCGGGCAGCATTCGATCAGCAGCGGACAAAGGCCATTGTTGATTTTCTGAAAGGTTCCCCGTCGCACGATTCCAGCCAGGCGGCCCAAGTCGTTCAGAAAGTAAACCAGATTTTGGTCGAGACGGAGCAAACAGATGGCAATGTCACCGCAGCTGAGGAATAAGGTTATATCAGCCGCCACAGGTGGAGCTATAGCCATCATCGTTGCTTATCTCCCTGGTCAGTACGGTGTAGAAGGGACCACGCATTATGCGTTTAAGGATCCCGGCGGCGTTTGGACAGTTTGCGATGGTCATACAGGTAACGATGTAATCCCAGGCAAATATTATTCCGATGAGGAGTGCGGGATATTGCTCGAAAGGGATTTGACCCCGGTAAAAAAAGCTGTTGATTCCACCGTGAAGGTGAAAATAGACAACTACACCCGCGCCGCGCTTTATTCATTCGCTTTCAATGTTGGCATCACCGCTTATAAAAACTCCGCACTGCTGCGCCACCTGAACGCCGGTGATATTACCCACGCATGCAATGACCTGCGGCAATGGGTCTATGTGAACGGACAGCGGAACAAGGGCTTGATTAACCGCCGTGAAATCGATCGCCAACTTTGTTTCATGGGACAGCAAAAATGATCAACAAAATCGCTGTCGCGGTGACGATTATCCTCGTCATGATATTTGGCATTCTGGCCTGGGTCGCGTTCCACTATTACGGGAAATACTCCAGCGAAGTGACCACCAACGCCACACTTACCAAGGAAAACAAATCTGCTGCGCTGGTGGTCGCTAATCAGGAACGGCTCGTAAATATTTTCAACACCATCGCCGGGGCAACGCTCAATGAACAGGCCAAAAACAAATCCGACAGCCAGGAAAGGGAAGTGGTTATCCAAACCGTTCTCAAAACTGAGCCGTGCGCTGTTACCATTGTGCCTGCTGCCGCTGCTACAGTCCTGCTCGACCACTACAACGCAATACGTCAAAACACCGGTGCCGCCGATACCGGCCAGTTTGACGCAACAGTGTCCAGTCAGCCCGCCACCAAGTGACCCGCTGACCTATGGCGCTGCGGTGGAATGGGATGAGGCATTGCTAACTGACCTGCAAAACTGCAACGCCCAATTATCCGGTATTCGTCAAATCGAGGCCGAGAGACAGAAATGATTAAAAAGCTTATCGCATGGTTCTACGCCATTTATTTCACTCCAGTTGCCGCAACGCCGGCGACCGAAACCCAACCATCCGAGGTAAAAACCGTGACTGACATTACCGCATCTGATACCACTACCGCACAGACCGCAGTTGATCCGACCGTAGCCGTCGACCCGACCGCTACTATCCAGCCGACACCAGTGCAGGAAGTAAAAACCGGCGTTGCCGACTTTGAAGCCGCATACAAATTTGTTGTGGCCGGCATTGAGCAGCTCGGCGCCGGTGCTGAAGACGAATTGAAGGCGCTGGCAAAGAAATACCTGTAATCAGTGCAAGGCCCATCAAGGTGGGCCTGACAGTGATTATAGCGTTGTATCTTCGCTGTCTCCCCGCTTTAACGATGACCGTAGCCACCGGAAGGTGGGAACTCCTCTGCGTGAGTGGGTGGGGTTAATCAATAAAGATGCATACCAGGGCTTACCGTATCGCTGCGGGTTCCCCTTTCATGGTAGCGGCACCGGCTATGGTAGCAAACGGGGTGCGTTAATTTAGATAATTCTGTATTTTTTATAAAATTCAGAATTTACAACTAAAAAATAAGCATAATTCAGTTAGGAGTTGTCAAAAAAACCGGGATTATATTTCAACGAACAGTTGAATATGCTGAATGGAAAAGAAGAAATTTACAGTTGACCCCCAACAGCGCAAACGAAACCTATTGCTACCTGCTGGACAGGATGTTTACCGAGTTCGCGCCGCTTATCAAAAAAGAAGAATAAAATTTTGACGTGCGGCTTCGTCTTTGCATTCCGTTGGTGCTAGCGTGAAATCTCCTTTACTGATGGGGGATTGCGATGTTAGAGGATTATTTTGCCGGCAGTTCGCGTACCGAAGAGGAAGCGAGGACTAAGCATCAAAGATTATTAGCCGTTCAGGCAGCACTTGAAATAGCAAAAGCTTCTGCTGGCTCTTCGGATGCATGCACTGGTTCGAAAGTTGAGATTGACATGAGAGATGCAGGTGAGCAGGTAACAATATTAGCTGATGCCATTCAGGCCGCTTTAGAAATTAAATAAGAATAAATTGCAATATTCAAACGAGCCGCCTTCGGGCGGTTTTTTTATGGAGTCAACATGGCTAAACCGGACTGGGGCGAGCTTCAGCAACGGTTCCTGTCCGATCACGCCAAATCTGGCATATCACCCAAAGAATGGTGTGAAGAGCAGGGGCTGAACTACACATCTGCTCGTCGATACATCAAAAAGCCGACTGCGCAAAAAACTGCACAAAGAAAATTGCGCACTGCGCAGGCTGAAAAGAGCGCAGAAAAGCTGGTCGCCAATGAAGCGCTGACAAAACAGCAACGCAATTTTGTCGCGGAATACCTGAAAGACGGCAATGCGACACAAGCGGCTATCAGGGCCGGCTACAGCGTAAAGAGCGCCGAGCAAATCGGTTATCAACTCCTTCAGAAAACTCCAGTTGCGCAGGAAATCGCGCAGCAGCAAAAAGCATCTGCGCAGCGCACGCTTATTGAAGCTGACGATGTCCTCGAAAAAATGTGGCAACTGGCCACCTTCGACGCCAACGAACTGGCCGAGTATCGCCGGGGCTGCTGCCGCCGCTGTTGGGGTGTTGATCACAAGTATCAATGGACCGAGGACGAATATAACGCCGCGGTCGAAAAAGCCGAGTTACGTGATAAGCCGATTCCCGATAATTCTGGCGGAATGGATTACAACCCGACACGCGAGCCGTACCCAGATTGCCCGCATTGTGGTGGAGAGGGGATAGGGCGTGTTTTTCTCCACGATACGCGCAACCTTTCGCCTCTCGCTCGATTGGCCTACTCCGGCGTGAAGATTGGTAAGGGCACCATCGAGATGACCAGCATCAGCCGGGAGAAAATGCTCGAAAACGTGGCTCGTCACCTGGGCTTGTTCGACTCCAAGAACGCAAGGCGCCTACAGGAATTGGAGATGGAGCGCCGAGAACTGGATAACGGCGCAGCCAAGAAGCAATCCGGGCAACACAGCGGCCCCGAGGATGATTATAAATTACAGGCGCTGACACCCGATGAACCTCTCCCAGAGAATCCAATCCTTTGAAGGGCCCGTAGCGCTTACACCAAAACAGGCAAACATCTACGTTTGGGGTTGGCAGCCAAAGGCGCGGTTTCGTGATGCGGTGTGTGGCCGGCGGTTCGGTAAAACGTTCCTGGGCAAAGCGGAGATGCGCCGAGCCGCACGTCTGGCTGATCGCTGGGACGTCAGCATTGAGGATGAAATCTGGTATTGCGCCCCGACGCAAAAACAGGCAAAGCGGGTATTCTGGCGCCGCCTGAAACAGGCAATTCCTCGCCACTGGCGTGACGGCAAACCAAACGAAACTGAGTTATCGATCACCCTACTGAGCGGGCATATCATCCGCTGCGTGGGCCTGAATAATTACGATGACCTGCGTGGTTCGGGACTGTTCTTCGTCTTGATAGATGAATGGGCTGACTGCCCGTATGAAGCATGGGAAGAAGTCATCCGGCCCATGCTTTCAACCTGCAAATATACGGTTGATGGCATTGAGCATGTTGGCGGCCATGCGCTGCGCATCGGAACGCCGAAGGGTTTTAACCATTGCTATGACACATGGTTGGATGGGCAGGAAGGGCGCCAGCCAGATCACAAAAGCTGGCTTTACACTTCAGTTCAAGGCGGTAACGTCCCGCCGGAAGAAATTGAAGCGGCCAAGCGGAAGATGGACCCGCGTACGTACCGGCAGGAATACGAGGCCAGTTTCGAGAACTACCAGGGCGTTGTTTATTACTGTTTCGACCGCCGTCTCAATCATACCGACGAAACAATCCAACCCGGCGATGTTTTGCACATCGGGATGGATTTCAACGTTGGGAAAATGGCCGCGGTGGTATATGTCATGCGAAACGGGCTTCCCTGCGCAGTCGATGAGTTGATGGATATTTTTGACACGCCGGCGATGGTAGAGAAAATAAAATCGCGTTTTACGGATCACTCCATAACGGTCTATCCGGATGCTTCCGGAGATAATCGAAAATCTCAAAACGCTAGCGAATCCGATTTGTCCCTGCTGAAAAAAGCCGGTTTCACTGTTCGCGTTAACCCATCAAACCCCGCTGTCAAGGACCGGGTTAATTCAATGAACGCCATGCTGTGCAACACCTACGGTGAACGGCGTTTGCTGATTAATACGCACAAATGCCCGAAATTCACGCAATGCCAGGAGCGGCAAGTCTACAACGAACATGGCGAGCCTGATAAAAAAAGCGGATTTGACCACGGCAATGATGCCGGCACTTATCCGATTGCATATCTATTCCCAATCAAAGAACGTGTTGTTACCAAAACGACAAATATTCCAATTATGGGACGTTAATCATGGCAATTAATATCAAACCCTCTCATGAGGGCATGTTACATCACGCACTCGGAATTCCGGAAGGGCAGAAAATTCCGGTAAAAAAATTGGAGCAGGCAAAAAAATCTTTCGATCCACACATGCGGGAAATGGCAACCTTTGCTCTCAATGCACGCGGTTTTGTTCACAAAGGCAAAAAATAAATGTTCAGGACGATTCAGGAAACGTGGGCGAAAGATAAAGACATGCCGGAGCGTTCCTGGCGTCTGATGGTGTTACGCAAGGTACTCAATGGCCAGCTTTACGACAACATAAAAAACGATTTTAGCAAAGAGGCGAATAATGTAGGGGAATACATTCCATTGCGTCAGCGCCGCCCATCCGTACGCTCTAATCTGTGTCGCACGGTTGTAGATGACAGCGTTTCATTACTTTTTGGTGAAGATCACTTCCCCGTTATTGATGTGAGAGACCAGAAGTCTAAAGAAAATCTCACTCTTTTGATTAAAGAAGTCAGACTGAATGAAGTAATGATAGATGCGGCCACAAAGGGGTCGGTTGGATCTGTCGCTATTTTATTCACTGTCATTAAAGAGAGAGTATTTCTTCGCGTTTTGGAAACGGAATATCTGACGCCAATATTTGATCCTGATGCTCCGGACACGTTAAAGAGTGTCAGGGAGCAATACAAGGTCGCTGGTAGCGATTTGAAAAAAATTGGTTATAGCGTAGCACCAGATGAGGAAGGTGCTGATTTCTGGTTCAGGCGCGAGTGGAATTCACAACAAGAGGCATGGTATTCACCGGCTAAAGTTTCCTATGGAGAGCCGACTGAAATCGACAAAGCCAAAACGGTAACGCATAACCTTGGTTTTGTGCCAGTTGTATGGATTAAAAATTTACCGGGTGGCAATGATATCGACGGCACGCCAACCATGTGCGATGAGTCGATAGATTGTCAGATAGAGATTGACTATCAACTTTCCCAGGTGGGACGTGGTCTCAAATTCATGTCTGACCCAACGCTCGTGCTTAAACAGGATGAGGCGGCACAAGGGGGACAGCCTATCGTTAAGGGAGCCAACAATGCTCTCGTTGTCCCTCCTGGTGGCGATGCAAAACTGCTTGAGATTAATGGTGGCGCATCAGAGGCGGTTATTTCTTATGTCAAACATCTGCGAGAAATCGCATTGGAAAACATGCATGGCAATAAAGCCAGCAATGAGAAAATAGCCGCCGCTCAGTCTGGCCGCGCTATGGAAATTATGAACCAAGCGCTCATTTGGTTAGCCGACCGGCTTTCTATAAGTTATGGCGAGGGTGCCATCATTGAACTTATTGGCATGATTTTCCAAGCGTCACGAAAAATTAAGCTCAAATTCAAGGATGGTTCAGAGGTCGGTGAGTTTGCTGATAGCTTAACACCTGTACTTATCTGGCCTCCATGGTACACCGCTACCGCGCAGGACATCATGAACACCGCGAGCACTCTCGTTCGCCTTGTCGATTCCGGCTTGCTCACGCGTCTTACCGCTATCAAAGCCCTGGCGGCTCAATTTGATATCGAAAACGCAGAGGCAGAATCGAAAATGGCCTTTGCTGAATTGCTAGCACGGAATACTCCGGCGCAAGTTAAGGCAAATATCAATGAATAATCGGGACTGGTTCCCGTCTAAATATACCTGCTTGACGCGGGTTATTATTATCTGGAGATGACCCTGATGGTTGATATTATTAGTCCGCAAAATCCTGAACCGACGCCGAATCCGTCCCCGACTCCTACGCCTCAGCCGGCACCCGCTAAGTCACAACCACCGGAAGAAAAGACGCATTTTTCATTGGAATATGTTCAAGAGCTTCGAGCGGAAAATGCAAAATATCGGCATAGCGCAAAAGAAGCGCGTGAACATGCTGATCAGGCAGAACAGTCCGCGCAGAAAGCGAAACAGGATGCTCAAGATAGCATTACCCAAGCGCAGAAAACGGCAAATGACCGAATTATCCGAGCTGAGCTTAAGGCTGTGGCTATAAAAGCCGGAATGGTTGATCTCGATGGTTTGAAGTTGGCTGATTTATCAACCGTTGTACTTGATGAAAACGGCGATGTCAAAGGGGCTGAAGAATTGATGAACAAACTCAAAGAATCGAAACCCTACTTATTCGCTGAGCCGAAAAAAACGACCACTGTAACCGATCCCGTACCGCCCAAAGGCGAACCGAAAAAATTTAATGCGAAAACCGCCACTGACGAAGAACGTGCGGCGGAAGCGAAACGCCTCGGCATCAAAATCAAACTCTGAGGGCGCCTTGGCGCCAATACCCTGTGAGTCCAGACGACGAAGGGAAATGACAAAAATTCTCAATCGTAAGGACAAATATAATGGCTGTTAATAATCTTCCATCAGCTCTCCAGAGTGTTATCCAGACCGGCTTTCTTGAGCATCAGTTTGGACTGCCTCTCAGAGCTATACTCGGTTTCCGCGCTATTGCAGATCGCGAGGATTTCACTGCAAATATCGGGGAAACCATTACCAAAACGCGTACCGGTTTGTTGCCGGCGATCACGACCGCTATGGCTCCGGCTGCTAATAGCGATATCACTAGCGGGCTGACGCCGCAAAATTATTCGGTAGAGCAATACATCCTGACTATCGCTCAGTATGCCGCCAACATGCAATTGAATGTTGCTACGCAGCGCGTAGCTATCGCGGATTTGTTCTTGCGAAATGCTTATGCGTTGGGTGAACAGGCATTCCGTTCAATCGATGCGTTGGCGCAAAGGGCTTTGTACAATGTTTATATGGGGGGTAATTCTCGCGTAACGACCACTCTGGGTTCTGCCGGCACGTCGATTGCCGTCGATGATATTCGTGGTTTTCAAACTACGCTGAATAGCGCCGGTGAGGTCGTAACTGTTTCATCCGGCAATCCGGTAACGGTAACCGTTGGCGCTGTTGCATATTCTCTGACTGGGTATGCCGCAGACGCAACCAACGTTTCTACTACGCCGGGTGGTGTGTCGGGTACGTTGACGTTCTCTGGTAATGTGGATGTGGCAGACGGTACCGCCGGCAACGCTGTTGTTTCCGCAGTAGCGCCGTTTATCATTCGTCCCAGCCTGTCTGCCAGCAATGTGATGGCCGCAACCACCGCCGCAATCAGCTCAGCCAACGATATCAACAACGGCAAGTTGACCATGCAGATGATCCTGAACGCCAAAGCCACCATGGCTGCCAACGGCGTTCCCCCTGTTGATGCGACTGGTATGTATGTTTTGTATTGCGACCCGCTGCAAGCCACGGGTCTCTATCAGGACCCGGCATTCCAGTATTTCTTCCGTGGTCAAATCCAGTCGGAAGAGTACAAACGCGGTATCGTCGCAGAACTGTTGGGCGTCCGCATTCAGGAAACCAACATGAACCCGGTTCAGACGCTGGCGAGTGTTGGCGTTGTTCGTCGCGCTGTATTGTGCGGGCAAGGGGCGCTTGTTGAAGGCGTATTCACTGATGAGGCATACGCTGCCGCATCGGAAGCTGATGATAACGATGGCTCAATTATCGTTGTTGATGGCATCGCGCATGTAACTCGCGAGCCTCTGGATGCATTGAAACAGGTCGTTACTCAGTCCTGGTCGTACATCGGTGGTTTTGTTGCTCCCTCTGACACTACCGCGAATCCGAATACCATCCCGACCGCGACTAACTCTGCGTTTAAGCGTGCGATTATACTGGAATCTTTGTAATCAAGTGGAGGGCGCAAGCCCTCCTGGATGGATTTATGCCGAGAAAAAAAGAAGAAATTGCGCCTGAGAATGGGGAAATAATATCCGAGGATAAAGATTTTCCAAACAAATGGGTGCTTGCTAAAAATTTCGGCCTTATCACCCACGGGCGAAATCATCGATTCTTTGAGGCAGGTACAGAATTCAATGAGGGCGATGAATTAATCGGCCAGTTGATCAGGCAAGGTGCGAAATTGGAGAAAAAATAATGGCATTCACTCCGTATGCGTTTACCGATGCTCAGGTTGTCGATATCCGGCGTTATTGTGGCTATCCAGCATATGGAGATGGGGCTGTTGTTTTCCCGTATCCTTGGATTATGCGGCAATACCTCGCGTTGGAGTACAGATTACAACACATGAGCGACAGCGAAGGCGCGGTGATCGTTAATACCTATCTCACGAACTTAAACACATTGGAAAATGCCATTCCAACGACGAGTGATAATCTCGACACGGATAAGGCGGCAGTGTGGACGCACAATAAAGACGAACAGCGTGACCGGGATAAGCTATTTGATTCATGGCGTTTGCGGCTATGTAATTTTTTAGGTGTTCCGCCTGGGCCTAATTTTGGTTCGAATAAGTGTTGCGTTTCCATGGTGGTATAAATGGACGGAACAAAAATACAACAAAAGGTCTATGCTGGTTATGCTAAAGCAGCTCGCGTCATCGGCACAACATATCAGCATTATCGACCAACATCGGCAACTAATCCGATCTCAACCGCTACCCAAATGGCGAGCCTGCAAGTCAGTTTGAATGCAGATGATCCGACCTATGCAAGACCGAATATCTACGGCAAAGCAACGTGGTACGCCATCATGGACGGATCACAGATTCAGGTCGGTGATTATATTGTTGGTATCGAGGGAACGTTGTTTGTCGCAGCGATTCAGCAGCTTTTGCCGATATTCATGGTCGACTGCAACCGGACGATTACTATCCTGCGTCCTGGTATGGATTCTGGCGTGGGTGAGATTGGCTATGGCGGTGATAATGCGGACAATGAAGTTGCGTTAATGACCGCCTGGCCCGCTAGCATGTTGCAAGGAACGAAAGGCGAGAAAAACGATGTCAATCTACCTGGAGATGTCCGCACCCCATGGTGGGCTGTGATATTACCGGCATGGTCCGGTGTAACGTTGCGAACTTCGGATATCATTAACGACGATTTAGGGCGGCGTTATGTCATTTCCAGCGCGGAATTGACTGAAATGGGCTGGCGATTAACCGCTATGCAAGCGATGGTGTGATATGCCTGATTTATCGGAAGTGCAAATGGTCCTCGTTGGCTCGATAGCGGCCACACTTTACCCCAACGGGACATCACAGCCGAGCATCGCGAATGCCAATATCAAGGTTTACCCTGGCTGGCCGGTGCCGAATGTCCTCGAAAACGATATCACGGCGGGAGGCGCGCATGTTTCTGTTTTCGCATCGCCGACAGAGCGGAAAATACCGAATTATCTCGGCCGCGGTTATTACACGGTCAATCCTGGGGCGCCGACGATTACGGCCGATGTTTCCGGCAATATGGTTACGTTTGGCGGTACCGTTTCCGTTCCGCAAAATATCTATTTACTCATTGATGGTCAGGGTTATCACCACCCGGTACAAGCGGATGACACACTGACGATGATAGCCACCGCATTTTCTGCTTTAATTCCTTCCTCATCGAGCTATGGCGCTGTTTTGACGCTTCCGCCATCGCATAGCATCACCGCAAGAGTGGGGGGCGTAGGAACGGCGGCACGAGAGTTAAAACGGCAAGAAAAGGAGTTCATTGTTACTGTTTGGTCACCGACGCCGGCGCTACGAGACACAGTCGCCTTGGCGATTGATTCCGCCCTGGCTGAAAGCAGCGATATCGTTTTTGCTGATGGTTCCCACGGTATCAAATTGTATGCTAGGACATTCCAGACCGACCAGCTCGAAAAATACCAGCTTTACCGGCGTGATATCGTCTATAGCGTCCAGTACGCCACGACACAAATCATCTCCGCGCCGCAGGTTATTGCGCCGGTCCTCAACATCGAAACCCCAGTTGAAATCAAAAATATTCAGGAGTAACCCATGTCTGATATCACTGCCAGCACTGATACGGCAGCCGGTGTAACCGCATCAACCTCTGCCGCTAAGGCGGAAAGCCTGGGTTACATTCTGGTTGTGCGCCATCCCTTCGGCGATTATTCACGCGGTGCCGAAATTACCGACCCCGCGACCATTGAAGGGATTCTTTCCGGTGAGACCGCCTGCTACGTGATCAAACGCGCTGCATAAACCTCAATTTACCTCTGATAACAGAGCCCGCTTGATTGCGGGTTTTTCATTTTAGGAGCAGCTCTATGCCTGTTTATCAAACAGGAAGTTTAAACACGACTGCGCTCACCGCGCCGGATCTGTATGTGCAGATTATTGCGCCGAAAACCACTTATATTAACGGCATCGCGACCGATGGTTACGGCATCGTTGGTATCGCATCGTGGGGACCGGTTAACTCGCCGGTGAATATTGGCTCGCAGAGTGACCAGGCGCAATATCTCGGTTCGCCACAGGTTCGCAAATATGATTTGTCGTCTGCGGTTACCGTCGCTCTCCAGTTGGGTGCGCAGAACATCAAAGCGGTCCGCGTCACTGATGGTACGGATGTGGCCGCCAGCGCGGCATTGAAGGATACCGCCAGCACCCCCGTTACCGGTGCCACTCTGACGGCTATCTACTCCGGCACCCTGGGTAACACCATCCAGGCGTCGATTACCGCCGGCACCAAACAGAACACCTTCAAGTTGACCATCTATATGCCGGGTCAGTACGCGGAGATCTTCGACAATATCGCCGGTACCGGCGCGACGTTCTGGGCCAATCTGGTTAGCGCTGTAAATAACGGGCAGACCAGTGTTCGCGGCGCATCGCAACTGGCAATTGCTACGGTAGGGACCAGCACGGCAGCGCCGAATGTGTCCACTACCTATACGCTGGCCGGCGGTACCGATGGGGCTACCACCCTGACCGATAACACGTTGATTGGTACTGATGGTACCAGCACCACGCGCACAGGCATGTATGCGCTGCGCGGCACCAATTCCCAAGTGATCAATCTGGTTGACCTGACAACGTCAAGTTTATGGCCGACAATCGCAACGTTTGCCGCCTCCGAAGGTTCGTATGCCATCAGTCAGGCCTCAGCAGGTTCTACTTACTCGAGCGTGGCAACGGCGCTCAACACTGCCGGCGTTGATGATTGGCACCTGAAGGTCATGGTAGGCGATTGGGTCTACTGGTACGATGCCACGAACGGCGTTAACCGCATGATGGCGCCGGCGACGTTTGAGGCGCCGAATATTGCGTCCCGCTCGCCGCATATCTCGACGCTGAATAAACAAATCAGCACCATCATTGGCACGCAGCGGCAATTAGCTAATCAGCCCTATAGCCTGTCGGAAATCGGCAGCATCAATACCGCACGGCTCGACGTCATTACCAATCCATGCCCTGGGGGGAATTATTTCGGCTGCCGGTCTGGGCTGAATACCTGTTCTACCCAGACGCAAAACCGGGATACCTATACGCGCATGACGAACTACCTATCACTGACCATCGCGGCCAGCTTCGGGTATGTTGTCGGTCAAAACCAGACGGTAGATTTTCGGCGGGAGACAAAGAGCACGCTTGAATCGTTCCTCGATAATCTGGAAACGCAAGGCATGATCGGCGATCCGAATGGTGGGGCTGCCTTTAGTGTCAACCTGAGCGCCAGCAACAACCCAGATTCCCGCGTGGCCCTGGGTTACATGCAGGCTGATGTCCAAGTGAAATACCTTAACGAAGTCCGTTTCTTCTTGGTCAACCTCGAAGGCGGTGGCTCTGTCACCATCACCGTTTCGAACAGCGCGACCCTGTCGTAATCACACCTGACAACATGCATAGCCCTGGCGTTACAGGGCTTTAATTAGGAAAAATTATCATGTCTCAATCTGGTTACACTCTGGGCCGTGACTTCGCCATTGACCTCAACACCTCTTATGGCGTTATTCGCATACCAAAAATTACCAGCTTCGACGCGAAACCCAACATTAAGCGCCTCAACATCACCCTGTTGACGGGGCAGACGGATGAACTGCTTATCCCCGATAACTGGAACGGTACCATTGTGGCCGCTCGCCAGGGGCCAGTACTCGATAACTTCTGGGCGCAGTGGGAAGCCGATTATTACGCCGGTAACGCTCAATCGACGGGAACTATCACCGAAACGATAAACGAGCCTGACGGCAGCACTACCGTATGGCGCTATCAAAGCGTGCAATTTCATCTGTCTGACCCCGGCACCAAAACCGGTGATAAAGAAGTCAGTCAGACGCTGACATGGACCGCTCCCCGCCGTATCAAAGTCGCATAATTAAGGAATAAAAATGAAAGTCAAAATCAACGAGATTGATGACAGTCAGGTTACCGGCGCCGCTCCGGAAGTAAAGAAAAATGAAGTCATAGATAGCCGTGGGCGGGTGATTAAGGTACGCGATCTCGGACCGTTGGAGGAATCCAGGGTATTGTTGATCGTTGGCCCGCAGGCATCTGTAAATATGGCATATCTCAACGCCTATGTTTTCCCGGCGGCCAAAGTGGAATCAATCGACGGCGATCCCTATCCTATCCCGCAGACCCAGGCGCAAATTGATGCGGTTCTCAAAATATTAGGCAGGGAAGGGATGTCGGCTGTTCTCGACCTGATTTACCCGAAAGAATCTACTGACAATAACGCAGAGGATGCCGCCGCAAAAAACTAGCCCAGAACCCCAGGTTTCGCAGTCAATGCTGGTTGATGAAAAATGGGGTTCCGTTCGAAAAGCTTTTCCCTAGCGTCGATAATCTTCTCCCTCATGAACAATTCGCGATGTCTGTTGTTTTGAGCGAAATCGAGGGGAGTAAATTCAACTGGAACAAGATGGAATTTGAAGGTGGCGACTGATGGACTTAGAACAATTGGCAAGAGAATTCGCCACCGCGTCAATGACCATAAACCATCAACTCGAACTTGGCGTAAAAAAGTACGCCGAAGATGTTGAGGCAGCGGCCAAAGAAGAACTCGGTGTCTATCAGCCGGCAATAGGCCCATTCAATGCTTGGGATCCACTTGCTGAAAGCACCATGGACGATCGTGTAAACCAAGGCTATAACGCAAATGAGCCGCTTTTACGCAGTGGTGAACTTCGTGACAGTATCCAGCATGAGGTTATGGGGTTATCAGCCATCGTCGGGACTAAAAGCCAGATTGGTTACTGGCAAGAGGTGGGCACCGACAAGATACCGCCGCGGCCTTTCATCGGCCCGGCGTACATCCGCAAGATAGATACCTTGCTTGACGAGGTAGGCTACTGCGTCATGAGAAGCTTTAGAGCTGAGTAGCTCGCATTCGGACATGGACACCCAGGGTATCCTGCGGTGGATGTGTGCATGGGCAGATAGGCAAGGGTGGCCCGGGGACGTTGCATAAAATGCCATTTTTGTGATTTAGGTCAAAAACTGCATAAAGTGCAGCTTTAGTGAAAATAGCAAACTTAGCGCAACCTAAAGGGTAATTTAATGCCTAACTTCGGCGATCTTGCAAAGGCGGCTTTCATAACATCGCCGAACGTGTTGGTATTGTGGCATGTAGCACCTTGCTCAAATATGAGTAAAGGTAATACACTGCGTATAGATAGCGGCGGCTATTAGCGATAAGGACACTGATGACACATCATCACCGGTGACTTTTTGCCCTAAAGAATTCGCTTAAAGTGCTGACCAGGAGTCCGACATGAGAACTAAAGTTAGACGCTCGGTCCAAACGATCAAAATGCAGTTGTTTTAACTTCTTCGACATCGCTATAAGTATTGACTGCTATTCGTTTGACGATGTTGTAGCCACCCCGTGCGGGATGTATGATCTCGCACCCGCAGCATAGGAGGCGCTTATGCCAATGTCATTTGCATTGAAGATAGGTATCCAAGCAGGAAGCCCAACAGAGCGGCTGGCGCGGGTACTTAAAGAAAACAAAGGCCGTTACAATATCAGCAAAGATGGCTTTATTTCCATCAATATGGACAATGCGGATGTGCAGGATGCAATCAAGAGGCAGGTTTCAAAACTCGTGGATATCAAGGAACGAAGTTAATCGCCTAGATGAATACCGTACTATTAGTAGTGATTCTGATTAGTGGATACATCTATGTAACCCTATCATTATCAGCAAGATACATATTCAAGCGTTCCACGGGTTGGGACGCTTATTTTTTTGTTGCAGCTTGGGGCACGTTCTTTGTCACCTTGTCATGGGGTATTTGCTCACTCTTGAGTGTTCTAGGCTTTTTTCGCTGGGCTATTAATGATTTTCTGCATTTACTCAGCCTAAGGACAGATGTTTTTCAACGTATATTCCCTATCTCAACTGATGACGCGGCACGGTATAAGGACTTAAAGTTCGCATTTTGGGGCGTTTTGTCATTATTGCTTGCGTGTGCATCAGGAGCACTAAGAAAATGGCGGATAAAAGGTGGCACCCGGAGGATAGATGCCCTGGTGAAAGCTGTAGGCGATAACGCCCTGGAAAACTTGCTAATGGAAGCCTCTGTCAGGCAATTCCCGGTGATTATTACCTTAAAGTCTCGCAAATTTTATGTCGGTTTTATCCACTGCCCAGCCTTTGAACAAGGTGCCTCGGAATTTCTCGAATTACTACCATTACTCAGTGGATATCGTGACAAGGATGATCTGACGATCCATGTCACGACGAATTATCAAAAACATTACATAAATACTGGGATACAACAGGGAATCGCATCGCTTGATCTCAGTGATTTCAGAACACTTGTGCCTAAAGGTGAGATCGAGGGCATTTCCTTCTTTGATACTGACACTTATAGTAAATTCAAAGAAGAAGAAGAAAAAGATAAGGCCGAATCAAAGTCCTTGTCTGAAAACTTCATGCCTGCACCTGATCAGATTAAAAACCATCCAAACCATTAACTTAAAATATCTTGATGGCGATATTGCTGTCCTGCGACGAGTCGGGACACACAAGGAAATCGACAGAAAACCTTAGTCCCAAAATTGTGCTATTTTGTACCAAAAATGATTAACAATATGATAAGACAGTTTATTTACTCCGAAAAGACGTTTCGGCGGACATATGAAGATATGTCTGCCCTGATAATCTTTTCGGGGGTTGAAAATGCAAACAAGAAACCGCGCATATCGACGTCACCATATGCGCCGATTGAAGAATAAACGTAGTCGATATTCTAATGCTGGATATCATCTATCGGTAGGGGTTACGCGCTATTCTGTGGGTAGATGCTACACCACGCCATGCATGTGTTCGTGTTGGCTATGCGGCCATCAACGCCATCATTTCGGACCTAATATGCAAGAGCGCAGGGCAGAGTTGAAATATAAGGAATAATTATGAATTACTTCGCGGAGGACATTTTTTAGGTAACTTATAGGAGCCTAAAATGTCCATTAAGAACAGAGTCAAAGACCGCATGGCAGACGGAAAGATGCGGCCGCTGTACCGGGGTGAGAACGGCGTGATGACCAGTGAGTTTATCCCTTACTCTCGTAGACCAGTCAACTACAGCAGCAGCCCAGGGTGGTGGATCAGCTTGTTCATGAGCAAGCCGCGCCGGCGCAAGAACAAAGCGTTATGCCTCGCTATCCTTCAGGGGCGCCGTGATTGGGATGAAACGAGCTTCCCGCTCGGAAACAGCAAGCCGCACATCTATTACTGGTAACACCACAAACCTGCTCCGGCAGGTTTTTTGTGCTCCATTGCGTTCCTTTGCGTCTCACCAGTGATATGCTGTTGCGAAATGTAACGGTGAGGGGTGGCGATGAAAAGAATAGCGTTATTATTTGTTTTTATTACATATAGTCTATCGGCAGTTGCGGATAGTGACATTTTAGATGATTACATACCTGACAATTTATCTTCAATTCCTAAAGATGTATACGTTACGGCTCCAGTTAGTGCAGAAGAAGGGGCCGTAGGGACAAGTGACCAATTTGGATTGAAATTTGATAAATCAATATTTAAAAAATATCCAGATTTAAAAAAGATAAAGTTTGAACCTGATGAAAGCATGAAGCAAGATCGAGAAAGTTTAAACATCTATAAAAATGGTTTTTATAGGGCGCTTTATTTCTCTAAGCTAATAAATATAATAAATGGTGAAACACTTTTCGATTTCATAACTAAATGTGGCGTATTGAATAAAACTGCTAGCATCGCTGATAGGGGTGAGGCTGACTCAAATCAATTTACAATACAATACTTCGTAAATTTAAGAAGAGCTGATAATAATGAGATTGTCGGTGAGAGCATCTATTTTAATAGGGTTGGTAATAAATTTATTGCTGATAGAACCCCATTTGCATACTTTATGATTTCAGATGAGAATTTCATGAAAACATTCGGACTAAAATGCAATAAATAAACATTTAAATTAACTTCATAAACCCAATTAATTTATTGTGTTTTCTAATGTCAAAATTTCGGAGCTTTCAATGGACGTTCAAGCCTATAACGTAGCCGTTCGTATTGCGATGAACGACCAGATAAGCCGCGCCTTAGCGGCTGTCAGCAAAGACGCGCTTAAACTGCATGAACGTTTTGAGCAGATCACGAAAGACATTAAAGGCATTACTACCGCAGCAAATAAAGCCGCCGAGGCTCTCAGTAAAATGACAAGGGCGGGTAATGGCCAGTTTTCTGGCGCTACTCGCGACGCCAGGGCATACGCTGACGCGATGAACAGCGCCGCAAGAAGTGCCGGAGCAGTGGCGAGAGCGCATCAAGAAGCCGGTAGAGGTATGGTCGCCGCACCTTTGCTGCTTGGCTATGCTGGCGGGGCAGTGGGGCGTTCATCATCTTATCCGATGGTTTCGTACAATGGTGGTGGAAATATCCCGTCACCCTTGCTGCTCGGGAATGGCGGCGGCGGCAATCGCGGCGGCAATGGTGCGGCCAATTTCGCCGGTATCAACGGCTGGAATAACGGCGTGCCTCCTGGCGGATGGGGCCCCGGTGGAACCGGTGGTAATCCACCCCCTGGTGGCGCAGGTGGTAATGCTGGCGGTGGGCACGGCGGCCACGGAATGAGCTCTCATGATGCTGGCATGACGAATCTAATGACCGCTTATGCTGGATTCGAGTGGCTTAATTCAATCGCCGAAAAAGGGACCGACTACGAGCGTGAACTTGCTCGTTTGCGTCAGATGGGGCTTGATTCGGCACAACTCAACGAAGCAAAACGATATGTTGACGCCCATCCTATTGCCAACACATCACGCCTGGACCTAATGCGTATCTTCACTGATGCGCAGGGATCATTCCGTGAATCTGGCATGAAAGGTGGTAATGCGATGGACGCAGCTGAAATCATGATGCCGATTTTAGCGAAATATGAAGTAGCGTCTGGTGCCCTGAGTGATTCATCAAAGGCTGCCGCTAACTATAATATGCGTAATCTCAACAAAATTGTTGAAATTATGGGTGGCCTTAGCGATACCAAAAAGGCGCAAGCAATTGTTGATGCTGTTTTTAAAGCTTCTCAGGCAAGCGGGCGTCTTGTCGATGAAAACCAGCTAAAACAGTTTGTTGCTTATGGCAGCTCAGCAACGAACCATCAGGGTATCAGAGCAATAATGGGGGGATTAGAGCCGATCATTGCCGAAATGGGCGGCAGTACCACAGCGGTTGGTCTGCGTACCGCCTATACCCGTGTGAACGGGATGATGTCATTGCCTCCTAAACTTTTGCTACGGGAAATGAACCGTCTTGGAATGACGGACAAAACAGGGATGAAGCAAACTGATCGCCTGCATGAGTTGGAAGCAACTAACGTTGTAGGATATGCGGCCGAAATGATGAAGATTTATAGGGCGCATGGAATAACAAAAGACATCGATAGGGAAAGGGAAAACGCCATCATATTCGGCACGAACGGGGCTAAGATCTTTAACAGAATAATGGCCCAGATGGAGACTATCGATAAATCATTGGCCGCCTATGATGTTTCAAACGGGACAGATAAAACAATTTATGACCCAAACAACCATGTAATCTTGGCTAGGGCTGCGCTCGGTAAATCGTATGAAAATTTGGAGTTGGCACTTGCACAAAAAGGTGGCGTTCTTGAACGATTCACACATGGCATAGATATGTTATCGAACGGTATTGTAAAAATCACAAGTGCTATGGATGCACATCCGGAAATGACGCGTTATTTTACTGATGGAGCCATGATTGTTACTGGTTTGGCCGGCGCAAGCGGTGGGTTATGGGTTCTAAACCATGCCGCTGGGGCCGTAATTAAACCATTAGGATTGGTTGGGCGGGTAGTTTTAAGCTTGACTGGAGCGAATTCATTACCTCTTCTGGCTACGACTCTTGGCGGGCTGCCCGCAGTTATAACAGGAATTCTGACTGCCATTGCCGCCTTCTCGTTTTATAAAGTATGGGATTGGTATAAAAATGGCGAAATGAATCAGAATTTCAATACCATGACATCCTCCGGAACAAAGGGAGCGTCCGGTTTTAATATTCATAATCCAACGGCGGCCGATGAATATCGCCATCTAATAAATCCAAGCAGATACCCGGCTGCGCCCGTCCCTGGGAAAGCAGGGCAAACCATTCAAGTCAATAGCACTATCAATCTTGATGGCAAAAAGGTTGGTGAGGCGGTTACAAATCATCAAGCGAAAGAGGCAAACAAGCCGCAATCTGGTGTTTCTGGATTTGACAATTATTTATCTCCTCTTCTTTCTGGCATGAGTAGTTATCAATATTCGAGGTAACCAATGAACACTTTGACCTCGCTGCTTGCCAATGCATCCGGCATCGTATCGTTCGGGACTCAGGTTACCATCGGCGGGATCACGCTGGCCGGGTTTGAGATCCCCGAACGTATCGCGTTACCGGGCAAGCAGAAAGTCGTCATTCACCAGATGATCGGCGGCAAACGCGTTTTCGATGTGTTGGGTGTCGAATATGACGCTTTGACATGGTCGGGCATCATTAACGGCCCCAATGCGTCGAGCCGGGTGCAGTCGCTAGAGCTTATCCGGGACGCCGGTAAAGTCGTTACGCTGACCTGCGATGATTTCTCGTTTGACGGCATCATCACTTCATTCACCCCGGTATACGAATACGAATTCCGGCGCCCCTACAGCATCGAAATGGCGGTACTGAAGCGCAACGATGCGCCCGTCAAGGTTGATGCTCTGACAGGTGCGTTAACCGGACTGGTGAATAGCGATGTGGGCCAAGCGCTGGGGTTGGCTGACGTGATTGATATCGACTCGGTAACGGCTGCGGTAAAGAAGGTGCAGAGCGTCGTCAGTACGGTCAGCGATTTTGCCCACGCCACGGTTTCAACCATTCAGACCATTGTCGCGCCGATTGTGGCCGCACAAAATCTGGTGACGTCCTCGATTTCGTCGCTGGAAAGCAGTGCATTGCAAATCACGACATTGGGCGGTCTGGTGCCGGGGAACCCGATATCGAAAACCATCACCAACCTATTAACGCAGCGGGATTCACAAATTCAGCTTACCGGGCTCTATGCCCTCGGCAGTGTTCTGGGGCGGCTGTATAAAAACGTGAACTCCGGACAGACGGCTGACGGGGTGCAAACCATCACGCAATCCGGCGGCAGTTTATATCAGGTGGCGAGCGATCAGTATGGCGACCCGTCGCTATGGACCAGTATCGCGGCCGCCAATGACCTGACGGACCCGCAACTGACCGGCATCAACACACTGACTATTCCGGCTAACCCGGCGGCCACCACATCGAGCACCTAAATGGATGTCAATAACCCGATCATTACCCCGAACGCCCGCCAAATCAGCGGGCGTTGTCTTTTGAATGGCACCGAGGTTCCGTTTGTCTCGTTCGATGTTGAAAGCAACGCATTCAAGGGGGCAGGGACATTTAACCTCACCCTGGCGACATCATCGCTTCCGTCAACGATGGGCTTATTAAACTGGTGGGCAGTCCAGACCACGATAAAAGTGGAGTTGAAAGTATCGATCACCACCCAGTCGGGAACGGACGAGAAAAGCCTCATTGTCGGCAATATCGATAACTGGCAGTACGACCCGGCGCGGTTTGAAATCACCTGCGATGGGCGCGACTTCACTGCACTGCTGATTGATGCCAAATCGGTCGGCGAGTCGTTTAAAAACTTCACATCGAGCCAAATTGCGACCCAATTAGCCACCCGAAACGGCTTAACGCCGGTGGTGACCGCGACAACCGGCAGATATGGGGAATTTTACCAGATTGACTCGGCGCATCTCACCGGTGAACAGACAGATTGGGACCTGATCACAACCCTGGCCGGTATCGAGGGATATCAGGTTTATGTCGATGGCTACAATCTCCATTTCGAGCCGGTGACAGACCCGAAAACCGCAAACAATTATGTGATCCGCTACCAGCCGCCGGGAATGCTGGCCTATCCGCAATGCAACACTTCGGACGATTTGTCCTTTTCCAGGGCGCTGACCATTTCGAAGGGGGTCACCGTTCAGGTGTTGAGCTGGAACGCCAAGCGCAAATACAAGCAATTCGTCGCCAGCTATCCGAAATATGCCAAGGCCATTACGCCAGGGCAAAGCACGGCCAGGACGCAAGTTTATCGTGTTATTCGCAATGGATTGACGCCTGAAGCCGCATATGCAATGGCTCAATCGCTGTACAGCACTATCGTCCAGCATGAGATGAAAATGTCTTGCTCAACCGCCGGCGACAATTTACTGACGCCAACCACGATGATCCGCGTAGAAGGGACGCAAAGCCCATTTGACCAGCTTTATTACTGCGATTCTGTCCGGCGCACACTGAACTGGGATAGCGGATACACCATGACGATATCAGCAAAAAATCACTCGCCGGCATTGAACATCGATCAGGAGTTGCCAGATTGAGAGCACTACTCAACGCGATGACTCGCAATGCCGCTCAGGCACAAGCGGGAGTGGCGGGGCCACGCCAGGGCATTATTACCGCTTACGACCCTGACGTCTACGCTGTAAAAGTTCAGATTCAACCCACCGGGGAGGAAACTGGCTGGATCCCGCTTTCAACCGATTGGGTAGGCAATGGATGGGGATTAGCCGCGGGGCCAATGATTGGCGCTATCGTCGGGGTTGATTTTGACTCTGGACTGATGGGCGCGGGCATGGCGACGGGCCAGTATTACAATGACGTCGATCGCTGCCCTGGGCCGCCGTCCGGTGAATTCTGGCTCGTTCACAAAGATGGCGCATACATCAAGCTCACCAACGATAAAAAGGTCACGATCGTCGATGGTGCGGGCTCATCGCTGGTCATGAATGGCGATACCACTGGCGAAATGTCATTCGCTGGCGGACTGACCGTAAACGCCGATATGCAGATCAACGGAAACGTCACGGCATCGGGGGATATCTCCGACCAGAACGGAGAGAGAGGAACCGTACAGCATATCCGTGACGAATATAACGCCCATGGCCACCCTGGTGTGGAATCTGGCGACAGCACGACCGATACCCCGAACAATACCCTCTAATCTCGGACAACCCAATGGATGACCTTTATCACTATATCGGTAGCGATCTCAGCACATCGCCATCCGGTGACCTGCGCCCCGTATCCGACACCGAGAAGGGCAAGCAAAGAATTCTGAGGCGTTTACTGACAAACCCCGGGGATTACCTGTTTCACCCCGATTATGGGGCGGGCTTGGGGCAAAAAGTCGGTCAAAATCCCAATGTAGGCGAATGGACTGCGCTGATTAAGGGGCAAATGTTACTTGAGTCCTGCGTTGCCACCTCGCCGGCGCCAGTTATCACCCTCACCATTATCACCGGTGGCGTCAGCGTGAACATTTCCTACACCGACGCATTCACCAATCAGCCTGCAACTCTCTCTTTTGATGTCACGGAGTGATGATGGCGCTTAATATTAAAAGTTTCACAACGCTGGTCAGCGATCAGGTAACCGCTATCCAGGCAGCCTACAAAGGCTTGGTCGATTTAACGATAGGGAGCCTTATCCGCTCCGTGGCGGAAAGTAACGCAAGTGTCGTTCAGTGGATGCAGCAGCTTATCGTTACTTTGCTTGTTACTACGCGAGCGGCCACGTGTTCAGGAACAGATCTCGATTCCTGGCTGGCTGATTATGGATTTACCCGGCTGTCCGCCGTTCAGGCTACAGGGGCCGTTACATTCTCGCGTTTCACTGCCACATATCAAGCCCTTGTCCCAGTCGGAACGACAGTTACCACGACTGACGGATCGCAAACCTATACCGTCATAACCGACACGTCAAATCCGGCCTATGACGCGACGCAGCTCGGATATGTCATTGCCGCCGGCGTGCAAAGTATCACCGTACCAATCCAAGCCAATACGGCCGGCACGGCGGCCAACGCTACCGCCGGCACTATCTCGGTTATCAGCGGTTCCATTTCCTACGTGGACACTGTGAACAATGCCGATGCGCTGACGAATGGAGCTGAAGCTGAATCAGATGATGCGGCCAGAGCCCGATTTGTGCTTTGGGTCGCGTCTCTTTCAAAATCGACCAAAGCGGCCATCATCTACGCGCTGACCAGCATGCAGAGCGGCGTAACCTGTACGCTGACAGAAAACTATGATTACAGCGGCAATGCAAAACCGGGATATTTCTATGCCGTGGTAAACGATGGATCCGGCGCGCCAAACAGCGATTTTCTTGCATCCGCGGCTAATGCGATTGATGTCGTGAGGGGGTTCACAATCAATTTTGGCGTGTTTGGGCCAACGCTCATTACCGCCAATGTATCAATGGTCATCACAACCAGTTCCGCAGCGACGCATTCGGATATCGTCGCCCTGGTCCAGGCTGCAATTCAAAACTACATCTCAGGACTGACCCTTGGTGAATTACTTCCCTACACACAACTGGCAACGATTGCCTATGGGGCTAGCACCTATGTGACCAATGTCAGCAGCGTAACGCTGAATGGTGGAACATCAGATCTCGCGGCATCGGCCAAAGAGGTTATCAGCGTGGGTACAATCTCGGTGAGCTAAATCATGACAGGTGACCAATCAGACATGTATGCCCGTCTGCGGGCGTTGTTGCCCGCCGGATGGTTCGGGGATGACAATCCCATACTCGATGCGGTGCTGTATGGCTGCGCAAACTCGCTCTCCTGGGCGTACACGCTGTATGCCTATGCCGTTAGGCAGACCCGCATCAAAACGGCTACAGACGGCTTTCTGGACCTAATAGCGGCTGACTTTTTTGGGCAAGATGGGCTGCCCAGAGCCGCTAACCAGGGGGACGCGAGTTACCTCAACAAAATTGTCGTCAATATGTTTCGCGAGCGCGGGACCCGGAAATCTGTTTCCAGCGTTCTTTATGATCTCACCGGCCGTTATCCCCTTATCTTTGAGCCAGAACGGCCAGCGGATACAGGCGGCTATGGCGCTGGTGCAGGTTATCGTCTCGGCGGTGGGTATGGCTCCCTGCTCATGCCCTATCAGGCCTTTGTTACCGCTTATAGACCAGTAGGAACGGGGATCCCGAGCATTGCCGGTTACGGCATATCAACGAGCGGGTACAGCGTTGCCAACCAGGGTGAGTATGCATCACTGGATATGGTTCAAGGCGGTGTTACTGATACCGATATTTATGACGCAATTTCAAGCGTAAAAATGGAAGGAACTATTGCATGGACACGAATTCTCTCCAACCCTGAGCCTACGCCTACTCGAATTGGCGTGGATTACACAGTAGGCGAATCAATAGTTTATTAATCCAGCACCGTACAAGCAGAAAATAAATTAACCATACCCGGCCCCGCGCCGGGTTTTTAATGGGAAAAAACATGGCAGATCGCATTATTGTGTACCCGGGAGCTATCCCTCTCGAAACCGATATTCTATCAACGAATAAATTTTCGATGATTGGGCTCGCCAAACTGGCAGCCGCAATTATGGGCAGCACAACCTATCTGAATGGGTTGGCGTGTACTCCAACGAGCCCAGCATCCCTGTCGGTTAATGTTGCTCCGGGCGAAATTTACAGCTTACAGAACATCGATAATACCGCGTATTCGTCCATTGACGCTGACACCACGCACGCTATCCTGAAACAGGGCATACTGCTGGATGCCGTATCGCTAACGATGACGTCGCCGATTACCTCCGGGATGAGTGTCAATTACCTTGTCCAGATCGCCTATCAGGACACGGATAGTGATGCTGTGACGCTGCCTTATTATAATTCAGCCAACCCAACGCAAGCTTGGTCAGGGCCGAATAATTCGGGCGCAGCGCAAAACACGGTTCGTTCCGGTGTCTGTACGGTAGCACTGAAAACTGGTGTTACAGCAATCACTGGGACTCAGGTGACGCCTTCTCCTGATACAGGTTATGTCGGAGCCTATGTTATCACCGTGGCGTACGGACAGACGACCATTACAGCCGCCAATATTGCTCTGGCATCAAATGCACCTTTCTTGCCCAGTAATGGACTGGTTTCTGGGATACAATCTGGCGCACTGCTTTATGCTGCCGATACCGGCACCGCTAATGCCTATGCTGTTGCATACTCTCCAGCAATTACTGCATTAACTGATGGGGTGAAAGTCGTATTTAAGGCAAAAACGGCAAACACCGGTGCGTCGACATTTTCACCGAATGGATTGACCGCTTACCCTATTTATTCACACGCCAATCAGGCATTGCAGGGTGGGGAAATTGTCGCTAACGGATTGATTGAGGTTGAATGGAATTCGACGTTAACAGCTTGGGTTCTTTGTGGTAATTCTGGTGGCGCTTTGCCTGTCCTGGCAGCAACCAAAACAAATCAGGCGGTAAACTTAGGACAATTAAATACATCATTACCAATTGGAGTGCCTATACCATGGCCGACAGATACACCACCGACCGGATGGATAGCGATGGTTGGCCAGACAATTTCCCAGAGTGTTTATCCGGAATT
>NZ_SZPQ01000042.1 GCF_005217455.1 Martelella alba
CCGAGGGAATACCGGAGCCGACGGATAACACTAACTTAGAGATAAAAGCTGTCTGAATATAACGGGTCAAGATCAGGTGGTGGTGGGGGATTACGTCGATGTGTTTACCGCGGAAAACGTCATTTTTTTCGATTGCGCCGCGCCGGGACAGAGTGAAAACGTCGGGTACAATTTTGCCTTCGCAACGGAGAGCGCTTGCCGTTATATGCTAGGCAAGGGCCACCGCCATATCGCCCTGCTCATCGACAGCGATGAGGATTACGCCAGCCGGCAGATGATTGAAGGCTACCGCACGGTATTACAGAATTTCTCGTTGCCTTTGAATCGCCAATTGCTGGTGGCGGCCAATAACAATGTCGAGCAGGCCTTGCTCGCCCTGATCAACAGTTTTACCACTTACTCGGCCATTATCGTCAAGCGGGATCGCCATGCGGCGGAAGCCATGCGCCTTTTGCGTGAATTCAATATCGCCGTGCCGCAGGAAGTCTCGCTGCTGAGCCTGGAAGATTCGCCCCTTGCCTCGCTGCTCTATCCTCCATTGACCTGCATCTCCTATCCCACCGAGTCGCTGTTGGAGCAGTGCATGCAACGCATTAAGTGTCTTATCGACAAGCGTCCCGAACGCATCCAGGACGGTCGCCCCCTGGCGGGCCGCCTGACGACGCGGGCCTCTGTTGCGGAGCTGTCTTGAGCGCCGCCGTAACGGTAACGGCGTCGAATCCCTGTCGCGGGCTTAGGGGTTAACCTGTTGTCGCCCGCCCGCAATTCCCAAGATCAAAATAAAGGCCTAACCGTGCTGAAAGAAAATTTCAATGATCTTCTCGCCTTTCTGGTGGTCGCCCGGGAACGCAGCTTTACCCGCGCGGCGGCGAAACTGGGGTTATCGAAGTCCGCGTTAAGCCATTCCATGCGGGGTCTGGAGGAGCGGCTGGGCGTTCGACTGCTGACCCGCACGACGCGCAGTGTTTCTCCCACCGAGGCCGGTTTGCGTTTAGCGGATCGTATCGGGCCGCATTTCAGCGATATCGAAAACGAACTGGATACGCTCAGGGAAATGCGCGCCGTCCCCGCCGGCAATATCCGCATTACCGCCGGCGAGCATGCCGTGGACGCCGTGCTCTGGCCGGTGCTGAGCGACTTTCTGCCGCAATGGCCGGATATCCGGGTGGAGGTGACGGTGGATAATGCGCTGACGGATATCGTTTCGCACCGCTTTGATGCCGGAATACGCCTGGGTGAACAGGTGGCCAAGGATATGGTGGCCGTGCCGGTCAGCGCGCCGATGCGAATGGCGGTGGCGGGCTCGCCTGGCTATTTTGCCCATTATGCGCCGCCCGTTACCCCTGCCGACTTGCAGCAGCACCGTTGCATTAATATGCGACTGCCCACCCGCGGCGATTTATTGGCCTGGGAGTTCTCCCTGAACGGCAAAACCTTACGGGTGAAAGTCGAGGGGCAATTGATCATCGAACCGCTTCGGCATCGGATAGCGGCGGCCAAAGCGGGCGCGGGCTTGATTTATGTGCCCGAGGACACGGTGACGGACGCCATTGAGGATGGCGAACTGGCGCGGGTGCTCACCAACTGGTGCGAGCCATTTCCCGGTTATTACCTGTATTACCCCAGTCGCCGGCAGCACACCACCGCTTTCTCGTTATTCGTGGAGGCCATGCGGCACCCTTCGCCTCTATCCGCCCCTGGGCGCCGAACGCCGGCATGATGGCGGTGTCCGCCGCGGGACGCCACGGCAATGACCATTTACCAGATAGTCCCGGCCACGCCGGTAACCAGTTTCACTTTCTCCCATTGCTGGTCTTCGCTGAGCAGGTTGCCTTCCTCCGTTGAGGCGAAACCGCATTGCGGGCTCAGGCAGATCTGACCGAGATCCACATATTGCGCCGCTTCCCGTACCCTGGCCTGCAACCGCGCCGTATCCTCAAGGCGCCCGTTCTTGGTGGTAATCAAACCCAGCACCACCTGCTGGCGGCCTGGACGAATGAAACGCAGCGGTGAAAAATCGCCCGCCCGATCGCTGTCGTATTCTAGAAGGAACCGGTCGACATTAACCGTGCCGAACAGGACTTCGGCCACCGGTTCGTAGCCGCCTTCGGCAATCCAGGTTGAACGGAAATTGCCCCGGCAGACGTGCAGGCCGATGATCATATCCTCCGGTTTGTCTTCCAGCGCCTTGTTCAATACCCGGGCGTAGGTGTGGATGAGGGTATCGGGATCTTCGCCGCGCGCTTTCACCTGCGCCCGTTCCGCATCGGAGCAAAGATAGGCCCAGACCGTATCGTCAAGTTGCAGGTAACGGCAGCCCGCCTGATAAAACGCGGCGATGGCGTCATGCCAGGTCGTGGCGAGATCAGCGAAATAATCCGTTAGATCGGGATAGACGGTCCGGTCTATGGCCTCAGGGCCGGGACGAAAATGCAGTACGCTGGGGCTGGGAATGGTCATCTTCGGCACCGCGGCGCCGCTGATGCTTTTTAGAAATCGAAAATCATCCAGCATGGGATGCTGTCCAAATCCCAGCTTGCCGGTAATCCGCACACTGCGGGCTTTGGTCTGCGCGCCCTGGAACTGGATCCCGTGCGCAACGGCGACCGGTTCGACGCCCTCGAGACCGTCGAAGAAATCCATGTGCCACCAGGCACGACGGAACTCGCCATCCGTGACCACCCGTAAACCGCAATCGCACTGGGCTTTTACCACCTTGCGGATTTCATTGTTTTCCACCTCGCGCAATTGCGCGGCGGTGATGGCTCCCTCACTGAATTGCCGGCGGGCTTTTTTAACAGCCTCGGGGCGCAGAAAACTGCCGACGATTTCGGCACGAAACGGTTGTGTTTGCTGTTGCATAGACCTTCTCCGGCCAGGTTGCGGCTACGATGCATCAACCTCGCGCTATTTAGACATCCAGATGTCTGATAGTGCGCCCCTGGCGGTTTTCCGGCAACCGAGAAAATTTCACAGAACATGAATTAATTTCATATAAACTTATTTCATTCGTCATTATGTGCACGACCTCAGGGCTACGGAAACCCACGCTTTTCACCCATGCGTCTGGCCGCCAGTACGCTAACCGGCCGGCAAACCGACGATGGCATTGGAGGAGGCAAGGGGAAGCCGGTGTCATTCGCCCGACAGGTTACTGTAACATCACATCCAGGGCGCGCAAGTGCCTGGGCTGCCAGGACAGCATAACCTCGTCGCCGGCTTTCCAGGCGGGATCGAACCGCGCCGGCGCCAGTTTCACCATGAAATTGCCTTGCCCGGCCACCTCTGTGAGCATGCGAATATGATCGCCTAAATAGATGAACTGCTGGATCCGCGCCCGCACCTGCTGATCGCCCTGTTGAGGCGCGTTAATATTGACCCGCTCCGGGCGAATGCTGAGCAGAATCTTTTTCCCCGGCGAACTGGGACGAACTTTCAAGGCGTCCAGCACGAGGCCGTCATCCAGCGTAACCTGATAATAATCGCCGTTCTTACCCGTCTGCGTGGCCAGCAGGCTGTTATTCTCGCCGACGAATTGCGCGACGAACGCGTTTTGCGGCTCCTCGTACAACCGGCTCGGGCTGTCCATTTGCTGAATCATGCCATCATTGAATACCGCCACCCGATCGGACATGGTCATGGCTTCGCTTTGATCATGGGTCACATAGACCACTGTCAGATTGAGCATCTGATGCAACTGTTTTATCTCCATTTGCATATGCTCGCGAAGCTGCTTGTCAAGCGCCCCCAGCGGCTCGTCCATCAACACCAGTTTAGGCTCGAAGACCAGCGCCCTGGCCAGTGCCACCCGCTGCTGCTGGCCGCCGGACATTTGGGCGGGATAGCGATCGGCCAGGTCGGTGAGTTTGACCATATCCAGGATCCGTTTGACCCGCTCTTGCATATCGGTGCGGTTCATGCGGCGAATCTTTAGGGGAAAAGCCAGGTTTTCCGCCACCGTCATATGGGGAAACAAGGCGTAATTCTGGAATACCATGCCGATGTCGCGCTGGTGGGGAGGCAGCGTATGCAAGGGTTGATCACGCAGAAGAATCTCGCCGTCAGTGGGGGTTTCAAAACCCGCCAGCATCATCAGACTGGTGGTTTTGCCCGATCCCGAAGGGCCCAGCAGCGTCAGAAATTCACCCTCGCCCACGTCCATGTTGAGGTTACGCACCACCAGCTTGTCGCCGTCATAGCTTTTTTTGATGTTTCGGAAACTGACAAATGTTCTCATTGGCATTCTCTTGGCAAAAATCGTCGGCGATAAGTCCGGCATGATTCCTGCATCGAATCTCGCTGAGGGATTTCGACGGCAGGCTTTTTTTAAAGCATTACCACCGAAATTTCTCCGAAACAAGTGACTTTTGACAAAAACAGGCAAATTATGGCTTGCGATACGTATCGTAGGCAATTGATTTTATTGCCATTTAAAAGACAAGAACAAATTTTAGCCAGTTTTAATCCGTAGAATCAGACAATTTTTTATCGCCATTGCCTGCCGCACTACCCGGGGGCAGGCGCTGCACCAGGCAACGGGCTATCGGGGCGAAGGCTTCGGCCATGGCATCCGCGTCCACGCAGGCGTAACCCAGGATCAACCCCCGCCGTTGCGCCCCGGACATGTAATAACCGGACAGCGCCCGGGTCAGGATGCCCTGTTGCTCCAGTTCGGCGCTGAGCGCCACGTCATCAATGGTATCGGGCAGCGCCAGAATCAAATGCAATCCCGCTTTACTGTCATGGAGCACGAATTCCGGTCCCAGTTCGCGCTCGATCACCGCGATCAGCGCCTCGCGCCGCCGGCCGTAGATTTGCCGCATGCGGCGGACATGAGCGGCATAGTGCCCATCGCGAATGAACTCCGCCAATGTCAACTGGGCCAGACCGTTGCCGCCGCGATAAAGCTCGGAATGCGCCATTTTGATGCGCGGCGCCAATGCTTGCGGCAAAACCGCATAACTTATCCGCAGCCCCGGATAGAGCGTTTTGCTGAAAGTGCCGAGATAAATAACCGAGTCCTCCGTCGCCAATCCCTGTAAGGCCGGAATGGGATTTTCGGCAAAGCGGAATTCGCTGTCATAGTCGTCCTCGATGATAAGGCTGCCCCACTCCCGCGCCAGCGCCAGCAACGCCTGGCGCCGCTCAAGGCTCATCACCACCCCCAGAGGGTATTGGTGGGAGGGCGTCAGGCAGATCAACCGGGGAGGCCGGAAATCCTCGCCGATGGCGGGAGGATTAAGCCCGAAGCCGTCCACCGGCACGGGCACGATTTCCACGCCGTTGATGGCCAGCACATTCCGGATCCCCCAATATCCCGGTTCTTCGATCCAGGCGCGATCACCCGGGTCGCATAGCATTTTCGCCAGCAAATCCAAAGACTGGTGCGTCCCGGCGGTGATAAGAATCTGGTCGGCCCGACAATGAACCGAGCGCACTACCCGCAGGTATTCCACCAGCGCTTGCTGCAGCGGCGCGAAGCCGCCGTGATGGGAATAACTGAGCGACGCCACGGGCAGGCGGCTTCCGATCCGCCGTTCGATTTTGCGCCAGATATCGCCGGGGAAATGGCTGACATCAGGCACCCCCGGCATGAAAGCCCCCCATTGGTGGGTTCCCACTCCGCTGCGGCTGAGCAAGCGATTGCCCCGCCGGGACAGGTACCGATGGCTAAGGGGACTGGACTTCACGCCGGGGCTGGCGGTTTGCGTTGTCGGGCAAGGCTCCGGCAAGACGTCGCAGATAAACGTGCCGCTACCGGCGCGGGTTTGCAGATATCCCTCCGACTGCAATTGTTCATAAGCCACCAGTACGGTGTTGCGCGATACGCCCAACTCCACCGCCAAATCCCGGGAAGCGGGCAGTCTGGCCCCCGGCGCTATCGCCCTTTCCGCAATCGCGCCTTGCAGCGCGTCATAAACTCGTTTACCCAGCGCGCCGGACGTCGTCCGGGCCAGACGGTGCGCGACTAGGTCGCCCAGCAGTGATCGCAAAGTGGTACCTCGAAATAATTGAAACTGGCACTGGATAATAGAACCGCGACAACGCTAAAAAAGCAAGGAAGGCAAAACCCGACAATACGCAATGGCCGCCTGACGCCACTTAACGGAGTAACCCATGAACAGCAGTGATATACAGCAACGTCGTCTCGATGCCACGCCGCGCGGCGTGGGTGTGATGTGCGATTTTCTGGTCGCGAAGGCGGAAAACGCCACGCTCTGGGACCAGGATGGGCGCGAGTATATCGATTTTACCGCCGGTATCGCAGTACTGAATACCGGTCATCGCCACCCGAAAGTGATGGCCGCGGTGCGCGACCAGCTTGAGCTTTTCACCCATACCGCTTTTCAGGTGATCCCCTATGAAAACTATATCGCCCTGGCTGAGCGGCTAAATACGTTGGCGCCGGTCAATGGCCGGGCCAAAACCACCTTTTTCACCACCGGCGCCGAGGCGGTGGAGAACGCGATTAAAATCGCCCGCGCCGCCACAGGCCGGCCGGGAGTGATCACTTTCACCGGCGCGTTCCACGGCCGCACCCTGCTGACCATGGCCCTGACGGGCAAGGTGAAACCCTATAAAATCGGTTTCGGCCCCTTTCCGGGATCGGTGTTCCATGCGCGCTATCCCAATGCCCTGCATGGAGTGAGCGTAGCGGATGCGCTTAAGAGCCTGGATGACATTTTCCATTGCGATATCGCCCCGCAACAGGTGGCCGCCATTCTTTACGAGCCTATTCAGGGCGAGGGCGGCTTCAATGTGGCGCCGCCCGAATTCGTGAGCGCGTTACGCGCGCTTTGCGACGAGCACGGCATTTTGCTGATTGCCGATGAAATCCAAAGCGGTTTCGCTCGGACCGGCAAAATGTTCGCCTGTGAATATTATCCGCAAGCCAAACCGGATTTGATCACCATGGCGAAAAGCCTTGGCGGCGGTTTTCCCCTTTCCGCGGTGGCCGGCCGGGCGGAAATTATGGACGTCCCCGCGCCGGGGGGCCTCGGCGGCACCTATGCCGGTAGTCCGGTGGCCATTGCCGCCGCGCACGCGGTATTGGATATCCTGGCGCAGGAAAACCTTTGTGAGCGCGCGGTGAAACTGGGCGCCTCGCTGGCCGAAACCTTGCAAAGCAGCGCCAACCCGGCGCTGGCGCAAGTGCGCGGTCGAGGTTCCATGGTGGCCGCCGAATTCAAGGATCCGGCCACGGGGGAACCCTCGGCGGCCCACGCCCGCCAGATACAACAACGGGCAATGGAAGCCGGATTGATTTTGCTGACCTGCGGGGTGCATGGCAACGTTATCCGTTTTCTTTATCCGCTCACGATCCCGGATGCGCAGTTTGCCAAGGCGCTCGGCGTGCTCGCCGCCATCCTTCAGGAATAATTAACCTTATTGTTTATAGGGCATTGTGCACCGCCGCGGTGCGCGATGCCGCCTTTGGCAAGCGGCGTCCCGACCCTGGCGGGCGGTGGGGAATGGCATGGAATTTGCTCGCTTCATTTGATGTATGATGCATCAAAAAAACCATAAAACCGATTTTCCTTTTTTTTCATTTTTTTGCCCAAACAGGAGTTACAGCATGCAAAAGACCGTTGCCGCACTTGCCGTATTGGCCTCTCTGGCCTTTTCCGTTCACGCCGAAACACTGACGGTTATCTCGTTTGGCGGCGTCAATAAGGACGCCCAGGAAAAAGCCTTCTATAAACCGTTCGAGGCCGCCACGAAAGCCACCATTCAGGCGGGCGAGTATAACGGCGAGATGGCGCGTATCCGCGCTATGGTGGAAACTAACCAGGTCGGTTGGGATGTCGTAGAGGTTGAAAGTCCCGAGTTGGTTCGCGGCTGTGATGAAGGCCTGTTTGAAAGTCTCGACTGGAACAAGCTGGGCAACAAGAGCGACTTCGTACCGGCGGCGGTGTCCGAATGCGGCGCCGGGATCTTCTTGTGGTCGACGGTTTTAACCTACGACGCCTCCAAACTGAAAACCGCCCCCAAGGACTGGAGTGATTTCTGGGACGTTAAAAAATTCCCCGGTAAGCGCGCGCTGCGTAAGAGCGCGAAATTTACGCTGGAAATCGCCCTGTTGGCCGATGGCGTGAAGCGGGAAGACGTTTATAAAGTGCTCGCCACGCCGCAGGGGGTCGATCGCGCCTTTAAAAAGCTGGATCAGCTCAAGCCCTATATCCAGTGGTGGGAATCGGGTGCGCAGCCTTTGCAGTGGCTGGTGTCCGGCGATGTGGTCATGACCAGCGCCTATAACGGCCGTATCAGCGCCGCGCAAAAAGAGGGGCATGATTTCCGTATCGTCTGGAAGGACGGCCTGTATGATCTGGATAATTGGGCGATTGTTAAAGGGTCGAAGCACAAGGCCCTGGCCGAACAATTCATCGCTTTCGCCAACAAGCCGGAGAACCAGAAGGTCTTCGCGGAAAATATTCCCTACGGCCCGACCAATATCAAAGCCGGCGCGCTGATTGATCCGGCCACCTTGAAGGATTTGCCCACCGCCCCCGCCAACCTGGCCGTTTCGTTACCGGTGGATACCCAGTTCTGGATTGAACACGGCGAAGAGCTTGAACAGCGCTTTAACGCCTGGGCGGCCAAATAACCCCCCGCAAGAATCATTGTAAGCGCGATGATGCCGCCGACCACGGGACGGCATCGCCGGGCGGCCGGCACTGACCGCCCGTTTATCATTTTATCGGCGGGAGAACCGACATGAGCCAGGATACGGTAATGGACAACAATCTCGACACCGTCGCGCACAGTCAGCCTGCGTCCCTTAAAAGACGTCTGCGCGAAGTGAACGCCGTCAAAACCCGTCGTTCGCTGTGGCTGATTTCTCCGTTGCTGGCCTTTGTGGTGATCTGTTTCTTAGTGCCTATCGGGGCAATCCTCGGCAAAAGCGTTCAGAATCCGGAGTTGCGCGACGCCATGCCGCGAACGATTGCCGCGCTGAAAACCTGGGACGGCGCGGCCTTGCCGGACGAAAGCCTGTTTGCCGCGGTGGGCGATGATCTGGTTGACGCGCGCAAAAGCGGGCGCATCGCCGCGGTAGCCAAGCGCATGAGCTATGAGAGTAGCCGATTTCGCCGTTTGATCATCGCCACGCCGAGACATATGCCGACCGAGGGCGGCGATGTCAAGGCGGCGCTTATCGGCGCCCTGCCGGATTGGGGCAAGCTTAGCACCTGGCAAGCCTTGCGCCGCGCCGCGGCGCCCGTTACACCCTATTATCTGTTGGCGGTTTTCGATCGCAAAGTGGATGTCGATACCGGCAAGATTGAAAAACTGCCGGACGATCAGGCGCTGTACGTCAATGTGCTGTTAAGAACGCTATGGATGGCGACGGTGGTGACCCTGCTGTGCGTCGGGCTGGGGTATCCGCTGGCCTATTGGCTGGCGAAACAGCCCGTGGGACGCGCCAATCTTCTGATGATTATGGTGTTGTTGCCGTTTTGGACATCGCTTATCGTGCGAACCGCCAGTTGGATCGTCTTGCTGCAATCAGGCGGTCTTATCAACTCCTCGCTGATATGGCTGGGTATTATCGATCATCCCCTTACCCTGGTGTTCAACCGGGTCGGCGTTTATATCTCCATGACCCACATTCTCATGCCCTTTATTGTTTTACCGCTTTATGCGGTAATGAAAGGCATTTCGCCCAATTACGTCCGGGCGGCGATATCCCTGGGAGCCCATCCCTTCAGCGCGTTCTGGCGCGTTTATGTGCCGCAGACCTATGCGGGCGTCACCGCCGGCGCCCTGTTGGTCTTTATGATGGCGATCGGTTATTACGTTACCCCCGCCCTGCTTGGCGGTCCGGACGATCAGATGGTCAGCTATTTTGTCGCCTTTTTCACCAATACCACCATGAACTGGGGCATGGCGGCCGCTCTTGGCACACAATTGCTGATTATCGTCATGCTGCTGTATATCCTTTATATCCGCGTCACGCGCACATCCGCCGACGCCATCGCGCAGTAATTCACCAGGAGGAGCAAATGACCATGAAACAAAACGGCGCCTTGACGCTTCGCCTGTGGCGGTATTTTTTCAATCTGTACAGCGCGGCGATTCTGCTTTTTCTGGTGATTCCCATCCTGATTATCGTGCCCCTGTCTTTTAACTCCGGTTCGTTTCTCAGCTACCCATTGAATGGTTTTTCCCTGCGCTGGTATCAAACCTTTTTCCATTCGCAGGAATGGCTTGATGCGCTGGGCAATAGTCTGATTGTCGCCCCGCTCGCCACATTGTTGGCGACCGTATTGGGCGTGCTGGCCTCCATGGGCCTGGCGCGCAGCGAGTTTCGCGGCAAAAATCTGGTGATGGCGATTATCATTTCCCCCATGGTGGCGCCGGTGGTTATCGTCGCGGTCGGCATGTTTTTCTTTTTTGCCCGCGTTTCGTTGCTCAACAGTTACGTCGGGCTGGTGCTGGCCCATGCCTTGCTGGGGGTGCCGTTTGTGGTGATAACCGTTACGGCGGTATTGAAAAGCTACGATACGCGCCTGTCGCGGGCGGCAGCCAGTCTCGGCGCGCCGCCGCTGCTGGTGTTCCGTAAAATCACGCTGCCGCTTATCGCACCCGGGGTTTTTTCCGGCGCGCTGTTCGCCTTTGCGGCGTCATTCGATGAGGTGGTGGTGACACTGTTCCTGGCAAGCCCGCGGCAACGCACGCTGCCCATTCAAATGTTCGCCGGCATCCGGGAAAATCTCGACCCCACCATTGCCGCGGCGGCGACGCTGATGATTGGCGCCTCGCTGGTACTGCTGGTGGTCATGGAGTTGCTGCGCCGGCGCGGCGAGCGCATACGCGCCGGACATCCGTCGTTGTGACGGACGGCGAAGCTGAACGGGCCTGGCCAGCGGCGGCGCGTTGCCGTAAAGTGGAGACGAAGGGGATTGCATGTTTAACCCATTAGCGAGGGACGGATATGCCGCACAGGAAAACGCTGTTATTGACCGGTGCGAGCCGGGGTATCGGCCATGCCACGGTCAAGTATTTCCATGCCGCCGGCTGGCGGATTTTTACCGCGTCGCGCCAAAGCTGGGTGGATGAATGTCCCTGGGCCGAAGGCATGCTCAACCACATTCATCTCGATCTGGAGGATATCGACCAATTGGAAAATGCGTTGCCGGCCATCAGGCAACGGCTTGACGGTCGGCTGGACGCGCTGGTGAACAACGCCGGCATCTCGCCGAAAGACGCGCGCGGCGGCCGGCTGGGTATCCTGCATACCGATTACGCCACGTGGATAAACGTCTTCAATGTGAATCTTTTTGCCACCGCCATCCTGGCCAAAGGCTTGTTTGATGATCTGAAAGCCGTGCAGGGCGGCATCATCAATGTCACGTCCATCGCCGGCGGCCAGGTTCATCCCTTCGCCGGCGCGGCTTACGCCGCCTCGAAAGCCGCATTGTCGGCCTTAACCCGGGAAATGGCCCATGAATTCGGCCGGCACGGTATCCGCGTTAACGCCATCGCGCCCGGCGAGATCGACACCGCCATTCTCTCACCCGGCACGGCGGACATCGTTGAACAGGCCGTCCCGCTGGGCCGGTTGGGCAAACCGGAGGAAGTCGCCGCGCTTATCCATTTTCTCTGTACCTCGGGGGCATCCTACATTAACGGCGCGGAAATCCCCGTCAACGGTGGTCAGCATGTCTGAAGCGGCGTTGTTCGGCGCGCCGGAGGCCGATCCGCCGCCGGTGGACGTTGCGCTGGCGCGCTGTATCCTGCATAAGCAATACGGCCTGACCGGGGTTCTGACGCCTTTGCCGGGTGAGCGCGATCGTAACTTTCGAGTGACGGGTCCGGATGGCCGGCAATACATGGCGCGGTTTGTGAATGCCGCCGAAACGGCGCCGGAAAGCGATTTTCACACCACGCTGCTGCGCCATCTGGCCGGGACGCGCCCGCGGTTGCCCGTACCACGGCTTATCCGCGACCGGGACGGCAATGATAATCCCCGCGCCGTCATCGGCGGACAAGACGTCCCGTTGCGCGTGGTCACTTATCTCGCCGGCACCCCGCTAAGCCAGCTCGCATGCCCGCCGGCGCTGAGCCAAGCCCTGGGGGCCACCCTCGGCGAGCTTGACCGGGCGCTGGCGGATTTTCACCATCCGGGCGCCCGGCGCGAACTGCTCTGGGATATCACTTATCCCGAACGGTTGCACGCTATGCTCGACGCCATTGACACTCCCGCCGCCCGCCGCCGGGTAGAGAACATATTGGCGGATCATGCGCTTGGTATTGCGCCCTACCGGGATAACCTGCCCTGGCAGGTTATCCACAATGATCTCAATCCGTATAATGTGCTGACCGGCCCCGGACCCAACCCGGTCAGCGGCATCATCGATTTTGGCGATGCGCTACTGGCGCCGCGGATAAACGATTTGGCGACCGCACTGGCTTATCAGTTGCGGGACGACCACGAACCGTTGCGACTGGCGCTGCCGTTTCTTCGCGCTTATCAGCAAACCTGTCCGCTGACGGCGGCGGAACTGGCGCTATTGCCCGGGCTTATCGCCACCCGGTTGGCGCTGATTATCACTATCGCGTCCTGGCGGGCGCGCCGTTATCCCGCCAACCGGGATTACCTGCTGCGCAATGTGCCTCAGGCCTTGCGTAATCTGACGGGGTTTCAGGCCGTTTCCCATGATGTCATCCGCGCCACAGCATTGCATGCGGCCAACGAGGAACCAACGAATGCGCAGCGATAGCGAACTGCTGGCCGAGCGCCGGCGTCTGCTGGGCGCCGGTTACCGGCTTTTTTACCAAAAGCCTCTGCATCTGGTGCGGGGCGAAGGCGTATGGCTGTTCGATGCCGAGGGACGCCGCTATCTGGACGCATACAACAATGTGGCGTCGGTGGGGCATTGCCATCCTCGGGTGGTGGCGGCCATCACCAGACAAGCCGCTACCCTTAACACCCATACCCGCTACCTGCATGAGGCCATTGTGGATTATGCCGCTGAATTACTGCGGACGTTTCCCGATGCGCTGGACAATCTGACACTGACTTGCAGCGGTAGCGAAGCCAACGATCTCGCCCTACGGATCGCCCGTGACATCACGGGCGGTCATGCCGTTATCGTCACGCGCTGGGCCTACCATGGCACCACCAGCGCCATCGCCGGCCTATCGCCTTCGCTCGGGGCGGGTCTTGACCCCGGCGTTCGGCTCATCGACGCGCCGGACGGTTATCGCCGGCCCGGCGTCTGGCTTGAAAGTCTCCAACAGGTCTTGGCGGAACTGCGCGTAGAGGGAACGCGCCCGGCCGCTTTACTGCTGGATAGCCTGTTCTCCAGTGACGGCGTGTTCTACCCGCCGGATGGCGAACTGCGCCGGGCGGCGGAGATGATCCGCGCCGCCGGCGGGCTGTTTATCGCCGATGAGGTACAAGCCGGCTTCGGCCGCAGCGGCACCGCGTTTTGGGGATTCGCCCGTCAACAAACGACGCCGGACCTGGTGACGCTCGGGAAGCCCATGGGCAACGGCCATCCCGTGGCCGGCGTGGTGGGTAAATCAGCGCTGTTTACCGCTTTTGGCGAGCGTCAGCGTTATTTCAACACTTTTGGCGGTAATCCGGTGTCCTGCGCCGCGGCCCATGCCGTGCTGACGGTATTACGCGAGGAAAAACTGGCCGATAACGCCGAGCGACAGGGCGAATGGCTGCGAGAAGCCTTGCGCCGCCTTGCCCGACGCCATGCCGTCATCGGCGATATCCGCGGCGTGGGATTGTTTATTGGCGTGGAGCTGGTGGATCCGGCGGGCGACAAGACGCCGGACGGCGCGCTGGCGGCCGCCGTGGTAAACCTGATGCGCGAACGGGGGGTGTTGATAAGCGCCACCGGACCGCGGGCCAATGTCCTCAAGATCCGCCCGCCGCTGGTTTTCGCTCGCGAACACGGCGAACTGCTTATCGGGACGCTGGAGGGGGTGTTACAGGATCTGGCGCGATAGTCGCGAAAAACGCCGTCATCATCCGGTTGCCGTCATCGATATCCCCTTGCATGGCATCGCGCGCGGCCATGGCGTCCCCGGCGCGCAGCGCCTGATAAAGCGCTTCATGGCGGCCAAGATCCAGGGGTTTGGCCGACCAGGCGCAAACCCGGGCCATCAAGGGACCGGCGCGCATCCACAGCATATCGATCATCTTTACCAGCAGTGGCAAGCGGGCGCTGCCCGCCACCAGTAGATGGAACTCGCCGTTGAGACGCAAGGCCTCTTCCGAACAGCCGCTCTCGGCGGCCTGACGGTGCAACCGGAGATTTTCCGCAAGCCGGCGCAGCTCCTCTTCGCTTATCCGCTCCGCCGCCGTTTGTGCGCCGAGTCCTTCCAGTTCAAGGCGCAATTGACGGATTTCAGCGTATTGGGCGGCGCTTAATCGCGGCACGCGGATATCTTTCGGCGTGCGCATCTCCAGCGCCTGCTCTTTGGCCAGTTGCAGGATAGCGTCGCGCACCGGCGTGACGCTGGTGCCCAGTTGGGCGGCCAATTCCCGGATACGCAGCGGGGAATCCGGCAAAAAACGGCCGGTTATCAACGCCTCGCGCAGCGAAGCGTACACACTGCCGCCCAAACCGACATGCGCGATGGTGCTTATGGGGTAACTCATCCGATACCTTGGCAAGAAAGATCAGCCCTTATGATGCATGAAATCGCATCGGGCCGGTAGCCTCTCACGCCGGGGGGACGTAATATTGCGGCGCCGACGGAAAACCGGCGTCGTCGTCCCCACGTCCCCAACGCCCAAACGACTTGGTTGCGGGAAGCAATAATGCTGTATGATGGGCGGACATCCCTGGTGAAAGACGTTCCGACGCCATTATCCAGCCATTCCTTTTTACAAGGTCACAGCATCGGTGCAAACGTTCGATACGCCACGGCTACTTCTCAGGCCGGTCAGGGCCACAGATCTGGCGGATCTTTTCCGGATCTACGGCGACCCGGAAACCCAGCGCTTTAATCCTTCCGGACCTTATCCCAGCCGGGAGCATGCCCGCGAGGTGCTGCATCGCTGGCTGTCGCATTGGCAAACCGAGGGCTTTGGCCATTGGGCGATTTCATTGAAAAGCGAGGCCGACAGACTTGTGGGCTTTGGCGGGTTGGCCCTGCGCGACTTCGCCGGACAACGGATCGTTAATCTCGGGTATCGGCTGGAGACCGGCGTTTGGGGGCAAGGCATCGCCACCGAGTTCGCCAATGCCTCCCTGGACGCCGGCTTCAGTCACGGCATGGCGCGTATCTGGGCCACGGTGCGCGACAACCACCTCGCATCGCAAAAGGTGCTGCTCAAGGCGGGAATGGTCATGATCGCCCAGGTTCATGACATCCCAGGGGCCGCGCCCAGTCTGCTATTTCAAAAAACCCGGCAAGCCTGGTTGAACTCCGCCGGCCAGGCCGGCGCCAGGTTCAGGAATCAAGCCGCCAGCGGCCCAGCAGACGGATAAAAATCAGCAGCAACGCCGCCAGCGCCAGTAATAGCAGGGCGCACGCCACCGCCGCGCCGGTATCGCCGGTGGCCAGGTTCAAGAACACGGCAATCGGCAGCGTTTCAGTGCGCATCCGGGTGGCCCCGGCCACCAGCAGCGTCGCGCCGAATTCACCCAAGGCCCGCGACCAGCCCATCACCGCGCCGGTGACGATACCGCGCGCCGCCAGCGGTAACTCAATGGTAAACCAGATGCGCACCGGCGATGCGCCCAGCGTCGACGCCGCCTGGACATAGCGTGGATCCACCGCGATAAAAGCCACTTTGGCCGCCTGTATCATCACCGGGGCGGCGACGAACACCTGCGCGACGATGATACCGGCCGGCGAAAACAGTACCGCCAGGCCCCAATGGCCAAGCATGCCGCCGGCCAGACCGGGAGAAAACAGCAACAGCAGGCCGACGCCGGCCACCAACGGCGGCATGGCCAAGGGGAGATCCAATAACACGGTCACCGCCGTTCTGCCCGGAAACCCGACACGGGTCATCAGCCAGGCGGTGGGGATGGCCAGCAACATTGACGCGCCCAGCGCCAACAAAGAACTGCGCAACGATAAACCTAAAGCAAACAGCACTTCCGGCGAGCGAATCATGGCCATCAGATCGGATAACGACAGATGCGAACAGAGCGCGACGATCACGCCGCCGATAAACAGGACCATCGCCAATAGCGGCACAAAACAAAGCGCGCGCAACGGCAGCATAATCTAGCCGGCTCCGGAACATCTTGCGGTAAAAATCGCCATTAGCGGGCCGGCAGCGGCGGAAAACCGGCGTTGGCGAGCGCGGCCTTACCCTGCGGCGACGCCAGCAGGGCAACGAAACGCCGGGCGTCGTCAGGATGGACGGAGCTGTTTAACACCGCCGCGCCCACCACTTCCGGCTGATAGACATTCGGCGGCAGCGGCACAGCGACAAGCTTGCCGGCATTCTTCATGACATCGTGCGGTCCGATAATGGCGGCATCGACATCGCCGTTAACCACATACATTGTCAGTTGGCTCATCGTCAGCGCCCGGGTGACGACATTGGCTAAAATGGCTTCGCGCTTATCGCTGTGGCTGAGAATTTCCTCGGCGGTCCGGCCCAACGCCATGGCCTTCGGATCGCCCAGCGCAATGCGCACGCCCGGTTTAGCCAGATCATCGAAGCGGGTAATCCGTTCCCGCGCCGATTTGTTCACCGCCAGCACTGCCGCGTGCTCGGCGAGGGGTTGGCTGGAGGCCACGGCGCCGTCGCGTTGCAACGTCTCGATATCAGGCATTGCCCCGGCGACAAACACATCGCCGGCGCGCGTCGCCAGGATGCGCGCCGCCATCTGGCCGGAGCCGCCATATTCCACCACCACCGGTTGGCCGGTTTCCTGCCGATAACGTTCGGCAAGGGTTTCAATCGCCGGCCGCAACGCCGCGCCGGCATAAACATGCAGTGGCTCCGCGGCAAAACCCGATATAGCGCCGATCGCCGCCAGACAGGCCGCTAACGCCGCCAGACGCCGTAATGCGCCGGTAAACCGGCGTCTGTTTTCCCCTGATTCCATGATAAAACTCCTGGTCGCCGCAAAAGAAGCCTGGCCGGATATCGGACTAGGCGTCAAGTCGCTATCGTGAAAGTGGTTGTCGTTATGTAGGATAATATATATCGAAAGCAGCGCAGCGGAAAAGATGTCGCCGGCATTTAACCGCGCGTTCAAGCCACGCCGGCGCGAAATTCGCTGGGGCTGGTGCCGGTGACTTTTTTAAATACTCGCGAAAAATACAACTGATCATCGAACCCCACGTTACGGCCGACGCTGGCGATGGGCATCTGGGTCGTACTGAGCAATAGCTTGGCCTGACTGATACGTAAATCCTCCCGCCAACGCAGCAGGCTGACGCCCAGTTGCTGGCGAAACAGATGGGACAACCGGGACGGCGAGAGATACACATGCCGCGCCACTGAAGCGATGCCCAAACTGTTGTCCGCCAGGTTGTCGCTGATAAACTGACAAGCATCCCGCACCCGGGTGTCCATTTCCGGCCGTCGGGACGCATGTAAAGCCTCCATACGCCTTAACAGAAGTTGTTCTAGCAGGTTTAGCGCCAACAATTCGGCGTAACGGCCCGCCGTTTGCCCGGCGTCTATGATTTGTCCGAACAGATCGGCCAGGGTATCCCGGTTGTGCTCGTCCGGACGGTAATGGCCGGTGCGACTGAACAACAGTGGCCAGTTGAGCCATTCCTGCCAGTATGCGCGAGGGCGGAAGTAAACCCATTGGTGGTACCATTCCGGGCTGTCAGGGGCCCGGCCGTAACAATGGATTTCCCGGGGAGGAAACAACAACATGTCGCCAGGGCGGCAAATGAATTCTTGGCTGCCGTTTTGCACAATTCCGCAGCCCTTAATCGTCAAATTTAGAATGTAGCCTTTCATGCCATGGGGCCTGTCGATGCAAAAATCCAGCAAGCCGCCGGCCTCGATCGGCGTCAACCCGGCAACCAGATGTGCATTAAAGGAGTAGCCCGGTAATAAAGGGTCGTTTTGCGCTTCGGTTGTTTTGTCCGTATCGCCGGGGTTGCGGCTGATAATGTCTCGCGCCAGCAAACCATAGCATTCCTCACCGCCCGACCCGACCCGCGTTTTTTCTCTCATCGAAACCTGCCTGCCGCCGGGTTATAGCGGAGAAGCCCCACTTTACCCGGCGGCTGTGTCAGTTAGAACCAGTCGCGGACTTCCGGAATATCCTCACCGTATTCGCGAACATAGCGATGATGCTCCGCCAGTTTGGCTTCGAACGCCGCTATCGCAATTTTCGCGTTATCACCCAGTCCCGGCAGATGTTCAATGGCGTCAATAGCCAGGTGGTACCGATCCAGGCGGTTGACCACCGTCATATCGAATGGCGTGGTGGTACTGCCTTTTTCGATAAAACCATGAACATGGAGGTTCTGGTGATTGGTTCTCTTATATGTCAATTGATGAATCAGATTCGGATAGCCATGGAAGGCGAAGATGACCGGCCGATCCGGGGTAAAGATTTCATCGAAAAACGCATCGGTATGCCCGTGGGGATGCTGCTCCCTGGATTGCAACGACATGAGATCCACCACGTTCACGACCCGTATTCTCAAGCCGGGCAAATGTTCACGCAATAAATCCACGGCGGCCAGCGTTTCCATGGTGGGGACATCGCCCGCACACGCCATGACCACATCCGGCGTCAGGGCATCGCCTTCGGTGCCGGCCCACTGCCATATGCCGAGTCCCGCCTCGCAATGCTTGACCGCCTGTTCCATTGACAGCCACTGCCGCCGGGGTTGTTTACCCGCCACGATGACATTGATCCGGTTGTGTCCCTCCAGGCAATGTTCGGCCACCCACAGCAAAGAGTTGGCATCCGGCGGCAGATAAATGCGCACCACATCGGCGCTCTTATTGGCCACCACGTTCATAAAGCCCGGGTCTTGATGACTAAAGCCATTGTGATCCTGGCGCCAGACATGGGATGTCAGCAAATAATTTAGAGAAGAGATGGGCTTGCGCCAGGGCAATTCGCGGGTTACCGCCAGCCATTTCGCATGCTGGTTAAACATCGAATCAATAACATGGATAAATGCCTCATAGCAGGAAAACAGACCGTGCCTGCCCGTCAAAAGGTATCCCTCCAGCCACCCCTGGCACAGATGTTCGCTCAGCACTTCCATGACCCGGCCGGTGGGCGAGAGATGCTCGTCGTAAGAGTAGGCGCTTTCCATCCAGGTACGATCAGTGACGTCGAATACCCGCCCAAGCCGGTTGGATTCCGTTTCATCCGGTCCGAAAAGACGGAAATTCGCCGCTTGCGCATTTAATTGCAATATCGCGGCCAGGTACTTGCCCAAGATTTCCGTCGATTGGGCTTTAACTTGGCCGGGTTCGGCCACGTCAATGGCGAAATCGCTGATGGCGGGCAGCGCCAGCGCACGACGCAGTAATCCGCCATTGGCATGGGGATTGGCGCCCATGCGCTTTTCGCCCACGGGGGCCAACGCCTTGAGCTCCGCCTTCAGGCGGCCGTTTTCATCAAACAGTTCTTCAGGGTGGTAACTGCGCAGCCATTGTTCGAGAATAACCCGATGCCCGGCGTCGTTGCGGCAGTTCGCCACCGGCACTTGATGGGAGCGCCAGAACCCCTCGCAAATTTTCCCGTCCACCTCCTTCGGACCGGTCCAGCCCTTCGGGCTGCGCAAAATGATCATCGGCCAGCGCGGCATGTCGGTACCCGCGGCCGGCTGACGGCGAGCGGCCAGTTGAATATCCCGTATCCGATCAAAAGCCAGGTCGCATACCTTTGCCATTTCCCGGTGCATTTGCGCCGGTTCACTTCCTTCGATAAACAGGGGATCATAGCCGAAGCCCCGGAACAGGCTATCCAAATCGGCATCGCTAGAGCGGCCAAGGAGCGTGGGTCCGGCGATTTTATAGCCGTTAAGGTGTAAAATGGGCAATACCGCGCCGTCCTGCCGCGGGTTAAGAAATGCATTGGAACGCCAGCTTGCCGCCAAAGGACCGGTTTCCGCCTCGCCGTCGCCGACAATGCAGGCCACGATCAGATTGGGGTTATCGAAGGCCGCGCCATAGGCATGCATCAGCGAATAACCCAGTTCGCCGCCCTCATTGATCGAGCCGGGGGTTTCCGGCGCCGCATGGCTGGGAATGCCCCCCGGGAAGGAAAACTGCTTGAACAGCCGCGCCATCCCGGCGATATTCTCGCCGATGGCCGGATAGACCTCGCTGTAAACGCCTTCAAGCCAGGTATTGGCCACCACCCCCGGACCACCGTGGCCCGGACCGCAGATATACAGCATGTTGACATCGCGATGGCGAATGATGCGATTAAGATGCGCATAGATAAAATTCAGCCCCGGCGTCGTGCCCCAATGTCCAAGCAACCGTGGTTTGATATGTTCCGCTTTAAGCGGTTCGCGCAGTAACGGATTATCCATCAGGTAGATTTGCCCCACCGACAGATAGTTCGCGGCGCGCCAATACCGATCGAGCAAAGCAAGTTCCTGCTCGTCGCGAGTGGCGGGTTTTGCTGGGGAAGTACTCATTAACGTTTCCTCTGACAGTCAAAATGCATGGCGCGGGCAAAGATCGGGCGCAATTATTGGCCAATATCGCGTAACCGTTTACCCGTCATCAGATTCTTTTCAATCTGTTCAAGAGTGACGTTTTTCGTTTCGGGGATCAGAACGAAGGTAATCGCCACAAAGAGTATGTTCATTAAAGTATAAAGCCAAAATGTATTGGCCGGGCCGAAACGGTCCATTAACGTCAGGAACGTGGCGCCGATGATCATATTGGAAATCCAATTGGTGGCGGTGGAACAGGTAATGCCGAAATCGCGGCTTTTCAGCGGCTGAATTTCGGAACACAGGATCCAGACCACCGGCGCGGCGCTCATGGCATAACCCGCGATACACATCATGGTCATGCCCACCGAAAGCCAGGAAAGCCCGGTATCGGCGCTGCCTGCGCTGAACTGTTTCAAGCAGTATCCCAGCACCAGCGTACCCAGGGCGATAATGCTAAAGCCTATCTTGAGCGCCGGTTTTCGCCCGGCCTTGTCCACCATGCCTATCGCGATAAACGTCGCCAGGACAAAGGTCAGTCCGACGATGACCGTGGCGGTCATTTGCTGCCGCGTACTGGTGAAACCGGCCAGGTTAAAAATCTTCGGCGCGTAGTACATGATGATGTTCATACCGGTAAACTGCTGCATGGCTTGCAACAGCATGCCGAGAAATACAGCGCGGCGCACATTGCCATTGGCTTTAAACAAACGCCAGCCGTTTTGTTTCAGCTTGAGGCTTTCGCGGATTTCGTTTAATTCCTGACGGGCTTTCTCCGACGTGTCCCGTAGCATGCGCAGCACGTTTTCCGCTTCCACATGCAGCCCTTTTTCCGCCAGCCAGCGGGGACTGTTGGGTAAAAAGAACACCGCGGACAACAAGACCAGGGCGGGCACGGCCAGAACGCCAAGCATTGCCCGCCAATCGCCGCTGGCGCTGAACGCGGTATCGGACAAGAATGCCAGCAGTATTCCAATGGTCACCATCAACTGATACATGGCAATCATCTTGCCGCGAATGGTCTCCGAGGCCATCTCGGAAAGATACAGCGGGGCGGTATAGGATGCGATGCCCACCGCAAAGCCGAGCACCAGACGCGCCAACATCAGGATTGCCACATTGGCGGCGAAAGCCGAGCCCAGGGAGCCGACCATGAACATCGCGGCCCCCGCCATAAGGCTGTATTTCCGGCCCAGCCGGAACGAAAGCCAGCCATTGGCCAACGCGCCTAGGGCCGCCCCCAGCATCATGATACTGACCACCCATTCCTGCTGTCGGCTGCTCAGGGCGAAATGGTCGGTGATAAACGGTAACGCGCCGGAAATCACGCCGATATCCAGACCGAACAACAATCCGGCCATCGCGGCGGCGAATGTGATGAAGAAGTTGATAAATCGGCTCTTTTTGGCGGTGATTGCTATAATTTTGCTAATTTCTGACGAAGACATTTTTTTCTCCGAGTAGTGGATACGACGCAACGGAAAGCAGAAAAAAATCAATCTCCGTTTACCTTACGATTTAAAAACCGGAGAAGTGAGGGCGAGCGGCGCGTCCATATTCACGATCGTGCTACGGCGAAAAGATTGTGATCGCCATCACTAATTGCATCCCACCCACGACAAAAGCCTCTATTACTTCTTATTAAACAATGGGATGGCCAATGCATTGCCAGGATTTCCGCGTACTCGACAGGGCATTTCCAGCACGGCATCCCGGTCGGTTCCGGCAAAAACGCCTGGCTGGTGCGGGTTGTCGCCTAAGCGGATATGGACGTATTGCCGATAACGGGCGATCTCATGGCCAGGGAGACACTACCGCGCTCAAGGCGTTGCCTTTTCTTTCCTATACACGCATCATTTGCAGATGAGCGCCAGTCGCGTAATGCGGAATCAAGAGTAGACCCATGACCAAAGAACAAAACATGCCATCCGAGAACAGGCAAAAGCGGGCGGACCTGGAAAAGAAACCGATGCAATTTCCACTTGAATCGTTTTTACGCAAGCTCAAAGATGATCAGCGCAAAAAGGCGCGCGAATGAACATCTAGGCGCTAAATCCGTCAAGTTGCATCGCGGCGGCAAGGCCCTCGGGAACGCAACTGTTATCGCCAATGGCGAGCCTTGGCGGGAAGACAGGCTGTCTTCCCTCGTCCCTGGGAGTAGCGTCAACACCGCGACCAAGGCGCGGCGGGACTATCGTCCCCTCGCCGTATTAGCCATTTCGGCGTTCCCTACAAAGGCGCGGCCGAGTCGATGTGCCGTCGTCCCCTCTTTTCACTGTGCGGTTGAATGAATTGTTACCCTGCCTGTGATTAATTATTTCTACTGACAAGCCTCTTTCATAGATATGATTCGGGAAAAGAAAAGGAAAAGAAAAATAGAATGGATGAAATCTATAAGATCATAACCGCCCCTTCCACCAGCGGCGTTCCCAGCATAATCAATCCGGCGCTTTCATGCCATCCTTTGGAAAACCACCTGCATGATGCGGGCAATCATTCCATTTACTCCACGTTTCTTCCCATGGCGCCGATATTGCCCTCGCCTCTGCTTTCGAGCCAATATCGTCACACCTATAACTTTCCCGAAAACGGTTTTGCGGAGAACAGGAAACATAATGCCAGACGTCTTGCCAGTCATCGCGCTGATTTGGAAAAACTTGAGTCATTGCATCGACAGACGCGGGAACTTGAAGCGAGAATGCAGCGCAATCAGCAAGCCATTCAATTGTACCAAGAAACGAGAGTCGGCACGCTGGTGTCGCCAAGCGCGCGACCAAAACCCCAAGCTTCCTTCACATTAGGGGCAATACCCAAAGCGACCCGCCACCTGGCAAGCCGGATGGTCAAAACAAAAGGTAAACAGGTTGAAGAAATAGAAATGGTTGAGTTCAAGAGTCATCTCCGCCGGGGGGATGAATTGGTTGTGGAGCATAACGCGCTGCGTCACCAGCATGAAGAAGTCAAACGGCAAGAGGCCGGCTGCCTCAGGCGGCTGAGCGAAACAAAGCGCCTTGAGGCGCTTTATCAAAAGCAATTAAACGACTATGAAGTCAATAATCCCCTGCTCGGCGCCATACAACGAGTCGAAGATAGTAAGTCCCTTTTGCATCAGATGCAGTTTGAAAAAAACAGCGCGGCGCAACGCCTAAGAAAAAGTGAATGCGAGCTGGAACACTTGCAAAAAAAGTATGCCCAAACGCAGAATACCTATGCCAGGACATCGTTCCAAGGGCCGCAAAACACTGGCCGGTCTGCTGGAAATCAAACCGATAGCACTTTACTGCAAAAAGAACGAGATTGCTTATTGACAGATATTCATCACGAAATTGAATTATTGCAATGTGAAATCCATCACCGCCGGACACATCGCGATTATTGCAATCAGCAGTGGATTCAGGCTCAGCAACGAACAAACCAGGCCTTGGCGCATAGGCAAACAGTGCAGGAATTGCTTCGCCGCCGATCTTCAGATGATCTACCACCCGCTGAGCCAGGGCCGGCAATTGCGCCGGCATGCGCGCAAGCCGGGCGTGCTGACGAGAAAACCCTCATGGCCACGACACCCCATGACCTCCAGGAAGAATTCCATGAGAGAACCGAGCCGATAAAGCCGCAAAACCATCACCCCATTGCGCAGAGCAGACTCACCGTGCCGCATGCCGATGCGGACAGCGCGGCCGCTTTAATTCCGCCGTTTAATGAGCTTGAGCTTGGAAAATAAACATTAGCCGATACCCCTCGTGACGCGTTATTGCACGACTGACGGTTTGCATCCCATGGCAGAAGTCCCAGATTAAACGTTTATCCGATTAAGAAACATTATCTTCAACCCATTAAGCCTTACCCTATGTCATTCGATTGGGATAAATGGATAACCCCGTTGAGTTTTTTCACTAACCCTATAAAACAACCGGCCTTTCATTTATCATCATTCTTAGCATATTAATGGCAGTAACGTCCTTATCAACCGATATTTATTTACCTGCCATACCCGTTAAACGGATAGGTCATTATGCGTTAAGCTTCCCACGTACAACAGCTAAAGACTAATCCCATGCCAACAAGATAGTTAAAGTATAACCGCACGGGGTACTGAAAAACCTTATAAGGATGATTTTCGAAGTAACCTATCGCGCTTTGCTGCAAAGGCCCTTGAAGCCAATGAAAAACGGGTCGCTCTACTGGACAAATTCGCCGCAAAGAGGGGCGTAACCCCCGCTCAAATCGCTCTCGCAGGGTTGCTGGCACAAAAGCCAGCTATTGAGAATCACGCAGCGCATCCATCGTAAGCGCAAGGCGAGTGGATGCTGTCCGCGAACGCGGTGACAACAGACAAAAGACCCGTGGCTTTGCGCCATTCGATAAAGCGGGCCGCCGTCTCGTTTATCCGTTCCGGTTGCCCATGATGGGTCAGCATGGCAACGGGTGTCGCGGGAAAATAGATGATCTTGACCCGGTCCTGCATATATTGTCTCCTTGCTATCTGGGGTTTTGCGATGCGCTGATGCCAGTCTATCCAAGTAGGCTGCTGGCGAAACTGCGTCGGCGATACGCCGAACATTTGCCGAAAGGCGCGGCTAAATGATTCAGCATGCTGGAAACCGGCGTCGAACGCGATATCGGTGATTTTCTCCAACGTATTGAAGGCCAGTCGATAAGAGGCGCGTTTCAGTCGCATCGTCTGAATGTAGCGGCCAGGCGGCATCCCACAATAACTGGAGAACTGGCGATGAAAGTGACAAGGGGAATAGTGAGCCACTTCACTCAGTTTCTCCAGCGGTAATGGATCATCGAGATGACAGTTAATATAATCAAAGACCTGATTAAAACGCCTGGCATAATCAGCGGTTTTATCATCGAACATCGCCTCCTCCTTGCTGCTTAATATGCCCTGAGATCTGTTTTCTTGCCTGACCGATCTTGCGCAAAATCATTAATGAGGCGCCCTATGTCAAACGGTGACTGTAGTGGGTGGTACCAGGCAATGGCCGTGATTTACCGGCAACACTCAGATTGGCAGACATACCGTAACGGACGCGGGAAAACCGGATCAACATGCCCGAGCAGCCGATCCGTCCCTTTTTCGCGTTCGTCCAGAGACGCCCACAGGGCCAGGATAACCCGATCCTGTTCGGCCAACCGTTGTTACATCAGATGAATATTGCCGGTATGTTGATATTCCTTCGGTTCGGCATAGTACTGGAATGATAATTTTTGTAACATAGGCAAGGAGTTAACAAACCTAATCCACAACGGCGAATTCTCTGAGTCCGTGCATCTCAACCCGCATCTATGAGGGTCCGCAACATGGAAAAAAATACAAAGCAGCGTACGGAAAACTATATTTCAGCGAGAAATCAACACCCGGCCTGGATACTTCTTGCCACCCGACGTTCCCCGCTGGTACTGAGTTGCCTGAAAACGCTGTTTGAAAAATCCCATGATGGTATTCCCTTAGAGGAAGCGATTCAGTTCCTCACTGGCATTCTTATCGAGCATGCGGGTCGGGAGCAGTACGACATCAATCTGGAAAACCCATCGCTACAGGCCAGCCGTGAACTACGGGAATGGATAAAACGTCATCTCATTGTCGAACGGGATGGACGTCTCTTCGCCACCGATGCGCTTGAGGTTGCCATTGCGTTTGTTGAGTCGCTGGATAATCGTTTCATGACATCCACAGCTTCCCGTTTGTCCACCGTACAACGAGAAATTGAAAACCTGGAGACTCGCCTTAATCCTAATCCGGCAAACCGGATTTCAACCCTGCGCCGTCGTATTGCCGAACTGGAGCGTGAATTGCGCGAAGCGGAAGCCGGACATATAGAAGTGCTGGAAGCGCATCAGGCTGTTGAACATATTCGTGATGTCTTTAATTTGGCTTCCAGCCTGAGAGCCGATTTTCGTCGTGTTGAAGACTCCTGGCGCGAGGCCGACCGCACGCTTCGTCAATCCATCATCGGTGAGCAATATCATCGTGGCAATATTGTCGACCGTTTGCTCGATGACCAGGATGCGCTGCTTAATACCCCTGAAGGAAGAGCCTTCGATAGTTTCCAGCAGCAGCTCCGTCAGTCTGTCGAGTTGACTGCAATGAGTGAGCGATTGAAGATCATCCTCAGCCATCCTTCAGCGGCCGATGCGCTAAACCGTGTACAACGACATGATCTGCGCTGGCTGGTCAAACGACTGGTGGATGAATCGCAAACCGTGCTCCAGGCTCGCGCCCGTAGCGAGCGGGATGTGCGCGGTTTTATGAAAACAGGTCTCGCCGCGGAGCACCATCGTATGGGTCATTTGCTTAACGCGTTTATGAACCTGGCGTTAAAGCTCGATTGGCAGCGCCAGATGATTCGTAAACAAGAGGTTCCACTCCCCGCAGTGGGCGTGGCTGTGACGGGCGTCCCTGCCATTGAGCGCTTACGTTTTAAAGAAGTGGATGATGAAGCGGAACAGACGCTGGATCTCAGTAACCATGCCGCTGATTTAACGCAGATTGGTGATGATTTCTGGGATGCTTTCGACGGTCTCGATCGCGAAGCGCTAGTCCATCAGACGTTGCAGGTTCTGGCGAAGGAAAACCGACCCATTGGTCTGGCTGAATTGGCGAAACTGATGCCCCCTGTTCACGATCTCGAAACATTCGCCGTCTGGATCGGCATGGCGAGGGAAGCCGGCATCGACATCATTGATTCGCAGCGTGAACTGGCTGAGCTCCGTGACGAAAAGGGCCGCCGCTGGCGATTCAATTTGCCCACTACCGGTTTGGAAAGCCAGGCATTCATCAAGATTGATTGGGAGCAATAAGTATGGCAGGCTTTTTTGACAAACTGATCAACCGGAACGCTACTGTCTATGCAGACAGTGAACCCGTGCTTCCGGAAGAAGAGGCCGCCGACGAGCCAGTTGAAGAAAGTACGGCCGGTAACGAAACACGAACGCTGAAAAAAATTCGCGAAGCGACCCAGGAACTGCTGAAGTACGGCCTACTGGAAGAGACCAGTAAGCCCAATCTTTACCGTACCGCACTGACACATCCCGAGGAGGTTACCCGCGCGCTGGAACCTCTCGATCTGGATGTCGGCATTGATGAGATTCGTGGTCTGCTGTATGTCAAAGTCCGGCTTGATGAAGCGCCAGAACAGGACGAATGGTCGCATCCCCTGGTGAGGCGGCAGCGGCTTAATCTGGAACAATCATTACTGGTCGCCATACTACGCCAGCATTTTGTTGCTTGGGAGCAAGAAAGTGGAACCGGCGCCAGCCAAGCGCAGGTAGCTATTGACGATCTCCTTCCTCAGTTACAGATCTATCTTGGCGATCCGGGGAGCGAATCAAAAGAACGGACCCGGTTGCTAAGTCTGTTGGATCAATTAAAGGGTCATGGGTTGGTCACCTCGCCGGATGCCCATGAACGGATCGTTATTCGGCCAATTATTGCCCACCTTGCCGATCCGATAAATCTTCAATCATTACTGACATGGCTGCGAGAACAAATTGCCCAACAAACTTCGCCAAACGACGCCTCGGAGAAGGACGATAGCGAGGAGGAATTATGAATCAGGAGGCTTGCCTGACAGGAAAGGAATCTTTCATTCTTACCCGTATTGAGCTGTTCAACTGGGGCGGTTTTCAAGGATTTCATCAGGCGGTGATCCATCAGGAAGGGACTGCCGTGATAGGCCCGACCGGAAGCGGAAAAACCACGCTGGTCGATGCATTGATGACGCTGCTCTGCGCCAATCCCCGCTATAACCTGGCCTCAACCGGGGGGCATGAAAGCGATAGGGATCTTATTTCCTATGTGCGCGGTGTATCCGGCCCTGGCGATGGGGGACAGGGGCAATCGCACATCGCCAGACCGGGTAAAACCGTGACCGGTATCGCCGTAACGCTGGAACGCGAAGACCAACAGGTACGTCTGGGGGCGCTGATGTGGTTTGACTCCACCAGTTCCAGCGTGACGGATATGAAAAGGCTTTGGCTGTTCAGTGATAATCCCGGACAGACATTGGAACACTGGCTGAACGTTTACCATGACGGCGGCATACGCTTGCTAAGGCAAATGGAAAAAGAAGCGACCGGGATTTGGACATACCCCAATAAAAAGCAGTACCTGGCACGCCAGCGGGATTTCTTCGACGTGGGGGAAAACGCGTTTACGCTGTTAAACCGGGCGGCGGGGTTAAAACAGCTAAACAGTATCGATGAGATCTTTCGCGAACTGGTATTGGATGATCATTCCGCTTTTGATCGCGCGACAGAAGTGGCCAATAGTTTTGATGCTCTGACTGAAATTCATCAGGAGCTGGAAACGGCGCGTAAACAACAGCAGTCCTTACAGCCCATCGCCCAGAGTTGGGTTAAGTATCAGGCCCAACAAAACTACCTTAATGACAAACAGGCGCTGGGATCGTTGCTGCCCGTCTGGTTTGCGCAACAGGCGAGCCAACTCTGGCGGGAGAAGGCCAACCATCTCGAGTCAGAGCTCCGTGAGGCGGAAGTCCGCGAAGAGCAGATACAGGCCAGGCTCGATTTGCAAAAAAAGGCGGTTGTCGACTGCATGCATCGCTATCTCCAAGTCGGTGGCGCCAATATTGATGAACTGAACGCGCGCATTAACGACTGGCAAAAAACGCTCGGTAGACGGGAAACTCAAGCGCGCCAGTATCAACAACTAACCGGCAATCTTGGACTGTCGCCTGACCTAAGCCGACAGCAACTGGAGGTGAATCAGCAAGAAGCGGAAGACCGGCGCCAGCGGCTTACCGATGAAATAAAACTGAAACAGGACGAGGTTTATCAAAAAGGCGCCCTCCATCATGGCATGACCGAAAAACTTCGACAGCTGGAGGCAGAAAGCGCCGAGATCGTTCGTCGTCCGGGTTCTAACCTTCCCGCAAATTATCAGGCTTTTCGCGGCGAGCTGGCAAACGCGCTGAACGTTGATGAGTCTGAACTGCCTTTCGTCGCCGAACTGATCCAGGTTAAACCAGAAGAAGCGCTATGGCGCGGTGCGATTGAGCGCGCCATTGGTAGTAACAGGCTACGAATCCTTGTCTCGCCTGAATCCGCGCAAGACGCGCTGCGCTGGATAAACCAGCGCCATAATCACCTGCATGTGCGGCTGCTGGAGGTAAAATTACCGCACTCCCCTGTCAAATTTTTCGACGATGGCTTTACCCGAAAGTTGCAATGGAAAGAACATCAATGGATAGATGAGGTAAAAGCATTGCTGGCGGCTATCGACAGGCATTGTGTTGATAGCCCTGAACGGCTGCGCCACACACCTCATGCCATGACGGTTCAGGGGTTAATGTCCGGCAAACAGCGTTTTTACGACAAACAGGATCAAAAACGCCTTGAGGCAGACTGGCAAACAGGGTTCGATAACCGCGATCGTCTGAACTTCCTTTCACTGGAAATTACCGCGCTTCAGGAGCAAGTTAATGCGGCAAGCCAAGCGCTTGAGTTTGTAAAAGGCGAGGCGCGGCAGTTGCAAAGTCGGGAAGTTTTGTATCAGCAAATACAGCAACTTGACTATGAAAGCATCGACGTCCCCGGTGCGATGAGCCAGTTGGCGCAGCTACGGGAGCGGCTAAAGAATCTGACTCGCCCAGATTCCGACGTAAGCGTTGCTAAAGCAAAGCTTGATGAGGCTTCATTGGTTGAAAATGAACTGGATAGGCAGCTTAAGTCGGCCGGTAAAATTACTTTCAGATTGGATACAGAGCTAAAATCAGCCCAGGTCGCGGAGCATCAAGCCCAACAAATTGCGCAACAAGGCATGCGGGATGAAGAAAGAAATTTGTGCGCGTTACATTTTCCAACAATGATATTGGAACAATTGCCCAGCATACACGATCTGGAACGCCAACATGCGCGGGAAATCCAGTTGGAAATCGAGGGGATCAAAGGAAAGCTGAATTCCCTTAACGGAGAGCTTATCCGCCGCATGTCTGACGCTAAAAGAGTGGATACCGGCGCGCTTTCTGAAGCGGGAACCGACTTGGATGATATTCCGACCTATTTACAGCGTTTGCAGGAACTGACCGAGGAAGCTTTGCCAGAAAAGCTTAACCGCTTCCTTGACTATTTGAATCGTTCATCCGACGACGGCGTAACGCAGCTACTCAGCCACATAGAGCATGAGGTTTTGATGATTGAGGAACGCCTTAGCGAACTCAATGAAACCATGTTCCGAGTCGATTTTCAGCCAGGTCGCTATCTGCGTCTGGACACGAAAAAGGTGGCCCATGAAAGCCTGCGGACACTTGAGAAAACCCAGCGTCAACTGAATGCCGCCCGGTTTGTCGATGATGACGGAGAGAGTCATTATAAAGCCCTGCAGGGCTTGGTGAGTCAGCTCCGGGATGCCTGTGAAAGGAATCGCACTCTGGGGGCGAAGGCGTTATTGGATCCGCGTTTTCGTCTGGAGTTTGCCGTATCGGTATTGGATCGCCTAAGCGGAAATGTGATTGAGTCGCGTACTGGCTCACAAGGCGGTAGTGGCGGGGAAAAAGAGATTATCGCGTCTTACGTATTGACCGCATCACTCAGCTATGCGCTTTGCCCCAAAGGTAGCCGCTATCCGCTCTTTGGCACCATTATTCTAGACGAGGCTTTCTCCCGTAGCTCTCATGCCGTGGCGGGTAGGATCATTGCCGCGCTAAGAGAATTTGGCTTACACGCGGTATTTATCACGCCCAATAAAGAAATGCGCCTGCTGCGCGATCATACTCGCTCAGCTATTGTCGTCCACCGACGCGGTCAGAATTCGAATATGGCCTCCCTGAGTTGGGAAGAGCTTGTGCAACATAGCCAGCGGCGGGAAAAAGTCTAGGATGTATTCCCCCGAGTCATTGCGCAAAAAGCTTTCCCGGCAGTGGGACAACCCAACGCTTCGAGCTGAACGCCTGCTTGTGCCCGGCAGTTGGCCGCTATGTCTGTCCATTGGTAAACCTACGGCCAAAGTCTTTGCAGAGCAGCCTCAGGGGGTTTTGCGACACGTGCAATCATGGCGGCAAGTTGCGATTGGACATGTCGAATGGGAAAATGTCAGTTATCGGGCGAGTGACAGCCCCATATTTCTACCGTTACGCTGGATTCTGACTACCCCTTCCGATTGGGTCAACGCGGCGGCGGATCCGGTGGTGAGCCGGGATTTTCGCTTGTTGGAGCAGATTATCGAGCAGGTTGATCCCCTTTTCCATCCACTACTGGTCAGCCATCGTTCTCTTTGGCGAAATAAAGAACCACAGGACATTATCAGTGCCGCCAGGCTGGCCTGCCGATTAACGCCGGGTTGTGCAAAAGGGTTGCCATTAAGGTTACTTTCCGGGCAAGGAGTGGATACCAAATTTATTGAAACTAATATGTCGTTATTAACCCAACTGCTGGACGTGCGTTTTTCAGGCGAAGCCAGCGAACAGGGATTGACGACTTTTCTTGATGCTTTTGATGAGTCCAGCCATTGGGTTCTGGTTGTGCCGTTGTCACCCGGATTGCTTCCTTTTGAAAAATGTCGGGTGACAACAGCGGAGCTGGCGAAAACAGCATTGACCGCCTCCCGTGTATTGGTCATTGAAAACGAACAGTGCCTGCATCAACTCCCTGCGTTATCTGACACCATTGCGATCCTGGGTTGCGGCCTTGATATTCAGTGGTTATCCAGCCCTGCTCTGGACGATAAACACATTGCCTACTGGGGAGATATGGATAGCTGGGGGCTACTGATGCTGGCGAGGGCCAGGCGTTGTCGACCGGCCCTTTATGCTCTGCTTATGAATCACGAGGCGTTTGAGCGTTATGCCATCCACAGCGCCGTGCCTGAACCCGTAAAAGCGCAGGAGGCCGTACCTGAGGGTCTGCTTCCTGAAGAAGCCGATTTTTATCGCTACTTAACCAGTTTGTCGTGTGGTCGTCTGGAACAAGAATTTTTACCTGCAAAAACAGTTGAAGAGGCGCTCATGGGATGGCAGGAAGGATTACAGATGAGGTTAAAAGAACAGTGAGTATACTTGACGCCTCCCCGAGCACTCGAGAATGTGATTAGGGCGTAACTGAATATTTCCATCCAGAAAAACTACCACATCCTGGTAAATAAGAGATAGTGGGGATCCGCCAACTTTTGTCGAACCGGGACAGACAGCGTTCAAACCCACAGAGGGAAAAGATGGCAAAAGCGGGTTTCCTCACCCGGTTATGTTGCGTGCGGCACGACGACACCTGCAAGGTATCCTTGTTCGAGCTTACCGAATTATTACCCGGCAAGCCCGTAAATACGGGCAGTAAATACCCCGCGAATATCATTAAACGGTTTGTTCAGCCCAGACGCTGTATTATGGGCTGAGTCCTTTGTCAGATTCAGTCTCCCGACCAGTTTCCGTGCAGCGGCATCCGGAAGAAATAAAAGACGTTGCCGTTTGTGACCGGCATATCGACGAAAATTTTATTGCCATCTTCATAGGCATTCAATGTATGCCCCTGAAAGCCATTAGCCGGCCCATAAAACCAGCGTATCTCTTGTGCCGATCCGTGACGCGGCAGGATACCGAAAAGCTGCGGCAAGTCAGGCTACCATTGGAAATGCCGCCCGCCTTCTCGCATGCGCCCAAGGTCCACCGTTAACGGGATTATCGGGAAAATGACGTAATTTTGTGTGACGGCAAAGTCGTGGATCATGGCGGCATAAGGCGCCTGAAACCCGATTTCCCGCCTCAATTCCCCGGTATTGCCGATTTCGAAATAGGCGATATCTGGCGTGGCGTCGCCTGTGGCTTCATACGCAAAGCAGAGGAGCGCGCCGTTATCGGGGTCAAAGTCGGAGTGATTCGGCACATCAATGAAAACATGCGGCGGCAGAAGACAACCGTCGACCAGCCAGTTGACGATTTCGTCATGGCGTTGCTCCATGATATGCACGACGTTAAGCAGCACCGAGGTGCGATGGGCAACACTTGTTTCGGCCCAGCTTTTTTGCGCAATGGCGGCGCTGCGATAGGCCTCGTCGAGATCCGCCAGACTGGCCTGAGCGATTTCGGCCAGCACTGACTGATTATAGGGATTAGTGTCAATTAATGGGGTGCCCAATGCACCGGGGCGCCATTTTCCATTAATGTATTGGCCGGTGTAAGTTGGTTGGTCTGTGTTCATGATGAACTCCGGTTACAGGTGAGGTAGCGTTGAACCCGTCGGGCCGCCAGCATTGTGCGCAGGTATCTGCCGGGTTTGTGGTTGTTAAACGCGTGTTTGTTATTGTGAGAGTAAAACTGGATGGCATCGCGCTGCGCCTTGCATCAACACGCTGGAGGGCGAGGCAGACAGGCTGGATGAAAAGGGCTGAGTCACTAGCAGAAAGGTCATATTGATGTCGATAGCCATTTTACCGGTGCGTGGACATGCCATCAGATAAGCCCCGACCATCAGGAAAAGTATAACGGCAAGCATCCCGGCATCATGGCTGAGCCTCGGCGAAATCCACAACCGGAACAGGCAACCCGCCAGCGCCCCGGTGAACGTGCCAAGCAGGACATCGGCAAGGGCCGTGTTCCCCCGGGGATTGCTGGAAAACAACGAGGCAAACAGCACGGCGGTCATCACCATGATGGGACCGGTTTGCCAGCCGGTGAACAGCCACAAACTCCCGGATAAGACCAGCGCGCCGACCGTGCTGCCCGCAAAACGCGCAATCATTCTTTCCAGCATCAGTCCGCGGGTGGGTTGCGCCACCAGCCAGACGGTCATTGCAGCCCACCACGGATAGTGAAACCCCAACCATGTGGCGCAAAGCATGCTGCCCGCAGCGGCCAGCGTGGTCCCTATGGCAAAATCGGCCGATAGCCCGACGTGTTGATTTTTATTCACCCTTAGCCTCTGTGGCGCGGTGGTGTGGTGAGCAGGAGCGGGGTCCCGAAAGGGGGAAACATAGGCAAACTTCACATGATAAATGAACGAACCCGTTTACTTTATTCATAATATAGCTAAAAGATCAACATTTCTGTACTATATCGTTCACAATTAGTAGAGCAGACAGGATACGATGCGAAAAAAAACGGAAGCTCGCCGCCTGCAATTTGTCATGGCGGCGGGAAAATTATTTGTAACTCATGGGATTGCTTCGGTTACGATGGAATCCATCGCCGCAGAGGCATCCAGTTCCAAAGTGACGCTGTACAACTACTTCTCGTCCCGTGAGGCGCTCTTTGAGGCTTATATCATCGAGGTGGGTAAAGGCTGGGTAGAACGATTGCTGGATGCCCCAAAGACAGGCCAGACGTTGTCCAATATCTTGAATCATTTAGGAATGTCATATCTGGCTTTGGTAACTAAACCTGATATCGTGGCGCTTAATCGCCTGATCATCGGTGAAGCCGGCCGTTTTCCTGAGCTGGCGAATTTGTTCTATGAGTTGGGGCCGGAAAAGACGCTACGATATATTGGCGAGGTCATCGGTGAGCTTATGGGGAAAAATTTGCTGCGCCAGGGGGATGTGCGGGCAGTGTCTCTGCATTTTAAAGCGCTGTGCGAAGCGGATATCGTCGAGAGGATTATGTGGGGATTGGACTGCGTTCCCGCCGATGAAACTTTGCTGGAATCATCAGTCAATACAGCCACTCGGGCTTTTATGCAACTTTATGCGCAGTCCTGATTGCGCCCGGTAGGCATCCGCCCTGCGCAGACGGCGTAACCGCCTTGTGTGTTTACCCGCGTCGCCAGGTCCGCTCGCCTAAACGGATGCTGGATCCGGATACAGGTTTTTTTAAGGCGGCGCGCCGCGATTCCGGTTTCATTCCGGCCGGCAGGTCGAGCGATATTAGGAACAGAACGTAATCTAGTTATACATTGAAATATATGGTATTTTTTATGTTTCATCTTTAAACATGCTCCCATTTGTGCCCCCACCCTGTTTTTCCTGCCCAGCTTGAGAAAAATGTGCCATTTCTGGATAGAATATAAACGAGAGGATGTCGGCATCAATGTCGGTAGTAATAATAATAATTGCATAGAAGTTACCTTAAAATTTCAAAAAAGTGCATAGAATTGAAATGGATATCTTTACAAAAAATCTTCAATTTCACTTTGTTCATCAATCATACTAGACTAACGCTAACTTTGGATTAGATCACGTGATTAATTATGGAATTCAATATTTTTACTCCTTTAACGTATGTGCTTTCATTTTTATGTATAAATTTAATGACAAAAAAATCATTAAAATATTTATATTTTACAATTTTTTTAGGCCCATTTCTTGTGAATATTTATATTTATCTATGTGGAAGAGGGTTGGATTTTGATAATATCCGCCAGAAAGAGGTCTTAAGTTTTTTCTATTCTTCCTTTATTACCATGCTAAGTGCAATTATTACGTGTTGCATATATCGCTTTATTAAAAAAAGGATTTAATCTATGTTTAGATGTAATACAGGCTCTGATAACAGGCAATTACTATGTTCTGTAACACGTGACATGGCGATTGGAGCAGCGGGAGGAGCACCGCTTGGTCTCCCTGGGGCTCTGGCTGGCGCGGGAACCGCTGCCGCGCAAAATGTGGCCCTCCGTTTGATAGATCATGGTCCAGTCAATATCCGCATGCCTAATGTACCAATGAATCCTTCTCACGTCGGTAATAGTGGTCATGGTAATAGCCAACTGCCGATGGGGCCGTCCTGGACACAACGACGATAGTGAATGATGTAAACATAATATCCAAGGTAGGTTTCTGACCCCATCAAATTAATCTACCTTTATGTCCAATAAAACATCATTCCAATCAATAATAATATCAATATTGAATATGAATGTCGGTTTAATCTAGATGTTAAGTTTCTAATGTGTTTTATCAGCTAATGTCAGAAATGATGATAGACTTAATAGGGGGAATAATTATTTCGGATTGAATATCTATACTTGGTAAAAAATATCCTCCTTTTTATCTAACCATCTTCTTACAATGTTCTAATTTGACCTACTCTCGTAAATCAACGCACTATAATGTTTGTAATGTCCACTTCATGCCCTGAGATGACTGCCAGATCTGATTGGAGCAAGAATAGCGAGGATGTCTGATTAACCCCCTCTGGCAGGATAGTTGACACCCCAAACTGAAAATCTTTATGGGGGCGACGGAGTCTGTTATGAAACGCTATTCACCGGAACGTAAAGCCGTCGTGTTGGCCAAATTACTTCCGCCTTACAACATGACCGTTACCGCACTTGCACAACAGGAAGGGATATCGGAAGCTACCCTCTATACGTGGCGTAAACAGGCGAAAGCGGAGGGGAAACCGGTGCCGGCGCAGACAAAAAAAAGGGGTTACGGACGAAAACCTGGACTGCTTGGAGGTAGTCCATGTATTCATTTTGAATCGCCGTTGACAAGGGACAAGGTAAATTTTGGTTAAGCATCATCCGATGTATGATGAGCTGTTATTTAACCACATAGCAAAAGGATTTTCTATGTCGAAGCCGGAAAACAGCCAGCAGTTCCCGACTATCCGCTGGCCGGTGCCGAAAAATAACCGGGGCGGGGAGTTCAGTAACCTGGAGGAGATGCTGGCGCATCTGGAGGTCGAGGCCGCCGGGCACTGGCTGATTGGCCGCAATGGCATGTGGCACGGCGGTATCCACATCAGTGATGCCACCACGCCGTGGTGTGCGCTCAGCGGTCAGGCGATGAATGAGGCGGTGGATTTTCCGGTGCCGTTTAAGGGGGAGCAGGCCGTGCGCTGCATGGCGGACGGTGAGGTGGTGGCCTACCGGATTAACCGGGATTACCTCAGCGTGCCGTGGTACTGGGGGGATTTACGCTACTCCGGGTCTTTTGTGCTTATTCGCCACCGTGTTCAGCCAGGGAAAACGGCAGAAAGCGGGCTGACTTTTTATACCCTGTACATGCATCTCGCGCCCTGGCTGGCTTACCCGGAGCAGGACAGCACGGCGTTTAAAGTGGCTGACGGCCAGCACCTGAAGGCGTATGTGGACGCGACCCGGCAGTGGGTGGCGGCGGAGCTGCCATCCGGTACGCGGGTGACATGGGATAAAACGGTCGGCGCTGACACGATGACCGGGAGCAACGGGCGGCAGTATGCGCATGTCACGCTGGCGGAGCCGGTCACGGGCAGCATGCGCCTGAACGCCGGGGACCGGGTGTGGACGGTATGCGACAGGGGGAATCTGGCTCCGGCCCGCGACAGCGCCGTCCGCCCGGCGTGGTGGTCGCCGTTCCTGCCGCCGTCACGCGAAACCGTGCAGTTTGATACGGTGGTGTGTCCTGACCCCTATCCGATTAAGGCCGGGGACCCGGTGGGCCATCTGGGCTATTTTCAGGTTCCCACAGAGGACGGACATGAAAAACGCTATCAGGTGCATATCGAATGCCTGACCACGGATGACCTGCCGCGCTTCCTGAGCAACCCGGAAGGCGTGGGGCGCGACACGCCTGTTTTTGCCCGCTGTCCGAAGGGCATACCGGTATACCTGCAATTCAGCGGCGGGAAAATACAAAAGGGCCTGATAACCACGCAGACCGAAACGGTGATGGCGCTGTCCGGTCAGGCGGTGACGGACAAGGAGGGTAAACGCTACTGGCCGGACGGGCCGTCGCGCGGGCTGCTGGCGGAGTCGGATGTGCAGCTGCTGTCCCGGTACGATCTGGCCGGTCGGGGGTTTGAGGCGACAGAAGACAGCCCGGCGAGCTTTGACCATCTCGATGGGAAGACGCCGCCGAAAGGACTGGTGAAGACGATTTTTGCGCGTTTTTTCAGCGTGGCGGACAATGACGGGCAGCCCTACAGCAAAGGGATTGCGTTCAACTACCGGCAACTGCTGAACCAGATTGATGACGCGAAATCTCCCCGGTATAACCTGGAACAATACCGGCGGGCGGTGCAGAACCCGTCAATGCGCGTTCACCTGTACCATCTATGCGTGAAACATCCCTGTGAGTGGTACTACTCGTCGGAAGATCCGATCTGGAAATCGTTCCTGTCCCCCACGATGAAGAAGGAATCACCGGAATGGTACGCCTACACGGTGAAGGTTCTGACGGACATGCGCTGGATGCACCGGGTGCCGCGCATGGTAGAAAATCAGTGGCATATGCACCCGCTGGTTTTTCTGGATGCTATTGCTATGAATGCTAAGTTGTGGGTGCTCGGTACAACGTCAGAACACTATGAGTCAGGTGGAAGAGGACCTGGCGTTGTGTCTTCAGGCAGAGGGGATCATGGTGGAGCTTCGTATGGATGTTATCAATTATCTTCTAAATTAGGCGTTGTTCAAGATTATATTCAGCAGTCAAAATATAAAAATAGATTCACTGGTTTGCAGGTTGGGACACAAAAATTTAATGCTGAATGGAAAAAGATAGCTCATGAAAATAAAGATGAATTTTCTCACGAACAGTATCTTTTCATAAAGATGAGTAGGCCCCCTGCGAAACCAGACAGTAGAAGTCTCTTAACTTAAGAGATAGGCTTGGATACATGTCTAACAC
>NZ_SZPQ01000043.1 GCF_005217455.1 Martelella alba
TGAGAGCATTAAATTTCAATTTAAACAATGAATTACCTTCTTAGCGTACGGTTTCGTTCCATTGGCCCTCAAACCCCGTTTACGCATTATGGCCCTGATGATGCATTTCGGTGGCTTACCTGCTTCAAGAAAACGATCGCGAAAACATTTTCCCCGTTGTGGCGTCGGACATCGGGTCGGAGACGTTACACAGATGCTAACCGGCAACATTTGTGATAAAATTATCGCTCGTTAAGAAAAAGGTTGACTATTAATACGACCAGTCATATTGTAAGTGCATCACTTCTTTTGCGGAGAATATCGCGATGAATCAAGAAGTCATCATCCGGGACTTACAACAATGGCTCGAGAAAAATCTGGACAAGTCGTTATCGCTTGATGAGGTCGCCGCGCGATCAGGGTATTCCAAATGGCATTTGCAACGGATGTTTCGCCATGTGACCGGCGACGCCCTGGGGTCGTATATCCGCACGCGCCGATTGTCCCGCGCGGCTTCAGAATTGTGTTTTAAGGATCAGAGCATATTGGATATCGCCCTGCAAAGCGGCTTCGATTCCCAGCAATCCTTCAGCCGGGCCTTCAAGCGTCAATTCAGCCAGACGCCGGGCGCCTTCCGCTCGCGTATGTCCAATAGCGCCCAGCCATACCGGCACGATGCCTGCGCTTTCGGCGAACGGCAATATGCCGACGGCCCTGTCGCCGGGTGCCGCGTCCGTCCCGAACCGCAACCGGCCTGGTAAACGGGGGGCCGTTGTGTCGGGCGACGGCGTATCCCGTCCCGCCGCGGGAGGGCGGTTTAGGGGGCATCCGGCGCCAATCCGGCCAGCAAGGTTTGCAACGGTTGCCGCTGGGCCGGCGTAAGGGAAACACCACTTTGATAGCCCGCGTTTTGTAAAATCATTTCCCGTAATCCCACCAGCCAGTCATAAATATAGACCGCGGCGGTATTGGGCGCCCTGGGAGGCAATCGCGTTAAACGGCGTCCGGCGCCCCAGCCGGACGGATCTGGCTCGGGCTTGGCGAATATCTTATGCCCGGGGTTTATCAAGCTATCGGGCCGTTGCGCTTCGTCCCAATCCATCATGCCCAGCCAGGCGACAAAATCGCCTATCACGCCCACCACCCGGCCTATCTGTCGATCGGCCTTGCCGCCGGCCGGTAGGTCGTCAACGAGGCCTTCACCCAGGCGATCCGCCAATCGGCCGGCCAGATTAAGCCGTAGGCTGGCGGTGATAAATTCAGACGTCAGCAGCATTGTCATGGGTTTATCCATTCCCAGGCGCGCCAACAATGCGTCATTTTCCGCCAGACCGCGTAGCTGGCGGATCCATTGATGGTAGGCCAGGCGGGCGAATTCCGCGTCCTCGTCAGCGGCGGCGGCGGAATCCGTGTGGCGCGGCCCTCCCGTTAAAGGGCCGGTCCGGGTCGCTGATGCTGCTGCGGACGTGTCAAACAAATCAAATGCTAGGCCAATGTCGAAGCGGCGAGGACTTTTCTGCGCGCTGTTTTGAAGATGATTCTGAAAACCATTATGTGACGTTGTCACAAAATCGCTTCCCCCGGATCCTTGCCTCGCCGCGACGCGCCGCGTTTGCCGGTAGAGCCGGGACAAGGCATCGCGTTCGGGCAGTAAACGCTCCAGCAGCTCGCCATGCACGCCGGCGCGGTTTTGCAGAATTTTCAGTAACTGATCGGCGATTCGCTGCTTGACGGCCATGTCGTTGCCCTCGCTCGGCCCGAGCCAATCGGCAAACAGGCTGTTTCGGAGAAATTCGCCCAACTCCCGCAGCCGCTCGACGCTCTGGTCCCGCCTGAACCCGCCATCGAGTCGCGTCGCCAGATAGCGCGTCATTCGCGCCAGCCCCCGTTCGTCCATCGCCAACACCGTACCCCAGCCCTGGCCGGGTTGGCCAACCGCCCGCTGAACGGTCTCATCAAAATGCTGTCCTTGCGCGATGCGCTGATCGAAGGGGGTCAACGCCCAGATCAGCGTCGGCTCACGCTGTTTATCCGTTGGGAGACACGCCTGGCGGTTTTGCCCAATCCAGTGCCTGAGGGTTCGGCCGATGATTTTCGCCTCCTCGCGGTCGCCGGCGGCGGTGGCGATTAACAATAGATGACATTGCCGGCGATCGGCATAATCCTCCAGCAACAATAGGCTCTTGGCCTGGCGGATGGATGTGGCGTAGGGCCGCAAAAAGCCTTCTTCTTGACGCGGCGCCGGGATGGCGACGGAGGTATCGCCAATACCGGGAAAATCGAGAAGATCCGCCCGCGCCAACAGGGATCCGCGCGCGGCGGACGTTATCGGCAGCCGTAATTCCGCGGCCAGCAGATTCAGCTCCGCCAGCGACAGGGTGACCGATTGCGCCGGCCCGTCGGGCCCCCGCGCCAGGACGTTCACGGCCTGATCGAACGTCGTGTTGACATCGGCGAAAGCCAGGGCGTTGAGAAAGTTTTCGGCCGGCAACAGATTGCCGTCCACCAGGATATCGCGCGGCGCCAGAATAGGGGTCGCGGCGGCCACGGTCTCCCGCGCGTGGGCGAACTGGCGATAGGCGGTGGTCAGTTCCGCCGATCCGCCCCAAAGGGGCGCGAAGAGTCGGGCGCGATCATCAATGGACAAAAAAGGCGCCAGATCCACCGCCGCCGGCCAATAGCGAAAGGCCAGACGCCGCTGTCGGTCCCGGTCGTGGCGGGCCAGAAAATCCCAAATCGCCGTCACCTGATCGCCGCTCATGCCGCCGGTTGGTTCCGTTCGGCGATGCGGCGCCATTTCCGCCAACAAGGCGTCAAGGGCCCGGTCATCGGGTTCGCCCACTTGTCCACGTAGGGAAAACGCCAGCGCGAGGATTTTGACGACGGCGCCTTCGTCCAACAGGGTGATATGCACCGGCATGGCGGGATCCGTTGCGTCGGCCTGTCGGCAATAGCGGATGACCAGGCCGGCGGGCTGGTTATCCGGATTGATTTGGGCGGCGATGTCCAGTCGGGCATCGCCAAGCACCGTCTCTAGCCGGCCATTTTCTCCGGCCGCCAAGGCGGAGACCAGGTAATTTTTGCCCGACTGCGATTGACCGAACAGGCCAATGGCCGGCGGCAGAAGATCGGCGTCGGACCAGGCCCGGACTTGGTTGCGCGCGCGGCGCAATTGTAGCGATAACCGATCCGCCTCGCTGGCCAGTGCGGGAATATTCTGCCGGTGGCGTATCAGCCAGTCCGACAAGGCATCAAGGGCGCCGATAAAACGCTGCGAGGGCAGCGATGGTGATTCATTCATGGGCAAACAGACTCCCACTGTCAATCCAGTAGTCATCGGCGTCGGCATCGTCGCCATAGAGGGTATGCAGCGCTAGCCGCAAGTGGTGCGCGGGAACGCGGCGGCCGTCCGCCAGCCTGGCCTGGGCGATGACGAACCGTTCCGGCCCTTGTCGGTTGTCGCCGCCGGCTATCGCCAGTTTGACGTACAACGCGCCATCGCCGGCGATGTTGCGGGCCAGGTCATGGTCGGCGATGGACAGGGTATACAGGGGCGAGGCCGGCCAGCGGTCATTGTCGAGCTGTCGGAATCCCAGGCGAATCGGTCCGCGCAGGATAAACTCCCCTTGCGGATCCAAAACGAAATCCGGTCGATCGAGATCGATATCGGCATAGTATGTGTGTTCGGCGGTCAGCAGATGGCTGTCGTTAAGCATGCCAAGATAACGCAGCGTTGAATAGGGCTGGAAATCACCGGCGTTGAAGTAGAAACCCGGCAAGCGCAGATTGAGCGCCAGTAGGCACAGCATGGCCCCCACCGCGGCGGTGGATTTCGGATTCGCGATCCGGCCGTCGACATTGAAGGGATACCAGTGGCTGGTGTGATAGCCATCCAGCGACAGGATACGATTGACGGGTAACGGCTGAGTCTGCCGGAACAGCGCCTGGACGCCGGGCAAACGGGCCGGACGCCCGGTCAACAGCAGGATGTCGCAGTCGTAGATCGCGACCACTTCCGCCAGGGCGCGTAAATGTCGGGTAATGGCGAAACGTTGGGCAAAAAATTCCTCATGCAGCGCGGGCAGGCTTATCACCAGCGGGGTTTGCAAAATAGCGAAAACCGCATCGCCGTTCGGCGATTCCCGCCGCACCTCCCGGGCAACATATTCCAGTATGTCGGTCGCGGGCGGCGCGCAGAGCAATTCCCCCAGCGTGGTTTCCAGCAGGGCGCCGTCATCCAGCGGGTCAAAGTGTTCATAGGCCTCAAGTAGCGCGCGACCGGCCGGTATCCAGAGGTGCAAGGCGATGTGCCGACGCGCCGCCGTCGCGCCGCCGTCGCCGAACAGACGATCCATGAGTTTAGCTGGGTCGGCCAGACCCGCCCGTTCCAGGGCCGCATGCACTCCCGGCATAATATAAAATCGGATGACATCCCGCAGGATATCGTCGCCGGCCACTTTGAAACCTTCCCGGAACAGCAGGGTCGGACTGATCTTGGCCTGCGGGCCGCCGCTGTCGGCCAAACGGTATTCGGTCACGGCCAGATCGGTGGTGCCGCCGCCGATATCAATGGAGGCTATCCGCAGGGTTTTGCCCGCCGACCGTTCGTCGGACGCCCGTTTGTCCGGTCTGGCCATATCGGCGAAAAAGGCGTCGGCCCGTCCGGCAAAGTTGATGCGGGTTTCGTTATAAAGGTAAACCATCTGTCCGCAGGTGGCTTCGTCCCACTCCATTTGCACATCGGGGACCGGGACCCGGCTTTGTTCCCGCAAGGGCGGGGTGAAATCCTCGTCCGCCGGATGCCAGCCCATGGCTTTCCAAAAAAGGGCGATGGCGTCGTCCATGCGCCGGCGGAAAATTTCCCGTTCCGGCTTCGGCAGCGCCGACGGCAGCGTCAGAATCAGGTGACGCAATTGCCGCGGCGAGGCGGACTGGGGCATTTTCAACCGGTGCGCCGCGCTGTTGATTTGCATCTGCGCCTGCGCCAGCAATTCGGTTAGCATCAAGGTCATCAACGCGCTTCGGCTATAGTGCGGATCGAGAACCGGTAACCGGTCATCCGGCGACAATCGAAAGAGCGGGTCGCCTTCGTCGTTGAGCAACAGACTAAGCGGAACCGCGGCGGCGGGCGACGCCCCGGCGTTGTCCGCGAAGCGCCAGCCATGGGGGTAACTTTGTTCGTCCCATAAATAGCGGCGCGGGCTGCACACGCCGGTTGCGCCTTCGGTCCCGGCGCGCGCCAGCGCCAGTCGTATGGCTTCCCGGCCGACACGGGTGATGGAGGGCCAGGTGAAAGCCTCATCCCGGCCGCTTTCCATGGAAAAATTCTGTTTGCCGAAAGCGGCGCGCGCGAATTCCACCCGGCTTTCAAACAACTCATTATAAAGGAACTGCGGCTGGCCTAAGTCGCGTAGCTGTAATTCGGCGGTATACTTCAGTCCGTCGGCTTCCTCGGCATGCTCTTCCACCAGAATGCCGCAGGTATGGGAGTTGCCCACATCCAGGATCAAATCTATTTTGACGGCCGGCGTTTGCAGGGTCGCGGCGCACAGGCGGACCGTCGGCACCGACAGTTGGTCGCCCAGCATGCGCAGCATATTCAGATAATGCGCCTGGTATTCGAACGTGCGTAACGCCAGATCGATTTCGCCGCGGTTGCGCCGCTCCCGCTCGGCGGCGCGCTGGATAAATACCTCGCGCAGCCAACCGTCCACCCAAGTCTCGTCAAGGAATTCGCCCAGTTCATGATTGAGGTAGGCCAGCGAGAAACCGACTCCGCTCTTACCGTCGTTTTCATCGGGGGCCAACCTGTCGTTACCTTCGCCCTCGGGCAGGGTTTTGGTATCGAAGGCCAGGCAAATTCGATGGGTATGGCCGTACTGGTCCGGTTGGTTCAACTGTTTGATTCTGACCCGCGCCCAGTTATCCGGGCCGCGCAGGAAGGTGCGCGGCGGATTGCAGCGGAAGAACGGCAGCGGTAGCCAGATATCATCCAGTAGCGCCAAGGATTGCGCCAGGGAATAACCGAATTCCGGTTTGACGATCTCCGGTTGGGCGCCGGGCGGCCCCGTCAATACATGTTTACCGGTGGCGTCATCGTAATCCAGGTACAGTAGCGGACCATTGACGCTTTGCCGGACAAACCGGGCGGGCCGGTCGGGATCGGATGCCGGCGCCAGACCGAAATCCAGAAACTGAATGCCGCTATCTTGGATCAGCGCGAGCGTTCGGGGGTAATCGCAGAGGGTGGCCAGCATATTATTTTCCTCTCTCGCGCTTAATCGCGATGGCATACGTCTGTTCGGTGGCAAATTGGCCTTGGCAATCGGCAACCTCATCCTGCCCCTGTTTGCAGACGATTTGCGGCATCACATAGGAAGAGCCGTCGTTGCAGCGGGCTTTGGTTTGGCTTCTAAAGATCAGGTTGCCCGATTTCATCAATCCCGCCTGCACATTGGCCCGGCACAAGGTGTTTTTGTTCAGGCGCACGAGGGCCTGGCCTTTGCCGTTTTTCAGCACGAAGGTCAATCGGCCCGCTTTATTCCCCGGCGGTGGCGCAGGGTCGACCGCCACCTGCCAGCGGCCGTTGAGAAAGGCGACCGTCCCCGCTCTCACCGACTGGGCCGGCATCCGCAAGGCCAGCGCGTCCGGTGTTTTTTGTGACGATGTCACTTTATCGCCGGGCGTCGGCCCGGAAGACGGCGCGGCTGAGGCCGCCGTCGGTTTGCCGGAGTGTGGCGGTAAATCACTAGAGGGGTTCTTATGCGCCGCGCCATCGTCCGGTAGGGACGGCGCGGCGGCAACCACGGGATTGGCTGGCGAGAAAGCGGAAGGCGCCGGCGGGACTGCCGTGGTAATAAGCGCGTTGGCGGGCGGCGCGGCTAAAGCCAGCGCAGGTTTTGTCTCTTTATGGGGCAAAGCGGCGCTGGTCGACGCCGCCGTGGCGGCGGGCGGCGCCGGCGGGTGGCGATTTTCCGCGCCGGTCTGCGGCGGTATCGGCGTCCAAAGACGGCTGTCCCATACGCAACCCCGTAACTGCAACCCCAGTACGGTCAGCAATACGATGACCGGCGCCGTCCAGCCAATCCATCTCCGTGAACGTCCGGATCGCCGGGGCGTTTGCGGCGCGGGGGCGTGAGGGGGCGCCAATTCCCGGGGCGGCGGTTCGACCGCCTCGGCGACGGGGATGTTTTGCGCGACTCCGGTCGGCGGGTTGTCCCGCAACGCCTCGCGCCACGGCGAGGATCCGTGGGCGGGAAGGGGTTCCGGCGGCGCCGGTTGCAGACATGTCAGCGGATTGGCGCGGGTTTTACCATCAAGTTTAATGAAACCCCAGAAGGTCAGAACCGGTTTACCCCCCACCAGATAAACCGTGCTCTGATCTGGAAACTGTAATGCCTTGTCCAGCAGTTTTCCCAACAATTGCTGAGCCGCTTTATCCGAACGCCGCGCCCGCTGGCTGATATCGGTCACCGTGGCCAGGCACGCCTCCAACAACCGCAGCGCCGCGGTTTGTTCGGCATAACCTGCCGACGCCCACGACACGACTTTTCCATGGATGGGCGCATACCAGTCAATGCGGTCTCCCCGCTCGTTGGGCTGTGGGATGGCAAGGCAATCCATGACCGCCTGTTGACGGCGCAGGCGTAAGATTTCGCGTATTTGCGGCGCGGAGGCATAAACCGGTATGCCGTTTTCGCCCAATGCCAGCATGCTGTCCAGAGTGCCGCTACGTAAGAATGTTTTCGCCACGCCGATGAGATCCCGAAAGAGTCAATCCAAGCAGAAAATAGTGCCTTATCTGCGACTCCGGATACTCTAGTGCGGTTTCCGGCGAATCAAACGCCAGAATAAGCGGTAAAACCGTTAAATATTTGCGGCATCGACCCGTTGCGGCAATGCATCTGGCTATTTCGCGCCCTGACGCGCGGATGTCTCCGGCGGGGTTGCAACCGGCCGGAGATGCGGCGGCCGGCGCAAAGATCAGGGGGGCGCGGCGACACTGACGTGATCAAGCCAAAGCGGGGTAATCCGTGTAGCCCAGCGCGCCTTCGGCGTAGATGGTCGCGGCGTTCAGCGGGTTTAGCTCGGCGTTCAGGGCGAAACGGCGCACCAGATCGGGGTTGGCGATATACAGATTACCGAAGGCCGCCGCGTCCGCCTCGCCTTCGGCAATGGCCGCCTGCGCGGACGCCTTGCTCAGGCCGTCGTTGATAATCCAGGCGCCGGCGAATTTCTTTCGCAGATCCTGGCCGAAGCGTCCCGGAAAATCCAGCGCTTCACGGGCGAAGATAAACGCCAGGCGGCGACGGTCGAGCTGTTCAACCACATAACCGAACAGGGCGCGGGGATGGCTATCCCTCATGGTATGGCTGTTGGACATCAGGTTCAGATGAACGCCAATGTTATCCGCCGGCCAGACGGTCAGCAGCGCATCCACCGTTTCCAGCAGAAACCGCGCGCGGTTGGCGATGGCGCCGCCATATTGATCGGTGCGGTGATTCGAGCCATCGTGCAAAAACTGATCGAACAAATAACCGTTGGCGGCGTGGATTTCGATACCGTCGAAACCGGCCTGCTTGGCATTGAGCGCCGCCTGGCGGAAATCCTCGACGATACCGGCGATTTCATGGGTTTCCAGCGCCCGCGGCACCACATAGGGTTTTTGCGGCCGGATCACGCTGACGTGGCCTTCCGCAGCGATAGCGCTCGGCGCGACCGGCAGTTGGCCGTCCAGATAAATCGGATCGGAAATACGGCCGACATGCCACAACTGCACGACGATTTTCCCGCCTGCCTCATGCACGGCGTCGGTAATCTCACGCCAGGCGGCAACCTGCTCGGCGGTCCAGATACCCGGCGTATTGGGGTAACCCACTCCCTGGGGAGAAACGGCGGTGGCTTCGGTGATGATCAGCCCGGCACTGGCCCGTTGCAGGTAATATTCCTTGGAAATCGCCGCCGGGCGACGGCGATCCGCCGCCCGCATCCGGGTCAGCGGCGCCATGACAATACGGTTGGCCAGCTTTAGGGCGCCGATACTGACTGGCTCAAATAGCGTAGGCATTGAATACTCTCCGTCATGATGGGTTTCCGTCATCCTAAACCGCTTCGTTGCCGGGCATGTTACTCCCTGTGCGGTGGAAGGCGGCGGAATGGGGCACCGGGCAAGAGGGAGCCGGCCGATGAACGTCCCGGCCGGCGAATCCCAACGGACGGGGGGTTATTTCAGTTCCGGGAAACACACGCGGCGCAATGCCAGCTCCACGCCGCGCAATTCCGCCAGTCCCTTGAGGCGGCCAATGGCGGAATAGCCGGGGTTGGTTTTTTTATGCAAATCATCCAGCATCTGGTGGCCGTGGTCGGGGCGCATCGGGATAGGACGCCAATCGCCGGCTTTCTGGCGGCGCAGTTCCTCTTTTAAAATCACGTTTATCACCCCGACCATGTCCACATCGCCCAGTAAGTGGGCCCCTTCGTGAAAACTTTTGGGGTTGTCTTCCCGGCAGGTGGCGCGTAAATGGGTAAACCAGATACGATCGCTAAAGGTTTCCGCCATGGTGACCAGATCGTTATCGGCGCGCACCCCATAGGAACCGGTACAAAAAGTAAAGCCGTTGGTGGGAGCGGGCACCGCGTCTTTCAGCCACTGCATATCCTCAATGGTGGAGACAATACGCGGCAGGCCCAGGATGGGACGCGGCGGATCGTCGGGATGCACCGCCAGCCGGACGCCGGCTTCTTCCGCCACCGGTACGATCTCCCGCAGGAAATCGGCCATATTTTCCCGCAGCGCATTTTTATCGATGTCGCGGTATTCGTCCAGCCGCGCCCGGAATTGATCCAGGGTATACCCCTCTTCAGCGCCAGGCAGGCCGGCGATGATATTATGGGTCAACCGGTCGATATCTTGCGGGGTCATGTTATCGAAGTGGCTTTTGGCCTGACGCCGCTCTTCTTCGCTATATTCCGCCTCGGCGTCCCGGCGTTTGAGAATGTACAGTTCAAACGCCGCAAAGGCGATATGATCGAAGCGCAGGGCGCGGGAGCCGTCCGGCAGCAAATAGCCCAGGTCGGTACGGGTCCAGTCCAGTACCGGCATGAAGTTGTAGCAGACAGTATCGATGCCGCATTGCCCCAGGTTGCGCAGGGTTTGCTGATAATGGGCGATGTGTTGCCGGTAGTCGCCGGACCGGGTTTTGATTTCTTCATGCACCGGTACGCTTTCCACCACCGACCAGACCAGGTTTTTGGCCGCGAGTAAGGCTTTGCGTTGTGCGATCTCCGCAATGGACCAGACCGTTCCGTTGGGAATATGGTGCAGGGCGGTCACCACGCCGGTGGCTCCGGCCTGACGGATATCGTCCAGCGAAACCGGATCGTTCGGTCCGTACCAACGCCATGTTTGTTCCATAACTTCATCCTCTTGATTATCGTATGCCGGTCGCTTGCGGCCGGCCCAGTCGTCCGCCGATGGTCGCCGGACTTGGGCTATTCAATATAGGTTTACCCATCTCTCGGGGTTATTTCCCCCTGCGTCAGACACCCGCAACCCCCTCTTCTCGCAAGGGAAGTCATGGGCTGAAAATAAGAATATCAGCGAAATCATCATAATACAGTCTATGTCGGCAATAGGACGATGAGGCTGATTAAAGTCAAAATTGGGCAAGGCGTGGGTTGACCGGGTTCACAAATTTACTAAAAAGGTCAGTCCAAAATCAGTATTTGGCTTTAATTGGTATGATATCTATGTCTTATGTATTCTACAAGTTCAGCTGGCCGCGCTGCCTGGGCGCAAGGGAACGGGAGAGGGCGCGCAGGGGAAACCGCGCGCGGCTTTACCAAAAGAGGGGATATGAAGAGAACTGAACGCGGCCAGCGAAGCACGATGCCCGGCGCCGTCCGGCGCCAATGGGGACGGCGCGCTTCCCTTAACCCGGCTGGAAACACTGCGATCGCTCGCAACAATCATCGCAACTGGGTGAACGGCAAATAAGCTCGCCTTCCTGGTGCAAACAGCGCTGACGGTAGAAAAACTTCTTCCAGCGCATGTTGTCGCTGTTCATTTCCACCAGCGGGGGGAAGCAGTCCTGCATCAATTCACGCAACTCCGCGCGTGATTGCAGCCCTAAATCCTGCCAAAGATGATTAAATGCCAGCGAGACGCCGGCGATGATCTCATTCATGGGGCCGGCGGCCGAGGGCATATGGTCCGCCAGCCATTGCGCCAACTGACGGCGTTCGTCTTCGCGGGTCGCAATCAGCTCGGACATCAGTTGTCGGCGTGTCAGACTGTCGGGGGCGGCACTGGCCTCCGGCAGGCCGATATCCCGTTGCAGTCGGCGCCATCCTTGGGCGCCAAGCCCCATCATCAACGGGTAGCACCCATCGCCCTGTAAGTAAAGATCCCGCAGGCGGCGCAGCCAATAGTGCGGATGCATCAGGCGACCCCCTTGTCATAATTCGTGTCGCGCCAGTTGCGGCGATAGCCCTCCCACCAGCGCGCCAGCGCTTCGGCGACGGGTTGCCATGCATCGTCAACACAAGGCTGGATGCCGCGCGCCGCCAGCTTTTGCCAGGGTCCGTAGCCAATACGGGCGCAAAACACCGCTTTCACATCCGCCAGCAGTTCCATTAGCGCCGCCATTCGGTCCTCGTTGTCCTGTGGCTCGCAATCATCGCTGCCCCGGCAATACTGAGGGGTAAAACGTTCGTTCACCAGCGTCACGCCGGCGGCCGACAGGCTGTAAATACGGAAACGGTCGGCATGGCCGAAATGTTGGTCAATACTTTCTCCCCGCGTGGAGGCCACCGCGACCAGACAGGCTTGCGGTTCATCCGACTCGCCCTGGGTGGCGATACTGGCCTGTAACTGCGCCCGCCGGTACAGCGTGGGTAGCCAGGAGGGCGGCGTCTCAAGCGCCGGAACGAGCGGAAATTGCTGACTGCGGTCCTCGCCCAGCATCCCGATGGCGTCGGCCCGACATTGACGGCAATGGGTCATCTGCGGCATCGTTTCGCCGCATTGTCCCCGTATATCGGCCAACATGGCGGCGTCCGGCTCGGGCTGCCCGTTCAAACCGAAAACCGTGCCATGTTCCGGTCGGGCGATAAGCGGCATGACATTGTGGATAAAGGCGCCCAGTTGCCGCATTTTCTCGCTGACCTCGGGCAACGACGCGTCGTTGATGCCGGGAATCAACACGGAGTTTATTTTTACCAGTACGCCGTTTTCCGTCAGTTTACGCACGCCCGCCAACTGGCGCGCCACCAAAATCTCGCCGGCTTCCCGTCCGTGGTAACGTTCGCCGCCAAGCCATAGCCAGGCGTAAATCCGCGCGGCCACATCCGGATCCAGCGTATTGACGGTAACCGTGACATGATCGACCCCCGCCGCAATGAGCCTGTCCGCCGCATCCGGCAGCATCAGGCCATTGGTTGACAGACACAGTTTCAGATCGGGCAACTGCTCCCGTATCAATGCCAGCGTGGCGAATGTTCGGCCCATATTGGCCAGCGGATCGCCGGGACCGGCGATGCCGACCACCGAAAGCTGCGGGATGGCCGTCGCGACCTGGCGCACTTTGGCGACGGCCTGCTCCGGCGTCAGCAACGCGGAAGATACGCCGGGACGGGATTCATTACTGCAATCGAATTTGCGATTGCAGTAGTTGCATTGCAGGTTACAGGCGGGGGCCACCGGCAGATGCATCCGCGCGTAGCGGTGGTGTCCGGCGCGGGAATAACAGGGGTGCGAGGCGGCCTTGTCGGTAACGTATCCCGGCTGGTGGGACGCGTCCGGGGCCTGGCAACGGCTACCGCCGGGAGATGAAGAAGAGCAGGAAGTCATGGTCGTACCTATCGTTAAGGGTAGTCATGTCTTCTCGTTGCAAAACCCATACCGCAAGGGGGAATTTTAACTTATTGAAAAATAGTGTATTAAAATGATCGTGAGGGGAAGGTTATGTCGGGATTGTGGCGTTTGACCGACAATGTGCCGAATGCCACAATCCCCCTATGCCAGAACTACAGACGCGGCATGGTGATGTCCATGGTCTGGATACGGTAGGCCACCTGGCGGGGCGTCATGCCCAGCAACCGCGCGGCTTTGGCCTGCACCCAGCCCGCCTTTTCCAGCGCCGCGATCAGGCGCTGGCGTTCGTCCAGTGAGTTGTCCAGCCAGCCATCCTCCCTGGGGGCGCTGACCGTGGGCGGTTTCGGAACGCTTTCCCGATGATTGAACAGGATCACGTCGCGATCAATCAGCCCGCTTTCCGACATCACCGCCGAGCGCTCCAGGCAGTTTTCCAATTCGCGCACATTGCCGGGCCAGGAGTAGCTGAGCAATTGCCGGATGGCGCCATCGCTGATACGCAACGTTCTGCCCTGGTTCTGCGCGATTTTACGGACCAGAAAATGCGCCAGCTCGGCGATGTCTTCTTGCCGCTCCCGCAATGGGGGCAAGGCGATGGGCATGACGTTCAGGCGATAATAAAGATCCTCGCGGAAATTACCCAGCCGCACTTCTTCTTCCAGATTACGGTTGGTGGCGGCGATGATCCGCACATTCACCCGTAGGGTTTCGTCGCCGCCCACGCGCTCCATCTCGCCTTCCTGTAAAATACGCAACAGCTTAGCCTGGAACGATGCGCTGCTTTCGCCGATTTCGTCAAGAAACAGCGTGCCGCCGTCAGCCAGCTCAAAACGTCCCTTACGCTGGCGAACCGCGCCGGTGAAGGCGCCTTTTTCATGGCCGAACAGCTCGCTCTCCAGCAACGTATCGGGGAGCGCCGCGCAATTGAATTTGACGAACGGCGCCGCCGCGCGCGGCGAATTATGGTGAATGGCGTTGGCGATAAGCTCCTTGCCGGTACCGCTTTCCCCCCGCACCAGTACGGTGGTGTCCCAGCGTGAAACCTGCCGGATGATCTCCATCGTTCGGCGCATAACCGGGCTATTGCCCACCATATTATCAAAACCAAACGGTCGCGACGGCGCGCAACTGCGCCGCTGTTCCACTTGCGTCGCCGCGCCGCGGGGCAAAACCGCGGGGGCCGGCGCCATCAAACGCACGGTTTGCGCCACCAGATTGGCCACCGTTTCTAAAAAACGGGTGCAGGCGGGAAGGCGTTCATCATTACGCGCCATCGGCTGGGCAGCCAGTACGCCGATGGTTTGCGAATTCGGTCCGACCAGCGGCACGGCGATAAACGGCAGTTCGTAATCATAGATACCCAAACGGTCGAGAAAGCGCTGATCATCGGCGACACGCGGCAGGACCAGCGGCTGGCGGTGCGCCAATACGGCGCCCACCAATCCTTCGTCGGGGCGATAACGCACCTGCGGATTGCCGCTGGCGCGTTGCTGATCGTTTTCCTGTAACGCGCCGATGTTCAAAATCTGCTGTTGTCTGTCATACAGACAAATCATACCGTGCTGCATAAAAGCGTCGTTGTGCAACACACATAAGACTTCCTGTAGTGTCCGGCCGATTTCCGTCGCCCGGCTCAAAATCACGCTGATACGTTGCATGGCGGTAAATTGCTGTGACAAATCGAAGCGCCAGACGGTTGGGCCTGACTCGGGTCGCTGGATCATTGTGGGCCTCCGGTCAGTGAAGCGAATAACGGAAATCGCAAGGTCAGGCAGGTGCCGCCTTCCGGACGGGACGTCAGTTCAATGGCGCCGCGATGGTGGGCCACCAGTGTCTGGATAAGCCGCAACTCCATCCCTTTACCCGGCGTGTTCAGCGCATCGGGGGAATAGCTATACCGCACCTGAAGCATCGGGATGTTGTCATTGAGATACAAAGACAACCAGCCGTTGTCCTCGCGGGCATACAATTGGGTCCGCAGGGTAAATTCCCGCAACTCGGCCGCCAGGGCCAGCGTTCTGTCCAGCCATAGGCTCAGACAGGCGAGGATCTGCGTGCGCTGGCCGAATACGACCAGATGCGGCGAATCCATATCCACTTGCAGGTCGGCGCCGGCGTCGAAACGGGTCAGATACAGTGAACGCAAGTCGTCGAACACGGGTTGGAGCGGCCAGATGGCGGGACTTTCCATTTCCAGCGACGGACGACAGCGCTGCAAACGGACCAGCGCTTCTTCCCCTTCGCGCCAGGCCGCGTCGAGAGCGACATTGCCGTGTTCTTCGCCATTGAGCCGTCGCGCCGCCGCCAGCATATTGATAGGGCAATTGAGTTGCACCAGCGCGGCGTCAAGGGATTCGCGGATAGCCGCAAGCAATTTGCCGGTGGTCATCTGCTGCTTTAGCCGATCCAGCCGGCCTTGCTCTTGCTGTCGCTGCTGCTGTGTGCAATCCGTAATGACCACCAGCGTGCGCGGCAGGGCGTTATCGACAAAATAGCGGCCGGCTTCTTCACTGACGCCCGGCAATGGCCAGCAGGCAACGGACAGCCAGCGTACTTCGCCGCGCATGACCGCCGGCATGACCTGTCCGGCGTACAGATCGGCCTTGCGGGCGGAAAAATCCAGCTCCGTAAGCAGTTCCCGGCCGCCGCAGTCGGCGCACAGGGTCTTGTAGGCCAGATTGTCCATGACCACCCGATCCTGTTCGTCCACGACCACCACCGCGGCGGGGATGTTGTTCAACACCGCCTCAATCAGGGTCATATGGTTGCGCAACCGCTGTTCCAGGGCGTAACCGGCGCTAATATCCCGCTGCATGGCCAGATAATGCTCCAGTTCGCCATATTGATTGGTCACCGGCGTTATATCGATTTCCGCCAGGTACAAACTGCCGTCGCGGCGACGATTAATCAGTTGTCCGCGCCAAGGCTGCCGTTGCATTAAGGTGTGCCACATTTCCCGATAGATGGCGCGGGGCGTCTGGCTGCTGGCCAGCATACGGTGGTTCTGGTTAAGCAATTGCGACAGGGCATAGCCGGTTTGGCGGCAAAACGCCGGGTTGGCATAGACGATATTGGCCTGGGGGTCGGTCAGCGAAATCGCAACGGAAGCCTGCTCAACCATGGTGAAAAACAGGCCGGGATGGTGGCGGGACAGCGTTCCCGCGATCTCTTTGGGCGCTACGGCATCCATGATGGAAGAAAGGGTCATCGCAATCTCCTGTGGTCGGGTTCGGTAGTGTCGTGTTCAAGACAATTTGTGCCGATTTGTGCCCCCGACGACAGTCGCTCACGTACTGCCGCCGGTAAACTATAACCGTGCAAAGAATGCGCCTTTTTCAACATTAACGTACGAAACATTGATCTCAACGGGCATTATTGGCTGAATCGTGTCGATTTGCCCTGGCCCAGGGCTCTTCATGGGCGGCGGTCCCGATCGCGCTGCACAAAAAAGAGTCAATGGCGGCCCTCTTTTCGCGCAATGAAGCTCACTGTCCCGTCGGATGCAAAACTGGCACAGCCTTCGCAATATTGTTGCCAGGTTCGCCGTCCACCGGCGGCGTTGTTCTTTATTGACAGGAGCGCACTTATGGCGACTATTGGTATTTTCTTTGGCACCGATACCGGGAAAACCCGCAAAATTGCCAAAATGATTCACAACAAGCTGGGTGAGGCGGCTGATGCGCCCGTTAATATTAATCGCGCCACATTGGAGGCATTTCTCGCTTATCCGGCGCTGGTGTTGGGTACCCCGACCCTTGGCGACGGTGAATTGCCCGGTATTGCCGCCGGTTGCGAAGACACGTCCTGGCATGAATTTATGGCGCAGCTCGCGGCGGCTGATCTGGCTGGAAAAACCGTAGCGTTGTTCGGTCTTGGCGATCAGCAAGGCTACCCGGATACCTTCGCCGATGCCTTGCGTCCTTTATATGATACGCTGAAAGATCGCGGCGCGACCCTGGTGGGGCAATGGCCCAGTGAAGGGTATGAATTCACCGCCTCAAAGGCGTTGGAGGCGGATCAGTTCGTGGGCTTGGTGTTGGATCAGGATAATCAGTATGATCTGACGGAAACCCGTGTGGATCAGTGGCTGGATATGGTCAAACCCGCCCTGGCGTAACGGACGGGCCCCTGCGTTAGCGGGGGCCGTTTTCTTCCTGCCGGTCCGCGTCGGCCATAAGCGATGTCAGCCATTGCCGCTGGCGTTGTTTTTGTTGTTGCCGCCACACATATTCCCGTGCTTTGGGCAAGGCGTCATCCAACGCCATCGGCGCCGGCGGGCGTATGCCTTCGCAGCGGAGCAGATGCCAGCCGAGGGCGGTCTCGATAGGGGCGGAGAGGGTGTTTTCCCCCAGTTCAAAGAGCGCGGCGTCCAGCTCCGGGTAAAGCAAACCGCGGCTGACCCAACCCAGCCGTCCGCCCTCCAGCGCGCTGGGGCAATGGGAATAACGCTGCGCCGCCTGGGCGAAGGCGTCGGAGGATGCCGCCGCTTCCCGGCGCAATCGCAGCATCTGGCGATAGGCGTCATCGCGATCCTGTTCCACGGTGAGCAGGATATGGCGGGTCAGGCGCTGCTCGGGGCGCATGAAGTACTGTTGATGCTTATTATACCACGCCATGACCGTCAACGCGTCGGGGGGCGGAACCTGTTCGGCGATAAGGGTAAATTGGCATTCCAACCGGGCATGGTGCCTGATAATCGCCTGACGCTCCCGCGCACTGAACCGATCTTCGCCAAGCCCGTCGGCCAGCGACCGGGCGACTCCGTTGACGACCACTTGCGGCACGGCTTGTCCGCGGGTCGTTTGGATAATGGCCCGCTCAAGTCGCCGTTGCCGCGCCCAGGCCTGGGAGAAGACGTTTTTCTCGGCCGGGGGGATCGCTTCCGGTTCGCATTGCCAGCGCGTCAGCGCCAGTTGGCGCCGGCCGTAACGTTCCCAGGCGGCGCTCATTGGTCCTCCTCAAGCAGACGCAGGGCAAACGCGGGCGTCAAATAGTGGCGCCCGGAGAAGGTGACAATGTAACTATTCCCGTCCGAACCCTGATCGGTGGCCTCAATGCGGCCGGTCTGTCCCGCTTGGATAAGCACCGCGCCATTAACCGACAGGGCATGACGGTTGGCGACGACGTCGCCATACTGAAAACACCCGGCATCCCAAGGGCTGGTGGCCGGTATCAGTTCCTGGGCGCGACAACCGATCACCCGATCCTGCGCCAGGAAATGCACGTGGTAAATCACCTGATCCATGAGAAACAGACCCCATTCGCGCACAAAACCGACGCTGCCCCGACGCACCAGTAAATCTCCCCGTGCGTAACCAGGCAGGGTGCCGTCGTTACGGATGGCGCGAGTCACCCGTACCTCATCGCCCTCCCGGTATTCCGGTGTCATGCTTCGCCTCCCCGCGTTTGCCGCTGATAGCTCTCCGCCAGCAAGCGGCGGGCGAGCAGCCATGGGGCGCGCGGATCGTCTTCCAGAAGATTGCGCAACGGCACATCGTCGCGCAAACGGCGGTGGAATTCGTTCAGTACCGGCAGACAGCGGCGGCGCAACGTTTGCGGCTCATAGCCCACCGCGAAGAATTCGAAAAACGACTCGGCGGAGTCCAGCCCCTCCACGCCGGGTATTTGATAAAACCACTCCATATCTCAACTCCCCGTCGCTTGCGCCGATGCACCGCACAGGGCATCGTAGATGGCGATCAGTTCGTCGTTGAGCGGGTTGCGTTTGCCGCTTTCCGCAAAACGGCGAATGGCCGGTAGCAAGGCATCAATTTGCCAGGCGTCGAGGCGATATCCCATACTGGCGAAAACACCGTCCACCGCCTGCCTGCCGGAATGCTTGCCGAGCACCAGGCGATATTCCCGGCCGACAAGGGCCGGGTCGATTGCCTGATAGCTTTCCCTGTCGCGCAGCAGTGCGGCCACATGCACTCCCGATTCATGGGTAAACACCCTCTCGCCCACCAACGGCTGTTGTAGGTCGATAGGGCGCTGCGCCGCGTCGGAAACTCGCCGGCACAGCGCCGGCAATTGGGTGAAATCCACGTTGCATTCCATGCCGAGGCAAAGCGTCAGGCTGAGCGCCACGGTTTCCAGCGCCGCATTGCCGGCGCGCTCCCCCAGCCCCAATACGGTGGTATTCACGCTGCTGGCCCCGGCCCGCACCGCCGCCAGCGTATTCGCCGTGGCAAGCCCCAGATCGTTGTGCGCATGCATTTCTATTTCGCCGGGCCAGTATTCGCGCAATGCGGTCAGGCGTTCCACGGTGCCGAACGGGTCAAGCAAACCGAGCGTATCGGCGTAGCGCAGCCGCTGAGCGCCGGCGCGCAGGGCGACGGCGGCCAATTGGCGCAACGTGCCGTCGTCCGCGCGCGAAGCGTCTTCGCACCCGACGCAGACATGCATACCGTGTCCGCGGGCCTGGACAATTTGCGTTTCCAGGCGATCGAGCAGAACCGGCAAGGGTTCGCGCAATTTGTAGCGGCGCAGTGTGTCCGACGCCGGAATGGAAATATCGACCCAATCCATACCCAAATCCGCGCTCTGCCGAATCTCTTCGGCGTTCATCCGGCACCAGCTCATCAGCGTGGCGGCCGGCAAGTGACGGCGTATCATGGCGATCCGCACCCGCTCTTCCTCGCCCATGGCCGGCGTTCCCACTTCCATGGCGCCCACGCCGGCCTCAAACAGGGCTTCGGCAATCGCCAGCTTCTCACTGGCGCGAAATGCCACGCCGGGACCCTGCTCGCCGTCCCTGAGCGTCGTGTCGTTGATAAGCACTCCTGGCATCGCCGCCTCCGTCTCAACCGTACACGGGTGAAAACGCCGTATCCGCCGCGGCCGGCTTCCCGTCCCGCCAGTAGGGCGAGAGCGTGCGCAGCCGGGCAATGATGGGCGGTAGGGCGTCAATGACATAGGCTATCTCTTTTTCCCGGGTGTAGCGGGACAAGGAGAAGCGGATACTGCCGTGGGCGGCGGTATAGGGAATATCCATCGCCCGCATCACGTGGGACGGCTCCAGGGAGCCCGACGTGCAGGCGCTGCCGCTGGAAGCGGCGATGCCCACCTGATTGAGCAGCAGTAAAATGGCTTCGCCCTCGATATATTCGAACGCCACATTCAGCGTACCCGGCACACGGGGTTGACGGCCGCCCATCACCATGATGGAGGGAATGGACTTGACCAGCGCGTCCTGCATGTGATCGCGTAGCCGGGCGATGGATTGCATACCCGGCAAATGGACTTGCGCCAGTTCGCAGGCGCTGCCCATGCCGACGATGCCGGCCAGGTTCTCCGTACCCGCCCGCCGGCCGCGTTCCTGGTGGCCGCCGCGCAGGAAGGGGCGAAAGCGCGTGCCGCGACGCAGGTACAGGCAGCCGACGCCTTTCGGCCCATGCAGCTTATGGGCCGAGCAGGACAGCATATCGATGGCCATCCCGGCCACGGCGATAGGCACCTTGCCCACCGCCTGTACCGCATCGCAATGGAACAGCGCCCCGCAGTCATGGGCCATTTCGGCCAGTTCGGCAATGGGAAATATCACCCCGGTTTCGTTGTTCGCCCACATGACGCTCACCACGGCGACGCGCTCGCTGAGGGCCCGCCGATACTGTTCCCTATCCAGCGCGCCTTCCGGGCTGACCGCGATGCGGTGGATAACATATCCCTGCCGCTCGAGATGCTCGCAAACAGCCAGGGTGGCGGGGTGTTCCACCGCCGTGGTGATGATTTCCCGGCGTTCCGGCATAAGGGCGATGGCCGACAACAAGGCGGTGGAGGTTGCCTCCGTCGCGCAGGAAGTGAAAATGATCTCGCTGGCGCGCTCGGCGCCGAACAGCGAGGCCACCTGCTCGCGGGCGCGCTCCAGCGCGGCACGGCACGGCGCGCCGAAATCATGGATGGAGGAGGAATTGCCGTAATGTTCGGTCAGAAATGGCATCATGGCTTCCAGCACCATCGGGTCGATGCGGGTAGTGGCGTTATTATCCAGATAAATCTGTTTCATCATTGTCTCCCCCTTTCGGATAGATAGGCGCCCTTAGGCCGCCACGACTTCCATATAACAGCCGATCCGCTCCATCAGCTTTTGTTGCAGCCAGGCCAGGGTCATGTCCGTCATCATGCAGCCGCTGCAACTGCCGGACAGGCCCACGGTGACCCGATGCGCGGCGACGCCAATGAGTTGCATATCGCCGCCGTCGGCCTGAATGTGCGGACGCAGTTCCGCGATGGCATCGACCACCTCTTGCCAATGGGGCGATTGTTCCCCGGCCGCTTTGGCCGGGACGGCGGGCCGTTCGGCCAAAATATCCGCCAGCGCCAGCTCGATTTGCTCATGGCAGGCGGTGCAGCCTCCGCCGGCCTTGGTGTAGTTGATAACATCTTCCAGCGTGGTCAGCCCGTTGGCCAGCACGGCGCGGCGGATTTGACCTTCATCGACGCCAAAGCATTTGCAGATGAGCTTGCCTTCCTCATGCTGGGCGTCGGGCGCTTCGCCCCGGTAATTGGCGATGGCGGCGCGCAGCGCCTCATGACCCATAACGGAGCAATGCATTTTTTGCGGCGGCAGACCGTCGAGGTAATCGACGATTTGTTGATTGGTGACCTGTTCGGCTTCCTTCAGGGTGCGGCCGATGATGAGTTCCGTCAGCGCGGAAGAAGACGCGATGGCGCTGCCGCAGCCGAAAGTCTGGAATCCCGCCTCGAGAATGGTTTCGCTTTGCGGATCGACTTTCAGCATCAGCCGTAATGCATCGCCGCAGCTCAACGAGCCCACATCGCCAATCGCATTGGCATCAGCCACCACCCGGGCGTTTCGGGGGTTAAAAAAATGGTCTTTCACTTTCTCGGAATAATTCCACATGCTCTCAGCTCCCAGGATTACGACGGAAAGCGCCGGGGCGCTATTGGCCGCTTAATCAACAGCGGGTCATTCAAAGCAAGCAAATGCGATACCAGGTGATAAAATGCCATCATAACAAAGCATTACTCGCGTTACGTGTTCCGACTCGCCACATTGTGTCGGGGTTTTATGTGAGCTTTGTCGCAGAACCGACACAATCTGGCGCGGGCTATCGGTCATCCTCGTCCTGCCATTCGCTTTCCAGCATCAATTGCTCAAAACGCTGCGGATCCCGCCGGCGGGCGCTTTTGCGCTGTTCTTTGTCGTACCAGTAACGCTGGATTTCCTGCAACAAGCCGACGATGGCGGTGTCCGTCGGCACTCGCACGGCGCGCACGCCGATTTGCAGCAATTCCCGAAAGACGGTTTCGCCGACTTCCACGCAATACAGAGTGACGCAATCCTCCAGCGCCTTGATCCGACAAGCCAGCTTCTCGGATTGATGCCCGGTCTGTACCGTGAAGTCCGCCACGCGCAGCAAGGTAACCTCGTTTTCCCGAACCCCGTAAATCACCAGGCGCGGTGTTGCGCCGAAATGTTGGTCCACATGACGGTAATCGGAGCTGGCGAACGCGACTTTCATGGACCAGGTGCCGGTGCTGATGGTGCTGAACTGGCGATTAACATGTTGCATGCGTATCCTCCGACGGCGCGGTTTGCGCAAAGACCTGGCGCAGTGGCGAACGATAGGGCGCGGGCGAGTGATGTCGCTCGCGCGTCAGATTGGCCAGCTCAAACAAGGTATCCCGCATGCCGGCATATCCCTGGCGTACCCGTCGGAATTCCCCTAATCGATCGTAAACGGGGAACCCGCCGCGGATAAGGGGGATACCGAACTGTTCCGCCAAATCCGCCGCGTGCGAATTGGCCAGCAGCAGATCCGCCGGCGCCTCGGCCAGCAAGTCCCGCATATCTTCCAAGTCGCCAATCGTCACGCGCTCAACCGGCAGGTTTTGCAGCCCTGGCTGGCTGACCGGCGCGACCACCGGGCCGGGGCGCAGACCCTGGCTTAAGGCGAAATCGCACCAGGCCGCCAGCAAATCGCCCTCCGCGGCCAGAGCCAGACCGACATCCTGCAGCCACACATGACAGTCAATCATGGCGTCCTGTAGCTGGCCGCGCTGGCGCGTTATCCAGCTTGGCACCTCGCGACCGGAGATCCGCTGCAATTGGTGAATCAGTTGATCGCAATGCTCAAGGGTCATCAGGTGCGGCAAGGAAATGACTTCGCCCCGGCTGCGCTGCGCCAGCAGACCGGCCGCCCTGGACAGGGACACGCCGATGGCGAAGGTGCACAGGCTTTGCCCCATTTGTTCGATTATGCGCAGCGGCGTGCCGCCCTGGGTCACGGGGGAAAAATCGCCGTCGGCCAGGTGTCCGTCCAACGACAAGGACAAATCCGGCAGGATGACCGGTTGTAAACCGAATGCCTCCACATAACTGCGCAGCAGCTCGGTATCGCCCGGCGTCAGCAAATGGCTCAGCAACAGGTTTACGCGGCGGTTACGCAGGCCCGGCTGGGGTTTTACCGGTACCCATTGTTCAATAACGCTTTCCAGCACCGCGCTATAGCCATTTTCCAGGGAACCATAGAAGTCCGGCGTGTTGACCGTCAGGATCGCCACGGATTTATGGCGGGGGTGCTCGGCGCGGAACTGGCGCGCCACGCGGGAAATATCGCTGCCTTGCGCTTCCGACAGACCGGTGCTGAGCAGCACGATGGCTTTGGGATTGTTGCGCTGACACAATGTGTCGAGCGCCTTGGCGATATTACCGTCGGCGCCCATCACGGTCGAGGTGGGATCCATGGCCGTGGATTGCAATGGGATCGGATCGTGAAAATGCTGAATGAAAAAAACCTTGGCGAAGGCACTGCACCCCTGGGCGCCATGCACCAGCGGGATGCTCTGTTCCAGTCCCTGGCTGGCCAGTATCGCCCCCAGCGGCTGGCCGCTTTTCACCGGACTGACGGCCAGCGGTTTTTTATTGCGGATAATCTCTGCCATTGCGTGTTCCTTATTGCCAGGGGGCGGACGAACGGGTTTGCGGCCAGATGGGGCTTGCCATGGTCTGCCACAACAGCTTCGCCAGGGTGACGATGCCGCGATAACCGGCAAAGGCGTGTTCGCGCTCCTGATTGATATCAAGAAAGGGCAACCGGGCCTTATAGGCGGTATACATATTGCGCCCGCCGGCAATCATCAGGTCCGCCTGGTAACGGTAGGCCACATCCAGCAAAGTGCGCGCGTTGCCTTCTTCCAGCATCAGCGCGTCCTCGCCCATCAGTTCGCGGATGCGCTGCTTATCTTCCTCGGTGGATTTTCGCGTCCCGGTCGCCACTACCGTCATGCCCAGATCCTGCAACGCCGAGACCACCGACCAGGATTTCACCCCGCCGGTATACAGCAACACCTTGCGCCCGCGCAGTTTTTCCCGCCAGGGGGCCAAAGCCCGGTTCGTCGCCGATTCTTCCCGGGCGATAACTTGCTCGGCGCGCGCCATCAGGTCCGGATCGCCGAGCAGCGCCGCCAATTGACGCAATGCGTCGGAGGTGGCGCGCACGCCATAAAAGCTGCCTTCGAACCAGGGTATGCCATAACGCTGCTCCAGCGCGCGGGCGACATTGATGAGCGCCCGGGAACACACCAGCATATTGGCCTGGGCGCGATGCAGGGTCTGGATTTCGGCGAAGCGGCCGTCCCCCGATAAGCTGCCCAGGACGCGGATGCCCAATTCATCCAGCAGGGGTTGGACATGCCAGAACTCGCCGGCGATATTGTATTCGCCGATAAGGCCGATGCTGTGGCGGTGCTCGGGGGGGAAGGGCGAATCTTCCGGCCAGGGCGCCGGTTCGCGTTTGCCGATGACCTGCTTGACCATCACCTCCCCGGCCAGACGGTTGCCGAGATTTTTGCTGCCGTAAAACCCCGCCGCATCCACGGCAATCACCGGCACGCCCGTGGCGGTTTCCGCCGCGCGGCACACCGCGTCGATATCATCGCCTTCCATGGCGGGAACGCAGGTGTTGTAAATGAACACGGCCGCCGGCCGGTAGCGGTTGACGATATGGCGCACCGCATGGAACAGCCGGCGTTCGCCGCGGCCCATAATAACGTCCTGCTCGCTAAGGTCGGTGGTCAGACCGAGGCGGTTAATGGTCGGGCCGGCGCTGAGGCTGCCGCGATTATCCCAGGAGCTCCCCGCGCAGCCGATAGGGCCGTGTACCAGATGGGCGACATCGGCGATGGGCAGTAAGGTAATCTGCGCGCCATCGAAAGCGCAGCCACCTGCCGTCGCACCGGGCTTCGGCGCGCTACAGCCGGATTTCTGCTTGCGGTTGTGTTCGCAGGCGGGTTCATCAAGTAGCGCCAGAATCTCATTTCCCTTCATAACGACCTCATAGACTGGTTAGGGATGGGGGACATAACCAAATGTGCAAATTGCGGTCCAAAAATAACCCATTGATTTTACTGAAAAACAGAATGTCGGCTTTACGACAAAGCGAACAAAGGCGCCACGGGCGCAAGACAAGTGACGCTCGAACAGGGTATGTTCCGGCGGGGGGATTCGGGGAAGGCCAACGCGTGTGTCGCCGACCCCGCCGGCGGGGGGATCGGCGCGGGGGGGCGGGGGCGGTCTTAAAAAATCCGTTCGCGCAAGGGATTTTCGCGCTGCAACCGTTTGGCCAGCCAGGGCGGCAACCGGCCCGTCAGTAATGCCCTGATGGCTTCGCATTGGGACGGGATGGTGGTTCCCGGCGTGACTTTCATGGGATGGATATCGTGGCGGATCAATCGGGCGGCGGCGGGGCCGCCAATGGCTTCGCAAAACAGCAGGGGGCAATCGTTCACCAGGCGGGCGCGGATTTCGTTGGGTTCCTCCGTCATCGGCGTGGACGGATAACGGCGCAACGCATGCAGTCCGTATCCCTGATCGTCAATGGCATAGATAAAAAACAGCCGCCCCTGGCCGAAATGGCCGTTAACAACCTGCCCGTCCTGCGAGCAAAACGCCGCCAGCAGTTGCGGCTGACGCTGCGGTCGGGGACGGATGCGCAAATGCGCGGGAAGATCGCCGCGCAGGCAAGCCATCACCCGTGACCAACGGGCCGCCGACATCAGCGTCGGATCGGGTGGAAACGACGCCGCCAGACGAGGTTGCGTCAGTGTTTCCAGATAGGCGCAGGTCAGGGCGTTGTCGCTGTCGCCGGCAAGCCACGCCACGATCCGCGCCGGCGGGATTTCCGGCAAACACTGGAACAACGCCAGCATTCGCCAAAAAAGCATATCGTTGTCAGGCATTGCGTTTACCCTCCAGAACTTAGCGTATCACGCGTAGCGCGCAGGCTGACGGGAAACGACGGCCGCCCCGGCTGCAAATTGACGCGATAGCGCCGTCCCCCCTCAAGGATGACCGCGCCGCCCCATTTATCCTGTCCGTCGTGTTCCACCTCCAGCACTTTGGCTTCCAGATCCTGTTTGGCGATGTAGCAGTACAACTGCGATCCGCGTTCGCGAAATATCACAACTGGCATAATGTTTCTCCCATCGGCCCCGCCTGGGCGGGGCCGCATAAGACGGTGGGCGACATGATCAACGGATAAGATCGAAATTGTAGTCGGTCTTGCCGAGCGCAATGGTCTCTTTATCCAGTTTTTCCAGTACGGCGTTCACCAGCGTGGTGACGATATTCATGGCGCCCTCGTAGCCCCAGGTGGTTTGCCGATGCAGATGATGGCGATCGAACAGCGGGAAGCCGAGCCGAATCAGCGGCACTTCGAACTGTTCACCTTTGGCCAGGGTGTCCCTTTGGATAAACTTGCCGTAGGAATTACCGATCATGAAGTCGGGATGCCGGGTGAACATCAGCGAACGGAAATGCCACAGATCGCAGTTGATAAACACTTCGCTGTCCTGGCCGTAAGGCGAGGCATCAAGCATTTTCCGCATCGCCTTCTGCCAGCGCTTGCTGCCGTTATGGCTTAAAATCACCGTCGGCTCGCACCCCAGCTCCAGTAAAAAACGCGTCAGGCCCATGACAAAATCCGGATCGCCGAACAACCCGAATTTCCTGCCGTGCAGCCAGGTGTGGGAATCGAGGATCATATCCACCAGCCGGCCGCGTTCCAAGGTCAATTCGTCGGCGATGGGCTTGCCGGTCAGCTGGCTTACGGTCATCAGTAAGTGATCGGTGCCGGCGAGTCCCATGGGAATCATGACCTCGCTGGCCGGCTGGTTCCACATCTCCTGCACCACTTTCTTGGTCTTGACCAATTGCCAGGGCTGCAACAGCAACGTATCGATGGCATCGGGCGCCTCGCGCATTTCCTGCTGGGTGGTGCCGCCGGCATACATGCGGTAATGGCCGTCGGCGGGGGTGTCCAGCACCTCCGACGGATCGGACAGCAGGCTACAAGGCACGGCCATCTGCGCCATCATGCGTTTTAATACCCGGAAATTGCCAAGATAGGTCTCAAAACCCGTCACCATATTCAGTTTGGCCAGTTTGCCCGGCTGCGGTGAGCAATCGGCGGTCAAGGTCTTGGCAAAACCTTCGAACATATTATCCCAACCGGTGACATGGCTGCCGATAAAACTCGGCGTATGGGCATGGGGCACGGCTATGCCGGCGTCGACGAAGCCGTCTTTCTTGGCGTTGGCGATAAAGGCCTGCAGGTCGTCGCCAATCACTTCCGCCATGCAGGTGGTGGAAACCGCAATGATCTCGGGTTTATACAACGCGCTGGCGTTTTGCAGGCCGGTGTTTAAGTTGTTATTGCCGCCGAACACCGCGGCGTCTTCGGTCATGGAGTCCGAAACGCAGGCGATCGGCTCTTTGAAATGACGGTTGAAATAAGTCCGGAAATAGGCCACGCAACCCTGGGAACCATGCACATAGGGCAGGGTATTGGCAAAACCGAGGGAGCAAAGCACCGCCCCCAGCGGCTGGCAGGCTTTGGCCGGATCGACGGTCAGCGCCTCGCGTTTAAAGTTCAGCTCTTCGTATTCCGCGGTGGTGGTCCACTGGAATATCTCCTGCACGCGTTGTTCGCCGTGCGCCTCTTCCTGGCCGTGTTTTTGGCGGAACAGCGCCTGATACTCATCCTGCTCGAACAGCGGATGACAGGCATTGATTTTATCAACGGTTTGGCTCATGGTGTTCTCCTCCCGCGCCACAAATCGGTGGACTGGCGGGATATCAGACGACTATCAGGCAGATTTCAGCCAGGGGGCGGTGAGCTCTCCCCAGGCCGGGTTATTGAGCGTCATATCCATATCGCGGGCGAAGATGGCGAAGCCGTCATAACCGTGATAGGGACCGGAGTAGTCCCAGGAATGCATCTGCCGGAACGGCACGCCCATTTTCTGGAAAATGTACTTTTCCTTGATGCCGGAACCGATAAGATCCGGTTTCAGCGCCTTAACGAACGCCTCCAGCTCATAACTGCTGGCGTCGTCGAACAACAGCGTTCCTTCCTTCAGTTCCGGTAGCGTCCGGTCGTAATCGTCGTTGTGGGCGAACTCGTAGCCCGCGGCGATAATTTCCATGCCCAGATCCTCATAGGCGCCCGCCACATGGCGGGGACGTAGCCCGCCCATGTACAGCAGCACCTTCCGGCCCTCGAGACGGGGACGGTATTTGGCGATAATCGCCTCGTTTTGCGCCTGGTAGCGCGCAATGACCGCCTCCGCGTTGGCGCGGATGGTATCGTCGAAGTGATCGGCGATTTTACGCAGGGATTCGGCGATTTTGGTCGGACCGAAAAAGTTGTATTCCATCCACGGAATACCATGCTTCTCCTCCATATGGCGGGAGATATAGTTCATGGAACGATAGCAATGCACCAGGTTCAGCTTGACGAACGGGGTCTTTTCCATCTCAGTCAGGGTGCCGTCGCCAGACCATTGGGCCACCACGCGCAACCCCATTTCTTCCAGCAAAATCCGCGATGCCCAGGCGTCGCCGCCGATGTTATAGTCGCCAATGATCGCCACATCATACGGGGTGGCCTCGAACGGTTTACCCTCCCGGTTATCCAGTATCCAATCGCGGATAACATCGTTGGCAATGTGGTGGCCCAGGGATTGCGATACGCCGCGAAAACCCTCGCAACGCACCGGGACCACCGGTTTACCGATAGCCTTGCTGCTGGCGTTGGCCACCGCCTCGATATCGTCGCCGATAAGTCCCACCGGGCATTCGGACTGGATGGAGATACCCTTGGTCAGCGGGAAAAGCTGTTCCATCTCCTCGATCAGTTTGGTGAGTTTCTTGTCGCCGCCGAACACGATATCCTTTTCCTGGAAATCGGAGGTGAAGTTAAGGGTGCCAAAACTGTCGACGCCGCTGGTGCCGGTATAGTAGTTACGGCGTCCCGCCCGCGAATATTGTCCGCAGCCGATGGGGCCATGGGAGATGTGGGCCATATCTTTAATAGGGCCGAAGACCACGCCCTTGGAACCGGCATACGAACAGCCGCGCACGGTCATTACGCCGGGCTGGGATTTGCGGTTCGACACGATACACTTGCCGACGCTTTCCATCTCCGGATCGGTGACCGTCATGTGTTTTCTGCGTTCTTTACGCGTCTTATCCGGAAAAACCTCCAGCACCTCCTGAATGATTTCCAGATTGCGTTCGCCTGTTGCATTGCTCATAGCTGTCTATTCCTGTCGTCAGGGGAGGCGCTTAAGCCGCGCCTTCTTCAGCGGCGGTTTTGCCGATAATGCTGGTGTCTTCTTCTTCCATGATGCCGAATTCCATTAACAACGCTTCCAACTCATCCATGGTGCAGGGGGTTGGCACCACTTTTTTCGTGTTGTTGACGATTTTTCCCGCCAATTGCCGATATTCATTGGCCTGCTGGCAGTTGGGGTCGTACTCGATAACCGTCATACGGCGGATTTCCGCCCGCTGGACAATGTTGTCGCGCGGGACGAAATGGATCATCTGAGTGCCCAGTTTTTCCGCCAGCGCCATAATCAGTTCGTCCTCGCGGTCAGTCTTGCGCGAGTTACAAATCAGGCCGCCCAGGCGCACCTTGCCGGATTTGGCGTATTTCACGATCCCCTTGGAGATGTTATTGGCCGCATACATCGCCATCATTTCCCCGGAGCAGACGATGTAGATTTCCTGCGCCTTATTTTCACGGATAGGCATGGCGAACCCGCCGCACACGACGTCGCCCAGGACATCGTAGAACACGAAGTCCAGCTCGCCGTCATAAGCGCCTTCCTCTTCAAGGAAGTTGATGGCGGTGATCACGCCGCGCCCGGCACAACCCACGCCCGGTTCCGGACCGCCGGATTCCGCGCAGCGCACGCCGCCGTAACCGATTTGCAAGACATCCTCCAATTCCAAATCCTCAACGGAACCCACTTCCGCCGCCATTTCCATAATAGTGTTCTGCGCCTTGGCGTGCAGAATAAGGCGGGTGGAATCCGCTTTCGGGTCGCAGCCGACGATCATTACTTTTTTCCCCATCTCGGCCAGGGCGGCGACCAGATTCTGGGTCGTGGTGGATTTACCGATACCGCCTTTGCCGTAAATGGCGCATTGACGCATGGTCATGATGTGTTCTCCTGTTGAATGGTCGAGTTGACTTACAAAGAAGTGCAGGGAACATACCAGACATGCGGGAAATTCTAACTTATTGATTTTTATAATAGTGTGTTGGGTTTGTTCGAACACAAAGAAACAAAGGCTGAACAATGAACAGACTAATTGTTGGAAAGTGGACAATTCCAGACCGGGACGCCGCGAACCCGGCCGCGCTACCCGGCATGGCCGGTATTGCGACACTTTGTCGGCTGTTCAACAGGATGTCGCGCCTTCTGTCTTATTCCATGCAATACCCCGTCGTCCAAGATGCGTACCGTCGATTTAACCCATTGAAAATAAGCGCTTTTTTTGATAAATCCAGAGATGGCACAAGGCATGCTACGGGCAGTTATCACGATTTGCCGCCGGCAGCCGGCGGCGAGACGCCTCCCACCTCCGAGGAACGACATATGTCCGGAAATATGAAAACGATGGATGGCAACGCTGCGGCGGCCTGGATCTCCTATGCCTTTACCGATGTCGCGGCCATCTATCCCATTACGCCCTCCACGCCGATGGCGGAAAACGTCGACGAATGGGCGGCGCAAGGCCGTAAAAACCTGTTCGGTCAGCCGGTTCGCTTGATGGAAATGCAATCGGAGGCCGGCGCGGCCGGCGCGGTGCATGGCGCCTTGCAGGCCGGCGCGCTAACCACGACCTACACGGCCTCCCAGGGGTTGTTGCTGATGATCCCTAATATGTACAAAATCGCCGGCGAATTACTGCCCGGCGTGTTCCATGTCAGCGCCAGGGCGCTGGCCACCCATTCGCTGAACATCTTCGGCGATCACCAGGATGTCATGGCCGTGCGGCAAACCGGTTGCGCCATGCTGGCGGAAAATAATGTGCAGCAAGTGATGGACCTCTCGGCGGTCGCCCATCTGAGCGCCATCAAAGGGCGGGTGCCTTTCGTGAATTTTTTCGACGGATTCCGCACGTCCCATGAAATTCAAAAAATTGAGGTATTGGATTACGACACCCTGGCGCCGTTGCTGGATCGCGACGCGCTGGACCGCTTTCGGCGCAATGCGCTGCATCCGGATCACCCCGTGGCCAGGGGAACGGCGCAAAATCCGGATATCTATTTCCAGGGCCGGGAAGCCGCCAATCGCTTTTATGATGCCTTGCCGGAGATTGTCGAGGGCTATATGGCGCAAATTAGCGCCATGACCGGGCGGGAATACCATTTGTTCAATTATGTCGGCGCCGCGGATGCGGACCGGGTGATCATCGCCATGGGATCGGTATGCGATACCATTGAGGAAGTGGTGACGACCCTTAACGCCCAAGGGGAAAAAACCGGCGTGCTTTCCGTCCATCTCTACCGGCCCTTTTCGCTGGCGCATTTTTTCGCCTCGCTCCCCAACACGGTGAAACGGCTCGCCGTATTGGACCGGACCAAGGAACCGGGCGCACAGGCCGAGCCGTTGTGTCTGGATGTGACCAACGCCTTTTATCGTCGCGCCGATGCGCCGCTTATCGTCGGCGGCCGGTATGCGCTGGGGGGCAAGGACGTGTTGCCCGACGACATCGCCGCCGTGTTTGAGAACCTGGCCGCGCCGGCGCCGAAAGGCGGGTTCACGATAGGGATCGTCGACGACGTCACCCAGACTTCGTTGCCGCCGCCGGCGGCGAAAGTGTCGGTTTCCCGCCAAGGCATCACCGCGTGTAAATTCTGGGGTATGGGGTCGGATGGGACAGTGGGCGCCAATAAAAGCGCCATTAAAATCATCGGCGACAAAACCGCCTTGTATGCGCAGGCGTATTTCGCCTATGACTCGAAAAAATCCGGCGGGATCACGGTGTCGCATCTGCGTTTCGGTAACCGGCCCATTACCTCGCCTTACCTGATACACCGGGCGGATTTTATCGCCTGCTCCCAACAGTCTTATGTGGACAATTACGACTTGCTGTCCGGTTTGCAGCCCGGAGGCACTTTCCTGCTAAATTGCCATTGGGACGACGCCGGACTGAACGACCATTTGCCAAATAAAATGAAACGGTTCATTGCCCGTGAAAATATCCGTTTCTATACTCTTAACGCCGTGGACATCGCGCGCAAGCTCGGGCTCGGCGGCCGGTTCAATATGCTGATGCAGTCGGCGTTTTTCAAGTTGGCGGGGATTATCGATCCGCACACCGCCTCCGCTTATCTCAAACAGGCCGTGGAAAAATCCTACGGCAGCAAAGGTCAGAATATCATCGACATGAATCATGCCGCCATCGATCTCGGCATGGAAGCGCTGCATCAGGTGGATGTACCCGCGCACTGGGCCTCGCTGCCGGAAACCGATGCGCCGACCACCCGGTTGGCGCCCGATTTTATCCGCGATATTCTCGACCCCATGAATCGCCAGCACGGCGATGCGTTGCCGGTCAGCGCCTTTGTCGGCATTGAGGACGGAACATTTCCGGTGGGAACCGCCGCCTGGGAAAAACGCGGTATCGCGCTGCAGGTGCCGGTCTGGCAGCCGGACGGTTGCACCCAGTGCAACCAGTGCGCGTTCATTTGTCCGCACGCGGCGATTCGTCCCGCGCTGCTTGACAACGAGGAACGGGAAGTCGCCCCCGCCGACTTGCTCAGCGCGCCCGCCAAAGGCGCGAAACTCTACCATTATCATCTAGCGGTCTCGCCGCTGGACTGTTCAGGCTGCGGCAACTGCGTCGATATCTGCCCATCGCGCGGTAAATCGCTGACCATGCAACCCCTGGACAGTCAACGCCACAAAATGCCTAACTGGGAATATGCGCTGGGCCTGGCGCCGAAAACCAATCCGTTTAACAAAAATACCGTTAAAGGCAGCCAGTTCGAAACGCCGCTGCTGGAGTTTTCCGGCGCTTGCGCCGGGTGCGGCGAAACGCCTTATGCGCGCTTGATTACGCAATTGTTCGGCGACCGGATGGTGATAGCCAACGCCACCGGATGCTCCTCCATCTGGGGGGCGAGCGCGCCGTCCATACCCTATACCACCAACCATAAAGGGCAGGGTCCGGCATGGGCCAATTCGTTGTTCGAAGACAATGCCGAATTCGGTCTGGGTATGATGCTGGGCGCGCGGGCCATCCGTGAACAGCTGGCCGGCGATGCGGCAAACGCGTTGGCATTACCGATAAGCGAGGCGTTGCGCCAGGCTTTGCGGCAATGGTTGGAACAAAAAGACCAGGGGGAGGGAACGCGTGAGCGGGCTGAGTGCCTGAGCGCATTATTGGCGCGGGAAAAAGACGGCCACGATCTGCTGGAGCGGTTGTACCGTAATCAGGATTACTTCGCCAAACGTTCCCAATGGATCCTGGGCGGTGATGGCTGGGCCTATGATATCGGCTTCGGCGGACTGGATCACGTACTGGCCTCGGGGGAAGATGTGAATGTGCTGGTGTTCGATACCGAAGTCTATTCCAATACCGGTGGACAATCTTCCAAATCCACGCCGGTTGCCGCCGTCGCCAAGTTTGCCGCGCAAGGCAAGCGTACCCGGAAAAAAGACCTCGGCATGATGGCGGTCGGCTATGGCAATGTGTATGTCGCTCAAGTGGCGATGGGCGCGGATAAAGCCCAGACGCTACGGGCGCTCGCCGAAGCGGAGGCTTGGCCGGGTCCTTCACTGGTCATTGCCTATGCCGCCTGCATCAACCACGGCCTCAAGGCCGGTATGGGGTGCAGCCAGCGGGAGGCTAAGCGCGCCGTCGACGCCGGCTACTGGCACCTTTGGCGTTATCTCCCCCAGTTGCAAGCGCAAGGCAAAACGCCGTTTATTCTCGATTCCGAAGAACCGGAAGAGGATTTTCGCGATTTCCTGCTGGGCGAGGTGCGCTATGCGTCTTTACGCAAGGCCCATCCGGCGCTGGCGGATCAGTTATTCGCGCAAACGGAACAGGATGCCAGGGAACGTTATCGCTACTACCGCAGTCGGGCGGAGGAATAACCGGCCAGAACGCATCGCAACATGGATTAGGCGAAGTCCATACCCGCAAAGCGCCACCCGTCCTTGGGTGGCTGCGTTGCGGCCCCTAAGGACGCCGTTTAAATACAATACGGTCATTTCCGTCATTAGTTACAACATACATAATACTTTTAATCCCCAACCCACGCGGCCACCTACAAATTAACACGCTACCAAGGGACGGTCCGGCCCAGGTAGTCCAGGTAATGCAGGCCCGAACGCCCGGCATACGCGGCTATGGTGTCCACCAGCTTTGGAATACTTTCTTCTATGCTCAAACGCGCCTGTGGGCCGCCCATATCCGTTCGCACCCAGCCTGGCGCCATCAGCAACAGGGTCCGCGGATCATCGCCATGCCGCGCGGCAAAACTGCGCATAAACATATTCAGCGCCGCTTTGCTGCCCCGGTATACCTCGTAATTGCCGTTAGTATTATTGGTCAGGCTGCCCTGTCCGGAGGACATTACGCCTATTGTACCGGTTGACGGCACAAGATCCTGATATTGCTCGATAATGCGCAGCGGGCTTAATGCGTTGGTCACCATGACGCGAATAAATTCATCGGTGGAAACATCGGCGATGGTTTCCCGATCATCATTTTTGACCCCGGCATTCACAAACAGTACATCCACTCGCCGTCCGGCAAGCCGCTCGCGCAGCGCGGCAACTTGCGGCGGGTCGGCAATATCCACCGTTTCGATTTCCAGCGACTCCGGGAAGCGTTCGGCGAGGGGCAATAGCCGGGACTTGGAACCGTCACGCCCGGTGGCGATAACCCGCCAGCCGCGCTTAAGGTATTCCTCGGCCATTGCCAGTCCCAAACCGCGAGAGGCGCCGATAAGCAGTAAGGTGTGCTGTGCGGGCTGTGTTTCCATGGTTATCTCCTTATCGAGTCGGTGCCGCAAAGGGGAACCCTGCGGTCAAGGGTGTTGACGTACTATAGCCGCTCGCCAACAGAGGGGGAAGGCGCGGCATAGGCATTGTTTACCTGCATCAGACGCCTATCCTTGGCGTGATCATCGGGTCGGTAAGGCGTGCGGCGGGGTTTGGGCCCAAGCCGCGCTGCCATCAAGGACGGACCTTGTACAATCTGTCAAACACGGGTTGAGTGCCGGTTCTAAGACTTGCTTCAAGTGTTTGCCGTAAACTTAGCAGCTTCCCGCGCTGCGACTGTAGGCTATTCTCGATTCGGCCCAACTCTTCGAGACGGATATCTATTTGCGCAACGGTAAGGGACATGGAGCAGCTCCCATCGCGCAGGAACAGCCCGCGTATGGTTTCAAGAGAAAAACCCAACTGCTGGGCATCCCTGACCAATTGCAGCCTCTCAACCACCGCCTCGCCATAATGACGATAGCCGTTATCGTCGCGAACGGGGCGCTCAATCATACCTTGAGCTTCGTAGTAGCGGATTGCCGAAGCCGGAATCCCGGTACGCCTGACCACGTCACCTATTTTCATTTTCCCCTTGACCTTAAAGTTAGCTTTACACCTTATTATGCTTCTGGAATAAAGCGACGGACATGCGTTCCGTGCTTGTCTTACACATTTTCTTAAACGATGGGGAACCCACAATGAGTCAGTTAATCGAAGCCCTTCACTGGCGTTACGCCACCAAAAAATACGATCCGACCAAAAAGGTCCCCGCTGAAAAGCTGGAGCGTATACTTGAGGCTGTACGCCTGACGGCAACGTCGAGCGGTCTGCAACCCTATGAACTGCTGGTTGTAACGGACCAGGATGTGCGCCAAAGGATCAGGGCCGTCAGTTGGGACCAATCGCAAATCACTGACTGCTCGCACCTTCTGGTATTTGCCGCCTGGGACGATATAACCCCTGAACGCGTCAATATGATGTTTGACCTGACCAACGAGATACGGGGAAACATTCATCCGGCATGGGAAAATTACCGGCAACAGTTATTGGGTATCGTGAACGGGCGCGGCAGAGAAGGGAATTACCAGTCGGCCGCGCGACAAGCCTACATAGGCCTTGGCTCGGCGCTTATCGCGGCGGCAATGGAAAAAATCGACGCCACGCCAATGGAAGGTTTCACGCCGGAGGCCGTCGATGACATTCTTGGCCTGCCGGCAAGACATCTGCGCAGTGTGGTCGTGTTGCCCCTGGGCTATCGCTCTGAGGAAGGCGACTGGCTGGTCAATCTTGAAAAAGTGCGCCGCCCACGGGACAGCTTCATCACCGAGATAAACTGAACACCAGAAGCACATCCGGACAACAACGGCGTTTTTGTTCGCCCTCTCTCTGGAAAGAGAAGAGGGGCCGTGTGGCAAACGTCAACGCTCAATTCGGTCCCGCTAGATCGCTGGAAAGAGGGCGGAAAACGCAACGATGGTTCTTTTTAGCTGCATCGGACGCCTTCCCCCTTGATACTGGCTGGGGTAGTATGGGGAATGACCGAATCCGACCTGAATTTGCTTATCGCGCTGGATGTGCTGCTGGCGGAAGGCAGTGTTGCCGGCGCCGCGCGGCGCCTGGGCTTGAGCGCCTCGGCCATGAGCCGCGCGCTTGGCCGTCTGCGCGCCGCCACCGGTGATCCTTTACTGGTAAGGGCGGGGCGCCAAATGGTCTTGACGCCCCATGCCGAAAGGGTAGCCGAACGCGCGCGTAATGCGCTGTTTGAGGCGCGGGCCGTCCTGCGCCCCGCCATTGCGGATGCAAATCCGGCCGCACTGGAACGGACGTTTACTCTGCGTGCCAATGAGGGGTTTACCGTGGCGTTCGGCGCGGCGCTGATTGCCGCGGCATCTGATGCGGCGCCGCGGGTCCGCTTGTGTTTTATCCCCAAGCCGGACAAGACGTCGCGCTATCTGCGCGAAGGCCTGGTTGATCTTGATGTGGGCGTTTTAGGGGAAATGGGCCCGGAAATCCGGCTACAAGCCTTGTTCAGAGATAGATTCGTCGGCCTGGTGAGACAAGGCCATCCTTTGACGCGGGAAAGCCAGATTACCGCCGAGCGGTATGTTGCATTCGGGCATGTGGTGGTATCGCGGCGGGGCCAACTCGTCGGTCCGGTGGACAATGCCTTGGCCGAACGGGGTTTGCGGCGCAATATTGCCGCCGTGGTGCCCAGCTTTCCCGCTGCCTTGGCCGTTGCGCAAGGTTCGGATCTGGTGGCTTTGGTGCCGGCTTCCTTTCTTATCAATCAACCGGTCAACCAACCCGCGGCAGAAAGCGGCGATACCGCCGGCGCGGTTTTTTCATTTGCCTTGCCGGTTAAAACCGACGATATCACCGTATCTCAGATGTGGCATCCCCGGGTGGATGCCGATCCTGCTCATCGCTGGCTGCGCCAATTGGTGCTCAACGTATGCCGACGGCTGGCGCCGGCATAAGGGAACTATGCATCGTGATTAAGACCAGCTAAGGAGAGGCTGATGAAAAAATTATTACTGCTGATGGCAATCCCGTTTTTTTCCTCAGGAGAAATAACCCCCGAGATTACTACTCCAGACAAATTCAGTGCTCTGCCTTTTACCAAAGAACATTACATCGATGCGAGCTGCAGCCTCTGGAGCTGTATAATATCCGGTCCGTCAATGCCCGTGGCTATGCGGTTATCGACAGTAATATTCCCCTTGAGGAAAAAAAGAAAGGGGTGAAGAAAAAACTGTCATTCTGCCTGATACAAAACCAGAGCTATTCTGCTTTCTGCGGTTCAAGATCAATGCTCGTTGACGGAAAAGACATCGATTTCACCCCCTATATGCTCAAATCCCTTGAAACGGTCGAAATGGGGCTGCCGGAAAAATCAAATAATTGACGATGATTGAAATTCGTCATAAGCCCTCGAAACAGCAAAGGTTCTCACAAGTCCCGCCATAGCCGAAAACAAGCGGATAAAATTACTTTTGTCGTAAATGGGACGTTTTGATAGAAGATATCTTTAGCCGAAAAATCGTCGGTTACGAGGTCCATGAAGAGGAAAAAACGAAAAGCGTTATATGAAATGGCCAGAAAAGCCCCCTGAGCGGTGGTCAGCCTCATGCCGTCAATGGCAACGAGTCGAGGTGGTGATGCTCAATCCAGATAAACCAAAAACTGGGCTGAAAACGGCAGCGTAAAAAACGAATATGGGTGTCAACCTCGTTGACAGCTACCGTTACTATTGAGCCTTTACATTTTGGTTCGCATAATGTATATTATGTTAAATTGAATATCTTTACTATCAAGTTCGTTTGTAGTTTAACGTTCGATTCATCCTGATTGTGTAGCAGCACAGCCAGAGTGTCGCCCTGCGGTAATCCCCCCGAAAAACCGGTGTGTTCATAAGTAGAATTTTCTCGTAACCTGAATCGAGGAGATCTCTATGAAAA
>NZ_SZPQ01000044.1 GCF_005217455.1 Martelella alba
CTCTTCAAGACTTGATTTTGTGAATCTATAGGTCTTGCGAGTGCCCACACAGATTGTCTGATAACTTGTTAAAGAGCGTGCGCCGAAGCCTGTCAATCTCACCTGGCGCGGGTTGCGTATAATACGCTTTCCCCTTGAAGAGTCAAGCTTTTAATTCAATCAGTCACAGCAAGATTCAATCGTACTGTACACAGGGTTGATCACTTGAAATTCTTCCCAACCCGGCGCGCTTAACTGCGTAATACCGGTCGGTGGAGGCGCATTATAGGGCCTTCCACCAAGGTGGCAAGGCTTTATTGCATTTTTTTGACTGAAAGTCGAAATATTGCTCAAAGCGAGGTGGGCAAAGATAATCTTTCCAGCGAAAAAAAGCCGTAACGGCGCAAAACCGGCAGCAATGCCGTGGACTGTGGCGAATTCAGGAGACAGTACGCCTTATTGCCATCCATCGAACCGCTGCCGACAATATCATGGGCGATTAGCCAGGCCGCACGCTTTGCAATGGCCTCCCCTGAATCCACCAGCCGAGTCCCGTCCGGTAAAACGGCCTTGAGCTCTTGCGCCAGAAGAGGGAAATGGGTACAACCCAGGACGACCGTGTCAGGGGGTTCGGCCAATCTCAGCCAGGGACGTAGGACTTTTTGCAGTACGGGAAGATCGATGCTTTCGCCATGGAGTTTAGCTTCGGCCAGCTCGACCAACTCGGCGGATCCCAGGGTAATGATCCGGCAATCGCCGGCAAACTTGGCAATGAGATCATGTGTATAAGAACGCTGCACCGTGGCGCGCGTGGCCAAAAGTCCCACGATACCGTTACGCGTCAGTTTTGCCGCGGGCTTGATCGCCGGCACCACGCCGACGATAGGACAGGAAAAGCGCTCGCGCAGCGCGGGCAAAGAAATGGTGCTGGCGGTATTACAGGCGACTATCACCATATCCAGTGGATGTCGCGATTGTACCGCGGCCACGATTTCTACCACCCGTTCAATAATAAACGCCTCGGGCTTCTCGCCGTAAGGGAATGCCTCATTGTCAAAAGCATAGATATAGTGAGGATCCGGCAATAATTCCCTGACCTCGTTATAAATGGACAAACCGCCCACTCCCGAGTCAAAAATCAGAATAGTGGGCTGTTTTGTCTCGCTACCGTCAGAAAGTATAGGTTCCCGTGAAATAAAACTCTCGTCCGGCTGTTTGGTAGCCATAAACTGTCTCGTAATTTTTATCGAACAGATTGGCTATTCTACCATGAACCGTAAGATGAGGGGTGAGCGGATACGACGCTGCGATGTCCCATAAACTGACGCCGCCCATCTTCACCGTTTCATTACTATTGTAATCGGTGTCATAACGCTGGCCAAGATAACGATAATTCAGTGACCAATCGATTTGCGCCACTTGCCAGTCCAATTGATATTTCACCTGTTGCTTGGCGCGACGGACAAGAATCTCATCCGTCCGGGCATCCCTGGCATCCAGGTATTCAAGCGTGAGCCGGTGACGCAATGGCCCGGTATCCCATGACCCCGTCCATTCAACGCCCTTGATGCGGGCTTTGCCGACATTCTGGTAAGTTTGGCTGGCGGTGTCGTAGTCGATGAGATTATCAATATCATTGCGATAAGCCGAAATACGCCAGTCCAGCGGCCCGGTCAGTCCTTCCACACCGCCTTCCCATTGTTTACTCTCCTCCGGATCCAGGTTGGCGTTGCCATAATAGGCGCTGTACAATTGGCCAAGGTTCGGCGCCTTGTATGCCGTGCCGTATGAGCCGATTAACCGGTAACCCTCGATAAATTCCCATGCGGCGCTGGTTTGCCAGGTTCCATGCCAACCGAATTGCGAATTGTCATCACCTCGCACCGCGCCCTCCAACGTTACCGGGCCGAATAATTGCTGGGTTGTGGCATAAATCCCGGTATTGCGCTGTTCATGACCGTCAGTGAGGTAATCAGTGCCGGGTTCGGTGGTCTGCTTTTGCCAATCCAGGCCGGCACTGGCGGTACCGTGCGCAATCCGCAGGGTATTGCCCCATTGCACGTTATATTGGTCGGAATCGTCCAAGGTTGCCGAGTCGGAATAAGGACCGTATTTGGGATCATAGTTATAATCCTTGGTGTGATTATAACTAAACGACAGTTGCGACGCATAACCCCCTTCGCGAAAACGCAAGCCGGTATCATAGGTACGGCTATAGAGTTGACGGGTATCCAGCAAGGCATCGGGATGATTTGGGTCGCTATAGCTATAGTCGCCGTCGTAGGCGGTACGATTGTCAAAACCATAGGTCCGTGCGTAACCGGAAAATCGATCGCTGAAAATATGGTCGACGGCGGCATAAAGGGTTTTGCTCATAAATCCGTCGCGATCCGGTTGGGCCGGATCGCCATAATTGTCGGGCAGATTCGCTTTGACATCAAAACCACGGGTATAAGTATAGTTGCCGGCCACCGTGGCGACGGTGTTTTCGCCCAGGCGCTGCTGGGTCGAGCCGTCATAGGATTGGTAGCCGTGCGACCCCATGCCGGCGCTCAGGGTCGTGCCAGGATGTTCGCGCGTGGTAATGATATTGATCACGCCGCCGATGGCATCCGATCCATACACCGCCGAACGCGGACCGCGGATGTACTCGATGCGCTGCACCAGCGACAGGGGAATTTGGCTAAGATCGACCGAACCGGAAATTCCCGCCTGGTTTAACCTTACGCCGTCAATCAAGACCAGCGCATGGCTGGAATTGGTCCCGCGGATAAACAGCGATGTTTGTTGTCCCAATCCGCCGTTTTGCGCGATATCAACGCCGGGCAGGCGACTCAATGCCTCAGCCACCGAGGTGATTTGGCCACGTACAATATCTTCCCGCGTCACGACACTGGTGGGCGCCAGCACCGAGGATATGGGTTGCGGAAAGCGATTGGCCGAAACGATGAGGGCTTCGCCATTATCATTTTGCGCGTTATTGTCTTGCGCCCACCCAGAAAACGCCGTGGCGGATAATGCCGCCAGTATGATTTTTTTATAGTTGAACATTGATATAGCATCCGATAAATACACAGGATGCCGCAGACTCCATGTTTGATAGCACGCGATAAACAGGATGTTGCGACGATATACCGGCAGGTCTTCGGGCTTGGGATGTGTTGTCACACCAGGCGATGACTTCCCGTCCAAAGACAGTGTCTGCTTTTTGCAATCGCCGTGATTTCCCCTTACCGCTGCGCGTCAGCTCCAGCTTTGCACTGGATTCCCTTTTAACTCCTCGGAGGCCGGAAAATCATCCTACATTTACTGTCATATTGATGTCCATAGAACTCATTGGCTAAGTTTTTAAATTCTCGAGAAATAGACCCGCTTCGCGGCGGCAAAAGCGTCGCTGACGAAATAACCGGGCGAAGTGGATGCCGTCTATACCGATAAAACGACCAGGTAAGCAATCAGCGCTGTATTGCACGACAGCACTGGACTTCGCGGCTTTATCCCCTAAAATCCCCCAATTTGGGCAATAGAAGATAATGACGGGAAACATCATGGATAACGAAACGCCGCCAACCGACAGCTACGAGCGACAACTGACCGAGAAGATTACGCGGCTGAAAACCATGATGGGGATATTTCGCGCGCCGGAAGCGGAAATCCATCCCTCCCCGGCCCGACATTATCGAATGCGCGCGGAATTCCGGGTTTGGCATGAAGATCAGGACCTCTATCACATCATGTTCGATCCGACGACCAAACAACGGATACGTGTCGATGATTTCACCGCTGGCAGCAAGCTTATTAATGAACTGATGAGGGCCATGATGGCGAAGCTGCGTTCCGCTCCGCTTCTGCGCGATAAGCTTTTCCAGCTCGATTATCTCACTACCCTGAGCGGCGAAGCGGTGATCACGCTTATTTATCACCGCCCGCTGGATGAGGAATGGCGCGCCGCCGCCGCGGCGTTGCGGGACGACTTGCGCGCCCAGGGTTTCCGGGTGGATTTAATTGGTCGGGCGGCGAAAACCAAGATTTGCCTGGACCGGGATTATGTCGATGAACGGTTACCGGTGGCCGGACGAGAACTGGTATACCGGCAGGTCGAAAACAGCTTCACCCAACCCAATGCGGCCGTCAACATTCATATGCTGGAATGGGCTTTGTCCGTAACCGATGGCGCGCAAGGGGATTTACTGGAGCTGTATTGCGGCAACGGCAATTTCTCCCTGGCGCTGGCTTGTCATTTCGACCGGGTACTGGCGACGGAGATCGCTAAACCCTCGGTTGAGGCGGCATTACACAATATCGCCGTCAATCATATCGATAACGTACAGGTTATCCGCATGTCGGCCGAGGAGTTTACCCAGGCGATGCGCGGCGATCGTGATTTCAACCGGCTAAAAGACGTCGATTTGGCCGGCTATCGCTGCGAAACCGTTTTTGTCGATCCGCCGCGCAGTGGATTGGATGACGAGACAGTGCGGATGGTGCAGGCATATCCCCGAATTCTCTATATTTCCTGCAATCCGGAATCCTTATGCCGTAACTTGGCGGCACTGACCAAGACACACCGCATAGAGCGTCTGGCGCTGTTCGATCAGTTCCCCTATACGCCACACATGGAATGCGGCGTCCTGTTGAATGCCCACGATAATCCATCGCGGTCCTGATCGCGTCCGTCACCCTGCTAATTCGCGGCACAGGCCGGCGCGTGCCGTATCATCCGCATGCGCCGGTGCAAAAACGCCAGCAAATAACCTTGATCGCCAAACCGGCATTGAAACGAGAAAAACGACCGGCGATGCGGACGTCGCCGCAGGGGTTTGGTCACGGGAAACGGACGAAAAAACAAGAATGAACGATGGCATTGACGGCCGCGAGGCATTAATCGCCGTCTTGTCTGTCGCGTTTGAGGTGTTTCAACTTGCGGCCGATCCAGAACACCAGGATTACCGCCAGGATAGCCGGCACGAAATTGGAGCCGATGACCGGATATTCAGCCCGGATGATGGCGCTATAGAGCAGCAGGCCAAGCAGAAAACTGGCGGCGGCCAGGGACGGGAATCCCTCCGGCATGGCGCGATCCTGGTAATGATAATGCAGGCTATACACGGCCAGGACCAGGGATATGAGGGGGAAGATGGAAAAAGGCACCACGGAACTGAATATGGCCGCAAAAGAGCCATTAAGCGCCAAACCGGCGATCAGCGCCAGGATCAGGGTGCCTTGTTCTCCGAGAGTCTTGTTCGTCATAGCAATCATCCGTCTTACTGACCTACTTTACCAACGTGTCCAAGCCGCCCGCCCCGTGGCTTGCCTTGACCGCCGCCCTTGATTAACGGCTTACGTCGAGCGAAAGCGCGGCCGCCTTTTCTTGTTCCCGACGATACCAGTAAAACGCCCCCTTCGAAATCATACGCAATTGTAAAACAAGGCGTTCTTCCAGTTCACGGCGCTGGCCGGCATTAAGATCCAGCGCTTCCGCGCCGGCGTTAAAAACAATGATAACCATAGCCTCGGCCTGCGCCTCGGTAAAACTGCGCGGCATATGGTTTTCGATTTCAAGGTAATCGGCAAGTTCCGCAATGAAATGTTGAATTTCACGCGCTACGGCGGCGCGGAAAGCACTGGACGTGCCTGAGCGCTCCCGCAACAACAAGCGGAAGGCATTGGGGTTGTTGCCGATGAATTCCATAAACGTGGAAACCGAGGTGCGGATAACGCTGCCGCCCTTGGCAATGCGCTGACGGGCCTGGCGCATTAATTGCCGCAACATCAGGCCGCTTTCGTCCACCATGGTCAGGCCGAGTTCGTCCACATCGCGAAAATGGCGATAAAAGGAGGTGGGAGCGATACCGGCCTCGCGAGCGACTTCCCGCAAGCTCAGACTGGCGAAGCTGCGCTCTGCGCTGAGCTGACTAAACGCCGCTTCTATAAGGGAACGCCGGGTCCGCTCTTTTTGTTGCGCTCTGACGCCCATTTTTCTGTCCAGCCCATAAACCATAAAAACCTACTATAACAAAATTTGTTGCAACCGCGTTGATACAATCTCTGAAAAATCGTAAAACTCCCGTCAAATCCGTATCCTGTAATAACTTGATTAACAAAAACCCATTAAGAATTGGGTTAACCGCGCTACAATGTTACATTAACGTTGTAATATTGTTCTAGAACAGGTTTAATCGCATGCAACCACATTACGACTATGATGCCATTATCATCGGTTCCGGCCCCGGCGGCGAAGGCGCCGCCATGGGATTGACCAAGCAGGGCGCCCGGGTTGCGGTCATCGAACGTTATGATAACGTCGGCGGCGGTTGCACTCATTGGGGGACCATTCCTTCCAAAGCGCTGCGCCAGGCCGTCAGCCGGATCATCGAATTTAATCAAAATCCGCTTTATAGCGGCAACTCCCAACTGCCAAGGGCCAGTTTCGCGGATATTCTCCATCACGCGGACACCGTCATAAAACAGCAGACCCGAATGCGACAAGGATTTTACGAGCGCAATCATTGCAAGATCATTATCGGTGACGCCAGCTTCGTCGATGCCCATACGGTGAAAGTGCGTTATCCGGACAATACCGTTGAATTACTCAGCGCGGCGCATATCGTCATCGCGTGCGGTTCCCGTCCTTATCATCCGGCCGACGTCGATTTCGATCATCCGCGGATATACGATAGCGATTCCATCCTTGACCTAAAACACGATCCGTCGCATGTGATTATTTACGGCGCCGGGGTTATCGGTTGTGAATACGCTTCGATTTTCCGCGGTATGAATGTCAAGGTGGATTTAATCAATACCCGTGATCGGCTGCTGGCGTTTCTTGATCAGGAGATGTCTGACGCGCTGTCCTATCATTTCTGGGAAAACGGCGTGGTGATCCGCCATAACGAGGAATATGAAAAGATTGAGGGCACCGATCAGGGCGTGGAGGTGCATTTCCGCTCGGGCAAGAGAATGCGCGCCGACTGCCTGCTGTATGCCAACGGACGCACCGGCAACACCGATTCGCTGGCGCTGGAGAATATCGGTCTTGAAGCCGACGGACGGGGACTTATCAAAGTCAACAGCATGTACCAAACCGCGCTGACGCATATCTATGCCGTCGGCGATGTCATCGGTTACCCGAGTCTGGCCTCAGCGGCCTACGATCAGGGCCGGATAGCCGCCCAGGTTATCATTAAGGGTCAAGCCAACGTCCAGCTTATCGAGAATATTCCCACCGGGATTTATACTATTCCGGAGATCAGTTCCGTCGGCCAGACGGAGCAAGCCCTAACCATGCTGAAAGTGCCCTATGAAGTCGGACGGGCGCAATTCAAGCATTTGGCCCGGGCGCAGATTGTCGGTATGAACGTCGGCAGTCTGAAAATCCTGTTTCACCGGGATACCAAACAGATACTGGGTATCCACTGCTTCGGCGAACGCGCCGCCGAGATTATTCATATCGGCCAGGCCATCATGGAGCAAAAAGGCGAAGGCAATACCCTGGAATATTTCGTGAATACCACCTTTAACTACCCCACCATGGCGGAGGCTTATCGAGTCGCGGCGCTCAATGGCTTAAACCGCCTCTTTTAGCGCGTCGGCATTCATGTAGGCCTGCATATGGGTGCGAATGGATTCGGCCAATTGTTCATAGCGCGCCCGCAACGGCGAGCCGGGACGGTAGACCAGCGCGACGGTCCGTTTGGGTTCCGGTTTATAGCAGGGTAAATAGCATACGCCGTCACGCTTGCGCTCATGGGGGATGGCCAGGGCGGGTAATAGCGTAATGCCGCTGCCGGCGGCCACCATGTTGCGCAGAGTCTCAAGACTGGTGGCGCGAAAATGCGTATCCTCGTCGGCGCCGGCTTCAAAACAAAAGCCCAGGGCCTGGTCCCGCAGACAATGCCCGTCTTCCAGCATGAGTAATTTTTCGCCGGACAAATCCGACATGGGAACCCGATCGCGATTCGCCCATGGATGGCTGGTATAAACAGCCAGTTGCATCGGCTCATCAAACAGGGGAATTTCGATAAAGGCTTCCGTTTCCTTTACCAGCGCCAGGATGGCGCAATCCAGTTTGCCGCTATCCAATTGCATCAATAGTTGACCGGTTTGCGCTTCGTGCAAATACATTTCCAGTTTGGGAAAAGTTTCATGCAAGGTCGGAATGATATGGGGGAGCAGGTAAGGTCCCACGGTCGGGATCAAGCCAATATGCAACGGCCCGGACATGGATTCTCCCTGCTGGCTGGCCATTTCGCGCAAAATCTTCACCTCGCGCAGGATAGTCCTGGCTTGCTCCACCAGCAATAAACCCGCCTGGGTGAACAATACCTTGCGGCTGGTGCGTTCCAGCAGCATAACGCCTAATTCATCTTCCAATTTGCGTATTTGGCCGCTCAGCGTGGGCTGGCTGACATGACTGGCATCGGCGGCTCGTCGGAAATGACGATGTTCAGCCAGCGCCACCAGATATTCCAGATCGCGAATATTCATTGACATCCTCCTTACCGCGATAGTTCGCGTCGATAGATAGAATAGCAATTAACGATTATCCCTATCAATAGATAATCTTAATTATCTCCACAAGCCCTTGGCCGACGGACGGAACGTTTTTCTGGGAATAGTGGCATGTCATCCCGCCATGACAGCCGCCCACCCTAGCGCGAGTGTGGATGGGAACACGGCATATCAACGGCAATGGGGCAAGACATCTGTGAAAGGGCTTGACGGCCGGCGATACCGGCCGTACCAGGCTTATAGGGAATCGAGACGGCGTTGCGCCTCATCCATGGCCGACGCCACCTGTTCCGGTGCGACGCCGCCTTTGGCGGAACGCTTATCCAGGCAAGATTGCAGCGAAAGCACCGGGTAGACGTCTTTATCGACGACGTCGCTGAACGTTTGCAGCACCGCCAGGGGAAGTTCCTCTAACGCGACCCCAAGCCGGATGGCTTCCACAACCGCCTCGCCGACGATATGATGCGCTTCGCGGAAAGGCACCCCTTTGGCCACCAGGTAATCCGCCAGTTCAGTGGCGTTGGCATAGCCCTGTTGCGCCGCTTCGCGACAACGTACCTCGTTGATTTTCAGGCCGTCCAGCACCAACGCCGCCATATGCAGACAATCCAACCAGGTGTCCAATGCGTCGAACAACCCTTCTTTGTCCTCTTGCATATCTTTGTTATACGCCAGCGGCAACCCTTTGAGCGTCATCATCATACCGGTGAGGGCGCCCTGCACCCGGCCGCTTTTGCCGCGAATCAATTCCAGCGCGTCCGGGTTTTTCTTTTGCGGCATTAAGGACGAACCGGAGGTGACGCGATCAGATAGCTCAACGAACGCCGCCTCGCCGGTATTAAAGAAAATCAGATCTTCCGCGAAGCGCGACAAATGAACCATGCCGATGGCGGCATCGGAAAGCAATTCCAGCACATGATCGCGATCAGAAACGCTATCCAGACTGTTGCGGGTCGCCGAGGCGAATCCCAGCCAGTCGGCCAACTGCTCGCGGTTAATGGGGTAGGCGGTGCCGGCCAGCGCGCCGCAGCCCAGGGGGCTCACATCCAGGCGCCGCAATGTATCGCGCAAACGGCTCTCGTCGCGCGCCAGCATTTCGACATAGGCCAGGCACCAATGGGCGAAGGTGACCGGCTGGGCGCGTTGCAGATGAGTGTAGCCGGGCATGACCGCGTCCTGGGCGCCGCGGGCGGTGTCGATCAATGCCTGTTGTAGCTGGCGTACCGCCGTCAGCAGGTCGGAGGCCTGCATCTTGCACCACAATTTCAGGTCGGTCGCCACCTGATCATTGCGGCTTCGCCCAGTGTGCAGCTTTTTGCCCAGTTGACCGACTTTATCAATGAGCCGCTGTTCCACCCAGCTGTGAATATCTTCCGCATCGCTGGTCAGAATGGCCTGTGGCGCCGCGCGGACCTCTTCCAGAATGAACGAGAGCGCTTCCTCAAGCCGAAGCTGCTCATCCTCGGTCAACACGCCCACGCTCACCAGCGCCTTGGACCAGGCTACCGAACCGATGAGATCCTGCTCGGCCAGCCGATAATCGAACCGCAACGAATCGTTAAATTGCTTGAAACGCTGATCGGCCGCCTGGCTGAAACGTCCGCCCCATAATGCCATATGTCACTCCCTTCGCTGTCGCTTGCCGCACCGCGGCCGTCGCGCCGCGCCATTGAATATGAAACGACCCGTCCGGTTCACGCCGGACGGGACCGGCCCTCAGGCCAGTATGCGGGTGCCGATGGCCGCGCCGTTGAATAGGGCGGGTAACTGATCGGCATGGCGCCAACTGGCGATATCCACCGGTCTACCCAACGTGCGGGCGGCATCCAGCGCCGCATGCACTTTTACCACCATGCCTTCGGTAATGATGCCCTGCGCGATAAGCTGTTCCGCTTTTCGCGCGGTCATTTCAGCAATACGCTGACCTTTACCGTCGAGAATGCCGCTGACATCGGACAGCAGAATCAAATCGGCGCCAAGGGTTTCCGCCAAGGCGGTGGCCGCCTGGTCGGCGTTGACATTCATCAATTCGCCTTCGGCGGTGATGCCGATAGAGCTTACCACCGGCAGATAACCCGCATCCATTAGGGTGTTTAACAACGCCGGCGACCCAGGCTCAGCCTTACCCACATGGCCGAATTTGGCATCCAACGGCGTCACGCCGACGCTGTCGCCGTCGCCCAGGCACAACCCTACCGCCGCAATATCATGCTTTTTGGCCCAGGCAAGCAGCGTCTTGTTGGCCGTGCCTGCCAACGCGCCGGTAATAATATCAATTTGGTCCGCCGGGGTGACGCGTAAACCGTCGATTTTTTTTACCGGCAGCGCCAGTTTTTTCATCAACTCGTCCACCAGGCAGCCGCCGCCATGCACAATGGCCATAGGGCGCCGATACTGGGCACGATAAGTTTCTAAAGCAGTGAACAGTCTTTCCAGCGCTTCCTCGCTATCAAGCAACACGCCGCCGAGTTTCACGATTAACGGATTCATTATTTTTTTTTGCCTCGTTGTCTACCGTTTTACAGAAGCGAAAGGGTCTGGGGGTAACCAAACCGGATATTGGCGCATTGTACCGCCTGTGCCGCCGCCCCCTTCAAGAGATTATCCTCGGCGGCCACGACGATCAGATGATCGTCCTGCATGGCAAAGCCGATATCGCAAAACGGAAGCCCCACCACAGCCTTCAGCGCGGGAACGCCTTTGTCATATAATCTCACCAATGGCTTGTCGTGGTAGGCATTATGGTAGCACTCCGCCACATCTTCCGTCGTAACACCTTTTTTCAGGCGACAAGTGATGGTCGCCAAAATACCGCGTGGGAAATTGCCGAGATGCGGGGTGAAGATCACCGGAATACCCAAATGGGCGGAAATCTCCGGCTGATGCCGATGGGTAAAGATACCATAGGGTTGCAGGCTGACCTCGCAGAAACTGGTGGTCAAAGACGCTTTGCGTCCAGCGCCGCTGACGCCGCTGACCGCATTGATGACCGGCCATTGCCCTTCATCAAGCAAGCCGCTTTGCACCAGCGGTTTCAGTGCCAGTTGCGACGCGGTCGGATAACAGCCGGGAACCGCTATTAATTGCGCCTGCTGCAACGCCTCGCCCTGCCATTCCGCCAAGCCGTACACCGCTTTGGCCAGCCAATCGCCATGTTGATGTTCAAATCCATAATACCGGCTGTAGAACTCGGCCTGGTTGACCCGAAAAGCGCCGGAGAGATCAAACACGACGCAGCCGGCCGCCAGAAAGACCGGCGCCAGATCGTGACTGACCTCATGGGCCGTGGCGAGGAAAACCACATCAACGGTTTTCGCCAATGCCTCGACATCGCCGAGGGGTTGCAGCGGCAAATCCACAATACCTTTGAGTTGCGGATGGAGATCGGAAAGCCGTTTTCCGGCATCGCTGCTTTGCGCCGAAACCGCCAGAGCGGCGATGTTGATGTGCGGGTGACGGTTTAGATAGGCCGCGAGTTCGGCGCCGGCGTAACCGCTGGCACCGACGATCAGCGTATTCAGCATGTCGTTTGTATACCTTATTGATTAACGTTAACAACGAGAAGGGCTCGTAGGCAGCTATTCTCTGTTCACCCGCGGAGCCAAGCGTAGTAGTCTGTTAGGTATCCGTTTACTTCGAGCTCAACGTTAGTGTATTTTTATTCATAATTATTGCATGAATATTGATGCTATTGCAACTTAAGGCTGTCAACAGTGATGACGAAACTCCCCCCTTTTCTCGAGCTGTACCGCGCCCTGATCGCCACACCGTCCATCAGCGCCACCGAACCCGCTCTTGACCAAAGCAACCAGACATTAATCAATTTGCTGGCGGATTGGTTTGGCCTGTTGGGTTTCAAGGTCGAGATCCAGCCGGTGCCCGGCACGCGCAACAAATACAATATGCTGGCCAGTCTCGGCAGCGGTACGGGCGGTCTGCTTCTGACAGGCCACACCGATACCGTACCGTTCGATCAGGGCCGCTGGACCCGCGACCCTTTCACCCTGACCGAGCAGGATAACCGCTTGTACGGGTTGGGGACCGCGGACATGAAGGGTTTTTTCGCCTTTATCCTTGACAGCCTGCGGAATATCGATGCCGCCAAGCTGCAAAAACCACTGTATGTCTTGGCAACCGCCGATGAAGAAACCACCATGGCGGGCGCCAGTTATTTCGCTCAGTCCAGCTTACTGCGCCCTGATTGCGCCATTATCGGCGAACCCACGTCCCTACAGCCTGTCAGAGCGCACAAAGGCCATATGTCCAATGCCATCCGTATCATGGGCCAGTCCGGCCATTCCAGCGACCCGACCCTGGGCGTCAATGCTATCGAACTGATGCACGAAGCCATTTCCCATTTGCTGACGTTGCGCAATACGCTGCAGCAACGCTATCACCATCCGTCTTTTGTCATCCCGTACCCAACCATGAATCTCGGCCATATTCATGGCGGCGATGCCGCCAATCGCATTTGCGGCTGCTGCGAGCTGCACATGGATATTCGGCCCTTGCCGGGACTGACGTTAGACGATCTCAACGGTTTGCTGGCGGAAGCGTTGGCGCCAGTCAGCGAACGCTGGCCGGGAAGATTGACCATCGCGGCGCTCCATCCGCCCATTCCCGGTTATGAATGCCCGCCGGACGGCGCCTTGGTGCAAGTGGTGGAAAACCTGCTGAAAACCAAGACCGAGATCGTGAATTACTGTACCGAAGCGCCCTTTATTCAGCAGCTTTGTCCGACGCTGGTGTTAGGTCCCGGCTCCATTAACCAGGCGCACCAGCCAGACGAATATCTCGATACCGCCTATATTAAACCGACGCGACAGCTACTATCCCAGGTAATTCAACATTTCTGCCTGTAATAAGAACCGTTTGTGCCGTTGCCGCCCGGACAAGCGTTCCGGTTGCGGGTGAATTCGCCCGCAGGGCGGCATTTTCGTCCAAAATAATAAGTATTTCTTATAGTGGGGAAATGTAATTAACTTTCACGAATTACCGTAAACATGCGGTTTTATCGTGTGAAATGATGTCATTTGACGAATCAACCGAGAAATGGCTAGATAGCGGTGGGTGATGAACATCAACCGTGTGAAACAAATTTTCAGGCAAGTTGGATCAGGGTCCTTATGAACGAACAATATTCGGCAATGCGAAGCAATGTCAGTATGCTCGGCAAGCTGCTGGGCGATACTATTAAAGATGCGATGGGCGAGAATATTCTGGATAAAGTGGAAACCATCCGTAAACTTTCCAAAGCTTCCCGGGCGGGCAGTGAAACGCATCGCCAGGAATTACTCTCAACGCTGCAGAATTTGTCCAACGACGAATTACTGCCGGTGGCGCGCGCCTTCAGCCAGTTTCTTAATCTGACCAATACCGCGGAGCAGTTTCACACCATTTCCCCCCATGGCGAGGCCCTGAATAATCCGGAGGGCTTGGGCAAGGTCTTCGCCCGCCTGAAAGAAAACCGAGCGCTGGATGATAAAGCCATCCGCGCGGCGGTGGAGTCTTTGTCAATCGAACTGGTATTGACCGCCCATCCCACCGAAATCGCCCGGCGTACGCTGATCCATATGCTGGTGGAGGTCAATAATTGCCTTAAGCAGTTGGACCACAGCGATCTGGCGGAATATGAACGCCAGCAGATTATGCGCCGCCTGCGCCAACTCATCGCCCAGTATTGGCATACCGACGAAATCCGCCACAATCGGCCTTCGCCGGTGGACGAAGCGAAATGGGGCTTCGCCAATGTGGAAAACAGCCTGTGGGAAGGCGTACCGCAATATCTGCGCGAACTGAACGAACAGTTGCAAGATGTCTTCGGCTTTAGTCTGCCGGTCGATAATGTGCCGATCCGTTTTACGTCCTGGATGGGCGGCGACCGCGACGGTAACCCCAATGTCACCGCCGGCATTACCCGCCGGGTATTGCTGCTCAGTCGCTGGAAAGCCGCCGACCTGTTTTTGCGCGATATGCAAGTGCTGGTTTCAGAGCTGTCCATGACCGAATGTACGCCGGAATTGCAGGCCCTGGCCGGGGGAAATGCCGTGCTGGAACCTTATCGCGCCGTGGTCAAAGGTTTACGCGCACAGCTTATCAGCACGCAGAACTGGCTTAACGCGCGACTTAAGGGAGAGCATGTCGTCAAGCCCGACAACTTGTTGGAAGACAATGATCAACTTTGGCAACCACTGTATACCTGTTACCGCTCGTTGAAATCCTGCGGCATGAATATCATCGCCGATGGTCAGTTACTCGATACGCTGCGGCGAATCAAGTGTTTCGGGATACAACTGGTGCGAATCGACGTGCGCCAGGAAAGCACCCGGCACACCGAAGCCTTGAGCGAAATTACCCGTTATCTGGGGCTTGGCGATTATGAAAGCTGGTCCGAATCGGATAAGCAGGCCTTTTTGATCCGCGAACTGAATTCGAAACGTCCATTGCTGCCGCGCCATTACCAGCTCAGCGAGGAAACCGACGAAGTCCTGGACACTTGTCGGGTGATCGCCGATGCGCCGCAAGGCTCTATCGCGGCTTATGTCATTTCTATGGCGCGGATGCCCTCCGACGTTCTGGCGGTGCACTTACTGTTAAAAGAGGCCGGCTGCCAGTTCGCCTTACCGGTCGCGCCGCTGTTTGAAACCTTGGAAGATCTGAATAACGCCGACGATGTCATGAAACAACTGCTCAGCATCGACTGGTACCGCGGTTTTATCCAGGGCCGGCAGATGGTCATGATCGGCTATTCCGATTCGGCCAAGGATGCCGGCGTTATGGCGGCGTCCTGGGCACAGTATCGCGCGCAGGAAGCCCTGATCCATACCTGCGAGAAAGCCGGCATCGCCCTGACATTGTTTCATGGCCGCGGCGGTTCCATCGGCCGCGGCGGCGCGCCGGCCCATGCCGCGTTGCTGTCGCAGCCGCCGGGAAGCCTTAAAGGCGGTTTACGGGTGACGGAACAAGGCGAGATGATCCGCTTTAAGCTGGGCCTGCCGGAAGTCGCCATCAGCAGTCTGGCGCTTTACACCGGCGCCATTTTGGAAGCCAATTTGTTGCCGCCGCCGGAACCCAGGCGGGAATGGCGGGAATTAATGGATGAATTGGCCGTGGTTTCCTGCGATATGTATCGCGGCTATGTGCGCGAGATGCCGGATTTCGTTCCCTATTTCCGTTCGGCAACCCCGGAGCTGGAATTGGGCAAATTGCCGCTCGGTTCGCGGCCGGCCAAACGGCGGCCCAATGGCGGTGTGGAAAGTCTGCGCGCCATTCCCTGGATTTTCGCCTGGACGCAAAACCGTCTGATGCTGCCGGCCTGGCTCGGAGCGGGGGCCGCGCTGCAAAAAGTCGTTGATGGCGGCAAGCAGGATCAGCTGGAAACCATGTGCCGTGACTGGCCGTTTTTTTCCACCCGAATCGGTATGCTGGAAATGGTGTTCGCCAAGGCCGATTTGTGGCTGGCCGAATATTATGATCAGCGGTTGGTTGAAGAAAAATTATGGCCGTTGGGTAAACAATTGCGTGATCAGTTGGAACAGGATATCCGGGTGGTGCTGGATATCGCCAATGATGATCATTTGATGGCTGATTTGCCGTGGATCGCCGAATCCATCGCCCTGCGCAATGTCTATACCGATCCTCTCAACGTGTTGCAGGCCGAATTGTTGCACCGTTCGCGTCAGCAGGCGCACCCGGATCCGCGGGTTGAACAAGCATTGATGGTCACCATTGCCGGCGTGGCGGCCGGGATGCGTAATACCGGCTAGCACGGACAAAACGGCGCAGTGTCCACATGAAACGACGCGGCGCCGTTTTTCAATGCCAGGGGATGGCCACGCCTGCGTCAATCAACGGCGCCGGTTAGCCGCGAGATGGGCGCGCTTCAGCCCTGGGCGGGGGATGGCCGATCGGCAGCGGCGCTTTGCGGCCTAACGCCCAGGCTGTGACAAATGGCGTAGGTCAAATCGGCCCGGTTCAGGGTATAAAAATGAAAATCCTTAACACCCTCGCGACTGAGAATTTTCACCATATCCATTGCGATGGAGGCCCCAACCAACTGGCGGGTTTCCGGATCGTTATCCAGTCCCTCGAACATGCGGGTCATCCAGTTCGGCACTTTCACGTTAGTCATGGCGGCGAAGCGTTGCATTTGCTTGAAATTTGAAACGGGCAATATTCCCGGCACAATTTCGGTTTCGATGCCGGCGGCGACGCAACGATCGCGAAAGCGCAGGTAGCTTTCCACATCAAAAAAGAACTGGGTAATGGCACGATTGGCGCCGGCCTCGACTTTTTTCTTCAGGTTGATCAAATCCGCCTGCGCGCTTTTGGCCTCGGGATGCACTTCGGGATACGCGGCCACGGAGATATCAAAATCACCGACTTTACGCAGGAGCGCCACCAGATCGACGGCGTACATCGCCGGCTTGCCGCCGCCGGGCGGCAAATCGCCGCGCAGCGCCACAATATGGCGAATACCACTTTGCCAGTAGTCTTCGGCTATCAGCCGCAGTTCCTCGAGGGTTGCGTCGATACAGGTCAGATGGGGCGCGGACTCAAGCCCGGTACGCTCCTTGATTTCCTTGATAATGGTATGAGTGCGATTCCGCTCGCCGGAGTTGGCGCCGTAGGTTACCGAGACGAACGTCGGCTTCAGGCTGCTGAGACGATCGATGGAATGCCATAGCGTTTGTTCCATTTCACTGGTACGCGGCGGGAAAAACTCGAAAGACACGTTTATCCGCCCTTGCAATTCGACAAGGTTCTGATTCAGTGCCTCCCGCTGATTGGCGTGGAAAAAACTCATACCTTTTCCTCTTGACACGGCTGGGTGTGGGTCATCAAAAATAAGCATCTATACGTTTAGACGTCCAAAAGAAAATGACCGAATTTCCTCTCTCAGTCAATATAATCATTGCAAGCGGTACGGATTTCTTTTCATCGATAATGAAATAAATTCATTGTCGATCGTGGCGTGAGAAACCCATTCCGGCAACCGCCGAGAACGGGTTTTATGAAGCCGACCGCGCAGTTGGCGGGGATCAGAGCAGTTGCGCCAGACGGTTTAAATCCGATTGAATGGCGCCGGCGGTCACGTCACGTCCGGCCCCCGGCCCACGAATCACCAGGGGATTGTCCCGATACCACCGGCTCTCAATGGCGAAAACGTTGTCACAGGGCAGCAACGCCGCCAGCGGATGATCCGTGCGCACCGCTTCCACCCCTACCCGGGCTTTGCCATTGGCGTCGAAACGGGCGACATATCGCAGCACCAGCCCCATCTCGTTGGCCGCTTCCAGGCGACGCAACATCTGTTCGTTGAGGTCTTGGCCGTTTTCGAAGAAATGATCCACCGTGCCTTCGTCGCATCCCGCCGGGACCAGCGTTTCCACACGCACCTGACTAGGCTCGATGTCATAGCCCGCCTCCCGCGCCAGGATCACCAGCTTGCGCATGACATCCTTGCCGGACAAGTCGACCCGGGGATCGGGTTCCGTCAGACCTTGTTGCCAGGCCTGTTCCACCAGTTCGGTAAACGGCACCGTGCCATCAAACTGCAAAAACAGCCAAGAGAGTGTACCGGAGAAAATACCGCTGATGGACAAGATACTGTCGCCGCTGTCCCGTAAATCACGCACCGTATGATTGACCGGCAGCCCGGCGCCCACTGTGGCGTTATATAACCAATACCGACCGGTTTTGGCGAAAGCGTCGCGGATTTGCCGATACTTGTCGCCGTGGGAAGCCCCGGCCAGCTTGTTGGCGCTGATGACATGGAAGCCGTAGCTGGCGAAATCCAGATATTGATCCGCCAGTTCCTCGCTGGCCGTCACATCCAGCACCACCAGATCGTCATAAGGATGGGCGCGCATCCAGAGGAACAGATCCTCAGGATCCTGCGCAACGGCTTCGTCGCCGAAAAAAGCCAGGGCGCGGCTGGCATTCAAGCCGTCATAATTAAGCAGGCTGCGCTCGCTGTCGATGACGCCGCTCAGGATAAATTCAAAACCGGTCCGGGCCGACAGGCTTTCCTGTTCACGGGCAAATAATTCCAACCAGCGCGAACCAATATTGCCTTTACCGAACAACATCAGACCGATTCGTTTTTCAGCGCGAAACAGCGAAGCGTGCAGGCCTTGAATCATATGTTCTGTGGGTCCTACCCGCAAGACCGCCACCAGGCTGATGCCCTCTTCGGATTGCCAGACAAATTCGATGGGTTGATATTTCAGTTGTTGGTAAAAACGATGGCAATGCAGCGGATTGCGCGTTACCCCCGCGCCCACCATGGCCACCAGCGCCAACCCCTCCCGCAGCGCCAGTTGTCCCGGCAAATGCGCCGGTTCCAGCAATTGGTAGACACTGGCGGCCAGCTCGGAGGTATAGCAAAGCTGGATTAGCCGGCGATCACGGTGAATGCCCGTCGCCAGCGGCTTGAGCTGCGCCGGCTTGAGCGCCAGTTCGATATCTTTCAAGGCCTGATTGAAATCGTATTGCGGCGAAACCGTCAATTCGATCAGGCAGACATCGTCGTGGCTGGTGACGATCTTGGCGCCGGTGCCGGAAGCCAATACACGCTCAATGCGGGTTGAGCCTTGTTCCGGCTGATAACTGCACCGCAGCATTAAATCGATATCGCTGCCGGACACCGGTTGCAGAGTGCGCGCATGCAGCACCGGCGCCGCCAGGCGCGCCAGTTCGCTGGCTTCATCCAGCCGCAGCAGCGGCAGCAGGCAGGCATCCTTGACCTTACGCGGATCGGCGCTGTAAACCCCGGCCACGTCGCTCCAAATGGTCACGCGCGAGACGCCCGCCAACGCGCCGATCTGAGTGGCTGAATAATCGCTGCCGTTGCGGCCCAGCAGCACGGTGTCTCCCGCTTGATTGCGGCAGATGAAGCCGGTGACCACCAGCCGTTGATTGGGATACCGGCTTAATAGCTGCCGCAGCAAAGGCCGGGAACGCTCCTCATCCACCTGTGGCTGTGCGGCATGTTCAGCCCTGAGAAAATCACGGGCGTCGAGCCAGACCGCATCCATATCCTGCCGATTAAGCACCGCCGCCATCAGGCGGGCCGACCAGATTTCACCGTGGCCAACCACTTCGGCATAAACCGCATCGGTGATTTTACCGTCCAGCAACGCCGCCAGGCGCTCCAGATCGCCAATAAACCCGGCGACCAACTCGTCCGCCTGCGGCGCCGGCAACAGGTCGGTTATCAGCTGTTGCTGGTAGCGGCGCAATGTCTGCTGCACCTGATGGGCGGAAAGCCTATCGGTCTGGCTCAGTTTGAGCCAGCTTATCAGTTGGTTGGTGGTGCTGCCCGCCGCGGAAACGACCATGACGTCGCCGGGCCGACTGTAATCGGCCATGATGCCCGCGACCCGTTGATAACATTTTGCGTCCGCCAGACTGCTACCGCCGAATTTATGCAGTTGTCGTCCGGCGGGGGCGCCAACCGTCCCTAAAGCACTCATACTTACCTCTTACCGGCCGCCTGGAAACCATTTTCCAAATCGGCTATTAAATCCTGGCTGTCCTCGATACCCACCGACAGGCGCAACAGCGTTTCGCCGATGCCTGCCGCAGCCCGCGCTGGCGCCGCCATGCCGGCATGGGTCATGGTGGCCGCATGGGAGATCAAGCTTTCTACGCCGCCCAGCGATTCAGCCAACGTGAACAATTCCAGCCCGGATAAAAAGCGCCGCAAAGCGGCTTCATCGCCATCCAGTTCAAAACTCAGCATGGCGCCGAACCCCATTTGCTGGCGAGCAGCGATGTCGTGGCCGGGATTGCCCGGCAGGCCAGGATAATACAGCTTTTTCACCAGTGGTTGCTGCTGTAAATACGCCAGTATTTCCTGCGCATTAGACTGTTGTTGTTTGATTCGCGGGTTGAGGGTGCGCATTCCCCGCAATAACAAGTAGCTATCAAAAGCGCCGCCGGTCACGCCGATATTATTGGCCCACCAGGCCAAGTCGGCGGCCATTGCCGCATCTTTGGCGATAACCGCGCCGGCCACCACGTCCGAGTGGCCGTTTAAGTATTTGGTGCAGGAATGTACCACCAGATCCGCGCCCAACGTGAGCGGCTGTTGCAGCGCCGGACTGAGAAAGGTGTTATCCGCCACGCATATCGCCCCGACTTGATGCGCGGCGCGGCAAATGGCGGCGATATCCACCACGCGCAGCAAGGGATTGCTCGGCGTTTCGATCAACACCAGTTTAGGGCGTTCGGCCAGGGCCGATGTCAGCGCGTGCGCATCGCCCTGATCAACGAATTTAACTCGATAGGCGCCGCGCTTAGCGAGACTATCGAACAAACGATAACTCCCGCCATAACAGTCATGGGGCGCCACCAACAAGTCGCCGGGTTGCAAAAATACCGTGCAGACCAGATGAATGGCCGACATGCCGCTACTGGTCAGCACCGCGCCGGCGCCTTGCTCTAATTCAGCCAATGCGCGTTGTACGACATCCCGGGTGGGATTGCCCCGCCGGGAATAGTCGTGAGCCCGAGGTTGGTTGAAATCGATAAAGTTGTAGGTGCTGGAAAGGGTGATCGGCGGGACGACGCAACCGAACTGTTCGTCATTGTTGAGTCCGCTGCGAACGGAAATGGTGGCCTGCTTGCGCGTCATTTACTCGCATCCTGGTCAGTGCTGTAGAGTGGAGTTGAAAGAGTAAACCGCTCATCGATAGACGTCAATACATCTGGACATCTAAACTTCTTTGCGTGTAGATTGAGCAAAGTATAAATAACAGCTAAAATTATGCGGTTTTAAAGTGTTAAAATCGTATACCTCTTGTACCCCGCCCGGCGAGCCGGGTCGAGGGCGTTATGATAGGAAATGGTGATAAGTCGCAAAACAGGTGGGTACAGAGTAGTGAGCCACCGGCATTTTAGGCATAATTAGCCCGTTTTCGGTGAAGATTATTCATTTTATATAAGAGTTAAGGTATCCCATGGCGGAATGGAAAGGCGAATATGTCAGCCCTTATGCTGAACATGGTAAAAAAAGCGAACAGGTCAAAAAGATAACGGTATCTATTCCGCTTAAGGTCCTGAAAATCCTGACCGACGAACGAACCCGGCGCCAGGTTAACAATTTACGCCACGCCACCAACAGCGAATTGCTCTGCGAGGCATTCCTGCATGCCTTTACCGGACAACCGTTGCCGGACGATAACGATCTTCGCAAAGAGCGCAATGACGAAATCCCGGAACAGGCCAAGGCGATGATGCGTGAAATGGGCATCAATCCTGATACCTGGGATTATTGATACGGTGAATCGCCCTGCGCCGACCGTCTGCGGGTGCCGTTAAGGAGCGTCTCGCGACGGCTCGTCTATCTTTCTTCGATACCCATGCCGGCACGATACCATTTTGGAATATTCGCGCTCCAGACCAAGTCATTCCGTGTCCGTATTGTCGGCATGCCATACCCCTCCCGCCGCAAACCGCATTGACCTCCGGGGAAGAAATACCGCAATACGTCAAAGCGGCATACCCCCTAGATAATATCAGCCGCGACGCGGCGGCGAATGAGAAGGCATTCCGTCGTCACCCATTGGCCCATTTACCATAGACGCCAGGTAAGAGACGAGATGTCTCTCATGATGCTCGGGAGTATAGACAATACTGTGGCTTAAGGGGGCACACACGGTCAGCAAAGAGGCGGCGGTAGGTATGGTGGAAATAAATTGCCGGGAGCGCCGCCGAAGATGTGTTTGTAATGCCCGAATTGAGATAGGGGCATACCCCTTCGAGCCTTGTCGTTTAACGACTGTTGATAACAACTTTGCTGTTAAATAAAAGCATAAATTACTCTTTAAAAAATCAATGATATCTAATTTAAGGCCGGTTTTATATTCTCGCTATGGAATAACGTATTTGAACAAGGTCCCCGCTGAATGAACTTGACCCCCCGCCCTGTGGCGCACATGGCAATTAACAATGATATAGCGTTGTCTTCCGACGGTAGGGCTGGCCCTGGCCCAGAATTAACCAGACGATTAAGCGCTGTAAACAACCCGCCGGTTTCACCGCTGACACGGCACAATGACCACAGTTCGGCAATTGCCGGGCGCCCCGCCATTTTGGGCTCTACGGCCCTGACCGCCGAATCCACGCAGGCACATCCACGGCAAAACCTTACGCCGACGCTTACGGATCTGCCAAAGGAGATTATAGAAATGATCCTGAAAAAAATGGACTTCGCCGATATCGTGGCAGTTTCCAGTATATCGCCGGATTTTTGTCGGGAAGCGGTACGGATTGTTTCACGTCAGGATCGACGTGAGATTACCAGGAAAATTTTTAACCAAATCGCGGCGGGTAATAATCAACTACTGAGTTTTTGCCAAAAAATCAATTTACCGCTGGAAAGTCTGCGAGACGATATTTTCGGGAAATCGGTTTTGATGGAAATCATCCTGTACGGCAACATCAATCAGGTGAACAAATATCTGTCGCATTATCATGTTGATCCAAAGGGTACGGATAAACGAGGGCGAACTCTTTTACATTATGCCGCGGTTAAAGGCAATCCTGGTATTTTTAAGAAAATTACCAAATTACCCGGTATCGATATCAATGCCGGTAAGCGTGGAAAAGATACACCGCTGCATATGACCGCTATAAACGGCCATACCCAGATTTTGAAAATTCTCATCAGGAACGTCGAGCTGGATATCAATCGGCAAAACCGTATGGGTGATACGGCGTTGCATCTGGCGGCCAGATTCAGTCGCCGCAAAATAACCGATCTACTGCTTTCTCACCCGAATATCGATGTTAACCGGCAGAATCGGGACAATATGACGCCTCTGCATCTTGCCGTCATGTTTCGCCAACAATACATCACCGAACAGCTTTTGCGAAAAAAGGGCATCAAGGTCAACCTCGAAACATCTATTGGCATAACCCCGTTGCATATCGCCGCGACACTACCGCGAGTCACTATCTTGAACAAACTTTTGGTCTCGCCGGGTATTGATGTCAACCTTCAGGACACGAACGGATTCTCGATTTTACATTTCGCCGTACTTCATAGTCGGGCCCACGCGGTAGCGCGCATTCTGAAAACCCCCGGGATGACGAACAGTGTCAATGTCAAGGAGACCAACGGCGCGTCGCCTTTGCATTATGCCGTAACGCTACAACACAACCACATTCTGAGGCGATTACTCTTGGTGGATCATTTGGATGTGAATATTGCTGATAACCTGGGATTTACGCCTTTGCACTACGCCGCTTGTTACGGACGCAAAGGCGCGGCCGTCGGGTTACTGGCCGTACCGGATATCAGCATCAATGTCAGGCAGTGCCAAGGGATAACGCCGCTTTGCTTCGCCGTGATGCAAGGCCATAGTGACATTGTCAAAGTTCTGCTGAGTATGCCGTCAATACAGCCTGATCTCGCCGATAACCTTGGTCGTACGCCGTTGCATTGGGCGGCGCACAAACATTTCCATCTCATCGCCAAGCTGTTGATAGCGGCCGGCGCAAATCCGAATATCACGGAACACGAAGGAGAAACGGCGTTGCATTATGCAATAAAAACAGGCTGTGGGCTGATAGCCGATGACTTACTGAACGCGCCGGGAATCAACATTAACGCGCGGCGTAATGATGGATTCACTCCGCTGCATCTCGCCGCCTTATTCGGCCATACAGCCCTGGTAAAACGGCTGCTCCGCCAGCCAGGAATCGAAGCCGATGCGCCGGATGGGAGTAATTTGACACCGGTTGATTACGCTATTATCAATCAGCACACGGCAGCGGCGGCCATGCTCGCTGAATTCGCGCGCGTGACCTGTATGGATGGGGGCTAACGTCCAACATCACGGGTTCCGGTCCGACGCTATGGCGCGCTGCGCGTAACCCGGTCGACAATCGCGCGATTAACGCGCCCTTGCCGCGCCGGATACAAAAAGCCCCGACCGCACGGCCGAGGCTCCAGTAATGGGTGCTGCTTATGCATTGCGCCATGCGGCTTGCGCTTGCGCCCGCTATCGCTTATTTGCGGGAAGAGGACGGTACGCTGAAGCGTTTATTGAAGCGTTCCACACGACCGCCGGTATCGACGACACGTTGCTTACCGGTATAAAACGGATGGCATTCGCTGCAAACATCCAGGGTCAGATCATGCCCCATCGTGGAGTGCGTCTTGATAACATTACCGCAAGAGCAAGTCGCGGTAATTTCTACATATTTCGGATGGATATCTTTTTTCATGGGAAACCTCGTTTTAAGGCCGCGTCGCTATCCGGTCGACTTTCGCCGGACACCACGCGAAGGATGTCGTGTTTCTCCGCTGCCGGATAGCGGCGAAGGCGGCGAATCATACAGAATACCGCGGCCATTTGCAAACACATCCGTACAATGACGTCGGCACAGTGTACACTATCAGCGCAATTTTTCCCTGGATGAACTCATGCCCGTTATTCACGTTGCGTTACCCGTGCCGTTGGCACGCACGTTTGATTATCTGCCGCCCGGACATTGCCATGTGACGCCCGGAGCCCGCGTGCGCGTTCCTTTCGGACGGCGCAGCGCCGTCGGCATTGTAACGGGCATCGGCGAGGACAGTGCGCTACCGTTGGATAAACTTAAACCCATTGAGGCGGTTATCGATAATCAACCGCTCTTTTCCGATACGCTGTGGCGAATCTTACTCTGGGCGGCGGACTACTATCATCACCCATTGGGCGAGGTGCTTTTCCACGCTTTGCCGGTACTGCTCCGTCAAGGTAAGGCCGCCGAAACGGCGCCCTTGTGGCAATGGTTCGCCACCGAGCAGGGCCGCGCCACCCCGCTGGACTCGCTGAAACGGGCGCCGAAGCAGCAGCAGGCGCTGGCGGCCCTGTTGCCGGCGCCCGTCTATCGGCATGAGGTGGCAAAACGGCTGCTGACGGAAAACGCCTTGCAGGCGCTACGGACCAAGGGGCTGTGCGATCTGCGCCCGGTCCGGCCGGCGGAGGGGGACTGGCGGCGGCATTTCCGCGTCGTGGGCGAACGTTTGCGGTTAAATACCGAACAGGCCACGGCGGTAGGCGCCATCCGCGGCGAGGACGATCGCTTCGCCGCCTGGCTGCTGGCCGGCGTCACCGGCTCGGGTAAAACCGAAGTTTACCTTACTGTGCTGGAAAATATTCTGGCGCAAGGCAAGCAAGCGTTGATATTGGTGCCGGAGATCGGGCTGACGCCGCAGACCATCAGTCGTTTTCGCGAGCGCTTTCACGCCCCGGTGGATGTGCTGCACTCCGGCCTTAACGATAGCGAGCGTCTGGCGGTCTGGCTGAAGGCGCGCGACGGCGAGACAGCCATCGTCATCGGTACCCGCTCGGCGCTGTTCACGCCTTTCTCCCGATTGGGCATCATCGTTATTGACGAAGAACACGACGGCTCTTATAAACAGCATGAGGGATGGCGCTATCACGCCCGGGATTTGGCGGTATTGCGCGCGCGCCGGGAGAATATTCCCGTGGTGCTCGGCTCTGCCACGCCGGCGCTGGAAACCCTATACAACACCGAGCAGAGAAAATACCGCGTGCTGACGCTTCGCAAGCGCGCCGGCAACGCCCGACCGGCGAGCCAGCAGATACTGGACCTCAAGGGCTTGCCGATGACCAACGGCCTGTCCCGGCCATTATTACAGAAGATGCGATCACATCTGGCGAACGGCAATCAAGTCATGCTTTTTCTAAACCGGCGTGGTTATGCGCCGGCCTTGCTCTGCCACGAATGCGGCTGGATCGCCGAATGTCCGCGCTGCGATCACTACTACACGTTACACCAGCAACAGCGGCAACTACGCTGTCATCACTGCGACAGCCAGCGTCCGGTCCCAGAACAATGCCCGCAATGCGGCTCGACGCAATTGATGCCGGTAGGGCTGGGCACCGAACAATTGGAGCAATCGCTGTCCGGATTGTTTCCCGATATTCCCATTACCCGCGTCGACCGCGACACTACTGCGCGCAAAGGCGCGTTGGAAGCCCATCTCGCCCAGATGCACCAGGGCGGCGCACGCATTCTGATCGGAACGCAAATGTTGGCGAAGGGACATCATTTCCGCGATGTGACGCTGGTATCGTTGCTGGATGTGGACGGCGCGCTTTTTTCTGCGGATTTTCGCTCGGCGGAGCGATTCGCTCAATTGTACACCCAGGTGGCCGGACGGGCGGGCCGATCTGGAAAGCAAGGCGAGGTTTTTCTACAAACCCACCATCCCGAACATCCCTTATTGCAAATATTGCTGCGCGAAGACTATATGGCATTCGCCCGTCAAGCGCTGGCGGAACGACAAGCGGTGTCCCTTCCGCCATTTACCAGCCACATTCTCTTCCGGGCGGAAGATCTCGACAATCAACAGGCCGCGCTGTTTCTCGAGCGGCTCCGGCAAATGCTGGACGCCAGCCCCCTGCGCGATCGCGCCCTTTGGCTAATGGGACCGACGCCGGCCCTGCAACCAAAACGCGGCGGGCGTTTCCGCTGGCAACTGTTGCTTCAGCATCCCTCACGCGGACATCTGCAACGCCTGGTGGCCGCCAGTTTGCCGCTGGTGGCCACGCTAACCCAGGCGCGCAAGGTCAAATGGTCGCTGGATGTGGATCCCATCGATATCTGATCTCGCTTATTTTTGATTCAAATTTTGTGATTTCCATTCGAATAATATTGAAAGTTCAGCCGCTATTGGCCTTTTGCGTAACCTTTATCCCTCACAATCTGATAGAAAGAACAGAGTCATTATTAGCGATACCTCTAACGGCAATCCGCCCGAACGCCACCAACAACATGGGGTAGGAAAGACAAAGGTTAGAGATAAATTCGTCAGAATCGACCTGACGCCAGGAGAATAACGTGGAACGTAAAAAGCCATCCGTCATGGCGACCATGAAGGATGTGGCGGAAAAGGCAGGGGTCTCTACAGCCACCGTATCCAGGGCATTGATGAATCCGGAGAAGGTTTCCGTTCAAACCCGGAAACGGGTTCAGATTGCCGTACAATCCGTCGGTTATGATCCGCAACCCCTCGCCCGCCAGATCAAGCGCAGCGAAACCCGCAATTTGCTGGTCATGGTACCGGATATCTGCGACCCTTTTTTTGCCGAAATACTGCGGGGAATCGAAGAAACCGCCGATGAGCAGGGCTATCTGGTATTGCTGGCCGATTGCGCCCATCAGCAGCCCACCCGTAAAAGCTTCACCAATCTGATTATCGCCCGGCAAATCGACGGTATCCTGCTATTAGGTTCCAATCTCCCCTTCGCCATTGATAAATCGCAACAGCAGAACTTTCCACCAATGGTCATGGCCAATGAGTTTGTGCCCGAACTGGAGTTGTCGACGGTGCATATCGATAATTTAACGGCGTCCTATGAAGCGGTGGATTATCTTTTCAAGCTGGGCCATCGGCGAATCGGCTGTATCGGCGGAACAGAGAAACATCCCCAGTGCCAATACCGGACGCAAGGCTATATCCAGGCGCTGCGTCGCCATGGCATCCCCACCGACCAGCAGATGCTGTTTCTTGGCGATATCAGCTACCAGACCGGCGCTTGCGGATTGAACACACTGATCTCGCAATCTCAACCGCCAACGGCTATCTTTTGTCACAGCGATATCATTGCGTTTGGCGCCCTGTCGCAGGCCAAGAAAATCGGCCTGACCGTGCCAGACGATCTTTCACTGATCGGCTTTGATGATATTACGCTTGCTAATTTTTGCGACCCGCCATTGACCACCGTGGCGCAGCCGAGTTATCAGATCGGCCGGGAAGCGATGCTGCTGCTATTGCAGCAGATCAGGCAGCATCAGATATCAAATACTTCATTGCTGCTGGACAGCAAGTTGATCGTCAGGGGCAGCAGTAGCCCGCCGCGAAAAAAAACATAAGGCGCTTTAAGCATTCCGGCGCTGGTCAAATAATAATACCTTCAGTAACATGACGGGCTGGTGACTTTCTTAAACTTAGCGAAAACACGATAGTGGCACAAAGAGACTACGTCAGTCGCGGAAGGACCAATACGCGGCGCAGGAAATCAGGCAGTCGCAGCAAACGCGCGTCTTCCGGCATTTCAAAAACGATGGTCGCCTTGGCGGTCGCGGTGCTGGTGACGTTCATCGGCGGTCTGTATTTCATCGCGCACAACAAAAGCCAAGAGGCGGTCATCCTGCCCAATCACGGCAATCACACCGGCAACGGTCTGCCGCCCAAGCCCGAAGAGCGCTGGCGCTATATTAAAGAGCTGGAAAATCGCCAAATCGGCGTCCAGACACCGACCGAGCCTTCATCGGGGGGCGAGGTGCGGTCACCGGCGCAATTGACCGACGAACAGCGCCAATTGCTGGAACAAATACAGGCCGATATGCGCCAGCAACCCACTCACCTAAATGAAGTGCCCTATAACGAACAAAGCAAGACGTCGGTGGCGAACAGTCGTCGCGGCGATTTCAATCCGCCAACGGCGCAAGCGGTGCCGCGACAGGCTTCGCCCTCCGTCCAGTCGCCGCCGCGCCAGACGATGGTAACCACGCAACCCCGCCAGGCGGCGACCGCCGAAGCTCCGTCGTCCCGCCAAACCGGCGCAACGGCGCAAATCACTCAACCCCGGAGCGGAACCAGAACCGATAACGCGTCGAAAGAAAAGTCGCAGCGCTACCTTATTCAATGCGGCTCATATAAAGCGGTGGATCAGGCCGAATCGGTACGGGCGCAACTGGCCTTCGGCGGGATCGAGAGCAGGATCGCCGCCAGCGGCGGCTGGAACCGCGTCATGCTCGGGCCTTACTCAAGCCGCGCCAGCGTGGATAAATCGTTGCAGGAACTTCGCGGCGCCGGCATGGCTAATTGCATTCCCATCGCCACCGGGGGTTGAAAAACCCCAACCCCGCCCCATCTATAATTGCAAACGCCCCAAACTATGATGGGGCTTCATTCTATCTTCACCGGAGAGTTGCACGTGACAACAATCGTAAGCGTACGCCGCAACGGCCATGTGGTAATTGGTGGCGACGGCCAGGCCACTCTGGGTAATACAATAATGAAGGGCAATGTCCGCAAAGTGCGCCGTTTATATCATGATCAAGTGATAGCGGGTTTTGCCGGAGGGACCGCCGATGCCTTTACGCTCTTCGAATTGTTTGAGCGCAAATTGGAGATGCATCAGGGTCATTTGGTGAAAGCGGCGGTCGAGCTGGCCAAAGATTGGCGAACCGATCGCATGCTGCGCAGGCTGGAGGCCCTACTGGCGGTGGCGGACGAAAATGCATCGCTCATCATTACCGGCAACGGCGATGTGATTCAGCCGGAAAACGATCTGATCGCCATTGGATCGGGCGGCCCATACGCCCAATCCGCCGCGCGCGCCCTGCTGGAAAATACCGAGCTCGGCGCCCGGGACATCGTTGAAAAAGCGTTGGGTATCGCCGGAGATATTTGCATATATACCAACCATTTCCATACCATCGAAGAATTAACGTCCAAGGCGTAAGGATCCTTTATATGTCTGAAATGACTCCACGCGAAATCGTCAGCGAACTTGATGGCTATATCATCGGCCAGCATAATGCCAAGCGGGCGGTCGCCATCGCGCTGCGTAACCGCTGGCGTCGTATGCAACTGGACGAAGCATTGCGCCACGAAGTGACCCCGAAAAACATTCTGATGATAGGGCCCACCGGGGTAGGTAAAACGGAGATCGCCCGCCGGCTGGCTAAACTGGCCAACGCGCCCTTTATCAAGGTAGAAGCGACCAAATTCACCGAAGTGGGTTATGTCGGCAAAGAGGTGGATTCGATCATTCGCGATCTGACCGACGCCGCGGTGAAAATGGTGCGCTTGCAGGCCATGGACAGGAATCGCCATCGAGCCGAGGAATTGGCGGAAGAACGCGTGTTGGACGCGCTTATTCCACCGCCGAAGAATAACTGGGGGCAACCGGAGGAAAGTAATGAACCGTCGGCCGCCCGGCAGACTTTCCGCAAAAAATTGCGCGAAGGCGAATTGGATGATAAGGAAATCGAAATCAACTTGTCGGTAGCGCCGATGGGCGTCGAGATCATGGCGCCGCCGGGCATGGAAGAAATGACCAATCAGTTGCAATCCATGTTTAAAAACTTGGCCGGTCAAAAACAGAAACCACGCAAGCTTAAGATCAAGGAAGCCATGAAGCTGCTTATTGAAGAAGAAGCGGCCAAGTTGGTTAATCCGGAAGAACTCAAGGAAAGGGCCATCGAAGCCGTCGAACAGCACGGTATCGTGTTTATCGACGAAATCGACAAGATCTGTAAGCGCGGTGAAACCTCCGGTCCGGATGTTTCCCGGGAAGGGGTGCAGCGGGATTTGCTGCCGCTGGTGGAGGGCTGCACGGTTTCCACCAAACACGGGATGGTGAAAACCGACCATATCCTGTTTATCGCCTCCGGCGCTTTCCAGGTATCAAGCCCCTCCGATCTCATTCCTGAATTGCAGGGCCGTTTGCCGATCCGGGTTGAGCTGGAAGCGCTGACCACCAACGATTTCGAACGTATTCTGACCGAGCCCAGCACATCGCTGACCATTCAGTACAAAGCGCTGATGGCCACCGAAGGGGTTAACGTCGAGTTCACCAGCGACGGTATTCGCCGAATCGCAGAGGCGGCTTGGCAGGTCAACGAACGGACCGAAAACATCGGCGCTCGTCGGCTGCATACCGTTTTGGAACGGTTGATGGAAGAGATTTCCTATGACGCCAGCGAATGGAATGGTAAAACGATTTCAATTGATGCAGATTATGTTCGTAGCCATCTGGATGAGCTAGTATCTGACGAAGATTTGAGCCGTTTTATCCTGTAACCGCCGGCTGGATAAATCACATTTGAAAAGGGAAGGCTCATGCCTTCCTTTTTTTTGCCGAAACTGGATATTTACCATAAGATTTATTGACCATGAGCCAAACCGTTACGCTTAGCCCCGCCAAAGCCTGGATGATCAGCCTGCGCCTGCGCACGCTGCCGTTGGCGCTGGCCTCGATTGTCACCGGTTCGGCAATGGCCGGCTGGCAGGGACATTTCAGACCGGTGGTCGCCATGCTCGCCCTGGTTACCGCCGCCTTGCTGCAAATTTTGTCCAATCTGGCCAATGACTACGGCGACGCGGTCAAAGGCAGCGACGAAAAAGACCGCATCGGGCCGATGCGCGGGATGCAGTTGGGCATCATTACCCGCGAACAGATGAAGTTCGCGCTGGGGCTGACCATTTTTCTGACGCTGTTATCAGGGGCCACGCTGATTGTCGTCGCCTGTGAAAAACCCGCCGATGTGCTGGGTTTCCTGCTATTGGGCGTGCTTTCCATTATAGCCGCCATCACCTATACCATGGGTACCCGGCCCTACGGATATATGGGTTTGGGTGATCTTTCCGTGCTGATTTTTTTCGGCTGGCTGAGTGTCGGCGGCAGCTATTACCTACAAACCGGCGCATTCCACGCCATGGTTATTCTGCCCGCCACCGCCTGTGGTCTGTTGGCCGCCGCAGTACTGAATATCAATAATCTGCGAGATATTGAAAGCGACCGGCTTAACGGGAAGAACACCCTGGCGGTCCGACTCGGCCCCATGCGCGCGCGTTATTATCATGTTCTCCTGCTGGCCGGCGCAGTGGTCTGCCTGGCGGCATTCACCCTTCTTGAACTGCATAGTCTGGTGGGGTGGCTGTTTGTTTTAACCGTGCCCGCGCTTTATCTGCAAGCGAGATATGTACTGCACGAGATCAATCCTTCCGGTATCCGTCCTATGCTGGAAAAAACCGTGAAATACGCCTTGTTGATCAATATTCTGTTCGCAGTGGGGCTGCTATTTAGCTGATGGGCGGAGTGTCTGGCCGGCGTCGCGGGATTTTCTGACGCGCATCAACTTCACCATTGATGATTTTGGCAACTGGGGACAGAAAGCGATATACTTTGGTCTCCAGCGGCAAACCGACGTAAATCTTATGAAATACGATACCTCAGAACTGTGCGACATTTATCATGAAGACGTGAATGTTGTGGAACCGCTTTTCACTAATTTTGGCGGCAGGACATCGTTTGGCGGGCAGATCGTAACCGTGAAATGTTTTGAGGATAACGGCTTGTTATACGATTTGCTTGAGGAAAACGGCCTTGGCCGCGTGCTGGTGGTAGACGGCGGCGGTTCGGTACGGCGCGCCTTGATCAATGCCGAGCTGGCCAATCTGGCAGCGCAGAATCAATGGGAAGGCATTGTGGTGTACGGCGCCGTGCGCCAGGTCGATGATTTGGAAGAACTGGATCTCGGTATCCAGGCCATGGCCGCCACGCCCGCCGGCGCCGCAAGCGAAGGAATCGGCGAGAGCGACGTGCGGGTGAATTTCGGCGGCGTGACCTTCTTCTCCGGCGATCACCTCTACGCCGATAATACCGGCATTATTTTATCGGAAGACGCTCTCGATCTGGAATAAACCCCTTGCGGCCGATAAGAGCCAAAGGGCGGTTGTCTGCCGTCGCCCTTTGACGTATTAGCGGGTCAAACTTCTTCCATTTTACTCAGCAATGCGCGTAAACGCTCTTGCCAGACATTCTGTTCCTGCTTCAATTGTTCGTTTTCGTTAATCAAAGATTCACGGTTGCTGGCGGCTTGCTGCAGTTCCTGCGTCAATCCGTTGTTCTTTTCTTTGAGTTCCTCAATCTCCATTTGCAGAAGCGTGATGGTATCGATCGCCTGTTGTACCTTCGCTTCCAATTTTTCAAATACTTCAAAAGCCATAACAGCCCCCTTAAAGCCTGCAAGGTGAAATCGTGAACTGATGTCGCGCAGCACACGCGACTTTCGCGGCATCCGCGCCACAGCACGTGGGAAATAACAGCGACCCTGGCCGGACCGAAGTGGGGATTGTAAGGAGCCCTTCCTCCGGTGTCTACCCGCCTGACATTATTCGATCCCGGAAACGTCCCGGCCGCCGCGTCGAATTGTTGCTCATGACGTCGGGCGAGCGATGCCCCCTATGCCGGGTACGCAGGTCATTGTACGCTAACGCATAGGCAACCGATGTAGGATTCGCCCTCCTTTTTACTAAAATTTACCTCTATTTTTAACATTTATTTTTGAAGATTAATGCGCCTGATTGCGCTTATTGACGCTGGTTTCCTTAATATTTAAGCGTAAACGCTCATTTTTATGACGAACCGCACACATTTCGATTTCGATATTTCTCGTTTTCGCTCATTAACGATAAATTTACAACATGCCTACATCTGTTTTTAGGTAAGGGTCTTCAGTAAGCGGACGTTGACTCTGCTTTCATCTCTTAACATCGCCAGCAGGAAAAGTTTATGAGCCAAAAAACGCCAACCTTAAAAGGCCAATGCATCGCGGAATTCCTCGGGACCGCCCTGCTCCTGTTCTTCGGCTGCGGCTGCGTGGCCGCGCTAAAACTGACCGGCGCCAGCTTCGGTCAGTGGGAAATCAGCATTATA